>NZ_JAUYTP010000008.1 GCF_030695125.1 Allobosea sp. | reverse complement strand
GCGCGGGCGCGCGCCGCGGCATCCACCGGGCCGAGCAGCGCGTCGAGCTGGCCCGCCCGGTCCACCCCGCCGGCCTCGAAGTGCCGCCAGCGGCTGTGGTACGGGATGCCCCCATCCGGGAAGCGGGCGCGCGTGAGTTCGGCCACGGTGCTGGCGGCCAGCGCCAGCGCGCCGTCGTTGACAGAGAAGCTGTCGGACTCGCCCGCGCGGGCACGCACGAGCAGCTGTTGAGAACGCTCGCGCACGGCCGTGGTGGAGCGCAGCGCGCGGGCCGCGCCTGCGGGCGTGTGGGTGTCGGTGATCAACTCAGCCCCCGGCCTTTGGCGATCTTCAGCTCCTCGGCGTCGGGCACCACGCCGGGCGTGAAGTAGCCCGCCGCCATCTTGGCGTCCATCTCCACGCGCGCGTCGGCGGGGATCAGCTCGTCGGGGATGTTCACGCGCTCCCCCACCTCGATGCCCGAGCCGGTGATGGCATCAAACTTCATGTTGCTCATGGAGACCAGGCGGTGGATCTTCGTGATGCCCAGCCAGTGCAGCACGTCGGGCATGAGCTCCTGGAAGCGCATGTCCTGCACGCCGGCCACGCACTCGGTGCGCGCGAAATACTGGTCGGCCGTGTCGCCGCCCACCTGGCGCTTGCGCGCGTTGTAGACGAGAAACTTCGTCACCTCGCCGAGCGCCCGGCCTTCCTTGCGGTTGTAGACGATCAGCCCGACGCCGCCGCCCTGAGCCTCCTTCACCGCCTCCTCGATGCCGTGGACGAGATAGGGCCGGCAGGTGCAGATGTCCGAGCCGAAGACGTCCGAGCCGTTGCACTCGTCATGCACCCGGCAGGAGACGCGGCGCCTGGGATCGGTGATGGCCGAAATCTCGCCGATGACATAGGCGGTGATCGAGCCGATCGGCGGCAGGAAGACGTGGAGATCCGGTCGTGTCACCAGCTCCGGATACATCCCCCCGGTCTGGTCGAAGAGCGTGCGGCGCAGTTCGGCCTCGGTCGTGCCGAAGCGCTCGGCGATGCCCGGCAGGTGCCAGACCGGGTCGATTGCAATCTTGGTGACGCTGATGTCGCCCGATGCGTGCAGGATGTGCTCGTCAGGCGCGAGCCGATGCGCGCCCATCGCGGCCAGGATCTCCGGCAGGTTGAGGCGGGCCTTGGTGATGGCGATGGTCGGGCGGATGTCGATGCCCTCGCCGATCAGCCCGCCGAAATCCTGCGCGACGCGGTGGCCGAACGGGTCCATCGAGACGATTTTGCCGGGCTCGAACCATTGCGGCTGCGCGGGGATCTCGGCGGTCGGATGGGTGTTGTGCAGGTCCGGGCGCTGCGAGGGGTTCATCGCGCGCGCCGAGATCGCCAGTGCCCGATAGACCGAATAGGAGCCGCCATGGGCGCCGATGACGTTGCGGTCGGCCGGCGTCGTGGTCGATGCGATCACCGGGCCGCGCCCGGCCGGCGTCTGCGCGCCCCAGTGGATGGGAAAGCGGGCCGCGGCGCTACCGGGCTCGGGGTAGGAGGTCAGGCGGGTATGGGTGGTGCGGTTGGGGGAGCTCATAGCCGGGTCCGAAGCCTGCAAAAGCAAAAGGTCCCAGGCTCGCTGCCCGGGACCTCTCGCCCAATTGAGCAGTATGAGCCGAGAGCCGCAGGTGGTCAACCTGCACTGGCACGACGACTTGAGCCGCCGCAGCGCCCTTAATCCGCGACAGACATGACGACTTCGTTCAAACTCGAGGCGTGGGTCCACAGAGGGAATTCAGGCAGGGGGAGTGAGGCATGGCCGGCGCTAAGGAATACAAGAACATGCCTACGCTCGATCAGTGGCTCAAGGACAGCAGCGTCGCCCTCGCCCGGCGGAAGGACGACATCATCCTCACCCGCATCGACGCACTGCTGCGCGAATACGGGCCGCACCGGTCAGCCTATGCCAAGATCCAGCTTCATTCGGATCTCTTCTTCACGCTGGACTACTGGCTGAAGGTGCATGGCAACACGCCCGGCATGGACAAGAGCCGGCGGCCGGTGATCTACGAACTCTACAAGTATACAGCCGACTCGCTCGCCGAGGCGCTCTCCTGCAAGATCAACACCCTGCCGGAGCATCTGGAGCGCCATTTCGGCCGCAAGCTCAGCTATCACGGCGAGCATCTCGACCTCGTTGGCCAGTTCGCGACCTATCTGACCCGCGCCGAGGTGGCGAAGTACAGGCTCAGCTTCCGCAACGGCAAAGCCTATATGTGGATGTGGCCCGGCAAGGGGCACGAACTCACGCGGCCGACGCCCGATGGCGGGCTGGTCACGCAGGAAAAGAAGCAGCCCAAGGGCATGAAGCTCGTCCTCGCCGAGTCCGAGAGCGCCTCGAACAAGAACGTCTTCGGTCTGAAGCAGTGGGGCGGCTTTGCGATGAGCATGGGCCGCGACCTCTACATGGCGCGCCATCACTGCGGAGAGGGCAGCGCCGGCCCGGGCAGCGGCGGCAATTTCTACCACTCGTCCTATCTGGGCGGCGATCCCGTGCTATGCGCGGGCACGATCCTGATCGAGCAGGGGATGATCAAGGCCGTCTGCAACGACAGCGGCCATTACCAGCCCGACGAGGCGAATTTCATGAGCTTCCTGCAGACGCTGATGATGCACGGCGTCAATGTGCAGGGCATCCAGATCTACGACTACGCCCGCCGGCACTGCGTCAGCGGCCGCGACTTCATCCAGAACCGCGGCAACTGGGCCCGCGCGCTGCTGCTCGGCCAGCAGACCGCCTATGTGGCCAACGACACCGCCGCGCAGAAATACGTCAGCGAAAAAATCGAGCACAAGAAGCGCGTGGCGGCTCTGTGGAAACAAGCCGTCGACGGACACATCGTCGCCAATACGATAGAAGGCCGGCAGTTCTTCGCGGAAAAGCTGCTGCGCAATTACACGGGGCGCGACGGCAAGTCCCCCTACGCCTACGACGTGAACACGACCTGGATTCTCGAGGTGATCACGACCTTCTACGGCCCCGTGCCCGCCAACCCGTTGCCGCAGGGCAAACCCCCGGTGCCCGCTCGCCGGGCCAATGGCAGGCCAGCGCCGCCCCCGCCGCGCAACCGGCCGGCACCCCAGGTTCCTCCACGGCAAAAAGGGCCGCCGCTTCCGCCGCGGCCCGGGCAGCCCAGAGTTCCGCCACGGGGCCGGACGCCCTGAGTCCGGCCCCGCCGCGGCAGCGGTTCTCAGAACACGGCGAGATAGCGCAGCAGCGAGATGATGCCGATCACGATGACGATGATCTGGACGACGTTCTTGATCTGGCTGTCGAGCGGCAGCATCCGCACGAGATAGAGTACGAGGCCGATGACCAGAACGGTGATCAGCAGGGAAATCAGAATCGACATGAAATGAACCTTTGGTATCGGCCGAAAGCCGGCCCCCCGGAGCCGATGCCGCGACGCATTCGCAAGCACCTCAATCCGCTGACAGAACGTCGCGGGGGGCGAATAGGTTCCGCAGGGGTGAGTTTTGCCGGCGAAGGGTGGGGATGAGGCCGGCGAGCCGCGACGGAGAACCCCTCTCCTGTAAGGAGAGGGGCAGGGGAGAGGTGTAGGCCCCTGGACCGGTGGATCGCTTACCTGCCAGCGCGCGGTGAGGTCACGGCAGCGGCGTCCAACGGCCGACCCCTCTCCCCTGCCCCTCTCCCTCCGGGAGAGGGTTCCCCGCGCTTTGCTCGTCAGGGGCTCAGCCCGCAATCCGCCCGAAATCCGCGACCGCGCGGGTCGCCGCGCGCAGCTGGTTGAGCAGCCGCAGGCGGTTGGCCCGCAGCGCCGGATCGGGATCGTTGACGGTGACCTTGTCGAAGAAGGCGTCGACCGCAGGGCGCAGATCGGCCAGCGCCGCCATCGCGCCCTCATAGTCTTCCGCCGCGACGGCGCTCTCGGCCTTCGGCGTCGCCTGCGCGAGCGCGACCGCCAGCCCCTTCTCCTCGATCAGCCCGGCCTGCGCGATCAGCCCGAGATCGGCGGCGCCCGCAAAGGCGCCCTCGCCGTCCTTCTTCTCCTCGGCCCTGAGGATGTTGGCGGCGCGCTTGTAGCCGGCGAGCAGGCTCTTGCCGTCCTCGGTTTCGAGGAAGCGCCCGAGCGCGGCGACGCGGCGGGTGATGAGGAGCAGGTCCTCGGAAGCCGGTGTCCCCTCGCCCAGCACCGCATCGACCAGATCATGCCGCGCGCCCTGATCGCGGAGCATGACCTTCAGCCGATCGTGTAAAAAGCTGCGGAGATCCCGATAGGCAGCCAAAACCGCAGTTCGAGTCTGCTTGATAATGTTCCGCGCTGCATCTGGGCTGTATTGCGAAGCAAGATGTTGATCAAAAGCTTCGGCTAGCTCACCTCCAATGAAATCTCGTAGCGGAACAGCGTTCGCGGCGACATCGCTCAATTCAGCGAACCGTCCAGCACTGGTTACTCGACCGAACTGTCGCGCAACTGGCGCAGTCAGTCGGAGCTTGACCCCATTCTCGACCACCAGCCGGATCACCCCCAGTGCCGCCCGCCGCAGCGCGTACGGATCCTTGCTCCCGGTCGGCTTCTCGTCGATCGCCCAGAAACCGACCAGCGTGTCGAGCTTGTCGGCGAGCGCGACCGCCACCGAGACCGGATCGGTCGGGACGCGGTCGGAGGGGCCGAGCGGCTTGTAGTGCTCCTCGATGGCGGCGCAGACCGAGGGGTGCTCGCCCTGAAGCTCCGCGTATTTGCGGCCCATCAGGCCCTGCAGCTCGGGGAATTCGCCGACCATCTCGGTCGGCAAATCGGCCTTGGCGAGCTTGGCGGCGCGCTCCGCGAGATCGGGATCGGCGCCGACGATGGGAGCCAGTTCGCGCGCCAGCGCGGCGATGCGCTGCACGCGCTCGCCTTGCGTGCCCAGCTTGGCGTGGAAGACGACGCCGAGCCTGTCGAGCTTGGCCATGCGCTGGTCGAGCGGCTTGGCGAGGTCGAGCCCAAGCTTGGCGGCGCTGTCCTTCAGCGTGTCGAGATCGGGCAGATTGCCCTTGTCGGTCGCGAAGAAATAGGCGGCGTCGGAGAGACGCGCCCGCACGACGCGCTCATTGCCGGCGACGATCGCAGCCCCGCCGTCGCTCGCCATCAGGTTCGAGGTGAGTAGGAAGCGGTTGGCGAGGTTGCCCGTCGCGGGATCGCGCAGCACGAAGCATTTCTGGTTGGCGCGGATCGTGGCGCGGATCGTCTCGCCGGGGATTTCCAGGAAGCGCTCCTCGAAGGCGCCCATCAGCACGACCGGCCATTCGACCAGCCCCGCCACCTCCTCCAGCAGCCCCTCGTCCTCGACCAGTTCGAGGCCCTGCGCGAAGGCCAGCGTCCTGGCGTCGGCGAGGATGATCTCCTTGCGACGGTCGGCATCGAGCACGACCTTCGCCTGCTCCAGCGAGGCGACATAATCGTCGAAGCGGCGCACGGTGATGGCGCCCGGCGCATGGAAGCGGTGGCCATGGGTGGTGTTGCCGGAGACGATGCCGTCGACCTCGAAGGACACCACCTCGGGCTCCTCCGTCTCGGCCCCGAAGGTGCAGAGGATGGAGTGCAGCGGCCGCACCCAGCGCAGGCTGGCGCCGGCGGCGGAAGCCTGGCCCCAGCGCATCGATTTCGGCCAGGGGAAGCTGCGGATCACGGCCGGCACGATCTCGGCGATCGCCGCGACGGTTTCCTGGCCGGGCTTCTCGATGACGGCGATGTAAGAGTCGCCCTTCTTCGGGTCGCTGACGATGGTCGCCTGGTCGAGCGAGGCCAGGCCCGCCGCCTTGAGGAAGCCCTGCACGGCAGCATCCGGCGCGCCGACGCGCGGACCTTTCCGCTCCTCGCGGATGGCGGAGCCGCGCACGGGCAGGCCGGCGATATGGAGCGCGAGCCGGCGCGGCGTGGCGAAGGCCTTGGCGCCCTCATAGACCAGCCCGCGCTCGACGAGCGCATCGGTGACGAGCTTCCTGAGATCGTCGGCCGCCTTGCGCTGCATGCGGGCGGGGATCTCTTCGGAGAAGAGTTCGAGCAGGAGATCAGGCATCAGTTGGCTCCCCCGCCGGCCGTCTTCAGCCAGGCGGCGCCGCAGGCCTTGGCGAGTTCGCGCACGCGCAGGATGTAGCTCTGGCGCTCGGTGACCGAGATCACGCCGCGGGCGTCGAGCAGGTTGAAGCTGTGGCCGGCCTTGAGGCACTGGTCATAGGCCGGCTGGACCATCAGGTGGCGTTCGCCGCTCTCGCCCTTGGCGAGCAGGGCCCGGCATTCGGTCTCGGCCTCGGCGAAGCGGGTGAACAGCGCTGCGGTGTCGGCGTGTTCGAAGTTATAGCGGGAGTACTCCTGCTCGGCCTGGAGGAAGACGTCGCGATATGTGACCTTCTCGTCGCCTTCCAGCCCGTTGAAGTTGAGCTCCATGATGCTCTCGACATTCTGCAGATAGCAGGCGAGGCGCTCCAGCCCATAGGTCAGTTCGCCGGAGACCGGCGCGCATTCGATGCCGGCGACCTGCTGGAAGTAAGTGAACTGGCTGACCTCCATGCCGTCGCACCAGCACTCCCAGCCGAGCCCCCAGGCGCCGAGCGTCGGGTTTTCCCAGTCGTCCTCGACGAAGCGGATGTCGTGCAGCAGCACGTCGATGCCGATGGCTTTCAGCGAGTCGAGATAGAGCTCCTGCAGGTTCGGCGGGTTCGGCTTCAGGATGACCTGGAACTGGTAATAGTGCTGCAGGCGGTTGGGGTTCTCGCCATAGCGCCCGTCCTTGGGGCGGCGCGAGGGCTGGACATAGGCCGCCTTCCAGGGCTTGGGCCCGAGCGAGCGCAACATCGTGCCGGGATGCGAGGTGCCGGCGCCGACCTCCATGTCGTAGGGCTGGAGCACGACGCAGCCGCGCTCCGCCCAGAAGCGCTGCAGCGTCAGCAGCAGCCCCTGGAAGGAGCGGGTCGGGTCCATCGCGGCCGAAGCCGCGGCGGTGGAATGAGAAGCGAGGGCGGACACGGGGTCGAAGCCTTCCGAAAGACGAGAATGGGCCGTGCTTAGGGGCTCGCCGGGCTTTCGGTCAAGCGGCGGCGGGGCGCGGCGGCGGACAGGTTCTGTTCATCATCGGCGCGATAATCTCGCAGGCATCCGGTGGATTCGCGGCGATCGGGGGGAGCGCTCGAGCCGAATCGACGGTCTTACGCATGGAGGAGCCCATCATGCTGTCATCTCGTATCGTCGCCGCGATCTTCGGCGCCCTCAGCCTCGCCGCTGCCGCCTTCGCCGCTGCGCCGGCCTCGGCTGCACCGATCTCGGCGGGCCTGGCCCAGACCGCACCGGCCGAGGCCGGCCTCGTCCTGCAGACCCAGTATTATGGCCCGCGTCGCCATTACGGCCCGCGGCGCTACTACGGTCCGCCGCGCTATTATGGCCGCCCGGTCTATCGCCCGCGCTGCTTCTTCGTCGATCGCAGGGTCTGGAACGGCTATCGCTGGGTGATCCGCCCCGTCCGCGTCTGCCGCTGAGGCGGGCCCGGCGCCGAGATCCGGCCGCAATCTCACGACAAGCTGAACGGCGCGACACCGTGGCGTTCGGCATCCGAAGTCTCGAATCCGCCGCTCAGGACAGCGGTCGGCCGCTCCGCGAAGGCGGGCGGCGCCTACCACAGAGGATCTCATCCATGTTCCGCAAAACGCTTCTCGCCATCGCGGCCGCGACGACGCTGGGTGGCCTGTCGCTGGCCGCCGCACCTGCCGGCGCCGCGCCGGTGGCGGCCGGACCGGCGATCGAAGCCGGGACCGGCCTGCTCGCGCCGGCGCAGTATTATGGCCCGCCGCGGCGCGTTTATGGCCCGCGCCGCTACTATGGCCCGCCGCGCCACTATGGGCCGCCGCGCTATTATGGGCCGCGCCGCTATTACGGCCCGCCGCGCTTCTACGGTCCGCCGCCCCCGCCGGTCTTCGTGCCGCCGGTCGTGCCGTTCTACGGGCCGCGCTATTACTACTGATCGCGCGGCGGCTCACCTGCCGTCGCCGGCTCAAGCCCGGCCCGGCCGCGGTGCAGGGCATCGCTCTGCGGCGTGAAACCGCCCTCGGATGTGTTGAGAACGAAAGCCGGCAGCAGCTCTGCCGGCTTTTTGCTGCCGAGCACCGCCGTCACCACAATGCGGATCGCCGGGCGTTCAGGCAGCGCATGGACCGGCCGGACCGCGATCTCGCCGAAGCCCTTGCCGAGCCCCGCCAGGACCTCCGCCAACGCCTCGGCCCGGTGGATCAGCGCGAGCCGCCCGCCCGGGCGCAGCAGGCGTCGCGCCGCCCTGAACCAGGGCTCGAGGCCCGCTTCCGCGACATGGGCGGCGCGGCGGTTGGGCACGGGCGAGGCCTTCGTGCCCTCGCGCGGATAAAAGGGCGGGTTCATCGCGACGCAGGCGAAGCTGCCGGGCGCCAGGCCGAGCGCCGCCGCAGGACCGGCGACATCGCCGGCGACGACCGAAACCCGGGCCGCCAGATCGTTTGCGGCGATGTTCTGCGCCGCGAGGACGGCCAGCTCAGGGTCGCGCTCCAGCAGCACGACATGCAGGGCAGGCTGCGCCAGCGCGACGGCCAGCCCGATCGTCCCGACGCCGGCGCCGACATCGATGAGCGGCCCTTCGCCCAGTTCCGGGATGGCGGCGGCGAGCAGGATCGCGTCGCTGCCGGCGCGATGCCCGCGCCGGGGCTGGCGCAGGACCAGGCGGCCGTCGAGCAGACGGTCCTCGCCGATCTCGCCCAGGCCGGGCAGCGCATCAGCCATCGCGCAGCTCTCCACCAAAACCGGCCTCGATCAGCAGGGCGCGCGCCCGCATCCGGTCGGCCTCCCGCACGAGCAGCCGGCGCGGAAAGGCGCCGATCATGCCCTCCAGCGCGCTGATATGCTGGTCGGCGATCAGGCAACCGAGATTGGCCGAGGTCAGCAAGGCCTCGATGGCGCCGAGCAGGACGATGTCGTTGGTGCGGACGAGTTCATGCATCGCCCGATGGAGCCTGTCCGCGGGCGCCGACGCAAGCCCCCCGTCCGATTGCCTCCCAGATCGGCTCCTGCGGCGTCGGAGCCGGCGCGCGGGGGCTGGTCACCGATGCGCCGGTTGTGGCAAGGCTTGAGCGCGCTGCAAGCTGGGCAGGCCGCCGGAGTGAATGATATGGGCGTCGTCGTCGCGTTCGAGGACAAGGAAGCGGGCCAAGGCACCGCGAAGGCAAGCCAGGCCCGGATCGAACAGCTGGTCGAGCTGACGCGCGCCGACATGGAGCGGGTCAATGCGATGATCCTGTCGCGCACCGGCTCCGAGGTGACGATGATTCCCGAGGTCGCCAACCACCTGATCTCGTCGGGCGGCAAGCGCCTGCGGCCGATGCTAACGCTGGCGACGGCGGCGCTGAGCGCCTATCGCGGCGAGGGCCATGTCAAGCTCGCGGCCTCCGTCGAGTTCATGCACACGGCGACGCTGCTGCATGACGACGTCGTCGACCAGAGCGACATGCGCCGCGGCAAGCTCGCCGCCCGCATGCTCTGGGGCAATGAGGCGAGCGTGCTGGTCGGCGACTTCCTGCTCGGCCAGGCCTTCAAGATGATGGTCGAGGTCGGCTCGCTGCGGGCGCTCGACATTCTCTCCACGGCGGCCGCCGTGATCGCCGAGGGCGAGGTGCTGCAGCTCTCCGTCGCCAAGAACACCCAGACCACCGAGGACGAGTATCTCGCCGTCATCCGCGGCAAGACGGCGGAACTGTTTGCCGCCGCCTGCGAGGTCGGCCCGGTCATCGCCAACGCGCCCAAGGCCGACGCCGCCGCCTGCCGCAGCTACGGCCTCAACCTCGGCATCGCCTTCCAGCTCATCGACGACGCGCTCGACTATGGCGGCATCGCCAACACGCTCGGCAAGAACACCGGCGACGATTTCCGCGAGGGCAAGATCACCCTCCCCGTCGTGCTCTCCTTCCGGCGCGGCAGCGAGGCCGAGCGCGCCTTCTGGACGCGCACCCTGCAGGATGGCGAGATCCGCGACGGCGATCTCGTGGAGGCGCAGGCGATCATGAAGCGCCATCGCGCGCTGGAGGACACGATCGAGCGCGCCGAGCACTACGCCAAGATGGCCAAGGACGCGCTGGGGCTGTTCCCGGCCTCGGCGATGAAGCAGGCGCTGAACGAGACCGTCGATTTCTGCGTCGCAAGGGCGCATTGAGCGGCGGCGGCTGGGCGGCGCTCGACGCTGGAGAAGCAGTCGCGGGGAACCCTCTCCCGTAGGGAGAGGGCAGGGTGAGGGGTCGGCCTTTTGACGCGGTGGCCGTGACCTCACCGCCGCTGCGGTGGGGTTGGCGCTGTGCTGGTCGAAGGGCCCACACCTCTCCCCTGCCCCTCTCCTTACAGGAGAGGGGTTCCCCGTGCTTTTCGTCTCAAGGCACACCAAAACCCCCGACCGACCTGAGCCGCGGGGTTTCGCATCATTGCCCCCCAGAGGGGATGCGCGGAGCCGGGTGGCGCGCGGACCAGTGCCGCGTGCCGATGTCGAGTGTCGATGTCGAGGTGTCGATGCAGCGCCGATCTCGCGCCGCCCGGCTCCGCGCGCGGGTGTTTTGGGCGTCCCGGCCGCTCGTCCCTGGCTACGGGACTCACCACCGCTCGACCTCCGGGAGCCCCCGCCCGCGACGGCGACGCCTCCCGAAACCCGCCACCACACCCGGCCGCACGATGCCTCGCGACAGCCCCCTTGGTCGGGTGCAGCGGGGGGAGCATAGGCATGGGGGTGGCAGGCGGGGATAGGGGTGCAGGATTATCCCCGCGGGCGCCGTTCAGGTTGCGGACCGAAGCCCCACGCTCATCGTGCCGTCACTCTCCAGGATGACGAAGCTGGCATCCTCGACGGCCCTTCCCCCGGCCGCGCGGATCGCGCCGACAGCCTCATCGCGCGTGACACGCTCGGACCGCAGCGCGGCATCACAAAAGTCGCCGTTGCGGATCAGCAGACTCGGCTCGGACCGAACGAGCTTGGCGAAGCCCTGCCAGCGGACCGACAGGAAGGCGACGGAATACTGCATCGCAATCAGCAACGCCGACGCGGCAGCGCCCTCGGCGAGCGCGATCGATTCCTGCAGGAGGATGGCCGACAGGGTCGATCCCAGCGCGACGGTCACGACCAGATCGAAGGCGTTGAGCTTCGCGAGCGTTCGCTTGCCGGACATCCGCAGAAACGCCACAAGCACGACATAGGCCAGCACGCCGACGAAGAGCGTCCTAACGACGCCCTCCCAGTCCTGAAACAGCATACCCTGCCAGTTCACGCGTCAGCCTTCCGCTGGCGTTTCACGGCGCCTTATCGCCGTTGCGCGGCAGTCTTTGTCCTTCACGGTCGTCCTTGGCGTCGGTGCCCAGCCCGAGGCCACGACCGGCGCTGTCCTTGCCCTTGGCGCCGCCGAGGTCGAATCCAGGACGGTTGGTCTGCGCGTCCTGCTTGGCCTTGTCGGCATCGGTCAGGGGCTGGGGCTTGATCTTGTCCGTGCTCATGATGACGGCTCCTCGCTGTCGGGCGTGGGCCGCCGGTTAGTGGGCATGTCCTTGTATTCGTCGACCTGCACGCCCTTTCCATCGAGGCCCTGATCAGGCGGGCGCTGCGCCTTGTCGCGATTGCTCAAGATGTCGTCCTTGCGGACGTCCTCGTCCTGCAATTCGGTCATGGCGCCGGTTCCGCTGGACTGTCCTGCTGGCATGGTAGCCTCCCTTAACGGCTCCGCCGGAGCGGAGCGACATATGGACAACCCCTCAGTTGCCGAAAGGCTCCGTGCGACCGTCTATCCGACGACCGCGATCAGCGGGATCGCTCCCGACCGACCTGCGCCGCCAGATCGCGCAGGATCGCCAGATCCTGCTCCAGGGTCAGGCCGTGGCTCGCGCGCTGCAAAGCCAGTGTCGAATGGCGCGCGGCGTTCTGGGCGAATTCAGGGGGCCCCAGCCGCGAGAGGACCAGCATCGCCTTCTGCAGCCTGACGCCGACTTCGACGACGCCGGCGCCATCCCTTGCGATCGGGGTGAAGAGATCGTCGAAGAGATCATCCAGTCCGATCCGCGAGATATTCACGCGGGGGAACGCCACCTCCTGCTGCGGATCGGCGGGTTCAGCCGAGATCGCGAGGATGCGGACCGCCCGGCCGATGACGTCGATCGCGGTGCCGGGATCGTTGATGCCCGGCGACAAGGCGCGCGAGGCGATCTCGGACAGCACGGAGGCACCGAAGCGCGGGTCCTGATCGAAGGAGCGGACATCCTCGATCGTGTAGCAGGCGCGGATCTCGCTCTTCTTCTCGGCGACGTCGAGACCCTCAGCAAAGGCGATCGGATCGACCGGCGTGACGAAGGCGCCCGGCGTCGCGCAGACATGGATCCGGCCCTTGCCGCCCTCAGCGATGTCCGACAGGGCCCCGACGTCGAGATGCTGCACATAGCCGATCTTTGCGGCATAGATCGGCCGGGCTGAGGTCGGGATATCAGCCGGAGGACTGCCGCCCATATATGGCTGTTTGCAATGCAGGCGCATCGCCTGCGTCGCGGCCTTCTCGACACGCGCCGTGGTCTCGGTAACCCGACCCAGGCGCGACAGGTGATCGATCCAGCGCAGCAGCGTCACCACGATCAGGACGATGACGCCGGCGGTGACGACGAACAGGACGACGCGGCCGGTGCTGCCATAAGCGCCGGTGCTCAGCGCGATGATGCCGACGAGGCTGTAGAGGAAGGAGCCGATGAAGGTCGCCAGGACGTTCTGGGTCGTGGTGTCCTCCATCACCAGCTTGGTCGCGCGCGGCGTGACGTTGCTGGTCGCCGCCGCATAGGCCGCGACCATCGTGCTCAGCGAGAAGGTCGTGACCGCCAGCATGCTCGAGGCGATGATGCCGAGCACGTTGTCGACGGCGTCGGCGCCGATCTTGGTCGGCAGGTCGCTCGGGATGTAGGGCGCCAGCACGATCGCCGCCAGCGCGGTGACCACCGCCAGGATGGAGAACAGGCTGGCGCGGAACCACATCCGCCGCGTGATCTGGGAGACATGCCACAGAAAGCGCGAGGTCATGGGAGGGGTCCGTCAGAGGGGCAGCGCAGGAGGGCGCACCGCTGACAACGCAGCTGTTGCGGAAGGGTTGCGCCGCGAACGGCTCGGAGGGCGGAGCAACTCGCGCCCGGGCCGCCCTCACCCGCCGAAGACGAGTTTTGCCGCGCAGGCGTCGATGCCGGGCGGGGCCGTGCGGAAGCGCTTCTGTGCCATCCGGATCATGTCGCCGCGATGGCGCGGGCTCCCGACATAGCGGTTCTGGGGGATCAGCGCATCGAGGGGCGTATGGAGATGGGCCTGTGCGTCGGCGCCGCCCGTCAACGACCAAAGCGTTTCCACGCAGCTGTCGAGGGTCTGTTCACAGGACGGCGTGCAGAACTGTCGCACGGCGGCGGCCTCGGGAGCCGTGGTCAGGAGGGTGCGCGCCGCGGCGAGCGCCCGGTCGCGCGCCGGCTCGGATGCGCTCCTGAAACGGGTGTCGCCTTCGGCCAGGAGACGCCCCTGACGCAGGACGCGGCCCACGAGACTGGCCGCCTGGGGCACGGGGATGCCGACACCCAGGTCAGGCTCGCCGCTGAAGAACAGCATCTGCTGGAGGCTGCCGCTCCATTCCGGCGCAAAGGCCTGTGCGACGACGGCGCGCAGGCTTCGCTCGACATCCGGCGAAGGCGGGGTCGGATAGACTGTTCGCGCCAGGCGCAGGGCGGCGCCCCGCCAGACCAGGCCGCGCAGCGCGTCGGGAACATCCCTCTGCCACGCGCTTTCGGCGAGCGAGGACGGGTTCTGGTTGAAGGCCATGGCCAGCGCGCCGCGCGCCGCATCGGTCTGGCCCAGCGCCATCAAGGGCCAGGGGTCGCCCTTCTGCCGGGCCTGGAGGACCGCCTCCGCCAGGGGGCGGCGGACCGTGACGCTCGCGAGCCAGCTCTCGCCGGACAGACCGCCCGGCCGGCGCAGCACCGCGATGCGCTGCGCGCGGTCCAGCCCCTGAACATAAGGCCCCTCCCAGGCACGGGGCTCGATGACACCCAGGGCCAGCATCGCATCGTCATCGCCGGCCTGGGCGAGGGCCGACAGGGCGGGCAGCGCCACCGCGTCATCATCGGCGAGCCAGGCGGAGATCGCATCATCGAGCGGCGCGGCACGCGCTGCGACGGCCGCGACCATCAGGACCAGAACCAGCATGATACGCATGAGACGGCCCCCTGTCGTGCAGTTCACTTCGCAGCGGTCGCCAGATCGCAGACGAGATTACGGATGGGCGCGCGTCGCGGCAACAGGCGCTGTCGCCCGCCCGCCGCCCCTCACCGCAGCACCGTCGCCTTCACCCACCACCCGGGATGGCTCCTCGCCAGTGCCCTCCCCGCCGCGGCGCTGGCGCGGCAGTCGTCGAACAGGGCGAAGCAGGTCGCGCCCGAGCCGGACATGCGGGCGAGGCGGCAGCCGGGCTGGGCGCGCAGGGCGGCGAGCACCGTGTCGATGACGGGAGCGACGCGGCGGGCGGGGGCTTCGAGGTCGTTGCCCGCAGCGCTGAGGGCGGCGATCAGCGCGGCGGCCGTGCCTGGACCGGTTCCGGTCGCGCCAAGCGTCATGGCGAGCGTCGCGACGCCATCCAGGGGGGCGTCGGGCACTGCCGCTCCTGGATTGTTTCGCTGCGCTCGCAATGACGACGGGGCACCGCCCATCAAAGCGGGAGACAAAGGGGGAGCGGCCAACGCCCTGAACACCGGCGCGGTCTCGACCGGCACACCGGGATTGACCAGCAGCGCAAACAGCGGCGGCAGGGTCAGCGGGGGGCCCAGCCGCTCGCCGATGCCGGCCATGATGCGGGCGCGGGAGGCGAGGCAGACGGGCACGTCGGCGCCGGTTGCAGCCGCCGCCCGCAGCAGCGGGGGATCGTCATGGGAGAGCCCATTGAGCCGCGCCAGCAGGCGCAGCGCGGCGGCCGCATCGGCCGAGCCGCCGCCGATGCCCGACGCCACCGGCAGGCGCTTGACGAGATGGAAATGGCCGGTCCGGAGCGGGCCGGTTTCAGCTTCGAGCGCGCGCGTTGCGCGCAGGATCAGGTTGCTGTCGTCGACCGGCAGCCCCTGCCCGCGCGGGCCGTCGATGGTGAGCGAGAGGTCAGGACCGGGAACGAGCGAAAGGGCGTCGCCGGTGCCTGCGAAGGCGACGAGGCTTTCGAGCTCGTGATAGCCATCCACGCGGCGGCCGAGCACGCGCAGGGTCAGGTTGATCTTGGCGCGGGCGCGGGTGGTGAGGGGGGGATCGCCGGTCGGTTGAGCTTGCAATGCCGTGTGCCCGAGCTTGACGGTGACATGCGGAAACACGGCGTCATCCTGGGCGACCGAAGGTCGTCCCGGGATCCATCATCAGGCGCTGTCGTGTCCTATGATGGATCCCGGAGCTGCGCGGCTTCTGCCGCTTGTCCAGGATGACGGCGAGGGAGACAAGGCGCCGAGCGAAATCGGGCTGAAGATCAGCCGCCATCCTTCTTCGGCTCGGCCGGGTCCTTCGGCTCGACGACGTTGGCGTTGGGGCCGTCCTCCATGCCGCGCTCGATCTTGCGCTTGATCTTGACCAGATCCTCAGGCTCGGGATTGAGGTCGCGGGCATGGTTCCACTGAAAGCCGGCCTCCAGCTTGCGCCCGGTCTTCCAGTAGACGTCGCCGAGATGATCGTTGATCACCGGATCGGACGGGCGCAGTTCCATGGCGCGCTCGAGTTCGCGCGTCGCCTCGGTGTAGCGTCCCAGCCGGTAATAGGCCCACCCGAGCGAATCGATGATGTAGCCGTCGCGCGGGCGCAGTTCGACCGCGCGGCGCAGCATGTCGAGCGCCTCGTCGAGCTTGAGATGCTGGTCGACCAGCGAATAGCCGAGATAGTTCAGGACCAGCGCGCGCTCGCGGCCGAGCGGCTCGGGCAGGAGTTCGAGCGCCTTGCGCAGATCGGCCTCGGCCTCCGGCCAGCGCTTGATGCGCTCGCGGGCGATGCCGCGGAAATAGAACAGGTCCCAGTTGGCGCGGCCCGGCGAGGCGAGCTTGGCGATCGCCTTGTCGTAGGTGTCGGCGGCCTCCTGGAACATCTTGCGCGAGCGGTAGACATTGCCCAGCGCCGACAGCGCGTCGATGTCGTCGGGCCGCTCGCTGATCAGCCCGGTGAGGTGCTTCACCGCCTCCTCGGAGCGGCCGAGATTTTCCAGCGCGAGCCCGGCCTGGATCTCGGCATTGGGCCGCAGGGGCGAGGTCACCGGCATCTTCTCGTAGACCGCCACCGCGTCCTCGGGCTGGCGGGCGCGCTCCAGGATGTCGCCCAGCGTCAGGATGGCGAGGTCGTGGTTGGGGTCGAGATAGAGCGCCAGCCGCAGATACAGCAGGGCCGCCGCCTCGTCGCCCTGGCGGTTGCCGGCGCTGGCGAGGCCGTAAAGTACTTCGGCCGCGCCCTGCTGGGCGTTGCCGACCTGGCGCGGCGGAGCCTGTTTGGCCGCAACCTTGGCGAGACCGTCGCGAATGATCGGGTGATTGGGCAAGAGCCGGTCGAATTCGCCATAGGTCACGGCAGCGGCTTCGAAATCGCCGTTTCGCGCCTGCATCCGGGCCCAGAGATCGACCAGGCGCAGCGTCGTCTTCTCCGAATCATAGGCGCTCTTCAGGCGCTTCTCGGCATCGGCCTTGCGGCCGGCGGCGTCGAGGATCAGGCCGGCGTGATAATCCCGGAAGAGGTTGTAGGAGGCCTCGCCCTTGAGGCGCTCGAGCGTCTCGATGGCGCGGTTGGTCTGGCCGGAGCCGAGATAGGACCAGGCCGAGAGCAGCGTCGCGGTGATGTCGGCGGCGCGGCCGCGGCCGCCGCGCTGGAGATGGTTGCGGGCGGTCTGGTAGTTCTTCTGCTTGAGCGCGCGGATGCCGATGGCGAGCTGCGCCAGCCCGTTGCTGGGATCGCGCTGGATCAGCTTGTCGGCGGCGCGGAAGGCGTCGGTCATCGCGCCATCGGCGAGGAAGGCGACGAAGGCGCGCTCAAGCAGATCGTTGTTCTGCGGATCCCCCTTGATCGCCTCGCGCAGGAAAACCGAAGCCGCACCGAGATCGCGACCGGCACCGGCGACGATCGCCGCCAGATAATTGCCCTCGAGGCTTTCGGCCGGCTCGAGCTGCTCGTTGGGACGCGGCGTTGCACCCTGCGCAGCCGCGCCGACCGGCAGGGCCAGCAGCAAAGCCAAGGCCGCCGCCGTGAGCGCGCCACGGTTCTTCATTCGCAATACCACGACAGCCATTCTCCCTCGGTCCGCCGCCACGATCGTCGCGTGAGGCGTGGTCTGTTCAGCGCGACCGTGACCGCTTCGCGTAGTCGGGCAAGATGGCGGTTTCCAGGCAGGCGGGCAAGCCTTTCGCCGGGCGAAAGGGGCGGTTTCGTAGCCGGCGTGCCACAGTGTCGCAAAACCGTAAAGCGCCGTAGCGTCATGTCGTATTCTTTATCGTATCGTCAGGATTGTTGGCGCTACGATACTTGCGTTGTACCCCGCCATCACGATTCGTACAGGAATTGCCCCCATGAAGAAGCTCGTTCTCAGCGTTGCCGCCGTCGCTCTGCTTGCCGGTTTCGCCGCCGGCTGCGCCCAGCCGCAGAAGCCGACCCCGGCCGTGACCCGCAAGGGCTGATCGTCTTTGCGCCGGCCCCGGCCGGCGCCAGACAAAAGGGGGCGCGCCAGCCGGCACGCCCCCTTTTTCATGTCCGGCTGCGATGAGCGGCCACGTCACATGTTCGCATAGCCCGGCCCGCCGCCGCCCTCGGGCACCGTCCAGGTGATGTTCTGGGCGGGGTCCTTGATGTCGCAGGTCTTGCAGTGGACGCAGTTCTGCGCGTTGATCACGAAGCGCGGCTCGGTCTTAGCGTCCGCATCCTTGTAGACCACCTCGTAGACGCCGGCCGGGCAGTAGAGCCGCGCCGGCTCGCCATAGAGCGGCAGGTTCTTTTCGATCGGGATCGACGGATCGGTCAGCTTCAGATGCGCCGGCTGATCCTCCTCGTGATTGGTCGAGGACAGGAAGACCGAAGACAGCTTGTCGAAGGAGATCTTGCCGTCGGGCTTCGGGTAGACGATCGGCTTGACCTCGCTCAGGGGTTTCAGCGTCGCGTAGTCGGGCTTGCCGTGCTTGAGCGTGCCGAAGGGCGACCAGCCGAAGAGCTGGTTCAGCCACATGTCGATGCCGCCCAGCGCGATGCCGGCCAGCGTGCCGTATCTCGACCAGAGCGGCTTGACGTTGCGCACCGGCTTGAGATCGGCGCCGATGGCGCTCTCGCGCCAGCTGGTCTCGATCTCGACGACCTCGTCATGGGCGCGCCCGGCGGCCAGCGCTGGCACGAGCTTCTCGGCCGCCAGCATGCCGGAGACGACGGCGTTGTGGCTGCCCTTGATGCGGGGAACGTTGACGAAGCCGGCCGAGCAGCCAATCAGCGCGCCGCCCGGGAAGCAGAGCTTCGGCACCGACTGCCAGCCGCCTTCGCTGATCGCGCGCGAGCCATAGGACAGGCGCTTGCCGCCCTCGAACAGGTCGCGGATCAGCGGATGGGTCTTGAAGCGCTGGAACTCGTCGAAGGGCGAGAGCGTCGGGTTCTCGTAGTTGAGATGCACGACGAAGCCGACCGAGACCAGGTTGTCGTCGAAATGGTAGAGGAAGGAGCCGCCGCCGGTGGAGCCGTCGAGCGGCCAGCCGAAGGAATGCTGCACCCGGCCCTTGACGAATTTCTCCGGTGCGACCTGCCAGATTTCCTTGAGGCCGATGCCGTATTTCTGCGGCTCGCGGCCGGCGTCGAGGCCGTATTGGCGGATCGCGATCTTCGAGAGGGAGCCGCGCACGCCCTCGCCCAGCAGCGTGTAGCGCCCGCGCAGCTCCATGCCGCGGGTGTAGCGCTCGGAGACGGTGCCGTCCTTGGCGATGCCCATGTCGCCGGTGGCGACGCCGACGACCGCGCCCCCGTCGTCGAAGAGCAGTTCGGCCGCAGCGAAGCCCGGGTAGATCTCGACGCCGAGCGCCTCGGCCCGGGCGGCGAGGTATTTCGTCACCAGCCCGAGCGAGCCGACGAAATTGCCGTGGTTGTTCATCAGCTTGGGCATGCCGACATTGGGCAGGCGGATGCCGTTGGGCTCGGTCAGGAAGTAGAAGATGTCCTCGGTGACCTGCGTGGTCAGGGGGCAGGCCTCGTCCTCGCGCCAATCCGGCAGAAGCGCATCGAGGCCGGAGGGATCGATCACCGCGCCCGAGAGGATGTGCGCGCCGACCTCGGCGCCCTTCTCGACCACGACGACGGAAACGTTCTCGTCGAGCTGCTTCAGCCGGATCGCCGCCGCGAGCCCGGCCGGGCCGGCCCCGACGATGACGACGTCGTAATCCATGCTCTCGCGCGGTTCGGCCTGTGCCTGTTCGAGATTCATCCTGCCCTCCGAAACCGTGCGCTTGAGACCTGCGCTGCTGCCTGCGCCAAAACAGGCACTCAGCCCCAATCGAATTAGTTCATATGTAAACTATCGCCCCCGCCGCTTCAAGGCGCGCCGGGCGGCACTCTGGAAACCCTCTATCCAAGCGCGGGGTTCAATTTGCAACCGGATCGGCTCGCGAAGTCGCACTGCGCCATGCTAGACAGACGCCGATGTCTCTCGCCCTTGCGCCCTCCCCCGCCGAGCTTGTCGCCTGGTATGCCGAAATGGGCATCACCGAGGCGCTGGACGAGACGCCGCACGACCATTTCGCGGCCGCACAGCCCACGAGCGAGCCCTCGCGCCCCCGGCCGACGCTGCCGCCGCGCGCCGGACAGAGCCCTGCCCTCGACGCACGCCCCAACGCCGCCGCCGCGACGGCCCCCGAGGACGCGGCGGTCACCGCCCGGGCGATGGCGCAGGAGGCCCCGACGCTGGAGGCCCTGAAGGAGGCGCTGGCGCGATTCGAGGGCTGCGCGCTGAAGGCCACCGCGAAACATCTCGTCTTTGCCGACGGCAACCCGCAGGCGCGGGTCATGATCGTCGGCGAGGCGCCGGGCGCCGACGAGGACCGCGTCGGCCTGCCCTTCGTCGGTCGCTCGGGCCAGTTGCTCGACCGGATGCTGGGCGCGATCGGACTCGCGCGCAAAACCGACGTCTACATCGCCAATCTTTTGCCATGGCGGCCGCCGGGCAACCGCACGCCGACCCCGCAGGAGGTGGCGATCTGCCTGCCCTTCATTCAGCGCCAGATCCAGCTGGCGAACCCCGACATCCTGGTCTGCGTCGGCGGCCCCGCGGCGCAGGGCCTGCTCGGGCTCACCGGCATCCTGGCGTCGCGCGGCAAATGGTCCGAATACGACACCGGCACCCGGCGCATCCGGGCGATGGCGACGCTGCACCCGGCCTATCTGCTGCGGCAGCCCCTGCAGAAGCGGCTGGCCTGGCGCGACATGCGGTCGCTGAAGGCCGCGCTCGAAGCGGCCGGCGGGGCGCCGGAACCGGCGCCGACGGCGCGGGTTGACTGACCGCTTGAGTTCCGGCCCCCTCTCCGTAGAGATTGCCGGCAGGGTTACGGGGACGACGCCATGCAGTGGGAAGATTATCGCCAGTCCGACAATGTCGAGGACCGGCGCGGCGGCGGGGGCGGCGGCGATTTCGCCGGGCTTCCCGGCGGGCGCGGTGGCCTGGGCATCGGCACGATGGTCGTGCTCGGGCTCGTCGGCTGGGCGCTGGGCATCGATCCGCGGCTGCTGATCGGCGGGGCGGAACTGATCGGCGGCATCGGCGGACGGCAGGCGCCGACGCAGGAGACGCGCCGTTCGTCGGGGCCGCCGCAGGACGAGATGGGCCGCTTCGTCTCGGCCGTGCTGGCGCAGAACGAGGACGTCTGGACCAAGCTTCTGCCGCAGCAGGCGAACATGCGCTACGAGCCGCCACGGCTGGTGATCTTCGACAGGGTCTCGAGCTCGGCCTGCGGCACGGCCCAGTCGGCGATGGGGCCGTTCTACTGCCCGCCCGACAAGCGCGTCTATCTCGACCTGTCCTTCTTCCAGGAGATGCAGCGCAAGCTCGGTGGCGGCGGCGATTTCGCCTACGCCTATGTCATCGGCCACGAGGTCGGCCACCATATCCAGAACCTGCTCGGCATCCTGCCCAAGGCCAACCAGCTGAAGCAGCGCTCATCCGAGCGGGAGGCGAACGCGATCTCGGTGCGGGTCGAGCTGCAGGCCGACTGCTTCGCCGGGGTCTGGGCCCACAACATCCAGGCGATGGGGCGCATCGATGCCGGCGACATCGAGGAGGCGATGCGCACCGCCGCCGCGATCGGCGACGACATGCTGCAGAAGGCCTCGCGCGGGCAGGTCGTGCCCGATTCCTTCACCCACGGCTCCTCGGCCCAGCGCCAGCGCTGGTTCAGCACCGGGTTCCGGACGGGCTCGATGCAGAGCTGCGACACCTTCAAGCCCGCCCAGGTCTGAGCCGGCTCGGCCCACGGGTGACGGGCGGCCGACATCGCGCAGGAAGCTGCGGGCGCGACGGACCGCGTTCATCGCCCAGCGCCCCGAGAGAAGGTAGCTGGACGGGGACAGCGTGCCGAGCTGCAACGGCGGCCCGGCCGGGAGCGGCACGGGCCGACTCGGCGCCTCGCCCGGCGCACGCTTGCGAAAGATCATCGTGGTGGCGCTGGGATGACCACCCGCCTGGAGGGCGAGCCCGGCGCATTCCGCCGCCGTGATCAGGGTGTCGGGCGTGAAATGGTGGATATGGGCGAAGTGAAACTGCTGCAGTGGATCGGGCCGTGCGGCCGCCGCATTGGGCACCTCGACATGGATGAACCCGTCCTGCGCCAGCCAGTGCGCCAGGCGGCGGAGCGCATCGACGGGCTCGCGCAGATGCTCCAGCACATGCTGCGCCGAGATCAGGTCGAAGGATGCGGCCGGAAGATCGGCGTCCTGCCAGGAGGCGCCGATGACGCAGGCGCCATAGGTCGCGCGGGCATAGCGGGCGAAATCGCGCCCCGGCTCGATGCCCGTCGCCTCGTGGCCGGCCTTCGCGAGGATGTCGAGGAACTCGCCCGAGCCGGAGCCCAGATCGAGAACCTGCGAGCCCGGGCTCAGATAGCCTGCCAGCAGATCGAAGCGCGCCGATGCCTCGGCCCGGCTGCGCTTGACATGAAGGCGCGGCGGCGCGCCGTTGCGGGCGAGCTGGTAATCGAGACGGTAGTTCGAGGCGTAATACCGCCCGAGTTCGTCCTCGCTGGGCATCGGGTCGGTTCGCAGCAGGCCGCAGCCATCGCAACTGACGGTGGTCAGCGGTTTCAGGCGCCGGTCGTAGCGGCAGACCACGGTCATCGCCGTCTCGCCGCAGAGATTGCAGGGACGACGCTCGCCACGATAGGGGTAGGCGACGAGAGGGACATGGCTGAGAAGAGCGGCGGCGATCCCGTGCATGAAGCAGACCTGGTTGTGACGTTACAGACCGGGCCTAGGTTTCCTGCCTGACGGAGTCCTGATGAATGAAGCTGCTGCTGATCGAAGACGTCGGCGCCCTCGCCGACCTCACCAGCCGCCATCTCGAAAGCGAAGGCTTCCGCGTCGATGTCGCGCGCTCGGTTCGCGCGGCGGAAGAACTGCTCGCGGTGACGCCGCCCGATGTCATCGTGCTCGATCTCGGCCTGCCGGACGGCGACGGGCTGACGCTGCTGGCCCGGCTGCGCCGTGAGGGCCTCGCGATTCCCATCCTGGTGGTGACGGCCCAGACCGGCCTCAACCAGCGCATCGCGGGCCTCGACCGCGGCGCCGACGACTATCTCGGCAAGCCGGCGGCGCCCGCGGAGATCGCCGCGCGCTGCCGGGCCCTGCTGCGACGCCCCGGCGGGCTCCTCGGCGGGCAGCTGACCTGCGGCGACCTGACGCTGGACACCGTCAGCCGGGCCGCCCTGCTCGGCGACCAGCCGCTCGCGATCGCCCGACGCGAGGTCGATGTCCTGGAGGTGCTGATGCGGCGCAGCGGCAAGGTGGTGCCGCGCCCCGCCATCGAGGCCGCGATCTACACGATCGACGAAGCGCCGGGGCCCAATGCGCTGGAGGCGTCCGTGTCGCGCCTGCGCAAATGCCTGACAGAGGCCGGCGCCAAGGTGGTTCTGCACACGGTCCGAGGCGTCGGCTATCTCCTGACGGAGGCGCCCCGGTGACGCCGCGTTCGCTGATCACGGTCCTGACGCGCCGGCTGGTCCTCGGCAGCGTGCTGCTGACGCTGGTCAACATCGCCCTGGTGATGGGCTATTACAGCCTGGATCGGGACGAACTCCAGCGCGCGAAGATCTTCCGGCAGATCAGCCGGATCGAGGCGGCACTCTCGCGCGGACCCGATGGCGCGCTGCGGTTCTCGCCGGGGGACCGGCTCATCGACGACTTCCGCGACTATCCGGACGCCTATGCCTACCGGATCCTCGACCATGACGGCCGGCTGGTCAGCGAAGCCAATCCGGGCCTGGTGTCCCCAGACGTCTGGGCGGGGGTCGCCGCGTCCGACGCCGCCTCGTCGAGCGTGGAACACCAGGGGCGCACCGTGCTCGTCGGCTCGCAGAAAGTCGTCGTCGGCGGACGCCCGGCGCGGATCGGCTTTGCCTCGGTCGGCGACCCCTCGCGCCTCGTGCTGTTCGTCTTCTTCGACGAATTGTTCGTGCATGTCTTCGTCGCGCTGCTGCCCTTTGCCGTCTGCCTGCTGCTGGTCAACATCGTCACCGTCCGGCAGTCGATGCGGCCGCTGATCGAGGCCGCCCGCGCCGCCCGCGAGACCGGCCACGGCACGACGACGCGGCGCCTGCCGACGGCGGGATTGCCGGCCGAGATCCTCGACATGGTCGAAGCGATCAACGACGCCCTCGGCCGGCTCGAAGACGCGCTCGAGGCCGAACGCGCCTTCACCGCCGAGGCTGCCCATGCCCTGCGCACTCCGCTCGCCGTCCTCTCCGCCCGCGTGGCGCAGCTGCCGCAGATACCCGGCGCGCACCCGTTGCGCGACGACGTCGCGAGTTTGACCCGGCTCGTCGAGCAGATGCTCTCGGCCGCCCAGGCGGATACGCTGGTGGTCGATCCGGCGATGCAGTCGGACCTTGCGGCCATCGCCCGCGCCGTCGCCGCCGACATGGCCCCGATCGCGATCGCGGCGGGGCGGCAGATCGCCTATGAGGGGCCCGATTCCTGCCCCGTCATGGGCGATGCCGACGCCATAGCCCATGCGCTGCGCAACCTCGTCGACAACGGCCTGCGCTTCACGCCGGCCGGAACCGAGGTCACCCTCAGCGTTCAGGAGAACGGCCTCGCGAGCGTGCGCGACCACGGACCCGGCATTCCCGCAGACCGTCGCGAGGCCGTCTTCAAGCGCTTCTGGCGCGGCGCGGCCTCGGATCTCGGCGGCACCGGCCTCGGCCTGGCCATCGTCAAGCGCATCGCGGAAGCCCATCAGGCGCAGGTGAGCATCGCCGATGCGCCCGGCGGCGGCGCCCTCGTCTCGATGCGGTTCCACGGTCCGCGCGCCGAAGCCGGCAGGCGAGCGGCGACAGGCGGCCTGCGAGAACAAAAGTGACGTAGTCGTCGTCATTTCTGAGATTGAATTGAACTTATTTTAAGTTTCGAAGCCTATCAGCGACGTCACGCTATTATTGCGGGATCATAAGTTTCCGTTGCGAGAGGCTTGTCCATGTTGTTTGCCCTGGCCTGTCGTCGCCGCCCCACCGAGGGCCGCTCGGCCGATCGCGGCGCGAGATCCATCGTCGCGGGCCACCGCGCATGAAGGTCCTGATCGTCGACGACAACCACACCTATCTGATGCTGTTGCGCAGCATCGTGCACAACATCGGCAATCACGCGATCTTCGTGTTCTCCAATCCGCTGGAGGCGCTGGAGGCGGCGGGAAGCACGGAGTTCGACCTGGTGCTGGTCGACTACATGATGCCTGAAATGGATGGCATCGCCTTCATCCAGGCCCTGCGGCAACTGCCGAACCATCGCGACCAGCCGATCGTCATGGTCACCACCGCCGAGCAGCGGGAGACGCGGATCGCGGCGCTGGATGCCGGCGCGACCGATTTCCTGCGCAAGCCGATCGAGCCGGTCGAGCTGCGCGTGAGGGTGCAGAACCTGCTCAACCTGCGCGAGGCGCAGACGGCGATGCGCGACAAGGCCACCTGGCTGGCGCAGGCGGTGCGGCAGGCGACGCGGGAGCTCTCCGAAAGTCAGCGCGACATGGCCAGGCGCCTGGGGCGCGCAATCGAGTGCCGCGACGGCCATACCGGCGACCATGTCGCGCGGATGGCGGCGCTGTGCCGGCTGATCGCCGAGGGGCTGGGCCTCGATGAGACGCAGTGCGACACGATCTATGCGGCTGCGCCGATGCATGATGTCGGCAAGATCGGCATCCCCGATCACATCCTGCAGAAGCCCTCCCGCCTCAGCGACGAGGAAATGGCCGTGATGCGCACGCATGTCTCGATCGGCGAGGCCATCCTGGCGAATGGGCGCTCGGCGCTGATGCGCTGCGCCGAGCGGATCGCTAGCTCCCATCACGAGCGCTGGGACGGCCAGGGCTACCCGCGCGGGCTGGCCGGCGACGCCATCCCGATCGAAGGCCGGATCGCGGCCGTGGCCGATGTCTTCGAGGCCCTCTGCGCCGACCGGGTCTACCGGCCCGGACAGCCGATCGAGACGGCGCGCGCCTTCATCCGGTCCGGCTCAGGCCGCCACTTCGATCCCGCCTGCGTGGCGGCCTTCGAGGCGAACTGGAACAAGATCGCGGCCCTGATGCAGGCCCCCTCGTCGCAGGCCGCCTCGCCGGCTCCCGTCACCCCCGTCGCGCTCGCAAGCTGATGTCGCGCACCCGTCACCCAAGGGATCGTCCCATGCTCAAGCGTCTCCTCATCGTCTGCCTCGCATTGCTGGGAACCGCCAGCCTGGCGACCGCCGCGGACATTCCTACGCCCAAAGGCCCGGTCATCCTGACCGTCAGCGGCAAGATCTCCAACAGCAACGGCCCGGCCGGCGTGACGCTCGACGCCGCCATGCTGGAGGCCCTGCCGAGCCGGGTGACCGTCGCCACGACGCCCTGGTATCCGCAGAAGACCCGCTTCGAGGGGCCGCTCGGCGCCGCCCTGCTCGATCTGGTCGGCGCGACCGGGACCGTCCTGCGGGTCACCGCGCTCAACGACTATGCCGTCGAGATCCCGGTCGCCGATCTGCGCAAATGGCCGGTGATCCTGGCGACAAAAATTGACGGCAAGCCGATCTCCGTGCGCGAGAAGGGCCCGCTCTTCGTGATCTACCCCTTCGACGAGGAGCCGAGCCTGTACAACGAACTCTATTTCGGCCGGTCGGCCTGGCAGCTCAAGTCGATCGAGGTGCGCTGAAGCGCCAACGGGAGAGGCTGCAGCTGATGCAGACGCGGCTGCTCAACATCGGCATTCTGGCGCTGCTCTGCGTCAGCCTCCTGCTCGGCGGCGTCGTGCTGTCGACGTTCTCCGCGCTGGGAACGCGCCATCGCGCCAGCGACGAAAGCGTGCGGGAGGACGTCGTCTGGGCTGCCTACCAGCTCGATCGGGAGGTCAAGAAGCTCGTCCACGCGGTCCGCGAACTGGACGCCGGGTTCTCCAGCGACCGGCGCGCCGACGTGACCCTGCGCTACGACATTCTCTACAGCCGCACCACCGTGCTCACGAGCGACCACTACGCCACGAAGTTCGGCCAGGACATCGAGATCACCATCCTCGCGCGAGAGGCGAGGCAGCGCATACTGGCGCTGGCGCCGCTGGTCGATGCGCTGGACCAGGCCGGCCCTTCGGACATGGCCGCATTGCTGGTCGCGCTCGATCCCATGGCGCAGGTTTCCGAGCGGCTGCTGAACGTCTCCAATCTCGCCCAGTCGCGCATCCGGGTGCAGGACCGCGCCGAGCTGGGTGCGGCCTACAGCCAGCTCGCCAACGCCTTGACGGCGCTGATCGCGTCGCTGGGCCTGATCGTGGTCTATCTTGCGGTCCAGCTCTATTTCATCCGCAGCGCCCGCCGACGCTTCGAGCGGCTGAGCAACGAGAATGCGGATGCGGCCAGGCGGGCCGAGGCGGGCGCGCGCGCCAAGTCGATCTTCCTGGCGACCATGAGCCATGAAATCCGGACGCCGCTGAACGGCATCATCGGCATGGTGGACGTGATGCGCGATTCCACCATGAGCGCGGGCCAGCGCGACCAGCTCGGGATCATCGGCCACTGCAGCGACACGCTGCTGGCGCTCATCGACGACATCCTCGATTTTTCGAAGCTCGAATCGGGCGCGGTCGATTTCGAGATGGCGTCGTTCGAGCTGGGCGAGGTCTTTTCCGCCGTCGGCGACGTGATGGGGCAGCGTGCGCAGGACAAGGGGATCGCGCTTCATGTCGACAACCCGCAAGCACTCGTCACGACGGATGCGACGCGGCTGCGCCAGATTCTGTTCAACCTCGTCGGCAATGCGGTGAAATTCACCGATACGGGCTGGGTCAGGGTGGTCTGCACCCTGGCGGCGGACCGGCTGCATGTCGAGATCGAGGATACCGGCATCGGCATTCCGCAGGAGGCCCGCGACCGGCTGTTCCAGGATTTCAGCCAGCTCGACATCACGATCAACCGACGCTTCGGCGGCACGGGTCTCGGCCTGGCGATCTGCCGGCGGCTGATCGGCGCGCTCGGCGGCGAGATCGGCGTCAGTCCGCGCGAAGGCGGCGGCACCCGTTTCTGGTTCACCTTGCCGGTCGGCCCGGTAATGGCCTCGCAAGGGCAGGCGCAACCCCGGCCCGACGCCCTCCCTGCCGGCGCGTTTTCCGGCCGCGTGCTCGTGGCGGAAGACAATCTCGTCAACTTCACCGTGGCGCGCGAGCTGCTGCAGCGCTTCGGCGTCGCGGTGGATCATGCGCCCGATGGCGAGATCGCCGTCCATCTCGCCTGCGCCACCCCTTACGATCTGGTCCTGATGGACATGCAGATGCCCGTCATGAGCGGGTTGGAAGCGACGCAAATGATGCGCGCGCGGGGCCTGGCCGATCTCCCGATCGTCGGGCTGACGGCCAATGCGTTCGCCAGCGACCGGGAGGCGTGCCTGGAGGCCGGCATGAGCGACTTCGTCGCCAAGCCGATCAACCGGGAGAAGATCGCGGCGATCCTCGCCAAATGGCTGCGCGTCGACACCATGGTCGCCGAGGAGCGCGCGCCGCCGGCACAGGCAGGATCGCGCGATCCCGACAGCGGGCCCGCGCTGATCGACCAGGGCGCGCGGGCGGAATTGCGGCGCGAGGTCGGAGACGCCCTTCTCGACGAACTGACGCGCGGCTTCTGGGAGGACGCGACGCGAATGGTCGCGGAAGCCGGCAAGGCCTGCGCCCGCGGCGAGACCCGCGTCGCCATCCGCGAGTTCCACACGCTCAAGGGCGTCGCCGCAACGCTGGGCTTCAGCGCCGTCGAGGCCGCGGCCCAGGCAGCCCAGCGCTCGGCCGAAGCCCAGGAGGCGGTGGACCTGGCGGCGCTGCAGACGGTTCTGCTGCGCACGGTCCTGGCGCTCGATGCCGACGACGCCGCACCGGAGGCCATGCCGGCGCATGCCCCGCTCCAACGCGGCGCCCGCTAGCGAGCCCGGGCGAAGGGTGTACCCTCATTGCAGGATGCTCGATGGGCGATCGCGTGCGAGGATGGCGATGACACTCTCCGGTGGCTGCAATTGCGGGCAGGTCCGCTATGCGATCGAGGGCGAGCCGATCCGCACCGGGCTCTGTCATTGCGAGAGCTGCCGGAAGTCGTCGGGATCGGCCTTCTCCTTCTTCGGCGTCTGGCCCCGGGCGAGCGTGACGCTGTCGGGCGATCTCGCCTGCTGGCAGAGCCGCGCGGGGGGCGACCGGTTCTGCCCGCACTGCGGATCCTCGCTGTTTTGCTGGGAAGAGGGGTCCGACGAAATCGAGATCAAGCTCGGCACGCTGGATGGCGGGCCGAGTTCCATCGCACCGGGCTACGAGCTCTGGACCATCCGGCGCGAACACTGGCTCGCGCCCCAGGCCGAGGCCTCGCAGCACGCACGCGACCGACCCAAACAGGATTGAGCGGCGGCAGCCGCTTGCAGGCGCGCACCGGGCGGCTATAGACCCGGCCGATGAGCCCTGCAGCCGCCGACCTCCTCGCCTGGTACGACCGCCACCGCCGGGCCCTGCCCTGGCGCGCCGGGCCCGGCGAGAGCGCCGACCCCTACCGGGTCTGGGCCTCCGAGATCATGCTGCAGCAGACCACGGTTACCGCCGTGAAGCCCTATTTCGAGCGCTTCATGGCGCGTTTTCCGACGGTGGCGGCGCTGGCCGCCGCGCCGTCGGAAGAGGTGATGCAGGCCTGGGCCGGGCTCGGCTACTATTCCCGCGCCCGCAACCTGCATGCCTGCGCCATCGCCGTCGTCGCCGAGCATGGCGGGCGCTTTCCCGACAGCGAGGAAGGCCTGCGCGCCCTGCCCGGCATCGGCGCCTATACGGCCGGCGCCGTGGCGGCGATCGCCTTCAACCGGCCGGCCGCGGCGGTGGACGGCAATGTCGAGCGGGTAATGACGCGGCTCTTCGCGATCGAGGAGCAATTGCCAGGCGCGCGCCCGCTGGTGCGCGAGCGCGTGCTGGCGATGATGCCTCAGGACAGGCCCGGCGATTTCGCGCAGGCGCTGATGGATCTCGGCGCCACCATCTGCACGCCGCGCAACCCGGCTTGTGGCCTGTGCCCCTGGCGCGAGCCCTGCCAAGCGAGACAGGCGGGAACGCAGGAGAGCTTTCCCCGCAAGGCCGCCAAGAAGGCCGGTGCGATGCGGTTCGGCGCGGCCTTCGTGCTGCAGCGCGAGGACGGCGCGCTGCTGCTGCGCACCCGCCCGCCCAAGGGGCTGCTCGGCGGCATGGCCGAGGTGCCGACGAGCGACTGGCGCGCCGATTACGAGCTGGACGGCGCCTGGCAGGATGCGCCGGTGGTGACGCGCTGGGAGCAGATTGGCCCCCCGGTGCGCCATGTCTTCACGCATTTCCCGCTGGAGCTGACGGTGTTCAGGGCGAGCGCGCCGGCGCGGACGCAGGCTCCGGAGGGGATGCGGTTCACGCTGCTCGCGGCGCTGGGCGAGGAGCCCTTTTCCAGCGTGATGCTGAAGGTTCTGGAGACGGCGGGAATTAGGAGCCGCGCAGACGCCTGATCCGTTCTCAGGTCGCGGCCATCTGCGCCCGGATTTCGCCGCGAAGCACGTCGAGCAGCATCAGCCCGCCCGCGCGCTCGACATGCCAGAAGGTCCAGCCGTTGCAGCTCGGCAGCCCCTGCGCCAGCGCGCCGACCTTGTGGATCGAGCCCACCGCCGGGTCCAGCAGCAGCGTTCCGTCGGCGCGGATGATCGCCTTGTGGCGGCGCTTCTCATCGGTGACGGTCTCGCCGGCCTTGACCAGCCCGGCCTCGACGAGCGCGAGGAAGGGAACGCGTGGCTCGCTGCGCTTGGAGGGCGCGGTCGCGAAGGCCTCTGGCGGCAGCGGCGTGACCGCGTCAATGCGCTTGCGGGCAGCAGTGGCATAAGTGCCGTCGCGTTCGCAGCCGATGAAATGCCGGCCGAGCGCCTTGGCCACGGCCCCGGTCGTGCCGGTGCCGAAGAACGGATCGAGGATCACGTCGCCGGGATTGCTGGCCGAGAGCATGACGCGGGCGAGCAGGGACTCGGGCTTCTGCGTCGGGTGGACTTTTGCGCCGCTACCGTCCTTCAGCCGTTCCTCGCCGGTGCAGAGCGGCAGATACCAGTCCGAGCGCATCTGGAGGTCGTCATTGCCACCCTTCAGCGCCTCGTAATGGAAGGTGTATTTCGAGGATTCGCCACGCGCCGCCCAGATCAGCGTCTCATGCGCGTTGGTGAAGCGCCGGCCGCGGAAATTCGGCATCGGGTTGGCCTTGCGCCAGACGATGTCGTTGAGCATCCAGAAGCCGAGATCCTGCAGGATCGAGCCGACGCGGAAAATGTTGTGGTAGCTGCCGATGACCCAGAGCGCGCCGTCGGGCTTCAGCACGCGGCGGCAGGCCGAGAGCCAAGCGCGGGTAAAGGCGTCGTATTCGGCGAAGGAGGAAAACTTGTCCCAGTCGTCGTCGACGGCATCGACGAGGCTGTCGTCGGGACGGCGCAGATCGCCGCCGAGCTGGAGATTATAGGGCGGGTCGGCGAAGACGAGATCGACGCTGGCCGCCGGCAAACGTTCGATGGCGGCGATGCAGTCGCCCACCAGAATCTGGTCGAGCGGAAGCTCGACCGGGAGGCTTGCCGGCTTGATCCGGGGCGCCTTGATCGGTGACTGCAGCGCGGGCCGTCCGGTACGCGAAACTTGAATCCGGACGGCGGCGCTGGTGGTCCCGGTACGCAAAATACCCATGACGCCCCAAGACCGTTACGCAACTTGAACAGTCGCGATATTGGCCAGTCAGGGTAAAAGCCGCGTTTCCGGGACGAAAAAAATGCGTCCCATTCTGGGGCTGCAGTTATTGCCCAGCCCCTTGGCGGATATGGGGAATTGCTAATCCGGAGTTAACGCCTCTCTCCCGTGCAACACGCGCGGGTCATCCCGGACGAAGCGAAGCGGAGATCCGGGATGACGGCGTGGTTCCGATGCCGGCTTACCGCCGCCAGACGCCCTTCACCGGCGCAAAGGAATAGCGGTGCTCGGGACAGGGGCCCTGCGCCAGCAGGGCGGCGCGATGCTGCGGCGTGCCGTAGCCGGCATGGGCGGAAAAGCCGTAGGCCGGATAACGCGCGCACAGCCGCGCCATCATCGCGTCACGCGTCACCTTGGCGATGATCGAGGCCGCCGCGATCGAGGCGATCTGCGCATCGCCGCCGATAACGGATTCGCAGGCGCAGGGCAGCACGGGCGGATCATTGCCGTCGACCAGCACACAAACGGGCCTGATCGCCAGCGCCGCCACGGCGCGCCGCATCGCCAGCAGGGTCGCCTGGCGGATGTTGATGACGTCGATCTCGGCGGCGGTCGCGCTGGCGACGCCGATGGCGAGCGCCGATTGCGCGATCAGCGCAAACAGCTCCTCCCGCCGCGCCGCGCTCAGATTCTTCGAATCGTCGAGCCCGTCCGGCACCGCCTGCGGATCGAGAATCACGGCCGCCGCCACCACCGGCCCGGCCAGCGGCCCGCGCCCGACCTCATCGACCCCGGCGAGCGGCCAGAGCCCGCGGGCGATGGCGTGGGTCTCGCGATGAAAGGTGGCGGTCATGGCCGGGGCTTATGCCGCAGAGGCGGCGCACGCAACAAGAGCGTCAGCCCTGTCGTCACGGCTTGAGATGTGACCCATGATATGGTACATCATCTCAGGCGGAGAATGGCATGATCGTCAGTTTTCGGGATGACTGGCTGCGGGCCTTCTTCGTCGATGACGTCCACGCGAAACAGATTCCGCCCGAGATCGAGGCGCGCCTGTTCCGCAAACTGCAGATGATCGACGACGCGGCGACCGATTCTGATCTGCGCGTGCCGCCGAGCAACCATTTCGAGAAACTGCGGGGTGCGCTGGATGGGCTGCACAGCATCCGGGTCAACCAACAGTGGCGGCTGATCTTTGCCTGGGACGGGCGCCGCGGCGAGGCGCGCGGCCTGTATCTCGACGACCACAGCTATCGATAGGTGGCCCATGCTGACGACGAAACGCAAACCCGCCACGGTCGGCGAAATCCTGGTCGAGGAGTTCATGCGGCCGTTGGGGCTGACGCAGATTCGGCTGGCCCAGGCGATGGGCGTGCCCCGCAAGCATGTCAACGAACTCTGCCGGGATCGCCGGGGCCTGACGGCCGCCACCGCGCTCATCCTCGCCCGCGTCTTCGGCAATTCCGCCGAGTTCTGGCTCAATGTGCAGCGACGGACCGATCTCTGGGAGACGCTGCATTCGCCCGCGGAACGCGCCCGCATCGAGCGGGCACAGCCGCTGGAGGTCGCGGCCTGATCTCAAACGTCACGAGCGACCGGCTCAAAACAGGCTCAACTGCGCCTTATCCTTCTCCGGCTTCACGAACAGGTCGCTGCGCAGCCGCGTCCGCGCGCCGTTGAAGCCGAAACGCTCGGCCGCCATCTCGAAACGCCGGCCGATCATCCAGGCGTAAGGGCCCGAGCCCACCTGCCGCTGGCCCCAGGCCGCGTCGTAATCCTTGCCGTCGCGGGTCGAGCGGATCAGCGAGACGACATGGCGCAGCTTGTCGGGATGGTGGGTCAGGAGCCAGTCCTGGACGAGGTCCTTCACCTCCAGCGGCAGGCGCAGCAGGACATAGCCGGCCTCGCGCGCGCCGGCCGCCTGCGCCGCTTCCAGAATCCGCTCGATCTCGTGCTCGTTGATCGCCGGGATGATCGGGGCGACCAGCACAGTGACGGGGATGCCGGCATCCGTCAGCGCCTTGATCGTCTCCAGCCGCTTGGCGGGCGAGGCAGCGCGCGGCTCCATGCCGCGCGCGACCTTGGGGTCGAGCGTCGTCAGCGAGATCGCGACCTTGGCCAGCCCCTTGGCCGCCATCGGCGCGAGGATGTCGATGTCGCGCTGAACCAGCGCCGATTTGGTGACGATGCCGACCGGGTGGTTGAAGCGCTCCAGCACCTCGAGGATGCTGCGCATGATCCGCAGCTTCTTCTCGATTGGCTGGTAGGCGTCGGTGTTGGTGCCGATCGCGATGGTGCGCGGCTGGTAGGAGGCCGCTGACAATTCCTTCTCCAGCAGGAGCGCGGCGTCGGGCTTGGCGGTCAGCTTGCTCTCGAAATCGAGACCCGGCGACAAACCGAGATAGGCATGGGTCGGCCGCGCGAAGCAGTAGACGCAGCCATGCTCGCAGCCGCGATAGGGGTTGATCGAGCGGTCGAAGGAGATATCCGGGGAATCGTTCTTCGTGATGATCGTCCGGGGCTTCTCGACCGCGACCTCGGTCTTGAAGGGTTCGAGCTCGCCCAGCGAGCCCCAGCCATCATCCTCGCTGATGCGTTGCTGCGCCTCGTAGCGCCCGCCGGGATTGATCGTCGCACCGCGCCCACGCCGACGCTCGGGGTCGATGCGGTGGCCGGCATAGGCCAGCGGCTCGACCGGCGCCACACGCGCCGAGACCGCCATCGGCAGGCTGCCGTGCTGCTTCAGCGGCTGCGCTGAAATCGGCCTCGACGAGGGTGTGCTCTGGCGCATGGCGCTGGACCTGCCTGATCCTCGCCGGGAATCGGCGGATTCGGTGTCGATCTATGTGAACATAAAGGGAACAGATTGCAAGTGACAGGATTGCGACATGCTGCGCTGCGTCATATGGGTTTGCGTATGCTCACTGCGGTCATACGCGTCGCTGGTTCGACTGAGGCGCTCGCCGCGACCTTCTCCGTCCTGATTCCGGCCGTCGCCGACGGTTTCCTCGGCCATGCCGTGGTGATCGACGGCGTGGGGACGGCCGATGTCGAGCGCCTCGCCGACGGGACAGGCGCGAGCTATCTGCGGGCCGACGGTGCGGAAAGCTGGCTCGCCGGCGCCGCCCAGGCGCGCGGGGACTGGCTCTTCCTGCTCGAAGCCGGCGACGTGCCGGAGCTGCATTGGGCGCAGGCGGTCGAGCGCCATCTCATTCTCGCCCCGCAGCGGCCGGCGCTGATCCCGCTGCGCGGCCTCTCCGGCTCGCTGCGCGAGCGGGCGGGCCTGTCGCTGGGGCCGCGCCGGCTGCGGCCGGGGCTGATCCTGCCCAAGGGCCATGCGCTGGCGGGGCGCCTGGGCGCGACGCCGCAGCGGCTCTCGGTCGGGCGTGAGCGCGCCGCCGGCTGACCAAGCGGGCGGACCGGCCGGCTTGCGCCCCCTGCCCCGCCGCCCCAGAATGACTCATGGCCGTCAAACCCCTCGCCGATCTGATCGACACGCTGCTGGCGCCCGCGCTGGCCGCGCAGGGCTTTGCCGGGCGCGCCGTGGTCTCGCTCTGGCCGGAGATCGTCGGCGAACGCCTGGCGGCGCGGACGCGGCCGCTGAAGATCGACTGGCCGCGCCGCCGACCCGCCCCGGGCGAAGCCTCCGAGCCGGCGACGATGGTGGTGCGGGTCGAAAGCGCGTTCGCGCTCGAAATGCAGCAGCTCGCGCCGATCGTTCTGGAGCGGGTCAACACCCATCTCGGCTGGCGTGCGGTCGGCAAGCTCGTGCTCAAGCAGGGCCCGGTCGAGGCGCCGGCGCCCCGGCGTGCCCCACCGCCGCCCGACCCGGCGCTGGCGGCGCGCGTGGGCGAGCAGGTCGCCGGAATCGCGGATCCGGATCTGCGGGCGGCGCTGGCACGACTTGGTGTCCATGTTGCCCAGAACACGAAGCGCCGCGCCATCGACACGGCTTCGTGAGCGGGCGCCGCCTGCGCGGTGACGATCTTGCCACAATCGTCGCTGCCTCTATGGTCCGCGCAACCGCATGCCGGCTTTCAAGCCTCTGCACTTCCAAACCTCTGCACTTCTCGGGAACAGCGACGATGACGAACAGGCGACAGCTTCTGACGGCGACAGCCGGGCTCGCGGCCACCGCGATGCTGGGCGCGCCCGCCGCGCGGGCCCAGGCCGATCTGGCCACGCCCGGCCCGCTCGGCGATGTCTGGATCGGCTCGGCCGACGCGAAGGTCACGATCATCGAGTACGCCTCGCTGACCTGCGGCCATTGCGCGACCTTCCACAAGGACACCTGGCCGGCGCTGAAGGCGAAGTACATCGACACCGGCAAGGTGCGCTTCACGCTGCGCGAATTCCCGCTCGACCCGCTGGCGACGGCCGGCTTCATGCTGGCGCGCTGCAACGGCAACGACAAATATGTCGCGATGACCGATCTGCTGTTCGCCCAGCAGCGGGTCTGGGCTTTCACCGACAAGCCGGTCGACGCGCTCTCGACCATGGTCAAACAGGCCGGTTTCACACAGGATTCGTTTGAAGCCTGCTTGAAAAGGCAGGATATCTATGACGCCGTCACAGTCGTGAAGGATCGTGGAGCCAAGGCCGGCGTGGATTCCACGCCGACCTTCTTCATCAACGGGCAGAAGCGTTCAGGTGCGCTCTCGATGGCCGAATTCGACAAGATCCTCGAGCCGCTCCTGGCGGGCTGAGGGCGGCTGGCCTCCAACCATCCGCGCGGTCATCCCGGACCAGCGGCGCAGCCGCGCCGATCCGGGATCCATGCCTGAACCGTTCCGGAATGGATCCCGGGTCGATCTTCGATCGCCCGGGATGACGGCGGAGGGTCACAAAGACCGGGCGCGCCGATGCAGCTGACGCGCCTCAAGCTCACCGGCTTCAAGACCTTCGTCGAGCCAACGGAATTCCTGATCGAGCCGGGGCTGACCGGCGTCGTCGGCCCCAATGGCTGCGGCAAGTCCAACCTCGTCGAAGCGCTGCGCTGGGTGATGGGCGAAAGCTCGTTCAAGAATATGCGCGGCTCGGGGATGGACGACGTCATCTTCGCCGGCTCGAACGAGCGCCCCGGCCGCAACATGGCCGAGGTCGCGCTGACGCTCGACAATGCCGACCGCAAGGCGCCGGCCGCCTTCAACGAGACCGATGTGCTCGAGGTCACCCGCCGGATCGAGCGGGAGGAAGGCTCGACCTACCGCGTCAACGGCAAGGAGGTCCGCGCGCGCGACGTGCAGCTGCTCTTCGCCGATGCGGCGACGGGCGCGCGCTCGCCGGCGCTCGTGCGCCAGGGCCAGATCGCCGAGATCATCTCCGCCAAGCCGCAATCGCGCCGGCGCATCCTCGAGGACGCCGCCGGCATCGCCGGCCTCCACAGCCGCCGCCATGAGGCGGAGCTGCGGCTGAAGGGCGCGGAAGAGAACCTGACGCGGCTCGAAGACGTGCTCGGCGAAATCGACGGGCAGATCGAGGCGCTGCAGCGCCAGGCGCGGCAGGCCTCGCGCTATCGCAGCCTCGCCGCCGACATCCGCCGGGCCGAGGCGACGCTGGCGCTGATCTCCCACCACGAGGCGCGGCTGCAGGAGGCGCAGGCGGGCCAGGCGCTCGATGCGGCGCAGCGCGCAGTGGCCGACCAGACCGGCATCCAGGCGGAGGCCGCCAAGCGGCAGGCGGTGGCCGCCCATGAGCTTCCGGCGCTGCGCGACGGCGAGGCGGCAGCCGCTGCCGCATTGGTGCGGCTCAAGCGCGGACTCGACGAGCTGGTGGCCGAGAACCGGCGCGCCAAGCAGCGCATGGAGGAACTGGGCCGGCGGCTGGCCGAATTGCAGGGCGATCTCGCCCGGCAGGACAGCCTGGCGCGCGACGCCAGCGAGAGCCTGGCGCGCCTGGCCCAGGAGGATGCGGCGCTCGCCCGCGACGGCGAGGGCGCGGCCGGGAGCGCCGAAGCCGCCACCGCTACGCTAACGCAGGCCGAAGCGGCGCTGGCCGCGGCGGAGGCCGCACATGGCGCGGCGCAGGCGGCCCTGTCCGAGCTCGGCGCGCGACGCGGCGCGCTCGAGCGGGCGCTGCGCGAGACGCAGGAGCGCGAGGCCCGTGCGGCCTCCGAGCGCGAGCGCCTGCTGCGCGACCAGGCGGCGCTGGACGCCGGCAGCGCCGCCGTGCCGCTGGACGGCTTGCGTGGCGCGCTCGCGGCCGCCGAGAGCGCCATGCGCGAGGCCGATGCCGGCGCGGCCGCGGCCCGGACAGCCCTGGCCACCGCCCGCGAGCGCGAGACGCAGCTGCGCGCGCCGCTCGCCGAGGCCGACCGCCTGGCGCAGCGGCTCGAAACCGAGATCCGGACGCTGAAAAAGCTGCTTGCGCCGACCGGCGGCGGGCGCTGGCCGGCGATCCTCGATGCGGTGACCGTGGCCAAGGGCTTCGAGATCGCGCTCGGGGCGGCGCTGGGCGATGATCTCGACGCGGCGACGGACACCGCCGCACCCAGCCATTGGCACGATACCGGCCCCGGCGCCGATGATCCCGCCTTGCCCGAGGGCGCTCAGCCCCTGGCCGCGCATGTGCGTGGGCCTGCGGCGCTGCGTCGGCGGCTGGCGCAGATCGGCGTCGTCGCCCGCATGGACGGCCCCCGCCTGCGTGCGGCGCTGCAACCCGGGCAGCGGCTGGTGTCGCGCGAGGGCGACGTCTGGCGCTGGGACGGTTTCACCGGCGCGGCCGAGGCGCCCTCGCCCGCCGCGCGCCGTCTGGCCGAGAAGAACCGGCTCGACGATCTCGAGCGCGAGGCCCAGGCCGCCCAGGAGGCCGCCGAAGCGGCCCGCGACGCACTCGACGCCGCAACGCGCGACGCCAGGGCGGCCGGCCAGGCCGAGGCTGCGGCGCTGGAGGTTGCGCGGCTGGCCCGGCGGACGCTCGACCAGTCACGCGAGCAGCTCGCCGCGGCCGAACGCAAGGCGGCCGAGACGGCGGCACGGCGCTCGGCCCTGACCGAGGCGATCGAACGCCTCGGCCGCTCCATCGCCGAGGCCGCGGCGCAGGCCGCGACCCAGGCACAGGCGGTGGCCGCGCTGCCGCCCTCGGCGGAGCTGGACAGCACGCTGCTGACGGCACGCGTGGCGCTCGGCGAGCAGCGCATCGCGGCGTCGGATGCGCGGGCGCGGGTGCAGACCCTGTCGCGCGAGGCGGAGTTGCGGGCGCAGCGCCGCAGCGCGATCGCAACCGATATGGCCGCCTGGCGAGAACGGGCGGCGCGCAGCAGCCAGACCGCCGACGAGACGCGCAGCCGGATCGAGACGGTCGCCGCCGAGCAGCGGGCGCTGCAGGAAGCGCCCGACAGCTTTCTCACCGAAAGGCGCCGGCTCGTCGCGGAGATCGAGACTGCGGAGGCGGCGCGGCGCGCGGCGGCCGACCGGCTGGCAGTCGGCGAGGCGGCGCTGGCTGAGGCCGACCGCCAGGCGCGAATCGCGCTCGACGGGCTGGCCGGCGCCCGCGAAGTCCGGGCCGCCGCCGAGGCGAGGCGCGATGCGGCGCGCCAGCGCGTCGCGGATGTGACACGGCAGATCGAGGACGGGCTGGAAACCGGGCTCGACGGCCTCAGCGCGATGGCAGGCCTGAAAGCCGGCGACACGCCGCCCGAGCCCGACGGCGTCGAGCGGCGCCTTTCGGGGCTCAAGGCCGAGCGCGAGCGGCTCGGCGCGGTCAATCTGCGGGCCGAGGACGAGCTGACGGCGATCAAGGCCAAGCGCGAGGGGCTCACCGCCGAGCGCGACGATCTGAGCGAGGCCATCCGCCGGCTGCGGCAGGCGATCGGCGCGCTCAACCGCGAGGGCCGCGAAAGGCTGCTGGCCGCCTTCGAGATCGTCAACGCACAGTTCCAGAGGCTGTTTGGCGTGCTGTTTGGCGGCGGCACGGCGGAACTGAAGCTGGTCGACGCCGAGGACCCGCTCGATGCCGGGCTCGAGATCTTCGCCCGCCCGCCCGGCAAGAAGCCGCAGGTGATGACGCTCCTCTCGGGCGGGGAGCAGGCGCTCACCGCGATCGCCCTCATTTTCGCGGTGTTCCTGACCAACCCGTCGCCGATCTGCGTGCTCGACGAGGTCGATGCGCCGCTCGACGACGCCAATGTCGAACGCTACTGCAACCTGCTCGACGAAATGGCGCGCGATACGCAGACGCGCTTCATCCTGATCACCCACAACCCGATCACCATGGCCCGGATGGACCGTCTCTTCGGGGTCACCATGGCCGAGCGCGGCGTCAGCCAGATGGTCTCGGTCGATCTCGCGACGGCCGAGCGCATCCGCGAGGCGGTCTGAGCCGGTGAAAAAGCGCCACAATCGTCTTCGCAGTGCGGCAAGAATGTCGCACCCGAGCCGAATTTATAGATATTCCAATGCGTTAGGCTCCACCACCCTGCCTTGACAGCGTGGGGAGCGGGCAATAAAGGAGGCCCTGCTGACGACGGCTCGATGCGCGGGCTCGAACAGGGATCGTGTGGTTTTCTGCAGGATCGTGGCCATTTCACGATCTCTCAGGGGGCCAGCGCCATGTCCGAACCCGACAAAAACGCTTCAGACTCGGAGTTGCGCGCAAGACTGGGTTCCCTGAAGACGGCCCTTGGGCAGGCGGAAGGGAACGAAAAGCCGGGCGCGAGCCCGGCTGGACGAGACGGCGCCATGGCTGGCGCAGTATCTTCAGGCTTTCGCGCCGCAACGGATCTGGCAGGCGGCATCATCGCAGGCGCCCTGATCGGGATCCTCGCAGACCGGTGGCTGGGAACCTCACCGTTCCTGCTGATCATCTTTCTGGTGATCGGCGCCATTGCGGGGCTGCGTTCCGTCTATCGGCTCGGTTCGCGTCCGACCTCCGGGTCGACAGACGACGCACCAAAGGACTGACCAAGGCTGGCGGCCGAGAGGCCGCACGACAAGGGGCTGAAACGACATGGCGGCTGGCGTCGGAATTGATCCGATTTCCCAATTCCAGATCAAGCCGATCATCGGCTTGCGGCCGTTCGGCCTCGACCTGTCGTTCAGCAACGCGTCGCTGTTCATGGTCTTCGCCGTCGGCGTGATCTCGGCGATCATGATCTATGGCTCGAGCCAGCGCGCCGTCGTTCCCGGCCGCCTTCAGTCGCTCGCCGAGATTACCTATGAGTTCGTCGCCTCCACCGTCACCGGTGTGATGGGCCGCGAAGGCATGAAGTTCTTCCCGCTGGTGTTCTCGCTGTTCATGTTCGTGCTGACGGCGAACCTGCTCGGCATGATCCCGGGTTCGTTCACGGTCACCAGCCACATCATCGTCACCACCGGCCTTGCGGTCCTGGTGATCAGCGTCGTGCTGATCTACGGCATCGCCAAGCATGGCAGCCATTTCTTCGGGCTGTTCGTGCCGTCCGGTGCGCCGGCCTGGCTCATCCCCTTCATGGTGCTGATCGAGGTCGTCTCCTTCGCGTCGCGGCCGATCTCTCTGGCGCTGCGCCTGTTCGGCAACATGCTGGCCGGCCATATCGGTCTCAAGGTCTTCGGCGGCTTCGTGGTGATGCTGACGGCGCAGGTGAGCATCTTCACCGTGCTGGCGCCGCTGCCGATGATCCTCGCGATCGCCCTGACGGCCCTGGAATTCCTGGTGGCGTTCCTGCAGGCCTATGTCTTCGCCATCCTCGCCTGCGTCTATCTCAACGACGCCCTCCACCCGGGCCACTGACGGCCCGAGGCGAGCCCCCGTTCACCCCCTCCCTTTACGCAAACCTGTCACCTGGAGAAAAGTTATGGATCCTGTCGCTGCCAAATTCATCGCTGCGGGTATCGCCTGTCTCGGCATGGGCCTCGCCGCCATTGCCGTCGGCACGATCTTCGGCAACTTCCTCTCGGGCGCGCTGCGCAACCCGTCGGCCGCCGACGGCCAGTTCCCGCGCGCCTTCATCGGCGCGGCGCTCGCCGAAGGTCTGGGCATTTTCTCCTTCGTCGTCGCGCTGATCCTGCTCTTCGTGGTCTGAACGCGTTTCGACCACCGGCTTCCCGTCGCGCCCGAACTCCCGATCGCGGGATCGGGCGCGACTTTCCATTCTCTTCCGCTGAAAGGCAGCCCATGCCGGTTCGATCTTCACGGTTCGTCAGGCAAGGTTTGGCCGGCTTCGTCGCCTCGGTGCTGACCGCGCCGCTGGTGGTGAGCGCGGCCGGCGCGGCCACGCCGTCGCTGAGCGGCGAGAAGGCCGCCTTCCCTCCCTTCGACGTCACGACCTTTGCCGGCCAGCTGTTCTGGCTCGCCATCACCTTCGGCGCGCTCTACTGGCTGATGTCGACCATCGCCCTGCCGCGCGTCGGCGCGATCCTTGACGAGCGGGCGACCACCATCGCGCGCGATCTCGACAATGCCGCGCAGATGCAGGCCAAGGCGGAAGCGACCGCCCTCGCCTATGAGACGGCCCTGACAGAGGCCCGCAAGAACGCCCAGGGCATCGCCCAGGCTGCGCGCGACACCAGCACCAAGGCGTCCGACGCCCGCCGCCACACCGTCGAGGGCGAACTCGCCGCCAAGCTGGCCCAGGCCGAAGCCACCATCGCCGCCACCAAGACCAGCGCCATGACCAATGTTCGCGGTCTCGGCAGCGAGGTCGCGGTCGCGATCGTCACCAAGCTGACCGGCCAGACCCCGAGCGCCACCGAGGCGTCCGAGGCGGTCGATCAGGTTCTGGCGCGCGGCTGAGGAGAAGACCGATGGATACTTTCTGGGTTGGCGTCTCGTTTTTCATCTTCCTCGGCATCCTGACCTATTTCGGGGTGCCGAAGGCGATCATCGCCGCGCTCGACGGGCGCGGCGAGAAGGTCGCGCAGGAGCTCGCCGAGGCGCGCCGCTTGCGCTTGGAAGCGGAGAAGCTGCTGGCGGAGTACGAGGCCAAGCGCAAGGCCGCCGAAACCGAAGCCGCCTCGATCATCGCGGCCGCCGGTGAGGAGGCCCAGCGCCTCGCTGCCGAGGCGGAGGCCAAGCTGAACGACTTCGTCACCCGCCGGACGAAATCGGCACAGGAGAAGATCGCGCAGGCCGAAAGCCAGGCCGAGGCCGATGTTCGCGCCGCCGCCGCCGAGGCTGCGACGAAGGCTGCGGAGATCATCATCCGCGCCCAGGTCGGCGGCAAGGCCGGCGACGCACTGTTCGCCACCGGCCTCGACGAGGTCAAGGCCAAGCTGAACTGAGCGCGCCAGCGTCGGTGTCTCGGACACCATAAAGTCGATCAACGGCGCGACCTTCGGGTCGCGCCGTTTTTCGTTCTCACCGACGCCGGAGCGTTTCCGGATCAATGCGCTCTGGCGAAGGCCGCCGTGACGCCGCCACAGCCGGCAGTTTCGGGGCTCTTCAGTTCGCGGCGGTCTTCGACGGGGCGCGCGGGGCGGGCTTCGGCTCGCCGGTGCCGATCAGCTTCGGCTTGGGCTTGCGGGCGGGAATGGTCGAGGTGACGATGCCCTGCGGCGTGTCGAGCCCGTAGATGTCCTCGCGGAACTGGACCAGCCCGTCGGCCCCCTGCCAGCCGGTGAGATAGACCCAGGCGACGGGAACGGACTTCTTCAAGGGGATGTTCTTGCGCTCCCCCTTGGCGATCTCCGCCTCCAGCGCCGGCGTGGTCCATTCGGTGCCCTCCAGCAGCCAGGCGCCGAGATCGCGCACGCCCTCGACGCGGGCGCAGCCCGATGAGTTGAAGCGGACATCGTTGCGGAACAACGATTGCTTCGGCGTGTCGTGGAGATAGACGGCTTCCGTATTGGGCATGTCGATCTTCATCTGGCCGAGCGCATTGTCGGGGCCGGGATCCTGCCTCACGGTGAAATAGGGCGCGGTCAGGCCAGCCCAGTTGACCGTGGCGGGGTCGATCTCGCGGTTCTCGGCGCCGAGCAGCTTCATGTGCGACTTGGCGAGGAAGCCCGGATTCTTGCGCATATGCGGGATGATGTCGGCCTTCACGATCGAGGTCGGCACCGTCCAGGTCGGGTTGAGATTGACCGAGGTGATGTTGGCCTGCAGCACCGGCGAGGGCCTGTCGGGCCGGCCGACGATGGCGAGGTGGCGGCGCTGGACGAGGCCGTTCTCCACCGCCTCGACGCTGGCGCCGGGGATGTTGACCACGACATAGCGCTCGGCGAAGGAAAAGCCGTTGCCCTTCAGCCGCTCCAGCGTGGCGGTGAGCTGGTTGAGGCGCATTTCGACGGGGGTGTTCATGGCCTTCAGCGTGAGGCGCCCGACGGTGCCGAGATCCGACAGGCCGTGCCGGACCTGGAAGCGCTTCACGGCCGCGACGACATTCGCGTCGTAGACGTCACCCGGCAGCGCGTCGGCGGGCAGATCGCCGCTCAGCACCAGGCGCTGCTTCAGCGCCGCAACGTCGGGCCCCTGAGCGTCCGGCTTCAGCGCGGTGACGCTGGCGGGCACCTTCGGCCAGCCACCGCGGATGGCGATGTCCTCATGGGCGATCAGCGCCTCGAGGGTGCGATCATAGGTGTTGGGGCCGTAGCTGGGCTCGGTGGCCCGCGCTCCCACGCCGCCGAGCAGAAGGGCCAGGGCGGCGACGGAGGCTTTGACGAAACGCACGGACATGGACGTGATCCCACACAGCGTCACAGACGCATAGCGGAAGCATCCCTCGCGCATGGTCAAGGAAGGCTTAAGGCGGTGGCAGGATTTGGTGTCGGAGTGTTGCTGGGGAGTCTTGTCGCATCTCCCGCCGGTGACTATCATGACCATCTAGGTCATTTCATCGTAGGAGGCACACGTGACCATAGCTGTGAACCACCTCTGGAGCGTCGCCGCGGCAAAGGCACGATTCTCCGAATTGATGGAGAAGGCGGCGAATGAGGGTCCGCAAACAGTGACCCGCAACGGGAGACCGACCGCCGTTGTGGTGTCTGTCGAGGAGTGGGAACGCAGGACGACCCGCAAGGGGACCTTCGCTGACTTCCTGCTCAATTCGCCCTTGCGCGGCTCCGGAATTGACCTGACGCGTGACGATCAGCCGCCGCGCGATATCGATCTGTGACCTTCCTGCTGGATACGAACGTCATCTCCGAGGGCGAGAAGCCGGCGCCAAATGCCGAGGTCATCCAGTTCCTGGCGCAGGTGAACGAAGACAGCCTCTACCTCAGCGTCGTCACCATGGCCGAACTCCATCGCGGCCTGGCGCTGATGGACAGCGGCCGCCGTCGTGACCGGCTGGCGCACTGGATCGAAACGGAACTGCCCTCCCGCTTCGGCGAACGACTGCTTCCCTTCGACCTGCCGACGGCGGCAGCTTGGGGTGACATCATGGCCGCGTCGCGTCGCGACGGCCTGAACCTCCAGATGATGGACGCCATGCTGGCGGCCACCGCCGTGGTTCATGGGTTGACCCTGGTAACGCGAAATGTCCGGGATTTCGCACGGCTCGGGTTGCCGATCCTAAACCCCTGGGACGCGGCCTGACGCCCCCTACTCGGCCGCCTCCGCCAGCGGCGCCGGGGCGACCCATTTCAGCACGGGCTGGCGCGCGGCACGGGTCTCGTCCAGGCGGCGCAGCGGGGCGTGGTGCGGGGCGCCGGTGAAGCGCTGCTTGTCGTTGCCCTTGGCGGCCATGGCGAGGTCGCGCAGTGTCGCGATGAAGAGGTCGAGCGAGGCCTTCGATTCCGATTCGGTCGGCTCGATCAGCATGGCGCCATGGACGACCAGCGGGAAATACACCGTCATCGGGTGATAGCCCTCGTCGATCATCGCCTTGGCGAAGTCGAGCGTGGTGACGCCGGTGCCCTTCAGCCACTCATCGTCGAACAGCGCCTCGTGCATCGAAGGGTGATCCGGGAACGGCAGCGACATCAGGTCCGAGAGGCCGGCGCGGATGTAATTGGCGTTCAGAACCGCGTCCTCTGAGGCCTGCTTCATGCCATCCGAACCATGGCTGAGCATGTAGGTGAGCGCGCGGACATACATGCCCATCTGGCCATGGAAGGCGGTCATGCGGCCGAAGGGCTGGTTGCCCTCGGGCGCATCGGCGGCGTTCTCGACCAGGCGGGCCGCGCCGCCCTCGACATGGATGAACGGCATCGGCGCGAAGGGCGCAAGCCGCTCCGACAGCACGACCGGGCCCGAGCCTGGGCCGCCGCCGCCATGGGGCGTCGAGAAGGTCTTGTGCAGGTTGATGTGCATGGCGTCGACGCCGAGATCACCCGGCCGGGCCTTGCCGACGATGGCGTTGAAATTGGCGCCGTCGCAGTAGAAATACGCGCCGGCCTCATGCATCGCGGCGGCGATCTCGACGATCTGCGGCTCGAAGATGCCGCAGGTGTTGGGGTTGGTCAGCATGATCGCGGCGATGTCGGGGCCCAGCAGGGCCTTGACGTCCTCGACCGCGACGGTGCCGTCCGGGCGCGCCGGGACGGAGCGCACCGAGAAGCCGATCAGGGCTGCGGTCGCCGGGTTGGTGCCGTGCGCCGATTCGGGGACGAGCACGACATTGCGGGTCGCGCCCTCGCCCTTGGCGGCGATGGCGGCCTTGATCGCCATCATGCCACAGGCCTCGCCATGGGCACCGGCCTTGGGTGACAGGGCGACGGCCGGCATGCCGGTCAGCGTCATCAGATAGCGCGAGAGCTCGAGCATGACCTCGAGCGCGCCCGGCACGGTCGAGACCGGCTGAAGCGGGTGCACGTCGGAGAAGCCGGGCATGCGCGCCGTCTTCTCGTTGAGGCGGGCATTGTGCTTCATCGTGCAGGAGCCGAGCGGGAAGAGCCCGGTGTCGATGCCGTAGTTCTTCTGGCTGAGGCGCACATAGTGGCGCATCGCCTCGGGCTCGGAGAGGCCGGGCAGGCCGATCTCGCCCTTGCGGGCGTGGCTGCCGAGGCGGCTCTTGAACGGCGCGGGCGCGTCGATGTCGACGCCGGTGGTCTCGGGATGGCCGATCTCGAAGATCAGCGGCTCGATCTGCTGCAGCGCGCGGTTGCCGGTGAAGGTCGCATGCGGCTCATGGGCGGACACGGTGCCCTGGGTGGGACGTCCCTGACGGTTCAGCATCTTTAAGATCCTACTTTGAAGTCGGCACGATTTGAGCCATCGCGAAATACGACAGGATTTTCAACGGAACGAACACCGAAGCAGCCGCACCAATTAACCCTATAAATACCGTTAATACCAAATTTATATTATCGTTCGACGAAGAAACCTTAATTGTCAGTCTATTTATAAACAAATTATATAAAAATAATATTACTAGCGACTGACCTATCATGTATATTGCTAATATTAATATTGATTTTGTCCTAGAAAATAACAATAAGAGCGCCGACAAAGCAATTAACCATCCGATTAACTTGAAGTACATGTCGGTAAAATTATAGGAAAAATCGATTACTAAATTTTTCCAGGCTTCCGGAGTCTTTTTCGATGTAAAATCGATTAGTATTTCTCGATTATCCAGTGCCATCACAGCACCTCCGCGAGCGCCGCCACGAAGGCCGCCCGATCCTCGTTCGTGTTGACTTCGGTCGAAGCGATCAGGAGCAGGTCGTCGAGCCCCGCCTGCGGCAGCAGGCGCGACACCGGCACGCCGCCGAGAATGCCCTTCGCTGCGAGCGCTTCGACCACATCGGCCGCCGGCCTGGGCAGCTTCACGGTGAACTCGTTGAAGAAGCTGTCGTTGAGCACAGACACGCCCTTCACACCGGCCAGCGCGTCGGCGAGCGCCACGGCATTGGCGTGGTTGACCTCAGCGAGGCGCTCCAGCCCCGTCTGGCCGAGCAACGTCATATGGATGGTGAAGGCCAGGCAGCAGAGGCCGGAATTCGTGCAGATGTTCGAGGTCGCCTTGTCCCTGCGGATATGCTGCTCGCGCGTCGAGAGCGTCAGCACGAAGCCGCGCTGGCCGGCGGCATCGACCGTCTCGCCGCAGAGCCGGCCCGGCATCTGGCGGATGTATTTCGACTTGGCGGCGAAGAGCCCGACATAGGGGCCGCCGAAGTTCAGGGCATTGCCGATCGACTGGCCCTCGCCGACGACGATGTCGGCGTCCTGCGCGCCCGGCGGCTCGATGGCGCCCAGCGAGACGACCTCGGTGAAGACCGCGATCAGCAGCGCGCCATGGGCATGGGCCTTGGCGGCGATCGGCTTCAGGTCGCGCAGATTGCCGAAGACGTCGGGATTCTGGACGACGACGCAGGAGGTCTCGTCATCGATCTGGGCGAGGATGTCCTCGCCGGCCGTCACATCGGGCGGCAGCGAGACGACCGTGTCGCTCGCCATCTCCGACAGCGTGCGCACGACATCGGCATAGTGCGGGTGGAGGCCGCCCGACAGCACGGCCTTTTTGCGCTTGGTGACGCGGTGCGCCATCAGCACGGCCTCGCCGGTGCCGGTCGAGCCGTCATACATCGAGGCGTTGGCGACATCCATGCCGGTCAGCGCCGCGACCTGCGTCTGGAATTCGAAGAGATATTGCAGGGTCCCTTGCGCGATCTCGGGCTGGTAGGGCGTGTAGCTTGTCAGGAATTCCGAGCGCTGGATCAGATGGTCGACCGTCGCCGGGACATGGTGCTTGTAGGCACCGGCGCCGACGAAGAAGGGCACTGAGGAGGCCGCGACGTTGCGGGCCGACATCTTGGCCATGATGCGCTCGACTTCGAGCTCGCCCCGGGCACGCGGCAGATCGACGGGCGCCTTCAGCAACTTGTCGGCCGGCACGTCGGAGAACAGGGCATCGACATCCGCGACGCCGATGCGGGCGAGCATGTCCTCGCGGTCGGTGTCGGTCAGGGGGAGATAGCGCATGGGTTTTCCTCGAATGGCGTCATGCTCGGGCCTGACCCGAGCATCTCTTCAACCAGTGCCCTCTCCTCACGAGATTCTCGGATCTCCGCTTCGCTGCGTCCGAGAATGACGGGGAGGTTCGGCTCACAGCGTCTTGAGGTAGTTCTGGTACTCGGCCTCGCTCATCAGGCCCTCCAGCTCGGCGGCGTCGCTGAGCTTGAGCTTCAGGAACCAGCCCTTGCCGGAGGGATCCTCGTTGACCGTGCCGGGCGCGCCTTCGAGTTCGCTGTTGACGGCCACGACCTCGCCGGAGACCGGCGCGTAGACCTCGGAGGCCGCCTTCACGCTCTCGACCACGGCCGCCTCGCCGCCCTTGGCGACGGTCTTTCCGAGGCTGGGCAATTCGACGAAGACGACGTCGCCGAGCTGGCCCTGGGCGAAGTCGGTGATGCCGACGATGCCGGTATCGCCCTCGATGCGGATGTATTCGTGGTCCTTGGTGTAGCGGGTCTCGGACATGAGTTCAGTCTCCGGGAACAGAAAACGGGGTGAGGTTCAGCGCTTGTAGCCGTTGGGGACGAAGGGCATCGCCGCCACGACGGCCGGCAGAGGCTTGCCGCGCACGATCAGGTGGAGCGGGGTGCCCGGCGCGCTGTGCGCCTTGGCGACATAGCCCATGGCGCAGGGGGCGTTCAGCGTCGGGCCGAAGCCCCCGGAGGTGACCTTGCCGACGATCTCGCCCTCGGGGGTGGCGATCTCGGCGCCCTCGCGAGCGGGAGCCCGGCCTTCCGGCAGCAGGCCGACGCGGACGCGGCCGACGCCCTCGGCAAATTCGCGCTGGATGCGGGCGGCACCGGGGAAGCCCCCCTCCTCGCGGCGGCGCTTCTGGATCGACCAGGTCAGCGCGGCCTCGACGGGGGATGTCGTGGTGTCGATGTCGTGCCCGTAGAGGCACAGGCCGGCTTCCAGCCGCAGCGAATCACGCGCGCCAAGCCCGATCGGCTTGACCGTGGCGTCGAGCAGCAGCGTGTCCCAGATCTCGCCGATCTTGGTGGCTGCGGCCGAAATCTCGTAGCCGTCCTCGCCGGTGTAGCCGGAACGGCTGACATTGGCCTTGATGCCGGCGACCTTCATGGTGCGCGAGGTCATGAAGGCCATCTCGCGGGCCTCGGGGGCGATCGCGGCCAGCGCCGCTTCGGCCGCCGGGCCCTGGATCGCGATCAGGCCGCGATGCTCGGCCCGGATCAGCTTCACGTTTGCCGGCAGGCGCGCCTCGATATGGGCGTAGTCGTCCGTCTTGCAGGCGGCGTTGACGACGAGATAGAGCGCGCCGTCCTCGTCGGGATCGATCGAGCGCGTCACCATCAGATCGTCGAGAATGCCGCCCTCCTCGTTCAGGAGCTGCGAATAGCGCTGCTTGCCCGGCGCGAGATTGACGATATCGGCGGGAATCAGCGCCTCGAGGGCGCGCGCCGTGGTCTCGTGATCGGGGCCGACCAGGAAGCACTGGCCCATATGCGAGACGTCGAAGAGACCGGCCTTCTCGCGGGTCCAGTTGTGCTCGGTCAGGATGCCAGTGGGGTACTGCACCGGCATGTCGTAGCCGGCGAAGGGCACCATGCGGGCGCCGAGCGCGACATGGCGGGCATGGAGGGGGGTCTTGAGTACGATGGCCTCGGGCGAAGCCCCGGCATCGGCAACAGCGGCATCCATCGACGGCCCCTTCCAGAGTCGAGCGCAAGCCCCGGACGGATGTGTCCGGAACGCGCCCCCTCTGTCTTGGAACCTGAGAGATTTCCCCGAGCCGGCATGGTGGCGCCGGACAGGTTACACCCGTCGGTGGACGGGATTTCTCCCGCCGCTTTCCAGAGTGCCAGTTCCCACGCGGTCCGTTTGCCTGAGCGTTTCCGGGGCGGTTGCGCCTTCGGCGCCGGGTCTGGCCTGAACCAGTCCCGGTCTCTCCCGCGGGGATGTTGCGGCTGGGGGCAGAGATACTAGACGCCCCGCCCAAGTCAATCGCGGCGCTGCCTTCTTAACAGGCAACCCGCGCGACTCTTTGCAGCGCAGGCTTCGAATTCCCTCCCCCGCTTGCGGTGGGAGGCAATCAGGTCTTGCCGCGGCTTTCCGCTGCTCAGCGCCGACGCGCCGGCATGGCCGCGCCAGCGCCGAGGCCGACGATGATCTCGACCTCGCCGCGACCGGCGGGGACCACGATGCCGTCCTCGACATGCGAGAAATCGGTGCCGCCCTGCCCCAATGCGACCGTGCCGCCGACGCGCGCGCTGCGGCGGGCGATCTGCGTCGTGCCGCGGGTGACGAGCGTCGTCAGCGTCGCGCCATAGGTGCCGGGGCCGCCGGCGGGGCCGAGCAGGATGCGGCCTTCGACGCCGACCTTGAGGCGATAGCCGCCATTGCCGGTGGGCGTGCATTCGCGCGCAACGTTCAGGATCGAGATCTGGTGGCGCAGGCCGCCACTGTCCTGGCCGGACTGGGCTCGCACCGCGGCGCCGCCATCGGCGATGACCACCTCCGGGCAGATCAGGCGCTCATCCTCCTCGTCCTTCGGCAGTTGGTCGGCCGGCGGAGGCGTCGTCGACTGGAACATCACGACGTTGCCGAACGTCTGCATCGCGCTCGGCTGCCCCGAGGACGAGCCCGACGAACCGCAGCCGGCGAGGCCGAGGCAGAGGAAAGGGACGGCCAGCAGGCTGGGCCGACGAAAAAGCGCATCACTCACGGCAGGGTCTCCACGCCGGGGCCAAAGCCGTTGAGGGAGACGGGAACGCCCACCCCCTCTTCCGGCGTCTGAAACACGATGAAGGTGGCGCTCTTGCCGCCCTTGAGCTGCCCGAGCAGCGTGTCGTCCATCACCACCTCGGCGACACAGCCGGTGGTCAGGCAGCGCACGAAGCCGGCGCGGCCGATGTCCTTGTCGTCGATCTTGAGGCCGAGCCCCGACGGCAGCAGCACGCCGAGCGGGGCGACCACGCGCAGGAGCCGGCTCTTCTGATCGGCGGTCTTGAGCACGATCACGAGCAGCGTCAGGTTCGGCCGGTCCTCGGCCGCGACGTTCTGGACGAGCGCGCATTGCTCGGTCTTGGCGCCGGGCGGCACCTCGCAGCGCATCTGCCAGTCGCCATGCGTCGACTTGACGGCGCCCTGCGCCAGCGCCGTGCCGGCCGTCATGCCCATGGCGGCCAGCGACAGCGCGGCGGCGCAGACAGGTCCGATGATCCTACCCATCGCTGCGTTTCCTCCAAACCGGCGGACTTATGCCGGGCCCGCCTCCATATCCCGCCTCGCATGTCTATGAGGAGGATTGGGGCATCATGGCGACCCCGCAAAGGGAAGCCCGCCGCGGCTGATCAATCGATTGCGTTGGGACCATGCAGGCTCCGCCCTGTCAAGGCGCAGCCCGCTCGTCACCCGTCGCGGCGGGCTCGATCTCGCGCGATTATGCCGCATAGGATGCGTCGGCGCCTCGCATTGCCCCTCTGGCGCAAGCGTGATCTTTGATTTATCGCAATCCCGAAGAGCAAGGTGACCTCGCGGTCGCAATGGTCGTGCATGGGTTGAAGCGGGCGACGGACATCCCGGGGGATGCCAAAGCACACTGCCCGGGCGCGGCGTGATGAGGAGCTATGTCGGATCGATGCGATTTATGAGCAGGACCTTAGCCACCGTGGCCGCATCGGCCCTCGCCGTCTGCGCGACGACGCTGCTTCCCGACGTCGCCACCGCCGGGACCGGCATGCCGAGCCCGTGGCAGCTCAACCTGCAGGGCGCCGCGACCGAAGTCGCCGCCTATATCCGCTGGTTCAGCGACTGGCTGAACGTCATCATCTTCGCGATCACGATTTTCGTGCTGGGGCTGCTGATCTATGTGGCCTGGCGCTTCAACGAGAAGGCCAACCCGACCCCGTCGAAGACGACGCATAACGCGCTGCTCGAGGTCGCCTGGACGGTCGTTCCGGTGCTGATCCTGGTCGTCATCGCCATCCCGTCCTTCCGGCTGCTCAAGCTCCAGCTCGAAATCCCGCAGGCCGACATCACCGTGAAGGTGACCGGCAAGCAGTGGTACTGGTCCTATGAGTACCCGCAGGACGGCGCCGCCTTCACCTTCGATTCGCTGATGCTCGACGAGAAGCAGCGCGCCGAGGCGATCGCGGGCAACAAGATCGCCGCCGCAGAGGCGCCTCGCCTGCTCGCCGTCGACAACGAGGCCCTGGTGCCGGTCGGCAAGATCGTTCGCGTCCAGGTCACCGCCGCCGACGTGATCCACAAGTTCACCGTGCCGTCCTTCGGCATCAAGATCGACGCCATCCCCGGCCGCCTGAACGAAACCTGGTTCAAGGCCGATCGCGAAGGCATCTATTACGGCCAGTGCTCGTTCATCTGCGGGCAGAATCACGCCTACATGCCGATCGCCTTCCGCGTCGTCAGCCAGGAGCGCTACACCGCGTGGCTGGCCGAATCGAAGCAGAAATTCGCCAATGCCGGCGACGCGGCCGGCAAGGTCGCGGTCGCCGGCCAGTAGCCTTCCCATCATGCGGGCGATGCCCGCATCGACCCCGATTTGACTGACTGTCGCGAACCGATTTCGCACGAGGAGACCAAGGCGATGGCAACAGCGGCTCCGCACGCTCCCGCCCACGGACATCACGACGCCGAACATGCCCACCCGACCGGGTGGCGCCGTTGGCTGATGTCGACCAACCACAAGGATATCGGCACGCTCTACCTGATCTTCTCGATCGTGGCGGGGCTGGTCGGCGGTTTCCTCTCGATCATGATGCGCATCGAGTTGCAGCAGCCGGGCCTGCAGATCTTCGCCAACGGCCAGAGCTACAACGTCTTCGTCACCGGCCACGGCCTGATCATGATCTTCTTCATGGTCATGCCCGCCGTCATCGGCGGCTTCGGCAACTGGTTCGTGCCGCTGATGATCGGCGCGCCGGACATGGCGTTCCCGCGCATGAACAACGTCTCGTTCTGGCTGACGGTCGCCGCCTTCATCCTGCTGATCATGTCGATGTTCATGGACGGCGCCCCGGGCGCCAAGGGCGTCGGAACCGGCTGGACGATCTATCCGCCCTTCTCATCCTCCGGACATCCGGGCCCGGCGGTGGATTTCGGCATCTTCGCGCTGCACCTGGCGGGTGCGGCCTCGATCCTCGGCGCGATCAACTTCATCACCACGATCCTGAACATGCGCGCGCCCGGCATGACCATGCACAAGATGCCGCTGTTCGCCTGGGGCGTGCTGGTGACGGCCTTCCTGCTGCTGCTGGCGCTGCCGGTTCTGGCGGGCGCGATCACCATGCTGCTGACCGACCGCAACTTCGGCACGACCTTCTACGACCCGGCCGGCGGCGGCGACCCGATCCTGTACCAGCACCTGTTCTGGTTCTTCGGGCACCCGGAAGTCTACATCATGATCCTGCCGGCCTTCGGCATCATCAGCCACATCATCTCGACCTTCTCGCGCAAGCCGATCTTCGGCTATCTCGGCATGGCCTACGCCATGGTGGCGATCGGCGTCGTCGGCTTCATCGTGTGGGCGCACCACATGTACACCGCCGGCCTGTCGCTCAACACGCAGCGCTATTTCGTGTTCGCGACGATGGTCATCGCGGTGCCGACCGGCATCAAGATCTTCTCCTGGATCGCGACGATGTGGGGCGGCTCGATTCGCTTTACCGCGCCGATGGTCTGGGCGATCGGCTTCATCTTCCTGTTCACAGTCGGCGGCGTCACCGGCGTCGTGCTGGCCAATGCCGGCGTCGATCGCTCGCTGCATGCGACCTACTACGTCGTGGCGCATTTCCACTACGTGCTGTCGCTGGGCGCCGTGTTCGGCATCTTCGCCGGCTTCTACTACTGGTTCCCGAAGATGAGCGGCTACATCATCCCGGACTGGATCGGAAAGCTGCATTTCTGGGTGGCCTTCTTCGGCTCGAACCTGCTGTTCTTCCCGCAGCACTTCCTCGGGCTGGCCGGCATGCCGCGTCACTATGTGGACTATCCCGACGCCTTCGCGGGCTGGCACTACTGGTCGTCGATCGGCTCCTACATCTTCGCCGGCGGCCTGCTGATCTTCTTCTACGGCCTCTATGTCGCCTTCACCCGCAAGGAGCTCGCCGGCGACAATCCGTGGGGCGAAGGCGCCACCACGCTGGAGTGGACGCTGTCCTCGCCGCCGCCCTTCCACCAGTTCGAGACGCTGCCGCGCATCGCCGGCTCGGACCACTGATCGTCACAGGCGGCGGGCCCCAGGGCCCGCCGCCGCCCCTCCCCCGAGCGCCTCGCGCAGGCGTTCCGGAGACGGGCGGCCAATGCCGCTGAACCTGACCGGAACGCGCATCCGACGCGTTGACGGGAATCGAGACCACAAAGCCGATGTCTGCTGCTTTCGACACCCAGACCGATAGCGCCACGCTGACCTCCACCGGGGAGGCGCGCGATTTCTTTGCGCTGCTCAAGCCGCGCGTGATGTCGCTGGTCGTGATCACGGCGATGGCCGGCATGGCGACCGCGCCGGGCTCGGTGCATCCGGTGATCGCGTTCGCGGCCCTGCTGGCAATCGCCGTGGGCGCCGGCGCGTCGGGCTGCCTCAACATGTGGTACGACGCCGACATCGACCAATTGATGAGCCGCACCGCCAAGCGCCCGATTCCGGCGGGCCGCGTGCTGCCCTCGGAGGCGCTCGCCTTCGGGCTGACGCTGTCGGTCGGGTCGGTGATCGTGCTGGGGCTGGTCGCCAATCTGCTCTCGGCGGCGATGCTCGCCTTCACGATCTTCTTCTACGCCGTGGTCTATTCGATGTGGCTGAAGCGCTGGACGCCGCAGAACATCGTCATCGGCGGTGCGGCGGGCGCCTTTCCGCCGATGATCGGCGAGGCGGTCGTCACCGGCGATCTCGGCATTCATTCGATCGTGCTGTTTGCGATCATATTCCTGTGGACGCCGCCGCATTTCTGGGCGCTGGCGCTGGTCAAGGCGGCCGATTACGGCCGCGCCGGCATCCCGATGATGCCCAACGCCGCAGGCCCCGCCGCGACGCGCCGCCAGATCGTGCTGTACACGCTGGCGATGGCCCCGGTCGCCGTGCTGCCCGCCCTGATGGGCTTCGGCGGGCTGGCCTATCTCATCGTCTCGATCGCGACCGGGCTGGTGATGATCGCGCTCTCCATTCGCGTCTGGCGGACGACCGAGGGCGAGGCCGCGACCAAGGCCTGCTACCGCCTGTTCGGCTTTTCGATCCTGTATCTGTTCGGTCTCTTTGCCGTCCTGCTGGTCGAGAACGGCCTCGGCCTGATGTGGGCGCTGCCCAAGGTGATCGGATGACCGAACCCGTCAAGCAGCCCATCGTCCCCGCGGCCTTTTCGCCGGAGGACATGGCGCGCCGCCGCCGTCGTTCGATCGCACTCGCACTCGTGCTCGGTGGGCTCGTGGTGTTTTTCTTCATCGTAACGTTGGTCAAGACGGGTCCCGCCATCCTCAACAGGCCGCTGTGATGGACATATCTGCGAAAACCGCACCGACGCCGCCGCAGGGGCGGTCTCACAAGAACAGCCGCACCGTGCTGGTGTGCCTCGGCGTCGTGATGGGCATGACCGGCCTGTCCTTCGCCGCCGTGCCGCTCTACGACATGTTCTGCCGGGTGACGGGCTTCGGCGGCACGCCCATGGTCGGGACGGCCGGCGCCAGCACGATCCTGGACCGGACGATGTCGGTGCGGTTCGACGCCAATGTCGCGCCCAATCTGGGCTGGAAGTTCGAGGCCGAAAGCCCCGAGGTCACCCTGCGCGTCGGCGAGACCAAGACGGTGTTCTACAAGATCACCAACCGCACCGACCGGCCCTCGACCGGCATCGCGAGCTACAACATCGCGCCTGACAAGGGTGCCGCCTTCTTCGTCAAGATCCAGTGCTTCTGCTTCACCGAGCATACGCTGCAGCCCGGCGAGAGCCTGGAGGCCCCGGTGGTGTTCTACATCGACCCCGAAATCGCCGATAAGCGCGAACTCGACGGGCTCAAGGCGGTGACCTTGTCGTATACCTATTTCGCCTCGAAGGGCGGGCAACCCCTCGCCCAGGGTGCAGCAGCCCCCGTCAAGGGTGACGCGGGCAAATCGAACCTGTAGAGATCGGCGCCGGAAACGAGCGCTACATAGTCGGACGCGGAGACTGATCACGATGGCCGGGGCCAACACCAAGAACCACGACTACCACCTCGTCGATCCGAGCCCGTGGCCGCTCGTCGGCTCGGCCAGCGCGACGATCATGGCGACCGGCGCCGTGATGTGGATGAAGGCGATGGAACTGGGCGGCATGAAGCTCGGCCCGCTCGTCTTCGGGATCGGCACGCTCGGCGTGCTCTACACCTTCCTCGCCTGGTGGATGGATGTGGTGCGCGAGGCCGAGCATGAGGGCCACCACACCCGCGTCGTGCAGATGCATCACCGCTACGGCATGCTGATGTTCATCGCCTCCGAGGTGATGTTCTTCGTCGCCTGGTTCTGGGCCTTCTTCGACGCCAGCCTGTTCGCCGGCGAGGCCATCAACTACACCCGCAAGGAATTCACCGGCGGCGTCTGGCCCCCGACCGGCATCCAGACCTTCGATCCCTGGCACCTGCCGCTGCTCAACACGCTGATCCTGCTGACCTCGGGCACGACCGTGACCTGGGCCCACCACGCCCTGATCCATAACGACCGGGCCGGGCTGAAGCAGGCGCTGTGGCTGACCGTCATTCTCGGCGTGCTGTTCACGATCTGCCAGATCTACGAATACTCGCACGCCTCCTTCGCCTTCGCCGGCCATATCTACGGCGCGACCTTCTTCATGGCGACCGGCTTCCACGGCGCGCATGTGGTGATCGGCACGATCTTCCTGGCGGTCTGCCTGTACCGGGTCTATCTCGGCCACTTCAAGCCGGCCCAGCATCTCGGCTTCGAGTTCGCAGCCTGGTACTGGCATTTCGTCGACGTGGTCTGGCTGTTCCTGTTCGCCGCGATCTATGTCTGGGCGGCCGGCACGCCCGGCGCGCACTGAGCTGCAACGACATCGCAACGGCAAAGGCGGCCTCGCGGCCGCCTTTGCGCTTTCTAGAGCTGATGATTTCGCGTTGAACCACGTCGTCATCCTGGGCGACCGCAGGTCGTCCCGGGATCCATCATCGGGCAGGATGTCGCCCGATGATGGATCCCGGAGCTGCGCCGCTTCGCGGCTTGTCCAGGATGACGGTCGCGTTTTCGACCGGTGTCGTCGTGCTCTGGCATGACACTCCAGGAGGCCGCCATGGCCGACGATCACGTCCACCTGCCCTCGCCCTACAAGACCGGCCTCGCCGGGCGCTGCCCCCGCTGTGGCGAGGGCCTGTTGTTCGAAGGCTTCCTGAAGGTGCGCCCGCGCTGCGCGGCCTGCGGGCTGGACTTCAGCTTCGCCGATTCGGCCGACGGGCCGGCGGTGTTCATCATGCTGATCGCGGGCTTTTCGGTGCTGGGCGCGGCGCTTTATGTCGAGATCGCCTATGAGCCGCCGATCTGGCTGCATCTGGCGATCTGGCTGCCGCTGGCGGTGATCGTCTGCCTCGCCCTGCTGCGCCCGATGAAAGGCCTCGCGGTGTCGCTGCAATATGTCCACAAGGCGCAGGAAGGCAGGCTCGAAAAGTGAGCGAGACCGCCCCCTCGGCCGCCCTCTCCCCGCGCCGTCCCCGCCTGCTCTGGCCGGCGCTGCTGTCGATCCTCGGTGTTGCCATCCTGTGCACACTCGGGGCGTGGCAGATCGCGCGGATGAGCGAGAAGCGCGTCTTCATCGACCGGCTCGCCGCGCAGGCCGCCGGCGCGCCCGCCGCCATGCCGGCCGCCGCGAACTGGGCTTCTCTCGATCCCGCCACGCTCGACCTGACGCGGGTGAGCGCACTGGGAACCTTCATCGATGGCCCCTTCGCCGGGGTCCGCACGACCATCGCCGCCGGCGAACGGGGAACACGCCAGCTTGCCGGCTTCGGCCGCTGGATCTTCCAGGGGTTTAGGCTCGCCGATGGCGGCGTCATCCTGGTCAATCGCGGCTTCGTGCCGGAAGGGCGGCTGCGCGAGATCAAGCCGGCCTCGGGGCCTGCGACCGTCACCGGCTTCCTGCGCGCGCCGGAAGGCCGCGGCTCCTTCACGCCGGCCGATCTGCCGGCCAATCGCGAGTTCTACACCCGAGATCCGGCAGCGATCGCCGCCTCGCTGGGTATCGGGGCAGCGGCACCGTTCTATCTCGAGGCCGAGCGCCAGGGCGACGGGCTGACGCCCCCGGCCGGCGTCGATGCCAACGAGCTGATCGCGCGCATCCCCGACAACCACCTCTCCTATGCGCTGACCTGGTTCGGGCTGGCGGCGACGCTGATCGGGGTGTTTGCGGCGTTTGCCTGGCAGGGGCGCGGGAAAGACGGACAAGGCAATCCATAGCCTACTCGCCGTCATGGTCGGGCTTGTCCCGACCATCCACGTCTCTTGCGTCGAGCCCTATGATCGAGACGTGGATGCTCGCCACGAGGGCGAGCATGACGGAGTGCCCTGTCTCTAGCCGCTTTGCGTGCCGCTCGCCCTTTGCCCTCCGCGACCCACGGGCCTATAGCTTCCCCCACGATCACGCCCTGCCCCGATCACCGAGACAAGACGCCGTGCTGCATGTGTCCACCCGCGGGGAGGCTCCCGCCCTCTCCTTTTCCGATGCGCTGCTCGCCGGGCTCGCCCGCGATGGCGGGCTTTATGTGCCCGAGAGCTGGCCTGCGATAACGCAGGACGAGATCGCCGGCTTCTCCGGTCAGAGCTATGCGCAGGTCGCGGAGCGGGTCATTGGCGCGCTGGCGGATGGCGATGTCGAGGGGGCCGCGCTGTCTGCGATGATCGCGGAGGCCTACGGCACCTTCCGGCACCCGGCAGTCTGCCCGCTGAACCAGATCGGCGACAATCTCTTCGTGCTGGAGCTGTTCCACGGCCCGACGCTCGCCTTCAAGGACGTCGCGATGCAGCTGCTCGGGCGGCTGATGGACCATGTCCTGAAGCTGCGCGGCGAGCGAGCCACCATCGTCGGCGCGACCTCAGGCGACACCGGCGGCGCAGCGATCGACGCCTTCAAGGGGCTCGAGCGGGTCGACATTTTCATCCTCTATCCGCAGGGCCGCGTCTCGGACGTGCAGCGTCGGCAGATGACGACGGTCGAGGCCGACAATGTCCATGCCATCGCGGTCGACGGCACCTTCGACGACTGCCAGAACCTGGTGAAGGCGCTGTTCAACCACCACGCCTTCCGCGACGAGATCGGCCTGTCGGGCGTGAACTCGATCAACTGGGCCCGGATCGCCGCGCAGGTGGTGTATTACTTCACCGCGGCCGTCTCGCTCGGTGCCCCTGGCCGCAAGGTCTCGTTTGCCGTGCCGACCGGGAATTTCGGCGACGTGCTGGCCGGCTTTGTCGCCAAGCGCATGGGTCTGCCGATCGAGCGCCTGCTGATCGGCACCAACAGCAACGACATCCTGGCGCGCACGCTCGCCACCGGCGCCTATGAGATGAAGGGCGTGCACGCGACAACCTCGCCCTCGATGGACATCCAGATCTCCTCGAATTTCGAGCGGCTGCTGTTCGAGGTGCATGGCCGGGACGGCGCAGCCGTGCGCCGGCTGATGCAGTCCCTCCAGCAATCGGGGCGCTTCGAGATCGCAGCCGAACCGCTGGCCGCCATCCGCGCCGAGTTCGACGCCGTCGGCATCGACGAGGCGGCGACCTCTGCCGAGATCGGCCGGACCTGGCGCGAGGCAGGCTATCTGCTCGATCCGCATACGGCGGTGGGCGTCGCGGCCGCGCGCGGGGGTCTGCTGAAGGACCTCGCGACGCCGATGATTGTGCTGGGGACCGCGCACCCCGCCAAGTTCCCGGCCGCTGTGAAGCTCGCCAGCGGCGAGACGCCGGCTCTCCCGGCCCATCTTGCCGATCTGATGGAGCGGCAGGAGCGGTTCTCCTCGCTGCCCAACGACCAAGGCGCGATCGAGGCCTTCGTGCGGGCCAAGGCCCGGGCCGTCCGGAGCGCCGCGGCATGAGTGCGAAAACGATTGTGGAGATACAGGCTGAGATGAGCGCAACGGGGCCCGCCGAGGCGGCCGAGGTCGCGGCGACCGGCGTGCGCGGCGCGCATGATCCCGATGTCGGACTGACCACGCTTCCGTCTGGCCTGCGCGTCGTCTCGCAGCGCATGGCGCATGCGGCGACGGTTTCGCTGGGCATCTGGATCGGCTCGGGCTCGCGTGACGAGCTGCCTCATGAGCATGGGCTGGCGCATTTGCTCGAGCATATGGCCTTCAAAGGCACGGCCCGGCGCAGCGCCCTCCAGATCGCCGAGGAGATCGAAAGCGTCGGCGGCGATCTCAACGCCGCGACATCGGTCGAATACACCTGCTACACCGCCCGCGTGCTCGGCTCCGACCTGCCGCTCGCGGTCGACATCCTCGCGGACATCCTGACCGCCTCCTCTCTCACCGAAGAGGAGCTGAAGCGCGAGAAGGGCGTCATCCTGCAGGAGATCGGCGCCGTCCAGGATACGCCCGACGATCTCGTCTATGACCGCTTCCTGCAGGCGGCCTTCCCCGACCAGCCGCTGGGCCGACCGATCCTGGGCACCGCCAAGACGGTCAAGGGCTTCACGCCCGACGCGATCCGCGGCTATCTCGCCCGCAACTACCATGCCGGCAACATGGTGCTGGCGGCCTCCGGCGCCGTCGATCACGAGGAGCTGGTGGCGCTGGCGCAAGAGCACCTCTCCGCCCTGCCGCCCAGCCCCGCCACCCTGCCGGCTCGCGAGGACGGGCACTATCGCGGCGGCGAAGCCCGGATCGGCAGCGACGAGGAGCAGGTCCATCTGGTGCTCGGCTTCCCCGGCCAGGCCTTCAAGGACGGCGCGCATTACCCGCTGCAGATCTTCTCCTCGGTGCTGGGCGGCGGGTTGTCGTCGCGGCTGTTCCAGGAGGTGCGCGAAAAGCGCGGGCTCGCCTATGCGGTCGATGCCTTCCACTGGCCCTTCTCGGATTGCGGCGTCTTCGGCATCGGCGCCGGCACGGCGCCGGAGGATGTCGGCGAGTTGATCGAGGTCGCGCTCGCCTGCCTGCGGCAGGCCGCGGAAGACACCACCGAGGCCGAGGTGGCGCGCGCGCGGGCCCAGATGAAGCTCGGCCTGCTGGCATCGCTGGAGAGCCCCGGCGGCAAGCTTGAGCAGATGGCCCGCCAGGTGCTGCTGTTTGGACGCGCGATTCCGCGTGAGGAGCTGGCGGCGCGGCTCGACGCCGTGACGCTGGAGGATGTGCGGGCCGCCGGGCGCTCGCTGCTCGGCCACCAGCCGACGATCGCGGCGGTGGGCCCCCTGCAGGGCTTGCCGCCGGCCCAGCGGCTCAAGCACGCGGCCCGGGCGACGGACTGACGGGGATGGCGCTCTTCCGCTTCGCGACCGACCCACCGTCTCGACCGCTGATCCGCACGCCCAACCTGATCCTGCGTGCGCCGGCCGCCAGCGATTATGCCGCCTGGGCCGTGCTGCGAACCGAAAGCCGCGCCTTCCTGACGCCTTGGGAGCCGGTCTGGAACGAGGACGACCTGACGCGGACCTCGTTTCGGCTACGGGTCAAGCGCGCCGCCCGCGAGATCGCGTCCGACGAGGCCTATTCGCTGTTCATCCTCGACGGACACAGCGAGACGCTGCTGGGTGGGCTGACGCTCGGGCTCGTCCGGCGCGGCGTCGCCCAGGCCTGCACGCTCGGCTACTGGATGGGCGCGCGCCATGCCGGCAAGGGACATATGAGCGAGGCCGTGCGCGGGGCTTTGCGCTTCGCCTTCCAGGATCTGGCGCTGCACCGCGTCGAGGCCGCCTGCCTGCCCGAAAACGAGCCTTCGCGCCGCCTGCTCGAGCGCGTCGGCTTCCAGCGGGAGGGGCTGGCCCGGTCCTATCTGCGCATCAACGGCGCCTGGGCCGACCACCTGCTTTACGCGGCGCTGGCGAGCGACAGGCTGCCGGGCGAGGCGCGGTGACGGATTCGTCGGTGCAGGGCCGGCCATGCCCCTCCGCCGATGCCTTGCCCTTGCCACGAGCCGCCGATAGGACTGACGCCGAAGACCGCATGACCGTTCCCCGCCACAGACCCGAGCGCAGCTTGACCCTCCCCGACCGAGTGTGCCGGTTCGGCCTCAGCCTTGTCGGGCTCGTGCTCTGGCTCGTCCTCACGGCAGCCGGGCCCGCAGCCGCCGTCGAGGCCGTGCGCGTGCCCGTCGATGCCGCCGTGCTCGACCTGACCAATGTCGTCGAACGCAACAAATCCGACGGCGACGTCATCCAGATCTCGACCGCGCCGGGGCCCGACGGGATCGTGCGCCGCATCGCGGTGCGGGCGCGCGAATCAGGCGCGCGTCCGGACTGGATCGTGTTCGCGCTGACCAATGATTCCGACGAGCAAATCGACCGGCTTCTGGTCGCGCCGTTTCACCGGCTGATCGGCTCGGGCGTGATCTGGCCCGATCTCGGCGACAGCCGGATCGAAGCCGTGACCGCGAGCCAGGGCCTTTCGCCCGATCGCGAGGCGAGCCCCGACGCCGACGTCTTCCTGATCACGCTCGACCCCGGCACGACGGTGACCTTCGTCGCCGAGCTGAAATCCGCCAACCTGCCGCAGCTCTATCTCTACGAGCAGGAGGCCTATCGCCAGAAAACAAACGGGCTGACGCTCTACAAGGGCATCATCATCGGCATCGCCGGGCTGCTGGCGCTGTTCTTGACGATCATCTTCGTGGTCAAGGGCGCGGTGATCTTTCCCGCGGCCGCGGCGCTGGCCTGGGCGGTGCTCGCCTATGCCGGCCTCGATTTCGGCTTCTTCCAGCGCATCTTCCCCCTCACGCCGGCGATCGAGCGGATCTATCGCGCCGGTGCCGAGGTGGTGCTGGCGGCAACGCTTTTGGTCTTCCTGTTCGCCTATCTCAATCTGGCGCGCTGGCATGTGCGCTACAGCCACGTCACCATCGTCTGGATGCTGGGGCTCGGCGCTCTCGTCGGGCTGGCGGTGTTCGATGCGCCGATGGCGTCGGGCATTGCGCGGATATCGATCGCGGCCGTGGCGGCGGTCGGCTTCGTGCTGATCCTGCATCTGGCGACGCATGGCTACGAGCGCGCGGTGATGCTGATCCCGACCTGGTTCCTGCTCGCGGTCTGGGTGACCGCGGCCGGCTTCACCGTCACCGGCCAGTTCCAGCGCGATCTGGTCGCGCCTGCCCTGCTCGGCGGGCTCGTGCTGATCGTTCTGCTGATCGGCTTCACCGTGATCCAGCATGCCTTTGCCGGCAGCGGCCTGTCGCAGGGGCTGGTCTCCGACACCGAGCGGCGGGCGCTGGCGCTGTCGGGCTCGGGCGACCTCGTCTTCGACTGGGACGTCAGCGCCGACAAGATCTTCGTCTCGCCGCAGATCGAGACGCTGCTGGGGCTGCCGCGCGGCTCGCTCGAAGGTTCGGCCTCGCGCTGGTTCGAGCACATGCATGTCGCCGATCGCGACCGCTACCGCGTCTCGCTCGACGCCGTGCTGGAGCAGCGCCGCGGCAAGCTCAATCTCGACCTGCGCCTGCGCGCGGCCGGCGGCAACTACCACTGGTTCAACCTCAAGGCGCGGCCGGTGATCGGCTCGGACGGCGAGGTCATCCGCGTCATCGGCACGCTCGCCGACGTCACCGAGCAGCGCACCGCCCAGGAGCGGATGCTGCACGACGCCGTCCACGACAATTTGACCGGCCTGCCCAACCGCAAGCTGTTCCAGGACCGGCTGACGGCGGTGTTCGGCTTCACCAGCGCCGATGAGAACATCCGCCCGACCGTGCTGGTGATCGACATCGACCGCTTCAAGCAAGTCAACGAATCGGTCGGCTTCTCGGCGGGCGATTCGATCCTGCTGACGCTGGCGCGGCGGCTCGGCCGTCTGCTGCGGGCGCAGGACACGCTGGCGCGCATCGGCGGCGACATCTTCGCGATGATCCTGGTCTCCGAGCGCGACCCCGAGCGCATCCTGGCGCTGGCGGAACTGGTGCGCCGCGCCGTCTCGACGCCGATCACCTTCGCCGAGCGCGAAATCCTGCTGACGCCCTCGGTGGGGCTCGCCCTGTTCGACCCCGCGCCCGCCGCCCGCAAGGACGATGCGCTCAAGAACGCCGAACTCGCGATGGGCCATGCCAAGCGCCAGGGCGGCAACAAGATCGAGGTCTTCGTGCCGGCGATGCGGACCGACCGCAACGACCGGCTGGCGCTGGAGAGCGATCTGCGCCGGGCCATCGAGCGCGGCGAGATCCAGGTGATGTACCAGCCGATCGTCCGGCTGGAGGACCGCACCATCGCCGGGTTCGAGGCGCTGGTGCGCTGGGACCATCCGCGCGAGGGCCGGCTGATGCCGCAGGACTTCCTCGCCATCGCCGAGGAAACCGGGCTGATCGTCGATCTCGGCGTCTATGTGATGGACCGGACCGCGCGCGAGCTCGAGGCCTGGCAGGCGGCGCTCGACGTCGACCCGCCGATCTTCGCCAGCGTCAACGTCTCCAGCCGGCAGCTGCTGCGCCACGATCTGCTGCATGACGTGAAGACCGTGCTGGCGCGGCGGCGCATCCTGCCCGGCACGCTCAAGCTCGAGATCACCGAGAGCCTGGTGATGGAGAACCCGGAATATGCCGCGCAGATGCTCTCGCGCATCCGCGATCTCGGCGCGGGGCTTTCGCTCGACGATTTCGGCACCGGCTATTCCTCGCTGTCCTATCTGCAGCGCTTTCCGTTCGACACGATCAAGGTCGACCAGAGCTTCGTGCGCCAGATGGGCAACGGCAAGCCGCCGGTGATCCTGCGCTCGATCGTCCAGCTCGCCGCCGATCTGCGTATGGATGTGGTGGCGGAAGGCGCCGAGACGGAGTCGGATGCGATCGAGCTCTACCAGCTCGGCTGCCAGTACGCGCAGGGCTACATCTTCGGCCAGCCGATGAGCGCCGCCGAAGCGCGCCGACTGATGGGCGCGGCGGCTGCGAGTGCCAGCGAGGCGGCGTAAGCGCGCGGTGATGAAGCCGGTGGCTCTCAGAGGGCCCATCTGGTAAGGTGCGAGCCATGGATCACGCGCCGGATCGATTGGCAGAGGCGGACGCCGAACGCGCACGCGAGCGGCGGCGGGTCGCTATGCATCTGCAGGCGATCGAGGACAATCCGCTCGATGCCGCCGATATCGAGATGTTTGAGATGTTCGAGCGCGAAGGCTGGTCGCCGGACAGGCGGCGGGCCTATATCCGCGATCAAGCGGTGAAAGCGCAGTCCGCAGTCGCGGCAGAATGAGCGACCCCGTTTACTGCTATCCGCCCGACTACAGGGTCCTAAAGAACAAGCTTGGTCTGACCGACCCCATCGAGCTCGATCGTTACGAAAGACGCTCGGTCGTCCAGCGAATCGAGGACGGCATCCCCTCCGGCACCTTCGATCTCGCTCACCTCCGCGCGATCCACCGCCACCTGTTCCAGGATGTCTACGACTGGGCCGGCGAGCTTCGCACCGTGGAGATCGCCAAGGGCGGCAACCAGTTCCAGTTCCGCCAGTACATCACCACCGGGATGGCCGATGTTCACCGGCGCATCGTCGCGGCCGGCTACCTTCGCAACCTCTCGGCGCGCGCCTTCGCCGACAAGGCCGGCGAGTTCATCGGCGACCTCAACTATGTCCATCCCTTTCGCGAAGGGAATGGGCGCACGCAGGCGCTCTACCTCGAGGCTCTGGCGCGACAGGCCGGACACCCGATCGACCTGACCCGCATCGCCCGCGAGAGCTGGATGGAGGCGTCGAAGGCCGCGCATGCCGGGCGCTACGGGCCGTTTGCCGACTGCATCCACGCGGCTCTGCTGTCCGAACCCGATCGGCGGAGGCCGTAGACGGCCAATCGCCTCAGGCGTGTCCGGCTTCGCTCGACAGGAACGCCGGGTCGATCCCGATCTTGCCGAGCGCGCGGGTGTATTTCGTGTCGATGCCGTCGTCGAAGAGCAAAGCGGGGTCGGCGGCGCAGTGCAGCCAGCCATTGGCCTGGATCTCGGATTCGAGCTGGCCGGCGCCCCAGCCGGCATAGCCCAGCGCCAGCACCGCGCTTTCGGGCCCGCTGCCGATGGCGATGGCCCTGAGGATGTCGAGCGTCGCGGTCAGGCAGATGCCGTCATCGATCGGCAGCGTCGCCGATTCCAGGAAGAAATCGGCGGTGTGGAGGACGAAGCCGCGCTTGGTCTCGACCGGGCCGCCGCGCAGCACCTGGAGCTTTTCCGCCTGGCTCGGCAGCCGAATCAGCTCGTCGGAGGGGATGACGTCGAGCTGGACCAGGAGATCGGGAAAGCGCGTATCGGCAGCCGGTTTGTTGACGATGATGCCCATCGCCCCATCCTCGGAATGGGCGCAGACATAGACGACGCTGCGGCTGAAGCGCGTGTCGGCCATGCCGGGCATCGCGATCAGGCACTGCCCGTCGAGGTAGCTGCGGCCGCTGAGTCGCTGGTGGGAGCCGATCTTCATGACATCATGCTAGATCACTTTCCCTCGCGCTGGAAACAGGGTGGCCGCGCTGAAAATCATCGGCGGGCACTGTGCCGCAAGGCCAGGCCGGTCCGCAGGCGCAAGCGCGACCGGACGCAGCGGCGACGGGGCGATCACGCGATTGTTCGGCCGGGCGCGCGGGTTTCGGTCGCATTTTCCAACCGCAGCCCTTAAATATCGGGCGTGAAACGTATTCTGACCCTTCTGGCGCTCGTCGCCGTCGTCCTGGCCGCTCCCGTGCAGGCGCAGGAGGCGGCGATGTCGCCGTGGTCGAAGGGCGACCACGCATCGCTGCGGCTGATCGCGGGCGCCACCGCGGCCTCGGGCAAGCAGCGGGTCGGCGTCGAGATCGTGATGGCACCGGGCTACAAGACCTATTGGCGCAGCCCCGGCGATTTCGGCGTGCCGCCGGTGTTCGACTGGAGCGGATCGACCAATATCGGCGGCCTAGACGTGCGCTGGCCGGCGCCCGAGCGATTCGAGGACGGCAATGGCCACTCGCTGGGCTATGTCGGCGAAGTGGTGATCCCGGTCTCCGTCCAGCCCGCCGACCCGGCCAAGCCGGTCATGCTGGTGCTGAAGCTCGACTTCGCCGTCTGCGAAAAGATCTGTATTCCCGTGAAGGGCGAGGCGCGCCTCTGGCTGGAGCCGGGGGTCACCTCCGTGACCTCGCCGCGCCTGGAGAGCTTCGAGGCGCGCGTGCCGGCGCCGGTCAAGCTGGGCGCCAGCAAGAGCAAGCTCGCGATTCTGGAAGCCAAGCTCGACGAGGGCGCGATCGAGCCCGGCCTGCGCCTCCTGCTGCAGGCCCCGCCAGAGGGCAAGGTCGAGGACGTCTTCATCGAGGGGGCCGGGATGTGGTCCTTCGGCAAGCCGACCTTGAGCGCCCAGCCGGACGGCACGACGGTGGCGCTGCTGCGCATCGTCGATCGGCCCAAGGGCAGCGCGGGCCCCGTCCCTTTCATCATCACGGTGCGCGGCAAGCCATCGGCGATCGAGACCCGGCTCGACCTCGACATACCAGCCGCCAAGCCCTAATTCGTCAGCCTTGCGGCGCTGGCCGCAGGCTTCACGGAGAACAGGCACGATGACCATCAAGGTGGGCGACAAGCTTCCGCAGGCGACCTTCCGGCTGATGACGGCCGACGGCCCGGCGGCCAAGACCACGGACGATCTGTTCAAGGGCAAGAAGGTCGTGCTCTTCGCGGTTCCCGGCGCTTTCACGCCGACCTGCCACAAGAACCACCTGCCCGGCTATATCGAGAAGGCCGCCGAGATCACGGCCAAGGGCGTCGACGCGATCATGGTGACCAGCACCAACGACGTCTTCGTCATGGACGCCTGGGCCAAGGCCACCGGCGCTGCCGGCGTGATCGAATTCCTGTCTGACGGCAATGCCGATTTCGCCAAGGAGATCGGCCTCTCGCTCGACGGTTCGGGCTTCGGCCTGGGCACCCGCTCGCAGCGTTATTCGATGATCGTCGACGACGGTGTCGTCACCGCGCTCAACATCGAGGAAGGCCCGGGCAAGGCCGAGATCTCCGGCGCCGAGGCGCTGCTCAAGCAGCTCTGAGCGCAGGCGTTCCCTCATCGAGCCCGCGTCGTCTGCAAGGGTGGCGCGGGCTTTTTGCTGTGTGGGAGGGGGTGATCCGTCTGAGGGGCGCGTCCGTCGGCTATGGGTCAGAAGCAGGCAAAACACAGGTGGAGTGCGTATGGCGTTCGCAAGAATCCTTTATGTGATCATCTTAGCTGTAGCATCAGCCGCCGTCTCGACCCCAGCGAGCGCATGCAGGGTAGCGTCAGGCTATCTCCACAGCAGCGCCTCATACTTGAGAGGTAATTTTATAGCTGAAGTCATGGTAGTCAGCATTTTCGAAAAGAATGCTGAGTTCGCGTTTGAAGCACGAATTGTATCCATAGTTCGTGGCAATTCTGATGCTTCTGTTTTGAAGATAAAACGTCAAGGCTCATGCCCTCAGATTCCTCAAATTGGAAGGACGGGCGTGATAATGGCATGCGCCGGACCGTTAGATGATCCATCGTCCGCGATCACGCCTATCATCGCATCGAGCTTCTACATCCCGCCATCTATGCGGCAACGTGACTGCTGAGGGCCGTACATCCCGTCCGCTATGGGTCGGGAGCTGACATTTAATTCTTGCGCTCTGCACCATCTTGACAGGACGAGTCGACGACCGTGGCACGCTGTGTGACCCGGACGATTGTGTTTCTGCAGGCTCCTCGGCTTAGATCGGTCAGATATAGCGACGATTGGCGTTGAAAGGCATCGAGGTCTGCAGCATCGCCTTCAATCACCGCAATATGCCGCGAAACGTCGAGGAAGCCGCTATTCAAAATATAGCGCCCTTTCATCGAATGACTGCCGGCGAGCTTGGCCGCATCTAACCCGCGTACCTGTGAAGCCGCAAAATCGATGAAGTAAAACGCATTCGAAAAATATCCGACCAGCACGAAAGCGGCCACGATAATCAAGGCAAAAGCGGCGTAACGACCAACCGATATTGCTGATAAAATGGCGAATAGGGCGAGCGGGATAGCAAGCCAATCTAACCGCGAGGCGCAATAGAGCGATAGCGCAGCCAGTAATGAACATAACAGCGTGCCAAACACGCGATAGGATGAGTTCGTCATATGAGAAATGCTGTAGGGCTGTCTCGCTGGCTCGATCGATATCACATCTAGCGACAAGTTGGGTTCGTCGCATCAAGCGGCGCTGTTCAAAACATGTCCGCAACGGGTCGGAAGCAGAAGCTCGCCCCACCCGCACCCCTCTCCCACCGCTGATCGATCCGATCTCGCTTCGTCATGAGACAGCCGGCGCGGCCCGCCTTAGCGTTGGGGATCATTGCCGGAGCTAAGCCATGACCGCCCTCACCATCCGCCCGCTCACCACCGATGACCGCGCCGCCTGGGACCCGCTCTGGCAGGGCTACCTGACTTTTTACAAAGCCTCGATTGCGTCCGACATCAGCGATGCCACCTTTGCGCGGCTGACCGGCGGTGCCGAGCCGATGGGCGGCTTCGTGGCCGAGCGCGAGGGCGCTTTGATCGGCCTCGTGCATTGGGTGATCCACCGCACCACCTGGAACACGAAGGACATCTGCTACCTGCAGGATCTGTTCACCGCGCCCGAAGCGCGCGGCACCGGCGCGGGACGGGCGCTGATCGAGGCGGGCAGGCAGATGGCGCAGGCCAAGGGGTGCTTTCGTGTCTACTGGCAGACGCATGAGAGCAACGCGCAGGCGCAGGCGCTCTACGACAAGGTCGCCGACAAGTCCGGCTTCATCGTCTATCGCCAGCCGCTGGGCTGACAGTCCGAGAGCGCGGTGCGCGAAAGCCATGGACGGGCCGCGCCTCGATCCCTATCCCGTTCCGGTCCCCGCAGGGACGTGAGGCGCTGACGGGGGAGACGAAACAATGCGTGCAGCGAGCCTTGCCATTCGGGCGATCATCGCCCTGGCGGCCCTGGGCATGATGAGCGGCGCGCTCGTCCTGCTCGGTGAAGCCGGAGCGAATGTCGTCGCAGCCGCCCGCGCCATGCTCGCGCAGGACCATGCCAAGAGCGCGGTGTCGCTGATCATGAAGACGGTCGACGAATGCCTGTTTGCGATCATCCTCATGCTGCTCGGCACGAAGGTGCTGGCCTCCTTCGTGCTCAACGAGAGCGTGTTCGCCACGCACAGCCTGCCGGGCTGGATCAAGCCGAGCGAGATGGGAGAGCTCAAGAGCACCTTCTGCCAGGCGATCCTGGTGTTTCTGATCGTCGATTTCGCGACCGACATGGCCAGCGTCGAGACCCCGCTCGACGCGAGTTACCTGGTGCTGCCGGCGGCGGTCCTGATCATCGCGGGCGCGCTGAGACTGATGCCGCATGGCGCGGCCGCGACCGGGCATGGCCACCCTTCGCCCTGAGGGCCTGCCGTGCGATTGTGCCGCGCTGCACCCACAGTTGTGCTAGAGTGATCGAACGAGGAGAAGGTCCGTCCGTCGAGACGGCCCACATCCGCAGTGACACCTGTGGTTTCCGCTTTCACTCCGAAGGCTCACGGCAGTCATAAAGGCCATTCATGGCCCCCTCATCGACCGTGGCCCCGCCCGAACTGGCCCTCGGGCTGGCCCTTGCGGTCATTTCGACATCCGACGCTCCGCTCCTGCTCCTCGATCAGGAGCTCTCCGTCGTCGTCGCCAGCCGCTCCTTCTGCCGCGCCTTTCAGCTCGATCCGGCCCGTATCGTCGGGCAGCAGATGGGTATGATCGGGGCCGGCGAGTGGAAAGTGCCGCAGCTTGACGGGCTTCTGAGAGCCACGGCTTCGGGCTTCGCCGAGGTGGAAGGCTATGAGATGACCCTGCAACGCGGCGCGAACGATCCGCGGCGCCTGATCATCAACGCTCACAAGCTCGCCTATACCGGGGCGGGGGAGGCCCAGATCCTGCTGTCGGTCACCGACGTCACCGACGCCCGCCGCAGCGAAAAGCAGAAAGACGACCTGCTTCGCGAAAAGGCGATCCTGCTCCAGGAGTTGCAGCACCGCGTCGCCAACAGCCTGCAGATCATCGCCAGCATCCTGATGCAGAGCGCACGCAAGGTTCAGTCGGAGGAAACCCGGGGCCATCTGCAGGATGCCCATAGCCGGGTGATGTCGATCGCCTCGCTGCAGCAGCAGCTGGCGACGTCGCAACTCGGGCGGGTGCCTCTGCGGGGTTACCTGACCAATCTCTGCCGCAGCATCGCGGCCTCGATGATCCCCGATCACACGCTGCTGATGCTCGAGACCGAGATCGACGACAGCACCGTCGATGCCGACATGTCGATCAGCCTCGGACTCATCGTCACGGAGCTCGTGATCAACTCCCTCAAGCATGCCTATCCCGATGGCCAGGGCGGCAAGATCAAGGTGACCTATCGCGCCGGCGAGACCGAATGGGCGCTGAATGTCAGCGATGACGGCATCGGGATGCCTTCGACCGCCGCAGACACGAAGGGCGGGCTCGGCACGAGCATCGTCAAGGCGATTGCCCAACAGCTCGACGCCGAGATCAGCTTCACCGACGCCCAGCCGGGCACTGTCGTGACGCTGCGCCACGGGCTCGGCGTCGCCGCCGAGCGCAAGATGCTGCAGACGGACGGCATCGCCTATATCTGACGGGCGGGTTTCGCACCGCGCGGCGCGGCGCCCGTCAGAGGGCTATCACGCGGCGTCGTCGGCGCGCCGGACCGTCTCGGCAGCCTTGCCGAGGGCAGCCGCCATGCTCGCGCTGTTGTAGGGCTTGCCAAGGAAGGCCGTGGCGGTCGGCAGTTCGGCGGTGGCCGGAAGGATGCGACCGGAGGTCACGATGATCGCCACCGGCGGCCAGCGCTCGCGCACGGCCGCGGCGAGTTTAAGGCCGTCCATCGACCCCGGCATTTCGATATCGGTGACGAGGATGCGGATGGCCGGATGCGTTTCGAGCAGCTTGATCGCCTCGTCGGCATCGGCTGCTTCCAGCGCGGCATAGCCGGCGTCCCTGACCATGTCGGCCAGGTCCATCCTGATGAGGGGCTCGTCATCCACGATCAGAACGACAATTTCAGGCATTTGCGACAACTCTCGTTAGGAAAGCATAACCGGCAGATACCGATATAGTTCACGCATTTTAGCGCGATAATGGTAATACATCGTTGTCGTATACGGCCCTGGCGGTTTCTTCATTGAAAGCACTCGATAAAATGGCGCCGCTCGTCGAGCCGCCCCGCTGGTCGCCCCGACATCTCCGGCTGGCGATCGATGCCGCCGGAATCGCACTGTGGTCGTGGAACGTCGACAGCGACGCGTTCACGATGGACGGCCACGGCTTCGACATGTGGGATCTGCCGCCCGCACCGATCGTGGTGTTCGAGGAGCTCTCGGCCAAGATCCATCCCGCCGATCGCGACCGGGTGCGCGAAGCCTTCGCCGCGACGCGCGCCATCGTCGGGCCCTATGAAATCGATTTCCGGATCATGATCGGCGACGTGGTCAAATGGATCTCGGCGCGGGGCCAGGGCGACGACGCCGACATCGAGGGTCGCGTCATGTATGGCGTCTTCCTCGACGTCACCGGCCGCAAGCAGGCCGAGGAGGCCAACGAACTGCTCGCCGGCGAGATGAGCCACAGGGTCAAGAACCTGCTGAGCATGGCCACCGCCCTGACCTCGATCAGCTCCCGCTCCGCCACCTCGGCCGGGCATATGGCCGGCGAGCTGATCAGCCGGCTTTCGGCGCTGGGGCGGGCGCATGATCTCGTCCGGCCGGTGCCGGGGCGCAAGGAGAACGGCGCGCTGCTGGGCGACATGCTGACCATCCTGCTGGCGCCCTACAACGACGATGCCGCGTTCAGCGGGCGCATCCGCGTCTCGGTGCCGCGCATGTCGGTCGGCGAGAGCGGCGCGACGTCGCTGGCCATGGTGCTGCACGAACTGGCGACCAACTCGGTGAAGTACGGGGCGCTGTCGGCGGCGTCCGGCACGCTGGACGTCGCCTGCGTCGTCGATGGCGAGGAACTCGTCCTCGTCTGGACGGAGCATGGCGGTCCGCGCATCACCGCCCCGCCGGAGACCAGCGGCTATGGCAGCAAGATGCTGATGCGCAGCATGCAGTCCCAACTCAATGGCAGCGTCACGCGCGACTGGAGCGAGGACGGCGCCGTCATCACGCTGCGAATCGACGTCAACCGGCTGGCGGTCTGAGGCCGCTTCGACGCAAGACCTCTTCGCGAACGCGGCGGCGCGATCGGACGTCAGCGCGACGCCTTCCGGCGACACAGCGCCGCCTCCCGTGCCGTCGCGGCGCGGACCACCAGCCTGGCGACGATCCGAACCGGAGGCCCGTCCTCGACGATGCCGCCGAGGACGATCGTTCCCTCATAGAGTCCATGCCCCTGCTCCAGCCGTCGGAGATCGGCCGGCGAGACATCCTCGAGGCGGGGGGCGGTCAGCGCATAGCGCTTGCCCGACGGCAACAGGACGACGTCCCGCGACGGGCAGGGCGCGCGTGCGCAGCGTCGTCCATTGTCGCAGGAGACGAACAAGGCTTCCGCGACGGCCGGCAGCGGGGCCGCGAGAGCCAGAGCCAGGACGCAGAGGTGCTTCATCGCGTGCTTTCCATGCCGCCCGACCTGGAGCGGATCAGGGTCGCGTAGCAGCACCGCCGGCACATCCCCCATTCGAATGAAGGGATGGGGCGCGGGTCCGGCCCCGGTGCTCAGGCCGCGATCGTCACCGCCCCGGCTTGAACGGGGCCATGCCGGCGCGGGCCAGTTCGTCGGCGCGCTCGTTCATGGGGTCGCCGGCATGGCCCTTGACCCATTTCCACTCGATCTTGTGCTGCTTGAGCGCGGCGTCGAGGCGCTTCCAGAGTTCCTCGTTCTTGACCGGCTTGCGGTCGGCGGTCTTCCAGCCGTTCTTCTTCCAGCCGAAGATCCAGGCGGTGATGCCCTGGCGCAGATACTGGCTGTCGGTGTGGAGCGCGACGGTGCAGGGCCGCGTCAGCGATTCCAGCGCCGCGATCGCGCCCATCAGCTCCATGCGGTTGTTGGTGGTCATCGCCTCGCCGCCCGACAGCTCCTTCTGCGTGCCCTTGTAGGAAAGGATCGCACCCCAGCCGCCGGGGCCGGGGTTTCCGGAGCAGGCGCCGTCCGTCCAGACTTCCACAGCGTCAGTCATGGTCGCACCGCTCATCGTCTCAGCCCGTAGTCGCGCGCGTCGGCGACGCGCTGGTGGAAGACGAGCTTGCGGTCGTATTCGAGCGGGTCGAGCGGTCGCACCAGCGCGCCTGGCGGGACGTTGAGCCAGTCGACCAGGCGCGTCAGCAGGAAGCGCAGCGCCGAGCCGCGGCAGAGCTGCGGCAGGGCCTCGATCTCGGCTTGAGTCAGCGGGCGCACGCTCTCGTAGCCGGCGAGCATCGCCTGGCCCTTGGTCAGATTGAAGGAGGAATCCGCCTCGAAGCACCAGGAATTCAGGCAGATCGCCAGATCGTAGGCGAAGGCGTCGGTGCAGGCAAAGTAGAAGTCGATCAGGCCCGACAGCCGGTCCTTGATGAAGAAGACGTTGTTGGGGAAGAGATCGGCATGGATGACGCCGCGCGGCAGGTCCTGCGGCCAGTGCCGCTCATGTGCGTCGATCTCGGCGGCGATGCGGCGCGACAGGCCGGGCGAGACCGTGTCGGCCGCCGCGCCGGCCTGCTCCGCCAGCGGTCGCCAGTCGGCCACGGCCAGTGCATTGGCGCGCGCCATCGGGAAATCCGCCCCCGCCTGGTGAAGCAAGGCAAGCCCGCGCCCGACCTCGGCGCAATGGGCGGCGTTGGGCCGGCGCACCGACATGCCGTCCAGGAACGTCACGATCGCCGCCGGGCGGCCCGCCAGCCGGCCGACGGCCTGCCCGTCGCGCATCCGCACCGGCTGCGGGCAGATCAGACCGCGATCGGCCAGATGCTCCATCAAACCGATGAAGAACGGCAGGTCGGCGGCATCGACGCGCTCCTCATAGAGCGTCAGGATGAAGAAGGCCTGCGTCGTGTGCAGGAGGAAATTCGAGTTGGAGACGCCCTCGGCGATGCCCTTCACGGCGAGCAGGTCGCCGATGCCGTAGCGCGCCACGAAAGCGGCCAGTTCGTCATCGGGAACTTCGGTATAGACGGCCAAGGGATCGCTTTCTGAAGGAGCCGCTCACTCGGCCGCGGCCGGAGCGTCGCGCAGGGCGCGCGGCAGCGGGAAGAAGACGTTCTCGTCGGCAGTCGAGACCGTCTCGACGCGGACCTCGTAGCGCTGCGCGAACGCGTCGATGATTTCCTCGACCAGAACCTCGGGCGCGCTGGCGCCGGCCGTGATGCCGAGCGTGCGGATGGCGCCGAAGGCGGCCCAGTCGATCTCGTCGGTGCGCAGCACGAGGCGCGCCACCGGGCAGCCGGCGCGCTCGGCAACCTCGCGCAGGCGCTGGGAATTCGAGGAGTTCGGCGAACCGACGACGATCAGCGCCTCGACCAGCGGGGCGACGCGCTTCACCGCCTCCTGGCGGTTGGTGGTGGCGTAGCAGATGTCTTCCTTGTGCGGCGCGATCAGCGCGGGAAAGCGCGCCTGCAGCGCCTCGACGATGCCGCGCGTGTCGTCCACCGAGAGCGTCGTCTGCGTGACGAAGGCGAGCGGCGCGCCGGCGGGCGGCTCCAGCGCCGCGACATCCTCGAGCGTCTCGATCAGCGTGATCGCCCCCGGCGGGAGCTGCCCCATGGTGCCGACCACCTCGGGATGGCCGGCATGGCCGACGAGCAGGATATGGCGCCCGCGCTTGTGGTGGACCTCGGCCTCGCGATGGACTTTCGTCACCAACGGGCAGGTCGCGTCGATGGCGAAGAGATTGCGCGCCTGCGCCTCGGCGGGCACGGATTTCGCCACGCCATGCGCGGAGAAGATCACCGGCCGCGTCGCATCGGGCACCTGCGACAGTTCGGAGACGAAGACCGCGCCCTTCCGCTTCAGCGATTCGACCACGTATTTGTTGTGAACGATCTCGTGGCGGACATAGACCGGCGCGCCATGCAGCGTCAGCGCCTTCTCGACGGCGTCGATCGCGCGCACGACGCCGGCGCAGAAGCCACGCGGCGCGCAGAGCAGGATGTCGAGCGGCGGCTTGGTCACGAAAACGATCCGGTGGGCGTGGCGTCTTCTTTCGGCGTGGCGCGGACGATGTCAAGAAAGCCCGGCGCGGAGCTGCCCGCATGGCGGCGGCTGGCGCCAGCGGCAGATCGCCTCTCGCCTGCGCGCACGGACGAGCCTAGACAGGGGCGATGGCGGCTGCGCCTGCGCCGCGACCTCCTCGATCGATCCGGATGACGCCTGCATGGCCGAGATGTCCCGCCCCAGTTTCCTGCCGATGGCGCCGATAGTCGGCGCAGACCGGCTGCGCGACGGGAGCCCCGCTTGAGCGCGAAGGCCGGCGCCAGCACCGCCCTGTTCGTCAGCGGCTCGCTGATGGGGCATGTCGCGGTGATGACCGGGACAGGCGCGATCGGCCTGATGGCGATCTTCGTCGTCGATCTTTTGTCGCTGCTCTACGTGTCCTGGCTCGGCCGGCCGGAAGCGACGGCCGGCGTCGGCTTCGCGACGATTGTGCTCTACCTGATGATCTCCATCAATATCGGGCTGATGATCGCAGTCGCGGCGCTCACCGCGCGGGCGCTCGGCTCCGGGGACCGCGCCGGGGCGCGGCGGCTCGCCGCCTCGACGCTGACGCTGATGGCGCTGGCGGCGCTCGTGCTGACGGTCGTCGCCCTGCCCTGCCTGCCCTGGCTCCTGCGCCTGCTCGGCGCCCGGGGCGAAGCCTATGCGGTGGCGCTCTCCTTCCTCTGGATCGTGCTGCCCTCCAATGTCCTGATGGCGGTCGGCATGGGGCTGTCGAGCGTGCTGCGGGCCGTCGGCGATGCGCGCCGGGCGATGTTCGTGACGCTGGGCGGCGGCATCGCGACGGCCGGGCTCGATCCGCTGCTGATCTTCGGCTTCGGGTTGGGGCCCGACGGCGCGGCCTGGGCGATCGTGATGTCGCGCGTCATCATCGTCGCGACCGGGCTGTATGGGGCCATTCGCGTCCACGACATGGTCGCCCGGCCGAGCCTGGCCGCCCTGCGCCGGGACGGGGGCGCCACGCTCGCCATCGCGGGACCGGCCATCCTGACCAACCTCTCCAACCCGATCGCCAACGCCGTCTTCGCCGGCATCTTCGCCCGCTTCGGCGATGGCGCCATGGCCGCGCTCGCCATCATGGACCGGCTCGTGCCGGTCGCCTTCGGGGTGCTGTTTGCGCTGACCGGCGCCGTCGGGCCGATCCTGGCGCAGAACTGGGGCGCGGGACGTTTCGACCGGATGCGCGGCGGGCTGACGGCCTCGGCCCAGTTCGCGATCGGCTGCGTCATCGTCTCGGGGGTGATCCTGGCGCTGGCGCGAGGGCCGATCGCGAGCGCCTTCGGCGCCACCGGGCTGACGGGCGAGCTGTTGATGTTCTTCTGCCTCGTCGCCGGGCCGATGTGGCTCTTCGTCGGGCTGCTCTTCGTCGCCAACGCCGCCTTCAACAATCTCGGCATGCCGCTGCTGTCGACGCTGTTCAGCTGGGGGCGCGCCACGCTCGGCACGATGCCGCTGGCCTGGCTCGGCGCGCAGTATGGCGGGCCCAAGGGCGCGCTGGTCGGCTCGGCGCTCGGCGCCGTCGCCTTCGGCGTGCTGGCGCTGGTCTTCGCCTATCGCGGCATCGCCCGGCTGGAACGCGAGGCCAGGGCGACCGGCTGAGGCCATACGCACCGCTTGCGCCGGCTCGCGGCGCGCAGGCTGCGCCTTGCCTCGCCCCCCGACACTGCTATCGTTTGCCGCTCAGGCGGCGAGAGACCGCGCAGCAGCCCAAGGCCAAGCCATGATGAACCTGTTCGAGATGATGCAGCAGGCCCAGAACGGCCAGGCCATGCAGAACCTGTCGCGGCAATACGGCCTCAATGCACAGCAGACGCAGGCCGCGATCGAGGCGCTGCTGCCGGCCTTTTCGATGGGGCTGCAGCGCCAGACGCAGGACCCTTACGCCTTCGGCTCGCTGGCGCAGATGATGACGGCCTCGCCCTTCGGCCGCATCTTCGACGCCAATGGCGACGGCATCCCCGACAATGCCCGCAGCGCCGGCACCGATGTCCTCAGCCAGCTCTTCGGCTCGAAGGAGGTCAGCAATGCGGTGGCCGCGCAGGCGGCGGCCACCAGCGGCGTCGCCCAGGCGGTGCTGAAGCAGATGCTGCCGGTCATCGCCGCGATGGTGATGGGCGGCCTGACCAAATCGATGCAGAGCAACGGTCTCGGCGGCATTCTCGGACAATTCTCCGAGATGATGCGCGGCCAGATGCCGGGGATGCAGCCGGCGCCGCAGCCGCAAAGCCCCGCCAACCCGCTCGAGGCGATCCTCGGCAGCATGTTCGGCAATGGACAGGCGCCGAGCGGCGGCCAGACGCAGGGCGGCGGCCCCTTCGGCGGCGGCCAGATGCCGGGCGGGCAGATGGGCATGGACCAGATGGGCGGGATGTTCGGCCAGATCCTGACCGGGATGCTGGGCGGCGCGCAACCGCAGCCCGAACCGGCGCCGCGCGCCGCCCCTTCCCCGCGCCGCACCCCGGAGCGCGAGGCCGAAGACGCACCCGCCCCGGCCGAGGCCGGGCCAGGCGCGATCGGCCTCGACGCGCTCAACCAGATGTTCGAGACCGGCCGCCAGGTCCAGGACAGCCATCAGCAGGCGATGAAGTCGATCTTCGACACGATGTTCGGCGGACAGAAGCGCTGACGGCGGACGGCATAAAAAAGGGCGGAGGCACGAAGCCCCCGCCCGCAGGAACGCGCAGCCCCAAGGGGTCAGGCACTGCACGCAACCGGATTAACCTCGAGAGCCTGCGAGACCGCGGGCCGGGCGGGCATGCGGCCAGCCTCGCCGGGCTGGGCCGCGGCGCTCGCCGCCTTTGTCGCGGGGGCCTCCCGCAACGCGATCTGCTGAAGCGCGACCTGCCGACGCAGGGACGCGGCGCCCGAGCGCGCACTGGACCGCTCGGCCAGGATGACGGAGGGGTCCGACAGCCAGGACACCGCGAGCGCGCCGTCGAGATCGGAGCGGACGAGGCCGATATCCTTCAAGCCCCGCTCGTCGAGCTCGCCCAGGCGCATCACCTCTCGGCGATGGATGAGCGCTTTCACGAGGAACGCCGCCGGCTTGATCGCGAGGGTGACAACGCGCGTGGCACCGGCCGAAACGGACGAGAGCAACTTCGTGGCGATGGTCATGAGCAGCATGACGGCCTCCTTTGGATCGACAGCGACAGGCATTCCTCGCCCCCGCCCGGACGCGCCGCTGGCAGAGACCAAGAACTGGCGTGACGATAGCTTTGTCCTAGCCATCAGCCAAACGAATGCTTATGATGCCGGACAACACGGATATTGATGAACCGATTGCCGGGGGTCCCGATGGCTCATGTGCTCGATGCCGACCAGCTCAAGACCTTCGTGGCCATCGCCGACACCGGCTCCTTCACCCGCGCGGCGGAGATCGTCTTCAAGACGCAGTCGGCGGTCTCGATGCAGATGAAGCGGCTGGAAGAGCGCGTCGGCCGGCCGCTCTTCGGCCGTGACGGACGTCACGCCAAGCTGACCGAGGATGGCGAGCGGCTGCTCGACTATGCCCGGCGGATCGTGCGGCTGAACCTCGAATGCGTCGCGAGCTTCACCGATGCCGACCTCAAGGGGCGCATCCGGCTCGGCGTGCCCGACGACTATGCCGATCGCTACCTGCCCGAGATCCTGGCGCGCTTCGCGCGCTCCAACCCGCGCGCGGAGGTCACGGTCGTCTGCGAGCCGACACCGATGCTGGCCGAGCGGATCGCCACCGGCGACATCGACCTGGCGATCGTCACCCATGTCGAGAGCCGCGGCCAGGGCGAGATCATCCGCATCGAGCCCCTGCTCTGGGTGACCTCGGCGCGCCATGCCGTGCATGAGGAAGACCCGCTGCCGCTGGCGCTGGGGCGACCGAACTGCAACTGGCGCCAGGCGGCCGTCGATTCACTGGAGAGCAAGGGGCGGCGTTTCCGCGTGCTCTATGCGAGCTGGAACTCGACCGCGGTCGGCGCCGCCGTCGTCGCGGGGCTGGCAGTGTCGGTGCTGCCGGAGAGCGCGGTGCGGCCCGGCATGCGGATCCTGGGGCCGTCGGAGGGCTATGCGGCGCTGCCCTCATGCAAGATCGGGCTCCTGCGGACGCGTTTCGACCCCTCGGTGCTGTCGAACGCGCTGGCCGAGCACATCATCCAGAGCCTGGACAATCTGGCGAGTTTCAAGACCGCTGCTGAGTAGCGGCGCCGGCCGACCGGCTCAGGATTTGATGCCGGTGGCGGCCGCTATGAAGAACGCCTTGACCGAGTCGCCGATCTGCGCGGCCCAGATAATGATCGTCGTCGAGATCAGAACGGCCACCAGGCCATACTCGATGGCGGTCGCGCCGCTCTCGTCGCGGAGAAAATCGAGCCATTTGCCAGACACAGTTCGCATGTCGCCATTTTGACCGGGGAAGACTGACGTACGGTTAATGCCGGCGCGACAATGCGAAGCGAACCGCCTCGCCGCCTCCTATAGTTTCAGCTCGGTAAAGAGCGGCTCGATGCGCGAGCCCCAGGCGTCCCCGTACCGTGCGGCGAGGTCCTGCGCCACCGTGCGATCCGCAGCGACGATGGCGTCGAGCGGGTCGAGGAAACCGGCTTCGTCGGCGCCGGCCTCGCTGCGGCGGGCGCGGCGCACCAGGCCGGCACGCGACAAGGCGAGCACCTCGCGCGCCAAGTCGCGCAGCGTGCGGCCGGCGACAGACGCCGCGAGTCCCGCCGACGGAACGGCGTCGCGCAGCGCCTGGCGCTCGTCCTCGCTCCAGCCCTTGACCAGATCCCAGGCGGCATCGAGCGCCGCCTGGTCGTAAAGCAGGCCGACCCAGAAGGCGGGCAGCGCGTTCAGCATCTCCGGCGAGCCGGCATCGGCGCCGCGCATCTCGAGGAAGCGCTTGAGCCGGACCTCGGGGAACAGGGTGCCGAGATGGTTTGCCCAGTCGGAAATCGTCGCCGTCTCACCCGGGAGTTGCGGAAGTTTTCCCGCCAGGAGATCGCGGAAGGAGGCGCCGGCGACGTCATGATAGGTGTCGCCGCGCTTGACGAAATACATCGGCACGTCCAGCGCCCAGTCGACATAGGCTTCGTAGGACATGGCCGCGTCGAAAGCGAAGGCGAGCATGCCCGAGCGGGCCTTGTCGGTGTCGCGCCAGATCTCCGAGCGCATCGACTGGAGGCCATTGAGCCTGCCCTCGCTGAAGGGCGAGGCGGCGAACAGCGCCGTGGCCAGCGGCTGCAGGGCCAGCGACACCCTGAGTTTCTTGACCATGTCGGCCTCGGTGGCGAAATCGAGGTTCACCTGCACGGTGCAGGTGCGAAACATCATGTCGAGGCCGCGCGTGCCGACCTTCGGCATGTAGTTCGCCATGATCTTGTAGCGGCTCTTGGGCATCATCGGCGTCTGGGCGCGGGTCCAGAGCGGCGAATGGCCGAGCGAGACGAAGCCGATGCCGTGGGGCTGCGCGACCGCCTTCACATCCGCCAGATGCCCGGCGAGCTCGGCCGCCGTCTGGTGCAATGTCTCGACCGGGGCACCCGAAAGCTCGAACTGGCCGCCGGGCTCCAGCGAGATCGCGCCGCCGCCATCGGGACCGGCCAGCCCGATGATGTGGCCTGCATCGACGATCGGCTCCCAGCCGAGCTTGGCCTGCATGCCTTCGAGGAGATGACGGATGCCGCCCGCGGCCGGGCGCCCTTCGGCCGCCGCTCGTCCCTCATAGGGAACGGGCGAGAGATCGTCGGTGTAGAACGGGAATTTCTCGTGCTCGGTGCCGAGCCGGAAGGCCGAGGACGGCTTTTCGCCGGCGGCCATCCAGGACATCAGTTCGTCCTTGGAAACGATCGGGGTCGAATCGGACACATCGCGAGCCATGGGCGCTCCGGCAGAACAACAAGGCAGCCGGGCGTCCGCCCGCGCCGACGGCAGGGGGGATCAGGCTCCAGGAGCGCCAGACATAGGCGAGGAGCGAACGCGCGACAACGACCTCCGCTACGCGTTGGAAGACGGGCGCCGCAACCGCCATGCAGGCCGCGCGGGGCTGGGACGGGGCGCCCCGCGCCGACAAGCACGCGATCAGCCCCGCGGCCAGTCGCCCAGCACGGCCTGGACCAGCGCCAGCGCGGCGACGGCGGCCGTATCGGCGCGCAGGATGCGCGGCCCCAGCGAGATCGGCAGCGTCGCCGGCCTGGCCAGGATCCTGGCGCGTTCGGCCGCATCGAAGCCGCCTTCGGGGCCGATCAGCACGGCCAGCGGCCCCGGCGCGACGCGCGACAGTGCCGCGACCGGGCTCTCCTGCGCCATCGCCTCGTCGCAGAACACCAGAATCCGGCCGGGATCGAGCGCTTCGAGGGCGGCGTCGAGCGATTGCTCGGCCCGGATCTCCGGCAAGGACAGGATCCCGCACTGCTCGGCGGCCTCGATCGCGTTGGCCCGCATGCGGTCGAACTTCAGCCGCGCCACCTGGGTCCGTCGGGTCAGGACGGGCTGGATGACGCCCGCCCCCATCTCGACCGCCTTCTGGGCGATGTAGTCAAGCCGGGCCTGTTTCAGCGGCGCGAAGAGGTAGTGCAGATCGGGCGCGGGGGGCTGGGCGCGCGTCGGCCTCAGCAGCGTCAGGCTCGCCTGCTTGCGGCCCTCGACCGTGATCGCCGCGAGCCATTCGCCGTCGCGCCCGTTGAAGACCAGGACCGTGTCGTCCTGCTTCATCCGCAGCACGCTGATCAGATAGTTCGCCTGATCGCGCTCCAGCGGCAGCCTGACATCCGCCGCGAGGTCATGGTCGAGGCAGAGACGATAGCGGGCAAAATCTGGAATCGACATGGGTAGACTGGTTCCTTTCGGCCGCCCGGCAGGCCATCTCGCGCCCCTGCGACGGCAGCGCCCGGCCCATGGCGCGAAAACCGCCACAATCGGGGCCTATCTGGCAATCTTCAGCTTGTCTGCCACGTGAACGCGACGAGGGTATCTGCAATGGTCGGTGTGGACCTGCAAAGGTTCTTGGCGCTATCACGGCCTTGCTGTTAAGGAAATCGCGAGGGGCATGGCGCCCGCGCAGAGAGTTCGGAGCGGAATCACAATGCGGCGCAGGTTGGCATCCGGAGTGTTTGCGACGATCGGTCTCGCAACGGCCGCTTTCATCGACGCCGCTCCCGCGCGCGCGCAGGCCTCGGGCTGCGAGAAGATCCAGTCGCTGCTCCAGGAGCGGCAGTCGCTGGTCGCTTCGCTCAACGCCGCGCAAAAGTCGAAGCGCAAGCTGACGCCGCAGCAGGCCTGCAGCACGATGGGCCGGCTGGTCAACAACGGCACGGCCACCGTCAAATTCGCCACGGACAACCAGGACTGGTGCCAGATTCCGCCCTCCTTCATCGATGGCATGAAGGCGGACAACCAGAAGGCGGCCGCTGTCCGCACTCAGGCCTGCAACGCCGTGAAGCAGCAGGCCGAGATGATGCGGCGGGCCCAGCAACAGGCGCAGGGCCGCGGCAATCCGTTCAGCGGCGGCGATGCGATCACCGGGGGCGGCATGCGCATCCCCCAGGGCGCGCTCTGACCTCGACACGGGACAGCCATGCCGGCGCCTGGGAAGCCCATTCCTGACGTGCCGGTCGCCGACGCTCCCCTGCCCGACGCCCTCACGGGCCATTGGGTCGATACGCGCGCGCCGCGGCGGTTTCGTCCATTTCTGAAGCTGGCCCGAATCGAACGCCCGATCGGTTGGCAACTCCTGCTGCTGCCATGCTGGTGGGCGGCGGGGCTGGCGGCGATCGCCGCCGGGCAGCCTTACCCGAACCCGTGGCATGTCCTGCTCTTCCTGATCGGCGCGGTCGTGATGCGGGGCGCCGGCTGCACCTTCAACGACATCATCGACCGCAAGCTCGACGCGCAGGTGGCGCGCACGCGCGGCCGCCCCCTGCCCTCGGGCCAGATCACGACGAAGGCGGCGGCGCTGTTCATGGTCGGGCTCTCGCTCGTCGGCTTCGTGGTGCTGCTGCAGTTCAATGCCTTCACCATCGCCGCCGGCATCGCGTCGCTGGCGATCGTGGCGGTCTACCCGTTCATGAAGCGGATCACGAACATGCCCCAGTTCGTGCTGGGGCTGGCCTTCTCCTGGGGCGGGCTGCTCGGCTGGAGCGCGGTGTTCGGGCGGCTCGATGCGCCAGCCTATCTGATCTACGCCGCGGCGGTCGTCTGGACGGTCGGCTACGACACGATCTACGCGATGCAGGACATCGAGGACGACGTCATCGCCGGCATCAAGTCGAGCGCGCGCTATTTCGGCGCGCATGGACGGGAGGCAATCGCGCTGTGCTTCGCGCTGGCGGTGGTGCTGGCGGGGCTCGCGACCTGGAGCGCCGGCGGCGGGCCGCTCGCCTATGCGGGTCTGGCCGCTTTTGCGGGCCATCTCGGCTGGCAGGTCTCGAAGCTCAAGGGCGCGAGCGCGCAGGTCGCGCTCTCGCTCTTCCGCTCGAACTGGCATGCGGGCTTGCTGCTGGCGGCGGGCTTCGCGCTGGATGCGTTCGCCCGATCCGCATTCTGAAGGGCGCCCCTCAGTCCGTCAGCCTGTCGCCGCCGACCAGGACCGGCCGCTCGGCGAGCTTGCCGGTCTTGCGCCGCACCAGGAAGCGCGGGCGGCGGCCGTTCAGGAAGGCATGGCGGCGCCGGACCCGGATCGGCCCCAGCGCAAGCGGGCCGATCTGCGGAAAGGGCTCGGAGATCTCGCCATCGCTGGTTTCGAGCAGCAGCGGCATGCCGCTCGCCCGGCCGCAATCGCGCCAGAGCGCCACGGCGTCGTCCTGGTCGACCGTCGCGATCGTGACCGAGCGGCCGTCGCCCGCCGTCAAAGCGAGCTGGAACAGTTGGTCGTCGCCCGTGGCATTGGCCAACCGCAGCGAAACGCCACGCCAGCCGGCGCCGGCGCGCAGGATGCGGACCGAGCCGAGACGCTCGATGCGCGGCGCCTGTGGCTGCGCCGGCATCGGGTTGCTGGAAACGATCGTCGGATCGATCGCGCAGCCGGGGAGACTCGGCATGAAACCGAGCTCCCCGGCGGCCGTGGTGACTCTGGCCATGGGTTCAACGCCTCTCTGTAATCCCTGCCGCAGCGGAGCCCTCTGTGCGAATGCGGGGCTCTCGTGCTTGCAGGTCGAGATTGCGTCGCAGCTCTCTCCGAGCGCTTAAGCGGTTGGGTTAAGGGACCGTGTTTCGGGCGTTCCGAGCGCCCCGATGGCCTGTTTCATGCATGATGATTGACGGAATCTTTCGGTGCGCGGGCGCATTTTCGGCTTGAAGCGCAGCAGCGCCATTCGTACGGACAGCCCATGAGCACGCCCCCGCTACCCATCGCACCGGATCTGCTCAGGGCGGTCCGCGAGAGCTGCCTGGAGGCTGGCGCGATCGCCACCGACCTGTTCCGGCCCGGCGCCAAGACGGCGGCGCGGACCTGGTCGAAGAGCGGCGGCTCGCCCGTGACGGAAGCCGATATTGGCGTCGACACCTTCCTGCGCATCCGGCTGTCGGTGCTGCTGCCGGAGGCGGCCTGGCTGTCGGAGGAGACGGTCGACGACGCTTTGCGGCTGTCGCGCCGCTTCGTCTGGGTGGTCGATCCGATCGACGGCACGCGCGCCTATATGAGCGGTTCGCCGGACTGGGCGGTCTGCGTGGCGCTGCTCGACGAGGGCGTGCCGATCCTCGGCGTGGTCCATGCGCCGGCCAGCGAGGCGACCTACACGACCCTGCGCGGCGGCGGCGCCCAGAAGAACGGCAGCGACATCGCGGCCACCGCAATCACCACGCTCGGCGTGGCCCGGATCGCAGGCCCCAAGCCAATGCTCGACGCACTGGCCCGGATCGAGCCTTTCGAGCCTGTCGACAAGATCCCGTCGCTGGCGCTGCGGCTCGCGCGGATCGCCGACGGCTCGATCGATGCCGGGCTGATCTCGGCGGATTCCCGCGACTGGGACCTCGCTGCGGCCGATCTGATCCTGCAGGAGGCCGGCGGCCGGATGTCGGGCGCGGCCGGCGAGGCAGTGGTCTACAACCGAGCGACCCCGGTCCACGGCCTGCTGGTGGCGAGTGGCGGCGGATTGTCGAAGCCGCTGGTCTCGGCCATGCAGCGCCTGCGCGATGCGCAGCCGCAGCGCAGCTGACGCCTCGATCGTCTCAGAAATCGCCGATCGGGTGCAGCTTCCCGCCCTGGAGCCCTCGCGCCCGACGCCCGGATAGCTTAACTGAGGCCGCGCGGTTCGCGAACCGCGCCTATTCGTGCTGGAGGGATCGATGGTTGCCGAACCGGAACAGAAACAGCTTCTCCACCTCGTCTTCGGCGGCGAGCTGAGTTCGCTCGAGGGCGTGACCTTCAAGGATCTCGCCAAGCTCGACGTCGTCGGCGTGTTCCCCAACTATGCCAGCGCCCATACCGCCTGGAAGGCGAAGGCCCAGGCGACGGTCGACCAGGCGCAGACGCGCTATTTCATCGTGCATCTGCACCGCCTGCTCGACCCCGAGACTTGAAGGCTTCGACGCAAGCTTCATGGGTTTTTCGATTCTCAAGACGCGCGTGGCGCAGGAGACGCTCGGCCGCATACTGGCCGGCTATCTGCGCCTCGTGCAGCGCACGAACCGGTTCGTCGTCGAGCCGGCGGATATCTATGACCGCGTCCGGCCGGAGCTGCCGCTGATCATCGCGATGTGGCATGGCCAGCACATCATGATCCCGTTCTCGCGGCCCGACTGGATGCCGGCCTGCTCGCTGGTTTCGCGCCATGGCGATGGCGGCTTCAACGCGGTCGCGCTGCGCCAGCTCGGCATCGGCGCGATCCGCGGCTCGGGCGCGCTCGGCAAGAAGATCCGCGAGAAGGGCGGCGCCAGCGCGTTCCTCGCCATGATGAAGCGGCTCAAGGCCGGTGAGACCATGGTGCTGACCGCCGACATCCCCAAGAGGGCCCGCGTCGCCGGGCCCGGCATCATCCAGCTGGCGCGGGCCTCGGGCCGGCCGGTGCATCCGATCGCGGTGGTGACCAGCCGGCGCATCGATTTCAAGAGCTGGGACCGGGCCTCGATCGGCCTGCCCTTCGGCCGCGGCGCCATCGTCGTCGGCGAAGCCATCCAGGTCGACCGCGACGCCGACGAGGCCACCTGCGAGGCCGCGCGGCTGGCGCTCCAGGCCGGGCTCGACGCGGTCCATGCGCGCGCATATGCGCTGGTCGGCGCGCAGGACCCCGGCGCGGGCCTGAGGCCGGCCGAGGGCGCCGCTGTGGGCAACCCATCATGAGCGGCAAGGGCCCGATCCTCACGAGCTACCGGCTGCTGACGGGCCTGTTCGAGCCGGCTGCCGCGGGGCTCCTCGTCTGGCGGCGACGGCGCGGCAAGGAAGACCCGACGCGGCTGGCCGAACGGCGCGGCTATCCCGGCGTCAGACGGCCCGACCGGCCGCTCGTCTGGCTGCATGGAGCCAGCGTCGGCGAGACGGTGACGCTGCTGCCGCTGGTCGCGCGGCTGCAGAAGCGCGGGCTGACCGTGCTGGTGACCTCCGGCACCGTGACCTCGGCCAAGCTGCTGGCGGCGCGACTGCCGGCCGGCGTGATCCACCAGTATCTGCCGCTCGACGTACCGCGCTACATGCGCCGCTTCCTCGACTACTGGCGGCCCTCGCTCGGGCTGATCTGCGAGTCGGAAATCTGGCCCAATCTGCTGATCGAGGCGCGCAAGCGCGAGGTGCCGCTGGTGCTGGTCAATGCGCGCATGTCGGAGCGCTCCTTCGCGCGCTGGTACAAGGCGCCGCGGACCTCCCGCTTCCTGCTCTCCTGCTTCAACTCCTGCCTCGCCCAGTCGCAGGGCGATGCCGAGCGGCTGGCGCAGCTCGGCGCCCCGCGCGTCAGCGTCGCCGGCAACCTGAAATTCGACGTGCCCGCCCCGCCGGCCGATGCCGACACGCTGGCGATCCTCGACGGGCTGACGACCGGGCGGCCGGTCTGGGTCGCAGCCAGCACGCATCCCGGCGAGGACGAGCAGGTCATCGCCGCGCATCTGGGGATCAAACCCTATCTGCCGAAGCTGCTGACGATCATCGCGCCGCGCCATCCGCAGCGCGGCGACGAAATCGAGGCCCTGGCGCTGGCCAATGGCATCGCTGTCGCGCGACGCGCCACGGGACAGCTGCCGGAGCGCGAGATCGAGCTCTACATCGCCGACACGGTCAATGAACTCGGCCTGTTCTACCGGCTGTCGCAGGTGGCCTATCTCGGCGGCTCGCTGGTGCCGATGATCGGAGGGCACAACCCGATCGAGCCCGCCAAGCTCGGCTGCGCGCTGCTGCACGGCCCCTTCGTTCACAACAATGCCGAGATCTTCGCCGCCTTCGACAAGGATGGCGGTGCGCGCGAGGTCGCCGATGCGCAGGGGCTGGCGGGCGCCGTGCACCGCTGGCTCAGCGACCCGGCCAGCGCCCGGCAGGCCGCCCGCGCCGCCGCCCAGACCAGCGCCGAGCTCGGCGGGGCGCTGAACCGGACGATCCAGGCGCTGGAGCCACTGCTGATGCGGATCGCGCTGGGTCAGCGCGACGGCGCCGCCTGATGCGCGCACCCGCCTTCTGGTGGCGGCCTGCCGGCGCGCTCGCCTGGCTTCTGGCGCCGCTCGGCTGGCTCTATGGCGCGATCACGCTGCGGCGGATGCAGGCCGCGGGCAACGACCCCGGCATCCCGGTGATCTGCGTCGGCAATTTCGTCGCGGGCGGGGCCGGCAAGACGCCGACCGCGATCGCGCTGGCCGAGCTTCTGGCCCGCCGCGGCGACAACCCCTTCGTGCTGATGCGCGGCTATGGCGGCACGCTGCGCGGGCCGGTCGAAGTTCACGCCTCCCATCACGCCGCGCACGCTGTCGGCGACGAGCCGCTGCTGATGGCGCGACATGTGCGGACGGTGGTGGCGCGCGACCGGCGCGCCGGCGCCGCCTTGGCCAAGGCGCTCGGCGCGCGCGTGATCGTGATGGATGACGGGCTGCAGAACCCGGCGCTCGCCAAGCGGCTGCGGATCGCCGTCGTCGATGGGGCGTCGGGCGTCGGGAATGGCCACTGCCTGCCGGCGGGCCCGCTGCGCGCACCGCTCGACGGGCAGTTGGGCGCAACCGATGCCGTGCTCGTGATCGGGGGAGGCGCGGCGGGCGCAGCGGTGGCGGCTCAGGCGCAGGCGCGCGGCATCGCGACCGTGCAGGCCAGGCTCGAAACCGCGCCCGACGCGGTGTCTCGCCTGACAGACCAGGCGGTCCTGGCCGTTTCCGGGATCGGCCGGCCGGAGAAATTTGCCGCGACCCTGCGCGAGACCGGGGCGCGGATCGTGGCGGAGCGCATCTTCGGCGATCACCATGCCTACACCCGAGACGATGTGCTGGCGATCGTGGCGGAGGCGCAGCTCTATGACAGCCTGGTCGCGACCACGGAAAAGGACATGGTCAAGCTGTCGCCGCTTTGGCCCGATGCCGAGCGCAGCCGGCTCGTGCCCGTGCCGGTGAGGCTCGTCTTCGAAGAGCGCGACCGGATCGGCGCGCTGGTCGCAGCCGCGATGCCCGGCGGCTCAGGCGCGGCCGGCCCGGCGCAGCCTTAGCTGGACGGCCTCGGGCGAGGCATAGGCCTCCTGCCAATCGACCGACCAGTAGCGCAGATCCTCGATCCGGATCGGCGCGCCGGTGACGGCGCAGCGCACGAAGGCGCCGGGGCGCACGACGCGGAACTCGCCATGGCCGTAGTCGAGCGCGGCTTCCGGCCCCGGCACCGGGGGGCGTTCGCTGATGTTCATGATGATATATCTAAAACGTTGATCGATGAGAGGTTTGTCGCGATAATCGGCGCTTCGTGATAGCGCTCCTGCCGACGATGTCCAGCTTCGTGATGCCAACCCTCGCACGCTTCGCCCTGGTCCTGACGGGGCTGGCGCTTCTGACGCATGCTGCCCTGGCCGGCGGCTACGAGCGCGTGCGCCTGCCGAGCTATGACGGCGATCTCGATGCCGTGCTCTATCGCCCCAAGGGTCCGGGCCCGTTTCGCGCGGTCGTCGCGCTGCATGGCTGCGGCGGGCTGTGGCGCGACAATGGCAGGCTCTCGCTGCGGCACTCCGACTGGGGCGAACGCCTGGCAGAGGACGGTTTCCTCGTGCTGATGCCCGACAGCTTCGGCTCACGCAAACTCGGCTCGCAATGCGGCGTGAAGGAACTGACGGTCCGGCCGAGCCGCGAGCGCGTCGCCGATGCGGCGGCCGCGCGCCATTGGCTGCAGACCCGCGGCGATATCCGTCCCGACCGGATCGCCCTGCTCGGCTGGTCTGGCGGCGGCTCGACAGTTCTGGCCGCCATTCGCAAGGACCGGCGGCCTGCCGACGAACGGCCCGATTTCGCGCGCGCGATCGCCTTCTATCCGGGCTGCCGCGGACAGCTGGAATCGGGCAGTTTCGCCGCCCGCCTGCCATTGCTGATGCTGATCGGGGATCTCGACGACTGGACCCCCGCAGCGCCCTGCGATTTCCTCACCAAGGCCGCCCGGACGCGTGGCGAGGCGATCGACCTGGTGATCTATCCCGGCGCCCTGCATGATTTCGACCATCCGCGCCGCGAGGTGAAGGAGCGCAGCGACATCGCCTATTCCGCGACCGGAACCGGCAAGGCCACCGTCGGCACCAATCCGGCCGCGCGCGAGGATGCGATCGCGCGGGTCAAGGCGTTTCTGAAGGGGCTCTGAAGCCCCCGTTCAGAACAGGTCGCCCTGACCGGCCTTGGGCATGTTCCGCCGCGGCGGTCGCGACGATCGCGGCGGCCCCTCTCCCGAACCCGCCACCACGACCCCGAAGCGTCCGTCGCCGACCTGCACGCTGAGAGCCTGACCGGGCCGCGCCTGACCGATCTCGCGCACGAGCATGCCAGCGTCATCGCGAACCAGCGCATAGCCACGCGCCAGGACCGCCTCTGGCCCGAGCGAGGCCAGCAGGGAGGTCGATGACCGCAGACGATCGCGCCGACGCGCGACGAGCTGGGCGAAGGCGCGCGCCAGCCTCGCCTCGATAGCGGGCAAGCGCTCACCGCGCTGCGCGACACTGCGCGCCAGGGCGCGGGCTGCACGCTGATCGAGATCGGCGACGCGCTCGAAGGCGCGACCGACCCGCTCCCTCTGCGCCCGCAGGAGAGCGTCCCGCCCGGCCAGGAGGCGCTTCGACAGGCCGTCGAGCCGGGCCGAGAAGCCCGCGAGCCGCGCCAGAGGCGACTGGCGGGCGAGCCGCTGCGACGCCAGCGCCAGTTGCTGCTCATGCACGCGGGCATTGCGCGCCAGGGCCGGCGCGAGCCGTGTCGCGGCAAGGTCGAGCCGCTGGCGCGGACCCGACAGCACGGCTTCCGGCCCCGGCAAGGCGCGGGCGAGCGCGCGCAGATCGCTGCGCCTGCGGTCGGACAGGCGGCGCATCGCTCCGGCCTGGCGGCGCGAAAGATCGGCGACGAGGCTCATCAGCTCGGCGCGCACCGGCACGACCTTTTCGGCCGCACCCGTCGGCGTGGGTGCGCGCAGATCGGCGGCATGGTCGATCAGGGTGACGTCGGTCTCGTGGCCGACGGCGGAGACCAGCGGGATCAGCGAGGCGGCTGTGGCGCGCACCACGATCTCCTCGTTGAAGCCCATCAGGTCTTCGAGCGAGCCGCCGCCGCGGGCGACGATGATGACGTCCGGCCGTGGGATGCGCCCACCTTCCGGCAGGGCGTTGAAGCCGGCGATGGCGGCGGCGACCTCGGCCGCGCTGGTCTCGCCCTGCACCCGCACCGGCCAGACCAGGACATGGCGGGGAAAGCGATCCTCCAGCCGGTGCAGGATATCGCGGATGACGGCGCCGGTCGGCGAGGTGACGACGCCGATGACGCGGGGCAGATAGGGGATGAGCTGCTTGCGCTCCTCCGCAAACAGCCCCTCGGCGGCCAGCCGCTTGCGGCGCTCCTCGAGCAGCGCCATCAGCGCGCCGATGCCGGCGGGCTCGATCGAATCGATGATGATCTGGTAGCTCGACTTGCCGGCGAAGGTGGTGATCTTGCCGGTCGCGATGACCTCCAGGCCTTCCTGCGGCTTCGTCTTCAGCCGCCCGAAGACGCCCTTCCAGATCACCGCGTCGATCTTGGCGTTGGTGTCCTTCAGCGAGAAATAGACATGGCCCGAGCCGACCGGGCCGCGATAGCCCGAAATCTCGCCGCGCACGCGCACGAAGCCGAAAGCGTCCTCCAGCGTGCGCTTGAGCGCGCCCGACAGATCCGAGACCGACCATTCAGGGGTGTTGCCGACGGGCTTTGGCGATTCGCTGTCCATGGCCGCGACCATAGCGGCACCGGAGCGGGCGCAGAAGCGTTGCCGTCGCGCCGCGCGGCGGCTATTGCCGCCCCAGCATCGCGGCGAGCGTCGCCCTACGGGTCATCCCGGACGCAGCGCAGCGGAGATCCGGGATCCATGCCTGACCCGTTCCGGAATGGATCCCGGGTCTCGCTTCGCTCGCCCGGGATGACGAGGGTGGACGGGTGTCCAAGGAGACGACGATGAAGATTCTTCTGATCGGTTCGGGCGGCCGCGAGCATGCGCTGGCCTGGGCCATCTCGGCCTCGCCGCTCTGCGACCGGCTCTTCATCGCGCCGGGCAACCCCGGCACGGCGCAATGCGGCGAGAATGTCGTGCTCGACATCGCCGACCATGGCGCGGTTGCGTCCTTCTGCAAGCTGCAGGGCATCGGGCTGGTCGTCGTCGGACCCGAGGGGCCGCTGGTCGCCGGCCTTGCCGACGATCTCGTGGCGGCCGGCCTCAAGGTGTTCGGTCCTTCGAAGGCGGCAGCCCAGCTCGAAGGCTCGAAGGCCTTCACCAAGGAGCTCTGCGCCGAGTTCGGCATTCCGACCGCCGGCTTCGGACGCTTTGCCGATGCGGCGTCTGCCAAGGCCTATGTCGCGTCCCAGGGCGCGCCGATCGTGATCAAGGCCGATGGCCTCGCCGCCGGCAAGGGCGTGGTGATGGCGGAGACGCTCGATGAGGCCAATGAGGCCATCGAGATGATGTTCTCCGGCGGGCTCGGCGCCGCCGGTGCCGAGGTCGTCATCGAGGAGTGGATGATCGGCGAGGAGGCGAGCTTCTTCGCGCTCTGCGACGGGACACATGCCCTGCCGCTGGCCTCGGCGCAGGACCATAAGCGCGTCGGCGACGGCGACACCGGCCCCAATACCGGCGGCATGGGCGCCTATTCGCCCGCTCCGGTGATGACAAAGGCTCTCGAAGCCCAGGTCATGGCGGAGATCATCATGCCCACGCTCGCGGGCATGACCAAGCGGGGCTCGCCCTTTCAGGGGATTCTCTATGCCGGGCTGATGATCACCGCGCAGGGCCCCAAGCTGATCGAATACAATGTCCGCTTCGGCGATCCCGAATGCGAGGTGCTGATGCCGCGGCTGAAGAGCGACATCGTGCCGGCGTTGCTCGCCGCCTGCGACGGCGTGCTCGACAACATCACACTGCGCTGGTCGGACGAGGCCGCGCTGACGGTGGTGCTGGCCGCGCGTGGCTATCCGGCCAAGCCGGAGACCGGGAGCGTCATCAAGGACATCGACAAGGCGGCGGCACTCGATGATGTGCTCGTCTTCCATGCCGGCACGAAGCAGACCGCGACCGACATCGTCGCCAGCGGCGGGCGCGTGCTCAATGTCGTGGGGCTGGGCAAGACGGTGAGCGAGGCGCAGGCGCGCGCCTATCGCGGCGTCGACGCGATCGACTGGCCCGAGGGCTTCTGCCGCCGCGACATCGGCTGGCAGGCGGTCAAGCGCGAGCGCGAAGGCTGACAAGCAAGGCGCGACGGCTTATATAACGGTACGAGGCTCGATCTATACTGGAGGCGAGCATGGTGCTGATGATCAAGAACGACCGCGCCGATCGCGTCGTGCGCGAACTCGCGAGCCGCACCGGCGAGACGATCGCCGAGGCTGTCGCGATCGCAGCGGAAGAACGATTGGCGAGGCTGCCCGCTGCGCAGCAGCGGCGATCCGGTTCTGTGGACAGGGCCCGCCTTGAAGCGATCCTTGCCGAGTTTCGGGCCAACCGGATCGACGATCCGCGGACGGATGACGAGATCATCGGCTACGACGAGACCGGCCTGCCTTCGTGACGCAAGGCCCCCTCGTCGTCGACAGCTCCGCGATCGTCGCGATCCTGACCGAGGAGGCCGGGGCCTCGGTCCTAGCCGATCTCCTCGATGCGAGGCCGATCAGCTACTGCTCGAGCGTAACCTTCGTCGAGACGTTCATGGTCCTGTCATCGCGGATCGCGAACCTGAGCGTGGCAGGGCTAGCGGCTGCGCTGCAGACCTTGGCCATCGAACAGCTGCCTGTCGATACAGAACAATCGGCTTTGGCCAGCGAAGCCTTCCTGCGCTTCGGCAAGGGCCGCCACCCGGCGAGGCTCAATCTCGGCGACTGCTTCTCCTACGCACTCGCCAAATCGCTGAATGCACCGCTGCTCTACAAGGGGAGCGATTTCATCCACACCGACATCGTCTCGGCTGCCGCGACCGGAGCCCACCCATGAGCAATCTCGACAGCCTCTTCCCCGGCTTCACCGGCCGCTGGATCAGCGGGCCGGTCGGCAAGATCTTCGCCCGCGTCGGCGGCGAGGGGCCGCCGGTCGTGCTGATCCACGGCTTTCCGCAGACCCATGCCGAATGGCACAAGATCGCCGCCGAACTGGCCAGGACCCATACCGTGGTATGCCCGGATCTGCGCGGCTATGGCTGGTCGATGGCGCCGCATGGCGACGGTGGACGCGAGACCTACACCAAGCGCGCCATGGGCGAGGACATCGTCGCGGTGATGCAGGCGCTCGGGCATCTGCGCTTTTCCGTCGTCGGCCACGACCGCGGCGCGCGCGTCGCCTACCGCCTGGCGCTGGACCACCCCGGCCGCGTCGAGAGGCTGGCGCTGCTCGACATCCTGCCGACGGTCTCGATGTGGGACGGCATGAATGCCGGCCGGGCCATGCAGGTCTATCACTGGACGTTCCTCGCCCAGCCCGAGCCGGTGCCCGAGAACCTGATCAAAGGCGATCCGCTGGGCTGGCTCGACCACACCATCGCGAGCTGGACGCGGGCGAAATCGCTCGCGCTGTTCGACCCGCTGGCGATGCAGGCCTATGGCGAGTCCTTCAATGACCCCGCCCGGATCCATGCCGCCTGCGAGGACTATCGCGCCGGCGCGACCACCGATGTCGAGCATGACCGGATCGATCTCGCAGCGGGCACCCGCATCCTCTGCCCGACCTTGATCCTGTGGGGCGAGGCCGGCATCCCGGCGAAGGGCGCGAGCCCGCTCGAGACCTGGCGCGAGACCTTCGCGCCCCAGGCGGAAGGACAGGCGATCGAAAGCGGGCATTTCCTGCCCGAGGAGAACCCGGAGGCGACCCTGGCGGCGCTCGCGCCCTTCCTGTCGCAACCCATTGCCTGAAACAGGGCGAAGGGCCAGATTCGGGTGATGCCGCGCCGCCAGCCCCGCCCTCCCGATATCACGCCGCATGAAGGGGCCGTGGTGCCGCAGCCGCAGCCCGGCCAGCCCGAACTCGCCCTCGTGCTCGGGGCCGGCGGCGCACGCGGCCTCAGCCATATCCCGGTGCTGGAAGCGCTCGACGAACTCGGCGTCCGGCCCAGCCTGATCGCCGGCTGCTCGATGGGCGCGATCATCGGCGCCGCCTATGCCGCCGGATTGTCGGGCCGCGAGCTGCGCGAGCATGTGACCATGGCCTTCCGCGACCGGGCCAAGGTGATCGCGCGGCTGCTCGATGCCCGCGTCGGCAAGTTTACCGACCTGATGCGCGGGCTCGGCAACCCCGTCCTGATCGATGGCGAGCGGATGCTCGACCTGTTCTGGCCGGACGCCGTGCCGGACCGTTTCGAGAATCTGAAGATGCCCTTCCTGGCGACGGCGACCGATTATCATCTCCATGCCGAGGTTGCCCTGAGCAGGGGCCCGCTGACGCCGGCGGTCGCGGCCTCGCTCGCCATTCCCGGCTTGATCCGGCCGGTGGTGATCGAGGGGCGCGTGCTGATCGATGGCGGGGCGATCAACCCGCTGCCCTATGACCGGCTGATGGCGCCGGGCCGTATTGTCATGGCGGTCGACACCAGCGCGCCCGCCACGGTCAGCGAGACCCGCGTTCCAAGCCCGCTGGAGGCCATGCTCGGCGTCAGCCAGATCCTGACGCGGACGATCGTGCAGCGCATGATCGAGCGCCAGCCCCCTGACATCCTGATCCGCGCCGGAGCCGACGGCATCGGCGGGCTCGACTTCTTCAAGGCGAAGGCAATCCTGGACGCGACGGAGCCGGTGAAAGACGAGGTCAAGCGCAGATTGGAAGCAGCATTCGGCGCTCATCGACAGAATTAAGTTCCGAACCGTAAGTTAATTGCCCTTACGTAATCACGGTTCATCCGTGCCATTTCTGCCGCATCGATGCCTCGATCGATGCGAGACACGATCTTTCATTTCCTCAACGGGCTGTCCACGGCAAGCGTGCGGACTCGTTCCCTCCTGATTCGCTTGCGAACATGCCCTCCCATCCGTCTGCGCCCTCCGCCGTCCTGCTTCCGTTGCTGCTGTTCCTGGCCGCCGGGACCTGCCTGCCCGCGCTCGTCGTCGCCACCACAGGGCCAGCCCAGGCCCAGTTCGTCGGCACCGATGGGGGCAATGGCGGCAACGCATCGGGTTCGACTCCCGGCGTCGGCGGCACAGGCGGCCTTGCGGGCGATGGCAGCTTTACCGGCGGCACGGGCGGCGCAGGCGGCGTCAATGGCGGTGGAGCACCCGGCGGCGGCCCGGCGGGCGGCGCCACAGGCCCCGACGGCCAGGGCACCGGAACCGGCGGCGGCCCCGACAGCGGCGGCGGCGGCGGCCGGTCGGACGGCGCACAAGGCGCGGGCGGTGGCGGCGGCGGCGGCGGCCGGGGGGCGACAGTCACGACGACCCTGACCAATACCAGCGCCATCGCCGGCGGCCGAGGCGGCAATGGCGGCAACGGCGCCGACGGCGATAGCTGGACCGGCGGCGGCGGGGGCGGCGGCGGTGGTGCCGGCGTCGTGCTGAACGGCACGGCCATCAGCAACAGCGGCACGATCACCGGTGGCCGTGGCGGCAATGGCGGCACGGGCGCCGGCGGCGGCTACTCCCCGTCGCTCGACGACGGCACCGGCGGCACGGGCGGCTCCGGCATCGTCGTCAACACGACGACCGGCGCGACGATCACGAACAGCGGGACGATCCAGGGGGGCGACGGGGGAACCGGGAACGGCCCGCAAGGAGCGGCGGGCGTTGGCATCAGCGGGCAGAACCTCACCATCGTCAATTCCGGCACGATCGCAGCCGGCACCGGCAGCGGCAGCCTCGATGCGCTGCGCTTCACCGGCGGTGCCAACACGCTGACGCTGAGCAACCCCACGTCGGGCCTGATCGGCAACATCGCGATCGCGGCCGGCTCGCTGACCTTCGCCCAGCCGTCCGATGTCACCGTCTCCAACGCGATCACGGGTGCGGGCGCGGTTGCCAAGACGGGCAGCGGCAATCTCACTTTGACGGGTGCCAACACCTATGCCGGCGGCACGACGGTCTCGGCCGGTACGCTGACCGGAACGACCGCCAGCATCCGCGGTGCGCTGGCGAACAACGCGGCGGTCGTCTTCAACCAGACGACGGCGGGCACGTTCTCGGGAGCGATCAGCGGCAGCGGCAGCCTGACCAAGGAGGGCGCCGGCAACCTGACGCTGTCGGGAGTCAATACGGCGACCGGGCCGATCTTCGTCAGGGCCGGCACGCTGACGGCGACGGGCGGTAACGCCATCGGCGACAGTTCCAGCGTCTCCATCGACAGCGGGGCGACGCTGGCCATCGCGCAGAGCGAGACGATCGGCTCTCTTTCGGGCGTGACGGGGGCCCTCGTCACCATCGCGGGCGGCCAGACGCTGACGACCTGGGACAACAGCGCCGCCAGCTTCGCCGGGACGATCTCGGGCGCCGGCGGCATCAACCAGAATTTCAGCGGCACGACGACGATCGCCGGCACGAGTTCCTATACGGGGCCGACGGTCATCACGACCGGTACACTCGTGGTCAACGGCTCCATCACCTCCTCCTCGGGCGTGACGGTCGCTGCCGGCGCCACGGTGGGCGGCTCCGGGACGCTGCCCTCGACAACGGTGTCGGGCACGATTTCGCCGGGCAACTCGCCGGGCACGCTGACGGTCGCCGGCAACCTCGTCCTCAACGCCGGCTCGCTCTACATCGCCGAGGTACAGGGGCCCGTCGCGGACCGGGTCGAGGTCACCGGCACCGCGACGCTCAACGGCACACTGCGCCTGGTGCCTCTCGGCGGCAGCTACAGCTTCAACAGCGCCTACACGCTGCTCTCGGCCGCGGGCGGTCGCAGCGGCACGTTTGCGACCGTCGATACCACAGGCTCGTTCGGCGACGGCGTCGCCAGCACCGTCAGCTACACCGGCCAGACGGTGCAATTGACGCTGACGCCCAAGCCGCTCGCGCCGATCATGAGCGATCCGATGCCCGGCCCCGTTTCGCAACCCGCGGGGTCGGCGCCCCGGACCCTGGGCGTCGGTGCACCGTCCAACGCCTATGCCGTCGCCTCCGCGCTCGACCGCGCGGTCGCCGGCGGCGCGAACGTCTCGTCGCTTTTTGGCATCTACAACCTGCCGGCCGCAGCGATCCCGGCGGCGGTCAACCAGCTTTCGGGCGAGGCCCATACTGCGGCACCGGTCATCGCGACCTCCGCCGCCGGCCAGTTCCTCGGCTCGATGCTCGATACCAGCCTGCAGGGGCGCCTGTCGGCCAGCGGCCTTCCCGGGCCCGGGACGGCCGCATTCTCCGCCATGGACAGCAAGGGCTCGGACCGATCGACCCGCCCTGCCTTTCTGGATGCGCCGCGCTACGCGCTCTGGGGCGCGACCTCCGGCTCATTGGGGCGCCATGACGGGATCGCTCGCACCGGCTCGGCGGCCCGCGATCTCGCGGACGCGCATCTGTCGGTCGGCATCGATCTTTCGATCGCGCCGGGCACGATCGCGGGCCTCGCCGTGTCCGGTGGCCACGCGCGGTCCTCGCTGGCGCACGGTCTTGGCAAGGTCGAGAGCGACGTTTTCCAGGCCGGACTCTACGGCGTGACGCGGCTCGGCCCGATCGATCTCGCCGCAGCCGCCGGGTATGCGCGGCTCGACAACGACGCCACCCGCTCGATCCCGGCTCTCGGCAGCGTGCTGACCTCGGGCTATGTCAGCACCGCCTGGAGCGGCCGGCTGCAGGCCAGTGCGCGGATGCTGGACTGGAACGGCGTCTCGGTCTCGCCGCTCGCCGCGGTGCAGGCCGTGCATCTGCGCAGCCCGGCCTTCATCGAGCAGGCAGCGGCCGGCGGCGCGGCCGGCGCGCTCGCCGTCGCCAAGCGCAACGATCTGACCAGCCGCTCGGAACTCGGCCTGCAAATCGATACGCAGATGGTTCTCGCAGGGGTGCCGCTCACAGGCTTCGCCAGGGCGGCCTGGGCGCACTACTTCCAGCGCGACGCCGGCCTGACCGCCAGCCTGCAGGGCCTAACCGGCGCGAGCTTCGCGATCGCGGGCGCGCGACCCGATCGCAACGGCGCGCTTCTGGCCGCAGGCCTCGACGCCAGGCTGAGCGAGCGCGTCTCGCTCGGGGTCCGCCTCGACAGCGAACTGTCGGCTCAGACACGGCGCGTCGGCGGCACGGCCCAGCTGCGCGTCAGCTTCTGAGCGCGCCGGACCGGCGTCAGGCGACCGCCTCGGGTACGCATCCTACCGGCGCTTCGGTGGGCTCCGGCGCGTCGCAGACGAAGCCCGGCAGCGCCGAAGCGAGCGCCGCCCGGCCTGCCTGCGTCAGCGTCACCGCGCGGCTGTCCTTGCGGCGCAGGACCCAATCGGTCTCGAAGCAGCGGCAGGCCAGCGCGGCAGCGAGATGCCCCGCCAGATGCGGCCTGCGCTCGCTCCAATCGAGGCAGGGGCGCAGGAGCGCGCGGCGCGGCGGCTTGTCCGGCCGGGCGACCCCGAGCGCGGCGAAGACGGCCTCGCCCGAAGCCGTCAGGCCATAGCCGCCCTCGGCGACCGCGAGATGCCCGCCCGCTACGAGCGCGTCGTGGATGGCGGTGCCGAGTCGGCCGGCGAAATGGTCGTAGCAGGTGCGCGCCTGGCTCAGCTCTGCGCCGACGCGCGCCGGCAGGCGACGCCCGCCTGTGCCGGCGCCAGCCAGCACCATCAGCCCTTCGAGCGCCTGGGCGACCTCGGGACCGGCGAGCCGGTGATAGCGATGGCGCCCCTGGACGGTCACGGCGAGCAGGCCGCCCTGCATCAGCTTGCCGAGATGGCCGCTCGCTGTCTGGGGGGCGACGCCGGCGAGGAAGGCCAGTTCCTTGGCCGTCAGGGCGCGGCCATCCATCAGCGCGTGCAGCATGTTGGCGCGGGCGGGGTCACCCATCAGATGGGCGATCTCGGCGAGATAGGGGCCGTTCGTGCTCATCGCGACATGATGCTCTGCTGGGTCACGCCCGCAAGCGGGAACGCTACGTGGCTCACCGTAGCGTCGCCTCGCGACAGGGCGCGTCGGCAATGGCACAACCGGCTCATGACCGATCTCAGCCTCATCCTCTTCATCGCGGCGACCTTCCTGCTCGCGGGCTTCGTCAAGGGCGTCATCGGGCTCGGCCTGCCGACCATCGCGATCGGTGTTCTCGGCGTGATCATGGCGCCGGCGCAGGCGGCGGCGCTGCTGGCCGTGCCGAACATCGTCACCAATGGCTGGCAGGTGGCCAGGGGCCCCGCGCTGAGGACGACCCTGCTGCGCCTGTGGCCGATGCTGGCGGGAATCGGCGTTGGCACCTGGGCGGGTGCAGGCCTGCTGGAGCAGCAGAAGGGCGGTGCGGCGACGCTGTGGCTCGGCGTCGCGCTGGTGATCTATGCGCTGGTCGGCCTGAAGGCGGCCAAGCTGCGCGTGCCGGCCCGGGCCGAGGGCTGGCTTTCGCCGCTCATCGGTGTCGCCACTGGCGTCGCGACCGCGGCGACCGGCGTCTTCGTCCTGCCGGCCGTGCCCTATCTGCAGGCGCTGGGCCTCGACAAGGACGAACTGGTGCAGGCGCTCGGCCTGTCCTTCCTCGTCTCGACGCTGGCCTTGTCCATCGGGCTGGTCGGGGCGGGCGCGCTCGACCTGCAGGTGGCGTGGCACTCGGCTCTGGCGCTGCTGCCGGCCCTCGCCGGGATGGCGGCCGGGACGATGATCCGCAGCCGCATCTCGGCGAAAACCTTCAAGCTCTGCTTCTTCGCAGGGCTTCTGGCGCTGGGGAGCTACCTCGTGCTGCGGGCAGCCGGCTGACGCTCCGCAGCGGGACACGACACCTCAGCGGCGCGCATTGTAGGCGTAGCGGCGGCTGGCCCGCTTGATGCCGTACCAGGCCAGTTGCCGGTCGCCGACATCGACATGCACGAGGCCGTTGGAGTAGGAGCCGACGCCGCCGACATTGTCGAGCGTCTTGGCGATGGCGGCCGCCTTGCGCGGCGTGGTCGCCAGCGGGCGGAAATCGATCGCCTTGCCACGGTAGTGCTGCGAGTTGCGGGCGTGGCGGCCGCCGCAGGTCGAGGTGATCTCGATCGCGCCGATCTTCTCGACCAGTTCCCTGATCATCGCGACCGCTTCCGGCTTGAGACAGCGAAGACTTTTCACCTGGGGCTGGAAGGATACCTGCTGGATCACGGGCTCGGCCTGCGCAAGCACAGGCACAGAGACCGTGAAGATCACGGCCGCAACAATACAACGCATTACTAACCTGACATGATAGGGGGAATGGAAGGCTCAAGCCACCATCACATGGTCTGGCTGAGCGGTTCGGCGATCCTGATAAATCGATGCCGAGGCAAAAACAAGGCACTGGCGAAATCGATCATCTGGTGCTGTTGCCAGACAGACTCGCCGACCGATCGAACGGAGACCAACAACGCTTCGGAACGACCGATCGGCACGATGGATTTACGCTCGCTTGCGAGGGCGCTTCACGAGACGTCTCGTCATCGGCGGCGCGCCGCCATCGGCTCGGTGCCGGGATCAAGCCTCGCCGCAAGACGGGGCGATTTGACGGCATTGCGTTGACCAGCGGCTAACCGGTCTCGCGCGCCGGCCGCGCCAGCCATTCTGCCGCATGGTAAGGCTCGGACGTTCCGATCTTCCGTCGCGGAGGCGCGCATGGCCGACGAGGTGCAGAACTATCTGACATCGGAAATCGAGACGCTGCGCAGCGCGGTCTTTCGCGCCGGCGCCCTGAACGCCAAGACGCTCGGCGCCGCGGCCGAAACCCATCTCGAACGCGTGCTGCGCTTCCTTGTCCTCTCGCCACCGGTCGAGGATGCGATCTTCTGCTGCGTCACGCAGATCGCCGCATTCGCACGCGCGCTCTACGCCCAGGCGCAGATCGGCGAGATCGAGCAGGCCCGGCGCGATGCCCTGGCCGCGATCGATGCGCTGGCCCTCGTCATGGAGGGGGCTCTGCCTGACCACCCGATGGCGCGCGAAGCCGCCAGCCCACGCACGGACGGTCACGGCCTCGGTTCGCACGGCACCGCTTCGATGGTGGCCACCGGCGGCTGAGCCCGCCGGATCGGAGCGGATGCTCGCGGGTTGACCCGCCTCAGCGCCGGCCCCTGAAGAAGCTGCGCAGCAATTCGGCCGCCTCGCTCTCGCGCAGGCCACCATAGACCTCCGGCTGATGGTGGCAGGTCGGGCTGGCGTAGAGCCGGACGCCGTTCTCGACCGCGCCGCCCTTGGGATCACCCGCGCCGAAATAGAGCCGGCGGATGCGCGCAAAGGAGATCGCCGCCGCGCACATCGGGCAGGGTTCGAGCGTGACGTGCAGGTCGCAGCCGATCAAACGCTCGGAGCCGACCGTCTCGCAGGCGAGCCGCAGTGCCAGCATCTCGGCATGGGCGGTCGGGTCCTTCCATTCCAGCGTGCGGTTGCCGGCGCGCGCCAGCACGACGCCGTCGCGGCTGACGACCGCGCCGACCGGCACCTCGCCGCGCGCGGCCGCAGCACGCGCCTCGTCGAAGGCGAGCGCCATGGGGTCGGGCGCCGGGACAGGGCGCGATTGCGGCATGGAACCTCCGTTTTGGCGCTCGCAGGCGCAGGGTCGCTCTGCTACAAGCGCCGGCTACACACAGATTTCGAGCTGACCTTTTCGCGAAAGTGCCTGGCACTTTCGGCGCGGCACGCTCAGGAGCAGTCATGAGCGACGACAACAATCAGAAAAGCCGGGGCCCGCGCAAGGGCGGCGGAACCGGCGGCGGTCGCGGTGGCAGTGGCGGCGGATCTCGCGGCGGTCCCGGCGGCGGCGGCTTCGGCGGCAAGGGCCCGCGCGCGGGCGGCTCGGCCGGCGGCGAGCGCAAGCCGTTCCGCGGCCGCAGCGACGGGCCCGAACGGCCTGCGCGTGCCGACGGCGCGGGGCGCCCGTTCACGGCCCGTCCCGATGGCGAGCGCAGCTCCAGCAGACCGCCCCGCGAAGGCGCCGCCGAGCGTCCGTTCCGGGCCCGCCCCGAGGGCGAGCGCAGTTCGAGCCGCCCGCCGCGCGAGGGCTTTGCGCCGCGTGGCGAGCGTGCGGGCGGTGAGCGTCCGGGCAGACCTGGCGCCGGACCCAAGCGCTTCGACAAACCCCGCTCCGACGGCCCCGCGCGTCCGCGGCGGGCCCGCGAGGAGGCGCCCGCGCCGGTCTCCGACGCCAAGCTGCTGCCCTCGCTGATCCAGGAGCCCGAGCGCATCGCCAAGGTGATGGCGCGCGCCGGCGTCGCCTCGCGCCGCGACAGCGAGGCGATCATCCTCGAGGGCCGCGTCACCGTGAATGGCCGGGTGCTGGAAAGCCCGGCGCGGGATATCGGCCCCGACGATGTGGTGCTGATCGATGGCGAGCCGCTGCCGGCGCGCGAGCGCACGCGGATGTGGCTCTATCACAAGCCCCGCGGGCTGGTGACGACCAACCATGACCCCGAAGGCCGCTCGACCGTGTTCGAGGCGCTGCCGGAGGATCTGCCGCGCGTGCTCTCGATCGGGCGGCTCGACATCAACACCGAAGGCCTGCTGCTGCTGACCAATGATGGCGGGCTGGCGCGGATGCTGGAACTGCCGGAGACGGGCTGGCTGCGGCGCTACCGCGTGCGCGCCTTCGGCTCGGTGACACAGGACAGGCTCGACACGCTGCGCGACGGCGTCACCATCGACGGCGTGTCCTACGGCCCTGTCGTGGCGCGCTTCGAGCGCCAGCAGGGCTCCAACACCTGGCTGACGGTCGATCTGCGCGAGGGCAAGAACCGCGAGGTCAAGACGGTGCTGGAGCATCTCGGCCTCGACGTGAACCGGCTGATCCGGGTGTCCTTTGGGCCGTTCCAGCTCGGCGACCTGCCCGAGGGCGAGGTCGACGAGATCCGCTCGCGCGTGCTCAAGGACCAGCTCGGCGAGGAGCTGATGGCCAAGGCCGGCGTCGATTTCGAGGCGCCGCGCCGTGACGAGCTGCCGGCGGCTCCCCCGCGCCCCCCCAGCCCGCCCAGCGGCGACGACCGCCCGCGTCGGCGAGAGAGCGGCGACCGCGACGGCAAGCCCGAGCGCGAGCGCTGGCAGAGCGACGCCAAGCGCACGCCCTCGCTCGACGACCGCAGCGACAAGCCGTGGAAGCGCACGGTGTGGCGCGATGCCGAAGCCGAGCCGCAGCGCGAGCGCAAGGCCGCCCCGCGCCGCGGCGCCGATCCCAAGGCCGAGCGCCAGACCCGCGAGGCCGGCGGCGAGGTGGTCCGCCGTCGCGACAAGGCGATCGCCGATCCCAATGGCCGCCGCGTGCTGGTCGAGCGCGTCGGCGCCGCACCCCGCGAGGAGCGTGCGGAACGGCCGGCTCGCGCGGAAAGACCGGCGCGCGACGGCGTGAACCCCAAGCGACGGCCCGACCGGCTGCCGCGCAGCGAGCGCGGCGCGGCAGCGGCCGAGGCACGCAGCCCTCGTGCGCCGGAGCGGGCGAACGGCGGCGAGCGCCCCGCCCGACGCCCCCGCATCGAAGGCGGCGATCGCGACCGCACGCAGGACCGGCCCTGGCAGGATGCCGGGCCGCGCACTGAGCGTCCCGCGCGGGCGCCGAGACCCGAGAGAGCCGGCGGCGACAGGCCCTATGGCGACCGTCCTTCCAGCGAGCGGCCCGAGCGCGCGCCCCGCGGCGACAGGCCCGAGCGGGCTCCGCGCGAGGGTGGCGAGCGTCCGCCGCGCCGGTTCGACGACAAGCCGGGCGGCGCGCCCCGCAGCTATGCGGCGCGCTCCAGCGAGCGGCCCGCGGGCCGTAGCGGCGAGCGCAGCGGAGGCAAGTCCTTCGGGGACAAGCCGGGTGGCGGCAGGTCGTTCGGTGGCAAACCCGGTGGCAAGCCCGGTGGCGGTCGCCCCTTCGGCGGAAAGCCGGGCGGTGGCGGGCGTCCCGGCGGTGGCCGCCCAAGCGGCGGTCGTCCCGGCGGCGGCTCCAAGGGCCCGCGCGCCGGCGGCAAGCGGGACTGAGGGCATCGATCCCAATGGTCGCCCAAACCACACCGTCATCCTGGACAAGCGGCGAAAGCCGCGCCGTCCGGGATCCATCATCGGGCTCCGTCGCGTCCTTCGATCGATCCCGGGACGACCTCCGGTGGCCCCAGGATGACGGCGTGTTTCCACGCATCATCGTCAAGGTCTGACCGATGCGGATCGTCGGCGGACGTTTGCGCGGGCGGGCGCTGGCTGGCCCAAAGCCAGGGATCGGGAGCATCCGTCCGACCTCGGACCGCCTGCGCGAATCCCTCTTCAACGTGCTCGCCCATGCCTATGACGACCCGCTCGACGGCGCGCGTGTGCTCGATCTCTTCGCGGGGACCGGGGCGCTCGGCTTCGAGGCGCTGTCGCGCGGCGCCGCCTTCGCGCTGCTGGTCGATGACGGCACCGAGGCGCGCGGCCTGATCCGCGAGAACCAGATGGCGCTGGGACTGGCTGGGCACAGCCGCGTCTTCCGGCGCGATGCGACCAAGCTCGGCGCGATCTCGGCGATGGCCCCGTTCGCGGTCGTGTTCTGCGACCCGCCCTATCGCAAGGGCCTCGGCGAGCAAGCGCTGATCTCCGCCCGCGACGGCGGCTGGCTCGCGCCTGGGGCGCTGGTGGTGCTGGAGGAGGCCGGCGATGTCGAGATCGCGCTGCCCGACGGGTTCGAATTGCTGGAGCGGCGCGACTACGGAGAGACGCAGGTGCTGATCCTGCAGGCGGGCCAACCATGACGGCCTGCCCAATGCCCATCACGCATCGGGCCGCATCCGAAATCGCATGACGCCGCGCGCGGCGGCCCGCGCATAGTCGCACGATGTCGCAACCGCCTAGTCGTTCGCTGCTGCTCGTCCCGCTGCTGGGCCTGCTCTGGGGCTTCAACTGGCCGGCGGTGCGGATCGCGCTGACCGAGATCGCGCCCTGGACGCTGCGGGCGAGCGGCATGACCTTCGCGGGGCTGTTCCTCGTCGCGGTCGCGCTGGGGCGCGGCGTGCCGCTGGCGGTGCCGCGGGCGCAATGGCTGCGGCTGGCGGTGGCCGGGCTGTTGTCGATCGCGGCCTTCAACATCCTGCTCGCCTTCGCGCAGCTCGCCGCGCCGACCTCGCGCGCGGCGATCCTGACCTTCACCATGCCGATCTGGGCGACGCTGCTCGCGCGCTTCAGCCTGGCGGAGCCGATCGACCGGCGGCGGCTGGTCGGGCTCGGGCTGGGCATGGCGGGGCTGGCCTGCCTCGGCCTGCCCCTGATCGCCGGTGGCGGCCTCTCCTTCGGCCTACTGCTGGCACTGATCGCGAGCGTGAGCTGGGCGCTGGGCACCATCGTCAGCAAGCGCTGGCCGGTGAGCGCGCCGGCGCTGACGATCGCCGCCTGGCAGCTCCTGATCGGCGGCGCGACTGGGGGGCTCGGCATGCTCGTCTTCGAGGGTGTGCCGGTGCCCAAGATGTTGGAGGCGCGGACGGTTGCGGCGCTCGCCTTCCACATCCTCGGCGCACAGGCGCTGGCCTATGTGCTCTGGTTCACGGTGATCGCCAGGCTGCCGGCCGGCATCGCGAGCCTGGGCACGCTGATGGTGCCGGCAGTCGGCGTGCTCGGCTCGGTGCTGCTGCTGGGCGAGCGCCCGACGCCGAGCGACTGGCTCGGCCTCGCGCTGGTGATCGCGGCGTCCGGCTCGATCCTGATCCCGGGGCGGGCGAAGGCGGGGGGCGTCTCCGAAGCCGGCTGAACCCCGGCGCCGCCGGCTGCCGCGGGGATAAGCGGGGCGTCTTGTCCCCGGTAGGCTCCGCGTGCCTGATCTTCGCATCCGTCGCGGAGGTCAGACGCACGGATGCCCCTTCCCTATCCAGATCACTGGCGTTCCCGAAGCGCCGCGCTGCAGCGCAGGCGGCTTGCGAGCCAGATCGCCGGCGACCGGATGATGCGGGCGCTGGCGCGACTGCAGGCGCTCGTCGAGAAGGCCGGCTTCCGCGAGGATCAGCCGCGCATCCCCGGCGGCAACGGCCGCGAAAGCGGACGGTGGCGATATGTCGAGGGCTATGCGCAGGGCCGGCAGCCGGGCATCGGCGACAATGGCGGGCCTTCGCTCGACCCGCCCGACCCTCCGAAAGAACCGCCCAGGGACAAGGTCTCGAAGACACAGGCCGCCAAGGCCCTGGCCAGGCAGATCGCCCTCGTGGCGGCCCGCCGAGCGGGCCCGATCGGCGCGGTCATCACAGTCCTCGAGGCGGGCCACTGGCTGTACTCCGAATGGCCATCGATCCGATCCTATCAGGATCCGCCAAAATCGCTCACCGAACTCCAGCAGCAGGCGGGGCAACGGCGGCCGGGTTATGACGACCATCACATCGTCGAGCAAGGTGCGGGAGGGCGTGAAGGCTTTCCGCGCTCGATGCTCGACAGTGTCGATAATGTCGTCAGCGTGCCGACTTACAAGCACCATCAGATCACAGGATGGTACAACAAGCCAAATCCCGACTTTGGCATGCAATCGCCGCGCGTTTATCTTCGTGGCCGCGAGTGGTCCGAGCACGTTCGCGTCGGGCAGATGGCCATGCGCCGATTCGGAGTCCTCGAATGAAGCGCCCAGAAGACTTGAAAACTCTGTCGAACGGCGAGATCGTCCGTCGTTTCGAGCAACTCTGCATCGAACAGTATGATGCGATGGAGCGGGATGAACTTGTCCGCGTCAACCGGATCGTCTGGCGGGTTCACGCTCTCGAAATGGAGCTGAAGTCCCGCCCAGGCGATCAACGGCGCCTTCTTATGACGCTATTCGGTCACCCCAACATGCAGGTCCGGCTGTCCGCGGCTCGCGCCAACCTCGCTGTCGATTATCCCGCAGCACGCCGCGAGATGCAGGCCATTGTCGATTCAAAATGGTATCCTCAGGCTGGCGACGCGGGAATTTCGCTGGAAAACATCGACACCGGGTTTTTCCGCCCGAGCTGAGCCGCCCCCTCACCGTCGCCCGAACAGCCGCTCGATATCGGCGAGTTTGAGTTCGACATAGGTCGGCCGACCGTGGTTGCACTGGCCGGAATTGGGCGTGATCTCCATTTCGCGCAGCAGCGCGTCCATCTCCTCGGGGCGGAGCCGACGGCCGGCGCGGACGGAGTTGTGGCAGGCCATCGTCGCCAGGACATGGTCGAGCCGGCGTTCCAGCGAACCGGCGGTTCCATGCTCGGCCAGCGCGTCGGCGACGTCGCGGACGAGCTTCTGGAGGTTGCCGCCGGCGAGCTGCTGGGGCGCCTCGCGGACCAGCACCGCGCCCGGCCCGAAGGGCTCCAGCCTCAAGCCGAGCGTCGCCAGATCCTCGCTCGCCGCGTTCAGCCGGTCGGCGTCGACGGGGTCGAGTTCGACCACCTCGGGCAGGAGCAGAGGCTGCGTGGCGATGCCGCTGCGGGCGCGCTCGGCCTTGAGGCGCTCATAGACGAGCCGCTCATGGGCGGCGTGCTGGTCGACGATGACGATGCCCTCGCGCGTCTGGGCGACGATATAGGTCTCGTGGAGCTGGGCCCGGGCCGCGCCGAGCGGCCGGTCGAGCGCGTCTGCCGTGGCCTCGCTCAGATGCGCGCGCGCATCGGCCGAGGAGGCCGAAAATTCGGCGAAACCCGCCTGCGGCGGCGATTCGAAGCCGCGCGCGGCGGCGGACCAGGCGGGCGCGGCGGGCAGATCGGGGCGCCGCAGCGACGATCCCTGGCCGGCGCCGGCAAACACCGCGCGGAAGGCCTCGAGCGTGCGCGCGCCGCCTGTCGTGGTGGCGCGATGGCCTGCCTCGGCCAGCGCCGCCTTCAGCCCGGAGACGACCAGGCCACGGACCAGGGCGGGATCGCGGAAGCGGACTTCGCTCTTGGCCGGGTGGACGTTGACGTCGACGAGGCGTGGATCGCAGCCGACGTCGAGGAACAGCACCGGGTGGCGGTCTGACGGCACGACATCGGCATAGGCGCCGCGCACCGCCGAGAGCAGCAGCTTGTCGCGCACCGGGCGGCCGTTGACGGCGAGATGGACGCCAGCCGAGGTGCCGCGATGGAAGGTCGGCAGCCCGGCGAAGCCGGTGACATGAAAGCCCTCGCGCGCCGCATCGAGCCGCAGCGCATTCTCGGGGAAGTCGCGCCCGAGGGCGCGACCGAGCCGGCGCAAGCGGCCATCATCGCCGACCGCCTCGGCCGGCCAGTCGAAGGGCGAGACATGTTCGCCCTCCAGCGAAAACCGGATCGCCGGATGGGCGATGCCGAGGCGCCGCAGCATCTCCGAGACGGCCTGTGCCTCGGCGCGGTCGCTCTTCAGGAATTTGAGGCGGGCGGGGGTAAAGGCAAAGAGATCGCTGACCTCGATGCGGGTGCCGGGCGCTGCCGCGACGGGGCGGACGACGCCCTTCTCGCCTGCCTCGACGACGAGGCCCGAGCCCTGGGCTGCGTCATGGCGGCGGGTGGCGATGGAGAGCCGTGCGACCGAGCCGATCGAGGGCAGTGCCTCGCCGCGGAAGCCGAGCGAGCGGATCGCGAAGAGATCGCTATCGGGGAGTTTCGACGTGGCGTGGCGCTCGACGGCGAGGGCGAGATCGTCGGGCGTCATGCCAGCGCCGTCATCGACGACGCGGATGAGTTCGCGCCCACCCGCCGCGATGGTCACCGCGATGGCGCGCGCGCCCGCGTCGATGGCGTTCTCGACCAGCTCCTTCACCGCCGCAGCCGGCCGCTCGATCACCTCGCCGGCGGCGATGCGGTCGACCAGGACGGGATCGAGACGGCGGACGGGCATTCGGGTTCCGGGGCGAGATGCGGAGGCGGCGAATCGGGTGCTGCCGCGAGGCGCAGGATAACGGGTGGGTGCGGCGTATGCGCCTCTCTCTCAGCCCTCATCGCGAGGAGCAAGCGGAAAGGCTTAAGACGACCCCAGCCTGTTCCCTGCGGAACTGCCCACCTCCGACGCGGAGCCTATCGTCTGGCCATGGCAGATGCCAACCGAGGAGAACCCACATGGCCGGGCTTCACATCATCACGCTTCGCGGCAGTGTTGGCTGGAAGGCCAGAAACGACGCGAACGACGTCCGCGCGATCCAGTCGCGCCTGAACGTGCTCATGATGCCGCCGCGCGTTCCGCTGGTGGTCGATGGTCGCAGCGGCCCAAAAACCGAGAAGATGATCCTCGATTTCCAGCAGAATGCGATGGGCGTTGCCCAGCCGGATGCGAAGGTCGATGCGGGTGGAGCCACTCTCAAGGCGCTGAACGACGTTGCTTCCATGGTCAAGTGGTCGGGTGCTGCCAAAAAACCGGGGGCCACACCCGCGCCAGGGACACCGGTCGCCGGGGGCGGACAGTATCCCGCAGGAGCATCTAACAACGAGAAACTGGTGATCGACGCCATGCGCCAGTCCGCCGCGGGCGCCGGCTCGCCTGTCGCGCTCGCGGTCATCGACATGATCGTTCAGGACCAATGGTTCCCGCACTTCAAGAACATCATGAACGGTATCGGTTCCGTGCAGTGGGCCGCTGAGTTCGGTTATGCGATCAAAAGCATGGGTGCAATAGATTCCGATGCTCAGATGATCTTCAACGTGTTCAAGGACTATGCAAATTCGCGGCTCTGCAAGCTCAAGTTTCTTCAACAACTTTTGAAGGATGCCAAGGATCTCCCGGCATTTGCAACCGCAATCAAGAGGCTGGGCAGAATCGGCAAGGTCCTGAACGTTCTAGGCGTTGCAGTCTGCGCGATGGAAGTCATCAATCATGCGCGGAATGGCCGTTATGGCCCGGCTCTGGCTGAAGTCTATGGAACGGCAATGGGCATGAGCCAGCCTTGGGCCGCCGTCATCGATGGCATACAGGGCCTCGCTTTTGACTACGCACCGAGCCTGAGGGCGAACCCGATCATGGTCAACCTGTTCCGCTATCTCAACGCGGTGAACCCGATTGGGGCCGGCAAGACTGGCATCGATTCCCTCGTGACCATCGGCGAGACAATCTTCATTTCGTTCCAGAAGAGGGAACTGGATGCGAGCAAGCTGAATGCACTTGTCGGTCGCATGCGGAAAACGCCGCTAAACGTTTTCGTCGAGTGGAGCGACATGCTGGATGCCTATGCCGGCGACAAGATCGGCGACTTCATCTGGGAGAACTTCATGAGCTGAACCGCAGGCATGGCCGGCCCGAAAGCCGGCGCGAGACGCAAGCGGACAACGAGAAACCGGCTGCTTGCCGGGATCGTGGCAGATGTGATCGACCGTGAGATCACACCAGCCCGACCGGCCGGCCCACCGCCTGAACGAGCAGGCGCGGGTCGCCGAAGAGGCGTTCCGCCACGCGCTTGACGTCGGCCAGCGTCACGGCGTCGAAGAGCCGGTTGCGCTCGGCGAGGAACTCCGGCTCGAAGCCGTTGGTCGCCAGACCCAGCAGTTCCGAGGCGATCTTGGGCGAGGTGTCGAAGCGCAGCGGGTAGGAGCCGATGATGTAGCGCTTGGCCTCGGCGACCTCGTGCTCGCTCGGCCCCTCATCGGCCAGCTTGGCCATCTCCTCGCGGATGACGCTCATCGATTCGGCGGCGCGCTCGTTCTTGGTGGCAGTGCCGCCGACCAGCATGGCGCTCTCGCGCAGCGGCATCAGGCTCGACGAGACGCCATAGGCGAGGCCGCGCTTCTCGCGGACCTCCATGAACAGCCGCGAGGTGAAGGCCGAACCGCCGAGGATGTGGTTCAGCACGCTGCCGGCGATGAAATCGGGATCGTGCCGCATCAGGCCGGGGCCGACGAAGCGCAGCACGGTCTGCGGCACATCGAGATCGATGGTGTGGGTCTGGCCCAGCCCCTGGATCGGCAGAGGCTCGCGCGGCAGGGCGCGCGGAAGCCCTTCCGGCAGCGCACCGAAGATCTGGTCGAGCCGGCGGGAGAGTTCCTGCGCCGTGATGTCGCCGACGACGACGATCTTCAGCCCGGCGCGGGCGAGCAGGTTGCGGGAGAGCCCCTTCAGCGCGTCGGCCTCCAGCCGCGAGACGCTGTCGACATCGCCCTTTTCCGGGCGGGCATAGGGGTGGCCGGCGAAGGCTGCCGCATAGAGCGCGTTGCGGCAGAGCGTCTCGGGGTTCTGCGCCTGGCGCTGCAGCCCAGAAATGACCTGCCCCTTCACCCGCTCGACGGCGTCGGCATCGAAACGCGGCGCGTTGACGGCGAGCGACAGCAGATCGAAGGCCGTGTCGCGATGGCTCGAGAGCGTCTGGAGATGGCCGTGGAAATCGTCGCGGCGGGCGTCGAAGCCCAGGCTGATCGCATGGTCGGCGAGCTTGCCGTGGAAGGCCTCGGCGTCGAGATCGCCTGCGCCCTCGTCGAGCAGGCCGGAGATCAGATAGGCGCTGCCGGCGGCGTTGTCGGGGTCGCGCGTCGCGCCGCCGTCGAAGGCGAAATCGACCGCGATCAGCGGCAGGCTGTGCTCCTCGACCAGCCAGGCTTCGACGCCCAGCGCCGAGCGCACCTTCTGGATGGCGACCGAGGGACCGGCCAGGCTGGTGGCGGCGACGGGGACGGGAGCGTTCATGTCATGTCCTGACGGCGGGCGGCAATCCGTTGGCGGAAGGGCGCCCTGCCCTGTCGAGAAAAGGATGCGGCCGGCTCAGGCCACGGGCAGGAGCAGGCCGGTGACGCAGCGATCGGGGCGCAGATAGCGGCGGGCGGCCTCGACGACGGCCTCACGCGGCACCGCCTCGATCCGCGCCGGCCAGGCCAGCACGTCCTCGACGGTTTCGCCGACGGCCAGCGACGCCCCGAAGATGCGCGCCAGCGAGGACTGGCTGTCGCGGGCGAAGATCGTCTCGGCGACGAGGCGGGTGCGGGCGCGGGCGAGTTCGAGTTCGCTGGGACCGTCGGCCAGGAAGGCGGCGAGCGCCGCATCGAGCCCCGCTTCGAGCGCCGCCATCTCGACGCCGGGGCGCGGGCTGACGGAGACCTGGAAGGCGGCGCGATCGACCATCGAGCCCATGAAATAGGCGCTGGCGCCCGCGGCCAGTTCCTGCTCGACGCAGAGCTTGCGGTAGAGCCGCGAGGTGGTGCCGCCGCCGAGGATCTCGGCTGCGATCTCAAGCGCGAAGACCTCGCCGGCCTCGCCCGACAGATAGGTCGGCGTCAGCCAGCCGCGGCGCAGCGAGGGCTGGCGCACGCGCGGATCGCTCAGCGACACCCGGCGCGCGGCACGCGGATCGGGCTCGGCGGGGCGCTTGCGCAGCGGCGTCTCCCCGCGCGCGGGAATGGCGCCATAAGTCGCCTCGGCGAGGCTGCGCACGGTCTGCGCATCGGTGTCGCCGGCGACGACGAGGATGGCGTTCTCCGGCGTGTAGAAGCGCTGGTAATAGGCGAAGGCGTCGTCGCGGTTGAGCTCCTCGATCTCGTGCTCCCAGCCGATGATCGGCGTGCCATAGGGGTGATGCACGAAGAGCGCGGAGGAGAACTCCTCGCCGAGCTGGGCGGCGGGGTCGGAATCGACGCGCATCTTGCGCTCTTCGAGCACGACGTCGCGCTCGGGGCCCACGACGCTCTCGTCGAAGGCGAGGCCCGTCATCCGGTCGGCCTCGTAATCCATCATCGCGCGCAGATGCTCCTTCGGCACGCGCTGGAAATAGGCGGTGTAGTCGAAGGAGGTGAAGGCGTTTTCCTGCCCGCCGAAGCCGGCGACGATCTTGGAGAACTCGCCGGCCGGCCATTTGGCCGTGCCCTTGAACATCAGATGCTCGAGGAAATGCGCGATGCCGGACTTGCCCGCCGGATCATCGGCCGAGCCGTTGCGATACCAGACCATATGCGTGACGACCGGGGCGCGCCGGTCGGCGATCACCACCACGTCCATGCCGTTGGCGAGGCGGAAGGACTCGACCGGTTGAGAGGCCGGGGGCTGCGCGGCGTGGCTCGGCTGCGAATGCATGTTCACCTGAGGCCGTCTCCAATGATGTGCAGGGTCGCGGCGACGCGCCGGTCGGATGCTTTCCGGGAAGGGCGGCGCAAGCGAAGGACGCTCGCCCGATGTCCCTCGAACGAAATAAGGCGGCCGGGCGCCAAACGCCAGAGCCGCCCCTCACAGGATGGACGGAGCCGGACCGCCAGGCGGTCACGACTCCGGCATCGACCGTCACTGCATCGGGATCTGACCGGTCAGGAATTCGCGCTGGCCGACCGCCTGCCGATCCTCGACAGGGCCGCCCTGACCGGGGCCGACCGGCGCCGTGCCGGCGGGCAGGCGATAACCGACCGGCGGCTCCGCCAGCGTCCGACGTGGCGGCTCGGAGCCATAGGTCAACTGGTCGAGCGCGGTCTGGTTCTGGCGGCTGGCGAGTTCGCGGCCGACGCGGATCGGCGCGATCTGGTTGTTGTAGTTGTTGTGATCCTCGGCGACCTCGGGCCGGCCCGCATCGCGGGTCGTGCGGCCGCGGCGCAGCTCTTGCTGGCTGAGAATCGGATTGTTGCGCCAGTTGGGGTTCGACACCGGAACGCGCGCGCCCGCGGCTTCCGCACGGCGGGCGGCCACGTCGGGATCGTTGGGCCAGGCGGCGTTGCGGCTGCTCGCCGGCGCCTGCGGACGCGGCAGGGTCGAGTTCGGCGGCACGACCAGCGGCGGGCGCTGACGGTATTCGATGTCGTCGCCCGGGCGGCCGCCGATGACGCCTTCCATGAGGTTCTTGAAGAGCATGCCCTCCTGAGCCAGCGCGGGCTGGGCCGCAAGCACGAGGCCTCCGGCCAGCAGCAGATGCGTCACGCGGATGCGGTGAGCCATGTCAAATCTCCCTCGGGGATATCGCTTCCCCGTATAACCTCAGACGAACGGCAAAACGATGGCAAAGCCGACCTTATGCCGGCGTTTCCGCGCCCGGGCGGAAGGACTCATACAGCAGCGCGACCACCCCGACAACGATGGCCGCATCGGCAATGTTAAAGATGTACCAGCTGAAGCTGCCCCAATGCAGATGGACGAAGTCGACGACGGCGCCATAGACGGCGCGATCCAGCCCATTGCCGAGCGCACCACCGACGATCAGGGCCAGGCCGATCACGGTCAAGGGCCGCTCCTCGCGCCACATCCAGCGCCCCAGCCAGATCGCGGCGACGATCGAGATGACCACGAGGCCCCAGCGGCCGATGTCGCTGTGCTGCTGGAACAGGCCGTAGGAAATGCCGCGGTTCCAGGCGAGCACGATGTTCATGAACGGCGTCACGGCAAACGGCCCGGTCTCGGCCAGACGCAGGCCGAAGAGCAGCCAGAGCTTGAGCGCCTGATCGGCGAGGAAGACGACCAGGACGACCGCGAGACCGAGGCGGCGGGCGGAGGTCATGCCGCCCCCCGGCCGAGTTCGCGCAGCGCCTTGGCATCGCGCGGCGTCACCGTCGGATAGGCGGCATCGGCCGTCGCGGGGTCGAAATACTTCCAGGAGCGGGCGCATTTGACGCCGTCGGCACGGTGCGGGACGACCGCGACGCCGGGAACGTCGGGCAGGCGGACGGCCTCGGCCGGCCCTTCCCCGTTCTCGACGCGGATGGCGGAGGTGATGCTGATCTCGGCGAGATCGGCCCCCGACAGCGCGGCGAGAAGGTCCGGATCGGAGACGAAGACCTGCGGGGCGGCTTCCAGCGAGGAACCCAGCCGCTTGGCCGCGCGCTCCAGCTCGAGCGCGCCGGTGACGACGCGGCGAACCCTACGGATCTTGCTCCAGCGCTCGGCCAGCTCGGAATCGAGCCAGGCGGCCGGGGCCTGCGCGAAGAGTTCGAGATGGACCGAGCCGTCCAACGTCTTCTGCTCCGGATAACGCTCCAGCCAGGCTTCCTCGGCGGTGAACACCAGGATCGGCGCGAGCCAGGTCGTCAGGCAGCGGAAGAGATGGTCGACGACGGTGAGCGCGCTCTTGCGGACATGGCTCGACAGCGGGTCGCAATAGAGCGCGTCCTTGCGGACGTCGAAATAGAAGGCCGAGAGTTCGGTGTTCATGAACTGCGAGAGCAGCGTCACGACCTTCTTGTAGTCGTAGGTGCGATAGGCCTCCTCGACCTGCGGGCCGATCTCGGCGAGCCGATGCAGCATCAGCCGCTCCAGCTCGGGCATGGTCTGGATTTCGGAGACGCGGGTGTCCTCGCTGAAATGGGCGAGCGTGCCGAGCATCCAGCGCATCGTGTTGCGCAGCTTGCGATAGGTCTCGACGAAGGTCTTGAGGATCTCCTTGCCGATGCGCAGATCGTCGGAATAGTCCGCCGCAGCGACCCAGAGGCGCAGGATGTCGGCGCCTGAATCCTTGATGATGTCCTGCGGGGCGGTGACGTTGCCCTTGGACTTCGACATCTTCTCGCCCTTCTCGTCGAGGCAGAAGCCGTGCGTCAGCACGATGTCGTAAGGAGCGCGCCCGCGCGTGCCGCAGCTTTCGAGCAGCGAAGAGTGGAACCAGCCGCGATGCTGGTCCGAGCCTTCGAGATACATCACCCGGTCATTGCCGCCGTCACCGCGACGACGCGCGCGCAGATCGGCGCGCTTCTCCAGGGTGAAGGCATGGGTCGAGCCTGAATCGAACCAGACGTCGAGCACGTCGGTGACGCGCTCGTAATGCGCCGGGTCGTAGCCGAAGGGCTTCAGGAAGCGAGCGCCGTCGGTGTCGGTGAACCAGGCATCGGCGCCCTCGAGCTCGAAGGCCTCGGCGATGGCGGCGTTCACCTTCGCATCGACCAGGATCTCCTTGCTCTCCTTCTCGACGAAGACGGTGATCGGCACGCCCCAGGCGCGCTGGCGCGAAACCACCCAGTCGGGGCGGTTGGCGATCATGCCGTTGATGCGGTTCTCGCCGGCGGCAGGGACCCATTGGGTGTCCTTGATCGCGCCGAGCGCGACCTCGCGCAGGGTGCGGTTGCCGAGCGTATCGACCGCCTTGTCCATGGCGATGAACCATTGCGGCGTGTTGCGGAAGATCACCGGCTTCTTCGAGCGCCAGCTATGCGGATACTGGTGCTTGAGCCGGCCGCGCGCGACGAGATTGCCCGACGCCGCGAGCGCCTTGATGACGACCTCGTTGGCGTTGCCCTTCTCGCCCTTGTCCGTGATGACCTGCGCGCCCTCGAAGCCCGGCGCGTCCTTGGTGAAGCGGCCATCGGCGTCGACGGTGTAGGGGATGCGGGTCTCGATGCCGCGCTCGGCCAGTTGGCGGCCATTGCTCATCCAGACGTCGAAGTCCTCGCGGCCATGGCCGGGCGCGGTGTGGACGAAGCCGGTGCCGGCATCGTCGGTGACATGGTCGCCATCGAGCAGGGGCACGTCGAAGTCGTAGCCGTGGCCGCGCAGGGGGTGGGCGGCAACGAGTCCATCAAGGCCGGTACTGGCGTCGCCACCAACGTTTTTCCAAGCAGCGATCTTGGCCGCTTTTGCGAATGATTCGACGAGACTGGACGCTACGATGTAGCGATCGCCAACCTTCGCCCAATTTCCCTCTGGGGCGTCTGTCACCTCGATCTGGACATATAGCAATTTCGATGAAAACGAGATCGCACGGTTCCCCGGGATCGTCCAAGGAGTCGTCGTCCAGATAACGATTTTGGTGCCAAGCGTGCGATCGCTCAGCGGGAGCTTCTTCCCTTCGACAAGTCGTTCAACCAACGGAAACGCCACGAACACCGTGTCGCTGGTGTGCTCCTCATACTCGACCTCGGCCTCGGCTAAGGCGGTCTTCTCGACGACCGACCACATCACCGGCTTGGAGCCGCGATAGAGCTGGCCGGTCTCGGCGAATTTCATGATCTCGCGGGCAATCTGCGCCTCGGCCGGGTAGGCCATGGTCAGGTAGGGATCGTCCCAGTCGCCCTCGACGCCGAGCCGCTTGAACTCCTCGCGCTGGACCGAGACCCAGTGCTCGGCGAAGGTACGGCATTCCTTGCGGAACTCGACGACGTCGACGTCGTCCTTGTTCAGCCCCTTGGCGCGGTACTGCTCCTCGATCTTCCACTCGATCGGCAGGCCGTGGCAGTCCCAGCCCGGGACGTAGTTGGAATCGAAGCCCAGCATCTGCTGCGAGCGCGTGACGAGGTCCTTCAGGACCTTGTTGAGCGCATGGCCGATATGGATGTTGCCGTTGGCGTAGGGCGGGCCGTCATGCAGCACGAAGCGGTCGCGGCCTTTGCCGGCCTCGCGCAGCTTGCGGTAGAGGTCCATCCTGGCCCAGCGGGCGAGCAATTCCGGCTCGCGCTGCGGCAGGCCGGCCCGCATCGGGAACTCGGTCTGGGGCAGGAACAAAGTCTGGGAATAGTCGGTCGCGTCGGTCTTGTCGGTCATGGTCCGGCTCGGGCAAGGCGGGCTGGCCTGCCATCATCGTTTGGCGTGGCGCTGTCCGCGGTGAAACTGAATAGAAAAGCGACGGTCACCCGGCTTGCGCGAGCGCCCGCGCCTAGCGCGGGGCGGCAGCCGGGCCCGTAATTCGCCGGAGCGGAATGAGGGGCCTATCGCGGAATATGCTCATGACCGGCTTCTAGATCAAAATGGTTGGCGCAGGAACCTCTTCGTCATCCTGGCCGAATCGAAGCGGAGCGCCGGGATCCATCTCGGGCGCGACAATGCCCTGCGATGGATCCCGGGCCGCCCTGCGGGCGCCCAGGATGGCGGCGTGTTGGATGGTCGTTGCGCTCCGGCAAAGCCCCCTTACGGAAGGAAGGGCGGCGTCTTGCCCAGGATCTCGCGGGCGCGCAGGCTGTCGGCGTCCATCTGGGTGATCAGGGCCTCCAGCGAGTCGAACTTCGCCTCGCCGCGCAGCCAGGAGACGAAGGCGACATCGACCTGGCTGCCATAGAGATCCCCAGCGAAATCGAAGACGAAGGTTTCCAGACGCGGCGCGCCGTCGTCGAAGGTCGGGCGGCGGCCGAAGCTCGCGACGCCGTCATGCCAGATACCGTCGATCTTCATGCGGACGGCGTAGATGCCGTGTTTCAGCTTGCAGTCGCGCGCGAGATGCATGTTGGCGGTGGGGTAGCCGAGTTCGCGGCCGCGCTTGTCGCCATGCGCCACGACGCCGCGCACGAACCAGGGCCGGCCGAGATAATCCGCGGCGCGGGCGACGTCGCCCTGCTCGAGCGCGTTGCGGATCAGCGACGAGGACACCGCCTCGCCGTCCCAGGCGAAAGGAGGCACGATGACGACGGGCACGCCTTGGCCCGCGCAGCGCGCCTGCAGCATCTCGGGCGAGCCGGTCCGGCCCTGGCCGAAATGGAAATCGTAACCGCAGACGAGCCCCGCCGCGCCGAGCCGGCCGAGCAGGAGATCGTCGACGAAGGCCTCGGCCCGGATCGCGGCGACGTCGCGGTTGAAGGGGAGCACGAAGGTCAGCGGCAGGCCGAGTTGTCCGAGCAGTTCGGTTTTCACCGCCGGCGGCGTCAGGCGGAAGACCGGCTCCTCGGGCCGGAAGACACTGCGCGGGTGCGGCTCGAAGGTCAGCGCGGCGGGCCGGCGCCCCAGCTGCTCGCCGAGCTCGATGGCCTCGCGGGCGAGTTCGGCATGGCCGCGATGGACGCCGTCGAAATTGCCGAGCGCGATGACCGCACCGCGCAGGGCGGCGGGCGCGGGCTTGTCGAGATCGAGCACGAAGCTGGTGGCGAGATCGGCGGCAGAGGTCATCGGTCGGGGCATCCGGGCGCCCAGGGCTCGCCGGGCCGGCCCGTCATTGGCCAGAGGCGGCGGCCCGTCAAGCCGACGGCGTCAATCCGCCTTGCGATCGCCGGGACGCGGCGGCGGCAGGGCCACCCAGGCCTCGCCTTCCAGGACCGCCTTGCCATCGATCAGACATTCGCAGAACAGGCGGGCGCGGCGGCGTTCGGCCACGAGTTCGACGACCTCGACGCGCGCCATGACGACATCGCCGATCTTCACCGGGGCGAGGAAGGTCAGCGTCTGCGACAGATAGACCGCGCCGGGCCCCGGCAGCCGCGTGCCCAGCAGCGCCGACACCAGGCTCGCGGTCAGCATGCCATGGGCAATGCGCTGGCCGAACTTGGTGTTGGCGGCGTAGCGATCGCAAAGGTGGATCGGATTGGCGTCGCCCGACAGATCGGCGAAGAGGGAGACGTCACGCTCCATCACCGTGCGCATGAGGCTCGCGCTCTGGCCGACGGCCAGATCCTCGAAGGCATGGACGGTGTAGAGGGCGCTGCTCATCGGGGCTGGTTGCTTCGGGCTCGGGAGACGAAACGGGGCCGCATGCCGATCGCGGAACGGGCATGTCGGGAACCTGCCACAGCAGCGTCAGGCCGGCCATTGGACTTTGGTGCCTGATACAAAGCGCAACTTCCCTTCCGTTAGTACGGCAATGAATTAACGGCTTTGAAACGCCGGCGCGCTAACCCTTGGAACCAACGACTGCGGCCGCCCTTTGAAGCGGCACGACACGGCATGGCCCGCGTCTTCACCGCTTGATTGGAGCACGCCAATGGCTCTCGACCCGTCCATGCCGATTCTGGTGGTCGATGACTACCAGACAATGGTTCGGATCATCCGCAACCTGTTGAAGCAGTTGGGCTTCGAGAATGTCGACGATGCGTCGGACGGTCAGGCCGCGATCGCCAAGATGCGTGACAAGCGCTACGGCCTGGTGATCTCCGACTGGAACATGGAGCCGATGACGGGCTTCGAACTGCTGCAGCGAGTACGCGAGGAGGAGTCGCTGTCGGCGACCCCCTTCATCATGGTGACGGCCGAATCCCGCACCGAGAACGTCATCGCCGCCAAAAAGGCGGGCGTGAACAATTATATCGTCAAGCCGTTCAACGCGCAGACGCTGCGCTCGAAGATCGAATCCGTCTGCACCGGTTGATGGCGTCGGCGCGCGTGTGCGAGGCCGCTCACCAGACCAGATGGGGCATGGCATAGGCGGGACGATGGCTCTGCCGCCCGAGCCAGCCATGGCGCTCGTCCCATGACGCTTCCATCAAATCCTGGGCATGGATGCCCGCCAGCACCATGACGCCGGTGGCGCCGAATGCGTCCGCGCCGGCGATGTCGGTGCGGATCGCGTCACCGATGGCGCAGATCCGATGCCGCGCGATGGCGGCGCCGCGCTGCGTCTGCGCGAGGGCGAGCGCCGCCTCATAGATCGGCGCATGCGGCTTGCCGGCATAGATCACCTTGCCGCCGATCTCCTCATAGGCGAGCGCCACCGACCCGGCGCAGGGCACGATGCGCCCGCCGCGTTCGACGACCAGATCGGGATTGGCGCAGATCATCTCGAGCCCGCGCTCGGCAAAGCCGGCGAGCAGCGCCGCGTAGCTCGCGGCCGTCTCGGTCTCATCGTCGAGGAGGCCGGTGCAGAGGACATACTCCGCCTGGCCGGGCTCGACCTCAGGCGCATCGAGCCCCGCCACCAGCGGGAGATCGCGGTCGGGCCCCAGCCGGAACATCGGCCGGCCCGCCCGGGCCTGGATCAGGGCGCGGCAGACATCGCCCGAGGTGACGATCGCGTCCCAGGCGGCGCGCGGCACGGAAAACCCATCGAGTTGCTGCGCGATCAACGCGGCCGGGCGCGGCGCATTGGTGACGAGAATGACGGTGATGCCGCGCTCGCGCATGGCCACCAGCGCCGCGACGGCCTCGCCAAACGCGGCGACGCCATTATGAACGACGCCCCAGACATCGCACAGGCACAGATCGAAACGGTCCGCGATGTCGGAAAAGCCTGGCAGGGGCGCGGTGACGGTGATCTCGGATGGCGACACGGTGGCTGGCTCCCTCTGGCTGAGTGCCGTCGCCTTACAGCATCGCCGGCCTTCCCGCACCTGCAGCGACGCGCAACTCCCCTTGCCAAGACCGCGGGTGCGGGTCGGGCACCGAAAACGGGTCTTGGCTGATGCCGGTCAGGCGCTGGCGCGGCGCAGGACGGAGCGGAAAGACTGCCGCTCGGGAGGAGCCTCCTGCGCCGGAGCCAGCGCGGGAGCGGGATAATCGACGACTTCGGCGCTCCGCGTCGCAGGCACGGGCGGCGCGGGCGGTTCGGCCGGAGCCGCAGCGGGGGCCGGCTCGGCCGGCTCGGCAAAGACGTCGGGCTTGACCGGACGTGGCGGCGAGAAGACCAACCCTTGCCCCATCGAGACGCCAAGCTCGATCATATCCGCAACCGTCGGATCATCCCCGACCTCGTCGGCGATCAGCACCACCGAGGCGCGCGCCAGCAGTGCCGACAGATCACCGGCCGCAATGTCGGCGCTGTCGCCGTCGGCATGCGCCATCAACAACGCCGCCGGCGCCTTGACGAAGCGGACGCCCCGATCGAACAGCGAGACGGGATCGAGCCGGAGATCGACGAGCTGGTCGAGCGCGAAGCGCACGCCATTGGCCGACATCGCCCCGAGCAGGCCAAGACTCGTCGGATCGAGCCCCCGGAAGACGCTCTGCGGCATCTCGACGACCAGATGCCCGGTGTGCTCGCGGTATTTGTCGAGGATGCGCGACAATGTCGCCAGCGCCTTGGAGGAACTCCAGGTCGCCGTGCTGAAATTGCAGGAGACGAACAGCGTGCCCGGCTTCGAGCCGAGATGGCGGGCGATGGCGAGCGCCCGCGTCAGCACGAGCGCATCGAGCGTCGGGCCGAAGCCGCGCTCCTCGATGACCGAGACGAATTCATGCGGCAGCAGCAGCGTGTTTTCGTCCAGCCGCAGCCGAACCAGCGCCTCATAGCCGCGGGTGCGACGCTGCGGCAACTGCACGATGGGCTGCAGATGAACCTCGACCTTGCCCTCCGAGAGCGCAGCGCTGATCACGCTCGCCCGCTCGGAGGCCGCCCGCTCCTCGGCCTCGCGCGCCGCCTCGGCGCGCTCGGCAGCCAGAACGCGCAGGCGCTCCTGTCGCGCGGCCTCGGGATCGATGACCACGACGGGCGCGGGCTTGGGCTCAGCCTCGACGGCGGCAACGGGGCGCGCCTGGACCGCCGACAGCGCGGCGTCATGGTCGGCCAGCGTGGTCGCCACCTGATGGATCAGGTCGCCCAACAGGCCCACCTCGGCGGTCAATTCATTGATCGCGGCCCGCGCCGGCGCGGCGTCGGCATCGCGCATCGGCAGCTGCTCGACCCGCTTGGAGAGAGCGTCGAGCCGGATCGCGTTCGTCGCCAGGCGGACCTTGACCTCGCCCACGGCGGCCAGGACCTGCTCACGCTGGGCCAAGGCGCGCCGTTCCGACAGCCACGCCGAACCGAGCCACCCGCCACCCGCCACAAGCAGACCCAGCGCCGCACCCAGGGGCATCGGCAGCAGAAGCGTCATAACCGCGCCCGCCGACAGCCCGGTCACGGCGCTGGCGAGAGGGTGCAGGGCATTGCGTGGAAGTGGGGCCAAGGCAGCGATCGCGCGAGGGGTTGGTCGGGAGGGGGGCAGCGAATCACACCACTCGCGCAAGATTACCCGCAGACGTCGGCACAAGCGAGCGGCGGGCGCCCCGGCGCCCCGGCCCGTACCGGTTTCGCTCAGTGACCGGCCAGGGCGAGATCGGAGAGCATCCGATCAATGACCGCATTGCCGAAGCCGCGGCGCTGCAGCCAGAGGCGTGGATCGGCTGCGAAAGCCGGGTGATGCACGCGCAGCCCGGCCAGAGCCTCAGCCTTGTCGTCGGCCGCGCCCTTGTCGGCCGCCATCAAAGCGCGCCCCAGCAGCGCATAGGGATGCGAACTGACGCCCAGAAACTCGCCGTAACCGCGCGCCAGCTTGCGCGCTCCGAGCAGATGGGCACCCAGCATCGCGAAGAAGTCATAGGAAGGCGGACGCCCGATGCTGACCTCGATCGCCTTTTCCACCAGCGGCAGCCCTTCGGCGGGCCGGTTGAGCTGGATGTAGCGCGCGCCAAGCGTGGCGATGACGTCCGAGTCGTTGGGGTTGCGCGCCATGGCCTGCCGCCCGGCCTTGAGCGCCTCCTCGGTGGCGCCGCGTGCAAAAAGTGCGATCATCAGCACCTGCTGGGCGCGCGCGCTCGACGGCGCCAGCCGGACGGCGGTCAGCGCCTCCGACAAGGCGCGCTCGAGTGGCGGTTCCGGCAGGGCGTTGAAGCCGAAATTGTATTCGAACAGGCTCAGGAAGCTGAGCTGCGCCCATGCCGGATAGAATGTCGGATCGCGCCGGATCAGGGCCAGGAGACAGGTGCGGGCCGCGAGATGGTCCGCCTGCGCCATCATGCGCCGGAAATCGATGGCCCTGTAGATGCACGGCATCGGCCCCGGACCGGGATTTTGGCGAATGTCGGCGTGAATGATGCCGAACGGCTCGGCCAGCCGGGTCGCCAGCCGGCGCGCGACTATCGCCAGTTCGGGGTCTTCCGACCGCAGGGGTCGCGTCGACGACGCCGACCAGACGATGCGGCCGTCGCGGACGGACCGCAGCCGGCCGAAGCTTTCCATCGTCCCTTCGATCACCTGCCCGCTCATCTCGAAGACATAGTCCGCCTCGGTGGGCAGCGCCTGGCCGGCTGACGGCATCTTGACGGTCACAAGGTCGTCGAAGCGGGAGAGCGCATCGACGAGAAAATTGGAAAACCGGCGCGCCAGAAATGCGAGCTTCGGATCGTCCGGATATTCTGGAATCGCGAGGGCGACGACCGTCGGCTCGAGCGGCCGGGCATCCGGCACGGTGGCGTCGCCGGCCGCCGCAGACCCCGATGCCGGCAGGGCCGCCACGCCCACGCCAACGCCCATCCCCATGCCCGTCTGGCGCTGGAACAACCCGCCATACCAGGCCGCCAGCGGGAGCAATGCGATGCAGAGGGCGAGGCCGGCCAGGATCGGCCAGCGCCGAGAGATCCGTCGCTCGACGACCGGTTCGGCGATGACGGCGGAAGACGAATGCCCGTCCGCCGCCTCGTGGGGCGGCTCCGCGGGAACCTCCGAAGCCTTGCTGTGCCAGCCGGATGCGTCGGCCGCGCGCATATCGAGTTGCTCGAAAGCCGGAACATAGGCCCCGACCGGAATCGTCATGCGCACCGGATCGGCGATGCCCTCGCCCGCATAGTATTGAGCCAGCGCCCTTCGCAGGCGGCCGGCCTCGACGCGCACGATCGGATCGGACTGCGGATCGAAGTCGGCGGAGCGGCCGAACGCCTCGACGGCGATCGTATAGCCCTTCAGTTCCGCAGCCCGCCCGGCGACGGCCCGCTCCACGATGAACGCCAGAAATGCCGAAAGTTGCGGTGCGGCGCGAAAGGCATCGGACGCGAGAACGCGCGCGAGCGCCGCTCGGATCACCGCGGCAGGCTCGCCGTTCAGCCGTTCTGCTCCAATATCGAAATCGCTCATCGGGGTCCGGTTCAGTTTACACCCCTTTTTTCCGCTTAATGCAAAAGCGACGACACGTCACCTCACGCCGCGCGATACGCCGCCGCTCTCCCGGCGGCGCAGGGATGCCGTGTCCTGACCGCAATTTACAGCCCGGATCGTGCTGTTAGGTTGAGGGATAATGAATCACAGGATCGCCCGATGACCGCAGCCACCTCCCCGATCGCGACCCCCAACGATCTCGATGCGTTCTGGATGCCGTTCACGGCCAACCGCGCTTTCAAGAAGAACCCGCGGATGATCGCGCGGGCCGAGGGGATGTACTACTACACTCCCGAGGGCAAGCCGGTGATGGACGGCACGGCGGGCCTGTGGTGCTGCAACGCCGGGCACAAGCGCCGGCCGATTATCGAGGCGATCCAGGCCCAGGCCGAGGAGCTCGATTTCGCCCCGAATTTCCAGTTCGGCCATCCGAAGGTCTTCGCGGCCGCAGCCCGCATCGCGGCGCTGGCGCCGGGCGATCTCGACCATGTCTTCTTCGCCGGCTCTGGCTCGGAAGCCGCCGATACGGCGCTCAAGATCGCGATCGCCTACTGGAACGTGACCGGCAAGGGTTCGAAGACCCGGCTGATCGGGCGCGAGCGCGGCTATCACGGCGTCGGCTTCGGCGGCATCTCGGTCGGCGGCATCGTCTCCAACCGCAAGTTCTTCGGCTCGCTGCTGGCGGGCTCCGATCACATGCCCGCGACCTATGACCGCGAGAAGCAGCGCTTCACCAAGGGCGAGCCGGACTATGGCGCGCATTTCGCCGACGAGCTGGAGCGGATCGTCACCCTGCACGACGCCTCGACCATCGCGGCGGTGATGGTGGAACCGATGGCGGGCTCGACCGGCGTGCTGCCGCCGCCCAAGGGCTATCTCCAGCGCCTGCGCGAGATCTGCACGAAGCACGGCATCCTGCTGATCTTCGACGAGGTCATCTCCGGTTTCGGGCGGCTCGGCTTCGCCTTTGCGGCCGAGCGCTACGGCGTCATCCCCGACATGATCACCTTCGCCAAGGGCGTGACCTCGGGCACCGTGCCGATGGGCGGCGTGATCGTGCGCAAGCCGATCTTCGACGCCTTCATGAACGGCCCCGACAATGCGATCGAGCTGTTCCACGGCTACACCTATTCGGGCCACCCGCTGGCGGCCGCCGCCGCGCTGGCGACGCTCGATGTCTATCGCGACGAAGGGCTGTTCGAGCGGGCGAAGTCGCTGGAGCCGCTCTGGGCCGATGCGGTGATGGAGCTCAAGGAAGAGCCCAACGTGCTCGACATCCGCACGCTCGGGCTCGTCGCCGGCATCGACCTGGCCTCGCGCCCCGAGGGCGTCGGCAAGCGCGGCTATGCGGCGATGGAGCACGCCTTCCACGAGGAGGGCCTGATGATCCGCATCACCGGCGACACGATCGCGCTCACCCCGCCGCTGATCGTGACCGAAGACCAGATCGGCGAGATCGTCGAGAAGACGCGCCGGGTGATAAGGGCGGTCGCCAACTGAACCAATCGGCCTCGTCCCTTTCCGGTGGCGAGGCCCTTGCGGTCAATAGTGATAGCGGCACTGCGCGATTTCGAGCCGGTCCTCGATGACGCGATAAACCAGACGGTGCTCGTCGGTGATGCGACGAGACCACCAGCCTGACCGGTCATGCCTGAGCGGCTCGGGCTTGCCGCTTCCTGTGAACGGAGTCCTCGCCGTCTCGTTGATCAGGCGATTCAGTTTGGACAGCAGCTTTCGATCGGTGGCTTGCCAGTCCTGATAGTCGGCCCAGCCGTCCTTGAGAAAATGAACGGTCAAGGCCATCGGCAGCTATTCGGCTGCCTGGCTGGTGGCTGCGATGGGTCGGAAAACGCCGGCCTGCTCATCGAACTCCACGGCGACGAGCCCCTCGCCGCGCTCCGCCTCTGCAATAGCCTTGTCGAGGCGTTTGGCGTTCGCAGGGCTCGCATTCAGATAGCGCGTCTCCTCATAGGAGCCGAAATCCTCGAGCGAGAGCAGCACCGCCGTCTTGCCGTTGGCGCGGGTGACGATGACCGGGTCATGATCATCCGCCGCCTGATCCATGATCTTGGCGAGGTTGGCGCGCAGATGGGAGTAGGTCACGACCTTCATAGGCGGCTTGTACCAGATATGGCACAACCTGGCTAGGAGATCGGTCAGCCCCGCCCCCGCTTCCCGTACCGCGCCACCACCCGCTCGCGCTTGAGCCGCGAGAGGCGTTGCAGCCAGAACATGCCGTCGAGCTGGTCGATTTCGTGCTGGTGGCAGGTCGCGAGGAAGCCTTCGGCCTCTTCTTCATGGGCAACGCCGTCGAGATCGCGCCAGCTCACGCGGACTTTCGCCGGCCGCTCGATCTCCTCTGTGACGCCGGGCATCGAGACGCTGCCTTCGGTGGCGCGGGCGGTGTCCGGCGAGGCCCAGAGGATCTGCGGATTGACGTAAGTGCGGACGTCGCCGGGCGTCAACTCCAGCACGACGAGGCGCAGGGGCACGCCGACATGGGCCGCGGTGATGCCGACGCCGGGCGCGGCGCGCATCGTCTCCAGCAGATCGGCGGCGAGCTGCCGCAGATCGGCGTCGAAGCGCTCGACCGGCTCCGCGACCGCGCGCAGGCGCGGATCGGGGAACCGGAGGATCGGCAGGATCACGACCGCCGCCTCAGGCGGCGGCTTTGGCCGCCGCTGCGCCGTAATAGCTCTCGCCGGTCTTGGCCATGCGCTTGAGCTGGCGGTTGGGCTTGAAGCGCTCGCCATGCTTCTTGGCGAGACCCTCGCAGAGCTTCACGAAGGCGGCCGCGCCCATATTGTCGATGAAGGACAGCGTGCCGCCCGAATAGGGAGCAAAGCCGAAGCCGATGATCGAGCCGACATCGGCCTCGCGCGGGTCGGTGACGACGCCCTCCTCATAGGTGCGCGCGGCCTCCAGCGCCTGCGTCACCAGCAGGCGGTGCTGCAACTCCTGCATGTCGACCTGTTCCGGCGCCAGACGCTTGCCGACCAGATCGGCCAGCCCCGGCCAGAGGCGCTTGGGCCCGGCTTCCGGATAGTCGTAGAAGCCCTTCTTGTTCTTGCGGCCGAGGCGGCCGTGCTTCTCGACCATGTCGGAGAGCAGCTTCTCCTGCGCAGGATCGACGGCGCCCTCGCCGAGCTGGGCCTTGGTCGCCTTCAACACCTTGAAGGCGAGATCGACAGCGACCTCGTCATTGAGCGAGAGCGGGCCGACCGGCATGCCGGCCTGCTTGCCGGCCTGCTCGATCATGGCCGGCGGCACGCCCTCCATCAGCATGAGATGGCCTTCGCGCAGATAGTTGCCGACGCAGCGGTTGGCATAGAAGCCGCGCGTGTCGTTGACGACGATCGGCGTTTTCTTGATGGCGCGGACGAAGTCGAGCGCCATGGCGAGCGCCTTCTTGCCGGTCTTCTTGGCCATGATGACCTCGACCAGCAGCATCTTCTCGACCGGCGAGAAGAAATGGATGCCGATGAAGTTCTGCGGCCGCTGGCTCGTGGTGGCGAGGCCGGTGATCGGGAGCGTTGAGGTGTTGGAACCGAAGATGGTCTTGGGGCCGACCGCCGCCTCGACCTTCGCGATCACCTCGGCCTTGACCTTGGGATCCTCGAACACGGCCTCGACGACGAGGTCGCAACCCTTCAGCGCCGCATAGTCGGCGGTGGCGGTGATGCGCCCGAGCAGCGCGTCGCGGTCGGCGGTCTTGGCGCGGCCCTTCATGATCTGGTCGGAGACCAGCTTGTGCGAATAGGCCTTGCCCTTGTCGGCGGCCTCCTGGTCGCGGTCGACCAGCACGACCTCGAGGCCGGCCTGCGCGGTGACATAGGCAATGCCGGCGCCCATGAAGCCGGCGCCGACGACGCCGACCTTCTTGAGCTTCGAGGGCGGCACATCGGCCGGGCGGCGCGCGCCCTTGTTCAGCTCCTGCATCGAGACGAAGAGCGAGCGGATCATCGAGGCCGCCTCCTTCGTCCTGAGTATCTTGGCGAAGTAGCGGCTCTCGACCTTCAGCCCGAGATCGATCGGGAGTTGCAGGCCCTCATAGACCGCCGAGAGGATGGCGCGGGCGGCCGGGTAGTTGTCGTTGGTCTCGCGGCGGTAGATCGCATTGGCGGGCGGCCAGATCTGCATGCCGGCCGGCGAATGGACCTTGTTGGAGGGCAGCTTGAAGCCCTTCTGGTCCCAGGGCGCGGTCGCGGTCGGGTTGGCCCTGAGCCACTCCTTGGCGTTGGCCACGAGCTGATCGCGCGGGACGACGGCATGGACGAGGCCGGTGTTGCGCGCGGGCAGCGCCTTCACCTGCTCGCCCTTGAACATCATCTGCAGGGCGTCGCCGGTCTGCATCAGCCGGGCGACACGCTGGGTGCCGCCGGCGCCGGGGAACAGCCCGACCTTGATCTCGGGCAGGCCGACGCGGGTCGCGGCATCGTCCGAGACGACGCGGTACTGGCAGGCGAGCGCGAGTTCGAAGGCGCCGCCGAGGCAGACACCGTGGATGGCGGCGGCGAAGGGTTTCCCGCAGGTCTCGAGCTTGCGGTAGAGCAGCGAAAGCTTGCGGCTCTCGTCGAAGAAGGACTGCATCGCGACGGGCTCGCCCTTCTCCTTCGTCAGGCGAATGTAGAGGTCGCGCAGGCCCTGCAGCATGGTCAGGTCGGCGCCTCCGGAGAAGGCCTCCTTGCCGGAGGTGATGACGCAGCCCTTGATCGCCTCGGTCGAAGCGACCGTGTCGATGATCTGGTCGATCTCGGCCATCAGCTCGGGCGTGATGACGTTCATCGAGCGGCCCGGCATGTCCCAGGTCGCGGTGGCGATGCCGTCGGAATCGGTCTCGAAGCGGAAATTGGTGAGGTTCATGGGTGGTCCCTCCGGGGTCCTTGGCGGGAAGCGTTCTGAATGAGGCGCTTCCCCTCCCCCTTGGGGGGAGGGGAGAGGGGTGGGGGTCGCGCCGCTCGGCGATCGCTCACCAGGCGGCACCACCCCCATCCCCGGCCCTTCCCCACAAGGGGGAAGGGAGGGAGGTTCACACCCGCTCGATGATGGTGGCGACGCCCATGCCGGCGGCGACGCAGAGCGTCACCAGGGCGGTGTTCTTGTCCGTGCGCTCCAGCTCGTCGAGCACGGTGCCCAAGATCATCGCGCCGGTGGCGCCAAGCGGATGGCCCTTGGCGATGGCGCCGCCGTTGACGTTCAGGATGTCGTCATCGATGTCGAAGGCCTGCTGGAAGCGCAGCACGACCGAGGAGAAGGCCTCGTTCAGCTCGAACAGGTCGATGTCCCTGGTGGTCATGCCGGCCTTGCGCAGCACGAGCTCGGTGACGTCGACCGGGCCGGTCAGCATCAGCGCGAGATCGGAGCCGACGGTGGCGAAGGCGCGGATGCGGGCGCGCGGCTTCAGGCCAGTCGCCCGGCCAGCCTTCTTCGAGCCGACCAGAACGGCGGCTGCACCATCGACGATGCCCGAGGAATTGCCGGCATGGTGGACGTGGTTGACGAACTCGACATCCGGGTGGGCCGCGGTCGCGACCGCGTCGAACCCGCCCATCTCGCCCATCTGGACGAAGGAGGCCTTCAGCGCGGCGAGTGCCTGCATGTCGGTGCCCGGCCGGATGGTCTCGTCGCGGGCAAGGATCGTCAGGCCGTTGACGTCGGTGACCGGGATCACCGAGTTCTTGAAGCGCCCGGCCTCCCAGGCGGCGTGGGCGCGCTTGTGCGAGCGCACGGCATAGGCGTCGACATCATCGCGCGAGAAGCCGTATTTCGTCGCGATCAGGTCGGCCGAGATGCCCTGGGGCATGAAGTACGTGTCGATGGCGACGGAGGGGTCGACCGCGATGCCGAAGCCAGACGCGCCCATGCCGACGCGGCTCATGCTCTCGACGCCGCCGCCGATCGCCATCTCCTTCTGGCCCGACATCACCTGCGCCGCAGCGAGGTTCACCGCATCCAGCCCCGAGGCGCAGAAGCGGTTGATCTGGATGCCCGGGACCTCCTTGCCGTAGCCGGCCTTGAGGGCGACCGTGCGGGCGATGTCGGCGCCAGCCTCGCCGACCGGATCGACGCAGCCGAAGACGACGTCCTCGACGAGCTTGGTGTCGAGGTCGTTGCGGTCGCGGAGCGCGCGCAGCGTCGTCGTGCCGAGCTCGATCGCGGTGACCTCGTGCAGCGAGCCGTCGGCCTTGCCCTTGCCGCGCGGCGTGCGGACATGGTCGTAGATGAATGCGTCTGCCATCAGGGCCTCCCGGGCTCGTTTTCTTAGCGTGATCTCTAGCCGTCATTGCGAGCGGAGCGAAGCAATCCAGAGCCGCGTGCTCCACGTCCCCTGGATTGCTTCGCTGCGCTCGCAATGACGTGCAGGACTCAGAACTGCTCCGCGCTCAGCGCCATCGTCGAATCCGCGCCGCTGGTGATCCGCGCCAGATGCGCCGCCGTCTCGGGCAGGCTGCGCTCCATGAAGAATCGGGCCGTGACCAACTTGGTGTTCATGCGCTCGGTCGCGCCATTGGCACCGGCCTTGAGCTTGTCTTGCGCGACCCTGGCCATCTTGGCCCACATGTAACCGAGCGAGACGAGGCCGAGCAGGTGCATGTAGTCGGTCGCGCCGGCACCGGCATTGTCGGGCTTGGCGAGCGCGTTGTTCATGAACCACATCGTCGCCTGCTGGAGATGGCCGAGCGAGGCGGCCAGCGGCGCCAGCAGAGGCTTCAGCACCTCGTCCTCGCCGTTCTCCTTGATGAAGCCGCCGACCTCGTTGAAGAAGGCCATGATGGCGCGGCCGCCGTCGCGGCCGAGCTTGCGGCCGACGAGGTCCATCGCCTGCACGCCGTTGGCCCCCTCGTAGATCATGGCGATGCGGGCATCGCGCACGAACTGCTCCATGCCCCATTCGGCGATGTAGCCATGGCCGCCGAACATCTGCTGCGCCTTCACCGCATTGTCGAAGCCGACATCGGTCAGCACGCCCTTCAGCACCGGGGTCATCAGGCCGAGCTGATCGTCGGCGGCCTGGCGCTCGGCTTCGTCGCCCGAGCGGTGGGCGATGTCCGACTTCAGCGCGTTCCAGAGCACGAAGGCGCGGGCCGCCTCGTTGAAGGCCTTGATCGACATCAGCGTGCGGCGCACGTCGGGGTGGACGATGATCGGATCGGCGGCCTTGTCCGGGCTCTTCGCGCCGGTCAGCGAGCGGCCCTGGATGCGGTCCTTGGCGTAGGCGACAGCGTTCTGATAGGCGACCTCGGACTGGGCCAGACCCTGGATCGCGACGCCGAGCCTCGCCTCGTTCATCATCACAAACATGGCGTTGAGGCCCTTGTTCTCCGTGCCGATGAGCCAGCCCTTCGCCCCGTCATAGTTCATGACGCAGGTGGCGTTGGCGTGAATGCCCATCTTGTGCTCGATCGAGCCGCAGGAGACGTGGTTGTTCTCTCCCACCGCGCCGTCCGCGCCGATCGCATTGCGCGGCACGACGAAGAGCGAGATGCCCTTGACGCCAGCCGGCGCGCCTTCGATGCGGGCCAGCACGAGGTGGATGATGTTCTCGGTGATGTCCTGCTCGCCGGCCGAGATGAAGATCTTGGTGCCGGTGATAGAATAGGAGCCATCGCCATTGGGAACGGCCTTGGTCTTGATCAGCCCGAGATCGGTGCCGCAATGCGGCTCGGTCAGGTTCATCGTGCCCGACCACACGCCCTCGATCATCTTGGGCAGATAGGTGCGCTTCTGCTCGTCCGAGCCGTGGACGTTGAGCGCGGCGATCGCGCCCATGGTCAGGCCGGGATACATGGCGAAGGCCATGTTCGCCGAGGAGGCGAACTCGTTCATGACGGCGCCCAGCGTGTAGGGCAGGCCCTGGCCGCCATACTCCGGCTCCATCGCCAGCCCGATCCAGCCGCCCTGAGCATAGGCCTCGTGAGCCGCCTTGAAGCCCTTGGGCGTGGCGACGCGGCCATCCGCGTGGCGGGTGCAGCCCTCCTGGTCGCCCGAAAGGTTCAGCGGCTGGAGAACCTCCTCGCAGAGCTTGGCTCCCTCGCCCAGCACGGCCTCGACCACGTCGGGCGTGGCATCGGCGAAACCCGGAAGGTTGTTGTAGCGCTCGATGGCGAAAACGTCGTTCAGCAGAAACAGCGTGTCTTCGACGGGTGCCTTGTAAACCGGCATGGCGTTCCTCCCTAGCGTCGCGGGTTGGCCACATGGAGGCAACCCGATAGTTCACATATAAACTATCCTTGCGCCTTTGGCAAAGGGTGCCGCCGGATTTTCCGACCGATCCCGCAGAGAGACGGAGCGAGACGGCGCTGCCGGCACGGTAACGCAAAACGCCCCGGCTGAAAGCCGGGGCGTTTGCAGACACGCTCGAAACGGACGCAGGACGCGCCGGCCTCAGCCCTTGTCGAAGCGAGCCGCCGAGGCTTCGAGTTCGGCGATCGCGCTTTCGATCTCGATGCGCTGGGCGCGCAGCATGTCGAGCTGTTCGATGACCTGCTCGCGGCTGAGTTGGAGACCGCCGACGGACGCCGCACCGGCCTCGCCGCCCTTCTTCTCCTCATTGGCGAGCATGGCGCGGATCTCGACCAGCGTGAAGCCGAGCTGCTTGCCCTTGAGGATCAGCGCGAGCCGGGCGCGGTCGCGGCCGGAATAGATTCGCGTCAAGCCGGAGCGCGCCGGCGCGATCAGGCCGCGCGACTCATAGAAGCGCAGGGTGCGCAGGGTCACGCCGAAATCGCGGGCGAGATCGCTGATGGTGAAACCGCCCACCGAGTCCGTCTCGGTCTGGCTCGAGGTGTTCATACGGCCGTCATGTGTCGGAGCGGCCGCCAGAGCAGAGCTATGGCGTGGCATTCGGCATCAATCCTTGATTAGGGGATAACGCACGCACCGCAGAAGAGGCGACGGCGCATTGCTTGATCCCTTGGTACGGCAGGCGACACCCTCGCGTTAGGTAATGTGCCGCTTACCTCAGGTAAGTTACCGTTATCAGCGGGCCGTCTCCTGTTCCAGAGGCTCGTTTCGTTTCCAGAAAATTAACCGCCGCCGGGCGAATTTTAACCGGCTGTTTACCACGACGGCGAAAAGGTCGGCCTTGCGGATCGGCGTCTGGCTTGCGGCAACGTAACCTTCAGATGTCGCCATCCGCAGGAAGACCGCGGCGTTCAGGGGCCTGCGCCTTCCTTCAATGAGGACCAAAGCCCCGAAGGCGAGCGTCACATGGCCACTAGCTTGCCCTGGAGCGTCAAGGGCGTCGATCCCCGCACCCGCGATGCCGCAAAGGCCGCCGCACGGCGCGCCGGCATGACGCTGGGCGAATGGCTCGACCACAAATTGCGCGACGAGGCGCCGTCCGAGGCAGCTCCACCCGAGCAGCTCGACATCGCGGCCCTCTCGGAGCGGCTCGCCAGGATATCCCAGGGGCAGATGGATACGGCGCCGCAGCACCCGCCCCAGGGTTTCGCCGACGGCCCCCGTGCCCGCACGCCGCGAGATCGACGCCGTGCTCGCCCAGGCGGCCAGCATCGAGAAGCTCACGCGCGAATCGAGCGCTCAGACCGCCGGTGCGCTCGATTCGATCGCGCGCTGGATCGAAACCGCCGAAAAGCGGATGAGCTCGGGCGAGCGGGCCGCGGCCGAACGCCAGGATCGCGCCACCAGCGTCATCGCCGACGCGATCAAGACCATGAGCGAGCGGCTCGCCGAGTTCGAGCGCCGTGCCAGCGAGCCCCCGCGCGCCGCCATGCGCGCCGAACCGGCACCCCGCCTCGCCTTCAGCCGCGATGGGCTGGCCGCCGCCGTCACCGATATCCGCACCCGCCAGCGCCTGCTCGATCAGGACGATGCGGCCGCGGTCCCCGCGCCCGCCATGGCCGAAAGCCGGATTTCGGCGCTGCGCGACGATCTGCGCCAGCTCAGCGCCCGCATCGCTCCCGTGGCTGCCCGCTCCGAACGCCCGGTGGCGCCCGTGCGCGCCGCTCCCGTCGAGCGCGAGCCGCAATTCGGCCAGATCGAGGCGATGATCGCCCAGCTCGGCTCCCGCCTCGACCGTCTCGACCCCCGCGATCGGCTCGAGCCGATCCTCAAGCCGCTGGCCCGGATCGAATCCGAGGTTGCTCGGCTCGCCCAGGATCGCTCAGGCGAGAGCTTCCAGCGCTTCGAGCTCGAGATCGGGCATCTCGCCGCCAAGGTGGATGCCCTCACCGCACGGGGCGGCGACCGCACGATGCTGGCGCCGCTGCAGCGCGACATCGCCGAACTGCGCGACATCCTGGCGACGAGCGGCAACGAGGCCCGCCTCGGCGAGCTGTCGCAGCAGGTTTCGGGCCTGTCCTTCGAGATCAGCCGGCTGCGGGACCATCAGCCCGACGGCCGCGAGCTGCATGGCCTGACGGCCGCCATCGACGACATTCGCGAAGCGATCCTGGCCGATCGCGGACCGGCGCGGCAGCGGGATCTCGAACCGCTTTCGGCGCTGTCGCGCCAGATCGAACATCTCGCCGGCAAGATCGATGCGCGCTCCGGCAGCCAGATCGAGGATCGCATCGACGCGCTGCAGGCGCGCATCGAGGCGCTGGCGGAAAAGGGCCCGACAGCGGTGACGCGCCAGATCGAGGCGCTCGCAGGCCGCATCGAGAATCTCGCCGCGTCGAGCAGCCTCGCCCATCTCGTCAGCGACGGGCAGACGCTTCCCGTCGCCCAGGTCGATCTCCGGCCGGTCGAGGAGATGCTGCGCAACCTCGCCGACAAGATCGACGAGGCCGGCCGGCCCGGCGCCGAAACCGGATCGTTCGACGCGCTCGAGCGGCAGATTTCCGGCCTGGCGGAGCGCCTCGACGCCGCCGCCGCGACCCGCTCCGCCGATAGCGGCATGGAGCGCACGCTGCAGGACCTTGTGACGCATCTGCGGACGCTGCGCGAGGACACCACCGAGGTGGCCGAGCGCGCGGCACGCGCCGCGATGGCGGACCATGCCGGCCAGGCGCAGCCGCCGCAAAGCGGCATTGCCGAGCTGAGCACGCTCGTCTCGGGTCTGCATGACAGCCAGGCCTCGACCGGACGCGAGACGCAGGACGCCATCGGCGCCGTCCACCAGACGCTGGAGACGATCATCTCGCGGCTGTCCAGCCTCGAAGCCGAGCTCGTCGCCGACCGGCAGGCCGCCGCCGCAGCCCCCGCCCGCACGCCGATGCCGCCCCGCGTGGCCGCCGCCGAGCGCGCCGCCGTCAAGCCGCCGGCCCTGCCCGCCGGCATGAGCCTGGCGATGGAAGACCGGATCGCGGCGCCCGAGCGCTCGTCCGCGGCCAAGGCCGAGCCGGTGACGGCACCCGCCGTCCACCCTGCGGCAACTCCCGTCGCGCCGGTCATGGCCAGTTCGCTCGACGTGCCGCTGGAGCCTGGCTCCGGCCGCCCGCGCGCCGACGCCGCGGCCCATGGCGGGCATGACCAGCAGTCGATCCGCCAGAATCTGATCGCCGCCGCCAGGCGCTCCGCCAAGGCGGCCACCGATGCGGCTGCGACCACGCCCGCCGCGGCGCCCGAAGCGGGCAAAACCGGCGGTCGGATCAAGGAAATCATCGAGAAGCGCAAACGTCCGCTGCTGCTGGGCCTCGCCGCGCTGGTCCTGGCGCTCGGCACGGCCCATCTCGTCTCGAACGCGCTGAAGGGCCCGCAGGTCGCCGCCACGGGCGAAGCGGTACAGAGCCCGATTGCGCCGAAGGATGACACGCCAGCCCAGCCGTCCGCTCAGCCTCCCGCCAAGGACCAGTCCTCGGCGCTGCAGCCGGCCGCGCCGCAGGCCACCGCGCTCGCCGCCGTCGCGCCGCCGGCAGCCGACATCACCGGCTCGACCTCGCAGGCGTCGCAGGCCACGCCTCAGACGGCCGCGCCCCTGGTGTCCGAGCCCGTCCAGTCCGTCACCGGTCTCGGCGAACTCCCCCCCGGCCTCGGCAGCCCGGGGCTGCGCAAGGCCGCGCTCGACGGCAATGCGGCGGCAGTCTTTGAACTGGCGAGCCGCGCCGCCGACGGTCCGGCCGCCTCGCGCGATCCCAAGGTGGCGCTCCGGCTGTTCGAGCGGGCGGCCGTGGCCGGGCTCGCCCCCGCCCAGTTCCGCCTCGGCAACATGTTCGAGAAGGGCATCGGCACCGCGCGCGATCTGTCGCTCGCCCGCGTCTGGTACACGCGCGCCGCCGAGCGCGGCAACGCCAAGGCGATGCACAACCTCGCGGTGCTGCATGCCGAAGGCGTCTCCGGCAAGCCGGACTATGCGGCCGCGACCGAGTGGTTCCGCCGCGCCGCCGAGCACGGCATCCGCGACAGCCAGTACAATCTCGCCGTGCTGCTCGGGCGCGGGCTCGGCGCCCCGACCGACCTCGCCCAGTCCTATCTCTGGTTTGCGGTGGCCGCGAGCCAGGGCGACGACGATGCCGGCCGCAAGCGCGACGAGGTTGGCCAGCGGCTGACCCCCAGCGACCTCGCCACGGTCAAGGCCGAGGCGGCGGGCTGGCGACCCAAGCCGAGCGACGCCGCCGCCAACGAGGTGACCCCGCCCGCCAAGGGCTGGGACGAAAGCCCCACCGCAGCCGCGAAGAAGCCCGCCAAGCCGGCCCGGACCTGAAGGACCGGCCCTGGCGTACGACAAACCCGGCGCCAGGCCGGGTCGTCATGGTTTCGACGCGTTGGCGGGTCATCAGGGCGGTGCGACGTGCTTTCCCGCCCCGCCGCGACGCCATGCCCGCATGAGCATCTTGCCTTAACCGGATCGATGCATAGTCGCGACGATGGGTGGGCGCCCGTCGCCCGGTGCGTCGTGGCTTGAGGACCAGAGGTGCAGATCTATCTTCCGATCGCCGAATTGCCGATCAGCATCCTCACGGTGCTCGGCCTGAGCGGCGCGGTCGGTTTCATCTCGGGCCTGTTTGGTGTCGGCGGCGGATTCCTGCTGACGCCCCTGCTGATCTTCCTCGACATTCCGCCGGCGGTTGCGGTCGCCACCGTCGCCGCCCAGGTCGCCGGTTCCTCGACCACGGGCGTGCTGACCTACTGGCGCAGGCGCGCGCTCGATTTCAAACTCGGCACGATCCTGGTGATGGGCGGCATCCTGGGCACATTGCTCGGCGTGCTGTTCTTCAATTCGATGCGACGGCTCGGCCAGCTCGAACTCGTCATCACCCTGTCCTATGTCACGCTGTTCACGATCATCGGCGGGCTGATGCTGTATGACGCGCTGCGGGCGATGATGCGGGTGCGGGCCGGCAAGCCGGCGCGCCTGCGGCGCCGGGCGGGCACTCACCCCTGGTGGATGGGCCTGCCCTGGCGGATGCGGTTTCCCCATTCGCAGCTTTATTGCAGCGTAATCCCGATCGCTTCGCTGGCCATCGTGATCGGCTTCATCGGCGCGGTTCTGGGCGTCGGCGGCGGCTTCATCCTCGTCCCCGCCTTGATCTATTTCTTCCGGATCCCCACTGCGATCGTGGTCGGGACTTCGCTGTTCCAGATCCTGATGACGATGACGGGCGCGACGCTGCTGCATGCGTTGACCAACCAGTCGGTCGACATCGTCCTGGCGATCCTGCTGCTGCTGGGCGGCGTCATCGGGGCGCAGTTCGGCGGACGGGCGGCGCGCAATCTCAATGTCGAATCCTTCCGGCTGCTGCTGGCGCTGCTGATCCTCTCGGTGGGGCTGCGCTTTGCCATCGAGCTGTTCATTCCCCCGAGCGAGCCGTTCTCGGTCGTGTCCACGGAGGGCGGGCGATGAGCCGGGCCCTGGCCCTCGTCGCGATGCTGGTGGTGACGCTCTGCGCGGCCGCCCCGCTGCGGGCCGAGACGCTGATCGCGGCGATGTCGAGCCACCAGATCCAGATCACCTCCAATTACACCGGCAGCCAGCTCACCGTCTTCGGGGTGGTCGAGCGGGATGGGCGAACCGTCGCCCGCGGCGACCCTTACGACATCGTCGTCACCGTCCGCGGGCCGCGCCGCATGCTGCTGGTGCGCGAGAAGGAGAGGCTGGGGCCGATCTGGATCAACCGGACGCAGCGGCGTTTTCCCGACAGCTCGCTGTTCCTGACGGTGGCGAGCAACCGCCCCTTGAGCGAGATCATCAGCCCGGAGACGGCGCAGCGCGAGCGCATCGGCCTGGAGCACGCCCAACGGCCGCGGGATGCGGCGCTCGATCTCGATGTGACGACGGCCCGGTTCCAGGAGGGCCTGATCCGCATCCTGGCCGACAAGGGGCTCTATACGGAGGAAGACCGCGGCGTCACCTTCCTGTCGAGCACGGTCTTCAGCGCCCCCATCAACGTGCCGGCGACGGCGCCGACCGGTCCCTATGAGATCGACATCGTGCTCTATGCCGGCGGCGTGCCGCTCGCCCGCCAGACCACCCATTTCGAGGTCGTGAAGAGCGGCATGGAACAGCGGCTCGCGGCCGGTGCGCATGATCTGCCGCTGGTCTACGGGCTCGTCACGGTGCTGATGGCGCTGCTGCTGGGCTGGCTCGCCAGCGTCGTGTTCCGGCGCGACTGACAAGGCCGCGCCTTCGGGCGCGGCGAGGCCGGCCTGCCGGGCTCAGCCGACCAGCAGCTCATAGGCAAGGAAGGGCACGACCGCGCCCTCCCCGATCACCGTCAGATCCTCGGCGAGCTCGACCAGCCCGTCCGTACGGGTGAGCGAGGTCAGGACGCCCGCGCCATCCTGGGGGTGCTTGCGGGCGACCATCACGCCGTCGGCGCCGGCATCCAGCGAGACGCGGACATATTCGCGCCGCCCCTCCTTCTTGCGGTAGGCGAAGCCGAGCCGCACCGGCAGGGCCATGGGTCTGGCATAGGGCGTGCCGGCCAGTCGCGCGATCAGCGCCCGCGCCACGAAGGCGAAGGTGACGAAGACCGCGACCGGATTGCCGGGAAGGCCAATGAAAGGCGTGGTGCCGATACGCCCCAACGCCACGGGGCGACCCGGCTTGATGCCGATGCGCCAGAAGTCGAGCTCACCGACCTGCTCGACCGCCGCCTTGACATGGTCTTCCTCGCCGGTCGAAACGCCGCCCGAGGTCAGCACCAGATCGCAGCCGCGCGCGGCTTCGGCGAGGCGCATAGCGAGGCTGCCGCGCTCGTCGCGCAGGATGCCGAGATCGACGACCTCAGCCCCGGCCCGCGCCACCATGGACCGCAGCAGGGCGCGGTTGGCGTCGTAGATCGCGGCCGGCGCCAGCGGCAAGCCCGGCTCGGTCAGTTCATCGCCGGTCGAGAACACCGCGACCCGCGGCCGCCGCCGCACCGCAAGCTGTGTGAAGCCGAGCGCGGACAACAGGGCGAGGTCCTGCGGGCGCAGGCGCCGGCCCGCCGTCACGGCGATCGCGCCCTGCGCGATGTCCTCCCCGGCCGGGCGGGCATTGGCACTGCGCGCCAGGCCGGGCGGCAGGAGCGCGAAGCCGTCCTCCAGCCCGACATCCTCCTGCATGAAGACGGTGTCGGCAGCGGGCGGCAGCGGCGCGCCCGTGAAGACCCGGACCGCCACGCCTTGCGTCGTCACGCCACCGGCATCGGCCCCCGCTGCGACACGCCCTGCCACGGTCAGGCGCGTCGGCCCCGCGACGGCGAGATCGTCGAAGCGCACGGCGTAGCCATCGACGGCGGAATTGGCGAAGGGCGGCAGATCGAGCGGGGCCACCACGTCCCGGGCCAGGACACGGCCATCGGCCTCGGCCAGCGCCACGGTCTCCTCCCTGGCGACGGGCGCGACCAGCGCGGCGACGCGCTCGCCGGCCTGCTCCAGCGTCATCAGGGGCCCGAAGGCCTCGCTGTCGCGGCTCAGCTGGGCCATGGCGTGCTCATTCCTGCCGGGGGCCGCGCGCCAGGACGGCTGCGAGCGGCTGGGCGTGCTGCAAAATGATGTCAGCGACGCCCGCGACGTCGTCGATGTCGATCACCGGACGGCCCGCCTCGGGAAACCCGGTGTCGCTGGCGATGGCGACGATCGTCGCATCGCCGGGATGGAGCGGCGGCTTGCCGTTGGCGGAACGATGAATCTCGATCTTGAGATGGGGCTCGCGCTTGAAACCCTCGACGATGACGAGATCGACCGGAGACAGGCGGCCGAGGAGATCGTGAAGCCGGGCCTCGGGCTCAGCGCGCAATTCGCGCATCAGGGCCCAGCGCCGCTCGGAAGAGATCAGAACCTCGCGCGCACCCGCCTCCCGATGCGCATGGGAATCCTTGCCGGGCGTATCGAGGTCGAACGCGTGATGGGCGTGCTTGACGGTCGAGACCGAGATGCCGCGGCCGGCCAGCTCCGGGATGAGCCGGGTCAGCAGCGTGGTCTTGCCCGCACCGCTCCACCCCGCCAGACCGATCACACGCATCGCAAACCTTCGTCCATAAACAAAAACCGGGCGCTGCTGCGCCCGGTTGTCTTCGATCAGCCTGTGTTGCCGGTCAAGTCGTCTCGCCGGTCACCTTATCTTGCTGATCACCTTGTCTTGCTGGTCTTGCCGCCGTCACTCGGCCGGCTGGAGCCGCGGCCCGCCATTGACCTGGCCCTTCTGCAACTCGTCCTCGGCCCAGAGCGAATGATGCGCCTTGGCCCAGTTCAGGTCGACCTCGCCCGAACCCATGGCATCGAACGCGCCCTCCATACCGACCGAGCCGATGTAGATGTGGCCCAGCATCAGGGCGACCATCACGACCGACACGAGACCGTGGACGACGTTCCAGAACTGCAGGTTCAGGACGCCGCCCGCATAGAACGGGAACAGCAGGTAGAAGCCCGACACCGACAGGGCGGCGCCACCCAGCACGACGCTCCAGAACACCACCTTCTGGCCGCCGTTGAAGCGCTTGGCCGGAGGATGCCCCTTGCCGATGATGCCGCCGCCGGCCGCAAACCAGCGCAGGTCGAGCGCATCGGGGATGTTGTCCTTGACCCAGACGACGAACATCATCGCGACGCCGAGCATGAACGGCCAGGCGAGGAAGTTATGCGCCCATTTCGCCACCACCGAGATGTTGGTGAAGGCCTGGGGGCCGACCAGCGGCAGCAGCGCCATCTTGCCGAAAGTGACATTGAGTCCCGACAGCGCCAGCACGATGAAGCAACCCGCTGTCAGCCAGTGCATGAAGCGCTCGAAGGCGTTGAAGCGCGTCAGCGTCCGTCCGGCCGGCCCGGTCTCCATCGGGATGCGGCCCCGGATGAGGTAGAAGGCGGCCAGCACCAGCAGCGTGCCGAGTACCGAAATCACGGCCACGCGCAGCATCGTTCCCTGATGGAACTCACGCCATTCGCGGCCGGCTGGCCGCTGCAAGGTCGCGGCCTTCTGGTCGGGGATGGTGATGCGGCCCTGCAATTCCGCCGAAGAGTTGCCCTTCAGCGCGTCGAGGAACTGCTGCTCGCGCATGGCGTCGGCCGTCGGATTGACCTGCTGGGCCGAAGCGGGAACGGCGAGCGCCACCGCAAAGGTCAGCAGCAGGCCTGTTACCAGAAGGCGGATTTTGGCGCTGAAACGCATGAAGTAGTCCTCTCGCAAAAGCGCGGTACCATGAGCTGAAGCGTGGTGTGCGGTCATCGACCCGGTCCCCCCGCCATCATCCCGGACAAACGGCGATGCCGCGAAGGTCCGGGGTTCATCCTGGTGCTCCGGACCACCCGACCATGGCACCCGGGACGACCTGCGGTCGCCCCGGAACTCGGCGGTGTGTCGAAGCGCGACGTCGCAGACCCGTCAGATCGCGACGGTTTCCTTGTAGGCCGTTTGCCAGCCCCAGGCGCCCGAGCCGTAGCCACGCTTCACCACCCGCTCCTTGTAGATCTGGGCGATGATCGCGCCGTCGCCGGCGAGCAGGGACTTGGTCGAGCACATCTCGGCGCAGAGCGGCAGCTTGCCTTCGGCGAGACGGTTCGAGCCGTATTTCTGGAACTCGACCGGCGATAGATCGACCTCGGGACCACCGGCGCAGAAGGTGCACTTGTCCATCTTGCCGCGCGAACCGAAGTTGCCGACCTTGGGATACTGCGGCGCGCCGAAGGGGCAGGCGTAGAAGCAGTAGCCGCAGCCGATGCAGAGGTCCTTGCTGTGCAGCACCACGGCGTCGGCCGTGGTGTAGAAGCAGTCGACCGGGCAGACCGCCGCGCAGGGCGCGTCGGTGCAGTGCATGCAGGCCATCGAGATCGAACGTTCGCTGGGCTTGCCGTCATTGATCGTGACGACGCGCCGGCGGTTGATGCCCCAGGGCACCTCGTTCTCGTTCTTGCAGGCGGTGACGCAGGCGTTGCATTCGATGCAGCGGTCGGCGTCGCAGAGGAATTTCATCCGTGCCATGATTTCAGTTCCCCCTTACGCCGCTGCGATCTGGCAGAGCGTGACCTTGCCTTCGTGCATCGCCGTCACAGGATCGTAGCCATAGGTCGTGACGACGTTGACCGACTCACCCAGCACGATCGGATCGGTGCCCTTGGGATAGTTCCCGCGCTGGTCCTGCCCCTGGTAGAAGCCGCCGAAGTGGAAGGGCATGAAGGCCACGCCCTTGCCGACCCGCTCGGTCACCAGCGCCTTGACGCGGGCCTTCGAGTTGTTCTCCGGACCGGAAACCCAGACGAAGGACCCATCGCGAATGCCACGCGCCGTGGCGTCCGCCGGGTTGATCTCGACGAACATGTCCTGCTGCAATTCAGCCAGCCAGCGGTTCGACCGCGTCTCCTCGCCGCCGCCCTCGTATTCGACGAGGCGACCCGAGGTCAGGACGATCGGGAAGGACTTGGCGATGCCCTTCTCGACCGCGGCCTTCTGAACCGAGGTGTGCAGGTTGGGGATGCGCAGCGTGCGCTCGTCGGGACGCGCCGGCCATTTGGCGACGAGATCGACGCGCGGCGAGTAGATCGGCTCGCGATGGGTCGGCACCGGATCGGGCAGGTTCCAGGCGTTCGCGCGGGCCTTGCCGTTGCCATAGGGCACGCAGCCATGGGCCAGTGCGACGCGCTGGATGCCACCGGAGAGATCGGTGGCCCAGTTCACGGCATCGATGTTGGCGCCGCCGACCCAGGTGATCGTCTCGAGTTCCTTCGGCGTCAGCTCCGCGTCCCAGCCAAGCTTCTTCAGCACGGCCATCGTGAACTCGGGGTAGCCGTCCTTGATGTCCGAGTTCAGCGAGTAGGAGCCGTTCTCCGCCAGCAGCGTGTCATTGACCTTGCTGCCATCGGCGAGCGTGCGCTCGCGGGTCAGGCCGAAGCGCGGACGGAAGGTGCCGCCGCCGTTCTTGGCCTCGAGCGAGGTGTTGTAGAGGATGTGGGTGCCGGGATGCTTGAGCTCCGGCGTGCCCCAGCACGGCCATGGCAGGCCGTAGAAGTCGTTCTCGACCGGGGAGCCGACGGCGCCGCGCAGGGACACCAGGTCGAACTTGTCCTGGTGCTCCATGTGCAGCTTGAGGCGCTCGGGCGACTGGCCGGTATAGCCTGTCGACCAGCCGCCCTTGTTGATCTCGCGCAGGATCGACTCGGCGGACGGCTCGGGGCCGTACTTGCCCTGGATCATCTCGAAGTTCTTGTGCATCGGCTCGGCGAAACCGAGCTTCTGCGCCAACTTGTGGATGACGAAATAGTCGCTGGCGGCCTCGAAGATCGGCTCGACGACCTTCTCGCCCCACTGCACCGAGCGGTTCGAGCAGGTGCGCGAGCCGGCGCATTCGAACTGCGTCCCGATCGGCAGGATATAGGTGCCGTTCTTGCGGCCGCCGAGCGAAACGAAGTTGGTCGGATGCGGGTCGGCGACGACGAGAAGCTCGAGCTTCTCAAGACCCTTCACGGCATCGGGCATGCGGGGAATCGTGTTGCCGCCATGGCCCATGACGAACATGGCCTTGAGGTTGTCCACCTGGTCGACCTGCTCGGCCGGCAGATTGGCGGCGTCGAACCAGCGGGTCGAGGTGTGGCCCGAGGTCTCCATATTGGCCTTGCGGGTCCGCGCCGGACGACCGCCCTTGGCCGGCACCTCGTCGAAGCGGGTGACGAAGTAGTCGTAAGGCACGTCCCAGACGCGGGCCCAGTGGCGCCAGGCGCCCTCGACCAGCCCGTAGTAGCAAGGCAGGTTCGAGATATCGAGGCCGAAGTCGGTCGCGCCCTGCACGTTGCAGTGGCCGCGGAAGATGTTGGCGCCGTTGCCCATGCCGCCGACATTGCCCGTCGCGAGCAACAGGTTGCAGATGGCGCGGACGTTGGCGGTGCCGACCGAGTGCTGGGTCACGCCCATGCACCAGATGAAGGTGGCGGGCTTGACCTTGGCGAAGGTCTCGGCGGCGCGCTTGAGCTGCGCCTCGGGCACGCCGGTGATGTCCTCGACGGTCTTGGGGTCGTATTTCTCGACCTCCTTGCGGACGTCGTCCATGCCGTGGACACGGGCGGCGAGGAAGGCCTTGTCCTCCCAGCCATTCTTGAAGATGTGCCACATCATGCCCCAGATCACCGCGATGTCGGTGCCGGAGCGGATGCGGATGTAATCGGTCGCATGAGCCGCGGTGCGGGTCAGGCGCGGATCGAAGACGATGACGTTGGCGCGGTTCTGTTCCTTGCCGACCAGGATGTGCTGCATCGAGACCGGATGGGCCTCGGCCGCATTCGAGCCCATGAACAGGATCGTCTTGGAATTGCGGATGTCGTTGTAGGAGTTCGTCATCGCGCCGTAGCCCCAGGTGTTGGCAACACCCGCGACCGTGGTGGAGTGACAGATGCGCGCCTGGTGATCGACGTTGTTGGTGCCCCAGAAGGCCGCGAACTTGCGGAACAGGTAGGCGCCCTCGTTGGAGAACTTGGCCGAGCCGAGCAGATAGACCGAGTCCGCGCCCGACTTGGCCCGGATCTCCATCATCTTGTCGCCGATCTCATTGATCGCGACGTCCCAGGAGATGCGCTGCCACTGGCCATCGACCAGCTTCATCGGATACTTGATGCGGCGGTCGCCATGGACGAGTTCGCGAACCGCAGCGCCCTTGGCGCAATGCGAGCCCCGGTTGATCGGGCTTTCCCAGGCCGGCTCCTGGCCGACCCAGACGCCATTGACGACCTCGGCCTTGACCGTGCAACCGACCGAGCAATGGGTGCAGATGTTCTTGACGATCTTGGTGCCCGTCGCCGGACCCAGGCCGGCGGCCTCGGCCTTGCGGACCGAACCGATCTGCAGGGCGCCGGCAGCGGCGACGCCGCCCGCGACGAGGCCGGACCGGCGAAGGAAGGCACGGCGATCCATCACGCCGGAGGACAGGCCGGCGATCGCCGCCTGGAGCCGGCCGCGCTGGACGTCGGCGGTTTTGCGCTTGATCAGCATGGTTTTGGCGCCTCTCAGTAACGGTTGACGCGGTAGAAGTCCTTGACGTGCTCCGACTCGCGGTAGCGCGCCTTGGTTTCTTCCTTGCCGGGATCGACGGCGGCGGCCGGCGTCACCATGGCCGGCGTCGCCGCCAGGGTGGCACCGGCGCCGAGCGCCTTGAAAAAGCTACGGCGATCGACGGCCGGGCTGCCGGCTTCTTTCGGTTTCGACATCGTCGTCTCCCACGCATCGTGTTTTGCGGTCATCGTCACGGCCATCATGCCGGCAGCCTCGCGGCTTGTGTCTCGATCGACAGGAACAGGCTGCCGAGCCGGCCGACGGCCTTGTAGAATTTCGCCGCTTTCGCGACTTCGAGGTCGGCGAAGAAGCGCTCGCCCCAGGCCTCGATGTGTCGGGCATAAAACCGATCGGCATCGACCGTGTCGGCCGCGACCTCGCCCCGGATCAGCTTCGCTAGGATGTCGAGCAGGACGGCGATATGGTCCTCCGGCTCGCCGGCGCGCGCGTCGCGCGCCAGGCCGAGCGCCCCCATATCCTCGCGCACCAGGGCGAGCGGCCGCTCGTGCAGGAAGCCGGTCAGATAATAGGACCCGTAGGGCAGGAGCTCGCCACGGCCCACGCCGATGAAGAGCTCGAAGAATTCGTCGCGCAGGCTTTCGGGCGTGGCCTCGTCGGCGGCCTCGGCCAGAGCCAGATGCGCCATGCCCAGCGGCGAGGCATCCCCCTGCAGGCCGCGCAGCGCCGCCAGCGTCTCGGCGGTCGGCGCGCGCCAGAGCAGGGCGCCGATCAGCTCGCATTCGCGGGCCCGGGCCTCGTCGACCTCGTCGATCATGAGGGGCACCGCGATCTCCGACTGAGCCGCCATCACAGAAGCCCCCCCATCTGGGTAGAGGTCGGGACGCAGGTCGCTGCGCGGAATGCCGGTCGTCGCCTCGACGGACAGGACGCGATCGGCGGGAACGCGCTTCCAGCTCGAGATCGCCGGCTGCGAAATGCCGAGGCTGCGCGCCAGAGCCCTGACGCCGCCCACGCTGCCGATCGCTTTTTCCAGTGCCGGGTCACGCATAGGGACAGGAGCAGTTTCTCTTTTTTCGTCGGCCGAGCGCCGTCTTTCCAGCGCCGTGATAACGCGTGCTTATCGCTCAGAAATATAATTATTCCAATCTCTATTCAGATTGGAATTGCACCGCCTCCGCGCTTCCGCCCGCGCGGCGAAACGATGGCGGGATCGGCCGTTTGCTGCACTGCAGCATAGACTGGCTGCGCGGCGATCTCGGGAAGAGGCGCCGGATCGGCCGTGATTTCGCTCTCTTCGCTCAATCGAACCGAAACCGCCCCCCCCTCCTCGGCCGCGTCATCTCGCGCTGCGGCATTCAACGCGTCATTTTCGTAATTAGACGAAAGTTGATGCGACATGCCGTCGCCTGCACCCTCGTGACCCGCCAGCGTCTGCGCTTCGGCCGGCGGCGGCTCCCCGAAAATGCTGCGCACCATCGCCCCGACATCATCCGATTCCGTCAGGGGGCCGTAGCCCGGTGCCATGCCCGGTGTGTTCCAGTCGAGCGCGTAGTCACGCGCCGGATTCTCGAAGCCGGCGATCGCCGGGTCGTTTTCCCAGGCACGCCGCATCGCCGCCAGCTTCCAAGCTTCCGGCACATTCTGCTTCAGCCAGGAGGCGAGATCGAAATCCTTGTCGATCAGGTCGAGCGAAGGTGGCTCGACCGGCTCGGGTTCGGCAACCTCGGCGACCTCGGGGTCGGTCGGCCGAGCGGTGGCTGGCACCTCCGCGGCGGGCGGCAGTGCGGGAGCTGCCTCGTCGCGTTCGACCAGTTCACGTTTGCGACGCGACCAGCGACTCAGGAAGCCTTCGTCTTCGGGCGAGCCGGCGCTCATGCCTCGCCCTCACGGCGGCGCAGGCCACTTTCCGGGCGCGGCGCCCCGCCCTTGCGCGGATCATGCTCGGCGCGCTTGCGCTTGATGAACTCGCGCTCGACATGATGCGCCTCGAAGAAAGCCAGCACCTGCTCGGCGATCGCTTCCGGCATCGGCAGCGCCTCGACGAGATCGGCGACATTCTCGGAGTAGACCTCACCCTCGAAAGGGTCGGCGGTGACCCCGACGAACTCGATCTCGGGTTCGATCCCGGTCGGGCGGATGGCGACCCAGAGCTTGGCGCGGCCGGCCTGGAAATTCTCGCGGAAATGGGCGGTATCGACGGAGTGCAGCGTCAGCGTCGCCGGGCCCAGATAGAAGCTCTGGCGCTCGGGCGTGCCCTGCAGCGACGTCCAGGGCGCCAGCGGCGGCGGCTCCGGCAGGACGGCGAGCGGCGCCCAGGCATGATCGATCCAGGGCGATTCGACCGCGCGGCGCTCGACGACGATGCCGACCTCGATATGGACTTGGGTCATCGGCTCATCCTCAATGGGCCATTTCGCGGACCGCGAGCGGCAGGCCGGTGACCAGGTTCTGCGGCTTCAGCCGCAGCAGCCGGTCCGGCGACATCGCCATGATCAGATAGATCGGCTTGCCCTTCGCCGCCGGCAAGACGGGCACATCGTCGGGCAGGGTCATCGTGTAGAGCGCCAGCACGCGCGACAGCTCGTCGTCGCCGACCGACTGCCCTTGCCAGAGCGCGTTGCCGATGGCCGTGGCTTGCGCGTCGAGGCCGACGAACCAGCGCCAATCGGCATCCTTGACCGTCTCGAGCGGCGCGACCGTGACGTCGAAGCCATGGATCTGACGGACCCAATGGCGCAGCGCCTGGCCGAGCGCGGCGCGCCCCGACGGCGCTCCGCCAAGATCCAGCACCATGTCGAACCCGTCCGAGCGCTGCCAGTACTGGTCGGCATTGGCGGGTTTGAGGATGTCGAGCGAGGTCGCCGCCGGGCCGCCCAGCATCGCCAGCAGCGGCGAGGCGTGTCGGTCGGCCTCGTGGCCCTCGATGATGTCGGCATCGGCCAGCAGGATTGTGTTCTCGTGATGGGTGACGCGCTGCGGCCGGAACAGGCATTCGGCGGCGCGCGTCACATAGGGATCGTCGAGCTCGTCCAGCGCCGCGCGCAGGATGACGTGGACGAGTTGGTCCAGGAAGAGCGGCGGAATCCCGACGACACCCTCGCGGATGATCCCGGCATAGGCCGCCTCCAGCGTCGGCGCCGCCAGCAGCCGGTCGCGCCAGGCCAGCATGAAGCGCCAGTTCTCGCGGGCATCCTCATCGAGGATGGCGGCGAGCTCGGCGGGCGCGATGTCGGCCTGCGGGGTCTCCATCAGCTTGCCATGCAAGGCGCGCTCCGCGGCGCAGGCCTCGTCGGGCGGCAGCAATTCGGGCCGCGCCAGATAGGCCTTGAGGAAATCGTCGGTGACCCGTAGGCCGCCGCCTGCGTCGCGGTCCAGCAGCAGATGGCCGGAGGTGGCCCAGAAATGCGTCATGTCAGCTGGTCTTTTCGAGATTGAGAAGATCGACCTGCTCCAGCGGGCCATCATCCTCGCCGGCCACCTCCAGAAACTCGAAGGCGCGGAAGCCCTCGCTCTGGCTGGCGTCGCGGGGCGTCAGGGTGCGGAAACGCTCGCGGATTTCGCCGTCCTCCAGCGCCCGGTGCAGGGCCAAAAGCGTCTGCGCAGGATGATCGCAGAGCGAGGCGGCAAAGGCGATCTCTTCGGCCGCGGCGGCGTGCGCAGTCGCGGCATCGGGCGCGCCGAGCTTGTCGATCAGATGTGCGGCGAGCTGGCCGATGGCGTCCTCGCGCTCGGCTTGCGTCGCCTCCGTCACCACCGCCAGCGTGCTCCAGCCGAAACTGCCGACCCCGAGGAAGCCCGAGCGGAAGGCCGCCTTGCCTTTCGAATCGAGCGCAGACGGGTCGGCCTGGCCGAACAGGAAGGAGCCGGTCACCAGCCATTCTCCGGGCTCGGCGGCCCGCCGAAAGACGAAGGTGTCGGACGGATCGAGCCTGATGGCGCGAGGGAGTTTGAACCCGCTCACAGCTTCGGCCCGCCGCTCTCGCGATCGAGCCAGTCGACCCGCGCCAACGCTTCGACCAGGCTTTTGCGGTTGGTCCCCGCCTGGGTCGTCGCCACGAGGTCGCCGTTCGGCTCGATGCCGTGGCGGGTGCCTATCACCTTGTCGAGCCGGTCGAGCCAGCGCAGCGCCGTCGCCTTGGGGCCGGCGCTCTGCCAGCGCGTGACACCCAGCATCAGATGCCGGGCGAAGGCCTCGATCAGATCGACCGCGTCGATCTCCTCGAAGCCCTCCTCGGCCATGCCGACACCGACCTGGCCAACAGCGAAGGGCGTCATCGTGGTCGCGCGCAGCATCGCCCCGAACACGATCCATTCGGGCACCTCGTCCTCGGCGCAGGCGTCCGGCCAGGCGAGCCGGCCGCCGCCGATCAGGCCGAGATCGTAGATCAGCGCGTCGGGCCAGCGGAACAGGATCGGGCGCTCGGGCGGGCTGTAGATGGCGAGTGCGTCGGCGAGCGCATTCATCGCGAGGTAATGCGCCAGCCGCGCCTCGCGGAGCGGGTTCTCAGGCTCGAGCACGACCGCGAACTCGATGACGTCGAAACGCCGCGTCCAGACCAGCGTCGCCGCGCCGGCTTCCGGGGCGATGGCGCAGGCATGGGCGAAGGCGTCGCCCGCTTCGCGCAGGGTCACGAGCGAGAAGCCCGGAGGCAGAACCGGCTCGCGGCGCAGATCATCAGGACGCTGGGCGCTGGCCGCCATGGATGCAAATCCTCCGATGGCGCGACGAAGTGCGCATCGTTCGTTTCTTTTGAACGCCTCCAATTCCATATATGCGTTCCAACCCGCAAGAGAGACGAAAAGACGCTCTCCCGGCCAGGCCCAAGGATTGTTCTTCGATGACGCAAGCCACCCGCCCGCAGGAAGCCACCCGGATGCTGATGGTGTGCTCGTGCGAGGACACGATGCCGCTCGACGGCGCCGCCCTGTCCCGTGGCTGCAAGGGCGCCGAGATCCGCACCGCGCGGCATCTCTGCCGGACCCAGACCGAGCTGTTCACCCGCGCGCTCGGCGAGAGCGCCGCCGTCACCGTCGCCTGCACACAGGAGGCGCCGCTGTTCGAGGAGATTGCGGCCGATCTCGACTATGCCGGGGATCTGGTCTTCGCCAACATCCGCGAGACGGGCGGGTGGTCGCGCGAGGCGAAGGCGGCGGGGCCGAAAATGGCGGCCCTGCTCGCCGCCGCCGCCGAGCCGATGCCGCCGGTCTCCTTCACCACCCTGACCAGCAAGGGCGTCGCGCTGGTCTATGGTCGCGACGAGGCCGCGCTCTCGATCGGGCAGCGGCTGGCCGAGCATCTCGACGTCACGATCCTGCTCAGCCGGCCCGGCGAGATCACGCCGCCGCGCGTCGCCGAGACGCCGGTGCTGAAAGGCACGATCGCCACCGCAACCGGCTGGCTCGGCGCCTTCGAATTGCGAATCGACGATTATGCCGCGCCCGCCCCGTCGTCGCGCGCCAGGCTCGTCTTCGGCGAGCCGCGCAACGGCGCGACCTCGCACTGCGACATCGTCATCGACGTCTCCGGCGGGACGCCGCTGTTCCCGGCGGGCGAATTGCGCGCCGGCTATCTGCGCGCCGACCCCGGCAGCCCGGCCGCGATCGAAAAGCTGATCGCGGAAGCCGCCCATCTCGTGGGCGAATTCGACAAGCCGAATTATGTGCGGCTGAACGAGGACCTCTGCGCCCATTCCCGCTCGAAGAAGACCGGCTGCACCCGCTGCCTCGAACTCTGCCCGACCGGGGCGATCACGCCCAACGGCGACCATGTCGCGATCTCGGCCGAAATCTGCGCCGGCTGCGGCGCCTGCGCCGCCGTCTGCCCGACCGGGGCGGTGACCTACGCCCTGCCCCCGACCGACGCGCTGCTGCGCCGCCTGCGCACGCTGCTGACGACCTATGCGGACGCCGGCGGGCGCGAGGCGGTCGTGCTGCTGCATGACGGCGAGCATGGCGAGGCGCTGATCGACGCGCTCGCGCGCTTCGGTGACGGCCTGCCGGCCCGGGTGCTGCCGCTGCGGGTCAACGAAATCACCCAGATCGGGCTCGAGACCTTCGCCGCGGCGCTCTCATTCGGCGCGAGCGCGGTGCGCGTGCTCGGCCGGGCCCGGCCCAAGCACGATCTCGCGGGGCTGCAGCGCAACCTCGCCTATGCCGACACGCTCGCGGCCGGGCTCGGCTTCGGTCCCGACCGCATCGGGCTGATCGAGACCGACGACCCCGACCAGCTGGCGGCAGCGCTCTCCCGCCTGGTGCCGGGCACGGTTTCGCCAGCACCGGCGCGCTTCCGCCCGATGGGCGAAGGCCGGCCGCTGCTGCGCCAGACGATCGGCGAGTTGCACGCCGCCGCGCCCAGCCCCGTTGCCACTGTGGCGATGCCGCCGCGGGCGCCGTTCGGCACCGTGCATGTAGACACGGATGGCTGCACGCTGTGCCTGGCCTGCGTTTCGGCCTGCCCCGTGCAGGCGCTGTCTGATGATCCCGAGCGGCCGACGCTGAGCTTCCAGGAGGATCTCTGCGTGCAGTGCGGGCTGTGCGAGGCAACCTGCCCGGAGAAGGTCATCACGCTGGAGCCGCGCATCGATTTCGAGGCCTGGAAGGGCGGACGGCGCGTGATCAAGCAGGAGGAGCCGTTCCACTGCATCAGTTGCGCCAAGCCCTTCGGCGTCCGCAGCACGATCGAGAAGATCGCCGCCAAGCTCGAGAACAAGCACTGGATGTTCTCGGGCGACGCGGCCAAGCGCATCTCGGTTTTGAAAATGTGCGAGGATTGCCGCGTCGAGGTCGTCGTCAACGAAAGCTTCGACCCGCATCTCTCGCCGCCACGCCCGCCGGTGCGCACGACGGAGGATTATCTGCGCGAGCGGGCCGAGCGCGGAGAAGACCCGCTGCAGTAGGGCCAGCCTGTCATTCCGGGGCGCGGCAAAGCCGCGAACCCGGAATGACAAATGGATCAGCGCGTCACCTTCTCCAGCCAATCGACCAGCGCCTGCCGGTCTTCAGCCGAACCGATGGTCTGCTCGGGCATCTTGGTGCCGGGCGTGTAGGCGTTGGGGCCCACCTCGAAGAGCTTTGCCACCGTCTCCTTGGTCCAGACGATGTCCATGGCTTTGAAGGCCTCGGAATAGGCGTAGCCGGGTGCGCTCGCGATGCGGCGGCCGAAGATCCCGTGCAGCGTCGGCCCGGCGCGGTTGCCGTCCGACGGGGTCAAAGTGTGGCAGGCGGCGCAGGCGCGGAAGACCTGCGCGCCGCGTTCGCCGTTGAAGGCGGCCAGTACATCGGCGCCCGCGCGCGGCACGACCGTGCCGATATGCTCGCCCGTGACCGCGTTCCAGCGCCGCACCAGCCGGTCGGCCCCGCCCGAAAGCAGTTGCCGGCCATCCGGCAGGAAGGCCAGCGACCAGACCGGCAGGCCCGGCCCGACGAGCGTGGCGCGCACCGCACGTGCCTTCCGGTCGATCAGCGCCACCTGCCCGCGCAGGCCGCCAGCGGCCAGCGTCGTGCCGTCGGCGGAGAGCGCGAGTGCGATCAGCGGCGTCTCGCCCACGACGATCTCGGCGCGCGCCTCGCCCTCGGGCGAAAACAGCCGCAGGCGCCCATCGGCTGCGGCCACCGCGATCTCGCCATCGGGCGCGACGACGACGCCGTTCAGCGCCGCCGGCAGCGTGACGACGCGCTCCGTGCCGCCCTCGGCCGGCCAGATCCGCAGCGTCGCGTCATAGCCGGCGCTGACCAGGCCGCCGCCGGGCAGGAAGGCGACGCCGTTGACCGGCCCCTTGTGGCCTTCGAGCAGGCGCGCGCCACCATCGCCGAGCGCCGTCACCCGCACAGTCTCGTCCCAGGAGGCGGAGGCGATGCGGCGCCCATCGGCGGAGACCGCCAGCGCGGCCACGGGGCCCTTGTGCCCCTCGACGATCCGCACCGGCACGGCCGCCTCGCCGCGCCACAGCGCGATGCGGCCGTCCTCGGCGCCGGTGGCGAAGCCGAGGCCGGGAACGGCGACGACCGCGTTCACCGCGCCCTCGTGAAAGCGCAGCACCGCCTGCGCCGCGCCGCCCGACAGGCTCCAGAGGATCGCCGACTGGTCGAAGGAGCCGGTCATCGCAGACAGACCGTCGGGCGAGACCGCAATCGCCCGCACCGGGCCGCCATGGCCGCGGAGTTCCTGGGCGGAAGCGGGCAGGCTCAGGAGAGCGAGAACGGCGAGAGGCTGAAGGATCGTTCGCATGGCGCCATCATGGATCGGCGCGGGCGCCGTGACAAAGCGGCCAGTTGCCCCGCCCCAAGCTCGCGGCCTATGAAGCGCGACCATCGCAACCGGTTCCCGCCATGACCGCCACGCCTCTCAATCTCCGCGGCCTGAAATGCCCCCTGCCGGCGCTGCGGGTCCGCAAGGCGCTGAAGGGGGCTGCGCCCGGCGCGCTGTTTCTGGTCGAATGCACCGATCCGATGGCGGCCATCGACATTCCCAACCTGATGCGCGAAACCGGGGATGCGATCGAGGAGAGCCGCAGCGACGGTGATCTGCTCGTCTTCCACATCCGCAAGGCGTCGGCCTGAACCGCGCCGATAGGAGTTCAGCCCTTGGCCCTCACCCAAGCCGACATCCTGCGCGCGCTCGAACTGGTGAAGCTGCCGGCCAGTGGCCAGTCGCTCTCCGCGTCCGGCCGCGTCGCCGACATCCTGATCGACGGCGGCAAGGTGATCTTCGCCATCGGCATCGACGCCACCGAAGCCGCGGCCATGGAGCCGGTGCGCAAGGCGGCCGAAAGCGCTGTGTCTGGCCTGCCCGGCGTGAGCCAGGTCCTGGTCGGGCTGACCGCCGACAAGGCGCCCTCCTCGGCCGCCGCGCAGGCGCGCCAGCAGGCGCAGCGTCCGGCCCCCGGCGCGGGTCCTGGCGGCCCGACGCCGAAGGCTGCCGGCGTGCCCGGCGTCAAGCAGATCATCGCGGTCGCCTCCGGCAAGGGCGGCGTCGGCAAGTCGACCACCACCGCCAATCTCGCCGTGGCGCTCAGCGTTCTCGGGCTGAAGGTCGGCGTGCTCGACGCCGACATCTACGGCCCCTCGGTGCCCAAGATCTTCGGCATTACCGGCAAGCCGCGGCTGGTCTCCGGACGGACGCTGGCGCCGATGGAGGCCTATGGGCTGAAGATCATGTCGATCGGCTTCCTCATCGACGAGGAGACGCCGATGATCTGGCGCGGGCCGATGGTGATCTCGGCGATCACCCAGATGCTGCGCGAGGTCGCCTGGGGCGAACTCGACGTGCTCGTCGTCGACATGCCGCCCGGCACCGGCGACGCGCAGCTCACCATGGCGCAGCAGACGCCGCTGGCCGGCGCCGTCATCGTCTCGACCCCGCAGGATCTGGCGCTGCTCGATGCGCGCCGCGGCGTCGCGATGTTCAAGAAGGTCGAAGTGCCGATCCTCGGCATCGTCGAGAACATGAGCTATTTCATCTGCCCGGAATGCGGCACGCGCTCGGACATCTTCGCCCATGGCGGGGCGCGGCATGAGGCGGAACGCCTCGGCGTGCCCTTCCTCGGCGAGGTGCCGCTGGCCATGCCGATCCGCGAGACCTCCGACTCAGGCCGGCCGATCGTGGCGAGCGACCCGGATTCGGCTCATGCGAAGGCCTATCTCGGCATCGCGCGGCAGGTGATGGCGTCGATGGCCGGAGGTACGGCCCGGGCCGCGCCGCGCATCGTCATCGAGTGAGGGGCTGGTCTGTAGCGACCATCGTCATCCTGGGCGACCGAAGGTCGTCCCGGGATCCATCATAGGGCACGACGTCGCCCTATGATGGATCCCGGATCTGCGCCGCTGCGCGGCTAGTCCAGGATGACGAGGTGGTTCCGAAACTGACCGAACCAGACGCTCAGAGCCTGACGCCGCCCGTCGAGAAGGCAACGTCGACCGGCTTCTGGAAATAGTCGTTCAGCACGAGGCTGGCGCCAAAGGCGAGGATGGCGGCGACGGCGATGGCGGCGACAAACGACTTCATGATTTTCCCCCGGAGCGCGGCAGCGATAAGCGGCTCTTATCAGGACAGATAGCGAAGGACCGCAGGGGGTTCAAGCCGGCGGCAGGGTGGCGAAAAGCCGCTCGGCCTCGTCGAGGTCCTCGGGCTTGTTGGCGTTGAAGAAGGGATCGACCGGCACCACCGGCCACTGCGCGCTGGCGCAGCCATGGCGGGCGGTCCAGCGGTCGATCTTGCGCTCGTCATCGACTGTCAGCGCGTGGCGCAGATCGGCGCGCAGCCGAACCGGCCAGAGGCCGATCACCGGATGCGTCCAGCCGCCCGAGGCTGCGCAGGCGAGCGGGACGTTCTGCGCCTCGCGCGCCGCATGCAGGCGGGCGACGAGATCGTGGGGTATGAAGGGCGTATCGGCGGCGACGCTGACGAGCCATTCGTTCTGAGGCCGATTGACCGCCATCCAGTCGAGCCCGGCGAGAATGCCGGCGAGCGGCCCGGCGAAATCGGGCACGCTGTCGGCGACCACCGGCAGGCCGTAATCGGCGAAGCGGCCGGGGTCGCCATTGGCGTTGACCACGAGCCCGTCGCATTGGGGCGCCAGGCGCTCGATCACATGGGCGAGGATGGTGCGGCCCGCGATGGTCCGCAGCGGCTTGTCACCGCCGCCCATGCGGCGCGCGAGTCCGCCGGCGAGGAGCAGGCCGAGGGTGGGAGGGGCGCTCATTGTGATCCCACCTTGTCATTCCGGGGCTTAGCGCAGCGAAGAACCCGGAATCCACGACCGGGCGAGCCCTGTGAAACCCCGTCAGATCGTCGAGCCCCGTCGTGGGTTCCGGGTTCGATCCTGTGGATCGCCCCGGAATGACAACGCAACTCAATCATCACGATCAGCCCCCTTGCGCCGGCTCTTGCCGCCCTCCTCCTCGACCGTGTCGGGATCCTGATCGAAGACGATGTTCTGCTCGCCGGCGAGCGCGACGAAGCGCTTGCCGCGGGCCCGACCGATCAGGGTCAGCCCGGCCTTGCGGGCGAGTTCGACGCCCCATTCGGTGAAGCCGGAGCGGGAGACCAGCACGGGGATGCCCATGCGCACCGTCTTGATCACCATTTCCGAAGTCAGGCGGCCGGTGGTGTAGAAGATCATCTTCGCGGGATCGACATCGTGCCGGAACATCCAGCCGGCGACCTTGTCGACGGCGTTGTGGCGGCCGACATCCTCCATGTAGACCAGCGGCCTGTCGGCCTCGCAGAGCACGCAGCCATGGATGGCGCCGGCCTCCAGATAGAGCGAGGGCGTGGTGTTGATCTTCTTGGTCAGCGCGTAGAGCCAGCTCGTGCGTAGCTCCGCCTTGGGCAATTCGATCTCGTCGATCGCCTCCATCAGGTCCCCGAAAGCCGTGCCCTGGGCACAGCCCGAGGTCAGCGTCTTCTTCTTCAGCTTCTCCTCGAAATTGGTGCGCTCCGGCGTGCGGACGACCACGACCTCGAGTTCCTCGTCATAATCGATGGCGTCGACGACATCGCCGCGCTTGAGCATGTTCTGGTTGAGCAGATAGCCCAGCGCCAGCGCGTCGGGATGGTCGCCGATCGTCATCATCGTGACGATCTCCTGGGCGTTGAGATAGAGCGTCAGCGCGCGCTCGGTGACGACGCGGGTCTCGACGGTCGCGCCCGTCTGGTCGATGCCGGAGACGGTGGCACCAAGTCGGACCGCCTGCGGATCGGGCCGGACGAGATAGTCGTTAAGGAAGCTCATATCCTGCGCCATGGCGGCTGCTCCAGCGGGGCGCTCAGGCCGTGACGCACGCCAGCGACAGCGCCCAGGCTTCAATGATCTCGGGCTGCGCGGCGAGCGAGATCCAGTCGTCGCCGGCGAACTCCCGCCAGGCGGGCAGAAAATCCTGCCGCACGGCAATCAGCAGGGGCACGTCGGCCAGAAGCGCGGCGGCGATTTCCTGGCGCAGGCCCTGCCCCAGAACCTCCTGTCGCCCGAACTTGTTGACGATGACGAGGTCCGTCCCGTCAGCGAGCGCGGCGGTCAAGGCACCACCGGCCGCAGCGAGGCCGCGCGCATCGAGCCGGCAGCCGGTCGATGCCGCGCCCCGGTTCTCGCTGATCGGAAAACGGGTCCCGCTGGCGAGATCCTCCAGCGCCATCGACAGGCAGCCCTGGTCGCAGCTGCCATCATTGTGCTGAACCACGCCACCGAGGCGCAGGCCGCGGCCCTTCAGGCGCAGGGCGAGATCGGCCATGAACTGGTCGATCTGGAAACCGGAAGCATAGGGAATGGCGGCCAGCAGCGTCATGCCGACGTCATCCCATGAAAGCGCGGCCGCGGCCAGAGGGCTTTGGTCGCAGCCGGGGCGGAGCCCCCGCGGGCGAGATGCGGGCGCAGTGTTGCGCGCGCCCTACAGTCGCGCCCCCACGAGCCCGCTACGGTCGATGTGTCTATCTCCGGCGCGCTTTCCGGCTGAAGACCGTCTTCCGGTTCTCGATCCATGTCCCGTCGTCACGTCCACGCCCCGCTCGACCCCGCCGCCGACGCGGCTCTGCTGCTGCGGCGCATCGCCTTCGGCACGCTGGCACTGGTGCTGCCGCTCGCGTCGCTGGTCTCGCGCCGCGCGGCGGTCGTTCTGGTGCCGATCGGGGTCGTGCTGCTGATCATCGCGGCGCTGATCGAGGACCCGGGCGGCTTCGGCACGATGCTCAAGCGCTCGGTGTTGAGCCTGCCGGGGATGATCCTGATCGGCCTCGTCGCCTGGTCGGTTCTCTCGCTGGTCTGGAGCCCCTACACCACCTCGGCGGCCGACAAGGCCGGCAATCTCGTCCTCGCCGTTCTGCTCGGCTTCTGCGGCCATGCGGCGCTGCCCGAGCGGATGCGGGCCTCGAACCTCAACCTCGCGCCTCTGGGCACCGGCGTCGCCGCGACCTTCGCGCTGGCACTGATCGTGATCGCCGCGCTGCGTCATACCGATGCAGAGCCCGGCAGCGTCGAGCGCGGAATCAGCGTCATCCTGATCATGGCCTGGCCGGCGCTCGCCTGGCTCTTGTCGCGGGAGCGCGGCCTGAGCGCGCTCGGGCTGGCGCTCGTCGTCGGCCTGCTGGCGCTGACCCGCTTCGAGGACGGAGAGGCCGCCGCGATGATCTGCGGCGCGGTCGCCTTCGGCGCCGTCAGCGCCAACCGCGAAAAATCGGCTGCCATCGTCGCCGCGATCCTGGCCGGGCTGATGCTGCTGGCGCCGATCCTGCCCTTCCTGCTGATTCCGATCCTGTCGCGCTTTCCCGACGGTGCGGGCGCCGCCGCGCAATCCCTTTCGGTCTGGGCCGATGTCGTCAGCAGCGCACCGGTCCAGCTCATCACCGGACACGGCCTCGACACGGTGCTGCGCGGCCGGCTGATCGGCGCCCTGCCGCAATCGGCGCCGACGACGCTGCTGTTCGAGACCTGGTACGAACTCGGGCTGGTCGGTGCCGCGGCGGCGGCGACCTGCCTGTATTTCGCGGTCCGGGCGGCGGGCCGCATGCCCGGCGCATTGGCCGCCGGCGGCGTCGCCGCCTTCACCACCGCCTTCGCGCTCTCGGCTTTCGGCTTCGCCACCCTGCAGCCCTGGTGGCTGATGACGCTGACGGCCGTCGTGCTGATGTTCGGGGCGATCGCGCGCGGACAGTACCGCACCGACCGGCCGGTCGCGCCGCTGCTCGACAAGCCGGCTGCCGCAACCACGCGCCCGAAGGCAGGCGGCCCGGCGCCCTGACGTCGCGCGTCAGGCCGCGACGACGCGGCCTGCATTGACGGCGTGGCAGGCGACGCCGTCGATGATGGCCGGATTCTCGATGCGGCAACGCTCGAAGACCAGCGGGCAGCGCGGATGGAAGGTGCAGCCGGGTGGCGGCGCAATCGGGTTGGGAATCTCGCCCTTCACCGCTTCGCGGGCCTTGCCCACCATGGCGACGTCGGGCACCGCGTCGAGCAGCAGGCGCGTATAGGGATGGCGGGGGTTGGAGAACAGGCTCTTGCCCTCCGAGACCTCAACGAGACGGCCGAGATACATCACGCCGATGCGGCTCGCCATGTGCCGGACGACGGCGAGGTTGTGCGAGATGAAGAGATAGGTCAGGCCCAGCCGCTCCTGCAGGTCCCGCATCAGGTTGAGGATCTGCGCCTGGACGGAGACGTCGAGCGCCGAGGTCGGCTCGTCGCAGACGATGAACTCGGCATCGGAGGCGAGCGCCCGGGCAATCGCGATGCGCTGGCGCTGGCCGCCGGAGAACTCGTGCGGGAACTTCCGTGAGTCGTCGGGATGCAGGCCGACGAGCCTCAGCAACTCGCCGACGCGGTCCTTGATCTGCGCCTCGCCCTCGACGATCCCGAAGGCGCGGATCGGCTCGGCGATGATGTTGCCGACGCGCCAGCGCGGGTTGAGCGAGGCGTAAGGGTCCTGGAAGATCATCTGGATGCGGCGGCGCAACTGCTGGCGCTGCTGCGCGGCCTCGGCGTCGTTCATCGAGACGCCGTCGATGGTGACGGTGCCGGCAGAGGGCGGCAGCAGGCCGACCACCATGCGCGCCACGGTCGACTTGCCCGAGCCGGATTCGCCGACGAGCGCGAAGGTCTCGCCGCGGCGGATCTCGAAGGAGACGCCGTCGACGGCCTTCAGATAGGCCCGCGGCGCGCCCTCGATCACGCGGTTGAGCCAGGGTTTCGAGACGTCGAAGACGCGGCGCAGGTCGCGCACCGCGACGAAGGGCAGTTCGTCGTCCGCGCGCTTGCTCATGAAACGATCTCCGCGCCGGCACTGCCGGAACTGGGCTGGTCGTAGAGGTGGCAGGCGACCCTGCGATCGCCGACAGCGATCAGTTCCGGGCGCTCGACATGGCAGCGGGCGAAAGCCTGAGCGCAGCGCGGGTTGAAGGCGCAGCCCGGCGGGATGGCGGAGAGCCGCGGCATCGACCCGGGAATCTGCACCAGCCGCTGGGCCTGCCCCTCCAGCGAGGGAATCGCGCCCATCAGCCCCTGGGCATAGGGGTGGAGCGGCTGCTTCACGACGTCGCGCACCGGGCCGATTTCGGCAACGCGGCCGGCATACATCACCGCGACGCGGTCGACCGTCTCGGCGATGACGCCCATGTCATGGGTAACGAGCATGAAGGAGGTGCCCCGCTCGCGGCAGAGCGTCTTGATCAGCGCGATGATCTGCGCCTGGACGGAGACGTCGAGCGCCGTGGTCGGCTCGTCGGCGATGATGAAGTCCGGTTCCGCGCAGAGCGCGAGCGCGATCACCACGCGCTGGCGCATGCCGCCTGAGAATTCATGCGGATAGCTGTCGATGCGCCGTTCGGGCGCGGGAATGCCGACCTCGTCGAGCAGGGCGATGGCGCGGGCGCGGGCCTGGGCGGCATCGAGATCGCTGTGAACGCGGATCGTCTCGATCAGCTGCTCGCTGATCCGGAAGAGCGGGTTCAGGCTGGTCAGCGGATCCTGGAAGATCATGCCGATGCGCTTGCCCCGCAGCTTGCGGATCTGGTCAGGGGGCAGGTTGTCGATGCGCTCGCCCGAGAGCAGAACCTGCCCGCCCGCGATGCGGCCGGGCGGGTCGATCAGGCCGATGATGGCGGCCCCGGTCACGGATTTTCCGGCGCCCGACTCGCCGACGACGCCCAGAACCTCGCCGCGCCCGACATCGAAGGAGACGCGATCGAGCGCGCGCAAGGTGCCACGCCGGGTGACGAACTCGACGGTGAGGTCGCGGACGGAGACGACGGGGACGGCTTCTTCAGACGACATCGCGCTCATCTCAGCTTCGGGTTGAGCGCGTCGCGCAGCCAGTCGCCGAACAGGTTGATCGACAAGGCGAGCAGAACCAGTACGAGCGAGGGGAACAGCAGGATCCACCACTCGCCCGAGAACAGATATTGCTGGCCGAAGCGGATCAGCGTGCCCAGCGACGGCTGGGTCGGCGGCATGCCGACGCCGAGGAAGGAGAGCGTCGCCTCCTCGATGACGGCGAGCGCCAGGTTGATGGTGGCGATCACCAGGACGGGGCCTGCGACGTTGGGCAGGACGTGCCTTAGCATCACCGGCCAGGCCTTCAGCCCGATCAGCCGGGCGGCGTCGACATAGACCTTGTTCTTCTCGACCAGCGTCGAGCCGCGCACGGTGCGGGCATATTGCGCCCAGTTCGAGAGGCCGATGGCGACGACCAGCACCAGTAGCGTCATCTGCTCCTGCAGCGCCGGCGGGATCAGGCCGCGGGCGACGCCGAAGACCAGAAGCGCGACGAGGATCGCCGGGAAGGAGAGCTGGACGTCGGCGACACGCATGATCAGCGCCTCGGTGCGGCCGCCGACATAGCCGGCGACGAGGCCCAGGCCGACGCCGATGACCAGCGAGAACAGCACGGAGGCCGCGCCGACCAAAAGCGAGACGCGCGAGCCGTAGAGGATGGCCGAGAAGATGTCGCGGCCCTGCGCGTCCGAGCCCAGCCAGAACACCTTGCCGGTGATCTCGTTGGGCACCATCGGCCGCGAGAAACCGTCGGAGAGATCGAGCGAGGCGGGATCGAAGGGATCATAGGGCGCGATCAGCGGCGCCGCGACCGCAGCCAGCACGAGCAGCAGCGCCAGCAGCGTCGCGGCGACCGTCACCGGCGAGGAGCGGAAGGAGAAGGCGATGTCGGAATCCCAGAGGCGCGCGAGGCGGCCGGGAGTGCGGGGCTTTGGCGGATGAAGCGTCGTCACGGTGCGCCCTCTGTCTTTCCGGGGCTTCGCACCGCGAAGAACCCGGAACCCATGACCGGGTGAGCCGCCTCGACGCGAATCGTGATCAGGGAAGGTTGATCCGACAGGGCTCGCCCGGTCGTGGGTTCCGGGTTCAGCCCTATGGGCCGCCCCAGAATGACAATGGATGCGCTCATCGCCGCCCTCACTTCGCCATGGCCGGATTGCCGCTGCGCAGGCGCGGATCGAGCGCGACGTAGACGAGATCGACCAGGAGCGAGGTCAGCACGAAGACGAAGGCCACGAACAGGAGATAGGCCGACATCACCGGCACATCGACGAACTGCACGGCGTTGACGAAGAGCGCGCCGAGTCCCGGCCATTGGAACACCGTCTCGGTGACGATGGCGAAGGCGACGACGCCGCCCAGTTGCACGCCGGCGATGGTGATGACGGGGATCAGCGTGTTGCGCAGCGCGTGGCGGAACTCGATGCGCCGCTCGGGGATGCCGCGGGCCCGGGCGAAGCGGATGAAGTCGGTGCGCATCACCTCCAGCATTTCGGAGCGGACGAGGCGCATGATCAAGGTCAGTTGCAGGAAGCCGAGCGTCAGCACCGGCATGACCAGCGATTTCAGCCCGCTCGTGGTCAGCAGCCCGGTCGTCCACCAGCCGATCGCGACCGTATCGCCCCGCCCGAAGGAGGGCAGCCAGCGCAGTTCGACCGCGAAGATGTAGATCAGCCCGATGCCGATCAGGAAGGTCGGCAGGCTGACGCCGATCAGCGACAGCGCCATCACGAGGTTGGCGATCCAGCCATCGCGCCGGATCGCTGCATAGACGCCGAGCGCGATGCCGACGACGAAGGCGAAAATGGCAGAGAGCACGGCGAGTTCCACCGTCGCCGGCAGACGTTCCAGGATCAGCGAGGAGACCTTGCGCCCCTGGCGGTAGGAGATGCCGAAATCGCCCTGTGCCGCATCGGCCACGAAACGGGCGAATTGCAGCGGCACGGGGTCGTTGAGGCCGAGCCGCTCCGTCAGTTCGGCGCGGTCCTGCAGCGTCGCCTCCTGGCCGAGCATATTGACCACGGGGTCGCCGACGAAACGGAACATCGAGAAGGCGATGAAGGCGACGGCCAGCATCACGACGATGCCCTGCATCAGCGAGCGCAGGATGTAGGCGAGCATTACGGGGCTACTTTCCCAACACCGTCAGAAAAACAAGTCTCCAGGTCATCCCGGGCGGAGCGCAGCGCAGACCCGGGATCCATGCCGGAACCGTTCAGGCATGGATCCCGGATCAGCGCCGCTGACGCGGCTTGTCCGGGATGACGTCGGAGGTTCACGAACGAGGCAGAGGGAACTACGAGCCCTTGAAGCTCACCATCTTCAGCTTCGGCGAGTTCGACACGTCGACGGGAATGTCGAGATTGGTCTTCATCGCGTAGCTCAGCGACTGATGGTGGATCGGCAGATAGATCGTCTCGTCCTTCAGCCGCGTCCAGATCCTGGAGATGGTGGCGTCGCGCTTGGGAATGTCGACCTCCTGCGAGAGCGACTGGATCATGGCGTCGACCTCGGCATTCTTGAAGCCGGTGGCGTTCCAGGAGCCCTGCGAGCCGGTGCGCGAATGGTACATGAAGGAGAAGATGTAGTCGCTGTCGAAGGTCGGGACGCCCCAGCCGACGAGGTAGAATTCGGTCTCCGGCGGGTTCTTCTGGATCAGGGTGAAGTGGATCGACTTCGACTGCGAGACCAGGTTCACCTTGACGCCGATCTGCGCGAACATGCCGACGGCCGCCTGGCAGATGCCCTCGTCATTGACATAGCGGTCATTGGGGCAGTGCAGCGTCACCGAGAAGCCGTTGGGGTAGCCGGCTTCCGCGAGCAGGGCCTTGGCCTTGGCGTTGTCGACCGCGGGAAAAGCGTCTAGCTCCTTGGTCCAGCCATTCACGAAGGGCGGCATGATGACGCCGGTGGGGATCGACTCGCCGCGCATGACGACGCGCTGGATCGCCGGGCGGTTGATCGCCATGTTGAGGGCCTGGCGGACGCGCTTGTCGGCGAAGGGGTTCTTGCCCTGGACGTCGTCGCCCTTGAGATCGGCGGACGCGACGTCCATGCCGAAGAAGATGGTGCGGTTCTCGGCGCCCGAATTGACCCGCAGCGTGGACTGGCTCTTGAGGCGGGCGATGTCCTGCACCGGAACGTCCTGGACAAAGTCCACTTCGCCCGAGAGCAGCGCGGCGACGCGGGTGGCGTCCTGCTTGATCGGCACGTAGGTCAGCTCGGTGATCTCGAGCGGCACCTTGGCCTTGTTCCAGTAGGCGTCGTTGCGCTTCATCACCGTCTTCACGTCCGCCTCGCGGGTGACCAGCGTGAACGGGCCGGTGCCGTTGGCATTGCGGACGGCGAAATTCTCTTCCTTGTTCTTGAAGTCCTGCGCCTTGGTGGCGTTGTTCTTCTCGGCCCAGGCCTTGCTCATGATGCGGATCGAGACGGTGTTGTTGACGAGCAGCGGGTTGGCGCCCTTGGTCTTGATGCGCACCGTCAGGTCGTCGACCTTGCTGACCTTCTCGACGGAGGTCAGCAGCCCCTTGAAGTCGGAACTCGGCTGCATGGCGCGTTCATAGGAAAACACCACGTCGTCGGCGGTGAAGGCGCTGCCGTCATGGAACTTGACGTTCGGCTGGAGCTTGAACTCCCAGGTCGTCGGATCGTCGGGCAGCACCCGCCAGGACGAGGCGAGCAGCGGCAGGAGCTTGCCGGCATGGTCGCGCTCGGTCAGGGCTTCATAGATGTGCTGGGTAAGCGCCGTCGTCGGCCCCTCGTTCTGGCCGTGGGGATCGATCGTCAGGGCGTCGCCCGCGGCGGCCCATTTCAACGGCCGGGCCTCGGCGGCGCCGAGCGCCAGCAGCGAAACCCCGAGCAGAGCGGCCGCAAGGCCGAAAACACGCGCTTTCATCGAATGACACCTCCCGTCGCGGGCGCGATGGGGCGCCCGAAAGAAAAGATGTTAGGGGCAGGCTGCGCGCGAGTCACGGGCCTCATGCGCGCCTGGCGCATGGCATAAGGCAATGCCTGCACAATTTTTTGTCATCTGCCGCGGGCCGCTTCAGCCGCTACCGCGACAGCTCCGCGATCAGCTTCCGCACAAAGCCAGTCCCCGCCTCGAGCTGCGCCACCGTGATGAACTCGTCGGGCTGGTGGGCCTGGGCGATGTCGCCGGGGCCACAGACCACGGTCGACCAGCCGGCGCGCTGGAACAGGCCGCCCTCCGTGCCATAGGCGACGACATGGCGACCATTGTCGCCGGTCAGACGGCGGCAGAGCTCCTCGGCCGCGCCGTTCTCCTCGGGCCCCATCGCCGGGGTGTCGGAGGTGACGACGAAGTCGATGCCGGCCGCAGGCGCAATCGCCTGCATCTGCGCTTCGAGCTGCGCGACTTCGGCGCGGTAGCGCTCGACATAGCTTTCGAAGCTTTCGCCGGGGATGCAGCGGACCTCATGGGTGAAGCTGCAATGCTCGGCGGTGATGTTGACCGCCGTGCCGCCGTTGACGACGCCGACATGCAGCGTGGTGTAAGGCGGCTCGAAGCCGTTGGCGGCGTCGGCCTTCGCCTTGTTTTCCGCCATCACCCGGTTGTGCCAGTCGATCAGCCGGCCGGCGATCATCACCGCGGGCACGCCGATGTCGACGCGGCTGGAATGGACGGCGTGGCCGCGCACGGTCGTCTTCATTCGCAAGCCGCCCTTATGGCCGGTGACGACCTGCATCATCGAGGGCTCGCCGACGACGACGGCTGCGGGCTTCAGACCGTCCTTGGCCATTGCGGCGATCAGGACGCGGGCGCCCTGGCAGCCGACCTCCTCGTCATAGGACAACGCGATATGGATCGGCCGCTTCAGCGGGGCGGCGAGCATCTCGGGGACGAGCGCCAACGCGATGGCGTCGAAGCCTTTCATGTCGCAGGTGCCGCGGCCGAAAAGCTTGCCGTCGCGCTCGGTCAGCGTCCAGGGGTCGGAGGTCCAGTCCTGCCCCGCCACCGGCACCACGTCGGTATGGCCGGAGAGGACGACGCCGCCATCCAGCTTCGGCCCGATCGTGGCGTAGAGATTGGCCTTGTCGCCATCGGCATTGAACGCCAGCGTGCTCTCGACGCCGAGGCCGGCGAGATAGTCGCGGCAGAAATGGATCAGCTCGAGATTGCTGCGCTGCGATTCCGTGTTGAACGAAACCAGCTTCGCCAGCATGTCCTTGGGCGTGAATGGTGCAGGCGTCATGGTCACGAGGCGGTTCTCCAGAAAAGCGACCCGAGGCAGATTTCGTGCCGTGGCGCATCATTCGGCTGTCCTGATATATTGTGTAGGCGCCCTCGCCCCGCCTGCCAACGGCGCGTTTCCGTGAGCCGCAATGCACTCCTATAAGGGTGCGACGAAGCAAGAGGCGCCTTTCATGAATTTCGACGTCACACTCGGCGACATCCAGGCCGCCGCGGCCCGCATCGCCGGCAAGATCCGGCGCACGCCGACCTTCTACAGTGCCGGGCTTTCGGCACGGCTGGGTGTCGAGACGGTGGTCAAGGTCGAGAGCCTGCAGCTCGGCGGCTCCTTCAAGGTGCGTGGCTGCTTCAACAAGCTGATGGGGCTGAGCGAGGCGGAGCTGGCGCGCGGCGTCGTCACCGTGTCCGGCGGCAATCATGCGATCGCGGTCGCGCTGGTCGCCAAGACGATGGGCTGCCGCGCGCTGGTGCTGATGCCGCAGAATGCGGCCACCTTCAACGTCGAGATGGCGCGCGGGCTCGGGGCCGAGATCGAGCTCTGCGCGGATTCGATCGAAGCCTTCGCAAAGGCCGAGGATTACGCCGCGCAGGGTATGACCAATGTCCATTCCTACGACGATCCGGCGATCATCGCGGGCCATGGCTCGCTCGGGCTGGAGATGAACAACGATGCCGGCGGGCGGCTCGACCATGTCTTCATCTCGATCGGCGGCGGCGGCTTCGCGGCCGGCGTCGGCGCGGCGATGAAGGGGCTCGACCCGGCCCTGCGCATCCATGGCGTCGAGACGGAGGGCGCGACCGCGATGACGCAGGCGCTGGAGGCCGGCCAGCCGGTTCCGATCCGCCCGACCTCGATCGCGCGCACGCTGGGCGCCCCCTTCGCCACCGAGCGCACCATGGCCGCTGCGCGCCAGTTCCTGGAGGACATCGTGATCGTGCCCGACGCCGAGGCGGTGCGCGAGATCACCTGGGTGTTGCAGAACGGGCGCGTGCTGCTGGAGCCGGCAGCCTCCTGCGTCGTCGCAGCGGCGATGGCGCGCAAGGAGCTGTTCCAGCCGGGCGAGCGCGTCGGCCTCGTGCTCTGCGGCTCGAATGTCGCGCTCGACGACATCGCCGCCTGGCGGACGCAGTTCGGGGTTTGAAGCGGCGCCTCGCCGCTGGCCGACGTGTCGCGGGCGCGCGGCAGGGTCGCGACGCCCGGCCTTGACGCTGCGCCGCGTTCGGGTTTGGGAGGATGGGCCCGCGCTCGCCTGATCCGGCGGGGGGCTGTTTCGACGGGGCGCGGCCGAACACTAAGGATTTCACGATGACGATCCTCGACCACAAGACGCAGCCGCAGGACAAATGGCGCGATGGCGTGATGACCGAAATGCGGGTCTCGGCGCTGGTCCAGAGCAAGCAGCTCTGCATCTTCGAGCAGTTCTGCGAGCCCGGACTGGGCGCGCCGATGCATCTGCACGCGGTCGAGGAGGTGCTCGAGGTGATGGGCGGCACGGCCGAGATCTATCTGCGCGACAAGACCATGGTCGTCACCGCCAACCAGTCCGTTCTGGTGCCGGCGGGCGCCCGGCACGGCTTCAAGAACATCGGCACCGACACGCTGCATGTGCGCGCCACGCTGGCCGCCGCCATCTTCGAGGCGTCCTATGACGACCGCAACGAATTGTCGCGCCGCTACGTGCCCACCGACGCCTGATCGGCGCCGCTGACAACCCGCTTACCCTGCGATCCGCCCCCAGTGGATCGGTTCAGCCCTTTCGAGGTCACGATGCCCAAAGCCGAACTCATCGCCGCGATCCATCCCGAGCTCACCGCGATCCGCCGCGACCTGCACCGCCATCCCGAGCTGATGTACGACGTGCACCGCACGGCCGGTGTCGTCGCCGAGAAGCTGAAGGCCTGGGGCGTGGACGAGGTCGTGACGGGCATCGGCCAGACCGGCGTCGTCGGCGTGATCAAGGGCCGCAACCAGGGCTCGGGCAAGGTCGTCGCAATGCGCGCCGACATGGACGCGCTGCCGATCCATGAGGAGACCAATCTCGAGCATCGCTCGACCGTGCCGGGCAAGATGCACGCCTGCGGCCATGACGGCCACACCACCATGCTGCTGGGCGCAGCAAAGTACCTCGCCGAAACGCGCGATTTCGACGGGACCGCGGTGGTGATCTTCCAGCCCGCGGAGGAAGGCGGCGCCGGTGCCAAGGCGATGATCGATGACGGGCTGATGACCCGCTTCGGAATCCAGGAAGTTTACGGCATGCACAACAAGCCGGGCTTAGCCGTCGGCCAGTTTGACGTCCGCAAGGGCCCGACCATGGCCGCCGCCGACCGCATCCATATCAAGATCGAGGGCAAGGGCGGCCATGCCGCCGCGCCCCACCGCGTCAACGATCCGATCGTCGCCGCCTGCCAGCTCGTCACCGCGCTGCAGACGATCTCCTCGCGCAATGCCGACCCGCTGGATTCGATCGTCGTCTCGGTGACGGCCATCAATGCCGGCGAGGCCTTCAACGTCATCCCGCAGACCGTCGAGCTCAAGGGCTCGGTGCGGACGCTGACGCCGCAGATGCGCGAACTCGCCGAGAAGCGGATCAAGGAAGTCACCGCCGGCATCATGACCGCCTTCGGCATGAGCTTCGTCTGCGACTATCTCCACGGCTACCCCGTGACCTTCAACCATGCGGACCAGGCGGACTTCGTCGTCGGCACGATCGAGGCCGCCTTCGGCGAGGGCAAGGTCGACACGACCGTGCCGCCGACCATGGGCTCGGAGGATTTCTCCTACATGCTGGAGGAGCGCCCCGGGGCCTTCATCAATATCGGCAATGGCGAGTCGGCCGGGCTGCATCACCCGGCCTATGAGTTCAACGACGAGGTCATTCCGGTCGGCGTCACCTATTGGGCGAACCTCATCGAAACCGCGATGCCTGCGAAGGCCTAAAGCCTCGGAGTTGGAAGGCCTTGGGCATGCATGACATCGATTGCCTGGTGATCGGGGCCGGCGTCGTCGGCCTCGCCGTCGCCCGCGCCCTGGCGCTGGCCGGCCGCGAGGTCGTGATCGCCGAATCAGCCGAGGGCATCGGCACGCAGACCTCGGCGCGCAACAGCGAGGTCATCCATGCGGGAATCTATTATCCGCCGGGCTCGCTGAAGGCGAAGGTCTGCGTCGAGGGGCGCAAGCGGCTCTATGCCTATCTCGGTGAGCGCGGATTGCCCCACAAGGCCTGCGGCAAGCTGATCGTCGCCACCAGCGCGGCGCAGAAGCCGGCGCTGGAGACGATCATGGCCCGCGCCCAGGCCTCGGGCGTCGACAGCCTGCGCTGGCTCGACGCCACGGAGGCCAAGGCGAGGGAACCGGAGGTGCGTTGTGAGATCGCGCTGCTGTCTCCCGAAACCGGCGTGGTCGACAGCCATGCCTTCATGCTGTCGCTGCTCGGCGAATGCGAGGCGGCCGGTGGCTCGCTCGCGCTCAACACACCGATCGGCGGATGGCGTCGCGAGGCGGACGGCTTCAGCGTCGATTTCGGCGGCGATGAGCCCGCGACCTATACCGTCAGGACGATCGTGAATTCGGCCGGCCATGGCGCGCCGAAACTGCTCGGCGCGCTGGAGGGATTCCCGCCCGAGCATGTGCCGGTGCAGCACTACGCCAAGGGCAATTACTTCGCGCTGCTCGGCAAGCAGCCCTTCTCGCATCTGGTCTACCCGGTGCCCGAGGCAGCGGGCCTGGGCATCCACGCCACGATCGACATGGGCGGGCGGGTCAAGTTCGGCCCCGATGTCGAATGGGTCGCGCACGATCAGGACCTCGTCGTCGATCCGCAGCGGGCCGAGAAGTTCTACGCCGCGATCCGGACCTATTGGCCGGCCCTGCCTGACGGCGCGCTCGTCGCCGATTATGCCGGCATCCGCCCGAAGCTGCATGATTCGACGCAGCCGATGCCCGATTTCCGCATCGACGGGCCGCAGGTCCATGGGGTGGACGGGCTGGTCAATCTGCTGGGGATCGAGAGCCCGGGGCTGACGAGTTCGCTGGCGATCGCGGAGATGGTGGTGGAGCGGCTAAGGGCCTGACACAGCGTCATGCTCGGGCGAAGACCCGAGCATCTCAGGCCAATGAGGCCTTCGTGCCCGTATTCCATCCTGCAGGAGATTCTCGGGTCTGCGCTGCGCTTCGCCCGAGAATGACGCTTGCGATCAGCCCCTCAGCGCCCTGAACGCCTCGCTCGCCTCTTTCGCGAGCTTCGTCACGCGCGTCCAGTCGCCGGATGCGATGGCGTCCGCCGGCACCAGCCAGGAGCCGCCGACGCAGATGACCTGCGGCAAGGCGAGGTAGCTCGCGAGATTGTTCAGGCCGACGCCGCCGGTCGGGCAGAAGCGCATCTGCGGGAACGGCCCCGACAGCGCCTTCAGCGCGGGCGGGCCGCCCGCCGTCTCGGCGGGAAAGAATTTCGCGACGGTGCGGCCGGCGGCAACCGCGCGCATGCAGTCCGACGCGGTGGCGACGCCCGGCAGCCAGGGCAGCCCCGCCGCCTTCAGCGCCTCGTCGACCGCCTCGCTGAAGCCGGGGCTGACCACGGCTTTCGCGCCGGCATCCTTGACCTGCTGGACCTGCGTCGGCGTGACGACCGTGCCTGCGACCGGCAGCGCGCCCGGCACCGATCTGGCGATCGCCTCCAGCGCGGCCAGCCCGGCCGGGCGGCGCAGCGTGACCTCGACGACGTCGATGCCGCCGGCGACGAGGGCGTGCGCCAGGTCGATGGCGCGCGAGGCGTCCTCGATCACCACGACCGGAATCACGCCACAGGCTTCGAGGCGGGCAATCGCGGCGGTCTCGTCCATCGTCGGCGTCTTTCAATCGTTTGAACGGGTGCGGGCGGTCTACTCTTTCGCCCAGTAGACGTCGAGGCCCTGCGGGCGGTCCAGGAGGAGGTCGACGGGCAGCGGTTGGAGGCGATCCAGAGCAGCCTTCAGCACGGCCTCCTTCTGCGCGCCCGAGACCAGCAGGCTCGCCCAGCCCGCGCCCGCGAGACGCGCGGGCGAGAGCGAGAGACGCGGCGGCAGGCCGGGCGGCATGGCGATGCAGATGCCGCTGTCGGGCATGGCGGAGAAACAATCCTCCTCGCCGGGAAACAGCGAGGCGATATGGCCGTCGGTGCCCATGCCGCTGACGACGAGATCCAGCGGCGGCAGGCTCGCGAGTTCGGAGGAGAGCGCGGCGGCGGCCGCCTCGATGTCGCCGCCACGGTCATGGAAGGAGAGGAACCCGACCCGCCCCTCCCGCAGCGGCGCGAATTGCGCGCGGATCATGCGTTCGTTCGAGGCGGCATCGTCGGCGGCAACGAAGCGCTCGTCGGTCGGCAGCAGCGTCACCTTCTCCCAGGCGAGTTCACGCGTGCCGAGATCGGCGAGGAAGCGGGCCGGCGTCGTGCCGCCGGGCACGGCGAGCGAGGCCCTGCCCTGCCCCGCCAGCAGCGCGCGCAGGCGGATGACAACGGCCTCGGCCAACGCCTCGGAGGCGTCAGCGAGGGTTGCGAAGCGATGCCAGGCGACGGGACCTTGCGGCTGCATCATTCGAAGTCCGGATCGGCCCAGGAGCGGCCTTCGCGCTCGATCAGGCCGATCGCCTGCGACGGCCCCCAGGAGCCGGCGGCGTAGCGATGCGGATGCGGGGCGTATTCCTGCCAGCCTGCGATGATCGGATCGACCCAGCGCCAGGCCTGCTCGACCTCGTCGCGATGCATGAACAGCGTCTGGTCGCCGCGGATGACATCCGTCAGCAGCCGCTCATAGGCGTCAGGCGTGCGCTCGTCGAAGGCGGTGGAATAACGCAGGTCGAGCTGGCGCGGCACGATCTTGAGCCGGCCCGAGCCCGGCACCTTCATCATCAGCTGGAGCTGGACGCCGTCATTGGGCTGCAGGCGGATCAGCAGGCGGTTGGCATAGAGCTTGTCGCAGGAGCCGCCGCCGAAGATCGAATGCGGCACCGGCTTGAAGGTGACGACGATCTCGGAATAGCGCTGCGCCATGCGCTTGCCGGTGCGCAGATAGATCGGCACGCCGGCCCAGCGCCAATTGTCGAGTTCGCAGCGGATCGAGACGAAGGTCTCGGTGTTGCTGAGATGGCCGAGCTCATCGGCATAGCCGCGCACACGCTGGCCGTCGATCTGGCCCGCGCCGTACTGGCCGCGCACGGTGTAGCGCTCGACATCGGGCCCGACGATCGGCCGCAGGGCCTTCAGAACCTTGATCTTCTCGTCACGCACGGCGCCGGCCTCGAGCAGATTGGGCGGTTCGATGGCGAAGAGGGTCAGTAGCTGCATAAGATGGTTCTGGACCATGTCGCGCATCTGCCCGGCCTTGTCGTAGTAGCCGGCGCGGGCTTCGAGCCCCACCGTCTCGGCGACGGTGATCTGGACATGGTCGATGTCGCGACCGGTCCAGGAGCGCTCGAACAGCGTGTTGGCGAAGCGCAGAACCAGGAGGTTCTGCACCGTTTCCTTGCCGAGATAATGGTCGATCCGGTAGGTCCGGTCCTCCGGCAGGATGCGCGCGACGGCGTCGTTGATCTCGCGCGCCGAGGCGAGATCGCGGCCCAGCGGCTTCTCGAGGATGACGCGCGAGGTCGGCGTCAGGATGTCGGCGGCGGCGAGGTTCTCGCAGATCGGGATGAACAGGTCTGGCGGCGTCGAGAGATAGAAGGAGCGGACGCGGTTGTTGTCGCCCAGCGCCTGCTTGAGCGCCTTGTAGGTCTCGGGCTTCACGGCATCGAGCAGGACCATGGTGAGGCGCTGCAGGAAGTCGCGGATGTGTTCGGGCGAGAGCCCTTCCTCCTTCAGCCGCTTGGCGACCTGTTTGGGCAGGCCTTCGACATCCTCCTGCTTGCGGACGATGCCGAGCACGCGGCTTTCGCCCGGGAGCACGCCCTCGCGGCTGCGCTGGGCCAGCGCCGGGAACAGCTTGCGCAGGGCCAGGTCGCCGCCGGCGCCGAAGATCACCAGATCGAAGGACGGAACCGGGGTCCGCTCGGGGATCGTCTCGGGCCGGAGGGCGCGCTCGGCAATGGCATCCATGTCTTTGCTTTCTCCATGCCCGGTCGCAATATCGGGCGGCGTCCATCTGGACCGCGGGCTTGCGACGAGAATGCGACCAAGCCGCGGGATTGCCAAACGCTCAGATCGAGGGGCGCCCCTCAGACTCGCCGGAAGCCCTCGCTCGCGGTCAACAGCTGCCGGGCATAATCCGTCTTCGGCGTGCGGGCGGCGAGCGTCTGGGCCGTCATCTCCTCGACACCCTGGCCGAACTGCATCACCAGCAAACGCTGGCACATATGCGCGACGACGGCGAGATCGTGGCTGACGAGGATGTAGGTCAGCTTCCGCTCGTGGCGCAGCGCCTGCAGCAGGTTCAAAACCTCGGCCTGGATCGAGACGTCCAGCGCCGAGGTCGGCTCGTCGAGCAGCAGGATGGTGGGTTCGAGCACCAGGGCGCGCGCGATCGCGACGCGCTGGCGCTGACCGCCGGAAAGCTGGTGCGGATAGCGGAAGCGGAAGGAGGCGGGCAGGCCGACCTCCGACATCGCCCGGCCGATCCGCGTCTCGGCGTCGCCGATGGCGTGGATGGCGAGCGGCTCGGCCAGCGTGTCATCGACCGTCTTCTTGGGGTGGAGCGAGCCGTAGGGGTCCTGAAAGACCATCTGGACGGCGCGGTAGAACGCCTTGTCGCGGATCTTCGGCTGGGTCTGCCCGGCGATCTCGACCGTGCCGCTCCAGTGCCGGTTCAGCCCCGAGAGCACGCGCAGCACGGTCGACTTGCCCGAGCCCGATTCGCCAACGATGCCGTAGCTCTCGCCGGAGGCGACCGAGAAGGAGAGGTCCTTCACGACATGCGAGTCGCCGAAGGAGACGTTGAGGTTTTCGACGCGGATGGCGGGTTCAGTGGTCATGCGGGCAACTCGCTGTCATTCCGGGGCTTCGCGCAGCGAAGAACCCGGAACCCACGACCGGGCGCACCGGTCGGACTGCATGCAGGCTCAACCCGGTCGTGGGTTCCGGGTTCGCTGCTGCGCAGCGCCCCGGAATGACAGAGGAGGGTCGAGCTCATCATGCCAGCCATGCCGGGTCGCGGGTGAGCGTGGCGAGTTCGGCCTTGGGATGGTCGAGATCGGGCAGGCAGCCGAGCAGGCCCAGCGTGTAGGGGTGGCGCCTCGCGCGGGCGGATTCGTCGGCGAGTTCGGCCGCCGGCAACGTTTCCATCGCCTTGCCGCCATACATGACGATGACGCGGTCGCAGAAGGACTGCACCAGATGCAAATCATGGCTGATGAAGATCAGCCCCATGCCGCGCTGGGTGACGAGATCGTCGAGGATCTTGAGGATCTGCAGCTGGACGGTGACGTCGAGCGCCGAGGTCGGCTCGTCGGCGATCAGGATGTCGGGCTCGGCGATCAGCATCATCGCGATCATGACGCGCTGGCCCATGCCGCCCGAGACCTCGTGCGGGTAGAGGCCGTAGACGCGGGCGGGCTCGCGGATCTGGACCTGTTCCAGCATGGCGAGCGAGCGCTGCTTCGCCTCGCGGGCGCTGGCCTTGTGGTGGACGCGATAGGCCTCGGCGATCTGGTCGCCGACCGTGCGGACCGGGTTGAGCGAGAATTTCGGGTCCTGCATCACCATCGAGATGTGGCGGCCGCGCAGCTTGCGGCGCTCGCGCTTGTCCATCGTCTGCAGGTCCTGGCCACGATAGACCATGCGGTCGGCCGCGACGACGCCGGGCGGCGGGATCAGGTCGAGGATGGCGCGCCCGGTCATCGACTTGCCGGAGCCGGACTCGCCGACGATGCCGAGCCGCTCGCGGCCGAGCGTGAAGGACAGGCCGCGCACGGCATGGACGATGCCTGTGGGCGTGTGGAAATCGACGCGCAGATTGTCGAGTTCGAGGAGGGGCTGGTCGATCACGCTCACCTCGCATCCATGACGTCGCGCAGGCCGTCGCCGAGCAGGTTGAAGCCGAGTGCGACGACGCAGATGGCGATGCCGGGGAAGGTCGCGACCCACCACTGGTCGAAGATCTGCTCGCGGCCGGCCGAGATCATCGCGCCCCATTCGGGGATCGGCGGCTGGGCGCCGAGACCCAGGAAGCCGAGGCCCGCCGCGATCAGGATGATTCCGGCCATGTCGAGCGTGGTGCGCACGATCAGCGAGGGCAGGCACATCGGCACGACATGCTTCCAGACGATGCGCCATTGCGAGGCCCCCTGCAGGCGGATCGCAGCGATATAGTCCTGCTGGCGGATGATCTGCGTCTCGGCGCGGGCGACCCGCGCATAGGGCGGCCAGGCGGTGATGGCGATAGCGATGACGGCGTTCTCCAGACCGGGGCCGAGCGCGGCCACGAAAGCGAGCGCCAGCACGAGCCGAGGAAAGGCCAGGAATACGTCCGTGATCCGCATCAACAGCCGATCGACCCAGCCGCCGAGATAGCCCGAGGTCGCGCCGATCAGGAGGCCGATCGGCCCCACCGACACCACGACGAGCAGCACGATGACCAGCGTGACGCGGGTGCCGTAGACGATGCGGCTGAAGATGTCGCGGCCGAGCGAATCCGTGCCGAAGATATTGGTGCCCGAGGGCGGCAGCAGCCGGCGGTCGAGATTCTGCGCCAGCGGATCGGCGGTGGCGATCAGCGGCGCGAAGGCCGCGACCAGCAGGAGCGCGACAATGATGCAAAGCCCGACCATGGCGAGTGGGTTGCGCCGGAAGGCGAGCCATTTGCGATAGGCCTGGCCCAGGCGGGCCTGACGGCGGGAGGCTGGCGAATCGGAGAGGAGGTAGTCGGTCCAGGTGGTCATGAGCGCCTCATCGCGTCCGCGGATCGACCAGCCGGCCGAGGATGTCGGACAGCAGGTTGACCGCGATGAAGACCGCCCCGATCACCAGCGTGCCGCCGAGCACGGCGTTCATGTCGGCGTTCAGCAGGGAATGGGTGAGGTAGCGGCCGAGGCCGGGCCAGGCGAAGATCGTCTCGGTCAGCACGGAGCCTTCGAGCAGGTGCATGTAGGAGACGGCGATCACCGTCACCAGCGGCACGAAGGCGTTGTGCATGGCGTGGCGCCAGACGACGCGGAACTCGGAGAGTCCCTTCACCCGCGCGGCGATGACGTATTGCTGCTGCAGCTCGGTGATCATGAAGCTGCGGGTCATGCGGCTGATATAGGCCACGCTCAGGATGCCGAGCACGGCGGAAGGCAGGATGAGGTGGGACCAGGCGTCGCGAAACGCCTCCCAATCGCCCTCGATCGCGGCATCGATCACCAGAATGCCCGTGATTGGCGTGATCAGATCCTGAAAGGCGACACCGGCGCGGCCGGGCCCGCCGACCCAGCCGAGCTTGGCGTAGAACAACAGCAGACCCATCAGGCCGAGCCAGAAGACCGGGATCGAGTAGCCGAACAGCCCAATAACGCGGGCGACCTGGTCCGGCCAGCGGCCCTGATAGACCGCCGCGACCACACCCAGCGGGATGCCGAGCAGGCAGCCGATCAGCGTGCCGAGCGTCGCCAGTTCCAGCGTCGCCGGGAAGACGCGCTTGATGTCGTCGACGACGGTGTTGGAGGTCAGAACCGAGCGGCCGAGATCGCCGGTGAAGACCTTGCCGACATAGACAGCAAACTGCTGCCAGAGCGGCTTGTCGAGGCCAAGCTCGATGCGCGCGGCCTCATAGGTCTCGGGGCGGGCATTGTCGCCGACGACCGCGAGCACAGGGTCGATCGGGATGACGCGGGCGATGAAGAAGGTGATCAGCAACAGGCCGAAGATGGTGATCGCGACCGTGCTGAGCTCGCGCGAGGCGATCTTCGCCCAGCGTCCCGCCGTCTCGCCCCATGAGCGCCTGCGAACCGGGCTTTCCACCACGCTCGTCATGCCAGCTTGTTTCCGTTTTCTTTGACCGGGACCGGCCCTGCAGGGCCAACCGGAAGCAAAAGCCCCGCCGCAGCCCTAAGAGGCCGAGGCGGGGCTGGCTGGTCAGATGATCTCAGTTCTTCGAGATCGGCGCGTAGAAGTTGGTGTCCGAGCTCGGCCCGATGGCCCAACCCTTGACGTTCTTGCGATCGGCCGAGACTTCGACCTGCTGGAACATGATGACGAAGGGCGAGACCTTCTGGTGTTCCCGCTGCAGGGTGCCGTAGACGGCGGCGCGCTTGGCGGCGTCCGTCTCGAGGACGTTGGCCTGCGTCGTCTTGGTCATCTCGGGGATGTCCCAGGCATTGCGCCAGGCCAGCGTCTTCGACTTCGCGTCCTCGCCATTGTTCTCGTTGATGGCGAAGGTCTCGGCATTGGTATGCGGGTCGAGATAGTCCGGACCCCACTGGCCGATATAGATGTCATGGGTGCGGGCGCGGTACTTGGTCAGGGTCTGCTTGCCGTCGCCTGGGAGCAGCTCGAGCTTGATGCCTGCCTGGGCCCAGTTCGCCTGGATCGCCTGGGCGATGTCGGTGATGGGGCTGACCGAGCGGACATCCATGGTGACGCTGAAGCCGTTGGGGAGGCCTGCCTTGGCGAGCAGTTCCTTGGCCTTGGCCGGATTGAATGTGTAGGGCTTGTCGTCGATCGCGCCGAGGAAGCCCTTGGGCAGGAAGGACTGATGGGCCTTGTAGGTGCCCTCGACGATGTTGCGCTCGATCGAGGCGTAATCGACGAGGTATTTCAGCGCCTCGCGCACTTCGGGCTTGGCGAAGTTGGGGTTCTTGGTGTTGAGGCCGAGATAAAGGATGTAGCCCTTGTCGCCCTGGACGATGTCGACGTCCTTGTTGGTCTTGACCGCGGCAAGCTGGTCCTTCGAGAGGTTGCGGGCGATGTCGATGTCGCCCTTCTCGAGCAGGAGGCGCTGCGAAGCCGGCTCGGCGACATGGCGCACGACGATGCGCTTGTTCTTCGGCGCGCCCTTGTACCAGGCCTCGTTGGCGTCGAGCGCGTATTGCTCGTTGGGGCGGTAGGCGCGGACCTTGTAGGCGCCGGAGCCGGCCGAGTTCTGCTTCAGCCAGCCATTGCCCCAGTCGCCGTCCTTCTCATTGGCCTTGACCAGCTTGGTGTCGACGATCGAGGCGACGCCCGAGGTCAGGCAGTTCAAGAAGAAGGTCGGCGCGAAGGGCTTGGAGACGGTGATCACGACCGTGCCGTCGTCGGTCGCCTTCACCTTGTCCGTGACGTTGTCCTTGGTGAAGCCGAACTGGGCGAGGATGAAGCCCGGCGACTTGTTGAGCGTCACAGCGCGCTGGAAGGAATAGACCACGTCGGCCGCCGTCAGTGGGTTGCCGGAATGGAATTTCACGCCGGGACGGAGCTTGAAGGTGTAGGTCAGGTTGTCGGGGCTGACCGTCCAGCTCTGGGCGAGTTCCGGGACGAGTTCGTTGTTCTTGGCGAGATCGACGCCCATCAGCTTGTCGTAGAGGTTGGTGACGACTTCGACGCCGGAGAATTCGAAGGCCTCGGCGGGATCGAGCGAGATGATGTCGTCGATCTGCTTGGCCATCACCACCGTGTCCTTCGGGGTTTGGGCCAGCGCCCCCGTGGTATGGGCCGTCGTCGCCAGCAAGGCGGTGAAGGCCGACGCCATCATCAATTTCGCAACCTGACGCATCGCAGTCCCCATCGTTTTGGATTGTCGGCCGAACGCGTCGGCCATTGGCGTGAATGTGGAACCAGTCGGCGGCTTCTGTCCAGCAGGACGAGGCCCGTGTCCAGATGTTGCTGCACAGTTCTTGTGCATCGAGCCGCCCGGATCGGGCAATGCGTCGCGAGATGCGGCTTTGCGAGCCATGCCGGCCTCGCTAACGTGAGACATCCCGGCATCTTGCCGGCCCATGACAAGCAGGTGCCCAGCCCTTGGCCATCATCGCCGCGCTCCACCACGTCACCCATTACCGCTATGATCGCCCGGTCACGCTCGGGCCGCAGATCATCCGGCTGCGGCCGGCGCCGCATTGCCGGGCCGCGATCAACAGCTACGCGCTGAAGGTCACCCCGGCCGAGCATTTCGTGAACTGGCAGCAGGACCCGAGCGGCAACTGGCTGGCGCGCTATGTCTTTCCGGAGCCGGTGAGCGAGTTCCGCATCGAGGTCGATCTCGTCACCGAGTTGTCGATCATCAACCCCTTCGACTTCTTCGTCGAAACCGATGCCGAGATCTTCCCCTTCAGCTACCCTGACGAGCTGCGGGCGGAGCTGGCCCCCTATCTCGTGACAGAGCCGGCCGGGCCGCTGCTGCAGGCCTTCCTGGCGACGATCCCGCGCGAGCCGACCAACACCGTCAACTTCGTCGTCGACCTGAATGCGCGGCTCTCCGGCGCGATCGCCTACGGTATCCGCATGGAGCCCGGCGTCCAGGAGCCGGAGCATACGCTCGACATCAGATCCGGCTCATGCCGCGATTCGAGCTGGCTGCTCGTGCAGATCCTGCGACAGCTCGGCCTCGCCGCGCGGTTCGTCTCCGGCTACCTGATCCAGATGAAGGCGGATATCGACCCGCTGGAAGGGCCGGCCGGCACGGACAAGGATTTCACCGACCTCCACGCCTGGGCGGAGGTCTATATCCCCGGCGCCGGTTGGATCGGGCTCGACCCGACCTCAGGGCTCCTGACCGGCGAGGGCCATCTGCCGCTGGCGGCGACGCCGCATTACCGCTCGGCCGCGCCGGTCTCGGGTGTCGCCAGCTATGCCGAGACGACCTTCGATTTCGAGATGAGCGTGGCGCGCGTGCATGAGGTGCCGCGGATCACCCTGCCCTTCTCGGATGAATCCTGGCAGCGGCTCGATGCGCTGGGCGAGCAGGTCGAGGCCGATCTCCAGGCCGGCGATGTCCGCCTGACCATGGGCGGCGAGCCGACCTTCGTCTCCGTCGACGACCAGACCGGCGAGGAATGGAACATCGCCGCTGTCGGGCCGACCAAGCGCCAACGCGCCGACGTCATGATCCGACGCTTGCGCGAGCGTTTCGCGCCGGGCGGCATGCTGCATTACGGCCAGGGCAAATGGTATCCCGGCGAGAGCCTGCCACGCTGGGCCTTCGCGCTGTACTGGCGCGCCGATGGCGAGCCGATCTGGCGCGACGCCGCGCTGATCGCCCGCGAGCCCGGCGCCCCGACGGGAGGCGATCGCGAGTTGGAAGCCGGCGCGACGATGGCCGAGGCCGAGGCGCTGGCCGAGGGCCTGTCCGACAAGCTCGGGCTCGGCTCCGACTATGTGATGCCAGCCTATGAGGACACCGGCTACTGGCTGTTGAAGGAGGCCCAGCTTCCCGACAATGTCGACCCGCTCGACCCGCGTCTGGCCGACCCGGAAGAACGCGCGCGCATGCAGCAGGTCTTCCAGTTGGGCCTGGGCAAGCCGCGTGGCTACGTCATTCCCGTCCAGCGCTGGCAGAGCCAGGCGGGCGACAAGCGCTGGCGCTCGGAGAAATGGAAGCTCAGGCGCGGCAAGCTCTTCCTCGTGCCGGGCGATTCCCCCGTCGGTTACCGGCTGCCGCTCGGCTCGCTGCCGGTGGTACCGAAGGCAGAGTATCCGCATGTCCACCCGCAGGACCCGATGGAGGCGCGCCCGCCGCTGCCGCGCATCGCCGGGGGATTCGGTCCGGCCGCCGATCCGCCGCCGCCAGAGGCTCCGATTCATGTCGAGGCGCCGTTCTCCCAGCAGCCCCCGCACCAGATGTCGCGTTCGGTCGAGGCGAGTGGCGCCTCCGCTCAGGACCGCACCGAGCAGGAGATCGGCGGGGAGCATGTGCGCACTGCGATCAGCCTCGAAATCCGCGACAAGGTGCTGTGCGTCTTCCTGCCGCCGGTCGAGCGGCTGGAGGATTACCTCGACCTGATCGCCAGCGTCGAGCAGGTGGCGCGCGAGCGCAACCAGCCGGTCCATATCGAGGGATACCCGCCGCCGCACGACCCGCGGCTGAACGTCGTCAAGGTCACGCCCGACCCCGGCGTTATCGAGGTCAACATCCATCCGGCCCGCAACTGGCGTGAAGCGGTCGAGATCACGCGGGGCGTCTATGACGAGGCGCGGCAGTCGCGGCTCTGCGCCGAGAAGCTCATGGTCGACGGGCGCCACACCGGCACCGGCGGCGGCAACCATGTCGTGCTCGGCGGCATCACCCCGCCCGACTCGCCCTTCCTGCGGCGCCCCGACCTGCTCAAGAGCCTGGTGCTGTACTGGAACCGGCACCCTTCGCTGTCCTACCTGTTCTCGGGCCTGTTCATCGGCCCGACCAGCCAGGCGCCGCGCATCGACGAGGGCCGGCACGACGCGCTCTACGAACTCGAGATCGCGCTGGCCAAGATCCCGCGTCCGGGCGAGCCCGCGATCCCGCTCTGGCTGGTCGACCGGCTGCTGCGCAACCTGCTGGTCGACGTCTCCGGCAACACCCACCGCAGCGAGATCTGCATCGACAAGCTCTACTCGCCCGACGGGCCGACGGGGCGGCTCGGGCTCATCGAGTTCCGCGGCTTCGAGATGCCGCCGGATGCGCGCATGAGCCTGGCGCAGCAGCTTCTGGTGCGCGCGCTGATCGCGTGGTTCTGGCGCGAGCCGCAGACGGGCAGCCTGACGCGCTGGGGCACGACGCTGCATGACCGCTTCATGCTGCCCGAGATGGTCTGGCAGGACTTCAAGGACGTGCTCGGCGATCTCGGGCGCGCCGGCTACGCCTTCGATCCGGTCTGGTTCGAGGCGCAGGCCGAATTCCGCTTCCCGTTCTTCGGCAAGGTGGAGCATGGCGGCGTCGAGATCGAGATCCGGCAGGCGCTCGAACCCTGGCATGTCATGGGCGAGGAGGGCGCGATCGGTGGCACGGTGCGCTATGTCGACTCGTCGGTCGAACGCCTGCAGGTCAAGGCCAAAGGGCTGGTGCCCGGCCGCCACCTCATCACCTGCAACGGCAGGCGCCTGCCGATGACGGCGGCGGGAGCGCCGGGCGAGAGCGTCGCGGGCCTGCGCTTCAAGGCCTGGCAGCCGGCCTCTGGGCTGCATCCGACGATCCCGGTGCATGCACCCCTGACCTTCGACATCGTCGATACCTGGGTCGGACGCTCGCTCGGCGGTTGCGTCTACCATGTCGCCCATCCCGGCGGTCGCAATTATGAGACGCCGCCTGTGAATTCCTATGAGGCGGAGGCGCGCCGGCTCGCACGTTTCGAAGCGATCGGTCATACTCCCGGCGCGCTGGCGATTCCGCCCGAAGAGCGCAGCGCCGAATTTCCGCTGACTCTGGATTTGCGGCGTCCTCCCGGAGTGTAGACGCAACCGATGGCATTACAGAGCCGATCACCGTCTGTGCGCACGAGGACGGAGCGGCGCAACGCTCTGCTGGCGGGCTATCGCCCGCTTCCCGGCGTGCATGACGAGCTCGTCGGCCCGGACGGGCAGATTCGCCCGCATTGGGAGCCGTTCCTGTCGGAATGGTGCGCGCTTTCGCCCGACGAGCTGACCCAGCGCTTCGGCCTCGCCGACCGGCATGTCCACGATACCGGCGTGTCCTACCGCGTCCATGGCGACATCGACCCGCGCGATCCCACGGCAGGCGAGCGCGCCTGGCCGCTGTCCCATGTCCCGCTGGTCATCACCGGCGCCGAATGGCAGACGATCGCAGCCGGCGTCGCCCAGCGCGCCGATCTGCTCAGCCGCCTGCTCGACGACATCTACGGCCCCGGCGAGATGATCGCCAACGGGCTGCTTCCCGCTTCGGTGGTCACCGGCAGCCCGGATTATCTGCGCCCGCTGCAGGGGGCTCCCGGCGGCGGCGCGCTCCAGCTCTACGCCGCCGATCTCGGGCGCGGGCCCGACGGGCGCTGGTGGGTTCTGCAGGACCGCACGCAGGCGCCCTCGGGCGCCGGCTATGCGCTGGAAAACCGGCTCGCCTTGTCGCGCGCCTTTCCCGACATGTTCCGGACGATGAACATCGAGCGGCTGGCGGCCTTCTTCCAGGGCTTCCGCGCCGGGCTCGTCGCCCGCTCGAAGCGGGTCGAGCCGCGCATCTGCCTGCTGACGCCGGGCCCGCTCAACGAAAGCTATTTCGAACAGACCTATCTGGCGCGCTATCTCGGCTTCCTCCTGGTCGAAGGCGGCGATCTCGTGATGCGGGAGGGCCGCGTGCATGTGCGCACCATCGCCGGCCTCAAGCGCGCCGACGTGATCTGGCGCCGCATCGACGGCGATTTCGCCGACCCGCTCGAATTGAACGCCTCCTCCGCGCTCGGCGTCGCCGGCCTCGTCCAGGCCGTGCGCAAGGGCAGCGTCCATATCGCCAACGGGCTGGGCTCCGGCGTCGTCGAGGCGCGGGCGCTGATGAGTTTCCTGCCGGCGCTGGGCGAGAAGATCCTGGGCGAGGAGATGATCCTGCCCAATGTCGCGACCTGGTGGTGCGGGCAGCCGCGCGAGCGCGCCGACGTGCTCAGCCGGCTCGACGAGATGAGCATCGCGCCGGCATTCCGCAGCGCCGGCGGCGGGCTCGACACCGGGCCCGTGGTCGCCGCCGACCTGTCGGCCGAGCAGCGCGAGGCGCTGCGGGCCAGGGTCGAGGCGCGGGGCATGGACTATGTCGGCCAGGAGGTGGTGCGGCTCTCGACGACGCCCGTCTTCCAGAACGGCCGTCTGCAGCCGCGCCCGATGACGCTGCGCGTCTTCGCCGCCGCCACGCCGGATGGCTGGAAGGTGATGCCGGGCGGCTTCTGTCGCATCTCTGACGAGCCCGATGCGCGCGCCGTCAGCCTGCGCAGCGGCGTGCGCTCGAGCGATGTCTGGGTGACGTCGGACGGGCCCGTCGACCATGTCACGCTACTGCCGACGCCCGACCGCATCCCGATCCGCCGGATCACCGGCACCCTGCCGAGCCGCGCCGCCGACAACCTGTTCTGGCTCGGGCGCTATCTCGAACGGACCGAGGCGACACTGCGGCTGGTGCGCGCGCTGCTCGGCCGCCTGATCGACACCGACCCGACCCAGGGACGCAACGAGACGCTGCGCCGGCTCGCCCATCTGCTGGTTTCCTGGGGCGCGTCGCCGGGCGGCCGCGGCCAAACGCCGGCCAGCCAGGCCTCGGCCGCGCTGCACGCGCTGGACCAGTATGGCTCGGCGATTTCGACGACGCGCGAAGCGAGGCGGACGGCCTCGGTCATCCGCGAAAGGCTGTCGGTCGATGCCTGGCGGCTGTTTGGCGACATGCAGCAGCAACTCACCCTCGGGGAGGGGCGCAAGCCGAGCGAGGGCGAGGCCTATGAAACCGCCGACCGCGCGCTGAAATCGCTCGCCGCCTTCTCCGGCCTCAGCCAGGAGAACATGGTGCGCGGGCCTGGCTGGCGTTTCCTCGACATCGGGCGGCGGCTGGAGCGCGGCATCGCGACCTGCCGCTTCGCGCGCCACTTCGCCGAGACGACGGCGCCCAGCGACGCGCTCGACGCGCTGCTCGACCTGACGGATTCGCAGATCACCTATCGCTCGCGCTACCTGCTCGGCGCCAGCCTGCAGCCCGTGCTCGATCTCGTCATGCTCGATCCCTTCAACCCGCGCTCGGTCGCTTTCCAGATCGACCGTCTCGACACCGAGATCCGCGATCTGCCGTCGCTGACCGAGGACGGCATGCTGGAGGCGCCGCGCCGGCTGATCCTGAAACTCGCCGCCGAGTGCCGGACAGCCGAGGCCTCCCGGCTCGACCGCACCAGCATCCTCCTGTTCGAGCAGTTGTTGATGGGCGTCTCCAGCGCGATCGCCGACCGCTATTTTCTCCAGAACAGCGGCCCGGAAGGCTCGCGCCTCACAGGCATCGCGTGATCTACGACGTCCGGCATATCACCACCTACGGCTACAGCCGTCCGGTCCCGTTCGCGCGCTGCATCCTGCGGCTGCAACCGCGCGACGACGGCGGCCAGAGCGTCCAGCGCAGCGAACTCATCGTCACGCCGCGCCCGGCCGAGCGCGTCGACGATATCTGCTTCTTCGGCAACCGGATGACGACGCTGACCATCTCGAAGCCGCATCGCGAGCTCAAGGTCGAGATGCGCGCCCGTGTCGAGGTCAGGCGCACGCCGCCCCCCTTTCCCGGCCTGACACGGCATTGGGAAGCAGTCGGCGCGCTGGCGCTGGCCTCCGACAGCCTGGCCCCCGATTCGCCGGCGCATCACCTCTATCCGAGCCGGCTTGTGCCTCCGGTCTCTGCCGTGACCGACTATGCCCGCCAGAGCTTCGCACCGCAGCGCCCCGTCCTCGAAGCCGCGAGCGAGCTGATGGGGCGCATCCGCCGCGAGTTCACCTATGATCCGGAGGCGACCGAGGTCTCGACGCCGCTCGAGGAGGCCTTCCGCGAGCGGCATGGCGTCTGCCAGGATTTCGCGCATGTCATGATTGCGGGCCTGCGGGGCCTGGGCCTGCCGGCGGCCTATGTCAGCGGCTATATCCGCACCATCCCGCCACCGGGCGAAAAGCGTCTCGAAGGCGCCGATGCCAGCCATGCCTGGGTGATGCTGTGGTGCGGGCCGGAAACGGGCTGGATCGGGCTGGACCCGACCAACGACCTGATCGTCGCCGACGACCATATCGTCACGGCGTTCGGCCGCGATTATGCCGATGTCTCGCCGCTCGACGGAGTCGTGATCGGGCCGGGCTCGCAGAAGATCGGCATCGCGGTCGACGTCATCCCCGTCGGCTGAAGCGGCCCCGCAACGCGCGGCGAGATCGAGGCCGTGGCGGCATGGCGCCGGGTGGGGCCCCACCCCAGCTTCCGCCCTCCGGGAAACCCGTCCCCTCCATAGTGCCGGAAGAGCGGACAGCCTTCACGGAAGACTTCCCTTTGATTGGTTGCCATGGCAACTTGTTGATCAATCGCGCGTCGGCAAGGCGGGCTCAGGGAGGATACAGTTGCGAACCCAGGTCGCCATCATCGGAGCCGGCCCGTCGGGGCTGCTGCTCGGACAATTGCTGCATCAGGCCGGCATCGACAGCGTCATCCTCGAACGCAAGAGCCCCGACTACGTCCTCTCCCGCATCAGGGCCGGCGTGCTCGAGCAGGGGACGGTCGGGCTGCTCGACCAGGCGGGCGCGAGCGCGCGGCTGCATGCCGAGGGGCTGGTTCATGACGGCTTCGACCTGCTCTTCGGGGAGCAGCGCCACCGCATCGCGCTCGATGCGCTGACCGGCGGCAAGCATGTCACCGTCTATGGGCAGACGGAGGTAACGCGCGACCTGATGGAGCAGCGCCTGGCGCAGAACGGTGTCACCGTCTACGAGGCCGACGATGTGAACCTGCACGGGTTCGACGGCGCCAGCCCCTATGTGACCTATCTCGAAAACGGCATCCCGCGGCGCATCGACTGCGATGTCATCGTCGGTTGCGACGGCTATCATGGCGTTTCGCGCGCCAGCATCCCGGCCAGCGCGCTGCGCATCTTCGAGCGGGTCTATCCCTTCGGCTGGCTCGGCATCCTCGCCGACGTCCCGCCGGTCTCCGACGAACTCATCTACGCCCGCAGCCAGCGCGGCTTTGCGCTGTGTTCGATGCGCTCGGCCACGCGCAGCCGCTACTATGTCCAGTGCGGGACCGACGAGCGGGTCGATGCCTGGTCGGACCAGCGGTTCTGGGACGAACTGCGCCGCCGGCTCGACCCTGAAACGGCCGCCAACCTGACGACAGGCCCCTCGATCGAGAAGTCGATCGCGCCGCTGCGCTCCTTCGTCGCCGAGCCGATGCGCTTCGGGCGGCTGTTCCTGGCGGGAGACGCCGCCCATATCGTGCCGCCCACCGGCGCCAAGGGCCTCAACCTCGCCGCCAGCGACGTGCATTACCTGTTCGAGGCGCTGCGCGAGCTCTTCCTCGACCATTCGGAGGCCGGCATCGACGCCTATTCGCAGAAGGCGCTGGCGCGGGTCTGGAAGGCGGAGCGCTTCTCCTGGTGGCTGACGTCGCTAATGCACCTCTTCCCCGAGCAGAGCCCGTTCGAGCAGCGCATGCAGCAGGCCGAGCTGGATTACCTCGTCTCGTCAAAGCATGCGATGGCGGCGCTGGCGGAGAACTATGTCGGGCTGCCATATTGAGGCGGGTGACGTGTCAGCTTTCGACCCTTAGCGGAGCTTCCTCTGCGCTTGGACGAACGCGGCTAGAGCTTCGATCACGCCTCCAGCAAGGGGTCTAGCAGGGTCTTGGTAGGCCGCGATGTTGGCAGCACGGTCGTCGGATGGGACTGCCTTCAGAACGTGATTTGCGTCCGCGAGGAGAACCAGATCGGTGTCCGGTCGCGCATGGTGCAATCGCTCAGCGTCTACCCGCCCCACTTGTATATCGCGCAGCCCCTGAAGGATCAGTACCGGTCCCGCGTACGCCGCTATCAACTTGGCCGGATCGAGAGCGAATGTGCTGATCAAAAAGCCTTGGACCTCAGGTCGGAACAGTGGGCGCAACACCGTATGGATGTTTCCTGCCTCCACCCGCTGGCCTGCCTCCAGCTGCGTTATGATGGCTTCAGCCTGTTGGCGGATGGGCGCGTTGGCAGGGTTCGCCGCGATCTGCTCACGGAGCACGTCACCCAGCCGGCGTCCCGTCGCCGATACCAGCAGCAACCCGCAGATGCCGCCGGGCTGTTGGGCTGCGACCAGCGCCGACAGACCGCCTTCGCTGTGGCCCAGCACCCAAACGCATGGGACACCCATCGTTTTACGGATAGTGGTAGCCCAAGTCTGGATGTCTGCGGCGTAGTCCTCAATGGTGATGGCGTTGGCGTCTGGGATGGCCCGGTCGCTCCCGAACATACCCCGCTTATCGATACGGACGCTCCTGATCCCACGCGCCGCCAACCCCTCGGCGATTAAGCGGTATGGGGATGCCCGTACACCGAGCGGGTTGTTGCCATCGCGGTCGGTCGGCCCGGAGCCGGGGACGATCAGGACGACGGGGGCATCGGTGTCGGAGGGGCCTAGCGCGGTTCCCGAGAGCGGCCCGGCCGGGCCGGGTGCTTCAATCATCCTGGGACTACTCATCTGCGCTGTTCCCGGTCGAGAAATGACGAGGGCCATGAGGCAGGCCAGAACAGACCGTGTGACCTTCTGCTTCATCTATGATCCCTATGGGCCAATGAATGAAACAGACCATAGGTCCGCTGTCGACCCATCCAAGACATTCGTAACGGCGGGCGCCCTGATTGCTTGGCCCACATAAATCGGGCCGCGCCTCACCGGCACGGCCCTTGTCGACGGCGTCGCTCTGTCTGGCTCAGGCCAGCGTGTAGGCCGTCTTCACCGTGGTGTAGAACTCCTTGGCGTAGGCGCCCTGCTCGCGGGGGCCGTAGCTCGAGCCCTTCCGGCCGCCGAAGGGCACGTGGTAGTCGACGCCCGCCGTGGCGAGGTTGACCATCACCATGCCGGCCTCGGCATTGCGCTTGAAATGCGTCGCATGCTTCAGCGAGGTCGTGCAGATGCCCGAGGACAGGCCGAACTCGGTGTCGTTGGCGACGCTTAGCGCCTCCTCATAGTCCTTGACGCGGATGATGTTGGCGACGGGGCCGAAGACCTCCTCGCGCGAAATCCGCATGGCGTTGGTGGTCTCGGTGAAGAGCGCCGGCTGGAGATAGAAGCCGGGGGTGTCGCGCTTCAGCAACTCACCGCCGAAGGCGAGCTTGCCGCCCTCGTCCTTGGCGATCTGGATGTATTTGAGGTCCTGGTCGAGCTGGCTCTGGTCGACCACCGGGCCGATATGGGTGCCGGCTTTCAGCGCATCGTCGACGACGACGCCCTTCAGCCGTTCGATGCAGGCCTCGACGAACTTGTCATGGATGCCGGCCTGGACGATCAGGCGCGAGGAGGCCGTGCAGCGCTGGCCGGTGGAGAAGAAGGCGCCGGTGACGGCGGCCTCGACGGCCGTCTTCAGATCGGCGTCGTCGAGCACGACGAGCGGGTTCTTGCCGCCCATCTCGAGCTGGACCTTCTTCATCGGCGAGGAGGCGATGCAGGCCTCGGCGACCTTGCGCCCGGTCGAAACCGAGCCGGTGAAGGAGATGGCGTGGACGTCCTTGTGCTGCAGCAGAGCCTGGCCGACGACCGAGCCGCGGCCCATGACGAGGTTGAGCACGCCCTTGGGCAGGCCGGCGCGCTGGAGGATGTCGACCAGCGCCCAGGCCGAGCCCGGCACCAGATCGGCCGGCTTGATCACGACGCAGTTGCCGTAGGCGAGCGCGGGCGCGATCTTCCAGGCGGGGATCGCGATCGGGAAGTTCCAGGGCGTGATCATGCCGACGATACCGACCGGCTCGCGCGTGATCTCGACGCCGACGCCCGGACGCACCGAGGGCAGCGCCTCGCCCGTCAGGCGCAGGCACTCGCCGGCGAAGAAGGCGAAGACCTGGCCGGCGCGGCCGGCCTCGCCGATGCCCTCGGCCAGGGTCTTGCCCTCTTCACGCGAGAGCAGGCGGCCGAGTTCCTCCTTGCGGGCGAGGATCTCATCGGAGGCCTTCTTCAGGATCTCGTAGCGCTCCTGCGGGCCGGAGCGGCTCCAGGCGGGAAAGGCGGCCTTGGCGGCGGCGACCGCGTCGTTGAGCTGTTCGACCGTGCCCTGCGCGTACTCGCCGACGACGTCGTTGGTGTCGGAGGGGTTGATGTTGCGCGAAGCATTCGTGCCACCGGCCCATTCGCCGGCAATCAGGTTCTTGAACATCTCGGTCATCAGCGGCCTCCCACGGCGTTTTAACGTTCGTGGGGGTTTAGCGTCTTTGGCGCGAGATGGCCAATGCGGGCCGGGGCATCGGCCCTGTCCCGCGATGCATGATGGCTGCGTTCAGAACTCGGCGTCGAGTTCTTCGACGTCGTCGGGCTCGGCCTTGGCGGCCTCGATCCAGCGCCGCAGCGCGGGCCAAGCCGAGATGGTCCGGCAATAGGCCTGGCACAGCGGGTCCAGCGCCACGTCATAGGTCAGGAACCGCAGGCAGACGGGGGCATACATCGCATCCGCCATGGTCAGCGTCTTGCCGAAGAGATAGGGCCCGCCATAGGTCGACAGGCAATTGCGCCAGATCTCGGTGACGCGATCGATGTCGGCCTGGGCGCCAGCCCAGACCTTGAAGCCCGGGTAATGCGCCTTGAGGTTCATCGGCAGGGCCGAGCGCAGATTGGCGAAGCCGGAATGCATCTCGCCGCAGATCGCGCGGCAATGCGCGCGGGCGGCGGCGTCCTTCGGCACGAGGCCGGCAGCGGGCCTGATCTCGTCGAGATAGGCGGCGATGGCGAGCGTGTCCCAGACGGTGATGCCGTCATGCCTCAGGCAGGGCACGAGGAAGGAGGGGGAGAGCAGCAGCAATTCGGCCCGCGTCGAGGGATCGTCGGCCGACAGCATCAACTCCTCGACCTCCAGCCCGGCCATCATGCAGAGCAGCCACCCGCGCAACGACCAGGAGGAATAGTTCTTGCTGCTGATCGTCAGGGTGGCGTTGCTCATGACAGGCATCCTCTGCGGCTGTCACATTTGACGCAAGAGGCATTCCAAGAGCGCGGTCAGATTAGAACAATCTTGCGGAACCCCCCTTTTGCAGTGCAACATCGCTTAGGGCCTCCCGCCGCCGCCGGATCGATGCCGGTGGCGGCGGGAGGTCTGTCCATCCGAGGTCGCACACCGATGCTCTATCTCGCCTACCAGGCCCAGTCGGACCTGATGAACCCTGCGCGTCTGCTGGCCCAATCGGCGCTGGCGGCGCTGGGCGCCCGGGCGATGACGGGGCAGCCCATCGACTGGCGGGCCACAGCGGCGGCCTGCGAAATGGTGACGCGCGCCGGGTTGACCCATCATCGGCCCTCCTACGAGATCGACAGCGTCCGCGAGGGCAATCGCGACGTCCCCGTCACCGAGGAGGTGGTGCTGAGCCTGCCCTTCGGCGATCTGCTGCGCTTCAAGAAGGACAGCGACACGCCGCAGGCCAAGGTGCTGGTCGTCGCGCCGATGTCTGGGCATTTCTCCACGCTGCTGCGCAACACCGTTGCGACGCTGCTGCGCGACCACGACGTCTACATCACCGACTGGCACAATGCCCGCGACGTCGGCCTGGACGCCGGCCCCTTCGGCTATGACGACTATGTCGATGTCCTGATCCGCTTCATCGAGACACTCGGCGACCAGACGCATGTGGTCGCCGTGTGCCAGCCCTGCGTGCAGGTGCTCACGGCGGCCGCCGTGATGGCGCAGGCGGGCAGCGCCTTCCAGCCGCGCAGCATGACGCTGATGGCCGGGCCGGTCGACACGCGCGTCAACCCGACCACCGTCAACAAGCTCGCCATGGACAAGCCGATCGACTGGTTCCGCCGGAACCTGATCGCGACGGTGCCGTCGCGCTATCCCGGGGCGGGGCGCAGGGTCTATCCGGGGTTCATCCAGCTCGGCGCTTTCGTCGCGATGAACATGCAACGGCACGTCAACGCGCATATCGACCTGTTCACCCATCTCGCGGCTGGCGAGACCGAGGAAGCGCAGAAGATCAAGTCGTTCTACGACGAGTATTTCGCCGTGCTGGATCTGCCGGCGGAATTCTACCTCGAAACGGTCGAGTGGATCTTCCAGGAGGCGCGGCTGGCGGCGCGTACCCTGACCTATCGCGGTGACGTCGTCGATTGCCGCGCGATCCGCAAGACGGCGCTTCTGACGGTGGAGGGCGAGCGCGACGATATCTGCGCGCTCGGGCAGACCTCGGCGGCGCACGATCTCTGCACCGGGCTGAAGCCCTTCCGCAAGCGCCACCACATGCAGGCCGGTGTCGGCCATTACGGCGTGTTCTCCGGCCGCAAATGGGACGGGCAGATCTACCCGATCGTCCGCAACATGATCCTCGCCAACAGCTGAGCGTCTGGCCGCCGAAGCCCTCGCGATCATTTCTCCTTGATCGACAGGCCGCTCTTGCCGACCGAGATCTCGACGCCCTCGGGCTGCTTCTTTTCCTGATAGAGCGCGTAGCCGGTGGCGGCGAGGCCGGCGACAAGAACCACGACGAGGGCGACGAGAAGATTGCGGGATGCGAGCATGGAGGCTTTCCGAATGTGAACCGTCCAGGAGACGGCGCGTCGGAAACCCGTCAGCCGCCTCATTGTTCCCACAATCAGGTCGGGCTCCCGGCGGAGCCAAGCCCAAGCCGCGACGATGCCGGCGCGCGCTTGGCTCGGACCCGCGCGTCAGCGGCGGGCCACCCTCCAGCCGTTCAGCCAGCCTGGCCGGGAGCCCTCCTCGCGGCCAGCGCTTCCGCCTTCGCCATTCTGCGTCCCAGCAATCCGACCGCCAGGCCCGACCAGGCGATGCCGAGACACCAGCCGCCGATGACATCGGTCGGCCAATGAACGCCGAGATAGACGCGGCTGATCCCGATGACGACGACCATCACCCAGGCGAGAGCGATGCAGAGCCGGGTGATGTCGTCCCGGCGCGCCGCCAGGCCGACGAAGCCCGCTATGCTCAAGAGGGTCGCGGCCGACAAAAAGGCGTGGCCGCTCGGAAAACTCGCCGTGAACGTCAGCGCCGCATGCTCGACGATGTCGGGGCGATCGCGGCCGATCCAGATCTTCAGCCAGGTCGAGACGACCGTGGCCGAGACAACGGTCAAGACGAGCCCGATCGCAAGAGGGCGGTGGCGGCAGAGCCAGAGCGTGAGGCTCGCGACAATGGTCATGAGGCCCAACCCGGTAAAGCTGCCGAGCGCCGTGACGTCGCGCACGGCCTCGCGCAGCCAGGCGGGCCCGATCGGGACAGACGGGTTGCCGGCCTCGCGGAAGAGCAGGACCAAACTGCGATCGAAAGCAAAGCTGCGACCAGACGCGATGAACAGCGCCAAACCCAGAAAGGCAAAAGCGGCGGCCAGGGGGATCAGGATGCGCGGCTGAAGCAAGGGAACGACGTCTCCGGTCAAAGCGCCGCAGCGCAGGCGGCGCGGCGAGTTTCATTCAATTCCGCCTTGCCCGCTCAGGCAGACCGGCCACGGGCCCCAATCAACGTCACGGCCCCCGGCATCAGGCTGTAAACCAGCGGCCCGGCCTTGCGCTCGACCTCGCCGTCGAAGGTGATGTGGCCGCGGCGCTTGTCCTTGCGCGTCAAGGTCACGTCCGCACCGGTGAACGAGGTCAGGTTGGGCGAGGTGCGCCAACTGCCGGACACGATCGACAACGCCGCCTTGCAGCGGGAGAAGAGGCCACCGGCATTGAGGATGTGAACCTCGAAGACGCCTCCGTCCAAACGCGGCCGGTGCCAGTCGGCGCCCTCGAACGCATTGACGGTGACCAAGACGGCATCCGCCTGCACCACGCGACGATCGGGGCCGACCCCGACATCGACCGTGATCGCGCGGGTAAAGAGGACCGAGCGCGTCGCCGCGACGAAGAAGGCCAGAGCCCGGCTGAAGGGGAAGCGTCGGCGCGCCTGCTCACGCTCGCGCGCCATGAGACTGAAAAAGCCCATGCCCGACAGCGAATGGAACAGGCGGTCATTGACGCTGCCGACATCCAGCACGATCGGCTCGCCCTGGCAGAGGACCGCGATCTGGTGTTCGAGCGTCCCGGCGAGGCCGAGATCGCGGCCGAGCACATTGACCGTGCCCAGCGGGAGGATCCCGACGGGGCGGTTGGCGTGAATGAGGACAGGGAGAACGCCATTGATCGTGCCATCGCCGCCGGCGATGACCGGCACGCACTCCCGATCGTCAATGGCGAGCGACAACGCGTCGTCGAGTTCGCGCGGATGCACCATGCGGACGTCCGCCGTGCAGCCACTGGCCTCGAAAGCCGCGATGATTCGGGCGGCAAACGCGTCGGGCCCGGCCTCGAGGGCAGTGCCGGCACGGGCATTGACGATGACGGTGTGATGCATGGCCCTCGGAGACTTGGTTGGCCGTCGACCCGATCGCAAGATGGCGGCCGGCTTGGTCTGTTCCCCGACGATGGGGGTCACGCGCGGGCCGCCTCATTCCCGTGCTGGCCGAAACGCGATGGCTGAACCGGCATGCCGGCAACGGCATCCTCGACTTCCTCGGTGATCACCTCGAAGCGCTGCAGGACATGCGGGCCAAACGAGCTCACCATCGCGACGTCCGTGGCGTCTCGTCCGCGCGCGATCACCACTCGGCCAATGCGCGGCATGTTGTGGCGGGCATCGAAGGTGTACCAGCGTCCGCCCAGGAACACCTCGAACCAGGCATTGAAGTCCATTGGGGCGGGATCGCGCGGAACGCCGATGTCGCCAAGATATCCATTGCAGTAGCGCGCCGGAACATTGACGCAGCGACACAGCGCCACGGCGAGATGCGCGAAATCGCGGCAGACGCCGATGCGCTCCTCGAAGGCTTCCGCCGCCGTGCGGGTGCTGCGGGCGAAATGGTAGCCGAACGTCAGGTGGTTGTGGACGAAGTCGACGATCGCCTGAACGCGCGCCCATCCGCCGGGGATGTGACCGAACAGGCTCCAGGCCTGCGCCGAAAGTTTGTCGGTTTCGCAATAGCGGCTGCCCATCAGGTAAACCAGGGCATCGTCGGGCAGACGGGCTGGCGAAACCTCTCCAGCCGCCGGATCGACCGGGTCGCGCTGCCCCGAATCCCGGACGATCCCCTGCGCACGCAGGGCGATGCCTCCCGGCGGGGCCGTGATGCGGCGACAGATGTTGCCGAACTGGTCGGTGTACTGCTTGGCGTCGATCCGCAAGGACGGATCGCGCAGCGACGTCACGGTCATCTCGTCGGGCTCGACCAGATCGTGCCGGCGCGAAGGGTGGACATCGAGCAAGGTGACGAGCGGGAGTTCCTGCTGGCAAACAATCTCGATGTCGTAGCCGTAGCGGATGCGCATGACGCTCTCGCGGGTTTCCATCGAGTGGCCTTCCGCCGTCGATGCCGGACGCGGCGGTCCGGAGGTCTGCCGGTGCCCGATTCGGCTGCCTTGCGGCAAACGGCTGCGCACCAGACGCCCCGTCGAATCGACCTGCTCAAAAAACGGAAGATGCGGGCCTTTCGGCCCGCATCCCGCCATCACGACGGTTCGGCTGGGGGGATAGCAACCGCCGCGACCTGCGTCTGGTCAGCGCCTACATCATCCAGTAGGGCATGGTTCCGTAGTAGTCGTGGACGCGCTGGCCATAGGCCTTGTCGTCCCAATTGGGCTCGCCCTGGCTGTCATACATCGGCGCCGCCTCGAGCTTGTCCCTGGTCATCGGCACGACGTATCCGCCCTGTTCAGGATTGAAATCGAGCACGCTCCAGGGAATCGGGTGATACTTCTCGCCAACCCCGAGAAAGCCGCCAAACGACATGATCGCGTAGGCGACCTTGCCGGTCCGCTTGTCGAGCATGATGTCGTAGATCTCGCCGAGCCGGTCGCCTGAGGTGTTGAAGACCGCGGTGCCTGCGACGCGAGCGCCGGAAATCAGCGGGTTCGACGATGCCTGCACCTGCGCAACTTCAGAGTCGAACGTGTCAACCAGGGTCATGGACAATGTCTCCGGACAGCGAGTGATGCGATTACCGGGACAACGTCGCGCGGCCGGGAAAGGTTCCGGAGCGAAATCGCAGGTTGTCGCACGCGTGGGCGGATTTCGAGAATGACCATCACAGATCGACAGAATGACCAGCGGAGCGTCGGCCAAACGCCGCGCTGGCGCGAATAAAAGGAACATTCGGGACAGTACGACGTTTGGTCGGGACGGTCGGCCATGGCCATGCCACGCTCGCGTGTCGTACATCGGTACCCACGGCCATCGCCATGAACCCGAAGCGCCAAGGACACATCGCCATGAAGAAAATCATGATCATCGCCGCCATCGCAGCCTCGTTGGGTGCCTGCACGGCTCAGGAAGAACGTATCGGCGGTGGCGCCCTGATCGGCGCCGGCACGGGCGCCGTCATCGGCGGCCTCGCAACGGGCCGCGCCGGTGGCGCTCTCGCGGGCGCCGCGATCGGGGGTGTCGCCGGCGGCGCAATCGGCGGGGCCACTTCGCCGACCCGCACCTGCGTCGGCCGCGACGAGTATGGCCGTCGCTTCCGCTACGATTGCTGAGCGACCCGACCGCTCCTGCGGTGAGTTCGAGGCCCGGCTGGCGCATCGCGCCGGCCGGGCTTTTTCGTGTCGGCGTCAGACCGCTCCGTAAGGCCCGAAACGGCCGACGAAACGGTGGCGGTTTCCAGGGTACAGCAGCCGCACCGCCGTGACCGGAGCGGCTTGGTTCCAGGTCCGGCGTTCGATCAGCAGGCAGGCTTCCCCGGCTGCGATGTCGAGCAGCGCGGCATCGTCCGGTTCGGCCGGAATGGCGCTGATGGCGTGCTCCGCCTGCGACCAGAGACTGTGCTGCAGCAACCAGTCGCCCGGTGGGGTCCTCGCGAAATCCTCTGCGGCTGCGGCCGGTACGGTCGCAAGGTGGATGACGCGTTCCTCCAGCACATGCGGCCGGTCGTCGGCCCGGTGCAGCGTCACGAGATGGGCGATCTTCTCGCCTCGCTTCAGCCCGAAGCGCAGCGCCAGTTCCGGCGAGGGCCGCCCGTCATGCCGCGCCAGAACCTCATAGGCATAGCGCTGCCCGAGCCGCTCCACCTCGGCGGGGATCGACAGGATGTCGAGCATGGCATGGGTCGTCGGCGGGCTCGCCACCACGGTGCCCGAGCGGCGCCGGCGGGTGATCAGCCCCTCGCGCGCCAGCTGTACGAGCGCGCGGTGGACGGTCATGCGGGAGGCGCCGAGCTGCTCCATCAGCGCGTGCTCGGGCGGGACCGACGTGCCGGGAGGCCAGGTGCCGCCGAGAATGAGATCGCGGATAGACCGGCGGATCTGATCATAGATCGGACCGGTGCCATCCAGCTTCACCGCATCGAGCCGATCCTGAGCCATCGCCGTCACAGCGCCGCCAGCAGCTTGCGCATGACGGTGCCGAAGCGCGTCTTGACCGCGACGCGGGCAAGGTGCCGCCCCTCCGCCACGAGATGCCGGCCGCCGACGACGACATCCCGAACGGGCAGCGCGTTGGTGGCGAAGATCGCGCTGTCGAGGGCCGCCCCGCCCGTCTTGCCGATGAGGGCCGGATGGTCGGGATCGAGCGTCACGAGATCGGCCCTCATGCCCGGCGAGAGAGCCCCAAGTGCCCGCCCGCAGGCCTGGGCGCCGCCGGTGGCGGCAGCGCGCCACAGCGCGACGCCGGTCGAGGCATCCTCCTCCGCCAGCAGCGCGCGGCGGCGGTCACGGAAGCGCTGCGAATACTCGAGCAGGCGCAGTTCGGCGCCGGCATCGATCTGGATGTTGGAATCGCTGCCGACACCGTAGCGGCCGCCCGACGCCCGGTAGCGCACGCCATCGAAGATGCCATCGCCGAGGCTCGCTTCCGTGATGGGGCATAAGCCCGCGACGGCGCCGCTGGCTGCGATCGCATCGCGCTCGGCATCGTCGAGATGGGTGGCGTGGATCAGGCACCAGCGCGCGTCGAGCGCGATGGTGTCATTGAGCAAGGCGACGGGCCGTTTGCCCATGATGGCGATCGAATCCTCGACCTCTCGCATCTGCTCGGCGACATGGATGTGCAGGGGCGTGCCATGGCGCAGGCCGGCGAGCCAGTCCAGATCCTCCAGCGCCACGGCGCGCAGAGAATGCGGCGCCAAGCCGAGGCAAGCGTCGGACAGAGGACGGAGCGCGGCCTCGCTCGCCTCGATCAGCCTGAGATAGGAGTCGCGGTCGTTGACGAAGCGGCGCTGGCCGTGGACCGAGGGCGCCTGGCCGAAATTGCCGAAGCGGTAGAGGACCGGCAGCAGCGTCAGGCCGAGCCCGGTTTCCTCGGCGGCCGCGGCAATGCCGGCCCCCATCGCGGCGATGTCGGCATAGGGGCGACCGTCCTTGTCGTGATGCAGATAGTGGAACTCGGCGAGCGCCGTGAAGCCGCCCTCCAGCATCTCGACGAAGGCCTGGGCGGCGAGCGCCTGCACGTCATCGGGGTCGAGCCGGTCGAGGAAGCGGTACATCACCTCCCGCCAGGTCCAGAACGAATCCTCGCTCGCGCCGCGGCGCTCCGACAGGCCGGCCATGCCGCGCTGGAAGGCGTGGCTGTGGAGGTTCGGCATGCCGGGCAGCGCCAGCCCGGAGAGCCTGATGTCGCCCGCTTGCGCCGCGACGCCCGGCTCGACCGCCGTGATCGTTCCCCCCGAATGGGTCAGGCGCACATTCTCGGCAAAACCGTCCGGCAGCAGGGCCTGCTGCAGATGCAGGGTCAGGGTCACGGCGTCTCTCCAGCGTCCAATTGCCTATGCAATTAAGGGCTTGTCATTTGCATATGCAATTAGCTAGCATACTCTCCATTCGAGGATAGTCGAGAGGACGCGACATGGCGACGATGTCGGCTGAGACCCCGACCTGCGACCGGCTCTGGACGCGGGCCCGGCTGGCCACGATGGCGCCCTCGGTGGCGACTCCCTATGGCGCGGTCGAGGATGGCGTCGTGGCCGCCCGCGACGGGCGCATCCTCTATGCCGGGCCGCGCAGCCAGGCGCCGGCCTTCGCGGCGGCGGAGACGATCGATTGCGGCGGGCGCTGGATCACGCCGGGGCTGATCGATTGCCACACCCATCTCGTCTATGGCGGCGACCGCGCCCACGAATTCGAGCTGCGCCTGCAGGGCGCGAGCTATGAGGAAATCGCGCGCGCCGGCGGCGGCATCCTCTCCACGGTGACCGCGACCCGGGCGGCGAGCGAGGACGCGCTGTTCGCCAATGCCGACCGGCGGCTGTCGGCCCTACTGGCCGAGGGCGTGACCACGGTCGAGATCAAGTCGGGCTACGGGCTGGAGACGCAGGCCGAGGTCAAGACGCTGCGGGTCGCGCGCCGGATCGGGCGGGAGCGGCCGGTGCGGGTGCGCACGACCTTCCTCGGCGCCCATGCCGTGCCCCCCGAATTCAAGGGTCGCTCGGGCGACTACACCGCGCTCGTCGCCGGGCCGATGTTGGACGCCATCGCGGCTGAGGGCCTGGCGGATGCAGTCGATGTGTTCTGTGAGGGCATCGCCTTCTCGCCCGAGGAGACGCGGGCCGTCTTCGAGGCCGCTCAGGCGAAGGGGCTGGCGATCAAAATCCACGCCGAGCAACTCTCCAATCTCGGCGGCGCGGCGCTGGCAGCCGGCCTGGGTGCGCTCTCGGCGGATCATCTCGAATATCTCGACGAGGCCGGCGTGATCGCCATGGCCAAGGCCGGCACGGTCGCCGTGGTGCTGCCCGGGGCCTTCTACTTCCTGCGCGAGACGGTGAAGCCGCCGATCGCGCTGCTGCGCCGACATGGCGTGCCCATCGCGCTCGCGACCGACGCCAATCCCGGCTCCTCGCCGCTGACCTCGCCGCTGCTGGTGATGAACATGGCCTGCACGCTGTTCCGGCTGACGCCGGAGGAGGCGCTGGCGGGGCTGACCCTTCATGCCGCGCAGGCGCTCGGCCTCTCCGACGAAATCGGCACGCTGGAAGCCGGCAAGGCCTGCGACCTCGCGATCTGGGACATTGAGCGCCCGGCCGAGCTCGCCTACCGCATCGGCTTCAACCCGCTTCACGCCCGGATCTGGAACGGACAATGAGCACGCCCCTTCTCCTCGACCCCGGCCATGCCGCCCTGACTCACTGGCGCGACGTGATCGACGGCGCGTCGATCACGCTGTCGGCGGCGAGTGCGGATGCGATTCGTACCGCCCAGACGATCGTCGACGACATCGTCGCGGCGGGCACCGTGACCTATGGCGTCAACACCGGCTTTGGGAAGCTCGCCAGCGTGCGGATCGCGGATGGCGACCTCGCGACGCTCCAGCGCAATCTGATCCTGTCGCATGCGGTCGGCACCGGCCCGGCCCTCCCCGACGGCGTGGTGCGGCTCATTCTCGCGATGAAGGCGGCGAGCCTGGCGCGTGGCGCGTCCGGCGTGCGGCCTGTGGTGGTCGAGGCGCTGCTCGGCGCGCTCAAGGCCGACGCGCTTCCGGTCGTTCCGGCGAAGGGCTCGGTCGGCGCCTCGGGCGATCTCGCGCCGCTCGCCCATCTCACCGCCGCCCTGATGGGCGTCGGTGAGATCAGGCTGAAGGGCGAGGTGATGCCGGCTGCGGACGCGCTCGCACGGATCGGCCAGGCGCCGCTGGCGCTCGGACCCAAGGAGGGGTTGGCGCTGATCAACGGCACGCAGGTCTCGACCGCGCTGGCGCTCACTGGCCTCACCGCCATGGCGCGGGTGTTCGATGCCGCACTGGTCGCCGGCGCGCTCTCGGTCGATGCGCTGAAGGGCTCCGACACGCCGTTCGACCCGCGCATCCAACGCTTGCGCGGCCAGCCCGGCCAGATCCGCGTCGCGGCGCTGCTGCTCGAACTGATCGCCAGCAGCCAGATCCGCGACAGCCATCGCTTCGGCGACAGCAAGGTGCAGGACCCCTATTCGCTGCGCTGCCAGCCGCAGGTGATGGGCGCGGTGCGCGACCTGCTCGCCAATGCCGCCGCGACGCTTGCGATCGAGGCCAATGCCGTCACCGACAACCCGCTGGTGCTGGGGCCGGGCGAGGTCGTCTCGGGCGGGAACTTCCATGCCGAGCCGGTGGCCTTTGCCGCCGACATGCTGGCGATGGGGCTATGCGAGATCGGCAACCTCTCCGAGCGGCGGATCGCGCTTCTGGTCGACCCCGTGATGAGCGGCCTGCCGCCGTTCCTGGCGCGCGATGCGGGGCTCAACTCCGGCTTCATGATCGCGCAGGTGACCGCGGCCGCGCTGGCCTCCGAGAACAAGCAGAAGGCCTATCCGGCCTCGGTCGATACCATCCCGACCTCGGCCAACCAGGAAGACCATGTCTCGATGGCGACGCATGGCGCCTATCGCCTGCTCGACATGGCAGCGAATGCCGCGAGCATCATCGGCGTCGAGCTGATGGCGGCGGCGGAAGCGATCGAGCATCACCGCCCGATGACGACGAGCCCGCGGCTGGAGCCTGTTCTGGCGCTGCTGCGGAGCCGGATCGCGCCGCTGACGGAGGACCGCTATCTCGCGCCCGATCTCGCCGCGGCGACGGATCTGGTTCTGTCGGGGGCTGTGGGCCGGGCGGCGGGGCTGGATTCGTTTGCGGAGTTTTCGGCGTGAGGCGTTGGCAAAGAGCGGTCCTCGTCAACCGAGCAGGCGCGGGGAACCCCTCTCCCGTAGGGAGAGGGGCAGGGGTGAGGGGTCGGCCGTTTGACACCGTGGCCGTGACCTCCCCGGAGCCGCCGTCAGGAGTGCGTTTCGCTGGTCCAGGGGCCTACACCTCACCCCTGCCCCTCTCCTTACAGGAGAGGGGTTCCCCGCGCCTCGATGGACAAGACGCAACGCTCGCGAAGAGACGCTCATGACCTCGATCGTCACCGTCACCCGGGGCCCCTCCCCGCTCATCCTCTCGATGCCGCATCCCGGCACCGGGCTGCCCTCAGAAGTCGATGCTGCGCTGAACGAACGCGGGCGGCTGGTCGAGGACACCGACTGGCACATGCGCGAGGTCTATGCCTTCGCGGAGCGCTTCCAGCCGACGATCGTCGAGGCGAAGCTGTCGCGCTTCGTCATCGACCTGAACCGCGATCCCTCCGGCGTCTCGCTCTATCCCGGACAGGCCACGACCGAGCTGGTGCCGACGACGACCTTCGACGGAGCGCCGATCTGGACGGTGTTGCCTGACGCCGCCGAGATCGAGCGGCGCCGCGCCGTCTATTTCCAACCCTATCACGAGGCGCTCACAGCCGAGATCGACCGCGTCAAGGCCGCCCATGGCTATGCCGTGCTGTGGGACTGCCACTCGATCAAGTCGGTGATCCCGCGGCTGTTTCCCGGCACGCTGCCGACGCTCAATCTCGGCACCAATTCAGGCGCGAGCTGCGCACCCGCCATCGAGGCGGCGGCAGCGGCGGCGATGGCCGCGCAGCCGCTGACCCATGTCGTCAACGGCCGCTTCAAAGGCGGCTGGATCACCCGCCATTACGGCCGGCCCGCCGAACACGTCCATGCGCTGCAGATGGAAAAGGCGCTCAGCGCCTATCTCGCCACGGAAGCGGCGCCCTGGACTTTCGACGCGGCCATCGCCGCGACCCTGCAATCCTCCCTCTCCGCCATCATCGCCGCAGCGCTGGACGCGGCGGCCCAGCACGAACGGAGCCGTTCATGACCCGCATCGACAACAGCCGCGTCATCCGCAGCCCCCATGGCACGGAGCTCTCCGCCAAGAGCTGGCTGACCGAAGCGCCCCTGCGCATGCTGATGAACAATCTCGACCCCGACGTCGCCGAGAAGCCGGGCGAACTCGTGGTCTATGGTGGCATCGGCCGCGCCGCCCGCACCTGGGAGGATTTCGACCGGATCTGCGCCTCGCTGCGCTCGCTGGAGGCGGACGAGACGCTGCTGGTGCAGTCCGGCAAGCCGGTCGGCATCTTCCGGACGCATCCCGACGCGCCGCGCGTCCTGATCGCCAACTCCAACCTCGTCCCGGCCTATGCGAACTGGGAGCATTTCCACCATCTCGATAAGCTCGGGCTGATGATGTACGGCCAGATGACGGCCGGTTCCTGGATCTATATCGGCACGCAGGGCATCGTTCAGGGCACCTACGAGACCTTCGTCGAGGTCGGCCGGCAGCATTACGGCGGCTCGCTCAAGGGCAAATGGATACTGACCGGCGGGCTCGGCGGCATGGGCGGCGCCCAGCCGCTCGCCGCGACCATGGCTGGCGCCTCGATGATCGCGGTCGAGTGCAAGCCCTCCTCGATCGAGTTCCGCCTGCGCACGCGCTATCTCGACGAGAAGGCCGACAGCATCGAAGACGCCCTGAAGATCGTCGAAGCGGCGCATGCGAAGGGCAAGGCCGTCTCGGTCGGCGTGCTCGGCAATGCCGCCGAGATTTTCCCCGACATGGTCCGCCGCGGCATCCGACCCGACGTCGTCACCGACCAGACCTCGGCGCATGATCCGCTCAACGGCTATCTGCCCGCCGGCTGGACGATTGCAGAGTGGGAGGAGCGCAAGGAGCGTGACCCGGCCGGGACGATCCAGGCCGCCAAGCGCTCCATGGCCGAGCACGTCAAGGCGATGCTCGACTTCCAGCGCATGGGCGTGCCGACGCTCGACTACGGCAACAACATCCGCCAGATGGCGAAGGACATGGGCGTCGAGAACGCCTTCGACTTCCCCGGCTTCGTGCCCGCCTATATCCGCCCGCTGTTCTGCCGGGGCATCGGCCCGTTCCGCTGGGCGGCCCTCTCGGGCGATCCGGAGGACATCTACAAGACCGACGCCAAGGTGAAGGAGCTGATGCCCAACGACGCGCATCTGCACAACTGGCTCGACATGGCGCGCGAGCGCATCCAGTTCCAGGGCCTGCCGGCGCGCATCTGCTGGGTCGGGCTCGGTGACCGGCACCGGCTCGGCCTCGCCTTCAACGAGATGGTGGCGAAGGGCGAACTGAAGGCGCCGGTCGTGATCGGCCGCGATCATCTCGATTCAGGCTCGGTCGCCTCGCCCAACCGCGAGACGGAGGCGATGAAGGACGGCTCGGACGCCGTCTCCGACTGGCCCCTGCTCAACGCCCTGCTCAACACGGCCGGCGGCGCGACCTGGGTCTCGCTGCATCATGGCGGCGGCGTCGGCATGGGCTATTCGCAGCATTCGGGCGTGGTCATCGTCGCCGACGGCACGCCGGAAGCGGCCAAGCGGCTCGAACGCGTGCTCTGGAACGACCCGGCGACCGGTGTGATGCGCCATGCCGATGCCGGCTACGAGATCGCTCAGGACTGCGCCCGCGAGAAGGGGCTGAGGCTGCCGGGGATGGGGATAGGTTGAGGCCCCGCTCAGGCGTCCTCGCGTTTGATCCAGCCGGGCCGGCTCAGCAGATAATCGACCATGCGCGGCGGGATCGCGCAGCGCGCCGCGATGTCCTCGGGCGCGTTTGGGAATCGCAACGCGATGTCAGCCTCGCGACCGTCAGCGAGCTTGCGAAGCCAGTCCGGGTCGATCAATGGCGCCCGGCCAGCCGCGACGAGATCTCCGCCCGCCGCCATAGCGGCCTGGGCATCCGCGAGCGTACCGACGCCGCCGCAGGCGATGACCGTGCAGCGCCCCGCGATCACCGCACGGATTTCCGCCAGCGGGCTGCGACCGTCACTGCCGGTCGGCGCGGTGGGAATTAGATAATTGCGATCCTCGCGCTGCGGCTGCTGAAGGCGAAAATCATCGAGAGACACATGGATGTAGTCGAGGCCGAGACCGGCGAGCCGATCGACGAGCGCGAGCGCGTCATCGAGCCTGTAGCCATCGGGCTCAGGCTCGAACGGCGTGATCCGGTAGCCGAGAACCATGCCCGGCCCCAACGCCTCTCGGGCCGCCTGCACCACGGCGAGTGGAAAGCGCATCCGCGCATCGCGGTCACCGCCCCAGCGGTCCCGCCTGCGGTTGGCGCGCGGCGAGAAGAACTGGTGCAGCAGGTAGTGATTGGCGCCATGGAGTTCGACGCCGTTGAAGCCGGCCTGTCGCGCCCGCTCCGCTGCGGCACCAAAGCAGCCGACGAGATCATCGACCTCGGCTCCGGTCATCTCGCGCGGGGTCAGCGCGCCGGGTCGTAGCGACGCGACGGCCGACGGGGCACGCATCCGTCCCTCCCCGATCAGGGCGGGCCGCGCAATGCGGCCGCCATCGTAGATCTGCAGGATCGCAAGACCGCCGCCGGCACGAAGATCCCCAGCCAGCGCCTCGAGGCTCGGAAGGTGCCCGGGCTTTGCCGCTCCGATGCCGTTCCAGGAGCGACCATCATCATGAACGTAAGCGCATGAGCTGATCAGGCCACCGAAACCCGACAGGCTGCGTCGCCGCACGAAAGCGCGCTCCCCGGCACTGACCATTCCGTCGGGATCGGAGGCATCCGTCGTCATCGGCGCCAGCAAGAAGCGGTTGGGCAGAGTGCGCCCGCCGCCGAAGCGGAAGGGGGTCCACGGATCGGTCATGCCTCCACCGGCTCCCTCTCACGGGCCGGGACCATCCTCACCGTACCATCCCCATCTGGCGCGGCAGCCAGAGCGTCAGTTCGGGGATGAAGGTAATCGCGATCAGCGCCGCGAAGAGCGGGACCAGCCAGGGCAGGATCGCCATGGTAGTGCGCTCGACCGAGAGCTTGGCGACGCGCGAGAGCACGAACAGCACCATGCCGAGTGGCGGGTGCAAAAGCCCGATCATCAGGTTCAGCACCATGATCAGCCCGAAATGGATCGGGTCGACGCCGAGCTTCAGCGCGATCGGCAGCAGGATCGGCACCACGATGGTGATGGCGGCGATGGTATCGAGGAAGCAGCCGATGAAGAGCAGCAGGATGTTGACCAGCACCAGGAAGACCCATTTGTTCTGGGTCAGGCTGAGGATCAGGTCAGACAGGATCTGGGCGGTGTTGGAGACCGTCAGCAGCCAGGCGAAGATCGAGGCCGCCGTGACGATGAAGAGCACGGAGGCCGTGGTCTCGATCGTGTCGAAGGTCGCCTTGGTCAGGCTGCGCATGGTCATCGAGCGATAGCGGACGAGACCGAGGAAGAGCGACCAGATCACCGCGGCGGCAGCGGCCTCGGTCGGCGTGAACCAGCCCATCGTCATGCCGCCGATCAGGATGACCGGCGTCATCAGCGCCATCACGGCCGAGAAGTCGAAATAGTAGTCGAGCCCCAGCAGCACCGCGAGCGCAAGGCCGATCGCGAGGTTGTCGGGCAGGCCCGCCCAGAGCAGGCAATAGGCCAGCAGCGGGAAGCCGAGAACGACCGCGACCTCGATGCCGGCCGTTCCGATCTCGCGCAGAGAGAAGGTGGCGTCCGAGCCCCATTTATAGATACGCGCGAAGATCGCGACAGTGATCATCATGAACAGCGTCATCATCACGCCGGGGACGACACCGGCGAGGAAGAGCGCGCCGATCGAGGTGTTCGACATCATCCCGTAGATGACGAAGGGCAGCGAGGGCGGGATGATCGGTCCCAGCGTGGCGGAGGCCGCCGTGACGCCGACGGCGACCTCGGTCGGGTAGCCGTGGTCCTTCATCGCCTTGATCTCGATCGTGCCGATGCCGGCGGCATCGGCGATCGCGGTGCCCGACATGCCCGAGAAGATCACCGAGCCGATGATGTTGACCTGGGCCAGGCCGCCGCGCATCCAGCCGACGAGCGCGACCGCGAAGGCATAGATGCGGCCGGTCACGCCGGCGATGTTCATGAGATTGCCGGCCAGGATGAAGAAGGGCACGGCAAGCAGCGGGAAGCTCTCGACGCCCGCGATCATGCGCTGCGCGAGGATGACGTCGGGCACGGTACCCGAGATGACGATGAAGGCGAGCGAGGCGACGGCCATGGCGATCGCCACCGGCACGCCGAGGATCATCAGGCCAAGAAAGGAACCGAGCAGGATCAGCATGGTGGTCTCAGGCCTCCGAGCCGTCGAAGGCTTCCGGCTTTTCCAGCACGGAATAGCCGCGGCGCATGTTCTGCCAGGCGACATGGAGCGCCCGCAGCGTCATCAGCGCGAAGGCGAGGACGACGGCGTTGAAGATGATGGACTTCGGCAGATCGACCGTCGTCATCATCTCGTCGGGGATCAGCGACGCGTATTTGTACATCAGCCAGGTTCCGTAGGCGAAAAAGCCGATGCGCACGGCATCGACGAAGGTCGCCATGATCCGGCCCATGCCGGGCGACATGTAGCGGTAGAGGAAATCGACCTGGATGTGGCGGGAGGCGCGCACGCAGAGCGAGGCGCCCAGGAAGACGACAACGACGAGCGCGTTGATCGCGATCTCCTCGGTCCAGGCGAAGGAATTGTTGAGCACGTAGCGGGTGAAGAACTGCAGGATGACGCAGCCGACCATGACCCAGAACGCGGCCATCGTGATCCAATCCTCGACGCCGTAGACCGACAGGTCGGCCGGCGGCGCCGCCTCGTCGAAGACGTGGGCGAGTTCCTCGCCGGTCACGGGCGTGTGGATTTCGGGGGCTGTGGTCATAGGCTGGTCCAGTCGTGAGGAGCTAGGCCGAGGCGGCCATCGTCATTGCCAGCGCAGCGCAGCCATCCAGGGGGCCCGCGCGGCGGCTCTGGATGGCTTCGTCGGCTGCGCCTCCTCGCAATGACGAGAACGTCGTCGCGAGGAGGCAAGAGAGAGACTTACTTGATCGCCTGGATGCGCTCCCAGTCGGCCTTGCGGTAGCCGAACTGCTCGAAGGTGACGTTCTTCTGGACGTTGGCGAGGAACTCGGCCTTGTCGACCTCGGTCACGGTCAGGCCCTTGTCCTTGAAGAACTGGACGAGCTTGACCTCGTCGGCCTGGATCTTCTTGGTGGCCCGGGCGGAGGCCTCCTGCGCGACTTCGCTGAAGATCTTGCGATCCTCGGGCGAGAGCTTGTCCCAGAGCTGCTTGGCGACGACCGTGTTGAGGTGGTCGACGATGTGGCCGGTCAGGACGATGTGCTTCTGGACCTCGTAGAACTTCTTGGCCTCGATCGTGGTCAGCGGGTTCTCCTGGGCCTCGACCGTGCCGTTCTGCAGCGCGAGATAGACTTCGGCGAAGGCGATCGGCGCGGTGTTGGCGCCGCAGGCGCGCGGCATCGCGAGATAAGCCGGCACGTCGGGCACGCGGATCTTCAGGCCCTTCATATCGGCGCAGCTCTTGATCGGCTTGTTCGAGGTGGTGTGGCGCGTGCCGTAATAGGTCACCGAGACGATCTGGTGGCCGCTCTTCTCCTGATAGCCCTTGGCCATGTCAGTGAAGACATCGCTCTTGGTGTAGGCGAGCAGATGCTCGGGGCTGCGGAAGGTGAAGGGGTAGTAGGTCACGCCGATCGGCGGGAAGGCGCGCGCGGCGAAGCTCGAACCGGAGATGATGATATCGACCGTGCCGAGCGTGAGGCCCTGGTTGATGTCGGTTTCCTTGCCGAGCTGCGAGGCCGGATAGACGGTGATCTCATAGCGGCCATTGGTGCGCTTCTTGAACTCGTCGGCCGCCCAGACGGATTCGGTGTGGAAGGGCTCCGAGGTCTCGTAGACATGGGCCCATTTGAGCTTGGTCTGGGCCTGCGCCGGGGCGCCGGCGACGATCAGGCTCGCGGCTACGGCCGCCATCGTCAGATAGGTCTTCATTCTGTTGTCCCTCCCATGGGATCGCTCTTGTTGATCTCAACGTCGCTGAACCAAGCCGTATTTCTTAGGTCTTCTTGGTGCATCTCTTTCCGTGCTGGCGTCATGTCTTGCGGATGAGACGGGTCACGACGCCTTCCCGCCCACGCTCGCCTCGCCCTGCTTTCGTCGGGGGAGGCCCCTCGCCGAAGCTTTGCGAGAACCGCTCCTGCGAGCGCTGCAGATGGCGGCGCATCGCCGCCTGCGCTGCATCGCCCCGTCCGGCGGCGATGGCATCGCGGATGTCGCGATGCTCCTCCACCGCCTCGCGCCATGAGTCGGCGTTCTCGAAATAGCTCGCGAGCTGCCGGAAATACGGATTGATGCGCTGGTCGAACAACATGCCGACGAAGCGCGCCAGCACGGCATTGCTGAGGATCGACGCGATGGCGACGTGAAAGGACCGGTCGAGGGCCACGAGCTCATCGCCCGTCAGGCCCGGTTGCCGCATCCGCGCGAGAATATCGTCGAGCGAGGCGATGTCTTCGGGCCCCGCGGTCGAACCCGCCTCCGCGCAGACCGCGCTCTCGATCAGTTCACGGGCCTTGAGCACCTCGAAGGGCCCTTCGGGAGCTTCTTCGGCCAGGGCTGCCAGCGCGGGATGGCCCGCAGGCCGGTCGACGACATAGACGCCCGAGCCCATGCGGATGCGGACCCGTCCCTCGACCTCCAGCGCGATCAGCGCCTCGCGGACAGAGGGGCGGGAGACGCCGAGCTTCTCGGCGAGTTCCCGTTCAGGCGGCAGCCGACCGCCCGCCGGATACTCACGCCGATCGATGAGATGGCGGAGTTGGTCGGCGATCTGTCGGTAAAGACGCGGCGACTCGACAGCCTCGAGCGGCACTGTATGCTCCCGGTTGCGTTTCCCTGGCTCTCCGCTTCTCGGGAGTGCTCTATTTGGCCATATGGTCAGGCCAATTGACGGGGAGACAACCACCATCGGCAGAGCGTGTCAATCGCGGGCCTCTGATCGGCCGAGATGCTGAACCCGCCCCCCGCCGCGCGGTCGCCGAGGGTAACCCACAGCGGACATCGGGATAACGCTAGCGGCGCGCGCGCCCGGTTCGAATACCGAACGGCCGTGTCAGTGCGCGCTCGCCATCACCTCGGCGCGGATCTCCTCGACGAGGCGTTCCTTCAGCGCCACGAATTCCGGACTGGTCTTGATCGTGTAGGGCCGGGGATGGGGCAGATCGACGGGGATATCGGCCTTGATGCGGCCGGGCCGGGCGCTCATCACCACGACGCGCGAGCCGACGAAGATCGCCTCCTCGATGTCATGGGTGACGAAGAGCACAGTCTTCCGCTCGCGCTCCCAGATCCCGAGCAGCATTTCCTGCATCAGGGCGCGGGTCTGGTTGTCGAGCGCGCCGAACGGCTCGTCGAGCAACAGGATCTTGGGATCGTTGGCGAGCGCGCGCGCGATCGCGGTGCGCTGCTGCATGCCACCCGACAACTGCTTGGGGAAATGATCGATGAAGTTCGACAGCCCGACGCGGTCGGCCCATTGCCGGGCGATGTCGATGCGCTGCCGCTCGGACACGCCCTTCTCGCGCAGGCCGAAGGCGATGTTCTGCGCCACCGTCAGCCAGGGAAACAGCGTGTAGCTCTGGAAGACGAAGCCGCGATCGGCGCCGGGGCCGACGACAGGCACGCCGTCGAGCATGATCTCGCCTTCGCTCGCCGTCTCCAGCCCGCCGATGATGCGCAGCAAGGTGGATTTTCCGCAGCCCGAGGGCCCGAGGATGGCGATGAAGTCGTTGTCGCCGACGCTGAGAGAGGTCGGCATCAGGGCGCGCGTCGGCTGGCCGCCGCGCTGGGCCGGGAAGATCTTCCCGACATTCTCGACAAGAAGCTTGCTCATCTTGCGACCGACTACCTCTGCGCCCACGGAAACAGGCGCTGGTTGACCGCCTTGAACAGGAAATCCGAGATCAGCCCGATCAGGCCGATGACGATGATGCCGAAGATGATCTGGCCGGTGTTCAGCAGCGCCTGGCTGTCGGTGATCATGTGGCCGATGCCCGAGGACGAGCCGATCAGCTCGGCGACGATGACATAGGTCCAGGCCCAGCCGAGAACGAGCCGGAAGATCTCGGCGATCTCGGGGGCCGCATTGGGCAACAGCACGCGCCGCACCACCGAGGTGTCGCTGGCACCCAGCGTGTAGGCGGCATCGACCAGATCGCGCCGGACGCCGCCGACCGCGACCGCAATCATCAAGATGAGCTGGAAGACCGAGCCGATGAAGATGACGAGGAGTTTTTGCGCCTCGCCGATGCCGGCCCACAGGATCAGCAGCGGGATGAAGGCCGAGGCCGGCAGGTAGCGCGCGAAGGAGACGAAGGGCTCGAGGAAGGCCTCGACCGGCTTGTAGGCGCCCATCATGATGCCGAGCGGCAGCGCGACGATGACCGCCAGCACGAAGCCGCCGACGACGCGCCAGATCGTCATGCCGATGTCGAAGGCGAAGCCGTATTCGACCATCAGGTTGTAGCCCTCGCGGACCATCGTGATGGGGTCGGCGAGAAACAGCTTTTGGACATAGCCGCCGAAGGTCGCGACCGACCACAGCGCCACGAACAGCGCGAAGAAGGCGATGCCGTAGGCGACGCGAGAGGACGCGGAGACCGGCTGCAGGGGTTTCATGAGGACTGTCTCGGTTGATGCCGGCCGCTCGCAGCCGTCATTCTCGGGCCGCGCGCCGCGCGGACCCGAGAAGCTCGTGATCCAGAGATGCCCGGGTCAAGCCCGGGCATGACGGTTGAAACGTCAGTTCACTTGCCGGCGACGTATTTCGTCTCGACCAGGCTGGCGAGGTCGGGCTTGGCCTTGATAAGGCCGATCTCGAGCAGCAGGTCCGCGGCCTTGGCCGAAAAGGCCTGCCACTCGCCCGAGAAGAAGGCCTTGTTGCCCGCCGCATCCGACCATTTCAGGAAGGCGGCCGACTTGCCGAACTGCTCGGCCGACTGCTTCACATCGGCGCCCATGATCCCGAAGGCCTTGTCCTTCTCCTTGGCAATCATCTCGAGTGCCTCGAAATAGCTCTTCGTCAGCGCAGCCGCGGCCGCGTCATTGGCTGCCAGGAAGGCCGGCGTGCAGCCGAAGGTGTCCATCACCATCGGATAGTCGAGCGTGGTGGCGATGATCTTTCCGGCATCGGGCCGGTCGCGCACGGCCGAGAGAAAGGGCTCATAGGTCATGGCGGCGTCGTTCTGGCCGGCGATGAAGGCCTGCGCGGCGGGGCCGGGCTCCATGTTGACGACGGTCACGTCCTTCATGGTCATGCCGTTTTCCTTCAGCATCCAGGCGAGCGCGAAATAGGGCGACGTCCCCGGCGCCGAGGCCGCGACCGTCTTGCCCTTGAGGTCCTTGATCGAGCCGGTGGCGGCGCGCGTCACCATGCCGTCGGCGCCGTAGCTCTTGTCGAGCTGGAAGATCTGCTTGGTCTTCACGCCCGCGGCGTCCCAGACGATCCAGGTCTCGACGGTCGTCGCCGCGCACTGGATGTCGCCCGACGCGATGGCGAGGTGGCGGTCCTTCTGCGGAATCTTCTTGATGGTGACATCGAGGCCGTTCTTCGCGAAGATGCCGGCTTCCTTGGCCAGCGTCAGCGGCGCGAAGCCGGTCCAGCCGGAAATGCCGATATTGACCTTGGTCTGCGCCTGCGCGCCACCGGCGGCGAGCGCCACCGCCAAGCCGAGGCCCGCCACCGTTCCCAAACGCTTCAAAGCAGTCATGACGCGACCTTTCCCCTGTTGTGATGTCCAGCCGGCTGCGCGGGACGAGCCCATCGCAACCTATGCCGAAGCCGGATGCAACCTTCGTTCCAGCCGAGGTTAAATGCATATGCAAATCCGTCAAGCCGTCGATCACCGAGGCTGGGGACAGTGATGACATTCTCTCGTTTGACAGGAACGGGAACATCCCTTCCCCTGAGCGGCCTTTCCCCGACCCGCCTCCCCTTCGTCCAGGAACGATCCGAATGAACGGTGCCGACCGCCTCTGCGACACGCTGCTCGTCAACGGTGTCGATGTCTGTTTCGCCAATCCCGGCACGTCCGAGATGCATTTCGTCGCGGCGCTCGACCGCAAGCCGGAGATGCGCTGCGTGCTCGGCCTGTTCGAGGGCGTGGTGACGGGCGCGGCCGACGGCTACGCCCGCATGGCCGACAAGCCGGCGGCGACGCTGCTGCATTGCGGACCGGGCATGGCGAACGCACTCGCCAACATGCACAATGCAAGGCGGGCCTGGACGCCGATGCTCAACGTCGTCGGCGATCATGCGACCTATCATCTCCAGCACGATGCGCCGCTGACCAGCGACATCGAGAGCCTGGCACGGCCGATGTCGCATTATGTGCACCGGATCACGACGCCGGAGGATGTCGGCCCCGCAATCGGCGAGGCCTATGCGGCGGCGATGTCGCTGCCGGGCGTCGCGACCGTGATCCTGCCCGGCGACTGCGCCTGGGGTTCAGTCGAGCCGGCCGAGGTCAAGGCCACGCCCGTTCCGGCCTTCAAGATGGTCGCCGCCGAGACCGTGCGCGACGTCGCCGCAGCCTTGCGCAAACACGGCGCGCGCGCGGCGCTGATGATGACGGGCGCATCCCTGCGGGAGGGGCCGCTCGAGACCGCGGCGCGGATCTGCGCGGCGACCGGCTGCAAGATGTACGGGCAGATGTCGAACGGCCGGATCGAGCGGGGCGCCGGGCGCGTCGCGATCCCCAAGGTGTTCTACCCCATCGACATGGCGCTGGAGCAGTTGAAGGACATCGACCTGCTGGTGCTCGTCGGCGCGCAGATTCCGGTCGGCTTCTTCGCCTATCCCGGCAAGCCCGGACGGCTGATCCATGACGGCTGCACCGTGACCACGCTGGGCAAGATGGGCGACGACCTCGTCGCCGCGCTCGATGCGCTGGCGGAAGAGACGGGAGCCACGAAGGCCGCACCCGCCTTCATCGCCAAGGCGCAGACCGATACGGCGCTGCCCACGGGCACTCTCGATGCCGACAAGGCCTGCACCATCGTGGCGCGCCTGCTCCCCGAGCATGCGATCATCTGCGACGAGTCGGTCTCTTCCGGCCGCGTCTTCTACCAGCAGTGCCACAATGCGCCGCAGCACGATTATCTGCAGCTCACGGGGGGCGCGATCGGCGAAGGCATCCCGATGTGCGTCGGTGCGGCGGTGGCCTGCCCCGATCGCAAGGTGATCGGCATGCAGGCCGACGGATCCGGCATGTACACGGTCCAGGGCCTGTGGACGCAGGCGCGCGAGAACCTCGACATCGTCACCGTGATCTTCGCCAACCGGACCTATGCGATCCTGCATGGCGAGATGCGCGCCGTCGGCGTCAATGATTTCGGCCGCAACGCCACGCTGATGCTGAATCTCGACGAGCCGGCGCTGGACTGGGTCTCGATGGCCCGCGGCATGGGCGTGGAAGCGGCACGTGCGACCACGGCCGAGGAGTTCACCAGGCTGTTCAAGGGCGCGCTCGGCCGCAAGGGGCCGTTCCTGATCGAGGCCGTGATCTGACGCGACCGTCTCATGACCAACGCGTTCAAAACGCCTTCGGCAGGCCGGCGTCCTTGAGCGCATTGTTGGCGGTGTGAGATTTCACGGTGTTGCGAGGCACCGTGAATTTGCACCCGGTCTTGGGGCTGTACCAGATTTCATGGGACCCCTTCCCCTGACGAAGCAATTCGCAACCGGCGGCCTTGAGCAGCCTGACCAGGTCAGGGTAGAGGTTTCCGCCCATCTCAAGCGGCTTGGAGCGGCTTCACCGTCAATTGATGACGGATGGAGATCGCAATCTCGCTCGAAGCACGGTCGCGATCCCGCATGTTATCGCCGATCAGGTCAGGCGCGAGGTCGGTGACAGCCTCGACCAGCGCATCGAGGCTCGGAGCCTCGACGTTCAAACCGGGGATGTCCGATTCCACGACGAACCAAACGGAATTGGCTGCATCATGCGAAACGAAGACCCGTAAGGCCAACTTGCTGTCCATCGATCAGCTCGCGTCTGGAGAGGCACGCTCAATCATGCCTCATGATCCGCTCATTTCCAACGTCCGTCGACGTCGGGGCCGGCTGCCTATTTGAACCCACCCAGGAACGCATCCAGGCACTCGCCGATCGCCTCGATCGCGTAGCCGCCCTCCTGCACCACCAATGTCGGCAGGCCGAAGCCCTTCACCTTGCTGGCGATGGTGCCGAAATCGGCGGCGTCGAGCTTCAGCACGCCGATCGGATCGTCCTTGTGGGCGTCGTAGCCGAGCGCGACGATGACGACATCGGCGCCGAAGGCCTTGATCGCTTCGCCCGCCTGATCGACGGCCGCGGCCATCTCGGCGCCGCCCGCGCCATGGGCCAGAGGCAGGTTGAGGTTGAAGCCTTCCCCCGGGCCGTTGCCGCGCTCGTCCTCATAGCCCGTGTAGAACGGGTAGTAGTTTGACGGATCCGCATGGACCGAAATCGTCAGCACGTCGTCGCGGCGGTAGAAGATCTGCTGCGTGCCGTCGCCGTGATGGGCGTCGACGTCGAGGATCGCGACCTTGCCGAACTTGGACCGCAGGCGCTGCGCCGCGATGGCGGTGTTGTTCAGGTAGCAGAAGCCCGTCGCGCGATCAGTGCGGGCGTGGTGGCCGGAGGGACGGCAGAGCGAATAGACGGCGCGCTCGCCTGCGATGACGGCGTCGGCCGCCGTCACAGCCGTCTCGGCCGACAGCAGCGTCGAATGCCAGCAATGCTCGCCGATCGGCACCGACATGTCGCCGAGATACCAGCCGAGCTGGCCGATGAAGCCGGTCGGGCGGCAGGGCGGGCGGACGGCCTCTTCAGGGCGGCCGCTCCAATAGGGGAAGGTGCTGGGCCAGACCTCCGGGCCGCGCTCGGCCGGCAGATCCTGCCAGCGCGCCCAGGCCGTCTCCAGGAAACGGACGAAGCCGGCATCATGGATCTCCAGCACCGGGCCGGTGCCGTGCGAGGCCGGCCGCTCCGGTGTGATGCCGTGCCGCTCCAGCGCCGCGAGCAGGCGTGCCGTGCGCTCCGGCAGGTCCTTGGGCGCCACGACGCGGCCGTAACGCAGATATTGCTGGGGATCGTGCAGCGACTGGTCGGGATGATAGAAGGCGCGCATGGGTCGTTGAATCTCCTGCAACGGGCGGTTCGGCGTCGAATGGCGCAAGGCTAGCAAAGGCCGGAGCGTGGCGTCAGGCCGTGGCGGCGCCGCCCTGCCCTGCGTCGGTGGCGGGCCACAGATCCGCACGCGCGATCAGCGCCGGGACCTCGCTGGCCGGCACCGGACGAGCATAGAGATAGCCCTGCCCCAAGCGGCAGCCCTGCGCACGCAGGAATTCCTGCTGCTCCACGGTCTCGATGCCTTCCGCAATGACGTCCAGCCGCAATTCGGCCGTCAGCGCAACGACCGCCCGCACGATCGCCGCATCCTCGCCGCCTTCACCGACCCGCGCCACGAAGGCGCGGTCGATCTTGACCACGTCGACCGGCAGCCGCCGCAGATGCGTCAATGACGCGTAGCCTGTGCCGAAATCGTCCAGCGCCACGCTGATGCCCGCCGCGCGCAGCCGCTGAAGCGCCGGCCCGGCCTGCTCACCCTGCCGCGTCAGCAGGACATTTTCAGTCACCTCGACCCCGAATTGCGCCGGCACATGGCCGGCCTGCCCCAACCTGTCGAGCAGGATGTCTGGAAATGCGGGATCCCGGAAGACGCCCGGCGCCAGGTTGATCCAGAGCCGCGGCACGACGAGCCCGGCATCAAGCCAGGCTCGGCAATCGGCCATGGCGCCCCGCAACACCGCGTCGCCGATCTGACGCGCCGTCTCCGGGTCCTGCAGGGCCAGCAGGAAGGCGCCGGCCGGCACGATCCCGCGTTGCGGATGGTCCCAGCGCGCGAGGACCTCCAGGCCATCGATCGCACCGCTGCGCAGGTCGATCTGCGGCTGGTAAAACGGCACGACCCGTCCCTGGGCGACCGCATCGCACAGCGCCGCGCAGATCTCGACGCGCGCATGCATGGCCTCGCGCATCGCCGGATCATAGACGAGCGCCATGTTCCGGCCCAGCGCCTTGGCCCGGTAGAGCGCGAGATCGGCGTCCTTGAGCAGTTCGCCGACGTCATCATGGTGATGCGGCGACAGGGCGTAGCCGATGCTCGCGCGCATCGGCCCGGCGATCTCGACGCCCGAGAACGGTTTGCACAAAGCCTGCATCAGGCCTTCGGCCCTGGCGGCCGCCTGATCCAACCCGCCCGCCAATTCGGCAATCACCACGAATTCGTCGCCGCCGAGACGCGCGACGACATCCCCCGGCTCCAGCGCCTGCTGCAGACGCTCGCCCACGGCGATCAGCAGGTGGTCGCCGACATCATGGCCGAGCGTGTCGTTGATCGATTTGAAGTCGTCGAGGTCCACCAGGTACAGCGCGACGGAGCCATCCGTGCGGCGACTCAGGGCTTCGGTCAGCCTCTCATGGAACGACAGGCGGTTGGGCAGGCCCGTGAGCGCGTCATGCGTCGCCTGCCAGCGCATCTGGGCAGCAGCCGCGTTGCGCTCGGTGATGTCGACGAAACCCGCCGCAAAGGCCTGATTCTGGCCGATCGGGACCGTTGCGGCGGTGATGACGGCGTCGCGCGCCCGTCCGCAGCCATCACGCAGAGCGACCTCCAGCGCCTCGATCTGCCCGCGCTCCCTGAGTTCGGCCATGGCACGGCGGCGATCGTCGAGCCCGATGCTGTCGGCGATCACGAGACCGGCGAGATCGGTCGCGTCCGGACCGCCGAGATAGCGGATCGCCGCTGCATTGGCCCGCAGATAGGCGCCGTCGGCGACCGCGGTGACGACCAGCGGGATCGGCACCGCCATGAAAACCCGCTCGAGCAAGGCCTGGCTTTCTTCCAGCGCCTCCCTCGCCGAGCGCTCTGATTGCGTGGCGAGCCACTCCAGCCGGCGCAGGCGGTTGGCATGGATCACCACCAGGCTGAGCGCGAAGTTCAGCATGGCGAGGACGAGCACGAGGCCAAGCAAGGTCGTCGGGTAAGGCCCGCGACCGAGATAACCCATCAACATCAGCACGCTGGTGCCGATCCCCATGAGCAGCGTGAAGCGGAACGAGGTCGGCGCGACGAGATAGAAGATCGACGGCAGCAGCAGGACGACGAACAATGCGAGATCGCTGCGAGAGCTGACGAGGAACGCCACTGCCACCGCCGTCGTGGCTTGCCAGAGCACGGTCACAGCTTCTGCCCGCGCGACAGTGGTCGCCCGTGCAACGAGCCAGACACATAGCAGCGAGAAGGCGACGACCGACAAGCGGGCGGGTACGGCGACAAAGAAATGCGGCGTGCCGGCGAAGCGCCAATCACTCAGCAGAAACAGGGTGTTGAGCACGGCCGAAAGCGCAAAGAGCAGCCGGCATTGCCGGAGCGTCTCGTCGAAACGTGCGGTCGTGAAGGCCTGCTCGATCGCCGTGTCGCGAAATTCGCCGCCGAATTTGAGTTTTGCCTCAGACATGAGCGGCTTGTCTGCGATAATCCCTCAAAACGAAGTTAAGTCAGGCACTTGCTTCCGACGCGTTGAGCTTTCGCGTCGGCTTGCAGTAGGCATACCGGCGCATTTCCGGGAAAGCCGCCGCCGGGCCCGGACGAACCGGCGTCTGTCGACCGTCGCGCGGGCCGCTCACAATCGCTTGGCCACCTCTTCCAGCATGACCTCAGTAGCGCCGCCGCCGATGGTCTGGACGCGGGCGTCGCGGGTCATGCGCTCGATCGTGCTCTCGCGCATGTAGCCCATGCCGCCATGGAACTGCAGGCAGGCATACATCACCTCGTTGACCAGTTCGCCGCAATAGGCCTTGACCATCGAGACCTCCCGGGTGGCGTCGTGGCCCTGCGTGTCGAGGAAGGCGGCGTGATAGACGAGCTGGCGGCCGGCCTCGACTTTCGCGGCGAGCATGGCCAGCTTCTGGCGGATCGCCTGCTTGTCCCAGAGGGGTGCCCCGAAGGCCTTGCGCGTCTTCACGTAGTCCAGCGTCAGATCGATGGCGGCCTGGGCTTCGCCCATTGCCATGGCGCCGATGACGATGCGCTCGTTCTGGAAGTTGCTCATGATCGCGTAGAAGCCGCGCCCCTCCTGCCCGAGCAGATTTTCGGCCGGGATGCGGCAATCCTCGAAGACGAGTTCGGCGGTGTCCGACGAGCGCCAGCCATGCTTGTCGAGTTCGCGCGCGACGCGGAAGCCCGGCGTGCCCTTCTCGACCAGGAAGATCGAGACGGACTGCGAGGGCTTGGCCGAGAGGTCGGTCTTGGCAGCGACGCAGTAGAGATCGGCATGGACGCCGTTGGTGATGTAGACCTTGGCGCCGTTGAGGACGTAACTGTCGCCCTCGCGCCGTGCCGTGGTGCGGATGCCCTTCACGTCGGAGCCCGCGTCGGGCTCGGTCACGGCGACCGCGACGATCTTCTCGCCGGCGACGATGGCCGGCATCAGCCGGTCGCGCTGCGCCTTGCTGCCGCCATTGGCGATATGGACGGACGCCATGTCGGTGTGGACGAGCGCGGTGATGGCAACGCCGGAGAAGGTCGACCGACCCAGCTCCTCGGCGAACACGACGGTGGCCATCGTGTCCATGTCCGAGCCGCCATAGTCGCTGGGGTAGCGAATGCCGAGGAAGCCGAGCGAGCCCATCTTGCGCAAGACCTCGCGCGGGACGAAGCCGGCCTCCTCCCAGGCGAGCGCGTGCGGCTTGATCTCGGTTTCGACGAAACGCCGCACCTGATCGCGCAGCGCTTCATGCTCCTCGCCGAAATAGGGCGAGCGGGCGCCTGCCTCCGCACCGATCTTCTCGACTGCCGACATGACGCCCTCCGCATTCCCTGACGATCCTTGGCACGGACGGTAGGGGCGCGACGTGGCGAGATCAAGAATCGGCTGATGCGGCTCAGCGCTTCGTCGGGAAGGTCAGCGGCGAGATTTCGAGATGGTCGCGCTTGGCCCAGTCGAGGTCCTTGACCTTGGGCTCGGCGCGGCGCTGCGCCTCTTCCAGCTCGGCGGCAGCGGCGGCGTAGTCCATCGTCAGGACCTTGCCGTTGTCGACGACGGTGACGCCGTCGACGATGACCGTCGTCACCGCGCGCTCGCCTGCCGCGTAGATCAGGCTGCGGATCGGATCGCGCAGCGGGCGCATCATCGGGTGGGTGACGTCGACCAGCACGATGTCCGCCTTGGCGCCCTTGGCGAGGCGGCCGATATCATCGCGGCCCAGCGCCTTGGCGCTGCCCAGCGTCGCGGCATTGAAGGCGTCCGAGGTTCTGAGATCGTAGACGTCCTCGGCCATCATACGCGAGCCGATGCAGACGGCGCGCAGTTCCTCGAGCATGTGATGGGGGTAGGTGTCGGTGCCGATGCCGACATTGACGCCGGCGGCGACATACTGCCCGAAGCTCTGCATCGCGATGCCGCGGCGCTGGAACACGATCGGGCAATGGGCAACGTTGGTGCCGGTCTCGACGAGGCAGCCGAGATCGTCCGTCGCCGGCCATTTCACCGAGGAGTGGTGGTCGAGGAAAATGCCGTGGCCGATGATCGAGAACGGCCCGAGCACATCGAGCTCTTCCAGCCACTCGACCGGTGTCATGCCGTGGCGGCGGGTGATCTCGTGGAACTCGACCACGCTCTGGGCAGCGTGGATCTGGAAGGGCAGCTTGCGGGCCTCGGCCTCGGCGTAGCTGGCCTGGATCAGTTCGGGCGAACAGGTGTCGATCTGCGAGGGCGAGACCATGCCGGAGAGGCGTCCCGAACCATCGGCCGCGACCTGGTCGAGCAGTTTCATGGCGGCGGCCATGGCGGCTTCGCCGGCCTTCTCGTCCCATTCGTATTTTGCGAGATGGCCGTTGTCGGTGTACCAGCGCGCCGAGCGATACATCGGCGAGAAGACGCCGCGCAGGCCCGAGGCCTTGAAGGTCTCGAGCCACCCGTCCCAGGCGACCGACATGTCGACCAGCGTTGTGACGCCCGACATCAGCAGCTCGGAATAGGTCACCTGCGCACAGGACTTGATGCCCTGCGCGTCGCAGCGGAACAGCGGCATGAACTCGTAGAGCGCCGTGCCGTACATCTTCGGCGAGCCGAGCTCGTCGTTCCAGCCCTTGGTCATCGCCTCCGAGGAGGGGTGGGAGTGGATGTTGACGAGGCCGGGCATCACCATCTTGCCGCGCCCGTCGATGGTGACGTCGGCCTTGCCCTTGTAGCTGCCGCCGACATGAACGATCCGGTCGCCGTCATAGGCGACGTCGCCGTCGCGCAGATAGACATGGCCCTTGGCCTTGGCGTCGTAGGCGACGATCCAGCTGGCGTTGGCGATGAGGGTGATGGGCATGGCGGGCTCCGGCTGGGCAGAATCAGGGCGTCATGGTCGGCTCAAGCCGACCATGACAGTCAGAAGATTCTCGGGTCTGCGCTTCGCTTCGCCCGAGAATGACGCGGGATCAGCGGACGAACTTCAGGTCCAGGCCCTTATACAACCCACAGCCATAAATGTTGTGGGCCTTGAAGGGGGCGAGCCTGGCCGAGGCCGCGATCTTCATCGGCTCGTGATAGAGCGGCAGCCAGACCGCCGCGTCATGCACCTTCTTGAGCACCTCGCCATAGGCGGCCGCCCGATCGGCGTCGTTCAGCGCGGTCATGCCCTTGGTGAGCAGTGCGTCGGTTTCGGCGTCCTTCCAGTTCATCCGGTTGGGCGTCGGCGCATTGGCGGAGGGGAAATACAGGTTCAGCGCGTCGCCGGCCGAGATGTAGGGGAAGCTCATCCCGAACATGTCGAACTCCTGCGTCGCCAGCTTGCCCCAGCCGATCGTCGCATCGAAGAGCTGGACCCGGAGATCGACGCCGATCTTGCGCAGATCGCCCTGGATCGCCTCCATCAGCTTCTGCCAGGTCGAGCCGGTGAAGCCATAGGCGATCGGCGAGAGCTTCTTGCCGTCCTTGGCGCGGAACCCGTCCGACCCCTTCACCCAGCCCGCCGCGTCGAGGATCTTGTTGGCCTCGGCGACATTGGTCTTGATCGGGGTCACGGCCTTGTTCCAGTCGAGCGCCTCGCTGGAGATGTAGCTGTAGGCCGGCTCGACCTCGCCGAAATAGAGGTTATCGGCGATCGCCTTCTGGTCGACCGCCATGACCATGGCCTTGCGGACGGCCGGATCGTTGACGCCCTCCTTGTCGATCTTGAAGCCGACGAAATAGGTCCAGAACGCTTCCTTGGACTCGACGAGCTTGAGGTTGCGGTTGGCGCGGATCTGCGACAGGCCGGAATAGGGCACGTACTGCGTGACCTGGCTCTGGCCGGTCATGACGGCGGCGAGGCGGGTGTTCTCCTCGGGCACGATGCGCCAGACGATTTCCTCGATCTGGGCGGCGCCCTTGTTCTCGTAGATCGGCGGGCCCCATTTGTAGGCCGCGTGCTTCTTGAGGCGGAATTCGTTGCGCGGCTTCCAGTCACCCCAGCAGTAGGGACCGGTGCCGTTGAAGCCCTTGACGCCGAAATCGGCACCGAGCGCCTCGACATTCGCCTTGTCCATGATGACGGCAAAGCTCTGGGTGAGCTGGTAGAGCAGCTCCGAGAAGGGGTCGGTCAGCTTGTACTCGACCGTGGTGTCGTCGACCGCGACGATGTCGTCGACCTTGCCGGCGCGCCAGCGCACGGGCGAGCGCGTGGCCGGGTCGATCCAGCGCTTGATCGAATAGACGACGTCCTGCGCGGTCAGCTTCTTGCCGTCGCAGAAGGAGACGTCGTTGCGCAGCTTGAAGGTGTAGGTCTTGCCGTCCGGCGACATCGTCCAGGAGGTGGCGAGGCCGGGCTTGATCGTCGACATGTCGTGGTCGAGCGAGACCAGCGTATCGGCCATCATGAAGATGACCTCGGAGGCCGCGCGCGCGGTCGAGCGGTGCGGGTCGTAGCGGTCGCTGTCGACCTCGCGCACGATGGTCAGGCTGGTGTTGGAGCCTTGCGCCAGGGCAGGCCCGGCAAGCGCCGCCAGCCCCAGCAGGGCGCCGGTGGCGATGGATGTCAGATGCTTCACGATCGTTCTCCCCTTTTTGTGTCACGTACCGTCAGCTTTGGATCGACCTCGCTCCATCCGCGCCGTCATCCCGGACTAGCGGCAAAGCCCCGCCGATCCGGGATCCATTCCGGAACCTCTCCGGCTGGCGTTCCGGAATGGATCCCGGGTCTTCGCTTCGCTGCGCCCGGGTTGACCGCGTGAATGGGGCGCGTGGCTCATTCACTGGTTCCTCATGCGCGGATCGAGCAGGTCGCGCAGGGCATCGCCCAGCAGGTTGACGCAGAGCACGATGGCGATGATCACGAGGCTTGGCAGAAGCGAGATATGCGGCGCGAAGAACAGCGCGTCGCGGCCGAGTGAGGCCATCATGCCGAGTTCAGCCTCGGGCGTCCGCACGCCGAGCCCGAGGAAGGACAGCGCGGCGCCGATCAGGATGATCTGGCCGAAACGGAGCGTCATGAAGACGAAGACCGGCGACAGGCAGTTGAGCGCGAGGTAGCGCCAGATCAGCGTCCGGTCCGGCAGGCCCATGGCCCGGCCGGCCTCCATATAGTCCTGCCCCATGATGACGATGGCGGCGCTGCGCGTGATGCGGGCGACGTCGGGGATGGTCGCGATCGAGAGCGCGATCACGATCGCGGTCAGGCCCGGCCCAACGACGGCGGCGAGCGCCAGCCCGAGCAGGATCGCCGGGAAGGACAGAAGGATGTCGGCGGCGCGCATGATGTAGGGGTCGAGCCGCCGGTAATAGACGCCCAGCAGCGCGATCAGCGCGCCCAGCCCCCCGCCGATGATGATCGAGGCCAGGCCCATCACCAGCGTCAGCCGCGTGCCGTAGAGCAGGCGCGAGAGCATGTCGCGGCCCTGCCCGTCGGTGCCGAGCCAGTATTGCGGCAGCGAGCCCTCGCTCCAGATCGGCGGGATGAAGGGCCGGCGCGTGGTGTTGTAGGGGTCGAACGGGGCGAGCCAGGGCGCAAACAGGGCCGCCAGCACGATGATCATCAGGACGAGCGCCGCGAGCAAAGCGAGCTTGTCGCGCAGGATGCGGCGCCCGAAGGCCTTGAGCGGCCGGCTTGCGACCGGTGCGGTGACAGCGATGTCAGCCATGTTTGTCCACCCGCGGATCGAGCACGGCATAGAGCATGTCGACGATGAGATTGATGATCAGGAAGGCCAGCGCCAGGATCAGGATGGCGCCCTGGGCCAGCGGGAAGTCGCTGGCGAGGATGGCGCCGACGGCGAGCCGGCCGACGCCAGGCCAAGAGTAGATCGTCTCGGTGACGACGGCGCCGCCCAGGAGATAGCCGGCCTGCAGGCCGATCAGCGTCACCACGGGGATCAGGGCGTTGCGCAGGACATGCCGCAGCACGACGGCGCGCTCCGAGAGCCCCTTGGCCCGGGCGGTGCGGACATGGTCGGCGCTCAGCACCTCGAGCGCGGCGGTGCGCGTCATGCGGGCGATCGGGCCGACGAAAACGAGGCCTAGCGTCAGCGCCGGCAGCGCGATGGCGGCCAGCCCCTCCAGGCTCCAGAGCGGACCGCCGCGCCCGATGAAGGGCAACAGCCCCCAATGGTAGCCGATATACTGCATCAGGATCAGGCCGATGAAGAAGACCGGTGTCGAGACGCCCGCGACCGAGATCGCGATGACGATGCGGTCGAGCAGGCGGCCGCGATAGACGGCCGCGATGGTGCCGAGCGCGATGCCGAGCGGCACGGCCCAGACCAGGCAGGCGAACATCAGCTCGGCGGTGGGGCCGATCGCCTCGCCGAGTTCGGCGACGACGCTGGTGTTGGAGATCAGCGAGACGCCGAGATCGCCCTGCAGGACGCGGGCGAGATAGATGCCGAACTGGACATAGACGGGACGATCCAGGCCGAGATCCTTGCGGACCTGCTCGACCAGTTCCGGGCTCGCCATGGGGCCGGCGACGATGGCGGCGGGGTCGGCGGGGACGAGCTGCAGCAGCAGGAAGCCGAACAGCAGCACGCCGAGCAGCACCGGCACCGACATGGCAAGGCGCTGGGCGATGTGGTTCAGCATGGGCGAACCGTCATCGTCATGGCGAGGAGGCGAAGCCGACGAAGCCATCCAGCGCGCGCGCGACGCGCTTCTGGATTGCTTCGCTGCGCTCGCAATGACGACAATGCTCTCAACACCATCACGCGTCCGCCTCGTACACGACCTTGCCTGCGATGATCGTCATGTCGCAGCGGGTCTCGTGCAAGAGCTGTTCCGGCGTGGCGGTGGACAAGTCGCGGGAGAAGATCGCGACATCCGCCGCCATGCCCGGCAGGAGGCGGCCACGGCTGTCCTCGCAGCGGTTCACATAGGCGCCGAACTCGGTATAGGCGGAGATGACCTCGTCGATCGTCAGGGTCTGGTCCGGCGAGATGACCGTGCCGCGCGCGGTCTTGCGGGTCAGCATGGTGTAGATGTTGGGCCAGATGTTCGCGTCGCAGACCGGCGCATCCGAGGAGGCTGCCGGCTTCAGCCCGGCTTCGATCCAGTCCCGCATCGGATAGCAGGCCTCGACGCGGTCGGCCTCCAGCACCGAGAGATAGAGATCGCCGAAATCATAGATGAAGACCGGCTGCGGCACGGGCTCGATGCCGAGCCGGACCATGCGGGCGATCTGCTCCTTCGAGTTGAAGCCGCAATGCTCGATGCGGTGGCGGCGGTCGGCATCGGGGTGGTCGTTCAGGCCGTTTTCCATCGCGTTCAGCGTCTGCTCGATCGCGGCATCGCCGATGGCATGCACCGCGAGCTGATAGCCCTTGGCATGGTAGTCGCGGGTCAGCGCGTCCATCTCGGCATCGGTGAGGCAGAAGATGCCCGTCGTTTCCGGCTCGCCGAGATAGGGCAGGCTCATCGCCGCGGTGCGGCCGCCGGCCGAGCCGTCGGTGAAGATCTTGACCGGGCCGACGCTGAGCCAGTCGTCGCCCGCACCCGTCACCAGCCCGTCGGCGAAGCACTGCTCGACGATGCCGTTATGCCCGCCGAGCAGGCACATATTGGTGCGCACCGGCAGGCGGCCCGTGCGCTGCGCCGTGCGATAGGCCGCGACCTCGCGATAGCGCGAGCGCATGCCGACGGCAGCGTCCATCACCGAGGTGATGCCGAAGGAATTGCAGTAGCGCCCGGCCCGCTCGATCGCCGCGACGAGTTCCTCGTCGGTCGGATCGGGGATGACCTTCTTGACCGGATCGCGGCCGTTCTCGGCCATCAGCCCGGTCAGCACGCCATTGACCTGCTCGATCGCGCCGCCGGCCGGAACGGGGGTCTTCTCGTCGACACCGGCGAGCTTCAGCGCCAGCGAATTGGCGACGGAGAGATGGCCGCAGGCGCGCACGATGTAGACGGGGTTGTACGGCGCGGCGCGATCGAGCTCCGTGCGGTGCGGGTGGCGCTTCACGTCGAGTTCGAAATGGTCGTAGCCGCGCGCCAGGATCCATTCGCCGGGCTTCACCTTGGCCGCCGCCTGCGCGATCATCTCCAGCAGCCCGTCCAGCGTGCGCACGAAGCGCGGCCGGATGTCGAGCTCCTTCATCGTCAGCCCGAGCGGCAGCAGATGAAGATGCGCCTCGTAGAGACCGGGCGTCGCCATGCGGCCGGCGAGGTCGATCACCTTCGTGCCGGGACCGATCAATGGCGCCATATCGGCAGGCGTGCCGGTGGCCAGAACCTTGCCGGCCCAGAGCGCGACCGCCGAGGCGTAACCCTCCTTCAGCCCGAGATAGACCGGACCGTTCTGGAGGACGAGATCGGCATGGGGCAGGCTAGGCATGGAATTAGTTCCTCCGGGAACCAATTCATGGCATCAAAAAAATCCCCGGGCAATCGCGGGGCGCGCAGCAAAATGCGCCAGTCCGGCGATGAAGAGATGGGCAGCATCGCGCGCGCTCGCTCGCTGAGCAAGGCTCGGTGAGATGACGCTGGGGTAGATAAGGAAGTGGTGCCGCTTGAGATTTCAGCGGCGCTGGGAGCGTTGCTGTACGCCATTGTGTTTTAGCCGTTGAAGGCCTCACATTAGGTGTACTTGGGCAGCTTGCTCCAACTGAACACATGGGTCAGGCTCTGCGTATGCGACGCGAGCTTCTTATACCGTACGCACTGGACCTGGAGCGCGACGGCAGGATATCGGCTGACGAGATAGCCACCATCATGAGCGACGCACGCTCGACGGTACGCCTGCAAGCGACGGCATCCGCTGATACGATTTCACGAAAGGCGCTGCGTTTTTCATGCCCGGCCTGCGGTCAGAAGCTCTACCCGCACGCACCGACCGCCAAGCACGGCCGCCACTATTGGACGCACCTGCGAGGAGGCGCCGATGAGTGCCCGCTTGAACGAAAGCGGAAGCTCACCCCTGATCAGATCAGCGCACGGATCTTCCATGGCCGCCAAGAGGGCGACGCGCATAAGGACCTCGTGAGGCTACTGGCCGGCCTCGCTGAAAGCGATGCATCGGTCGAGGGGGTCGAGCTAGGCGCTTATGAGGCGCCGACCGACGCCATGCGCGACGAGTTTCCCTATGGCCGGTTTCCCGACGTCAAGTTCAACTGCAACGGCAATCGGGTCGTCCTGGAGGCGCAGCTCGCCACGATCACTCTGCATGGCATCAACGGGCGCCGGGCGTTCTACGACCGCTCAGGGGCCTGCCTGCTCTGGGTCATGCGAAACTTCGATCCGAGGGGGCCGATGCGCGCGTCCGTCCGCGACATCGTAGCAGACCAAAGCGGCTCTCTGTTTTCTCTGGATAGCGACATCGTCGCGCTAAGCCGGGGCGATGGCGTGTTCCGCTTGCGCGTCTGGACATTCCTGGGGGCTGGGCACGCAGAGCCGTGGGAAGCGAGCGTCGTGACCATTGCAGAGGCGGCCTCCTTGGCCCGCCCGGTGCGGTGGTCGGACGACTTCAAGCGAAGATGGATCGAAGAGTACAAAGGTTCATCGTATGGCGGCCCCGGAAAGATCGATCCTTTCGGGATGCTCAACGAACTGGCGGCAAGGGCCAAGCTTCCACCGTTTGAGCGCAGCAGCTCTGGTGAATGCATGCTTGCGCTCGTCCGGCTCCTAATTTCTCTTGAGGCCGGCTTTGTCACCGGGTCCGGCCATCCTCAGCTGATCTCGATCGCCAACAACTTCAACAACAACGGTGGGTACCGCGCTGCCTCTCTCGTGCGAATGGCTATAGAGCGCTGGCAACCGCGTCTTCTAGCTCGGACATCAATGCAAAACGCATTGGCCAGGGCGAAGGATGAACTGAGAACGAGCGGCGTTGCGGAGTGGGGACGCCTGAGTCCGATAGGGCTGATGAGGGACGCCCTATTCCCGGATTGGGATCTCAGCAAGCCCGAGCAAGCATCATCTAGCCGTTCAGGCTGATTCCGGAACGCAGATCGCTCCAGACGGATTGCTCTCAACGCGAAACGTCGAAGGCGCCAGAAAATTAGGGAAAGAAATGGTGCCGCTTGAGGGATTCGAACCCCCGACCCCCTCATTACGAATGAGGTGCTCTACCAGCTGAGCTAAAGCGGCGACGCGGCAGCCTCTACCAGTCCGGCCGATTCTTGGCAAGGCGAGTTCTTGGCAAGGCGATGGGGCGGGCCTCTGGCCGGAAACCCCGGCTTTTTCGTCCGCCCCCTGCTTTCGTCCGTCTGCGCTGGCGTCAGTCCGCCCTTGTGTCAGTCCTTGCGCAGCTTTTCCGTCTCGGGCTTCTCCTGGCCGAGCGCGACGATGCCGCGGCGGATGGCGCGGGTGCGGGTGAAATGCTTGTGCAGGGTGTCGCCGTCGCCGAAGCGGATGGCGCGGGTCAGCACCGCCAGATCCTCGCTGAAGCGGCCGAGCATCTCCAGCACCGCATCCTTGTTGTGCAGGAAGACGTCGCGCCACATCGTCGGGTCGCTGGCCGCGATGCGGGTGAAGTCGCGGAAGCCGCCGGCGGAGAACTTGATCACCTCCGACTGCGTCACCGCCGCCAGATCCTCCGCCGTGCCGACGATGTTGTAGGCGATCAGATGCGGCAGATGGCTGGTGACGGCGAGCACGAGGTCATGATGGCTCGCGGTCATCACCTCGACGATCGCGCCCATGCCCTCCCAGAACTGGCGGGTGGCGGCGATGGCGGCCGGATCGGCGCCCTCGGGCGGGGTCAGAATGCACCAGCGGTTGAGGAAGAGGCTGGGGAAGCCGGCGTCGGGGCCGGAATTCTCCGTGCCCGCCACCGGGTGCGCCGGCACGAAATGCACACCGTCGGGCAGATGCGGCGTCACCGCCTCGACCACGGACTTCTTGACCGAGCCGACATCGGAGAGGATCGCGCCCGGCTTGAGCATCGCGGCGATCTCGGCCGCGACCGCACCGCAGGCGCCGACCGGCACGCAGAGGATGATGTGGTCGGCGTCCGCGACGGCAGCGGCGGCCGTGTCCGCGATCTCTTGGCCGAGGCCGAGTTCGCGGGCCCGCTGCCGCACCTCCGGCTCGCGGTCATAGAGCACGACGCGGCCGGCGAGGTTCAGCGCCTTGGCGGCATGGGCGATGGAGGAGCCGATCAGCCCGATGCCGATGATCGCGAGCCGCCCGAAGAGCGGGGCCTCACGCCGCGGTGCGAAGCTGTCCTGCGACGGCGCCATCACGCCGCCAGGAATTCGCTGAGGGCGGCGACGACGAGCCGGTTCTGCTCCTCGGTGCCGATGGTCATGCGCAGCGCACCCGGCAGACCATAGGAGCCGACGCCGCGCAGGATCAGGCCGCGCTGCGTCAGGAAGGCGTCGGCCTCCTTCGCCGTGCGGCCGGGCGTCGCGGGGAAATGGACCAGGACGAAATTGCCGACGGAGGGCGTGACCGTCAGCCCGAGCTTTTCCAGCTCGGCGGTGGTCCAGGCCAGCCAGGTGTCGTTGTGCTCGATCGCGGCCGCGACATGGGCCTCGTCTGCGATCGCGGCCGCGCCGGCCTCGATCGCCGCGCCGTTGACGTTGAAGGGGCCGCGGATGCGCTCCAGCGCGTCGATGATGTGGGCGGGGCCATACATCCAGCCGATGCGGAGATTGGCGAGGCCGTAGATCTTCGAGAAGGTGCGCGTCATCACGACGTTCTCGCTCTCGGCGACCAGTTCGAGGCCCGAGGCATAGTCGTTGCGGCGGACATATTCGGCATAGGCCGCGTCCAGCACCAGCAGCACGTTCGAGGGCAGCCCGGCGTGCAGGCGCTTGACCTCGTCGAAGGGCAGATAGGTCCCGGTCGGGTTGTTGGGGTTGGCGAGGAAGACGATCTTCGTGCGCGGCGTCACGGCGGCGAGGATGGCGTCGACATCGGCGGTGAAGTTCTTTTCGTCGACCACGACGGGCTTGCCGCCCGCTGCCAGAATGGCGATGCGGTAGACGAGGAAGCCGTGCTGCGTGAAAACGCCCTCGTCCCCGTCGCAGAGATAGGCCTTGGTGATGAGCTGAAGCAGTTCGTCCGAGCCGGTGCCGCAGAGGATGCGGCCGGCATCGAGCCCGTAGCGTCCGGCGATCGCCTCGCGCAGCTTGGTGGAGGAGCCGTCCGGATAGAGTTCGAGCTTGCCGGCGATCTTGCCATAGGCCTCGACGGCCTTGGGGCTCGGGCCCAGTGGCGTCTCGTTGGAGGAGAGCTTGTGCAGCTTCACGCCGGCCGGAGCGGCCGATTTGCCGGGGACATAGGCCTCGATGTCGAGGACGCCGGGGCGGGGCATGGGGCGGGTGGCTGCGGACATGGTGTTGCTCTCTTCGATTGTAACACCCGCGCCGTCATCCTGGGCGACCGAAGGTCGACCGGGATCCATCAGAGGGCGCGACACGCTACGATGGATCCCGGATCGCCGCTGCGCGGCGCCCAGGATGACGACGGGTGGTTCAGGAGGACATCGGAAGCGGGTTCACGAACGGACAGGCTTGAAGGCGAAGCGGGCGGCGTGGCTGCCGATCTCGGCGAAGTCGCTCAGGCCGGCGGGTTCCAGCGAGGCGCGGATCGCGGCCTGATCGACCTCACCCGACGCAGCCACCAGCAGCGAGAGATGCGAGCCGTCGGCGGCCGAGGCCGAGACCTCGGCCAGATGCTGGGCGAGCCCGGCCCTCAGCGTCTCCGACCAGCGCTCGACGCGGGCGGCATAGAGCACGATCTCGCGCATGGCGGCGTCCGCCAGCGGCTTGGCGATGCAGTAGACCGGGGTGCCGGCCGGGTGGTTCGGCCGTTCGATGAAGGGCAGGCGCGCGATGATCTTGGGGGCATCGGCGCCGACGAGATCGCGCCACCAGATGCCGGCGCTGGCGCCCTGGTCCATGCGAAAGATGCCGAGATCGCCGGCCGAATCCGCCACGGCGCGGATGACGGCGCGCGCATCCTCATGGGTGACGAAGGGGACGGTGAAGCCGAAATGGAAGCGGGCGGAATCGCGCATCGCAGCGTCGCCGCCCGAGACATCGGCGTGGACAGCGTAATTCGCCTGAACATAGGTGAAGGTCGCGATGATGATGCGCCAGATGCCCTCGATCGTATCGAGCGGCAGCAGCCCCTGATGGCGCAGCGCCAGGCGCTTCATCATGTCGGCCTCGCGGCCGGGGCGGAAGGCCGAGCCCGAGACTTGCGTCTTCTTGACCGAGATCAGCGTCTCGATGATCGCGGACCGCTCCATCAGCAGGCCGTGCATCTGCGCATCGATGCGGTCGATCTCGGCGCGCAGATCGGCAAGGGTCGTGGGCGCGGCGAGCGTGGTCGGAGCGGCTTCGGTCATGATGGCAAGACGCGCTTCTCGGCTGAAGTCCTCAGCCCTCATCCTGAGGAGCCGGCGAAGCCTGCGTCTCGAAGGATGATCCAGAGTGCGCTGGAGCATCCTTCGAGACGCCGCGTTCCGCGGCTCCTCAGGATGAGGGCTTCGGGGATCGTCAGGCTCCATAGCGCTGCCACGGGCCCTTGGCAAAGCCGCGGACGCAACGCCGCGTTGACATGACGCACGCGTCGCGGCATCGCTAGGGTTCGATCTTCCGAACGAGCTGACCGGCAGGACAGATTATCGCGTCGAAACGGACAAGAATGAGCGACTTTTCCGCGAACCTGGCCGACCCCCTGAAGGAAGCGAACGAGCCGACGAGCGCGGTGGCGCGCTTTGGCCCCGATACGCCGTTGCGGATGGACTGCGGCGTCAGCCTCGACCATTGGCAGATCGCCTACCAGACCTATGGCGTTCTGAATGAGGGCCGCTCGAACGCGATCCTGGTCTGCCATGCCCTCACCGGCGACCAGCATGTGGCCAGCCGCAACCCGATCACCGGCAAGGGCGGCTGGTGGACGGCCATGGTCGGGCCGGGCAAGCCTGTAGACACCGACCGCTTCTTCGTGATCTGCGCCAATGTCGTCGGCGGCTGCACCGGCACGACCGGCCCGGCCTCGACCAACCCCGAGACCGGCAAGCCCTGGGGGCTCGCCTTCCCGATGGTGACGATCCGCGACATGGTGCGGGCGCAGCGGCACCTGATCGACAGCCTGGGGATCGAAACCCTGTTCTGCGTCGCCGGGGGCTCGATGGGCGGCATGCAGGTGCTGCAATGGGCGGCGAGCTATCCCGAGCGCGTCTTCGCCGCGTTGCCGCTGGCGAGCGCCGCCAAGCACTCAGCCCAGAATATCGCCTTCCACGAGGTCGGCCGCCAGGCCGTGATGGCCGATCCCGACTGGCGCGGCGGGCGTTATCTCGAGGAGGGCACGCGCCCCTCCAAGGGGCTCTCCGTGGCGCGCATGGGCGCGCACATCACCTATCTCTCCGAGCCGGCGCTGCACCGCAAATTCGGCCGCAAGCTGCAGGACCGGGAGGCGCCGACCTTCTCCTTCGACGCGGATTTCCAGGTCGAGAGCTATCTGCGCTATCAGGGCTCGTCCTTTGTCGAGCGCTTCGACGCCAACTCCTATCTCTACGTGACGCGCGCGATGGATTATTTCGACCTCGCCGCCGACCATGACGGCGTGCTGGCCAAGGCCTTTGCCGGCACGAAGACGCGCTTCTGCGTGGCGTCCTTCACCTCCGACTGGCTGTTCCCGACCGCCGATTCCCGCGCGATCGTGCATGCGCTCAACGCGGCGGGCGCCTCGGTCTCCTTCGTCGAACTCGAGAGCGACAAGGGCCACGACGCCTTCCTGCTGGAGGAGCCGAACCTGTTTGCGACGACGCGGGGCTTCCTCGGCGCGGCGGCACGGGCGCGGGGGATCTGATGACCAGCGCTTTTCCCTGTCGTTCCGGGGCGGCCCGGAGGGCCGAACCCGGAACCCACGACCGGGCGAGCCCTGTTATGCAGGCGCTTTTCAGTGCGGCGCCCAGTCGTGGGTTCCGGGTTCTTCGCTGCGCGAAGCCCCGGAATGACATGGGGAGATCCTCTTGACGACGATGGACACCCACACCAACCGCATCGACCTGAAGCTCGTCGCCGAGATGGTGACGCCGGGGTCTCGCGTGCTCGATGTCGGCTGCGGCGACGGCCAATTGCTGGCGCTGCTGGCCGAGACCCGGAATGTCGATGCGCGCGGGATCGAATTGTCGCGCGAGGGCGTGGCCGGCTGCGTCGCGCGCGGGCTCTCGGTGATCCAGGGCGACGCCGACACCGACCTGACCGAGTATCCCGACGACGCCTTCGACTACGTCATCCTGTCCCAGACGATCCAGGCGACGCGCAATCCCCGCTTCGTGCTCGAGCAGATGCTGCGGATCGGCCGGCGGGCGATCATCTCCTTCCCCAATTTCGGGCATTGGAAAATGCGCAGCCAGGTCTTCTTCCTCGGCCGCATGCCGGTGACGGATTCACTGCCCTATGCCTGGTGGGACACGCCCAACATCCATTTCTGCACGATCCGCGATTTCGTAACGCTGTGCGACACGATCGGCGCCGAAAAGGAGCGGGCGGTCGCGCTCGACGCGGCGGGCGGCCGCGTCGGCGTCAGCGCGCCCTGGTGGTTCTGGAACCTGTTTGGCGCGCAGGCGGTGTTTTTGCTGAAGCGGGGGTGAAGGCGTCTTGCTCGGGCGAAGACCCGAGCATCTCTCGCCGGAGATTGATCCTGCCGGAGATCCCCGGGTCGGCGCTGCGCACCGCCCGAGGATGACGTCGGTTACGCCGGTCAGTTCAGCGGCACGCCCGCGGGGCGCTTCTCCCTCACCGCCGCAATGTCTCCCAGCATCAAGCTGCCGGGACCGACTGTCACCGGCACGGTCTCGCCATCATGGATCCTGCCGGACAGCAGCAGCTCCGCCAGCGGGTCCTGCACCGACTTCTGGATCGCACGTTTGAGCGGGCGCGCGCCATAGGCGGGGTCATAGCCCTTGTCGGCGAGCCACTGGCGGGCCTCGCTCGACAGCTCCAGCACGATCTTGCGGTCGGTCAGGAGCTTGGCGAGGCGGGCCATCTGGATGTCGACGATCGCGCCCATGTCCTCGCGCCGCAGCCGGTGGAACAGGATGATGTCGTCGATGCGGTTCAGGAACTCCGGCCGGAAGGCCTGCCGGACCACGCCCATCACCTCGTCGCGGACAGCCTCCGAATCCTGCCCCTCGGGCTGGTTCACCAGATAGTCGGAGCCCAGGTTCGAGGTCATGATGATCAGCACGTTGCGGAAGTCTACCGTGCGGCCCTGGCCGTCGGTCAGGCGCCCGTCGTCGAGCACCTGCAGCAGGACGTTGAACACGTCCGGATGCGCCTTCTCGACCTCGTCGAAGAGCACGACCTGATAGGGCCGGCGGCGCACGGCTTCGGTGAGCGCCCCGCCCTCCTCATAGCCGACATAGCCGGGAGGCGCGCCGATCAGCCGGGAAACCGAGTGCTTCTCCATGTATTCGGACATGTCGAGGCGCACCATCGCGGTGTCGTCGTCGAACAGGAACGAGGCCAGGGCCTTGGTCAGCTCGGTCTTGCCGACGCCGGTGGGCCCCAGGAACATGAAGGAGCCGATCGGCCGGTTGGGGTCCTGCAGACCGGCACGGGCGCGGCGAACCGCCGTCGACACGGCCTCGACCGCCTCGCGCTGGCCGACGACGCGCGACGCCAGAACCTCCTCCATGCGCAGCAGCTTTTCCTTCTCGCCCTGCAGCATCCTGTCGACCGGAACGCCGGTCCAGCGGCTGACGATCTGGGCGACGTGATCGGAGGTGACGGCCTCCTCGACCATGCCGGAGCTGTCGCCGATGGCCTCGATCTCGGCCAGCGCCTTCTCCAGTTGCGGGATCTCGCCATAGGCCAGTTCGCCGGCGCGCTGGTACTCGCCCTTGCGCTGCGCCTGGGCGAGTTCGTTACGGGCGTTGTCGAGCTTCGTCTTCAGTTCAGCGGCGGCACCGAGCTTGTCCTTCTCGGCCTTCCACTTCGCCGTGATCGTAGCCGAGCGTGACTCCAGATCAGCGAGTTCGGATTCGAGCCGCTTCAGGCGCTCCTTCGAGCCTGCGTCGTTCTCCTTCTTGAGCGCCTCCTGCTCGATCCGGAGCCGGACGATCTCGCGATCGATCGAGTCCAGTTCCTCGGGCTTGGAGTCGACCTGCATGCGCAGTCGCGCCGAGGCCTCATCGACGAGGTCGATCGCCTTGTCGGGCAGGAAGCGGTCGGTGATGTAGCGGTTCGACAGCGTCGCGGCCGAGACCAGAGCCGAATCCGTGATCCGGACACGGTGGTGCTGCTCGTACTTCTCCTTCAGCCCGCGCAGGATCGAGACCGTGTCCTCGACCGAGGGCTCGTCGACGAAGACGGGCTGGAAGCGCCGCGCCAGCGCCGCGTCCTTCTCGACATATTTGCGGTACTCGTCGAGCGTGGTGGCGCCGATGCAGTGCAGGTCGCCGCGCGCCAGAGCGGGCTTGAGCAGGTTCGAGGCGTCCATCGCGCCGTCGCTCTTGCCGGCGCCAACGAGGGTGTGCATCTCGTCGATGAACAGGATGATGCCGCCCTCGGCCGCCGAGACCTCGTTCAGCACAGCCTTCAGCCGCTCCTCGAACTCGCCGCGATACTTCGCGCCGGCGATCAGGGAGCCCATGTCGAGCGAGAGGAGTTCCTTGTCCTTGAGGCCTTCCGGCACGTCGCCATTGACGATCCGCAGCGCGAGCCCCTCGGCGATCGCGGTCTTGCCGACGCCGGGCTCGCCGATCAGCACGGGGTTGTTCTTGGTTCGCCGCGAGAGGACCTGGATCGTCCGGCGGATCTCCTCGTCGCGCCCGATCACAGGGTCCAGCTTGCCCTCGCGGGCAGCCGCGGTGAGGTCGCGCGCGTATTTCTTGAGCGCGTCATAGCTCTGCTCGGCGGATGCCGAATCGGCGGTGCGGCCCTTGCGGATCGCCTCGACGGCGGCATTTAGCGCCTGCGGCGTGACGCCGGCCTTGCCCAGCGCCTTGCCGGCCTCGCTGTCCTTCTCGATCGCCAAGGCCAGCAGCAGCCGCTCGACCGTGACGAAGGAATCGCCGGCCTTGTCGGCCGCCTTCTCCGCCGTGTCGAATACGCGCGCCAAGCCGGGCGTCAGGTTGACGCCACCGGCCCCGGCGCCGCTGACCTTGGGCAGCCGCGCCAGCGCGACATCCGTGAGCTGCAGCGCGAGCTTCGCATTGCCGCCAGCGCGGTCGATCAGCCCGGCCGCCATGCCCTCGCTGTCGTCGAGCAGCGCCTTGAGCAGATGCTCCGGCGTGAACTGCTGATGGCCCTCGCGCAGCGCGATGGTCTGCGCTGCCTGGAGAAAGCCCTTGGCGCGATCGGTGTATTTTTCGATGTTCATCTCGTCACTCCCGCCCACCGGCACGCCCCGTAGCGACGTGTTCCGGTTGCCTCTTGTCTGGATGAGGCTCCCGCTCGGGCCGCCTCTCGCCACCAGAGATAGGTGTGGCATCTGCGCAACGGAAGAGCTGCGATCCAGAATTGACCTGGGTCAAATCGCGGGCGCACCATGGGCCATGGCAGGGACGCAGCGACAGCAATCGATCCGCAAGGCGCTACGGGCGCTCGCGCCCGGCATCCCGCTATCTGATGCGCAGGCCGTGGTGGCGCTGGCCGAGCGGCGGCACATGAAGGATCTGCCACCGACGACGGCGCTTTGGCTCGCGCTCGGCAGCCATGTCCGGCATGTCCATACCGATTACGAGCAGCTGCTGGCGGATGGCTATGACCGCGAGGCGGCGCGCTTCTTCGTGGTGGAGGACACCGATGCCGTGCTGGCCGGCTGGGGCTGCCAGCGTTCGGTGGCGGATCTGCCGGAGGTCGAGGAGGACGCGGTCCGCACCCGCATCTCGCGGGGCTGATTGCGGCCATGCGAGGAATTCATCGCTCATCGCGCCTGAGGCGCGCTATTCTTTCGATCCGTCTCGCTCCAGGGCCTTCTCCATGCGCATCGCCTCGCTCTACCGCTATCCCGTGAAGGGCCTGTCGCCCGAGCGCCTGACCTCGGCGCCGCTCGAAGCGAACGCCTATTTCCCCGGCGACCGGCTGTTTGCGATCGAGAACGGGCCTTCGGGCTTCGATCCGGCCGAGCCGGTCCACCAGCCCAAGATCAAGTATCTGATGCTCATGCGCCACGAGGCGCTGGCGACGCTGCGCACCCGCTTCGACGACACCAGCGGCGATCTCGTGATCGCCCGAGACGGCGAGGAGGTGTTGCGGGCCAACACCGTCACGACCGAGGGCCAGGGCGCCATCAGTGCGTTCTTCGAAGCTTTCATGCCGCAGGCCCTGCGGGGCCAACCGCGGCTGCTGCGGGCGCCGGAGAGTTACCGCTTCACCGATTCGCGCTCTGGGTTCGTGTCGCTCATCAACCTCGCCAGCGTCGCCGATCTGGAAAAGCGCATCGGCTCAGCCGTCGATCCGTTGCGCTTCCGCGGCAACATCATGGTCGAGGGTCTGGAGCCCTGGGCTGAACTGGCTCTCGTCGGCAGCCAGCTGGCGGCGGCCTCCGGCGTGCGGCTGGAGGTGATCAAGCGGATCGAGCGCTGCGCGGCGACCAATGTCGATCCGCAGACAGGCGCGCGCGACCTGCAACTGCCCAAGGCGCTGATGACCGCCTTCGGCCATGTCGATTGCGGGATCTATTGCAGGATCATCGCTGGCGGCCGCCTGGCCGAGGGCGAGCGGCTCGACGTCGTCGAGACGCCCGCAGCGCCGGCCGGGCTCGGCATCGCATAGGCCATGAAAAAGGGCCCTTGCGGGCCCTTTCGTCGTCGATCAAGGCCTCGTCCCGATCACTCGGGCGTGCCGTCGGTCTCAGAACCGAGAGCGTCCATGACCTCGCGGGGGGAACGGCGGCGGCGCGGGCGCTTCGGGGCGTCCTCGGCCGGGCCGGCCTCGGGAACGTCCTCCGCCATCGCGACCGGCTCGGCTTCCGCCACGGGCACGCGCACCGGCGTCGTCAGGAACGACGGCAGCGCAGCGGCCACATCGCCCGGCTGATCGCCATCGAGATCGGCATCGCGGTCGCGGCGCGGGCGACGCTCGGGGCGCGGGGCGCGCTCGGGGCGCTCGAAACGGCGCTCGCCCTGAACCGGCTGCGGCGCCAGATCGGGCTGATCGCCAGACACCGGAATGTCGGAGCGCGGCGCATCGGGACGCGGGGCATAACCGCCCTGGACGTTCTGCCCGCCCTCGGGACGCTCGAAGCGGCGTTCGCCATTCCGATCGGGACGCTCGTTGCGGTCGAACCGCCGATTGCCGTTTCGATCACTATTGGGGCGATCATTGTTCGGGCGGTCGTTGTTCGGGCGGTCGTTAGGTCGGTCGTTGTTGCGCGGGGGACGGTCGAAGCGCTGTCCGCCCGGCTGGCCTTCGCCGGCCTCGCCCTCATAGCGGGCGCCGTTGCCATTGTAGCCATTGCCGTTGCCGCCACCCATGGGAGCATTGCGCATCTCGGGCTGCGGTCCGCCCTGCTGCGAAGGCTGGCCATCCTCGTCGCCCTCCTCCTCGCCGTCATCGGCGTCTTCATTGAAGGCGCGATTGGGCGGGAAGCTATGGCCGAATTGCTGGGCCATCTGCTCCTGCGCAGCCAACAGGATCCGGTAATAATGCTCGGCGTGCTGGAAATAGTTCTCGGCGGAGACGAGATCGCCCGAGGATTGCGCATCGCGCGCCAGCTGCAGGTACTTTTCCGCGACATGCTGCGCGGTCCCGCGAACCTTCACGTCCGGGCCGTTCGACTCGTAGCTCCGCTGTAGCGGATTGGGAGCCTTCCGGTTGCCACTGCTGTTATTGTTATTGTTGTTATTGTTGTTGTTACGGCCGCGCATGCGCCGGTTCTGACCTGGTCTCATTCGCGTGAATCTCGCGCTCTATGCTCAAGGCAACCGTGGGGTCATCATGCGTGTTTCGGCGCACAGCGGGTTGCGTCGCTGCGCCGGGTGAGAGTGACCTGAAGTGGCTTTGCGCCGTTCCTGGTCTTCACGCGCTCTTTCCAAAAAGGACTTCCAGTCCCATGAGCCGATCAGCGCCTCGGCGCCCTCGGTATCCAATTCGGCTCGTCAGCCCCGCCGATCCACGGACATGTCCGGAAGAAACGATTGATCGCCACAGTCATTGTCTGCGACTTCGGGCTGCCGGCACCAGCTTCGGCTGAGATGGTGCATAGAGGATTTTCCGCGCCGCTCCAAGCAAAATCACACCGTTGATCGTGCTATTTCAGGGGAGAGCGAAGATCAGTGCGCGTGGATGCCCGCCCAGATCGCGGCGCGAACCCTGCCAGACAAAGCCGCCCTGTTGCATGATGCCCTTGACGTCGTCTTCTTGGTCCGCGCCGATCTCCAGCACGACGAAACCGTCATCGGCGAGCACGGCTGCGAGCGTCTGCGCGAAAATCCGGTAGGGGCCGAGGCCGTCCGCGCCGCCGTCGAGAGCGAGTCTGGGGTCGTGCTCGCGCACCGCGGCGTCGAGGGTTGCGATGTCGGCGGTGCGGATATAGGGCGGATTCGACACGATCACATCGAACCGGCGGTTCAACTCTGCGGTCCAGGCGCCTTGCCGGAACGCGGCGCGGTCTGACACGCCGTTGGCCGCCGCATTCAGACGCGCAGTCTCGACAGCTTCCTGCGACAGATCGATTCCGAGACCCGTTGCGGCAGGGCATTCGCTGAGCAGGGCGATCAGCAAGCATCCGGTGCCGGTGCCGAGGTCGAGGATCGACAGAGGCGCGTGCCGGCGATCGCCGATACGCTCCAGCGCCGCTTCGATCAGGGTCTCGCTGTCGGGCCGTGGCTCGAGGGTCGCGGGCGACAGCCTGAAGGTAAGCCCCCAGAACTCGCGCTCGCCCAGCACACGCCAGAGCGGCTCACCCGCCAGCCGCCGCGCCAGAGCGTCATCGAGCCGAACGCGATCCGCCTCCGATAGCGGCTCGGCCTCGCCCAGCCGCTCTCCAGCGACGTGATCGACGAGCCATTTCGCCTCGTGGAAGGCATTGTCAAAGCCCGCCTCTGTCAAGCGCGCAAAGACGAGACGCCGCGCCTCCCTCGGGGAAAGCGCGGCGTTGGCGTCGAGCGTCGCCTTGGGAAGCGAGCGGGTGGTCAGTTGCCCTGCGTCTTGCGGATGATGCAGTCGCGAGTCTTGGTGCGGATCGAGGAGCGGCTCTCGCCCGAGCCGCGCATCTCCGCCCGGCAGGTGCGTCGCGCCTGGGACTGCGTCATCGCCTTGTTCATGCGAGCCGGCTCGCCGGCCGTGATGCTCTTCAGGCCTCGCTCCATCGAGCGTTCCACCCGCTCTGCCGTGCCCTGCGCCTGCGCCGGCATCGCCAGCAGCCCCGCCATGAGACCGGCCACGGCGAAGCTTGAAAAGATCTTGATCATCGGAGGGTTCCCCCAGTTGCACTGTCGATGCAGGTGCAACGCGGGGCGGGCGAAGAGGTTGCATCGACCCGGGCGGATCATCATCGGTCACGCGATGCCCTCCGTCGCCAGCAGCCTTGCCTGGTGCTCGGCCGTCAGGGCGTCGATGACGTCGTCGAGCACCAGCCCCTGCATCATCTCGTCGAGCTTGTAGAGCGTCAGGTTGATGCGGTGGTCGGTGACGCGCCCCTGGGGGAAGTTATAGGTCCGGATACGCTCGGAGCGATCGCCCGAACCCACCTGCGAGCGCCGGTCGGCCGAGCGCTCGGCATCGATCCGGCCGCGCTCGATGTCGTAGAGCTTCGCCCGCAGTAAGTCATAGGCGCGCGCCTTGTTCTTGTGCTGGGAGCGCTCGTCCTGGACGACGACGGCGATCCCCGTCGGCAGATGGGTCAGGCGGACGGCCGATTCGGTCTTGTTGACGTGCTGGCCGCCGGCGCCACCGGCGCGCATGGTGTCGATGCGGATGTCGCTGTCATTGAGGACGATGTCGACATCGCCGGCGAGCGGCAGCATGGCGACGGTCGCCGCCGAGGTGTGGATGCGCCCGCTGGTCTCGGTGTCGGGCACGCGCTGGACGCGATGGACACCGGATTCGTATTTCAGCTTCGCATAGACGCCCTTGCCGGCGATCTCGGCGATGACCTCCTTGAAGCCGCCCACCGTGCCCTCGCTCTCGGAGAGCAGATCGACGCTCCAGTTCTTCTGGGCGGCGTAGCGCTGATACATCCGAAACAGATCGCCGGCGAACAGCGAGGCCTCGTCGCCACCGGTGCCGGCCCGGATCTCGAGGATGACGCCGCGCTCATCGGCGGCGTCCTTCGGCAGCAGGGCGATCAGGATTTCGCGGGCGCGCGAGTCGATTTCGACGCGCGCCGCCTCGCGCTCCTCATAGGCGAGTTCGCGAAAATCGGCATCGGTCGCGGGGTCCGCGATCAGGGCCTCCGCCTCCTCCAGGCTGGTCTGCGCCTGGCGCCAACTCGCGATGGCCGCAACCACGGGGTCGAGTTCGGAGAGCTCCTTGGCCAGTTCGACGGTGCGCGTGGAGTCGGTGGCCGTGTTGATCTCGGCGGAGGCTGCGGCGTGACGCGCCACGATGGCGTCGAGACGATCCTGCGGAAGCTGAAGGGACATGGCAAACTCGAAAACGACATGGGAAGGGCTCGGCCGGCGCGCGCCGCGTCGCTAGACCGGAACCTTGAACTCGGCTGCGAAGGCGGCGAGCTGGGGGCGCAGGCTGGCAGCCCCCTCGCCCGAGGCGAGCATCCAGTCGAGCCGCTCGGACAGCTTCGCCACGTCGAGCGCCCGCAGCATGGCCTTGACCGGACCGATGGACGCCGCCGACATCGAGAAGGCACGGTAGCCGAGGCCGATCAATGCCATCGTCTCGATGGGCTTGCCACCCATCTCGCCGCAGACCGTCACCGGGCAGTTCGTTTCCGCCGCCGCGTCCACGATGCTGCGCAAAGCCCGCAAGGCGCCCACGCCCAGCGGGTCGAACCGGTCGGCGACGCGCTTGTTCTCGCGGTCGGCCGCAAACAGGAACTGCATCAGATCATTGGTGCCGATCGAGAGAAAATCGGCCTCGCGGACGATTTCTGGAAGCTCGAACAGGAGCGAGGGCACCTCGACCATGACGCCGAGCTGGAGGCTGAGCGGCGGCACATGACCCTGCTTTGCCAGCATGGCCTGCTCGCGCCGGACGATGGTGCGGGCGCGCTGGAACTCGTCGACGGTGGCGATCATCGGCAGCATGATCTTCATGTCGCGGCCCGACCCCGCCCGCAGCAACGCCCGCACCTGCGCACGCAGCAGACGCGGCCGGTCGAGCCCGATGCGGATGGCGCGCCAGCCCAGAGCCGGGTTTTCTTCCTCGACACGCTCCATATAGGGCAGCACCTTGTCGCCGCCGATGTCGAGCGTGCGGAAGGTGACGGGCTTCCCCTGAGCTTGGTCGAGCACGGCGGTGTAGAGCGCCTGCTGCTCGCTGGTCGTCGGCATGTGCTCGGCGACCATGAACTGCAGCTCCGTGCGGAACAGGCCGATGCCCGCCGCCGCCGTCGCCTCGAGATTGGGCATGTCGACGAGCAGGCCGGCATTGATCTGAAGCACGATCGGCACGCCATCGCGCGTGACGGCCGGCTGGCTCTTGAGCTTACGGTACTGTTCCTGCTTGCGGGCGCGCAGCCGCGCCTTGTCCTTGTAGGCGTTCTCGACATCGGGCTGCGGCCGGATCTGGACCTCACCGGCCTGCCCGTCAACGATGACGGCGTCGCCCGCCTGGATCAGCGCAGTGGCGTTGACGATTTCGCCGACCGCGGGAATGCCGAGCGCACGCGCGACGATGGCGATATGGCTGGTCGGACCGCCCTCCTCCAGCACGAGGCCGCGCAGATGGGCGCGGTCATAGTCCAGCAGCGCGGCCGGGCCCATCGAGCGCGCGATCAGGATGGCGTTCTCGGGCATCTCCTCCCGCGCCACGCCATTGGCCTTGCCGACCAGGGTGCGCAGCAGCCGGTTGGCGAGATCGTCGAGATCGTGGAGACGCTCGCGCAGATAAGGGTCCGTCTGGCGCAGCATCTTGGCGCGCGTGTCCGACTGGACGCGCTCGACGGCAGCCTCGGCGGTGAGCCCGGTGAGCACGACCTCGCGCATGCGGCGCAGCCAGCCCTGATCATGGGCGAACATGCGGAAGGTTTCGAGAACGTCGCGATGCTCGCCGATATGGGCCACGTCGCCGCGTTCGATGAGCTCGTCGATCGAGGCCCTCATCTCGCCGATCGCCGCCTCGAGACGCTGCACCTCGGCGGCCGGGTTCTCGGCGATCAGGTTGGTGATGGCGACGCGCGGTTCGTGCAGGACGGCATGGCCCAGCCCGACGCCGTCTGCGAGCGAGACGCCGACGCCATGAATCGGGCGGTCGAGCCCGATCGAGGCGCCCGGCCGGGCCAGCGACTTCAGGCCGCCGGCCGCGATCATCTCCGCCATGATCATGGCGGTGGTCTGCAGCGACTCGACCTCTTCCTCGCTGTAGAGGCGCGTGGCGCGGTTCTGGATGACGAGCACGCCCATCACCGCGCCGCCGCGCAGGATCGGCACACCGAGGAAGGAGCGATAGATCTCCTCACCGGTTTCAGGCCGGTAGGAGAAGGCCGGATGGTTCTGGGCGTCGGAGAGCGCCAGGGGCTCCGCCTCGCGCGCGATCAGGCCGACGAGGCCCTCGCCGGCGCGCATCGTGGTGAGATGCACCGCCTCGCGGTTGAGGCCCTCGGTGGCGAAGAGTTCGAGCGAGCCATCCTCGCGCAGGACATAGACCGAGCAGACTTCCGCGACGAGATTGCCGGCGATCAGAACGACGAGCCGATCGAGCCTTTCCTGCGGGCTGATGGACGCCGCCATCACCTCACGAAGACGGCGCAGCAGAACGCCCGATCCTCCGTGAGCACCTCGCATGAATCTAGAGCCCCCCGCCGGCCGGCCCGTCATGGCCGCCGTCCACCGCAGACCTGACACCTGTCACGGCCGAGTCGCAAGCGCTTCCGCAATCGAGGCCTTCTATCCACCCGAGGCCGCACTCGGCAAGGCCCGGCGGCAAGACACGCCGATAAGGCCGCGCGGTGGTCGTTGCATTTGCCATGGCATCGCGCGACCGGGGATGATCGGCGATCGGGCCGTCACGCGACGTCCGGCCCCACCCGGCTACCCGGCTTTGCGGAGCGGGGCTTCGTCTTCGCCACGACTTTCGCGCCCGGGGCCCTGGTTTGCCGCTTCGGCGGCGCCTTTTCGGCGACTGGCCTGGTTTTGGACGACGACCGTCGGGGCGCGCCCGACATTTCTGCGTTGCTGGCCGGGGTTTCGCCCGCGGTCATGTCGAGGCCCGACAGCGCGTCCAGGTAGCGTCTGGTCCACCAGCCGATGTCGGTGGCGTCGATCGTCGCATAGAGCCGCTCGAACCGGCGCAGGCGTTCCGACTTCGGCATGGCGAGCGCGGTGCGGATCGCCTCCGCGACCTCATGGGTGTCGAACGGGTTGACGATCAGCGCCTCGCCCATCTGCTGCGCCGCGCCTGCGAAGCGCGACAGGACCAGGACGCCGGGGTCGGCGGGATCCTGCGCCGCGATGTATTCCTTGGCGACGAGGTTCATGCCGTCCCGCATCGGGGTCACCAGCCCGACCTGGGCCCGGCGATAGAAGCCGGCGAGCGCATTGCGGGAATAGGCCTTCTTGACGACACGGATCGGGGTCCAGTCGAATTCGCCGAGCGCGGCGTTGAGACGGCCCGCGACCTCGTCGGACTGGCGGTCGAGCTCGGCATACTCGGGAACATCCGAACGCGAGGGTGGCGCGATCTGCAGCAGGCCGACGCGGCCGCGCTGATCGGGATGGCTGCGCAGGAAACGACCGAAAGCCTCCAGCCGCTGGACGATCCCCTTGGAATAGTCGAGCCGATCGACGCCGATCACGAGCTTGCGCTCACCGAGCGACTGGCGCGTCGCCTTGAGCGGGGTCGTGGCCGAGCGGACCGAAGCCGCCGCCAGTTTGCGGAAGGATTCGACGTCAATGCCGATCGGGAACGCCTGGACGATGGTCTCGCGGCGCCCGATCCTCACCTTTCGGCCGTCGCTGCGGGCGCCGCACATCCCGACGAGCCCGCCGATCAGATTGGTGACGTCGAGCGTCGTCTGCATGCCGACGAGGTCGTAGGCCGCGATCGTGCTCGCCAAGGTGGCGGCAAAGGGGAGCGCTCCGAAGACCTCGGCCGGCGGCCAGGGGATGTGGTGGAAATAGCCGATGCGATTGGTGACGCCGCGACGACGCAACTCGGCGGCGAGCGGGATCAAATGATAATCGTGGATCCAGATGATGTCGTCGGGCTGGAGCAACGCGATCAGCGCCTTGGCGAAGTGCCGGTTGACTGCCAGATAGCCGGCATAGTCGGTGCGCGAAAACTCGGTCAGGCCGAGCCTGTAGTGCATCAGCGGCCAGAGCGCGCGGTTGGAGAAACCGAGATAGTAGGATTGTCGCTCGGCCTCCGTCAGGTCGGTCACGGCATAGGTCACCTTGCCGCGCTGAACCACGCGTGGCGCCGCCGCCGTCTCGCTGACCGCACCGCTCCAGCCGAACCAGAGCCCGCCCTGCTTCTCCAGCGCCTCGCGCAACGCGACGGCCAACCCACCAGCGGCCGCCTTTTCATGGCGGTCGGGGATCGTGACGCGGTTCGAAACGATAACGAGACGCATGGCACCTGGGTCCTCCTGTAGGCCATAGGGCCCTGACCGGATCACCCCGGCCGGGGTTGCACCCCTGGCGGGAATGTCGCGGCGGCCCGAATTTCGCCACCGACGCAGGAACAGAACGCTCCCGAGAGCGTAATGTTTCCATGGCGTGCGGCCGTCCCCGGTGTCGCGAGCACGACCATGCGTCGAAGATGGGTGACATCGCTGAGGGTGACGCCGAAATGCGGCGAGCGTGGGAAGGGCAGCCTCGCCTGCGCCGCAGCTTCGCCCGCGCTGCAGCGTCAACGTTCGAGCGTTGCACCCTTCTCGCGGCTTTCAGCAGACGAACGGGCTTTTGTGATGACACTGACCACGTCAGAAATGATGAATTCGACCAGTGACTTGGCACCCACCGAGGCCGAGATCGCACTGTTCCTGGATTTTGACGGCACGCTGGTCGAGATTGCGCCGTCGCCCGCGGATGTTGACGTCGACAGGCGCCTGCCCGCGGCCCTCGATACGCTGCGCCACAGCCTCGGCGGGGCGCTCGCCCTGGTTTCTGGCCGCCCGATTTCGTTCCTGGATTCGGCGCTAGATCCGTACCGGTTCGACACGGCCGCGCTCCATGGCGCCGAAATCCGGCTTGGCGGTGACGTCCATTCCCGTGCCGCGGTTCCCGCCGAGATGCGCTCCGCCTTGCGTGATCTGGTGCGGTTCGCCAACAGCCATGTCGGCATCATCGTCGAGGACAAGCACATCTCGGTCGCGATGCACTGGCGGCTGGCCCCGCAACTCGCGGACGAGGCGCTCGATCTGCTGCGGGCGGTGGCGTCCCGGATGGGGCCGGGTGTCCGGCTGCAGGAGGGCAAGTCGGTTGCCGAAATCGTCCCCGCCAGCGCCAGCAAGGGCGCGGCCATTTCGCAGCTGATGCAGTTGCCGCCCTATGCGGGACGCCGGCCCGTCTTCATCGGGGACGACGTTACGGACGAACACGGATTTGCCGCCGTCAATGCGCTCGGAGGCCTCTCGATCCGCATCGGCGATGGCGAAACCCGAGCCGCTGGTCGCATCGCCTCTCCCACCACGCTGCGGTCCATTCTGCTGAATGCCGCCGAGCGCGGCCGTCTGACAGCCTCCGATTTCTCAGAAGGGTGACCATGACAGTATCGACGACGATGCCTGCGGGGCTGCATTCGGCCTCGCTGAACCTCGGCGTGATCGGCAATTGCTCGATCGCAGCCCTCATCGACCGGCGCGCCCGGATCGTCTGGGGTTGCTTCCCGCGCTTCGACCGCGACCCCGTGTTTTGTGCGCTGATCGACAACCAGCCCGGCGACGGCGATGCGATGCCGAGCAAGGGCGTCTTCGCGATCGAACTCGTCGGCATGACGCGCTGCGAGCAGTCCTACCTCGACAACACCGCGATCCTGTCCTCGGTGCTGTCCGACGATCACGGCAACGCCATCGAGATTCTCGATTTTGCGCCCCGCTTCGTCCGGTTCGAACGCTTCTTCCGGCCGCCCCAGCTGGTGCGTCGCGTGCGCCGGATTTCCGGCCGGCCGCGCATTCGCACCGTCGTCAAACCCTGCCTCGGGCTCGGTGAAGAGCCAGCGGACATCACACGCGGCTCCAACCATGTCCGCTTCGTCGGCGCCGACCAAACGATCCGGCTGACCACGGATGCGCCGATCTCCTATGTCGTCGATGGCGTGCCCTTCGCGGTCGACCGGCCCTTCTCGTTCTTCGTCGGTTCCGACGAGGCGCTGCGCGCGGAGATCGAGGAAACGTCGCGCGAGTTCCTCGACAAGACAACCGATTACTGGCGCGACTGGGTGCGCTCGCTGTCGCTGCCCTTCGAATATCAGCGCGAGGTCATCCGCGCCGCGATCACCCTGAAGATGTGCGCCTTCGAAGAGACGGGCGCGATCGTCGCCGCGCTGACCACGTCGATTCCCGAGGCGCCGGGAACGCAGCGCAACTGGGATTATCGTTTCTGCTGGCTGCGCGACGCCTATTTCGTCGTCCATGCCCTCAATCGTCTCGGCACGACGCGGACGATGGAGGATTATCTCGGTTTCATCACCAATATCGTCGACAGCTTCACCGAAAGCGGCGCCCAGCACCTGCCGCCACTCTATCCGATCACGCGCGGCGGCGTGCTCGACGAGTTCGAAGCGCCCAAGCTGGCGGGCTATCGCGGTCATCAGCCGGTGCGGTTCGGGAATGGCGCGGCGACGCAGATCCAGAATGACGGCTATGGCGCCGTGGTCCTAGCGGCGACGCATGCCTTTTTCGACCAGCGCCTGATCCGCCCGGGCAAGGAGGCCCTGTTCGGCCAGCTCGAGCGGATGGGCGAACTCGCCATCGCCTATTTCGACAAGCCCGACGCCGGCCCCTGGGAGCTGCGCGAGAAGGAGGCAGTGCATTCCTTCTCCAGCGTGATGTGCTGGGCGGCATGCGACCGGCTGGCCCGGATCGCCGGAACGCTCGGACTGGCCGACCGCAAGGACTATTGGAAACGCGAGGCGAAGCGGCTCAAGGCCGTCATCCTGGAGCGGATCTGGAACCCGCAGAAGGGCCATCTTGTCTCGACCTTCGATGGAGCCGAACTCGACGCCACGCTGCTGCTGTTTTCAGAACTCGGTTTTCTCAAAGCCGACGATCCGCGGTTCGTCGCGACCGTCGAGGCGATCGGCCGCGATCTGACGCGCGGCGACCTGCTGCTGCGCTACGCGACACAGGACGATTTCGGCTACATGCACACCGGCTTCCTGATCTGCGCCTTCTGGTATGTCGATGCGCTGCATGCCATCGGCAAGACAGAGGAAGCCAAGGCGCTGTTTGGCCGAATCCTGAAGCGCCGCAACAGCTTCGGCCTGCTGTCGGAGGACGCCGATCTGGAGACCGGCGAACTCTGGGGCAACTTTCCCCAGACCTACTCCCATGTCGGCCTGATCAACTCGGCGATGCGGCTGAGCCGCAACTGGGAAGAGGCATTCTGAACAGGGGTAGCGTCATGGTCGGGCTTGACCCGACCATCTCCTGAAATAAGTCCTCCGGCCGGAGATGCTCGGGTCGCCGCTTTGCGTCGCCCGAGCATGACGTTTCGGGCGGCCTCACTCCATCAGCTTCGCCGCGCGCATCACCGACAGCGCCAGCACCTGCGCGGCCGGCACGATGCTCTCGACCTCGAGGAATTCGTCCGGCGTATGGGCCATGCCGCCGATGGGGCCCACGCTGCAGAGCGTCGGGCAACCCTGCGCCGCGGTGAAGCCTGAATCGGCGCAGCCGCCGGTGAACTCGGCGATCGTCGCGATGCCGAAGCCGGCGGACGCCTCACGATAGGTCTCGAACAGCTTCTGAGATTCAGACGTGCCTTCCAGCGGCAGGAACTCGCCCTTGATCGAGAGCACGGCGCCCGTGCCCGGCACGACCGGCATCTCGACGATGCTGCGGATGGCATCCACCATCGCGCTGCGCTGGGCAGCCGTAACGTAGCGCAGGTCGATCTCGCACCAGGCATGGGGCGCGACCGTGTTGACGGTCTGGCCGCCGCCGATCAGCCCGACATTGACCGTGATGCCCTTCTCCAGATCGGTGAGGCCCTGGAGCTTGGGGATCTTGTGGCCGAGATCGACGATGGCCGAGGCGCCCTTCTCGTAATTCGCGCCGGAATGGGCGGGCTTGCCGGTGAACTCGGCGCGCATGAAGACGCCGCCCTTGCGGCCGCTGGTGACCGACTGACGCCGGTCGCGGGCGAAATCGCTGCCGACCGGCAGGCGGCTGGGCTCGGCGTTGAAGACGCAGCGCGATTCGCGCGCCGCCGCCTCGATCACCGGGCGCGAGGAGGGCGAGCCGATCTCCTCGTCGCTCGTCGTCAGCATCGTCAGCGGTGCGGAGAGGCCGCCGCATTCGGCGAAGGCCGCGGCGACGAACGCCTCGATGACGAGGCCCGCCTTCATGTCCGCGACGCCCGGCCCATAGGCCCGGCCGTCCTTGATCGAGAACGGCCGTCGCGTCGGCTCGCCCTTGGGGAAGACGGTGTCGCGATGGCCGAGCAGCAGCACGGGGCGCTGGTCGTTGGCGGTGGGGTTGGGCAGGCGCGCCTTCACCGCATCACCATAGCGGCTATCGGGAATGATCTCGACCTCGAGTCCGTTGCGCTCATGGAAGCGGGCGAGCACCTGACCGGCGCGATCGACGCCCTCCTTGTCGTAGGAGCCGGAATCGGTATCGACCATCTCGCGCAGGAGCGCGACCATCGCGTCCTTGCGGTCGGCGAGCCACGCTGTGACCTTGGCTTCCTCGGGCGTCATCGCGCTCATCGCTCGTTCTCATGGTTCCGGACGGGACTAGTCTGGACCTTAGACAACGTGCCAGCAGATCGGAAGCGCATCGCTGCCAGCGGGGCTGCGCAAAAAGCGCGGAGCGCCTATTTCGGCGCCGCCATTTTCCGGATGAGCGCGTCCCGCGCGGCGCGAGCCTGGGCACGCAGCGCCTCGTCGTCGGGTGTTCTGACCGGCTGCTCGAGCGCCTTGGCGTAATAGCCCAGCGCCAGTTGGTCCGAGGCGATCTCGGCATAGACATCGCCCAGCCGCTTGTTGGCGAGCAGGGCGGCGTCGGGCCTCCCTGCCGCATCCTCGAAGGCGCCGATGGCGCCCGGCGCGTCACCGTTGCGGCGTCTCAGTTCGGCCAGCGCCAGCAGGATCCTGGCGTCGTCGCTGCGAACATTGCGAGCCGCCTCCGCATCGGCCAGCGCCGCCTTCAGATCGCCCTGCCCCGTCCGTGCCTCGATCCGGATCAGCAGCGCCTCTGCATCCGTTGCGCGCGAAGCCAGATGCGCCGTCGTGTCCTCCGCTGCGCCGCCGAAGTTGCGCAGCCCGAGCCGGGCTTTCGCGCGCAGCACAAGCAGGCCCGGCTCCGGGGCGGGAGCCGCCAGGGCCAGGCCGGCGAAGCGCTCGGCGGCGGGCAGATCGCCCGTCGCGAGATTGATGCGCGCGGCGAGCGCCAGCCAGCGCGGCTCATTGGGCTCGATGCGCAGCGCCATCGCGATGTCGGTCAGTGCGGCAGGATTGTCGGCGGCGAGGGACAGTCTGGCCCGTTCGCCATAGGGGCGTGCGCGATCGGGAGCGCGCCGGATCGCCTCGCTGAAATCGGCATGGGCGGCCCGGCTCTGGTTCAGCTGAACACGCGCGAGCCCGCGATGCAGGAACAGATTCGCCATGTGCCCAGGCGTGATGCCCATGCTCGCAGCTTTAAGAGGGATCGCGACAGTCTCGTCGATTGCGGCGGTCAGGTCGGCAACCGCATCGAGGGCATTCCCCAGTTGGGCGGAGGCGATCCCGCGGACGGCGCTGGCGCCGCTGTGGGCGCGATTGGTGGTGAGGGCGGCCGAAGCGACCTCGCGTGCCGCAGCCGCTTCGCCACGCGCGAGGAGGGCCCGCGCGCGCAGCGCCTGACGCGTCATCTCGTTGCCGAGATGGCCCTCCTGCGGCCGGGCATCGAGGGCGGCCAGCGCTTCATCGGTGTTGTCGGTCTCGATGAGGGCGATGACGAACAGATCGTCATCGAGAAACCGGCGGCGGTCCTCGGGCGCCACGCGCCGGATTTCCCGCAGGTCGACCAGCGCCGCCGCTGCGAGGCCGGCCATCAGCTGCATCTTCCCGCGCATTTCGAGAAAAAAGGGAGCCGCCCCTTCGCGCGTGACAAGCTGGGTCAGGTCCGCGATGGCCGCCTCGTAATCGCCCTTGCCCTGAGCCGCCGTCGCGCGCGTCAGCAGGGCTTCCTCATACGCCGGTGCCCCGGGGGACGCACGACGCACGGCGCTGTCGGCGTCCGCCCAGGCCCGCTCATAGGGTTTCAGATCGGAATTGTAGCGATAGGTCGCCATGTGCGCGTAGGCGCGGGCGATCGTCGCCGGGAGGTGCTCCGGCGCCGCGGCGACGGCGAGATCGAGATCGCCCAGCTGCTCGGCGAAAGGGCGCGCCCGCGAGCGCAGGATCAGCCGCTCGGCCCGCTCCTGCGGCGTCGTCGCGGTCTCGACCAGCCGGTTGCAACTCTGGAAACGCAATGGATCGTCACGCTTGTCGCAACGGGCCTTCAACTCGGCTTCGTCGAGATCGGTGACGAGGATCGGTTTGGGCTTGTCGAGTTCCGCGACACGGGCGGCGTGGCGAGCACGCGAGGCGATGTCGTAGCCCATCTTCGCATCGGTGCGCGCGGCCGAGGCCGCGAGGACCGCGCGGGCCGCCGCTTCGTTGCCCGAAGCCAGCAGGATGTCGGCCTTGAGCTCATGGGCGTCGAACAGCGACGGATCGAGTTCGATCGCCTTGTCGGCGTCGGCGGTCGCCGCGGCGACATCCTTCATCGCCAGCCGGATCGCGGCGCGCGTGGCATAGGCACGGCCAAAGCGCGGGGCGGCCTGGACCACCGTCTCGGCGTCCGCCAGCGCCCCCTCGAGATCCCGCCGGGCCAGACGCGCCCGGGCGCGGATTTCGGTGAGGCTGGACTGGGTCGGAAAGGCCTGCAGCCCCTCCGTCGCTTCGCGGATCGCGGGATCGAAGGTCCCGAGATAAAACAGGCTGCGCGCTTTGGTGATGAAGGCCTCGGGGCCGCGAAAGCCGGCGGCGCGGGCCTTGTCGATCTGCTCTACGGCATCGCCATAGCGGCCGGTCGAATAGTGCAGCAGCCCAAGCGTATAGGCGCTGCGGGGATGGTCCTTCTGCCAGAACAGGCCCTGCCGGAGATCGGCGCCCGCTCCGGCGAAGTCATACTGCAGCATCTTCAGATAGCCGCGATTGGCGTAGTTGTCGGCGTCGAAGGGCGCCATCTCGAGCGCTGTGGTGAAGTCCGCCATCGCGCCTTCAGTGTTGCCCAGACCGAAGCGGATCTGGGCGCGGTCGCGATAGAGGGCCATCGCGGTGGGAGCGAGCTTGATCGTCTCGCTGTAGTCTTTCTCCGCCTCGGTCAGGCGGTTGAGCGCCCAGTAGGCCTGGGCGCGGCTGAGCAAAGCCGAGGCTTTCGCTTTGCGATCCCCGCGCCCCTTGATGATCGTGGTGCAGGCGGCGATCGCCCGCTCGGTCTTCTCGGCCCTGCAAAGCGCGACGGTCTCGGCTTTCTGGGCGAGGGCCGGACTGGCGTGGAAGCAGAGGGCTGCCGCAGATGCGACCAGCCCTGCCCAGCAGGCGATACGCGTGAACGAGCAGGCCATGCCAACCTCCCTCATGCCTGGCTCGTGCCAGCCTACGCGGAGGCAGCGTAACATGAGGTCGGGATGCCGTCATGCGCTCGCGCGCGCCGCTTAGGCGTCCCGCTCCAGCAGCATCAGGTCGGTATCGTCGGGCCTGGCGCCGGCTGCCGTCAGCATCGCGTGGACCTGCCCGCGGTGATGGGTCTGGTGGTTGAAAAGATGGGCGACCAGCAAGGCACGCGGCTTGCGCATTTCGCGCTGCGTCGCCCCGGAAAACCAGACCAGATCGCCCGCGAGCCAGTCGGCGGACAGGCTCATCGCCCAGTCGGCGATCCTCCCGTCCCACTCCGAACGCTGCGCGACGAAATCATCCCACTCGGCAACGAGGTCGCCGGATTCGTGGATGCGCAGGGTCGGCTTCGGCGTACCGGCGAAGCGCGACAGCCACATTCGGTCAGCCCAGAGGAGGTGGCACAGCGTTCCATGGATCGATTTGAAAAAGGCGCCGCGATCCTGCCGGCGGGCCGCGTCGTCCAGCGTGGCCGCTGCCTTCAGGAGGCTCTCGTTCTGCCAGGCGTTGTAGCGCGCCATGGTCCGGACATAGCCCGTGTCGATCATGGCCGCCTCCGTTCAGATGACGTTCGTTTCCAGCAGCGGTCTGCCCGCGACGATGCGCTCATGGCCGAGATCGGACAGGTCGAGGCTGCGATAGCCACCATGCAGGATGTGCTCGGCGAGGCCGCGCCCGACCGCCGGTGCCTGCTGCAGACCATGCCCTGAAAAGCCGTTGGCGAGGTAGAGGCCCGAGAGGCCGACCGCCGGGCCGACGATGGCGTTGTGGTCGAGCTCATTCATGTCATAGGGGCCGGCCCAGGCGCGGCCGGGCCTGATCTGCTCGAAGGCCGGGACACGGTGGGCGAGCGCGGGCCAGACGACCTCCTCGAAGAAGCCCCAGTCGACATCCTCGACATCCGCGTCGGTCTCGATCCACTCCCGGTCCTGCTCGGGCGTCAGCGGCGAGCAGCTGCCGATGAAGAGCTGGCCGTCGCTGCCGCGCTTGCCCTCCGGCCGGCACCAGGAGCCGCTGCGGTCGATCAACAGCGGGCAGTTCTCGACCTCGCCCTTGCAGAGGAAGGAGAAGACGTAGCGCTTCATCGACCGCACGGGGATCGTCACGCCGGCCGTGGCGGCAAGCCGCGCACCATGGGTTCCGGATGCGTTGACCGCCGCGCCGCAGGCGATGCGGCTGCCATCGGCGAGTGCGACGCCGGTGACGTGGCCGCCCTCGACGATGTAACGGGCCACCTCTCCCTGGCGGTATTCGACGCCGAGCGATCGCGCCTTCTTGCGAAACGCTTGCAACACGGCCCAGCCGTCGAACCAGCCCTCGCCGCTGACGCCAAAGCTGCCGCAGGCAATGTCCTCTGTGTTCATCCAGGGGAATTTGCTGCGCAGCATGGGTGCAGCATAAAGTGCAACATCGGCGCCCTCGGCGGCCTGCAACGCCTGGTTGGCGGCGAGCACGGGAGCCCCTTCCTCCCCCGCCAGATAGAGATAGCCGCCCTCGTGCAGATCGATGACCGGCGCCTCGCCCTCGACCGCAAGACGGGTGCCGATGTTGCGCAGGAAATCGATGCCGTGCAGCGAGATCCGGATGTTCACCGCGCTCGAGTATTGCTGGCGGATCGAGGCGGCCGACAGCGCCGAGGCGGCGTAGCGATAGGTCGGGTCCTTCTCGACGACAACGATCCGGCCCCTGAAACCCGGATCGGCAGCGAGGTGATAGGCGACCGAGGAGCCAAGGGCACCGCCGCCGCAGATAACGACGTCGGCGGATTCGGACGAAGACGACATGGCGGGTCCCAAGCCAGAGACGGGTGCGCGCTGCGACCCGGTTGATGAACGCTACGCATGAATGGCGCGGCCGGCGAAACTTGTCGAGTCAGCTCGCCATCTCGCATTCGGCCAGCAGCCAGTCGCGGAAGGCTGCGACCGTCGGCAGTTCCGCGCGGGTCTCGGGATAGACCAGGTAGTAGCCTTCCGTGCCGGTGACCGGCCGATCGAAGGGAATGACCAGGGAGCCGGAGCGCAACTCCTCCTCGACCAGGAAACGCGGCACGATGGCCAGCCCGAGACCGGCGACGGCGGCCTGCGAGACCATGGCGAACTGCTCGAAGCGCGGCCCCATCAGCGCCCGCTGCGGCGGCAGACCCTGCTGCTCCAGCCAGTTCGCCCAGGCGCGCGGCCGCGTCGATTGCTGCAGGAGGGAGCCCCTGAGCATGTCGGCGGGTTCCTTGAGGCCCAGGCGTGCCACCAGGCCGGGCGCCGCGACGGGCACGATCTCCTCGCCCATCAGGCGGTGCAGCCGTGCGCCGGGCCAGACCGGGTCGCCGAAATGGATCGCCGCATCGAGCGGCTCGCGCGCGAAATCGAAGGGCACGAGCTTCGTGGTGAAGTTGATGGTGATGCCGGGATGCGCCTCGGTGAAGCGCGGCAGGCGCGGGATCAGCCAGCGCGTGCCGAAGGTGGGAAGAATGGCAAGATTCAGCACACCGCCGGCACCCCGGAAGGCCATCGTCGAGACGGTCGCCGCCGCCAGCCGCGAGAGTCCGTCGCGGATCTCGGCGGCGTAGGCGGCACCCGCCGGCGTCAGCGCGACGCGCTGCCTTGCGCGCTGGAACAGGGCGACGCCCAGCACCGTCTCGAGATGCGCGACCTGCCGGCTGACGGCGCCCTGGGTCAGGTTCAGCTCCTCCGCCGCACGGGTGAAACTGCCATGGCGCGCGGCGGCCTCGAAGGCCGCCAGCGCGGACAGCGACGGCACGGTGAGGCGTCCTGGCACGATCTCGAGGTTCATGAGCCCTTCTCATCAAGTCGTGAGAACATATCGGTTGCCCGCGCAGGGCGTAAGAGGGCATTCTCGCTGTCCTGACCTTCATCCGGCCGAGCCTCGCCCAGGACGCATCATGACAACCAGCTTCCCCCAGGACGCGCTCGCGCTGCTGAAGCGCCTCGGCGTCACGGATGCCGCCTTCGCCGCCGCCGGTCTCGCCGCCCGCTCGCCCATCACGGGCGAGGCCGTCGCGACGCTGCGGGAGACAAGCGCCGCCGAGGCCTCGGCTGCCATCGGCCGGGCGCACGCCGCCTTCCTGGCCTGGCGCAAGGTGCCGGCGCCGCGCCGCGGCGAGTTCGTGCGCCTGCTCGGCGAGGAACTGCGGGCCGCCAAGGACGATCTCGGCCTGCTGGTGACGATGGAAGCCGGCAAGGTCACGTCGGAGGGCCTCGGCGAGGTCCAGGAGATGATCGACATCTGCGATTTCGCGGTCGGCCTGTCGCGTCAGCTCTACGGCCTGACGATCGCGACCGAGCGGCCCAACCACCGCATGATGGAGACCTGGCATCCGCTCGGCGTCTGCGGCGTGATCTCGGCCTTCAACTTCCCCGTCGCGGTCTGGTCCTGGAACGCCGCGCTCGCCTTCGTCTGCGGCGACAGCGTGGTCTGGAAGCCCTCCGAGAAGACCCCGCTGACCGCGCTCGCGGTCCAGGCGATCGTCCAGAAGACGATGAAGCGCTTCGGCCCCGAGGCGCCCGCTGGCCTCTCGGAGGTGCTGATCGGCGGCCGCGAGATCGGCGACATCCTCGTGCAGGATCACCGCGTGCCGGTCGTCTCCGCCACGGGCTCGACGAGGATGGGCCAGGAGGTCGGCCAGAAGCTCGCAGCCCGCTTCGCCCGCGCCATTCTCGAACTCGGCGGCAACAACGCGGCAATCGTGGCGCCGTCGGCCGATCTCGATCTCGCCCTGCGCGGCATCGCCTTTGCGGCCATGGGCACGGCCGGCCAGCGCTGCACCACGCTGCGCCGCCTCATCGTCCATGAGAGCGTCTATGACGCGCTGATCCCCAAGCTCATCAAGGTCTATGGCTCGGTGACAATCGGCGACCCGCGCGAAGCGGGCGTGCTGGTCGGCCCGCTGGTCGACGAGGCTGCCTTCAAGGGCATGCAGGCGGCGCTCTCGGAGGCGAAGGCCGCCGGCGGCACCTTGCATGGTGGCGAGCGCGTCACGGTCGGAACGGGGGGCTTCTATGTCCGCCCCGCGATCGTCGAGATGCCCGCGCAGACCGGCCCGGTCGCGCGTGAGACCTTCGCGCCGATCCTCTATGTCATGAAGTACAAGACGCTGGACGAGGCGATTGCGATCCAGAACGCGGTGGGCGCCGGGTTGTCCTCCTCGATCTTTACGCTCGACATGCGTGAGGCCGAGACCTTCATATCGGGCGAAGGCTCGGACTGCGGCATCGCCAACGTCAATATCGGCCCGTCAGGCGCCGAGATCGGCGGGGCCTTCGGCGGCGAGAAGGAAACCGGCGGCGGCCGCGAGGCCGGCTCCGACGCCTGGAAGGCCTATATGCGCCGCGCCACGAATACGCTCAATTACGGCACGACATTGCCGCTGGCGCAGGGCGTCAGCTTCGATGTGGGTGCGTGATCCAACAACACGTCATTCTCGGGCGAAGCGCAGTGCAGACCCGAGAATCTCTTAGACCAGCTCGCTGGTTTTGAGAGATGGTCGGGTCAAGCCCGACCATGACGCAGGAACCATGAGGGAGACGACCATGGCCGAAGCCGCCCGCAGCCACAGCACGAGCCACAAGCTGGCCGAGTTCACTTGGGACGACGCCTTCCTGCTCGATGAGCAGCTGACCGAGGACGAGCGCCTGATCCGCGACACGGCGCGCGACTTCGCGCAGGAGAAGCTGCAGCCCCGGATCTCGGAGGCCTATCTCGACGAGAAGACCGACCGCTCGATCTTCAACGAGATGGGCGCGCTCGGCCTGCTCGGCGTGACCGTGCCGGAGGAGTATGGCTGCGCCGGTGCCAATTACGTCTCCTACGGGCTCGTCGCCCGCGAGGTCGAGCGCGTCGATTCCGGCTATCGCTCGATGATGTCGGTCCAGTCCTCGCTGGTGATGTATCCGATCTACGCCTATGGCGACGAGAGCCAGCGCAAGAAGTACCTGCCCAAGCTCGGCTCGGGCGAATGGGTCGGCTGCTTCGGCCTGACCGAGCCCGATGCCGGCTCCGACCCCGCGGGCATGAAGACCCGCGCCGAGAAGGTCGCCGACGGCTATCGCCTGACCGGCTCGAAGATGTGGATCTCGAACTCGCCGATCGCCGACGTCTTCGTCGTCTGGGCGAAGTCGGCCGCGCACGACAACCAGATCCGCGGCTTCATCCTCGAGAAGGGCATGAAGGGCCTGTCGGCGCCGAAGATCGGCGGCAAGCTCAGCTTGCGCGCCTCGATCACCGGCGAGATCGTCATGGATGGCGTGATCGTGCCCGAGGAGAATCTGCTGCCCAACGTTTCGGGCCTGAAGGGTCCGTTCGGCTGCCTCAACCGCGCGCGCTACGGCATATCCTGGGGCGTGATGGGCGCGGCGGAAGACTGCTTCCACCGCGCGCGCCAGTATGGTCTCGACCGCAAGCAGTTCAACAAGCCGCTCGCCCAGACGCAGCTGTTCCAGAAGAAGCTCGCGGACATGCTGACCGAGATTTCGCTCGGCCTGCAGGGCTCTCTCCGCGTCGGCCGGCTGATGGACGAGGGCAAAATGGCCCCCGAGATGATCAGCCTCGTCAAGCGCAACAATTGCGGCAAGGCACTCGACATCGCCCGCCAGGCCCGCGACATGCATGGCGGCAACGGCATCTCGATCGAGTACCACGTCATGCGCCATGCGGCGAACCTCGAGACGGTGAACACCTATGAGGGCACGCATGACGTCCACGCGCTGATCCTCGGCCGGGCGATCACCGGGCTGCAGGCGTTCTTCTGAGCGTATCCGGCAGCCGTCATGCCCGGGCTTGACCCGGGCATCTCGTCCCGCGTGAACTTCCCCGGAGATGGTCGGGTCAAGCCCGACCATGACGTCGAGCCAAAGGCGCCATGACCGTCACACCTCCCCTCGCCGGCCTGCGTGTCCTCGAACTCGCGCGCATCCTCGCCGGGCCCTGGATCGGTCAGGTCCTGGCCGATCTCGGTGCCGATGTCGTCAAGGTCGAGGCGCCCGAGGGCGACGACACCCGCAAATGGGGGCCGCCCTTCGTCGAGGGCGCGGGCGATGACCACCTGTCTGCGGCCTATTTCCACTCCGCGAACCGCGGCAAGCGTTCGATCACCGCCGATTTCCGCACAGCCGAAGGCCAGGCGCTGGTACGAAAGCTCGCCGCCCATGCCGATGTCGTGGTCGAGAACTTCAAGGTCGGCGGCCTGGAGAAGTACGGGCTCGACGCCGCCTCGCTGCGGGCCGCCTATCCGCGGCTGATCTATTGCTCGGTCACGGGCTTCGGCCAGACCGGTCCCTATGCGCCGCGCGCCGGCTACGACTTCCTGGTCCAGGGCATGGGCGGCGTGATGTCGCTCACCGGCGAGCCCGAGGGCGCGCCGATGAAGGCGGCCTATGCGACGGCGGACATCTACACCGGGCTCTACGCCACGATCGGTATCCTCTCGGCACTGCGCCGGCGCGACGCCACCGGCGAGGGCGCGACGCTCGACATGGCGTTGCTCGACAGCCAGATCGCCGTGCTCGGCAACCAGGCGCTCAACTATCTCGTCTCGGGAAATCTGCCGCCGCGGCTGGGCAACGCGCACCCTAATATCGTGCCCTATGACGTGTTCCCGGTCGCGGACGGGCACATCATCATCGCGACCGGCAATGACGGGCAGTGGCGCAAGCTCTGCGAGGTGCTGGGCGAGGCAGGCCTGGCGGACGACCCGGCCTATGTCGACAACCGCTCAAGGGTGAAGAACCGCGTGGCGCTCACCGAGCGGCTGCACGTCCTTTGCCAGCGCTATCTCAAGGTCGACCTGCTGGCCGCGCTCGAGAAGGTCGGTGTCCCGGCCGGCCCGATCAACGCCGTCGACGAGGTCTTCGCCGATCAACAGGTGGTCGCGCGCGGGGTGCGCGTGGATCTCAAGAGCGAGCAAGCGAAGGGCGGCGCGATCCCGACGGTCGCATCGCCGATCGTCATGGACGGTGTCCGGCAGGTGTCGCCGCGCCCGAGCCCGCGGCTGGGCGAACATGTCGATGAAATCCTGAACGACCCGGCCTGGGGCGGGCCCCTCGGATAATGTGACGTACCCGGCCCTCACCCTTGAGGCGCCGCGAGAGGAATGTGGCTATGGCACTACGCACCGGCGGGCAGATCCTCGTCGACCAACTCCTGATCCATGGCGCGACCGACGCGTTCTGCGTGCCCGGCGAGAGCTATCTTGCCGTGCTCGACGCGCTGCATGACGCCAAGCTGAAGGTCACGATCTGCCGGGCCGAGGGCGGCGCCTGCATGATGGCCGAGGCCGCCGGCAAGCTGACGGGAAAGCCCGGCATCTGCTTCGTCACGCGCGGGCCTGGCGCCACCAACGCCTCGCCGGGCGTCCATATCGCGCATCAGGATTCGACGCCGCTGATCCTGTTCGTCGGCCAGATCGACCGCTCGATGCGCGAGCGTGAAGCCTTCCAGGAACTCGACTACCGCGCCGTCTTCGGCACGATGACGAAATGGGCGACCGAGATCGACCAGGCCGAGCGCATTCCCGAGATCATCAGCCGCGCCTTCCATGTCGCCACCTCGGGCCGGCCGGGCCCGGTCGTGATCGCACTGCCGGAGGACATGCTGACCGACGTCGTCGAAGCGGTCGATGCCGAACCCTATCAGGTGACCGAGACCCACCCGTCTCTGCTGCAGACGATCGACCTGCAGAAGCGGCTCTGGGCGGCGAAATCGCCGGTCGCGATCCTCGGCGGCTCGCGCTGGGACCCGCAGGCGATCGCGCGCTTCCAGCGCTTCGTCGAGCGCTTCGACCTGCCCGTCGCCGTCTCCTTCCGGCGGCAGATGCTGTTTCCGGCCGACCACCCGAATTTCGCCGGCGATCTCGGCATTGGCCCCAATCCCAAGCTGCTGGCGCGGATCAAGGAAAGCGACCTCGTCATCCTTGTCGGCGGGCGGCTCTCGGAGATGCCGAGCCAGTCCTACTCGCTGTTCGGCATTCCCAATCCGGGAAGGCCGCTGGTGCATGTCCATCCCGACGCCGAGGAGTTGGGCCGGGTCTACCGGCCGTCGCTGGCGATCAATGCCTCGCCGACCGCCTTCTGCGCCGCGCTGGAGACGGTGCATCCGCCGCAGGAAATCGCCTGGGCCGGTGCGGCAGCAGCGGCGCATGAGGCCTATCTCGGCTGGAGCGAGCAGCCTGCGCCGGTGGCTGGTACGTTCCATCCCGGCGAGATGGTGCGCTGGCTGCGCAACCACCTGCCGGACGATGCGATCCTGTGCAATGGCGCCGGCAATTACGCGACCTGGGTGCACCGCTTCCACCGCTTCACCAAGTTCGCGACGCAGCTGGCCCCGACCTCTGGCTCGATGGGCTATGGCGTGCCGGCTGCGATCGGCGCCAAGCGGCTCTATCCGGAGCGCACCGTCGTGGCCTTCGCCGGCGACGGCTGCTTCCTGATGAACGGGCAGGATTTCGCCACCGCCGTCCAGTATGACCTCCCGGTCATCGTCATCGTCGTCGACAACGGCATGTACGGGACGATCCGGATGCATCAGGAGCGTGAGTATCCGGGCCGCATTTCGGCGACGACGCTGAAGAATCCCGATTTCGCAGCCTACGCGCGCGCCTTCGGCGGGCATGGCGAGCGCGTCGAGACGACCGAGCAGTTCGGCCCGGCCTTCGAGCGGGCCGTCGCCTCGGGCAAGCCCTCGATCATTCATTGCCTGCTCGATCCGGAGGCGATCACGCCGGCCAAGTCGCTCTCGACCATCCGCGCGGAGGCGCTGGCGGCGAAAGGGTGACGCTGGCGCCCCGCCGCATCGCGAAAAAAATGTTAACCGCATCGGTGAACCTGCGCTGAACCTTTTGCGACCATTCCTCGTTGATCAGCCGATTGGCAGAGGATGATGACGATGGCGGCGCAGCGGATAACGATGTTGGGGCTTGCGGCGGCGATGGCCGTCTCGGGCGCGCCGTCGGTCCAGGCGGCGAACCTGTTCGAAGAGCTCGGCCGGGCCATCTTCGGCGGCGGCCCGCGCCTGCGGGCGACGCCGATCTATGAATATGACGAACCGCAGCAGCGCCTGCCCAGGGCCAAGGCGCCCGAGGTCTCGTCGAAGCCGAAGCCGCCCGTGGTCCAGCTCGATCCGGCCACCGACCCGAACTGGTACCTGAAGGATCCGACGCTGCGCCGCGGCGACATCGTCGTCACCGCCCAGGGCGTGATGGTCTACCAGGGCGCGCGCGGCAGCGAAGACAATCGCAGGGCCGAATTCACCGCCCTGGGCGGCGGCAAGGATGCCAAGGGCTGGAAACACCAGCTGGAGACGGCCGCGGCCGGCGGCCGCAGCTTTTTCGATCCGGCCTCCGCTCCGCCCAAGCCGGGCCTGACGGTTCAGGCCGAAGTCGCGCCCAAGCGCTGACAGACGGGCCTCGTCAGGCGAGCCTGGCGGCGACGAGCTTGCGCAGGCTGCGCAGATCCTTGACGAAACCGCGGATGCCTTCCGCAAGCTTCTCGGTGCCCATCGCGTCCTCGTTCATTGCGAAGCGGAAGGCTTTCTCGTCGAGCTTCTGTCGCGCGGGGGCCTCGCCGGGCGATTCGGGCATCAACCTGCGCGGCAGATCGCCCGTCGCAGCGGCGAGTTCGTCAAGAAGGCCGGGCCCGATGGTCAGCCGGTCGCAGCCGGCCAGCGCCTCGATCTCGCCCGTGTTGCGGAACGAAGCGCCCATCACCACCGTCTCGATGCCATGCGTCTTGTAATAGGCGTAGATCGCGCGAACGGAGACAACGCCCGGATCCGTCTCGGCCGTGTAGGGGCCGCCCCCGGCCTTGACGTGCCAGTCGAGAATGCGACCGACGAAGGGCGAAATGAGAAAAGCGTTCGCATCGGCGCAGGCGACGGCCTGAGGCAGCGAAAACAGTAGCGTGAGATTGCAGTCGATGCCTTCGGCCTGCAGCACCTTGGCGGCCTGGATGCCCTCCCAGGTCGAGGCGATCTTGACCAGGATCCGGTCCTTCTCGATGCCGCGCTCCTTGTAGGCGGCGATGAGGGCACGTGCCTTGGCGATCGTGGCCTGCGTATCGAAGGACAGGTCGGCATCGACCTCCGTCGAAACCCGGCCGGGCACGATCTTGGTCAATTCGGCGCCGAAGGTGACAGCGAGACGGTCGCAAACCGCATGGACCGTGTCCTCGTTGCCAGCGCCGGCCTTCTTGCCCCAGGCGATCGCCTCGTCGACGAGCCCGGCATAGGCAGGGTTCTCCACCGCCTTGAGAATCAGCGTCGGGTTGGTGGTGCAATCGACAGGCTTGAGCCGGCGGACGGCTTCGATGTCGCCGGTATCGGCGACCACCGTGGTCATCTGGCGGAGCTGGTCGAGCTTGGAGGCGGTCATGATTGTCCTGTCGCAGAGCGGATGCAGAAGGTGGACGGAACGTGGGGCGCAGGGGGAGCGGGGTCAAGCTGTCGGCAGGCAGATCAGCCTTGCGCACCCGCACGGCCTCCGGGCGGCGTGATGGGCTTTGCGATTTTGGCGCCACGCCGCGTCGGCACCATGACGGCGGCTTCATGGATATGTCATATGCGGAGACTACCGCCAGCGCAGCCTCAATTCAGGACATCCGCAAAGGAGAGCACCATGCGTTTCAAGGCGTCACTGTCAGCGCTCACGATCGTCTCTGTCGCCGGGGCCCTGCTGGCCGGACCGGCCTTGGCGGCCGAAGGCAAGCTGGTCCTTTATACCAGCCAGCCCAACACCGATGCGCAGCAGACGATCGATGCGTTCAAGGCGAAACATCCCAAGGTCGACATCAGCTTCGTGCGCGACGGAACGCCGCGCGTGATGGCCAAGCTGCGCGCCGAGTTCGAGGCGGGCGCGCCGCAGGCCGACCTGCTGCTCATCGCCGATGCGGTGACGATGGAGGGCCTCAAGAAAGAAGACCGGCTTCTGGCGCATGACAAGGCCCAGACCTCGGCCTATCCGGCCGGCATCCACGACCCCGCCAAGTTCTGGTTCGCGACCAAGCTGATCACCACCGGGATCGTCTACAACACCAAGGCGCCGATGAAGCCGACCAGCTGGCTCGATCTGACCAAGCCCGACGTGAAGAACCTGCTGGCGATGCCAAGCCCGCTGAACTCCGGCGCCGCGATGATCCACACGATCACGCTGAGCAGCAACCTGCCGACCGGCTGGGCCTTCTACGAGGCGCTGAAGGCCAATGGCGCGCTCGCCGCCGGCTCCAATGGCGACATCCTGCGCCAGGTCGCGACCGGCGAGAAGCTCTACGGCATGATCGTCGACTTCATGCCGATCCGTGAAAAGGCCAAGGGCGCGCCGGTCGAGTTCGTTTTCCCGAGCGAGGGCGTCTCGGCGGTCAGCGAGCCGGTCGCGATCCTGAAGACCAGCAAGAACCCGGAGGCCGCCAAGGCCTTCGTCGACTTCCTGCTCTCCAAGGACGGTCAGGAACTGGCGCTGAAGCAGGGCTATGTCGCGGCTCATCCCGACGTCGCCCTGCCCGCCGGCTACCCCGCCCGCAGCGCGATCAAGCTGATGCCGTTCGACGCCGCCAAGGCGCTCGCCGACGAGGCTTCGGCGCGCAAGCGCTTCAGCGCGATCTTCGAGTGACGCTCGCCGCCCCAACGGGCTGGCAGGAGACCAGGCCCCGCCCTCCGTGGCGGGGCCTGACTCTGCCAACCGGCCTTGGCCTGCCGCTGCTGGTGACCGCCTGCGCGATCCTGCTCGGCGGCCTGCCCTTCCTGCGGCTGGCGGCGGCCGCCTTCGCGCCGGGCTGGCAGTTTGCGCCAGACGCCGCGCTGGCCGAGATCGGCAGCCGGGCGGCTGTCAATGCGACGCTGCACACGCTGGAGACCGCCGGCCTTTCGGCGATCGGCGCGCTTTTGATCGGCGGCGCGGCCGCGATCCTGCTTGGGGTCACCGATGTGCGCGGCAAGCGGCCGATCGCGTTTGCGCTCGTCTTCTCGATGATGATCGCGCCGCAGGTGGCCGCGCTGGCCTTCCTGAGCCTGTTTGCGCCGCATTCCCCGATCCTGTCGCTGCTCGGCCTGTCGCCGGCGCCCGGAACGCCCAACCCGCTGCTTGGGCGCGGCGGCATCGCGCTGGTGATGGCGCTGCATCACGCGCCGCTGGTCGCGATCACGCTTTGGACTGGCCTGCGCAGCGTGCCGCATTCGCTGATCGAGGCCGCCCAGATGGAGGGCGCGGGTCCGCGCAGCATCGTGACCCGTATCCTCCTGCCGGTGCTGCGGCCGCAGATCATCGCCGCCGCGCTGCTCGCCTTCGTCGCGGGCGTCGGGAATTTCGGGATTCCGGCGCTGCTGGGCCTGCCGGTCAATTACCTGACCTTGCCGACCCTGATCTACCGTCGGTTGTCGAGTTTCGGCCCGGCCGGGCTGCCCGACGCGGCGGCGCTGTCAATCCTCGTCGCACTGGTCGCGGGGCTCGGCATCATCGCCGGCATGCTGGCGACGCGGCGGGCCGGCGGCAAGGTCGAGATCGAACGGCCCTTGCAGCCGTTCTGGGAACTCGGGCGCGCCAGGCCCTTCGTGCTCGGCGGCCTTCTTCTGCTGCTGGTGGTCAAGCTGGGCCTGCCCTTCCTGGCGCTGCTGGGCGAGGCGCTGACGCCGGCGCTCGGCGTCGCGCTGAACTGGCAGAGCCTGACCTTCGACAAATTCGCCGAGGTTCTGCTGCGGCAGGATGTGACGATCCGGGCCTTCCGCAACTCCTTCCTGTTCGCCGGCAGCGCCGCGCTGATCCTGGCGCTGGCCTCGATCGCCTTCGCCTATGCGCTCGAGCGGCGGATGGGACGCTTAAGGCGCATCGTCGAGGTGGTGATCGAGCTGCCCTATGCCCTGCCCGGCGTCGTGCTCGCCATCGCCTGCATCCTGATGTTCCTGAAGCCGTTGCCGCTGCTGGGGGTGAGCATCTACGCCACGCCCTTCATCATCCTCTTCGCCTATCTCGCGCGCTTCCTGCCGCTGGCACTGAAGGCTCCGCTGGCGGCGATGGCGCAGATCGAGGCACATCACGAGGAGGCGGCGAAGCTCGACGGCGTGACACTCTGGCAGATGCTGCGCTTCATCGTGGCGCCGATCCTCGCCCCGGCTGCGACCGTCAGCGCGCTGATGGTCTTCCTTGTCGCCTTCAACGAGTTGACCGTGTCGGCGCTGCTGTGGTCGTCGGGCACCGAGACGCTCGGCGTGGTGCTGTTCTCGCTGAAGGAAGCCGGGCTCGCGGGTGAGGCGGCGGCAGTCGCCATCAGCGCCTCAGCCGTCATTCTGATCGCCATGCTGGCGCTGGACAGGGTGGCGCAGCGGCTTTCCCAGAACGTGCTGCCCTGGCGGATCTGAGTTTTTTGCGGAGAGGCTAACTGGCCTCGCTTGCCCCGACCCGGCTTTCACCCATCAGCAGGGCGCGGCTGGCCTTGGCCTCGCGCACCAGGAAATCGACGATCGCCCGCACCCGGGCGACGTCCTTCAGATCGGCATGCACAAGCAGCCAGAACGAGCGCGTGATCGACACCGTCTCGGGCAGAACCGGCACGAGGCGCGGCTCGGCCTCCGCCATGAAATGGTGGATCACCCCGATGCCGGCGCCGCCGACCACCGCGTTCATCTGCGCCAGCACGCTGGAACTCTGGACCTGAGCGCGCAGGCCCTTGGCGATCTCGTCGAGATAATCGAGTTCGGGCGTGAAGATCAGGTCGTCGATATAGCCGACGATGCGATGGGCGAAGAGGTCCTCCGGCTTGTCGACCGTCGGCATCGTGTCGAGATAGGCCTGTGTCGCGTAGAGGCCGAGGCGGTAGTCGGACAGCTTGCGGGCGACAACCTTGCCCTCCTTGGGCGGGGCGAGCGTGATCGCGACATCAGCCTCGCGCTTCGACAGCGAGAGCAGGCGCGGCATGGCGATGAGCTGCAGCTCGAGCCCGGGATAGGCGCTCGCCAGCTTGGCGAGACGCGGCGCCAGGAAAGCGGTGCCGAAGCCGTCGGGTGCACCGATCCGGACCGTCCCGGCCAGCGCCATGTCGGCGCCGCCGATGTCGCTCTGGATCGCCAGCGCATCGGTTTCCATGCTCTCGGCCTTGGTCAGCAGACGCTCGCCATGGGCAGTCAGGGTGTAGCCCTGCGGCCGGCGCTCGAAGAGCTTGGCCTTGAGCGAATCCTCCAGCGAGGTGATGCGCCGCGAGACGGTAGCATGGTCGGCGCCGAGCCGGCGCGCAGCCGCCGTGAGCCGGCCCGAGCGGGCGACCGCCAGGAAGAAGCGCAGATCATCCCAGTCGAACCGCTCCATCGTCACGCTCCCCGATATTCGCTTTTGCGCACGCCGCTTCGTCCAAGGTCGCTATAGCCGTGCGCAAACGTGAATGGTAGTGGTGGCCACCAGTTCGAGACATCACCATTCGTAGGGAGGGCGCGATGCGTCAGGTTGGGCATTTCATCGGCGGCAAGCATGTCGCAGGCACCTCTGGCCGCACCGCCGACATCTATCAGCCGATGGACGGGACGATCATCGGCCAGGTCGCGCTCGCCTCGGCCACCGAGATGCGCGCCGCCGTCGAGAACGCCGCCGAAGCCCAGCCGAAATGGGCCGCGGTCAACCCGCAGCGCCGCGCCCGCGTGCTGATGAAGTTCCTCGACCTGATCGCGCAGAACAACGATGAGTTGGCCGAGCTGCTCGCCCGCGAGCACGGCAAGACCATTCCCGACGCCAAGGGTGACATCCAGCGAGGCGTCGAGGTGGTCGAGTTCTCGCTCGGCGTACCGAACCTGATGAAGGGCGAGTTCACCGACGGCGCCGGCCCCGGCATCGACATCTATTCGCTGCGCCAGCCGCTCGGCGTCTGCGCCGGCATCACCCCGTTCAACTTCCCGGCGATGATCCCGCTCTGGAAGCTCGGCCCCGCCATCGCCTGCGGCAACGCCTTCATCCTGAAGCCCTCCGAGCGCGATCCGGGCGTGCCGATGCGCCTGGCCGAGCTGTTCATCGAGGCGGGCGGCCCGCCCGGGATCCTCAATGTCGTCAATGGCGACAAGGAGGCGGTCGACGCCATTCTCGACGACCCCGACATCAAGGCCGTCGGCTTCGTCGGCTCGACCCCGATCGCCGAGTACATCTACGCCCGCGGCTGCGCGGCCGGTAAGCGCGTGCAGTGCTTCGGCGGCGCCAAGAACCACATGATCATCATGCCCGACGCCGACATGGACCAGGCGGTCGACGCGCTGATCGGCGCCGGCTACGGCTCGGCCGGCGAGCGCTGCATGGCGATCTCGGTGGCGGTTCCCGTCGGCAAGGCGACCGCCGACGAACTGGTGAAGCGCCTGATCCCGCGCGTCGAGAGCCTGAAGATCGGCCCCTCGACCGACGCCAGCGCTGATTACGGCCCGGTCGTCACGAAGGCGGCGATGGAGAAGATCAAGGCCTATGTCGACACCGGCATCGCGGAGGGCGCGAGCCTCGTCGTCGACGGCCGCGACTTCACCATGCAGGGCTACGAGAACGGCTTCTATGTCGGCGGCTGCCTGTTCGACAACGTCACCAAGGACATGCGGATCTACAAGGAGGAGATCTTCGGGCCCGTCCTCTCCGTGCTGCGCGCCGAGAGCTATGACGAGGCGCTGAAGCTCACCAACGACCACGAATACGGCAACGGCACCGCCATCTTCACCCGCGACGGCGATGCGGCGCGCGACTTCGCTTCGAAGGTCCAGGTCGGCATGGTCGGCATCAACGTGCCGATCCCGGTGCCGCTGGCCTATTACACCTTCGGCGGCTGGAAGCGTTCTTCCTTCGGCGATCTCAACCAGCACGGGCCGGATTCGATCCGCTTCTACACCAAGACCAAGACGGTGACGGCGCGCTGGCCGAGCGGCATCAAGGACGGCGCGAGCTTCGTCATCCCGACGATGGGTTGAGTCAGGCAAGGAGGTGGTGGCCATGTTCGCGCTGAGCGAGGACCAACTCGCCATCCAGGAGATGGCCACCGCCTTCGCCAACGATACGCTGGCGCCCCATGCGATGCGCTGGGACGAGGAGAAGCACTTCCCGGTCGCGGAGATGCGCCAGGCGGCCGCGCTCGGCATGGGCGGTATCTACATCGCCGAGGATGTCGGTGGCTCCGGCCTCACGCGGCTCGATGCGGCACTGATCTTCGAGGCGCTCTCGACCGGCTGCCCGACGGTGGCCGCCTACATCTCGATCCACAACATGTGCGCCTGGATGATCGACCGCTATGGCTCGGCCGAGCAGCGCGCGGACTTCCTGCCGAAGCTCTGCGCGATGGAGCATCTGGCGAGCTATTGCCTGACGGAGCCGGGGGCCGGCTCGGACGCGGCGGCCTTGAAGACGAAGGCGGTCCTCGACGGCGACCACTACATCCTCGACGGACAGAAGCAGTTCATCTCGGGCGCCGGCGTCTCCGACCTCTATGTCGTCATGGTCCGCACCGGAGAGGCCGGCCCCTCGGGCATCTCGACGCTGGTGGTCGAGAAGGACACGCCCGGTCTGTCCTTCGGCGCTAATGAGAAGAAGATGGGCTGGAACGCGCAGCCGACGCGGGCCGTGATCTTCGAGAACTGCCGGGTGCCCGTCGCCAACCGGCTCGGACCCGAGGGTATCGGCTTCAAGATCGCGATGGCGGGGCTGGATGGCGGGCGGCTCAACATCGGCGCCTGCTCGCTCGGCGGCGCGCAAAGCGCGCTCGACAAGGCGCTGGCCTATGCCCAGGAGCGGAAAGCCTTCGGCTCACGCATCGCGGATTTCCAGGCGTTGCAGTTCAAGCTCGCCGACATGGCCACGGAACTGGAGGCAGCGCGCAGCCTGCTCTGGCGGGCCGCGGCGGCGCTGGACGCCAAGACGCCGGACGCCACGAAGCTTTGCGCCATGGCCAAGCGCGTCGCGACCGATACGGGCTTCACCGTCGCCAACGACGCGCTGCAGATCCATGGCGGCTATGGCTATCTCGCCGATTACGGCATCGAGAAGATCGTCCGCGACCTGCGCGTCCACCAGATCCTCGAGGGGACCAACGAGGTGATGCGGATGATCGTGGCGCGCGGGCTGGTCGGCCGGGCCAAGGGGAATTGAGGGCTATGCGGCAAGCGGCCTCACGCGCTTGTCGATATCGGCTCCGGACGCGCGCCGTGCCGCCCGCAGATCATAGTCCGTCTGCAGGTTCATCCACATCTCCGGCGTCGTCCCAAAGAACTTCGCCAGGCGCAGGGCCGTGTCGGCCGTGATGGTGCGCTCGCCCTTGACGATGCCCGAGATGCGGCTCACCGGCGCATCGATGTCGCGCGCCAGCCGGTTCTGGCTGACACCGAGCGGCCTCATGAAGTCCTCGAGCAGGACCTCGCCGGGCGGGATCAGGTCCAGCACCGCCTCGTCGCGTTCGACCGCATCAGTGATAGTCGACGATTTCGACGTCATGCGCCTCGCCCTCCTTCCAAATGAAGCAGATCCGCCACTGGTCGTTGACGCGGATCGAATGCTGCCCGGCGCGGTCCCCCTTCAGGGCTTCCAACCGGTTGCCGGGCGGCACACGCAGATCATCGAGCCTGGCGGCCGCATGAAGCAGCAGCAGCTTGCGCCTGACCACGCGCTCGATCGCGGCGAACCGCCGGACCGGCTTGTCGTGGAACAGGAGTTCGGCCTCTCTCTGCGCGAACGATCCAATCACAGCAAAAAAGTATTCCGCCAAAGGTATTCCGTCAACAGGAATGGGGATTAAGACCATGACCAGCATCGCCTTCATCGGCCTCGGCAATATGGGCGGCCCGATGGCCGGGAACCTCGTCAAGGCGGGGCATGAGGTCCGCGCCTTCGATCTGGTTCAGGCGTCGAAAGATGCCGCTGCCGAGTTGGGGGTCGCGATCGCGGGCTCGGCGCAGGAGGCCGTCGCGGGCGCCGATATCGTCGTCACCATGCTGCCGGCGGGCAAACATGTGCTCGCCGTCTGGGGCGACGTGCTGCCCCGCGTGAAGAGCGGCGCCCTCTTGATCGACTGCTCGACCGTCGATGTCGAAAGCGCGCGCAAGGCGCATGGGCTGGCCGGCGAGCACGGCTGCCTCTCGCTCGACGCACCGGTCTCCGGTGGCACCGGCGGCGCCAAGGGTGGCACGCTGACCTTCATGGTCGGCGGCACGGAAGCGGCCTTCGCGCTGGGCGAGCCGATCCTGAAGGCGATGGGCCGGCGCATCGTGCATTGCGGCGCCGCCGGCAACGGCCAGGCCGCCAAGATCTGCAACAACATGATCCTGGGCATCTCGATGATCGGCGTGTCCGAAGCCTTCGTGCTCGCGGAGAAGCTCGGCCTCTCGCATCAGGCGCTGTTCGACGTCGCCTCGACCTCGTCGGGCCAGTGCTGGTCGCTGACGACGTACTGCCCGGTGCCCGGCCCGGTGCCGACCTCGCCGGCCAACAACGATTACAAGCCCGGCTTCGCCTCGGCCCTGATGCTGAAGGACCTCAAGCTCTCGCAGGAGGCGGCCCAGGCGGCCGGCGCCTCGACGCCGCTCGGCGCGGCAGCGACGCAACTCTATGGCCTGCACAATGGCTGGGGTGAAGGTGGGGCGGACTTTTCGGCCATCATCCATCTGCTGCGCGGGCGCGACGCCTCGTGAAGGAGGCTTGCAAGACGGCGTAGCGCGGGTTTAGGACGGACGGCATGAACGACGCCTCCCGTCCTCGCGAACGCTCCGCCCTCACGGGCTTCGCCGTCAACATGCTCGACCGCCGAGAGGATCTGCGGAACAAGCCAGACGCCGTGAACGCGCTGCGCCACCGCTCCGATACGCGCATCGCGGTCGTCGCTGGCGAGACCCCGATCCTCAAGCGGCTGGACGGCGAGGCACTCTCGGTCTGGTTCAGCCATGGCGAGACGCAATCGCTGGGAGACGGGCTCGAGGAGGTGTTCCTCGGGCTGGCTCCGGACGGTGCCCCGCGCTTCGCCAGGTTGCTCGATCGGTCTCTGGCCGATGGGCTACGCGAGCGCCCTGAACTCTTCGTGACCGATCTGCGCTCCGTCGCATTGAAGAAGCTCGTTCCGAAGGACGAACTCGGGCCGCTCGGCCAGGGCAAGGCGCTGCTCGACTGGCACGCCCGGCATCGCTTCTGCGCCCAGTGCGGCGGCCCGACGACGTCGGGCGCCGCCGGCACCAAGCGCGAGTGCAGCGCCTGTGGCGCGCAGCATTTCCCCCGCACCGACCCGGTGGTTATCATGCTGGTGACGCGCGGGGAAACCTGCCTGCTGGCGCGGCAGGCCCGGTTTGCACCGGGGATGTATTCCTGCATCGCCGGTTTCATCGAGCCGGGCGAGACCTTCGAGGATGCGGTGCGCCGCGAGAGCTGGGAGGAGGCCGGTCTGCGCGTCGGCACCGTCCGCTACATCGCCTCGCAGCCCTGGCCGTTCCCGTCCTCACTGATGATCGGCTGCATCGCGGAAGCGCTCAACGACGAGATCGTGCTGGATACGACCGAACTCGAAGCCGGGCGCTGGTTCAAGCGCGACGAGGCGCTGCAAATGCTGGAGAGCGCCCATCCCGACGGGCTGACGAGCCCGCAGCACCTGGCCATCGCCCACACCCTGCTCAGGGCCTGGGCGATCGAGGGGGAGCGGGCCTGAGACGCGGACGACCGCACTTTCAGACCAGTTCCTTCAAGCCGTCCGGCGTTTCGATGCGCGCCACATAGCGCAGATCCGCGCCCATCACGACCTCGGGCGGACGGTCGATGTTGAGCTCGCGATAGAGCTTCACGATCGCGGCCCCCTCGGGATGGGCGAGAACGAGCGACCGCAGCCGGGCGCCAAGATCGGCGATTGTCGCCATCGAACGCGGCTTTCCGCGCCGATCGATGATCGAAGGCATCGCGCCACCGAGCGGCAGCGATCCGTCATCGGGAATCGCGAAGTCGAAGGACGGGCTGTCGGGCGGCAATGCCACCTTCCGGCCGAAGATGCTCTCGCGCCCGGCCAGAAACGCGTCGATGCCATCGGTCCGAGCGACCCAGCCGCGCAGGCGCCGCCCGTCGTCCCAGGCCCGCCGGACGCCGGTCCGATCATCCAGGCCGAACCAGCGCGGCCGTGCCGGCGCGCGACCTTCGGGATCGAGCGAGATGATCTCCAGATAGACCGTTTCGCCCAGCTGCAGCAGGTGGTTGTGCGTGCCCATGTAGCCGTGGCGCTGGCCAAACGGGACGTCGAGATCCAGGCAGGCCCTGACATGCGAGACGCCCTCGGCCAGCGACGGCGCGATAACGGTGAGATGATCAAGATGGAGCATTGCCTCTCGCGAGGCGCCAGGGATCCGCACCGAGATCGACCTTAAAAAGAGGGCCCGGGGCGCGACTTTCGTTCACCACCCGGGCCCGGTCAAACTCTCGGGAGCGGGGCGCTTACTGCCCCCAGGCGAAGGTGTAGCTGGCCCCCAGGCCGACAGTGAACTGATTGCGGTCGCCGAGACGAACGATCGGCGAGTCGTTGGCAGAACCGATCAGGCGATCGTATTTGACGAAGGTCCGCGTCGTCCAGGCCGGCGTCCAGCGGTAGTCCAGTGCCGCCCCGGCCCCGACCGACCTCAACCCGCCCTTGGCGCGATAGGGTGTCAGGGTTCCGTTCAGGGCGGCTTCCCCCGGTGATACGCCGAAATTGCGATCCATGTAGGAGCCGTTGGCCAGCGACAGGCGCGGGCCACCCGAGAGGGTGAAGGCGCCGAAACGCTCGACCCAATCGACCGACGCATCGGCGACCACGCCGCGGTGGCCATGAAAGCCCTGACGAACCTCGAGACGCGTGCGGAGGCGATCCTGGATCGGCCAGAACTCGACGAAGGCGCCGCCTTCGATCGTCCAGGGCACATCGCGCAGGCCGAACAGGCGCCTGTCGTCGCCGAAATAGCGGCCGCTCTTGAACGCGCCGACCGGGCCGACGCTGAAGACGCTGGTCTTGTAGAGCGCAAGGCCGAAGCCGTCATCGGGAGCGCTGAACGAAAGCGGCTCGCCCGCGCGGCGCCAACTCAAGCTCGGCGAGCCGGAGAAGCCCATCTTGTCCGAGCCGATATAGCGGGGGCCGAACTTGCCAGTGGCGCCGATCGTCACGGTCCAGCCCGAAACGGGCTGCTCGGCGAAGACGGGCACGACCCGGTCAGCCGCCGTGGCTCCACCCGTCATGACGACCAGACCGGCCCAAGCGGCCACAGTCATTTTCAGATAAGACAATTGGCCCACTCCCGATCGCTGCAGCGCAGCAATGACATGACGGGGAGTGAACGCCGATGCGTCACATTGGTTGCAGCGATGATCGCCCTTCGCCGCAATCACACGATGATCGCCAGCCGCTGCGCCCGGGCGACGATCGATTCGTCGCCGAAGCTGCGCGAGGCACGAGGGCGCGCGTCTTATTCGCCCAGCTCGGCCAGCGTCGACCGGAACGCATGCGCCGGATAGACGCCGAGGATCTTCACCTCCTTGGAAAAGAAGGCGAGTTCGTCGAGCGCGCGGCGAAGGGCCGGATCGTCGGGATGGCCCTCGACATCGGCATAGAACATCGTCGCCGCAAAATGGCCGTCAACCATGTAGCTTTCGAGCTTGGTCATGTTGACGCCGTTGGTGGCGAAGCCGCCCATCGCCTTGTAGAGCGCGGCCGGCAGGTTGCGGACCTGGAAGATCAGCGTCGTGACTGTCTTGGTGGCGCCCTGGCGGGTGAATTCCGGATATTTCGACAAGATGACGAAGCGCGTGGTGTTGTGCTTCTCGTCCTCGATATCCTCCATCAGGATGTCGAGGCCGTAGACTTCGGCCGCGATGCGCGGGGCGATCGCTGCGCGGGTCAGATCGGCGGCTTCAGAGACCTGGCGGGCGGAGCCGGCCGTGTCGGCGGCGACCTCAGCCTTGAGGCCGAGCTTGCGGATGATCTTGCGGCATTGGCCGAGCGCATGAATATGGCTCTGCACCCGCGTCAGCGTCGCCAGCGTCGCGCCCTTCACCGCCATCAGATGGAAGCGGATCGGCAGGAAATGCTCGCCGATGATGTGCAGCCCCGAGCGCGGCAGCAGATGGTGGATATCGGCGACGCGGCCGGCGATCGAATTGTCGATCGGGATCATGCCGTAGCGGGCCGTGCCGTCCGAGACGGCTGCGAGGGCATCCTCGAAGGTCGCGCAGGGCAGAAGCTCGCAATCCGGGAAGACCTGCAAGGCAGCCTGCGACGAGAAGGCGCCGGGTTCGCCCTGATAGGAGACGATGACGGTCATGAATTCAGGCTCCGGCGCTGTCTTTGAGGATCGCGCGGGCGCGATCGAGGTCGGGCGGCGTGTCGACGCCGCGGGGCACGTGGTCGATGATCATCGCGTCGATGCGCATGCCGTCCTCCAGCGCCCGCAACTGCTCCAGGCTCTCGCGCTTTTCGAGGAGCGACTGCGGCAGGCTGACGAAACGGTCCAGCGCCGAGCGGCGATAGGCGTAGATCCCGACATGGTGATAGAGCGGCCCCTCGCCATAGGGCGCGGTCGCACGCGTGAAATACAGCGCCCGGAGTCGGCCAGGCGAGACATGGCTGCCGACCAGCTTGACCACGCTGGGCGCCGTCTTCTCCTCCTCGTCGTCGATCAGACCGACCAGCGTCGCGATATCGACCGCGCGATCGGCCAGCGGGGTGATGGCCGCCGCGATCGCGACGGGTTCGAGCGTCGGGAAGTCGCCCTGGACGTTGACGATGACGTTGTGGCGCCCTTCCGGGTCGAGCAGGTCGGCAGCTTCCTTGATGCGATCGGAGCCGGAGGGGTGGTCGTCCCGGGTCATCACGGCGCAGCCGCCGGCGGCCTCGACGGCCGCGCAGATCTCGGCGGAATCGGTTGCGACCGCCACGGGACCGATGCCGGCGGCGACCGCGCGCCGCCAGACACGAACAATCATCGGTTCGCCATGGATGTCGGCCAGCGGCTTTCCCGGCAGGCGCGTGGCCTTCATGCGGGCGGGTATCAGGATCAGCGGGTCGGACATCGGGATCGGTGAAGCTCTTGGGGTCTGTCGGCAGCCAGGGGTCTGAAGCGGGACCGTGCGCGAGATGCGCCGCGGCGAGCGTCAAAAGGTCTCAAAGCGGAGCGTGCTTATACGAGTTGCAATCCAGCGCGCAAAGCGGTTAAGCAACGCGTGGTGACGGGGCTCCAGCAGCCCGGTTTAAAGCTGTCTTGCCTCCCGCGCCGTTGGCGTTTGGCGGCCGAGGGTTCGGAATACGATGAATATCGAAACCAACAAGATCGCCGGCGCGGTTCTCTCGACGCTCCTGGTGGTGATGGGCCTCAATATGATGGCCGGTATCGTGTTCGCCCCGAAGAAGCCCGCCATCCCGGGCTTCGACCTGCCCAGCGACGAGCCGGTCGCCGCTGCTGCCGCCCCCGCCGCTGCTGCTGACGAGCCGATCGCCGTGCGCCTCGCCAAGGCCGACGCCGCCCGGGGCGAAAAGGCCGTCGGCGCCTGCAAGGCCTGCCATACCTTCGAGAAGGGCGGCGCCAACAAGATCGGCCCGCATCTTTACGACGTCTATGCCCGCCCCAAGGGCGCCGTTGACGGCTTTGCCTATTCGGCCGCGATGAAGGCCAAGGCCAGCGAAAACTGGGAGGCGGCACAGATCGACGGCTTCTTGAAGAATCCCAAGGCCTACATGCCCGGCACGACCATGGCCTATGCCGGCATCGGGCGCGCCGACACCCGCGCCGACATCGTCGCCTATCTCAACAAGCTCGCCGACGCGCCCAAGCCGCTGCCGACGCCCTGAGCCGGTTTTCCGCGATAATGCCGATGACTTCGTGAAGCCGGGCCCCGCGCCCGGCTTTTTCCTTTGTCGGCGTGATGCTTGCCTGCGCCTTGGTCTTGCCGCCACGATGTCGTCGAGTGTCAGGGTTGCACCGGCTCACGGGGCAGGTGAGATGAATCCCGGCGATTCGCGAGACGCCCGACGAGGAGACGCGAGACGATGACGATCCGCATCAGCCGCCGCAGAATCCTGGAGGCCGGCGCGCTTGCCGCGGCGGGAGCGGCGCTGCCGGGTCTGGGCGGACGCGCCTTCGCGCAGGCCGCCGAAACGCATGGTCTCTCGACCTTCGGGGAACTCGGCCTGCCCGCCGATTTTCCGCATTTTCCTTATGTCAATCCGAAGGCGCCCAAGGGCGGCACGCTGACCGTCCAGATCAAGCGCGCCAGCGGCAACCAGAGCTTCGACACCTTCAACACGCTGAACACCTTCGTCCTGCAGGGCGACGGCGCGGCGGGAATGGATTCCTGCTTCGACAGCCTGATGTCGGGCTCGGGCGACGAACCGGGCACGCTCTACGGTCTGCTCGCAAGGAGTGTCGCGATCTCCCAGGACAAGCTGACCTATCGGTTCCGCCTGCGGCCGGAGGCGCGCTTCCATGACGGCAGCCGCGTCACCGCCCGCGACGTCGCCTTCAGCATGAACCTGCTCAAGAGCAAGGGGCACCCGTCCTACCGGCTGATGCTGAACGAGCTCGTCTCCGCCACGGCCGAGAGCGACGACATCTTCGTCGCGCAACTCTCGCCCAAGCGCAGCCGCGACCTGCACCTGATCGTCGCGGGGCTGCCGGTGTTTTCGGAAGCCTTCTGGTCGACCCGCAACTTCGAGGCCTCGACGCTCGAGCCGCCGCTCGGCTCGGGCCCCTACAAGGTCGGCCGTTTCGAGCAGGGCCGCTTCATCGAGTTCGAGCGCGTGGCGACCTATTGGGGCCGCGACCTGCCGGTGAACATCGGCGTCAACAATTTCGACCGGGTGCGCTGGGAGTACTTCCGCGACCGGCAGGTGGCGTTCGAGGCCTTCAAGAGCGGCGTCATCACCTTCCAGGAGGAGTTCACCTCCCGCATCTGGGCGACCGGCTATGACTTCCCGGCGCTGCATGACGGCAAGGTCAAGAAGGAGAGCCTGCCGAAGACCGACCCGACGGGATCCCAGGGCTGGGTCTTCAACCTGCGCCGCGAGAAATTCGCCGATCCGCGCATTCGCGAGGCGCTCGGCCTTTGCTTCGACTTCGAATGGACGAACAAGAACATCATGTTCTCCTCCTTCGCGCGGATGACCTCCTATTTCGAGAATTCGGATTCCAAGGCTGTCGGCCTGCCCTCGCCCGAGGAGCTCAAGCTGCTCGAGCCCTTCCGCGGCCAGGTTCCAGACGAAGTCTTCGGCGAGCCCTTCCTGCCGCCCGTCTCCGACGGCTCGGGCAGTGACCGCGCCCTTTTGCGCCGTGCCGACGAGATGTTCCGCGCCGCCGGCTGCAAGCGCGATGGCGCTGTTCTCAAACTGCCGAACGGCCAGCCCTTCGAAATCGAGTTCCTCGATTCGCAAGGCGCGCTGCAGCCGCACACGCAGCCTTTCCAGGCCAATCTGAAGCGGCTGGGCATCACCGCGACCTCGCGCATCGTCGACGGCGCGCAGTATCAGCGCCGGCTCGACGAGTTCGACTTCGACATCATCAGCCGGGCGCTGGGTGGCAGCGCGATTCCCAGCGACAGCCTGCGGATCGTTTATGGTTCGGAAGCCGCCAAGACGCGCGGATCGCGCAATGTCGGCGGCATCGCCAGCCCCGCGATCGACGCTCTGATCGAGAAGATTGGGCAAGCCGACAGCTATGCCGAGGTCGTGATCGCGGCCAAATGCCTCGACCGCGTGCTGCGGGCCGGGCGCTACTGGATTCCGATGTGGTGGAACCCGACCGAATGGCTGGCCTATTGGGACATGTTCGACCGGCCGCAGACCAAGCCCAAGTTCGGCTCGGGGGCGCCGTCGATCTGGTGGTACGACGCCGACAAGGCGAAGCGGATCGGGAAGGCTTGAGCCGGCATGCTGAGCTATATCGCGCGCCGCCTGGCCCTGATGGTGCCGACCCTGTTCGGCATCCTGCTGATCTCCTTCGTGATCGTGCAGTTCGCCCCGGGCGGACCGGTGGAACGGGTCATCTCGCAGCTTCAGAATCCCAATAGCGGCGGCGCGGCCGATCGCGTCGGCGGCGGCTCCGGCGGCGATGCCGGCGCGCAGGCAGCCGGCGACGCCGGCTCGGCCTATCGCGGCGCGCAGGGGCTCGACCCGGCCTTCATCAAGGAGCTCGAAAAGCAGTTCGGCTTCGACAAGCCGGCGCATGAGCGCTTTCTCAAGATGCTCGGCGACTACATCCGCTTCGATTTCGGCCGCAGCTATTTCCGCGACGCCCCCGTCCTGCAACTGATCAAGGAGAAGCTGCCGGTCTCGATCTCGCTCGGCCTGTGGATGACGCTGTTGTCCTATGCGATCTCGATCCCGCTCGGCATCCGCAAGGCGGTCAAGGACGGCTCCCGCTTCGACACCTGGACGAGCGCCGTGGTGATCGTCGGCTACGCCATTCCCGGCTTCCTCTTCGCGATCCTGCTGATCGTGCTGTTTGCCGGCGGCTCGTTCTGGCAGATCTTCCCGTTGCGGGGGCTCCATTCCGACAACTTTTCAGAGCTGAGTTTCTTCGGAAAGATTGCCGATTATCTCTGGCATATCGCGCTGCCGGTGACGGCGATGGCGCTCGGGGCCTTCGCGACCTCGACGCTTTTGACCAAGAACTCCTTCCTCGACGAGATCCGCAAGCAATACGTCCTGACGGCGCGGATGAAGGGGTTGTCCGAGCGCGGCGTGCTTTATGGCCATGTCTTCCGCAACGCCATGCTGATCGTGATCGCGGGCTTTCCCGGCGCCTTTGTCGGGGCGCTCTTCGCCGGCTCGCTGCTTATCGAGACGATCTTCTCGCTCGACGGGCTCGGGCTTCTCTCCTTCGAGGCGATCGTCAACCGCGACTATCCGGTGGTCTTCGCCAATCTCTACATCTTCTCGCTGATCGGCCTCGTCGTGCATCTCCTCACCGACCTGACCTATACCTGGGTCGATCCCCGCATCGATTTCGAAACGCGGGAGACCTGAGATGAGCGACACGCTGATCGCCCTACCCCCCGCGGCTCTGCGCGGCGAGGCGCCGCTGGCCCCGGCCGAGGCCGCCCAGGGCTGGCTCAAGCTCTCGCCGATCAACCGGCGCCGGCTCGACAACTTCAAGGCCAACCGGCGCGGCTGGTGGTCGCTCTGGATCTTCCTGACGCTGTTCGTCCTGTCGCTCTTCGCCGAGTTCCTGGCCAACGACCGCCCCCTGATCGTGCGCTACAAGGGCGAATGGCTGTTCCCGGTCGCGGTGAACTATCCGGAGGAGAAGTTCGGCGGCTTTCTCGCGACCACAGACTATCGCGACCCCGTCATCGCCAAGGAGATCGGCGCCAACGGCTTTTCGGTCTGGCCGCCAATCCGCTACAGCTTCCGCACGCATAATCTCGATCTGCCGGTGCCCGCGCCGGCGCCGCCGACCTGGATGCTCAGGGACGAGCAGTGCAAGGGCATCGCCGAGCGGACCGGCGGGACAGGCTGCCGCGATATCGAATGGAACTGGCTCGGCACCGACGACCAGGGCCGCGACGTCGTCGCCCGGCTGATCTACGGCTTCCGCATCTCGATCCTGTTCGGGCTGATCCTGTGCGGGATCTCCTCGGTGATCGGCATCGCGGCCGGCGCCATCCAGGGCTATTTCGGCGGCTGGACCGACCTCATCTTCCAGCGCGTGATCGAGATCTGGACCTCGATCCCGGCGCTCTACCTGCTGATCATCGTCGCGGCGATCATCACGCCGAGCTTCTTCGTACTGCTCGGCATCCTGCTCTTGTTCTCCTGGGTCGCGCTGGTCGGCGTGGTACGGGCCGAGTTCCTGAGGGCGCGCAACTTCGAATATGTCCGGGCGGCGCGGGCGCTCGGGCTCTCCGACCGCGCCATCATGGTCAAGCACCTGCTGCCCAATGCGATGGTGGCGACGCTGACCTTCCTGCCCTTCATCCTCAATGGCTCGATCACGACCCTGACCTCGCTCGACTTCCTCGGCTTCGGCCTGCCGCCGGGTTCGCCCTCGCTGGGCGAGCTTCTGGCGCAGGGCAAATCCAACCTGCAGGCCCCCTGGCTCGGACTCTCGGGCTTCGTCGTGATCGCGCTGATGCTGTCGCTGCTGATCTTCATCGGCGAGGCGGTGCGGGATGCGTTCGACCCGCGGAAGACGTTCGCATGACCTCCCTCCCCCTCCTCTCCGTCCAGGATCTCTCCGTCGCCTTCCGCCAGGGTGGGCGCGAGACGCTGGCCGTCGACCGGGTGTCCTTCGACCTCGCCCGGGGCGAGACGCTCGCCATCGTCGGCGAGTCGGGCTCGGGCAAGTCGGTCACGGCGCTGTCGATCCTCAAGCTGCTGAACTATCCGTCCGCCCATCACCCCTCCGGCAAGGTGCTGTTCGAGGGGCAGGACCTGATCGCGGCCGATGAGGACGCGATGCGCAAGGTGCGCGGCAACGACATCACCATGGTGTTCCAGGAGCCGATGACCTCGCTCAACCCGCTGCACACGATCCAGCGGCAGATCGGCGAGATCCTCGAGCTTCACAAGGGTCTGCGGGGCGAGGCCGCGCGGGCACGCACGCTCGAGTTGCTGGAACTGGTCGGCATTCGCGACGCGGCAAGCCGGCTCGACGCCTATCCGCACCAGCTCTCCGGCGGCCAGCGCCAGCGTGTGATGATCGCCATGGCGCTGGCCAACGAGCCGCATCTCCTGATCGCCGACGAGCCGACCACGGCGCTCGACGTCACCGTGCAGGCGCAGATCCTGAAGCTGCTCAAGGAACTGCAGGAGCGGCTCGGCATGGCCATGCTGTTCATCACCCATGATCTCGGCATCGTCAGGCGCATCGCCGAGCGGGTCTGCGTGATGCTGAAGGGTCAGATCGTCGAGCAGGGGCCCGTGGCGGAGATCTTCGGCAACCCGCAGCACGCCTACACCCAGCGCCTTCTGGCGGCCGAGCCCAAGGGACGCCCGGCCCCGGTCCCCGACGATGCCGCGACGCTCGTCGAGGCGGGGCCGATCAAGGTCTGGTTCCCGATCAAGACCGGCTTCCTGCGGAAGACGACCGGCCATGTGAAGGCGGTCGATGGCATCTCGGTGAAGGTCCGCGCGGGAGAGACACTCGGCGTGGTCGGCGAATCCGGCTCCGGCAAGACGACGCTGGGCCTCGCCATTCTCAGGCTGATCTCGTCGGAGGGACCGATCGTCTTCCTCGGCGACAGGATCGACGGGCTCTCCAGCGCTCAGGTCCGGCCGAAGCGCAAGGACCTGCAGGTCGTCTTCCAGGACCCCTATGGCTCGCTGTCCCCGCGCATGTCGGTGGCGGAGATCGTCGCCGAGGGGCTGACGGTCCAGGCGAAGCAGCAGAGCTATGGGCAGCGTCGCGAGGTGGTGGCGCAGGCCCTCAACGATGTCGGCCTCGATCCCTCGGCGATGGACCGCTACCCGCACGAGTTCTCGGGCGGGCAGCGCCAGCGCATCGCGATCGCGCGCGCCATGGCGCTCGACCCGCGCTTCATCGTGCTGGACGAGCCAACCTCGGCGCTGGACATGTCGGTGCAGGTGCAGATCGTCGAATTGCTGCGCGACCTGCAGGCGCGCCGACGGCTCGGCTATCTCTTCATCAGCCATGATCTCAAGGTCGTGCGGGCGATGGCTCACCGGGTTCTGGTGATGCAGAACGGCAAGGTCGTCGAGGAAGGCGCCGCGGAAGACGTCTTCTCGCGGCCGCGCGAGCCCTACACTCAGGCCCTGCTGGCCGCTGCGCTCAATCTGGAGCCGGTCGGCGCCACCGCTGTGAGGGACTGAGCATGGCGCGGGCGATCCTGATCGTGCTCGATTCCGTCGGCTGCGGCGGGGCTGAAGACGCGCATCTCTACGGCGACACGGGCGCCGATACGCTCGGCCACATCGCGCAGGCCTGCCATGACGGACGCGGCGACCGGACCGGCTTGCGCCGCGGCCCCCTCGCCTTGCCCAATCTGGTCCGGCTGGGTCTCGCCCACGCTTGCGAAGCCTCGACGGGCCTGCCCCTGGCCGGTGCATTAAAGCCGTCCAGGCCCGGCGGACGGCATGGCTATGGCGTCGAGCGCAGCCAGGGCAAGGACACGCCCTCGGGCCATTGGGAGATCGCCGGCTGCCCTGTGTCCTTCGCCTGGGGCTATTTCACTGCGCTGGAGAACTCGTTTCCGCCAGATCTGGTCGCCGCCATCATTCGAGAGGGCGACCTGCCGGGCATCCTCGGCAACCGGCATGCCTCGGGCACCGCCATCATCGACGATCTCGCCGCGGAGCACATCGAGACCGGCAAACCGATCTGCTACACCTCCGTCGATTCCGTGTTGCAGATCGCCGCGCATGAAGAGCATTTCGGGCTCGAGCGCCTCTACGACCTGTGTCGAAAGGTGCGCGTGCTGGTCGATCCCCTGCGGATCGGGCGCGTCATCGCGCGGCCCTTCATCGGCACGGCCGAGACCGGTTATACCCGCACGGGCAACCGCAAGGACTTCGCCATCCCGCCTCCGGACGAGACAATCCTCGATCGGCTCACGGCGCTGGGCCGGCCGGTGATCACCGTCGGCAAGATCGGCGACATCTTCGCCCATCGCGCCACGGGCGAGGAGATCAAGCCGTTTGGAAACGCAGCCATGTTCGAGGCGGCGCTGGCAGCCTGGGATCGCTTGCCGGATGGCGGTTTCTGTTTCGTGAACCTCGTCGACTTCGACACCGAGTTCGGGCATCGCCGCGATGTGCCGGGTTATGCAGCGGCGCTCGAAGCCTTCGACGCGATGCTCCCGCGGCTCGAGGCGGCGCTACGCCCGGGTGATCTGGCGGTGCTCACGGCCGACCACGGGAACGACCCGACCTGGCCCGGGACGGACCACACCCGCGAGCATGTGCCGATCCTCGCCTTCGGGCCCGGCATCGCGCCTGAACCCCTCGGCCGGCGCGAGAGCTTCGCCGACATCGCGGCGACGCTGGGCCACTGGCTCGGCGTCGGCGCCGTCGGCCCGGGCCGGGGCTGGTAGCAATTCAGGCGGCGGCGACGCGCTCGCAGAAGGCCGCGACCTCCTCGCGGATGCCGCGCGCCTGGGCGGCCAGCGCCTCGGCCGAGTCCTGCACCTGCTGCGCGGCATGATGGGCACCCTCGGTCATCGCCTCGAAGCTGCCGACGATGTCGGCGCTGCGCCTGGCGCCTTCGAACGACATCCTGACCTGATGGGCGATCTCGGAGGTCGCCTGACCCTGCTGCTGCACCGAGACGGAGATCGCTTCGGAGACGCGCTCGACATCGCCGATGGCCCTGACGATGTCGCGGATGGCCATGAGCGAACGCTGGGAGGCTTCCTGCATGGCGCCGATCTGGGCTGAGACCTCGTCCGTCGCCTTGGCCGTCTGGGCGGACAATATCTTGACCTCGCTGGCGACGACGGCGAAGCCGCGGCCCATATCGCCGGCGCGCGCCGCCTCGATCGTCGCGTTGAGCGCGAGCAGGCTGGTCTGCGCGGCAATGCTGCGGATCAGTTCGACCACCGTTCCCACATTTTCACTGTTGCGGGCGAGAACCTCGACTTCGCTGCTGGCTCTGCGGGCCAGTTCGGCCGCCGTTGTCGAACCTTCCGCGGAGTGGGTCACGCTGCGTCCGATCTCCCCGATCGACATGGCGAGTTCGTCGCTCGCCGCAGACAAATGATCGATGCCGAGCATCGTTTCGGATGCGGCGTCCGAGACGGCCACAGTCTTGCGCCGCGCATGGTCCGACGTTTCGATCAACGCCACCGCTTCGGCCTGCATGACGTCGGCCGACCGGTCGAGCACCACCATCTCCTGCTCCATCTTGGTGTGAAAGCCGGCGACGATCGTACGCAATGTCTGCGCGCGCCGGCTCAGTTCGTCGGCCAGCAGCCTCTCGCGCTCGCCCGCCGCACGTTCACGCTCGGCGATGTCACGGGCCAGGGCCAGGCTGTCCGCATTCATCCGAAACATGCGTTCCATGATGATCGCGATGGTCGCCAGGAAGGTGGTCTCGATGACGACGATGACGGCATGGAGCAGCACGCGCAGCAGGCTGCCCCCCTGGTAGAAGACAGCCGAGGGCAGGACATATTGCAGCACGAGGTGATGGGCAGCCGTCAACGCCGCGCCCATGACGATCGGGCGCCAATCGCAGAAGCCGGCGAGCAGCGCCAGAACCGCGAAGTAATACATATGCATGTCCGGCTGCCAGGGGTGCCCCGCCAGGCTGAACACCATGATCGAGACCTGCCCGACCAGCACCATCGCCATGACGAGCTGTGTCACGGGGGCAGCGCCGCGGGCGGCATAGAGCAGGAGCGCGCCCGCCGCCATGACGAAGGCGAGCGCGACCGGCACAAGCCCGGTCTCCCCGCGCAGCCAGTAGGTCAGCGCCAGCAGCGGCACATGCAGGAAGGCCAGGCCCAGGAGGACGCAGGCCACGCGCTGGCGGACGGCATCGAGGGTCCAGATCATGACGCAGCCTGCGACGCTACGGCGTCGAGACAGCCGGCCAGCCCGCCCAGGGCCACCAGCAGGATGGCGCCTTGCGGCCTGGCTGCGGACAGTGCCTGTCCCGGCGCAGGCGCTGCGATGACGATGGAGGCGAAGCGACCAGACCGCAGAACGCGATGGCCGGCGGACAAGGTGCGGCTCACTGCGTCCTCGGCCGTGACCCAGGGCGCAAAGACGATCACGGCCGGCGTGCCGCCGATCTGCGTCTGCGCTCCTGGCAAGGCAGCCAGCGCAACGAGCGGACTGGCGAAGCCCATGAGGACCAGCCCTGCGCAGGCGCGACGGGACAGGCTCGTCCCGCAGGGCGAGCTGGATATCGTGGTCGACGTCATGAATGGCCCGAAGCTCGACGACTGCCCGCAAGCCCCCCAGCAGACCCTCCCAATGGATGGGATACCGGTTAAAGGTCTGTGTCCGTTACAAACCTCTCCGATGGCCGCCGAACGGTGCAGCGGGTCTGCCGCGACCGTCATGGCTCACGCGCACCAACGTGGGATTGCAGATGGGAGAGCTGCGGCCGGGGCCAGGTTTTACGCGCAGGCGGACGCCGGCAGCCGATTTATCGGCGAAACGGCTCTACGGCGAAAGAAGGGCTACCGAGCCTGCAGCACCGGGGATGGCGACGCCGGCAACCTCCGATTGAGCCGCGGTTCGAGCCATGTCGCCAAGGCGAGATGGCGACATTTCGCCACATCCTGGTCGCGTTGGATGTTTTACCCCGTCAGGCGCGTCTTGATCCGGCGCATCAGCCCGTCGCGCACGTCTCGGTAGGCGTTCAGGACCTGGTCACGCGAGCCCTGGACGGCTGTGGGATCGACCGTCGGCCAATACTCGACCTCAGCGGCGACCGTGCGCGTGAGATCGAGCGCCTTGTGATGGGCTTCGGGCGAGAGCGAAACGATCAGGTCGAAGTTCAGCCCCTCCCACTCCTCGAGATCCTCGATCGATTTCGGCTTGTGCTTGTGGGCGTCGATGCCGATCTCGTCGAGCACCGCGAGCGCGAACGCATCGACCTCGCCACGCCTGGCGCCGGCCGACTGGACATAGACCGATTTGCCGAAGAAGTGCTTGGCCATGGCTTCGGCCATCGGCGAACGCACGGCGTTCTGCGCGCACATGAAGAGCACGCTCTGGACCTTGCGCGAGGGCGGCGGCTCCAAACGCTCAGCCCTTCCAGTGCAGGGCGTAGATCAGGGTGAAGAGGCGCCGCGCCGTATCGAAATCGATCTCGACCTTGGTGGCGAGCCGCTCGACCAGAATATGGGCCGCCTCGTCATGCAGGCCGCGCCGGCCCATGTCGATCGCCTCGATCTGCGAGGGCGTGGCGGTGCGAATGGCGGCGTAGTAGCTCTCGCAGACCATCGCATAGTCCTTGACGATGCGGCGAAACGGCGTGAGCGAGAGATGGTGCGTGATGACGGGCGAGCCGTCCGCCAGCCTGATCTCGAAGACAAGGCGGCGTTCGATCATCGCCAGATGGGCGAGATAGGGCCCGCCATCATGCCCCGGCAGGATGAAGCGGTTGCGCTCGATCAGATCGTAGATCGCGACCGCCCGCTCATGCTCCTGATCGGCGGAGCCGCCGCCCAGCGACGCAGGGTCCAGCGTGACCCCGACGAGGCACTGCTTCGCGGATGTCTCGGCCTGGGGCATCCTACCTCCGGTTCCGCTCGTCATGCTACTCGACAAGGACAGCCCATCCCCGGAGCAGGCCCTGTCTCAGAGATTGAGCCTGATCGTCACGGAACGGCCATGCGCGTGCAAGCCCTCGGCCTGTGCCAATTGCGTGGCAGCCGGCGCCAGCGCGCGCAAGGCCTCCGGGCTGCACTGCAACAGCGAGGTGCGCTTCATGAAATCGAGCACGCCGAGCCCCGACGAGAAGCGGGCCGAACGGGCCGTCGGCAGGACATGGTTTGGGCCGCCGACATAATCGCCGATCGCCTCGGGCGTGTGGCCGCCGAGAAAGATCGCGCCGGCGTTTCGGATCATGGCCGAGAGACGCTGCGGGTCGGCGGTCATGATCTCGAGATGCTCAGGCGCGAGGCGATCGATCAGCGGCACGGCGGCTTCCAGGTCCGCCACTAGCAGAATTGCGCCGAAATCCTTCCAGCTCTGGCTGGCGATGGCCGCGCGCGGCAGGGTCTGCAACTGCGCCTGCACGGCCTGCTCGACCTGGTCGGCCAGCGCCGAATCGTCCGTCATCAGGATCGACTGGGCCGAAACGTCATGCTCGGCCTGGGCCAGCAGGTCGGCGGCGATCCAGGCGGGATTGGCGCTGCCATCGGCGACGATCAGAACCTCGGAGGGGCCTGCGATCATGTCGATGCCGACCTGCCCGAAGACGCGGCGCTTGGCGGCGGCGACATAGGCGTTGCCGGGGCCGACGATCTTGGCGACAGGGTCGATGCTCGCCGTGCCATAGGCGAGCGCGGCCACGGCCTGCGCGCCGCCGATGCGGTAGATTTCGTCGACGCCGGCGAGGCGCGCCGCCGCCAGGACGAGCGGATTGGTTTCGCCACGCGGGGTCGGCGCCACCATCACGACGCGATCGACGCCGGCGACCTTTGCGGGAACGGCATTCATCAGGACGGATGAGGGATAGCTCGCCGTACCGCCCGGCACATATAGACCGACCGCCTCTATCGCGCTCCAGCGCCAGCCGCTCTGGACGCCGGCCGCATCGGTGAACCAGGCGTCCTGAGGCTTCTGGCGGACGTGATAGGCCTCGATGCGATGACGCGCCGTCTCGAGCGCCGCAAGCTGCTCCGGGGCACAGGCGGCCACCGCCGCGTCGATCTCCTCCGACGAGACGCGCAGCGTGCCGGCCGTCAGGCGGAGATCGTCGAAGCGCGCCGTGTAGTCGATCACGGCGGCATCACCGCGCGCGCGCACCTCGGCGATGATGTCGGCCACGACGCGATCGACCTCCTCCGAGACCTCGCGTTTGGCCGAGAGCAGATCACGAAATCCCAGTTCGAAAGCGCTGCTGCTATCGTCGAGCCTGATCGGCATCGCTGTCCCCGGGTCTGGTGTTCAAGGCGCTGGAATGGATGACGAAAAAAAGCCGCTCAGGCTTCGTCGGGGTGACCCGGCAGGCCGAGCGCTTCCCAGACCGGGCCGAGATCCTTCATCTGGCTCTCGACGCATTCGACCGCCAGCCTGATCGCGGCACCGTCGGAGAAATGCAGCGTGATGTCGCCCTCGGGGCTGTCACCTTCGGTGAAGCCGATCGCCAGCAGGCTCAGCACGCGGTCGGGCGTCGCCGTATCGATGCCGGTGCTGCGAACCGACCGCACGCGGTCGAAATGCAAAGCTGTCAGCCGGCGGCGGCGCTGCCCACGCGCAGCACCTTCCCAGTCAAAGCGGCGGACCGCGAGGGCAAAGCGCTTCTCCGCCGGCAGCCAGACGATGTCGGCCACCTTCAGGACGGAATCCTGGAGATGGGCCGATAGGATCGCGAGATCATCGGCATCGAGCGCGATGAGCTTCAGGTGGTCTGCGGCATCTTCGGACATGGCGGTGTTCTGGCGGTGCCGCTTCGGAACGTCAACCGGTGATGCGCTCGACCTGCGCGCCGCAGCGCGTCAGCTTCGCTTCCAGCGCCTCGAACCCGCGGTCGAGATGGTAGACGCGATTGATCGTGGTCTCCCCCTCGGCGGCGAGACCGGCGATGACGAGCGACACCGAAGCCCGCAGATCCGTCGCCATCACCGGAGCGCCGGTCAGCTTGGCAACGCCCTCGACATAGGCGGCATCGCCTTCGAGGCGGATCTTCGCACCCAGCCGCGCCAGTTCCTGCACATGCATGAAGCGGTTTTCGAAGATCGTCTCGCGAATCCGCGAGGTGCCCTTCGCCTTCGTCATCAACGCCATGAACTGGGCCTGGAGATCGGTCGGGAAACCGGGGAACGGATCGGTGTCGACATCGACCGATTCGAGTGGCTGGCCATTGCGGCGCACCCGGATGCCCTCATTGGTCGAGGTCACCTCGACCCCGGCCTTCACGAGCACGTCGAGCGCCGCCTGCAGCAGATCGGGCCGCGCGCCCTCCAGCAGCACGTCGCCGCCGGTCATGGCCACCGCCATGGCATAGGTCCCGGTCTCGATCCTGTCGGGCAGCACGGCATGGTGGGCGCCACCGAGGCGCGCCACGCCGGTGACGACAATCCGGCTCGTCCCGGCGCCCTCGATCTTCGCACCCATCTTGATCAGGCAGGCGGCGAGATCGACGACCTCGGGTTCGCGCGCCGCGTTCTCGATCACGGTCGTCCCTTGCGCCAGCACGGCGGCCATCAGCGCGGTGTGGGTTCCGCCCACCGTCACCTTCGGGAACGCAATCTCGGCACCCTTGAGGCCCTTCGGCGCCCGCGCCAGAGCGTAACCGTTCTCGATCGTGATCTCAGCGCCGAGTTTCTCCAGCGCCATCAGCAGAAGATCGACCGGGCGGGTGCCGATGGCACAGCCGCCGGGCAGCGAGACCTTGGCCTCGCCCATGCGGGCCAGGATCGGTGCGATCACCCAGAAGCTCGCGCGCATCGTGGAGACGAGCTCGTAGGGCGCGCAGGTGTCGACGATCTGGCGGGCCGTCAGCGAGATGGTCTGGCCGGTTTCGGCGGACTGGCCGACACGCTTGCCCGCGATCGAGCGATCGACGCCATGGTTGGAGAGAATGCGCGACAGGGCGCTGACATCGGAAAGCCGCGGCACATTGGCGAGCGTCAGCGTCTCGTCGGTGAGCAGGCTCGCGATCATCAGCGGCAGGGCGGCGTTCTTCGCACCGGATATCGGAATCGTGCCATTGAGGCGCTGGCCGCCGGTGATGCGGATCTTGTCCATCGTCAGGTCCTGAAAAACCGCCCGGCAGGCGTGCCGGCGGCGCATAAAAAGACATCAGGACCGGTTGGGCTCGGCCTGGGCTTGCGGCGTCTCGTCCTGCACGGTCGCCTCCTCCGCGCGGCGAGCCCGGGCCTGTGCCTTGCGGCGCTTCAGGTTTTCCCGAAGGGCGGCGGCGAGGCGCGCCCTCTTCTCGTCATCTGCGGCTGTCTGGCGGTTCACGGCAACAACTCGGCACCGGGTTCAACGCTTCGATCGCGGCGAAATCGCGGCGCATGGTTAGCCGCCTGCGACGATTCCGACAAGCGCATGGACGCACGGCACGCCAATTGCGTGCAACGGCGTGATCAAGCGCGACGTGCGATTACGACACGCCAAAGAATAACGATGACGCTAGGTAATAACCGTTAACGCAATTAACCATTCCTCGGGGATTTCGTTTACAATTCGTTAACTTCACGTACGTTGAGGCCATCGCCCTCGATGCACGGCAATACGGGATCAGCGGCATGTTTCAGTCATTTGCTTCGGTCATCGACGCTACACCGGCAGCAGTGCTCGAAAGCTGCGAGGTCATCGATACCCTCCGGCAGAAAGCCGGGTTCCTGCCGGAGACGCAGCTCGCCTATGAGCCCGAGATCAAGACGCTCTGGGTGACGATCCGCCCCGAGCTGAAGCCGGTCTTCACGCTGCAATTGCTCGACAGCCTGGTCAAAATCCAGCAGGCGATCATCGCGCTCTGGGGCGCGCCGGATCAGTATCACCGCGCGCCGGTGCGGTTTGTCGCTTTCCGCGGCGCCGGGCCGTTCTTCACGCTGGGCGGCGATCTCGACTTCTATCTCGATTGCCTGGCCAAGAACGACCGCGCAGCCCTGGCCGAATATGCGCGGCTCTCGGGCGCCGGCGCCGTGCTGAACGCCAGCGGTCTCAACGGGCTGGTGGTGACGCTCTCGACGATCCACGCCAAGGCCATCGGCGGCGGGATCGACGCGCCGCGCTCCTGCAACATCATGATCGCCGAAGAGCAGGCGTCCTTCGTCTACCCCGAGATCAAGTTCAACCATTTCCCGATCACCGCTGTCGCGATCCTGTCGCGCCGCATGGGAGCACGCGCCGCCGAGCGCATGCTGCTGTCGGGCGAGGAGATGAGCGCCCAGGCGTTCATGGAGGCCGGCGGTCTCGAGGCGGTCGTCCCGACGGGAACCGGCGAGGCCTGGATCCGGAAATACGCGCATGATTCGCTGCCCGTCCATGCCGCCAAGACCGCGCTGTTCTCGGCCTTCAACCGCCGCGCCGGCGATCTGCAGGAGGAACTCGACCATCTCGGCGAGATCTGGACGAACTGCATGCTGCGGCTGAACCCCAGCGCGATTTCGAAGCTCCAGCGGATCGTACAGACCCAGGACCGGATGCTGGCGCGGATGTATCAGCGCCCCGACGCTGCCGGGCTCGCGATCGGCCTGTGAGACGTCAGACACTGGCCCCGTCACACACCAAACGTTTACCTCTCCGCATTTAAACCTTTTTAGACGGGTCGAATTGCGGGCTGCGGGCGCTTTATCTGCGCGCGCCGGGACGGAATGGAATGGCGGGCGCTCTTAAGGAATGGTGGAACGCCAGACTCAATCGCCCCGGCGAAGGCTTTGACCTGCCCGGCTACAAGTTGCTGGTCAATTCCCTGTTTTCCTCGCCAGCCTCGATCATACCGGGCGGCGTCGCTGGCATCCTGACGCCTTTCCTGTGCTGGATCGCGACCGATGTCGCGATGTTCCTGCATCTGACCTGGCTGGTCATGGCGATCGTCGCGCTGCGTCTGATGACCTTCGTGTCCTATCGCCGCCACGACCATTCACGCGACGGTTATGAGGAAACGCGGCGGTGGGACCGGGACTATTTCCTCGGCGCGACCGCATTCAGCGCCGCTCTCGGCTATAGCTGCTATGCCGCGCTCGCCCATACCGACGATCCGGCGGCGCATATCACCTCCGTCGCTTCGACGATTGCGATCGCCTCGGGCTATGTCTCGCGCAATGCCGGCCGCCCGAAATTCGTGGCGGTTCAGCTGCTGACCTTCTGCGTTCCGATGGCGGTCGGCCTGATCCAGGCGCACAACGTCTATTATCAATATATCGGCTACTTCGCGTTTCTCTACCTGGCGGCCAACATCGCCATCACCAACTCGCTGCATCGCAATCTGCTGGCGCTGAGCGACGCAACCAAGCAGTCCAAAGCGCTCGCCTCGGCGCTGCACTCGCAAAACCTCACGCTCGACGCCGCCTTGAACACCATGATCCATGGGTTGGCGATGTTCGATCGCGACCTCAAACTCGCCGTCAGCAACGCACCGCATCGCGCGCTCTACGGGTTGCCCGAAACGCTTGCCCTGCCGGGAACCCCGATCACTGCGATCGGGCGGTTCCTGATCGAGCGACAGGTCGTTCCTGCCGGCCAGATGCGCGACCTGCGCGAGGCGCTCGCTGAAATCCAGGAGACGCAGCAGACCACCAGCCGCGAGGTCCAGACGCGGGGGGGGCGGGTCCTCGTCGTGACCTTCGCTCCGGCGGCCGAAGGCGGCGTCCTGATGTCGACGGAGGACGCGACCGAACGCAAGGCGACCGAGGCGCGCATCGAGCAGATGGCCCGCTTCGACGAGCTGACCGGGCTCGCCAACCGTTTCGAATACAACAACAACATCGTCGAAGCCTTCGGCAAGCTGGAGCGCACGGGCGATTCCTTCGCGCTGCTCTATGTCGATCTCGACGGCTTCAAGCAGGTCAACGACAGCCTCGGCCACGATATCGGCGATCGCGTCCTGATGGAGACGGCCGAACGCCTTCGCGGCGCGATCCGAAGCAGCGATCTGCTCGCGCGTTTCGGCGGCGACGAGTTCCTGCTGATCCTGCCGGCGGCCAACCATGCCGTTGTCACGGCCATCGCGCAGCGCATGATCGACGCGATGAGCAAGGCCTTCACGCTCGACAACAAGACGGTCTACGTCACCGCCAGCATCGGCATCGCGATGGCGCCCTTCGACGGCGCGACCCCCGCCGATCTCCTGCGCCATGCCGATACGGCGCTCTACAAGGCCAAGGCGGCCGGCCGCAACACGCTGATGTTCTTCAATCCGGGCATGGCCGAGGAGATGCTCGAGCGCCACGAACTCGAGGTCGATCTGCGCAAGGCCTGCGAGGACGGCTCGCTGGAACTGTTCTACCAGCCGATCATCGACCTGCGCAGCGGCGAGGTGGTGTCGCGCGAGGCGCTGATGCGCTGGCGCCATCCGACACGCGGCATGGTGCCGGCCGGCCTGTTCATCCCGGTGGCGGAGCAGTCGGGCCTCATCGCCACGATCGGCGACTGGGCGATCCGGCAGGCCTGCCGGGATGCGGCGACCTGGGAGAAGCATATCGGCGTCTCCGTCAACATCTCGCCGCTGCAGTTCCGCGAGCCCAGGCGCATCGTGGATGCGGTCAAGAACGCACTGATTTCCGCCAACCTGTCCTCGCAACGCCTGACGCTGGAGGTGACGGAGTCGCTGCTGATCGAGGACAACAAGACGACGCTGGGGGTCATCGACGAGTTGCGCACGCTCGGCGTCACCTTCGCGCTCGACGATTTCGGCACCGGCTATTCGTCGCTGGCCTATCTTTCGACCTATCCCTTCGCACAGGTGAAGATCGACCAGAGCTTCACCCGTACGGTCCACTCCAGCGAGGCGTCGAAGGCGATCATCGAGGCGGTCTGCCAGCTTGCGCGCCGCCTTTCCATGAATGTCGTAGTCGAAGGCATCGAGACCGAGCAGCAGCGCATCGCCGTTCAGTTGCTGGGCGCCCAGCGCGCTCAGGGCTATCTCTTCGGCAGGCCCGCGCCGCTGGCGAGCTTCATGGACAAGAGCCGCAACGTCGCCTGAAACGCGCCGCCTCGCCGGCCGTCGACAGACGCTGCCAACGCTTGGGGCACGACAGCTCTTCCGCCTTCCTGACGGCTGCGATCGCTCCCAGGCGGATACGGCCTTGATTCCGCTCATCCGACAACGCATCAGCGGCGTAGATGTCCGTCAGCAACCCGGGAGACAGAATGATCTCGCCCGACGACAGGCTTTCGCCGCCGCAAGGCGCGCTCGACCGATCTGAGATCCTCTTCCAGCCATCGGCATCGGGAGGCCGGCGTGAGTGAGGGTTCGATCCTTCCAGGCAAAGCGGCTGTCCTGACTCCGGATCTCTGCATCATCGGCGCCGGCACGGCCGGACTGGCCGTGGCCACGGCGGCTGCAGCCTTCGGCGTCCCTGTCGTCCTGATCGAGCGCGACAGGATGGGCGGGGAGGTCGCCAGCAGCGCCGTGCGGGCGCTTGCCGCGGCGGGAGCGAGGGCGCAGGCAGTGCGCGACGCCGATGGCTTCGGCCTCGTCACGGCCGAGCCGACCGTCAACGACGCCCGGCTGCACGACCATGTCCAGCATGCCATCGCCGCAGCCGCCCCCAATGCCTCGGCCGAGCGGCTGACGGCCCTGGGCGCCACCGTGATCCGGGGCGAGGCCCGCTTCGTCAGCCGCAGTACGGTGGTGGTCGGCGAGCAGACGATCAAGGCCCGCCGCTTCGTCATCGCGACAGGCGCATGTCACGTCGCCCCCGCCATTGCGGGCTTCGACACGATCCCCTGGCTGACCGCGGCGAGCCTGGCGACCGCGACCCGGCGACCCGAGCGCCTGATCGTGTTCGGCGGTGACGCCACCGGCGTCGCCATCGCGCAGGCGATGGTCCGGCTCGGCAGTGCGGTCACGCTCGTCGACGCCGGCGGGCTGCTGGCAGGCGATGATCCCGAGGCTGTCGCGATCCTGCGCCGAGCGCTGTTGCGGGACGGCGTCGCCCTGCATGAGAACGCGGCGATCCTGAGCGCCCACCCGCGCAAGGGGGGCGTGTCGCTCGTTCTCGCCGGAGAACAAGAAGGCGCCGAGCATGCGATCGAGGGAACGCATCTCCTGCTCGCCACCAGCCGAACCGCAGCCATCGAGGCTCTCGACCTCGAGCTCGCCGGCATCGCCAGCGGCACGGACGGCATCCATGTCGATCGCGGGCTGCGCAGCACCAACCGGCGCGTCTATGCCATCGGCGACTGCGCAGGCGGCCAGGCCGGCAGTGTCGGAGGCGGAGCCGTCGCCGAGGAACAGGCCAGGCTCGTGCTGCGCAACGCCCTGTTCCGTCAGCCCGGACGGTTCGACCGGCGCGCCGCGCCCCGGACGACGCAGACCCAGCCCGCGATCGCCGCCGTCGGCCTGTCCGAGGCCGAGGCCCGCGCCCAGGCCGGCGCGATCCGCGTGCTGCGCTGGCCTTATGCCGAGAGCGAGCGCGCCCAGGCCGAGCGGACGACGGATGGTTTCGTCAAGCTGATCACCAACACCAGGGGCAAGGTGCTCGGCGTCTGCATCGTCGGCGCGCAGGCGGGGGATCTGGTCGCGACCTGGAGCCTCGCCCTGGCAAGCGGCAAGACCGCCCCGGAGATGGCTCAGCTGATCATGCCCCATCCCGCCCTGTCCGAGATCGGCAAGCGCGCCGCCACCTCCTATCTGACGCCCTTGGCGACGAAGCCCTCCTTGCGGCGGCTCATCGGCTTCCTGCGCCGTTTCGGGTAAGGTCGGCACCGATGCAGCCTCACACACCCGATCGGGATCAGCTTTCCATCAGCCTGCCGCGCGGCCTGACGCGGCTTGGGCTGTCGGCGAAGCTGCTCGTGCTGACGGTGCTGTTCGTGATGGTGGCGGAGGTGCTGATCTACCTGCCATCAGTCGCCAATTTCCGGCGCAACTGGCTGAACGACCGTCTCGCGGCGGCACAGATCGCCGTGCTGGTCCTGGAGGGTTCGCCGCAGGAAGGGCTCCCCGAAGGCAGCGAAAACCGCTTGCTGACGGGCGTGGGCGCCCGGGCGATCGCGGCGCGCGTCGGCGGGGCGCGCCGCCTGCTCAGCCTCGATTCGATGCCGCCGGCGGCCGTCTCGCGCACCGTCGACCTGCGCAGCATGGGCTGGGCCAGATCGATCCGCGAGGCGCTGGAGACCATGGTGCTGCCGCCGGCGCCGATGCCCATCCGGGTGATCGGCGAAGCCGTCGGCGGCGCCGACTTCGTCGAGCTCGTCATCGACGAGGCTCCGCTCCGATATGCGATGCTGAAGTTCTCGACCAATCTGCTGCTGATCTCGCTGGTGATCTCGGGGCTGACGGCGGTGGCGGTCTATGTGGCGCTGAACTGGATGATCGTCGGGCCGATCCGCCAGCTCGCCGCCAACGTGATGGAGTTCGAGATCGATCCGGAGAACCCGCACCGGATCATCGAGCCGACGCGCCGCGCCGACGAGATCGGCGAGGCCCAGCGCGCGCTGGCGCGGATGCAGATCACGCTCGCAGACGAATTGCGCGCCAAGAAGCACCTCGCCGAGCTCGGCCTCGCGGTCAGCAAGATCAACCACGATCTGCGCAACATGCTGGCGGCCGCGCAGCTGATGTCGGACCGCCTGACCGAGACCCGCGACGCCAAGATCAAGCGGTTTGCTCCGCGGCTGATCGCGACGCTGGGCCGCGCGATCGAGTTCTGCGAGGCGACGTTGGTTTATGGCCGGGCGGCTGAGGCGACGCCGGTGCTGAAGGATGTGAGCTTGCGCCAGCTCGTGGCGGAACAGGCCGAAATGCTCGGACTGGCCGAGACTGCGCCGGTCAACTTCAACAACGACGTCCCCCACGACATGGTCGCGCCTTGCGACCCCGACCAGATCGCGCGCGTCCTGCTCAATCTGATGCGCAACTCGGTGCAGGCGCTGACCCAGGCTCAGGCCGAGCTCGAAGGGCGGCCGGTGCTCGCCGTCAGGGCGGAGCGCGACAACGGCTCGGTCATCCTGCGCGTCGCCGACAATGGCCCCGGCGTGCCCGAGCGCGCCCGGGCCAATCTGTTCCAGGCGTTTCGTGGTTCGGTGACGCCCGGCGGCACGGGGCTGGGGCTGGCGATTGCGGCCGAGCTGGTGCGGCTCCATGGCGGCACGATCGCGCTGGAGCCGTCCGAGAGCGGTGCGGTGTTCAAGGTGACGCTGCCGGGGCGGCGCGCCGCGGCCGTCTGATCGCCTGTCGGTCTACTGACTCGCCCAGATCACCCGGGCCATGAAGGCGATCTCGGACAGGCCCAGGACGCGGTCGGCATGGTCGGGGTTCAGCGAGGCGAGTTCGACGGTCTTGGCCGTCTGGCGCTTGAGCTGCTTGGCCAGGACCTCGCCCTCGATCGTCTTGACCACGACCCGGTCCCCCCGCCTGACCGTGGCGGTGGGCGAAACGATGATGGTGTCGCCATCGCGATAAAGCGGCAGCATCGAATCGCCGGAGATTTCGAGCGCGTAGGCCTTCTCGTCGGCGACGCCGGGAAATGCGACCTCCTCCCAGCCGGTGCCGACTGGAAAGCCGCCATCGTCGAAGAAGCCGCCGGAACCGGCCTGGGCGAAGCCGATCAGCGGAATCGTGCGCGATGGCGCCGCGCCCCGTCGCATCACCACGCTCATGAACTCGTCGAGCGAGGCGCCGGTCGCCGCGAGGATCTTGGCGATCGATTCGGTCGAGGGCCAGCGCTCGCGCCCATCCGCCCCGACCCGCTTGGAACGGTTGAAGGTGGTCGCGTCGAGCCCGGCCTTGCGCGCCAGCCCCGAGGCTGTGAAACCGTAACGCTGGGCGAGCGCGTCGATCGCGCTCCAGATCTGGTCGTGGGACAGCACCGCGGGAGCCTCGCAGAGATGTTGCCGATCGGCGGGGATAGAAATAGGAAATATCCCCTATATCCTAAGATTTCAATCTGATTTCGATCTGTCGGCGGATAAAAATTGCCCAAAGCTCCTGACAGCCGCTATGTCCTGCGCAACCCCCGTCCGCCGAGGTTCCCGTGCCGCTCATCTACAAGATCTGCCCTGAAGGCCTGTGGCGCGAGGCCGAGGCGTCCGGGCGCTTTGCCGGCGCGGCCATCGACCTGAGCGACGGCTTCATCCATTTTTCGACCGGGGCGCAGTTGCGCGAGACCGCCGAGAAGCACTTTGCCGGACAGCGGGATCTGCTGCTGATCGCGGTCGATGACGAGAGGCTGGGCGAGGCGCTGCGTTACGAGCCTTCGCGCGGCGGCGCCCTGTTTCCGCATCTCTATGCCGCGCTCGATCCCCGGGCCGTGCGCTGGATCGTGCCGCTCGCTGCGGGGCCGGACGGGTTGCACCTGATTTCGGAGGACATCGCGTGATCGGCTCGCTGTTCAACCTCGCCCGGCCGCTGATCCACAAAATGGACGCCGAGACGGCGCATCGGCTTACGGTGGCGGCGCTGGCCGCCGCACCTTCGCTGCGGCCTGGAGCCGACGACCCGGTTCTGGCCACGGAAGCCTTCGGGCTGTCGTTTTCCAACCCGGTCGGGCTCGCGGCGGGCTTCGACAAGCATGCCGAGGCCGTGGACGGCGCGTTGGGACTGGGCTTCGGCTTCGTCGAGGTCGGCGGCGTCACGCCCCTGCCCCAGCCCGGCAATCCCAGGCCACGCGTGTTCAGGCTTGTCGAAGACGCAGCCGTGATCAACCGCTACGGCCTCAACAGCGACGGCATGGAGGTCGTGGCGCAGCGGCTGGCAGCCCGGCGCGCACGGGGCGGCATCGTCGGCGTCAATCTCGGAGCCAACAAGGAATCGGTCGATCGCGCTGCCGATTATGCCGTGCTGACGCGGCGACTGGCGCCGGTCACCGACTTTGTCACCGTCAACGTGTCGTCGCCCAACACGCCGGGCCTGCGCGATCTCCAGGCCGAATCGGCCCTCGACGACCTCATCGCCCGCGCGCTCGAAGCCCGCGACGAGGCCGCGGCCGGGGGCCGGCCGACACCGATGCTGCTCAAGATCGCACCGGACCTGACGCTGCCCGAACTGGACGGCATGGTCGCCGTGGCGCGCAAGCGCGGCATCGACGGCATGATCGTCTCCAACACCACCATCGCCAGATCCCCGACCCTGCGCAGCGCGGCCCGGACCGAGACGGGCGGGCTCTCGGGCAAGCCGCTGTTCGAGGCTTCGACGCGGCTCCTGGCCGAAACCTTCCTGCGGGTCGAGCGTCAGTTCCCGCTGATCGGCGTCGGCGGCATCGATTCGGCGGCGAGCGCCTTCGCCAAGATCCGCGCCGGCGCCGATCTGGTGCAGTTCTATTCGGCCATGGTGTTCCAGGGGCCGGGACTGGTGAAGACGATCAAGGCCGGGCTCGCGGCCGAGGCCCGCAACGCCGGCCTGCCGAGGCTCAGCGCGCTGGTGGGGCGCGATGCCGCCGCGATCGCGCGCGGGGACAAATTGTAGGGCGGCCCCTGGCAGGCACGCGACACCCGGGTCTTGTGGAAGTCGCGGACCTGCCTTATCGCGCGATCACGTTCCTTCGCATGGATGCGCCCGCCTTGCCTCTCCGCCGCAACGGGACGTCATGCGACCGAAGGGCCTGGCCTTGCCTAAACTCGACTGGAAGGCGCTCGTTTCGAGCGCGTCGGCTCCCGCTCTGCTGATCGCCCTGATTCTGGGCGCCATGCTGTGGCACCAGCACGACAGCCTCGAGAGAGTCGTCGAGCGCGACCGCACGACACAGATGCGCCTCGTCGGCTCGCTGCTCGACGCCAATTTCGACCAGGCGGCAAAGTTCTCGCTGGCGCTGGCCGAAACCTTCGCGCGCAATTCGCAGACCCGAGAGGCCCTGGCCGCCGGCGACCGGCCCAGGCTCGAAGCCCTGTCGAAGGACGCCTGGCAGTACCTCAACCGCCAGGCCGGCGTGCAGATCTTCGGCTACCATACGCCTGACCTGCGCTACCTGCTGCGCATGCACCGGCCCGACCAGCATGGCGACGACATTTCGTCATTCCGCGCCATGATCGTCGCCGCAAACAGGCTGCGCCGCTCGCAGACAGGGGTGGAGATCGGCCTTGCGGGGATCGGCATCCGGGGCGTCGCCCCGGTCGAACAGGCCGGGGCGCTGATCGGCAGCGTCGAAGCCGGGCTCGACATCCGCCCGTTGCTCGAACTCGTGAAGGCCTCGACCAATACCGAGATCGCCGTCGTGGCGGCGCACTCGCTGAGCGGGGTCGCGCTCGACCCGAAACTGCCGTCCATCGGCGATCTCACCGTGATGGCCTCGACCAACGAAGCTCTGTTCAGCACGTATCTGCGCGCTTTTCCGACCAAGCCGCTGCGCGATGTGGAGACCGGGACGCGCGCCTTCGCGGGGCGCTCCTACGGCGTCATGGCGCAGCCACTCGTAGATTTTTCCGGTCGCCTGATCGGCATGACGATCATGCTCAAGGACGAGCCGAGTTCGGACTGGCGCCGCCTGACGACCGAGCTCTGGGTGATCGCCCTGTGCGGCGGCATCCTCGCCTTCGTCGGGTTCCTGGTCCTGGCGCGCAAGCGGCGGCAGGACGCATGATCCTCCGTCTCGCCGCCCTGCTGCTGGCCTGCGTCCTCGGGCTCGGCGGGGACGCCGGTGCCCAGGAGACCCCGCCAGGTGCCCGGCAGACCCTACCGCAGGCCGTGGAACTGCCGGTGCGGGTGCGGGTGGCCCTGCGCGTCCTCAACGTGCTGGACATCAAAGAGGTCGCCGGCCAGGGGCGGCTTCAGGTCGAATTGACCCAACGCTGGCACGATCCGCGCCTGGCCTTCGACGCCATTGCGCGCGGCCTCGGCCGGGAAGACCGCGTCGGAGAGGAGGCCGATGAGCACCTCAAGACGATCTGGACGCCGGGCCTCTCGCTCGACAACCAGATCGGCGACAAGGAGTCCCGCACCGTCGCCCTGTCCGTTTATGCCCATGGCGATGTCGTGCTGATCGAGCGTTTCGAAAGCGATTTCCGCTTTCGCATGAACATGGACGCCTTTCCCTTCGACCAGCAGAATCTGACGTTGTCGCTCTCGCTGCCGCGCTATGCCCAGCAGGAGGCGGTGCTGCTGACGACAGAGGCCGACCGGCAGTTTTCCGGGATCGACAACGCACCCTCCGTCGTCGATTGGCGCCCCCTGGGCCTGCGCTTCGCCCATGAGTTGGCGATGGGCTGGAATGCGCGTTCCTACTCCCGGCTGAACGTGACGGTGACGATGGCGCGCGAAGCGCAACGCTATGTGTTGCGCGTCTTCGTCCCGATCATCGCCGTGCTGGCAGTGTCCCTGTTCGTGCTGTGGTCCCCGGGGCTGAAAGAGCAGGACAAGGGCGGCCTGATCTTCTCGTCCCTGCTGGCGCTCGCAGCCATCAGCTTTACCTTCGAATCGAGCTTCCCGGGCTCGATCTCGCTGAACACACCGATCGCGGAAATGATCTCGCTGGGTTACCTCTATCTGGTCGCGGTGCTGATGTTCGAGATCATCCTGTCGGTCGCCGTCGCCAATCCGCGGGGACGCTGGAACGGCGAGGCTGCGGCGCTGCGCCTGCATCTGCGCTGGGCCCTGCCGGCGATCATGCTGATCGTCTGCCTGGGCGCGGCGCTGCGCGCCTTGCCGGGCTGATCAGGCCATGTCGCGGATTCAGCGCCGCGCCGCAAAGAGCCGCGACAGAAGCCAGAGCGGCACCACCAGAAGCGCGCCGGCGATCACCCATTGGCCGACCTCGCGCAGCGCGCCGAAGCCGAGATCGCCGAGCGAGCGCACGAACCGCGCCGCAGCCTCAAAGAGCGCACGCGGCGACAGGCCGAGAAAGGCCATCGCGGCGCCGACCAGCAGCGAAATGAAGATCAGGCGCACCAGCACGCCGAGCGGCGAACCGCCGAGAAAACGTTCGATATTGCCGTTGGCCATGGCCGGTTCTGATCCTCGATCCGCTTCCATCAAGAGCCGTGACGGTTGAACCGGGGCTGAACGGGCTGTCAACTCCGCCGATGCGGAAGACCTCGCGCCAGCGCAGCCCTACGAGGTCGCCGATGCCCCGGCCGTCGCCCAGGCGGTGCCCGCGATCTTGGCAGCGGCGATCACGGCCTGCGTCCGGCTGTCGACGTCGAGCTTGGTCAGGATCGCTGAGACATGCGCCTTGACCGTCGCCTCGGACACGCCGAGCTCATAGGCGATCTGCTTGTTCAGAAGACCCTCCGACAGCATCATCAGCACCCGGACCTGCTGCGGCGTCAGCGTCGAGAGATTGCGGACCATGGTGGCGGTCTCGGCGTCGACGGGCGCGTTAAGGTCGATCCCCGGCGGCGTCCAGACGCCCCCCTCCAGCACGGCGCGGATGGCCTCCCCCATCTGCTCGACATCCGCGGTCTTAGGCAGGAAGCCGAGCGCGCCGAATTCGATACAGCGGCGGATGACGGCCGGATCGTCATTGGCGGACACCACGATGACCGGCACCTCGGGATGGTCGGCGCGGAGGAAGAGCAGCCCCGAGAAGCCCTGCACGCCCGGCATCGTGAGATCGAGCAGAACCAGATCGGCGTCGCCGCCGCCATCGAGTGCAGCGGTCAAGGCCTCGAGCGAGCCGACCTCGCTGACCTCGGCTCCCTCGATCGCCGTGGAGACGGCCTGTTTCAGCGCCCCCCGGAAGAGCGGATGATCGTCCGCGATGACGATCCGAGTCGCAGGCTGCCGTTTCATTGGAACCCATCCTCATGCCCGACGCGCATTGTGACCCAATCGGGGCCTCATTCAAGCATGCCGCGTCGCGACTGCCGATCCGGCGGCTGTGAACCATCCCACGCCGCGGCGCAATCAGCCATTCGGCGGCAGCAGCGCCTCCAGCGCCTCGATGCGGTCGGCCTCGCGGGGCGGCTTGTCCCAGCGGATGCGGCTGATGCGGGGGAAGCGCATCGCGACGCCAGATTTGTGCCGCGTCGAGCGCTGCAGCCCCTCGAACGCCACTTCGAAGACCAACCCGCTCTCGACGGTGTGCGTGACCTCGCGCACGGGCCCAAAGCGATTCAGGGTGTGCTTGCGGACGTAGCGGTCCAGCTCGACCAGTTCCTCGTCGGTGAAACCGAAATAGGCTTTTCCAACCGGGACCAGTTCGTCCGCGCCAGCCTCGCCGGCGCGCCAGACGCCGAAAGTGAAATCGGAATAGAAGGACGAGCGTTTGCCGTGGCCGCGCTGGGCATACATCAGCACACAGTCGACCAGCCGCGCCTCACGCTTCCACTTCCACCAGTAGCCCTTGGGGCGGCCCGGCAGATAGGCCGAGTCGAGCCGCTTGATCATGCAGCCCTCGACGGCCTCGGCGTCAGTGCCGGCACCGGCCGTAGCCGGCTGCGCCCGGGCCTCGGCCAGATCCTCCCAGGTCGAAAAGGCGATCGGGTGCGAGAGATCGACGATCGGGCTGGCGAGCCTGCCGACGAAAGCCTCGAGCCGCTTGCGGCGTTCCGACAAGGGCAAGGCGCGCAGATCCTCCTCGCCATCGACCAGAAGGTCGTAGGCGCGGATGTGCGCGGGGTGCTCGACGAGCATCTTGGCGGTCACGCTCTTGCGATTGAGCCTCTGCTGCAGCGTGTTGAAGCTCTGCACCGCGTCTCCGCGCCGCACGAGCAGTTCGCCATCGATGGCGCCGTCCTGCGTCATCGCCTCGACCACATCGGGAAAGGCAGCGGCGATGTCCTCGCCGGTGCGCGAGAACAGGCGGGTGACGCGCTGCCCGTCGGGCCGCGTGCCGCTGACCGCCTGAACCCGGATGCCATCCCATTTCCACTCGGCCTGGTACACGGCCGGATCCATCTTCTCGAAATCGCCGTCCTCGATCGGATGCGACAGCATCACCGGCCTGAACGGGGCGGGATCCGTCGCTTCGGGCCTCGGCCCGCGCCCTTCGAGCCAGGCGAAGAGCGTTGCGTAGGGCGGCTCCAACCCGTGCCAGACCTGCTCGACCTCGTCGGGGGCGATACCGCCCAGACTCGCGGCCGCCGTCTTGGCGAGCCGCGCCGACACGCCGATGCGCAAGCTACCGGTGATGAGCTTGAGCAGCGCCCAGCGCCCGTTCTCGTCGAGCGCGTCGAGCCAGGAGGCGACGAGGCGCGGCAGTTCGGCCTTGCCGGCGCTGCGCAGGCCTTCGACGACGTCGGGGAGATGCGGCACGGCGTTGGCGCCATGCATCGCGGGCCACATCAGCGCCACCGTCTCGGACAGATCGCCGACATAGTCGTAGGACAGCGCAAAGAGCGCAGGGTCGGTGCGTGCAGCGATCAGCGCGCGGACCAGCCCGGCCTTGGCGTTGGGGAAAACCAGACCGCCCGTCATCGCCGCCAGCGCCAGTCCGCGATCGGGGTCGGGCGTCGTACGCAGGTAGTCCGCGATCAGCGCCAGCTTGGCGTTGCGGCGCGGTTCATAGGCCAGCCGATCGAGCAGCCAGGCAAAACGGTTCACGGCGTTGCCTCCCGGCGGGACCGGACCCGGGGGCATGCGAGTGGGCAGGTGCGGCGCATCATTCAGTTTCCGTTCATGAAAGGGCCGGCAGGCTCTCGGACCGAACGGGAGATCGACTGCCGATGCGCTCTGCGATGCGGATTCTGGCCTTGAACCTCATCGCGGTGGCGTCTCTGGCGGGTGCCGCCCAGGCCGGCGCCTTTGTCTGCCGCGAAACGCCGATCGTCACCGCGACCGAAAGACTGAATGGGCTCGCCCCCAAGATCGCGGCAGGCGGAAAGCTCGACATCCTCGCGATCGGCTCGTCCTCGACCGAAGGTGTCGGAGCCTCGACGCGCGAGAAGAGCTATCCCTCGCGGCTGCAGGCCCTGCTGACGGCAGCCTGGCCGCGCGTGCAGGTCACGGTCGCCAATGCCGGCATCGGCGGTGAAGTCGCTCCGCAAACGCTGGCACGCCTGAAGCAGGCGCTGACCGAGCGGCGCTACGATCTCGTGATCTGGCAGGTCGGCACCAATGACGCGGTCCGGGGCGGCGACATGGCCGCCTTCAAGGCGATGGTCAGCGACGGCATCGCCCTGGTGCGTCAGGCGGGGCCGAGCCTGGCCCTGCTCGACCCGCAATTCTTCCCCGGCATCCGCGAACCCGCCCGCTACCGCGCCTATGTCGAGGCCATCGGCACCATCGCCAAGGGCCAGAGCGTTCCGGTGTTCACGCGCTACGACACGATGCGCGAATGGCATGCCGCCGACGAGCGGGCTTTCGCGGCCGCGCTGGCTCCCGACAGCTTCCACATGAGCGATGCCGGCTATGACTGCCTTGCCCGCGACATGGCCGCCGGGCTTGTCTCGCTGACCGCCACGGGACGCCCAATCGTGGCGCAAGGCCGCTAGCCCGGCATCAGACCGCGGTCGCATCGGCGGCCTCCAACGACGCATCCGCTCCCGACGATTCCGCTTCGCCCTCGTCGCCATAGCCGACGAGATGCAGCGGCCTGGCTTTCAGGCCCACCGTGCCGCACCAATGCACGAGCGCCTCGGCCTCGCCATGCGTGACCCAGATCTCCCCGGCCTGCGTCTCGCGGATCGTCGCCTGAAGATCGTCCCAATCGGCATGGTCCGAGACGATCAGCGGGAGTTCCACGCCCTTCTGCCGGGCGCGGGCGCGGATGCGCATCCAGCCCGAGGCGAAGCTCGTGACCGGATCGGGAAACTTGCGGGCCCAGACGTCCTGGATCGCGCTCGGCGGGCAGATCACGATCTCGCCGCCCAGGCTCTTGCGCTCCGCGGCGGCGACCTTGCGGATCTCGCCGAGAACGGCTCCCTCCGAGAGGTAGAAATCCGTCAGTTTCTCCATGGCGCCATGGACATGGATCGGGCGCTCATAGCCGGCCTCACGGATCAGGGCCATGACGCGCTGGGCCTTGCCGAGCGAATAGGCGCCGACGATATGCGTCCGCTCGGGAAAGACGCGCACCGATTCCAGCAGCTTGGCGACTTCGCCATGCGCCGGCGGATGCCGAAAGACCGGCAGGCCGAAGGTCGCCTCGGTAATGAAGACATCGCAACGCACGGGCTCGAACCCTGCGCAGGTCGGGTCGCGCTCGCGCTTGTAATCACCGGAGACGACGATCCGAAGGCCGCCGGATTCGACCACGATCTGCGCCGAGCCGAGCACATGGCCCGCCGGAACGAAGGTGAAATCGACCGCGCCGATGCGCGTGGTCTCGCCGATCACAGCCTCCTGCCGCTCGCCCGTGAAGCCCTCGCCATAGCGCAGGGCCATGATCGCGAGCGTTTCGCGCGTCGCCAGCACGGCGCCATGGCCGGCGCGGGCATGGTCGGAATGGCCGTGCGTGATCAGCGCCCGATCCACCGGCCGGACGGGGTCGATGTAGATGTCGGCCGGTGGACACCAGAGTCCGGCCGGCGTCGGAAACAGCAGTTCGGACGGTCGCAGGCTTGGTGCAGGGCGCAGTCTGGCCAGTGTCATGCTCCTCAGATAGACCCTCTGCCATGATCGAAAAGGGCTCCACCGCACATTCCGCCGGCTCGGGCGATCCCACACTCGACCGGCGCTATGCCTGGGCCGAGGCTGCGTTCAAGGAGGGCGACGCTCAGGCCTGCGTCGAGATCCTCGACCAGACGCTGGCGCAGGCCTACCATTTCACGGCCGCCTGGCATCTCTACGGGCTGGCGCAGGAGGCGCTCGGCCACCGAGAGGAGGCCGCGACCGCCTGGCGGCAATGTCTCGATCTCGACCCCAACGACCATTTCGGCGCGCGGCTCGATCTCGCCCGCATCGGCGCCATGCCTGCCGAGGACGCGACCTCCGAGAACTTTTCGGGCACGCTGTTCGACGCCTATGCCGAGCGCTTCGACAGCCATCTCACGCAGGCTCTGCACTACAACGCCCCCACCCTGTTGATGGCCGCGCTCACGACCGCCTGCGACAACGCCGGCCGGGCCCTTCGGTTCGACACGGTGCTCGATCTCGGTTGCGGCACCGGGCTGATGGGCGAAGCGATCCGCAACGAGGCCGGCTTTCTCGCCGGCTGCGATGTCTCGCCGCGCATGATCGAGCGGGCGCGGGCGAAGACGACGGATGCTGGCGGGCCTCTCTACGACAAACTGGCCGTCGCCGGGTTGACCGCCTTCCTGTCGAGCCGTCCGGATGCCAGCGTCGATCTCGTCCTCGCAGCCGATGTCTTCGTCTATCTCGGCGACTTGCGCCCGGCCTTTGCGCAAACGTCCCGCGTGCTGAAGCGCGGCGGGCTCTTCGCTTTCACCGTCCAGAGCCATGACGGCGAAGGCGTCGTCGTCGGGGCGGATCGGCGGTTCGCGCATGGTGAATCCTGGCTGCGACAGCGGCTTGCCGAGACGGGGCTTCGCATCGTCGCGCTGGAGCCCGCCAGCACGCGGCAGGATCGCGACATCGCTGTGCCAGGGCTGCTGGTGGTGGCGGAGCGGGGGTAGTGCGCGGGCCTTTCGGGCTCTCGTCGCAACAGCGGCAGCAGCGCGCTCCTTTCGTTGTGTGGCGGCGCCGGGACGCTCAATTCCCGCCCTGACAGGCCACCGGCTCGACTCCCCACCCTGCCGCAGCGAGACGGCCGGTGGCGGTGAGTGCGTAGACGCCGCGTTCGGCGCGCTCGAACCAGCCATAGACGTTGCGGTGCAGAATCTTCTGCGCGTCGGGAAACAGCGGCTTGAGGTCGCGCGGTCGCTGCGGTGCCGACATCATCGCGGCCGCGCAGCCGAGAGCTTGCTGGCGGTAGGCGGTCATGACGGGTGTGCGCGTGCCGCCGCCGACCGACGGATCGCCCCGTCGCCGCCTGTGCTCCTCCACGAGACGCGACCGACGGCGCGGGTCCTTGCGGGGGATTGGCGCCACCGGCGAAACGAGGACCTCGACGCCGCCGGAGCCGTCGACGCCCAGAAGTCCAAAACCCAGGCGCCGACACAAGGCGCGGTATCGCGAATCGCTTTCGCGGCCCTTGCCGCGCGCGGAGAGCCTGGCCGCCAGCCAGATCTCGTCGCCGACACTCATCCGGTCGACGCCCTGGAGGATGAGCTCCAGATTGAAGGTCAGTTTCAGTTCGCCGATCACGACCACGGTCGGATCCTCGTCGCGGAGACCGACGAGATCGCAATGCCCGACCTCGCCCTTGACGGCGTAGCCCAGGCTTTCGAGGAAGGTCTTGACGGGCAGGTAAAGCGACGTTTCCACGAGGGCCTCCAATCACAAGCCTCAGCTATGACCGATAGTGGTTTCGCGGAGGCAAATAGGGCAGGCGATGCGCGCCTTTTCCCCGAGGCGTTCGCCAGCCGCTCGACAATGGTCGAGGTCGCTTCCAGCGCGCACCGCAAGGTCACCGGTGGCCGCTGTGTGGAGCCGTTCCGCGAGAGGCGCACACCGCGCCCTCATTCCCCTTTCGTTCCCCTGCGTCTCATCCTATCTCTGGGGGGATGCCAGCCCCCTCCCCGCTCCCGCCCGCTTTCGACGATTGGTTCGCAAGCCGCGGCTGGACTGCGCGTCCCCATCAGCTCGCGCTGCTCGACGCGGCGCGCGCCGGGCGCTCGACGCTGCTGGTCGCGCCGACCGGCGCCGGCAAGACGCTGGCGGGATTTCTGCCCTCGCTTGTCGAATTGACCGAGCGGTCAGGCAAGCGCGAGGGCCTGCATACGCTCTACATCTCGCCGCTGAAGGCGCTCGCCGTCGATATCGCCCGGAATCTCGACGCGCCGATCCGCGAGATGGGCTTGGCCAGCACGGTCGAGACCCGCACCGGCGACACCTCCGCCGCCAAGCGCACCCGCCAGATGCAGCGCCCGCCCGACATCCTGCTGACGACGCCCGAGCAGCTCGCGCTCCTGGTCTCGCATCGCGACGCCGCGCCCTTCTTCTCCAGTCTGCGCCGGATCGTGCTCGACGAACTTCATGCGCTCGTCACCTCCAAGCGCGGCGACCTGCTTTCGCTCGACCTGGCACGCCTGCGCAGCCTCGCTCCGCAGGTCAGCGCCGTCGGGCTGTCTGCGACGGTGCGCGAGCCGGCGGACCTGCAGCGCTTCCTCGGCGGCAGCGAGACGCCGGCCGGGCTGGTGACGGTGAAGGGCGGGGCGGCGGCGCGCATCGGCATCCTGCAGACGCCAACACGACTGCCGATGGCCGGCCACACCACCGGCCATGCGATGGGCGCGATCTACGAGGCGATCAAGGCGCACAAGCTGACGCTGGTCTTCGTCAATACGCGCATGCAGGCGGAATTCGCCTTCCAGGCACTGTGGACGATTAACGACGACAACCTGCCGATCGCGCTGCATCACGGCTCGCTCGACGCCACGCAGCGTCGCAAGGTCGAGGCGGCGATGGCCGAGGGGCGGCTGAAGGCGGTCGTCTGCACGGCGACGCTCGACCTCGGCATCGACTGGGGCGATGTCGACCTCGTCGTCAATATCGGTGCGCCCAAGGGGGCAAGCCGGCTGATGCAGCGCATCGGCCGCTCCAACCACCGCATGGACGAGCCCTCGCAGGCGCTGCTGGTGCCCTCCAACCGCTTCGAGCTGCTGGAGTGCCGCGCCGCGCTCGATGCCGTGGCCGAGGCCGCGCAGGACACGGCGGATGCCCGCATCGGCGCGCTCGACGTGCTGGCCCAGCATGTGCTCGGCGTCGCCTGCTCGGACGGCTTCGAAGCGGACGCGCTCTATGCCGAGATCTGCACCGCCTCGCCCTATGCGGGGCTCGCGCGTGCAGATTTCGATGCGGTGGTCCATTTCGTCGCGACCGGCGGCTACGCGCTGAAAAGCTATGAGCGCTTCGCCAAACTGCGGCAGGACAAGGCCGGGCACTGGCGCGCCAGCAACGCCAAGATCATCCAGCAATACCGCATGAATGTCGGCACCATCGTCGAATCGACCATGCTCAAGGTCCGGCTCGGACGCGGTCGCGCGGGCAAGCCGGGCGAGCCTTCGCGGGTGACCCGCGGCGGCCGGATTCTCGGCGAGGTCGAGGAGTATTTCGCGGAGACGATGACGCCGGGCGACACCTTCATCTTCGCCGGCGAGATCCTGCGTTTCGAGGGCATCGCCGGCAACGAGGCAATCTGCTCGCGCGCGCCGCCCGGCACCGACCCGAAGATCCCCTCCTACAATGGAGGCAAGTTCCCGCTCTCGACCTTTCTCGCCGCCCGCGTGCGCGCCATGCTGGCCAATCCCGGGGAATGGGACAGCCTGCCCGAGGAGGTCTCGTCCTGGCTGCACGCCCAGCGCCTGAAGTCGCGTCTGCCCCAGCCCGGCGAGCTCCTGGTCGAGACCTTTCCGCGCGGGGGGCGGTTCTATCTCGTCGCCTATCCCTTCGAGGGGCGGCTGGCGCATCAGACGCTCGGCATGCTGCTGACGCGCCGGCTCGAGCGCGCGAAGATGCGGCCGCTCGGCTTCGTCTGCAATGATTACGGCATGGCCTGCTGGGGGCTCGGCGACATGTCCGCCGCGATCGCGCGCGGGGCCTTGAGCCTCGACGAGCTGTTCTCGCAGGACATGCTGGGCGACGACCTCGAGGAGTGGCTGGCGGAATCGGCGCTGATGAAGCGCACCTTCCGGCAATGCGCCGTGATCGCCGGCCTGATCGAGCGGCGCTTTCCGGGCCAGGAGAAGAACGGCCGCCAGGTCACGATGTCGACCGACCTCGTCTACGACGTGCTGCGGCGGCACGAGCCGGAGCACGTGCTGCTCAAGGCCACACGCGCGGATGCCGCGACGGGCTTGCTCGACATCAAGCGGCTGGGCCAGATGCTGACACGAATCAGCGGGCGAATCGTGCATCAGCCGCTGGATCATGTGTCGCCGCTGGGCGTCTCCGTCATGCTCGAGATCGGCCGCGAGGCAGTCTATGGCGAGGCGGCCGATGAGATCCTGGCGGAGGCCGAGGCGATGCTGACCGAAGAGGCGATGGCGTGAACGCAGTGGCGGCGAGCGACCGGGCACCGGCCGAGGCAGTCTTCCTGCTCGGCCGGCTCGTGGTCGTTCCCGATCATTCGGGCGCGCTCTGGCTGCCCGACGAGCGCACGCTCGTCGTCGCCGACCTGCATCTGGAAAAAGGCTCCTCCTATGCGCGGCGCGGCGTCTTCCTGCCGCCCTATGATTCGGCGGCGACGCTGGCCACGCTATCAGCCGCGATCGCCCGCCATGCGCCGACCCGCGTCATCGCGCTCGGCGACAGCTTCCACGACCGCGAGGCGGACATCCGCCTCGGCGAGGACAACCGCGCGACGCTGCAGCGGCTGCAGGCGGGCCGCGACTGGCTCTGGGTGACCGGCAATCACGACCCGCAGATCGGCGCGGCGATGGGAGGCGACAGCGCCGCGACGGTCGATCTGCGCGGCGTCACCCTGCGCCATGAGCCCGATGCGCAGGAGACGGGCTTCGAGATCGCCGGCCATCTCCACCCGGCCGCCAAAATCAGGATGCGCGGGCGGGCGCTGCGGCGGCGCTGCTTCGCGCTCTCGGCGCGGCGCTGCGTCATGCCGGCGATGGGCGCATATGCCGGCGGGCTGAACCTGCGCGACGAAGCCTTTCGCCCGCTGCTGGGGCCGGGCTTCAGCGCCCATCTGATGGGCGATGCGCGCCTCTTCCGCATCGACCCGCGCCTGCTGCTGCCCGACTGAGACAGGCCGGCCGTCCCCGCCGGACCTTGCTTCACCGCGCCCCACCCGCACCGGCGCCGACCGCGTTGCGGCAGCCCCGCGACTGCCCCGCCCGGCAATATCGTCGTGCGGAGCGACGAGACGGGTTGCGTCGGCCCGGGGCTTGTGGCATCAGGACGCCGCTTCGGAACGACGCCCGCCTGTCCTCGCCTTGCGCGACCGCCAGACGCCAAGGCCGACGATCCTGCTGCGGTAGCTCAGTGGTAGAGCACACCATTGGTAATGGTGAGGTCGAGAGTTCAATCCTCTCTCGCAGCACCAGCCCATCTCCTTGATGTGGCTGAGGCATTGGCGAATAAAGGCTTCCGTCCATTCTGACGTTACAAAACCTGTAACAAATCAGATCGAAGTCCATGGCCGCCAAGCACCCATATCTGCTCGATGGTGATGGCCGGTTCTTCGTCAGGATCGCGATCTCGAGAGAGCTTTGACCCTCCTTGGAAGGCAAGGGCGAGCTCCGATCGGCGCTGGGCCATGATTGTGAGGGTGTCGCCGAGAAGCGCCCCGGAGCAGTTCCGGAAGTCGACTGACGCGTCGCGATCGTGACGCAAACCGCTGGTTGCACCGTTCAAGAGGCGCCCTTCAACGTCGATATTACCACGCCAATCGTCTTCGCGTGGGCGCGGCGTCCGACACGCACCACGAGGCCGTTAGACGCGATCTCGATCCAGCCGCTCGAGCGAGCAATGGCGCTGCGACGACGCGTTGCCGGCCGTCGCAGGGGCCAGCCTGACTGCCGCGACTGACCGAGATCTGTCAGGCCGTCACGAGCGCGCAGCGCGGCGCTGCTGTCGAGCCTCGCAGCAGAAGGCCCGGCGCGAGCATGACGCGGCAGGGGCGTTCGGATTGCTGGTCCGATGCCGTCTTCCGAAACAGGAAATCCGTTGCCGCCATCGCGAGCTCGCGCACCGGCAGCGCGATGGTGGTCAGGCCGTTGCCGCACCAGCGCAGCGTCGGGCTGTCGCTGAAGCCGACGAATGACAACTCGGACGGGATGTCGACGCCCGCGGCGCGCGCGCAATCATAGGCGCCGATGCTCATCCGGGCGCCGGCCGTGACGACCGCGGTCGGTCGCTGCGGCTCCGCGAGGATCGCCTGCATCGCGGCGAAGCCGAATTCGGTGTCGCAGCTGCCCGCCTTGACCAGCCTGTCGTCGATGGCGATGCCGGCGTCCTGCAGGGTCCGGCGAAAGCCCTCGAGCCGGTCGCGCCCGGTCGAGATCGCGACCGTCGAGCCGATATAGGCGATGCGCCGGTGGCCGAGATCGATCAGATGGCGCGCCGCCAGGCGCATGGCCTCGCCATCCTCGATGCCGAACCAGTCCGACTCCACCTTGGCGCAGTTGCGCACGAACTGGACATGCGGCGTCGCCCGCATCAGGCGCAGCGTCTCCTGCGCCGGCGTGACGCTGGGAATGATGATGAAACCCAACGCCCGGGCCGAGCGCAGATTGCGCAGATGCTCAAGCTCCAGCTTGGGATCGTCGTCGGTGACCGCGAGCACGAGCTGGTGGCCCCGCTCCTGGCAGCAATCGGCAATCGCCTTGGCTGCGGTGGAATAAAAATCGTTGCGGATGTCGGGCACGATCAGCCCGACGATCGAACTCGTACCGCTGCGCATGGCCCGGGCCGCGAGATCGACGACGTAGCCGAGCCGCTCGGCCGCCGAGACCACCCGCGCCCGCGTCTCGCGGCTGATCCGCGGCGAATCCGCCAGCGACCGCGCGACCGTCGAGACGGACAGCTCCAGCTCGGCCGCGATGTCCTTCATGGTGGGAGGGCGCTTCATCGGCCATGCCTCGTCGGAGCACGCCCCGAATTGCGCAATCGATTGCGCTCTCTATTGCATAGACCATCGCGGCGTGCCTGCAAAGCAAGCGGTTTACAGTGAAATCGATTGCGCATAGCGTCCGGTTCAGGAGGAGCGGTTCGAGCCCTGCCGCGAGCGGCGTCGGCGAGGCCGGGATGAGTGTTCGCGACCTCGCGGCGAGACGCAAGAGCAGACCCAGAAACCAGCCCGGGGCGGGCATGCGTCCCATCAAGGCCGGAGCATGCCGGCCGTACACAACGGCACCAGGAGAGGAAACACCATGACTTCATCGTCGGATGGCCTGTTTACCCGTCGCGCTCTCGGCCGGCTCGGCCTCGCAGCGGTCGCCGCGCCTGCCGTACTGACATCGGCACGCGCCCAGCAGAAATTCACCTGCCGCATCGCCCATACCGAGGGGATCGGCACGCCGATCACGCTCGGCTTCGAGAAGTGGACGGGCATCCTGCGTGAGCGCAGCGGCGGGCGCATCGACGCGCAGCACTTTCCCGCGGCCCAGCTCGGCGGGCTGGCGCAGGCGCTCGAGGGCAGCCGGATCGGCACCATCCAGGTCACCACCGCCGGGCCTGACAGCGAAGAGGCGATCGCGCCGGAGATCGCGGCCTTCGGTGGCGCGCCGGGCTTCATCTACAAGGACGAGGCCCATGTCGACCGCGTGCTGCAGGGCCCGCTCGGCCAGGAGGTCTCCGACATCGCCCGCAAGAAGACGGGTGTCGAGTTCGTCGCCTATGGCGAGACCGGTTTCCGCCACATCCTTTCGAAGCGGCCGGTCAACTCGCTGGAGACGCTGAAAGGCTTGAAGATCCGCGTGCCGGAGCTGCGGATCTGGGTCGATTTCTGGAAGACGCTCGGCGCCAATCCGACGCCCCTGCCCTATTCAGAGCAGTATTCGGCGCTCTCGACCGGCGTCATCGACGGGCTCGATTCGGACTACTTCTCCATCCTTGGCTTCAAATGGCACGAGCAGGCGAAGGAGGTGACCCCGACGGCGCACTGGTTCCTGCCGAAGGCCGTGCGCGTCAATGCGCGCTGGCTGGACAGCCTGCCGGCCGATCTGCGCGACATGGTGCGCGCCTCCGCCAAGGAGGTTTTCGCCGAGCAGCGGGCGACGAACCGCGCCAATGCCGACAAGGCGCTGGCCGATCTCGAGAAGCTCGGCTGCAAGGTCAACCGCATCAGCGAGGCCGAGCGGGCAAAATGGGCCGAGATGACCGCGCCGCTCTTCGACCAGTTCGGATCCAAGAGCCCGGAAACCAAGGCGATGATCGAGAAGATCCGCAAGCTGGCCTGACGCCGGTTTGGCGACGCCTTGCGCCGGCCCTTCTGCTGAGGGCCGGCGTTTCTCCCGTGCAGTGAGCGATGGCCTGACCATGGTTGAACAAGCCCCGATGATGACGTCTCGAGCGCCCGATGCGTCCGCCCGGTTCTTGCTCGGCTTCGACAAGGCGTTCGAGGCGCTGTGCGTGACGTTGATGCTCGGGTCGGCGTCGGTCGCGGTGCTGCAGGTGTTCTGTCGCTACGTGCTGGATGCCGCCTTGCCCTGGCCGGAAGAGGTCTCGATCTGGCTGTTCACCTGGGCCGTGTTCCTGGGCATGGCGCTCGCCGTCGGCCGGCATGCCCATATCGCCATCGACCTCGTCAGCCGCTATCTGCCGGCGCCGCTGCAGCGCCTCCATGCGGGCTTCGTCGCGGCGATGATCGCGGCCACCAGCGTCATGATGGTCGTCCATGGCATCGACTTCGCCGGGCGCGCGATTCAGGTCTCGCCGGCGATGCAGTGGCCGCTCTCCTATCTGTTCATCGCCATCGCCGTCGGGGGCGCGTTGAACCTCGTCTATCTGATCCGCCCGGCCGGGGGCCTGCCGCAGCTGTCGGGCCTGCTTGCGGTCGTGGCGGGCGGCGCGATCTATCTCGCGGTCCGCCATGGCGCGGCGCTGGTCTGGCAGGAGGCCGGCAGCCCGACCGCGCTGATGCTGGTGGCGGGGCTGCTCGTGCTGCTGGAGGTGCCAATCGCCTTCGCACTCGCCTTCGGCGCCTTCGCCGCCTTCGCGCCGCTGGGCGACATCATGCTGGTCATCGTGCCGCAGAACATGGCGTCCTCGCTGAACTCCTTCACCCTGCTCGCAATCCCCTTCTTCATCATGGCGGCTGCCGTGATGAATGTCGGCGGCATCACCACGCGGCTGGTGGCGCTGGCGACGAGCCTGGTCGGGCATTTCCGCGGCGGGCTCGGGCAGGCCAATGTCGTCACCAACACGCTGCTTGCGGGCGTCTCCGGCTCCTCCACCGCCGACGCCTCCGCCATCGCCAAGCTGATGGTGCCGGAGATGGAGAAGCACGGCTATCCCCGTGCCTTCAGCTGCGCCCTGACGAGTGCCTCCTCGACCCTGGCGAACCTCATTCCGCCCAGCCTCGGGCTGATCATCTATGCGGCGCTGGCCTCGGTTTCGGTCGGCGCGCTCTTCGTCGCCACGATTATTCCGGGGCTGATGGCGGCGGCTTCGCTGATCCTCGTCGTCTATGTCGTGTCGCGGGTGAAGGGCTATGGCGGCGCCATCGCCCCGGCCTCCTGGGGCGCACGCGGGCGAGCGGCGGCGACCGCGATTCCGGCGCTGCTGCTGCCGTTGCTGATTGTCGGCGGCGTGCGCTTCGGCATCTTCACCGCCACCGAAGCCGGCGCCATCGCGCTGGTCTACGCCATCCTCTGCGGGCTGCTGTTCTATCGCTGCCTAAGCGGGCACGGCTTCTACGAGGCGGTGCGCGAATCGACCTTCGACACGGTGTCGATCGTCGTCATCATCGCGGCCGCCTCGCCCTTCGCCTGGGTGCTCGCGGCCGAACAGGTTCCGCAGAAGATCGCCGCCGCGATGAGCGCCTATATCGACAGCCCTATCGTCCTGCTGCTGCTGATCAACCTGCTGCTGCTCGTCGTCGGGCTATTCATGGAGATGATCGCGGCGATGGTCATCCTCGTCCCGATCCTTGTGCCACTCGTCGTGTCAGCGGGCGTCGACCCGATCCAGTTCGGCATTGTCCTCGTGATGAACCTCGTCATCGGCGCGCTGACGCCGCCTTTGGGCGTGCTGGTCTTCACCACGGCCCGCGTCGGCCGGGCCAATGTGGTCGAGGTCTTCCGGGCGATCCTGCCCTTCATCCTGGCGCTGGTGACCGTGCTGATGCTGGTGACCTATGTGCCGTCGCTGACGCTGGCGCCGCTGCGCTGGCTCGGCCCCTGAATGGCGGAGTGAGAGCATGAGCAGGCTGTGCATCGGGATCATCGGGCTCGGCATGGCCGTGACGCCCCATGCCCGGGGCCTCGTCGATCTGCAGGACGAGGTCGAGGTCGTCGGCGCCTATAGCCCGAGCGCCGAACGGCGGGCGGCCTTCGGCGCGCGCTTCCCCTTCCCGCTCTGCGACGATCTCGACGCCCTGCTGGCGGACGAGTCCGTCGAGGCGATGCTGGTGCTCACCCCCGCCAACACCCATCTCGACATCGCCCGGCGCTGCGCCCAGGCGGGCAAGCACATCCTGCTGGAAAAGCCGCTCGACATCACCACCGCCCGGTCGCAGGAGCTGGTCGCGACCTGCCGCGCCGCCGGGGTGACGCTCGGCATCGTGCTGCAGCATCGCTTCAAGCCGGCGGCCGTCGCGCTGGCGGAGCATCTCACGTCCGGCCGCATGGGCGAGATCGTCGGCTGTTCGACCGTGATCCGGCTCTGGCGGCCGCAATCCTATTACGACGAGCCCGGCCGCGGCAGCTTCGCGCGCGATGGCGGCGGCGTGATGCTCTCGCAGGGCATCCACACGCTCGACCTGATGCTGAGCCTGGCCGGTCCCATCACCGAAGTCGGCGGCTACGCCCTGACCAGCCCGGTCCACGCGATGGAGACCGAGGACATGGTCTGCGCGGCGGTGCGCTTCGCCAATGGCGCGGTCGGCACCATCGATGCGACGACGGCCGCCTATCCGGGCTTCCCCGAGCGGATCGAGCTGATCTGCCGCCATGCGACGGCCTCGCTGGTCGGCACCGCGCTCGATATCGCCTGGCATGACGGCACGCGCACCACCATCGAGGCCGACAAAAGTGCGGGCGGTACGGGCGCCGATCCGATGGCCTTCCCGCATGATTATCACCGGGCGGTGATGGCCGATTTCGCCGAGGCCATCCGGCAGAAGCGTCCGCCACGCATCACCGGCGAGAACGCACTCCGGGTCCATCGTCTGATCGACGCGCTGATCGCCGCCGGGCAAAGCTCCGGCCGCGTCACCGTCGCGACGGGTTGAGGGCGAACGACATGCTGCGTTTTGCCGCCATCGGTCTCGACCACCGGCACATCTACCACATGGTCGCGGAATTGATCGCGGCCGGGGCGGAATGCGCCGGCTATTGCCCGCGGACCTCTGACCCACGCGTGCTCGAAGGCTTCCAGGAACGCTTCCCATATCTGCGCCCGCTGGAGCGCGAGCGCCTGCTCGACGATCCCACGATCGACATCATCTGCTGCGCGGCGATCCCGCGCGACCGGGCCGGCATCGCCTTGCGCGCCATGGCCAATGGCAAGGACGTGATGGTCGACAAGCCCGGGCTGACGACACCCGAGCAGCTCGCCGACGTGATGGAGTGTGTCGCGCGGACCGGGCGGATCTTTTCGATCTGCTTTTCAGAGCGCTTCATCGTGCGCGCCTCGGAGATCGCCGCGAAGCTGGTGGCGGAGGGGGCCATCGGCGAGGTCGTCAACACCGTCGGCCTGGGGCCGCACCGGCTGAACCGGGCGATCCGCCCGGCCTGGTTCTTCGATCGCGCGGCCTATGGCGGCATCCTCATCGACATCGCCTCGCACCAGATCGACCAGTTCCTGTTCTACACAGGAGCGCCCACGGCGGACATCGTCGCCAGCAGCACCGCCAATCATGCCATGCCCGATGTCCCCGACTTCTCCGATTTCGGCGAGATCCTGCTGCGCAGCGAGAAGGCGACCGGCTATATCCGCGTCGACTGGTTCACGCCCGACAGCCTGCCGAGCTGGGGTGACGGGCGGCTGACGCTGCTCGGCACCAAGGGCTTCATCGAGCTTCGCAAATATCTCGACATCGCCGGCCGCCCCGGCACGGACCATGTCTTCCTCTCCAACCATGAGGGCACGCGCCATATCGACGCGAGCGCCGAGCCGCTGACCTATTTCGACCGGTTCCTGGCCGATGTTCGCGACCGGACGCAGATGGCGGCGAGCCAGGCCCATGTCTTTTCCGTGACGCGGCTTTCTCTGGATGCCGAAGCCGCGGCCGTACGGCTGACGTCACAACCGAACTCATAGCCAGGCGTTGGGGCGCGGCAGGAATGGGTCTCGTCAGGTGAACTCTTGCGCGGTGAGGCGCGCCGCCAAACGCCATCTCGGGGGTTGGGGAGTCCCCCTAGCCAGCTTCATCACTGCGAGCGCCGATTCGACGGCCGTCATCTGCAAAAATCGGCGCAGCCCGCTTGCCAGAATGGTTGACCGGGTCCGGGCTGTGGCACCGATGGGCGTGGCTTTTTTCCAGGGAGATCGGTCGGCGTCGGCGCGACCAGTTCCCACCAGCCATGCGCACATTGCGAGCGGAAGGCCATCTGCTCCGAAATCGAGGTGTCCTGCTTCGCCAGGGCCGCATCGAGGGCGGCGCAGGCCTCGCGCAGCCGCGCATCATGGGCGTCGGAGGGATCATTGGCGTAGTCATGGAAGGCGGCGGTGAAGGCCTCCATCTCACGCGCGATGTGCGGCCAGTCGTGCCGGTCGAGATTCCAGGCGTCCATCCATTCGCGCACCACGGTCTCGACGGCCTCCGCCTTCGGCCTGTCCTTGACCTTGCGCGCCGTCGTCAGCATGTGGCGCATCAGTTCGGCGCCGGCATGGATCTGCCGGGCGGCCAGGGCCGCTGCGCGCATCGCGGCGATGGCGGCGTCCGCCTCGGCGCGCAATTCCTCGACCAGATGGGGCATGGCTGATCCTCGACGGCGGTCAGGGCAGGGTGGCGAGGCGTTCGATCATCCGCTCGAACAGCTCTGTCGCCTCGACGGTGGCGACGACATGGGCGTTGGGCTGGCGCTTCAGCCGGCCGTTCCAGTCGATCGTCGTGCGGCCGCGCAGGGAGCCTGCGCCGGTCTCGATCTCGACGTGACAGTCGCGCCCCGCAAACAGCTCCGGCCAGAGCTGGAAGGCGATGACGCAGGGGTCGTGCATCGGGTGGCCGGCCGTGCCGAGCCCGCCCGGGCGCGGGCGCGTCAGCATGCCGTGGACGGCCCGGCCGCTGGCCGTGCCGAGCGCGCCGATCCGCGCGACCTGCTCATGGCTGGCGATCGCCTGCAGCGTGACGCCGAGCCCGATCATCACGATCGGTGCGCCACAGCCGAAGACGATCGCCGCCGCATGCGGATCGACATGAACGTTGAACTCGGCCGCCGGCGTCATGTTGCCGAGCCCCAGCGCCCCGCCCATCAGTACGATGCGCTTCACCTTGGGCAGGATGTCGGGCGCGAGCCGGACAGCGAGCGCCAGATTGGTCAGCGGCCCGAGCGGGCACAGCGTGATGCCGTCGTCCGGCGCGGCGCGGCAGAGCGCGATGATCGCCTCGACCGCATGGCCCGGCGCGGCTGCGCTCTTGGGCGGGGGCAGGTCGGCGCCGGCGAGCCCGTCGGGGCCGCAGACGAATTCGGCCGTCTCCAGCGGGAAGAGCAGCGGCCCCTCAGCGCCGGCATGGACGGGGACGGCCGCCGCCGCGGACCCGGCGAGGTCGCGGATGCGCAGGGCGTTGGCGGAGGTCTGCGCCACCGGGACATTGCCGGCCACCGTGGTGATGGCGCGCAGGTCGAGTTGGTCGCGCGACGCGAAGGCGAGCAGCAGCGCGACGGCGTCGTCCTGGCCGGGGTCGGTGTCGATGACGATGGCTTCGCGCATGTCTCAGCCCTCATCCTGAGGAGCAGGCACAGCCTGCGTCTCGAAGGATGCTCCAGATGCTTCCAGAGCCTCCTGAACCATCCTTCGAGACGCCGCTTCGCGGCTCCTCAGGATGAGGGCTCGTGTGGGTCGCATCGACATCGTCACGCCGCCTTCGCGTTGCCGGCCATGATCAGATGGGCGATGTCGTCGGCCTTGAGATCGCCGATCGGCCGGTCGACATATTTGCGGCCGGCCCCCATGATCACGACCCGGTCGGCGAGCGCGACCACGTCGCGCATGTTGTGGCTGATCAGGATGACGGTGCGCCCATCGGCCTTGAGCTTGCGGATGAGGTCGAGCACCAGCGCGCTTTCCTTGACGCCGAGCGCCGCCGTCGGCTCGTCCATGATGATGATCTCGGCGTTCCAGCGCAGGGCGCGCGAGATCGCGACCGCCTGGCGCTGGCCGCCCGAGAGCCGCTCGACCGGGCGCGTCATGTCGGTGACGGCGGCCGAAAGCTGCGAGAGGTAGCGCTGCGATTCCGCGATCATGCGCTTCTTATCGAGCACGCGCAGGAAGGGTAGCAGCAGCGGCCTCGTCAGCTCCGAGCCCATGAACACGTTCTGGGCGATGGAGAGCCGCGGCGCGAGCGCGAGATCCTGGTAGATCGTGGCGACGCCATGCTCCAGCGCGTCATGCGGCGAGCCGAAGGCAACCGGCTGACCGCGCATGCTGATCGACCCCGAGGTCGGCTCCTCGGCGCCCGAGATCACCTTGATCAGGCTCGACTTGCCGGCGCCGTTGTCGCCGCAGATCGCGACGACCTCGCCGGTGAAGATGTCGAGATCGACCTCGCGCACGGCGACGACGGGGCCGTAGGCCTTGCCGATGCCGCGCAGGGAGAGAAGGGGGGTGGGATCGGTCATGATCTGTCCGTCCGGCTACGGTGCAACGCGGCGCCATTCTCGGGCGGAGCGCAGCTCCGACCCGAGAATCTCATGCCGAGAAGGCACTGGTTTCCGAGATGCTCGGGTCTTCGCCCGAGCATGACGCGCATGGGTTCACTTCAGGAACTGCTGGACGTTGGTCTTGTCGACCAGCACGGCCTCCGTGAAGAGATAGGGCCCGCTGGTGACGGTTTCCTTCGGCTTCTTCTCGACGACGATGGTCTGGATCGCGTCGACCGCCTGCTTGCCCATCGCCTCGAAGGGGATGGCCACGGTCGCCAGGAAGGTCGAGGCGGGGTCGGCGATGCGGGCATAGGTTTCCTTGCCGCCATCGACCGAGACGAGCGGGATCTGGCCCTTCTTGACGCCTTGGGCCTGCAGCAGATCGTCGATGATGTAGGCCTGCCCGTCGAAGGAGGCCCAGATGCCGTTGATCTTGCCCTGGTTCTGCAGCAGCAGCGCCTGCATGCCGGCCCGGACGTCGTCGCGCCAGCTCTGGGTGCGCGCCATCGAGAACTTGCCGACCTCCTTCACCGCCTGGTTCTCGGCCAGCACCGCGTCGAGGATGCGGCCGCGGATGCGCGAGGCGACGTTGAGGTCGAAGCGGGCGGTGACGATGTTGCCCTGGTAGCCGAGTTGGCCGAGCAGATAGAGCGCCGCATCCGCGCCGACCTTGTACTCGTTGGTCTGGATGTCGAAGAGCGCATGCGGGCTCGACCCCGACTGCACGGTGATGACAGGGATCTTGGCGTCCTTGGCCGCCTTGAACTGGGCGTCGGCCTCGACCGGCTTGCCCATGGCGATGATGATGGCATCGACCTTCTTGGCGATCAGCGCGTCGAACTGCTCGGCATGCTTGGGCAGCGCGCCCTCCGAGTTCAGCAGCGTCACGCCCCAGCCCTTGGCCTTGGCGGCGGCGGCGGCGGCGTTGGCGACGCGGGCATGCGTCTCCGACGAGAACTGGAAGCCGATGATCCCGACCTCGAAGGCCTGCGCCTGCGAACCCAGCGCGACCATCGCGACCGCAGCCAGCAGCATCTTCCTCAATCCGAACATGTGACCTCTCCCCTCGTTCTTGTGGTGGTTCTCAGACCTTGAAAGCCGCCTTCTTCATCGCGCTGGCCGAGAAGGCGACCGAGCCGATGATGATGACGCCGAGCACGATGTCCTGGATGTAATAGGGCGCGCCGAGCAGGACCAAGCCGTTGCCGAGTACCTTCAGCACCAGCGCCGCGAAGACCGTGCCGGCGATGTTGGGCTTGCCGGGCTCGAACATGGTCATGCCGAGCAGCACGGCGGCGATGGCGTAGAGCAGGTAGTCGCCCGCCATGTTGGGCGCCGCCGAGGACAGGTTGGCGGCGAGCAGCACCGCCATCAGCCCGGCGAAGACGCCCGCCAGCAGCAGGCCGATGCGCTTCATCCGCGCCGTGGCGATGCCGGCGAGCCTTGCCGCCTCGTCCGCCTCGCCGGTCGCGACCATATGCGCGCCGGTGCGGGTCCATTTCACCAGGATCCAGGCAAACAGCGTCGCGCCGGTCATCCAGAGCACGAGATTGGGAATGCCGAAGCTGTAGCCGCGCGCCTGACCGGTGAAGCTCACGGGCCAGCGCCCGGTGAAGGCGACGCCCTGGGTGATCATGAAGGCGAGCCCCTTGGCGATGGCCGCCGTGCCCAGCGTCATGATCAGCGAGGGGATGCGCAGCACCGTGACGCCATAGCCGTTGAGGCTGCCGAGCACGATGCCGACCGCGATGGCGGCCCCGAAGGCGACGACGGGCGGATATTGCGAATGCACCATCCAGCCGCAGACCACCGCCGCCAGGCTCGCCATCTCGGCGATCGAAAGGTCGAGCTCTGCGACCGTGAAGGCGAGCGCGAAGCCCAGCGCCAGGATGGCGAGGAAGCTCGTATCCTTGAGCACGTTGATGATGTTCATCGTGCTGGCGAAATTCGGCGCGAAGAGCAGGAAGAACAGGACCAGCGCGAGCCCGGCGATGGCCGTGCCGTAGCGCCCGATCACCTCGCGAACATCGAGCCTGCCCATGCCTCAGGCCCCCTTCGCGATGGTCGAGATCGGGGAGAGGATCTCGATGCCGCCGGTGATCGGGATCAGCGCCCCGGTCACGAAGGCAGCCGAGGGCGAAAGCAGGAAGGCGATCACGGCAGCGACATCCTCAGGTCGTCCCAAACGTCCAAGCGGCGTGCGCAGGGCCGCACCGGCGACCAGCGCGTCGAACTGCTGCGCGAAGCCGCCGCGTACCATAGGCGTATCGATGATGCCGGGCGCAACCGCATTCACGCGAATCCCATGCGGGCCGAGCTGCTGGGCCATGCCGTAGGTGAGGGTCGCGACGCCGCCCTTGGCCGAGCCATAGGCGAGATTGGCCCCGCCATTGGCATGGGCGATCGAGGAGATGTGGACGATGGTGCCGCCTTCGCCCTGGCCGATCATCTGGCGCGCGGCCGCCTTCGAGATGCGGAACACCGCCGAGAGATTGATGTCGACGAGCCGGTCCCACTCGTCATCGTCCATCTCGACCATCGGGACGGGGCGCGACGCACCAGCCCCCGTCACGAGATGGTCGAGCCGGCCGAAACGCTCGACCGCGAGATCGACGCAGGCCTGGGCGAGGTCGCGCTCGCGGACATCGCCGGCGAGCGTCGCGACGCTGGCGCCCTGTTCGATGAGGTCCTGAGCCAGCGCGTCGAGCCCGCTCTGGTCGAGCCCCGACAGCACCAGCCGGTGGCCCTGTTGCGCCAGCATCGCAGCGAGCGCGCCGCCGATGCCGCCCGAAGCGCCCGTGACGAGCGTGACCGGTCCCGCCATGGCTTCAGGCCGCCTTCCGGTTTTCATAGGCGCGCACCAGCGCCTGGGCGCGGCGCGGCTCGACCGGGTTCAGTGTCTGGCGGTCGTATTTGATCGAGGTGCCGACGATGAAGAGCTCGGCGACCTCCGCCAGCCGCGCGATGTTCTCCTCGGCCACGCCGGTACCGACCGCGACGGGCGTGTCGGGCACCTGCCGGGCGACGCTTTCGATCACCGCGATGTCGGCCTCCTTGCCGGCGGCCGGGCCGCCGACGCAGACGATGTCGGCGAGCCCGATGAAGACCGCGCCCGAGGCCTTCTGCTCGACGGGGCGGGTGTCGAGGTTGATCGAGAAGCCCGGCGTGACGTTGCAGATGATCCGGATGTGCTCGGCGCCGAGATTTGCGCGCAGACGCAGCGCCCTCGCGCCGTCCGGCGTCATCATGCCGATGTCGCCGACGAGTCCGCCGGTCAGGAAGGCCCGCACGAAGCGCCCGCCCGTGGCATGGGCCACCGCGATCGAGGCGGGCGGGTCGATCAGCATGTTGACGCCGTGCGGCAGCGTGGTCTGCGCCTGGCATTCGGCGATCACCTCGGTCATCGCGGCGACGACCTCGATCGGCATGTTCGCCTCATAGGGCATGTCGGATTCATTGGTGTAGAGCAGTGCGTGGAAGCCGGCCTCCTCGAGGATCTTCGCCTCTTCCTTCGCCTGCTTGACGATCTTCCGCATGCCACCGCTGCGGTCATAGAGCGGGGTGCCGGGCAGGGCGAGCGTGTGGACACAGCCGATCAGCAGGTGGTCGCGGCCGAAATCGGTCTGGACGAGGGTCTTCATGGGCGGTCAGTCCTTGCTGGCGGTCAGGGGCGCGGCGTGGATGCCGGGCAGGGCGCCGGCGCTGCGCGAGAGCGAGGCGAGGTCGGCGGAGAGCGGGGCGAGCGCCGCCTCGCTGCGCCGGTAAAGCGCATACAGCGCCCCATAGGCGGCCCGGCGCGAGGGCTCTGGCGTGAAACGCCGCGCCGGCCGCACCAGCGCCTCCTGGGCCTGCGCCAGCGAGGCGAAGCGGCCGAGCCCGGTCCAGGCGACGATCGCGGCGCCGAGCAGGCCTGGCTCCCCGGAGGCGCCGACGACCACGGGCCGCCCGCAGATATCCGCCTTGATCTGGCTCCAGACCGGATTGGCCGCGGCGCCGCCGCCGAAGCGGATCTCGCCGACCGGCGCTCCGAGTGCGGCTTCGGCCCGCTCCAGCACGATCCGGTTCAGGAAGGCGACGCCCTCCAGCACCGCATAGGCCAGGTCGGTCGCGCCATGCTGGCGGCCGAGCCCGAGGATCGCCCCGCGCAGGGCGGGATTCCAGTAGGGCACGCGCTCGCCCTGGAGATAGGGCAGGAAGATCAGCGGCTGCGGATGCCGGCGCCCGGCCAAAAGCGCATCAATGCGCTGGCCGGTGGAGCCCTGATCCGCGCCCTCCCGCGCCAGCAGCGAGAGCAGCCAGGACACCGTGTCGGCCCCGTTCTGGCTCGGCCCGCCGATCTGCCAGAGGCCGCGCCAGTCCACGCTCAGCAGGCCCTCGGCCTCGACCGGCTCCAGGCCGACGGCGCCCAGCACCTCCGTGGTGCCGGAGATGTTGTAGGCATAGCCCGGCCGCAGCGCACCGAGCCCCGCCACCGCGACCCAGGTGTCGCTCGACGAGCAGAACACGGGCACGCCGGCCAGCCTGTCGAGCGGCGCGGGCAAGCCCGACTGCACGGGCCCGACTGTGTCGCAGGGCTCCAGCATGGGCGGCAGGATGCCGGAGGCAAGCCCGATCGCGTCGAAGGGATCGACGCCACCGACGGCCTCGCGGGAGGCCAGCAGCCGTGCCATCGAGACGGGGTCGCCCGCGTGCTGGCTGGTCAGACGGGCGTTCAGATAGTCCTTGGGCTCGAGCACGCAGGCGAGCGCCCGGAAGCAGGCCTCTTCCTCCTCCCGCAGCCAGGCGAGGCGCGCCAGCGGATGAAAGGCGTTGATGCGCTGCGCCTCGGGATGGTCGCCCAGCCGCTCGCGTAACCGCCCTGCTGCGGCCTCCGAGCGCGTGTCCTTCCAGGTCATCGCCGGGCGCAACTGGCGCCCGTCTCGGCCGAGGAAAACCTGCGTGCGGGTGACGCCGCAGATCGCGATGGCCTCGATCTCGCCAAACAGGTCCGGCTCGGCCTGCGCGAGCTGTCCGGCCGCCTCGACGAGGATGCGCCACCAGGCGGTCGCGTCGATCTCCGACCAGCCCATGCGGTCGATCGCGGTCGGGCCGAGGATCATGGCCTGGGCGCGGGTCGTGCCGGTTTCGTCGATCAGCGCGGCGCGGAAACTGGTGCCGCCGAGATCGCAGGCGAGGACGACGCTCATGCGGTGGCTCCCGGGGCCGCGTCCGTGACGTCGCGATGGATGGTGAAGCGGTAGATGTCGCCGCGGATCAGGTTGTCGCTGACCTCGACCACCGCGCCATTCGCGTCCCGCGCCACGCGCTGGGACCGAAACACCGCCGTGCCCGGCGCGATCGCCAGCGGACCGGCCTCCTCGGCGCTGACGGACCAGGGCTCCAGCGTCTCCTCGACGGTGGCGACCTGCACCCCGCGGCACTCGGCGAGATAGCGATAGAGCGAGGCGTTCTCGAGATCGGCGGCGCGCGTCTCGCCCAGCGTCGCGAGCCCCAGGCGCGAGCGCTGCAGCACGACGGGCTGATCGTCGAGGCCGCGCAGGCGGGTGAGGTCGACGAGGCCGGCCGCGGCAGCCGGCCCGAACAGCGCCGCCTCGTCGGCGGTGGCCGGGCGGGCGCGGAGCGACAGCACACGCGTGGTCGGCACGCGGCCGGCCATGCGCGCCTCGGTGTGGAAATCGACGAGGCTGCCGAGATGCTTGGCGATGTGGCGGGGGCGGTAGAAGGTGCCCTGGCCCTGGCGGCGCTCGATCAGCCCGCGCTCCTGAAGCTGCTTCAGCGCGGCGCGGATGGTGGTGCGGCTCGCGCCGTAGCGCTCGCAGAGGTCATGCTCGGAGGGCACCGCACGGGCGCCGCCGCCGCCGGCCGCGAGGCCGCGTTCGAGGCTTTCGGCGATTTCCTGGTAGCGGATCACGCGCGCATCCCGGATGAGGAAGCCGCATGAAAGATACAAATCCAATACAAGTCAAGATCGGAAGGAGTCGCAAGCTCGTGGGACTGCGGCATGCGCAAAAGCCTCTCCCTCCCCTCCAAAGAACCCTGGTGGCCTTCCTACGGCCCGCGAGATCCAAAAGCGGAGATGAAATCATCAAGCAGCCGGCTCGCTGCGTTTCCCAACATGCGCGACTGGCGTCGGCAGAGGCACATGCGGGTGTCCGTTCGCTCCGCGCCGGCGATTTCGATCAGGACCAGACCCTGTTCACCGGGGGCATCGCCAACGGTCAATTCGGGGACGATGGCCACCCCGAGCCCGGCGAGCGCATAGGCCTTGAGTGCGGCAATCGAATTGGCGGTGAACTGGGGCTGCACGCCGAGCAGCGCCTCGGGCGCGAGGGTGTTGAACGCCGCACGACTGGAATAGCTCGGTGGCAGCGCCGCAAAAGGCTGTGCCAGCACCTCGGCGACCGTGATCCGGCCGCGTTCGGCGGCCGGATGGGCCGGGCTGACGATGGCGACGATGCGGTTGGCGCGCTCCGCGACGATCTCGATCTCGGGATGGCGTGGCACGGTCAGGATCAGCGCAAAATCGGCGCTCTCGTCGATCAGGGCCCGCTCGGCCTGTCGCCCTGCCCCGACCTGCAATTCGATCTTCACCTGCGGATAGCGAACCGCCATCCGCGCCACATGCGGCATCAGGAAGTACTCCACCAGTGCCTGGGAGGCGTAGATCCTGACCAGTCCGCGCCCCATCTCGTCGACATCGCCAATGTCGCTGGCCAGCCGGTCCATGCGCGCCAGGATCTGCCGTGCCGCATCCGCCACCAATTGCCCGGCATCGGTGGGACGCATGCCGCGCGAATGGCGCTCGAACAGGGGTACGCCAAGATCGTGTTCGAGCTGCGCGATCTTTCGGCTGAGCGACGAGGACGTCATGTTGACGATCTGCGCAGCTCCGACCGTCGAGCCGCATTCGGCGATCAGCACGACATGCCGGAGCACTTCGAGCGGAAGGCGTGGCAGGGCCCCAACGATACGCGAACGGCCCATCTCGGCGCCTCGATTGCGATCAGCTTTGCAGGATGCGCAAAGCTGACGACAGCATTGCGTGATTGTCAAACCGGCGCGATCAACACAGATTTGGCTCAGAGAGAACTCCATGCCGCTCGCACGGCACGGCCTGAATCAATCTCTCAGGGGAGAAGACGCCATGAAAACCGTTCCGCAGCAGGCGGGCTTGTCGCGCCGCGGCATCGCCGCTCTCGCCGCCGTGTTGGTGCTGGGCCTCGGCACCCATGGGCAGGCGCTGGCCCAGGGCAAGCAGCCGAGTGGCCCGATCGACATTTCGGTGGGCGCGAGCCCGGGCGGATCGCCCGATGTGATCATGCGCTCGGTGGCCAAGATCATCGCCGAGGCCGGCATCACGAAGGTCCCGATCGTCATCCAGAACCGGCCGGGTGGAGCGGGGTCCGTCAGCTACAACTATGTCGTCGGGCGTCCGGGCGATGAAAACCTCGTGCTGACGCTGAACCAGTCGAGCTTCACCACCCCGATGATGCAGGGGACGCCCGCGATCATCGATCGCGTCGTGCCGGTGGCGGATTTCATCCAGTCGGACCTCGTCTTCCTGGTTCAGCCGAACGCGCCCTTCAAGTCGCTCGGGGACTTCATGGCCGCGGCCAAGGCCAAGCCCCGCGGCGTCCGCATCGCCGGGGCGCTGGCGGGCGGCACCGACCATCTCGCCACCGCGCTGCTGATGAAGGCGGGTGGAGTCCAGTTGACCTATGTGCCGTTCGACGGCGGCTCGGTCGCGATCTCGACCTTCCTCGGCGGCAATGTCGAGGGCGTCTTCGCGACGCTCGAAGAGGGCGTGCCGCTCATCAGCAGCGGCAAAGCCAAGGCGTTGGCTGTTCTGGCCGCCGCACGCCGCACCGAACCCGAGTACAAGGACGTGCCGACGGCCAGGGAGCAGGGCTTCGATATCGTCTTCGGCCAGTCCTGGGGGATCGCGCTGCCGCCGAACACCGACCCGCAGGTGGCGATCTGGTGGGACGACATCATGCGCAAGGTCGTAGCGACCGACGCCTGGAAGAACTCGGTCAAGGCGAAGATGCAGTCGAGCGAGTATTACGGCCTCGATCGCATCAAGCAGCGCCATGGCGAACTCACCAAGCTCTATGGCGACCTGATGCGCGACGTCGGTCTGGCCAAGTGAGGCTGCGGGCGCTGCGAGCGATGAGGCTCGTTCCATGAACCGCTTCGCGCATGCGGCGCCCGGCCTGACCATGATGGTCCTCGCGACCGTGATGGTCGCAGGCACCTGGGGCATGGGTTTCTGGGACGGCTTCACCGCCGGCCCGGCCTTCTTCCCCACCCTGATAGCGATCGCCGGAGCGATCCTCTCCGTCCTGCTCGTCATCCAGGCGGCGAGCGGCCGGTTCGAGGCGATCGATTGGCCGCCTACGCCAATCCTGCTGCGACTCGGACTGGTGTTCGTCGCGACCCTCGCGTTCCCGGCGTTGTCGCCCGTGATGGGCATGATCCCGACGGTCGGTGCCGTGCTGCTGTTCGTGACGGTCGTCGCACTGCGGCAGCCTGTGCCGCAGAGCCTGATCGCCGTCTGCGTCACGACCGGGCTCGCCTATCTCATCTTCGTCCGATGGCTCGGGATGGCGCTTCCCCGCGGCGTCCTCGGCTTCTAGCGCTCCCCGGCAGGAAAACGCTCCGATGGAAAGCCTCGACCTGCTCTGGCAGGGTTTCTCCGTCGCCACGACGCCGCGCAATCTCGGCTTCCTGATCATCGGCGTCGTCCTTGGCCAGATCATCGGCGCGCTGCCCGGCATCGGTCCGGCCGCCGGCATGGCGCTGCTGTTGCCTTTCACCTACGGCATGGAGCCAGTCTCGGGCGTCATCATGCTCGCCGGGATCATGTACGGCGGAATGTACGGGGGCACGCTGACCTCGGTGCTGGTCAACGTGCCCGGCGAGTCTTCCAGCCTTCTCACCGCCATCGACGGCCATCAACTGGCCCGCAAGGGACGCGCCGGCGCCGCGCTCAGCGTCGCGGCACTCGGATCGTTTTTCGCCGGTATCGTCTCGGCCGTCGCGCTCGTCTTCATCGCGCCGGCGCTGAGCGCCTTCGCTCTGAAATTCTCCTCGCCGGAATACTTCCTGCTCGCCGCACTCGGCATCACCGCGACAGCGAGCCTCGGCGGCGTCTCGCCAGTCAAGGCGCTGCTGGCCGCGACGCTGGGCCTGATGATCTCGCAGGTCGGCGTCGATCCGATCGTCGGCCTGCCGCGACTGACCTTCGGACAGCCAAGCTTGCTCGAAGGCGTCGAGTTCCTGCCTGTGGCGATCGGCATCTTCGGCATCGCCGAAGTGCTGTCCTCGCTGGAGCGGCTGGACGGCATGCAGACGATCCGGACGCGGCTGCGCGACATGTGGCTGACCGGCCAGGAATGGGCTGATAGCCGCCTCGCGATCCTGCGCGGAACGGTCGTCGGCTTCGTCGTCGGTACGATGCCCGGCGCCGGACCGACCATCGCGTCGATGATGGCCTATGTCGTCGAGCGCAAGCTCAGCCGCAAGCCGGAGCGGTTCGGCCATGGCGCGATCGACGGTGTGGCGGCTTCAGAAGCCGCCAACAACGCCGCGGCGCAGGGGGCGCTCGCTCCGATGCTGGCGCTCGGCATTCCCGGCTCGTCGAGCACGGCCGTGCTGCTGGCTGCGCTGATCCTGTTCGGCATCCGCCCCGGCCCCGGCCTGATGACGGAGCAGCCCGACCTGGTCTGGGGCCTGATGGCGAGCCTGTTCATCGGCAACCTCGTGCTGCTGGTCATCAACCTGCCGCTGGCGCCCGTCTTCGCCTCGCTCCTGCGCGTGCCCTACGGCTACCTCGCTCCGGGAATCCTGGCGATCTCGTTGCTCGGCGCCTGGTCCAGCACGCAGAGCATGTTCCCGGTCGTGATCGCGCTCCTGTTCGGCATCGTCGGCTGGCTGATGATGAAGCTCGACATTCCGCGTGCGCCGCTGGTTCTGGCGCTCGTTCTCGCGCCCCTGCTCGAAACCTCGCTACGGCAGTCGCTGTTGCTCTCGTTGGGAAGCCCGATGATCTTCGTCGAACGGCCGATCTCGGCAATCCTGCTCGCGCTTTTCATCGCTTCTCTCGTCTGGCCGCTGATCGTCGCGCTCCGCCGACGCCGGGCGGCGAGCCTTATGACCCCCAGCACAGGAACACACAGGTGAGCACGATCGTCCTGCTGAGCGGCGGCGCGGCCCAAGGCCTCGTGAAGGCGCTAGCCCCGGCCTTCGAGGCCCGCACGGGAATGAAGGTGAGCGCCCAGTTCGGCGCAGTCGGCGCCATGCGCGAAAAGCTTTCGGCCGGCTGGCCGACAGACATCGTCATTCTGACGCGCGACCTGATCGACGACCTCGCGCGCCAGGGCTCGGTCATGGCCGGGAGTGTCGCCGATATCGGGGTCGTCCCGACGGCGATCGCAATCCGCCGCGGAGAGGAAGGGCCCGACGTGACGACAGCGCCGGCGCTGAGCGCGGCGCTACGGGACGCGGCCGAGATCCACGTTCCGGATCTGGCGCGTTCCACCGCCGGCATCCACTTCGCCGGGATGCTCGCACGGCTCGGCCTTGCCGAAAGTCTGGCATCGGCGCTCCGCCCTCATCCCAACGGCGCCACAGCGATGGCGGCGCTGGCTGCCACGCACGCAAAACCCGCCCTTGGCTGCACCCAGGCGACCGAGATCATCTCCCAGCCGGGGGTGGAACTGCTGGGCTACCTTCCCGACGAACTGTCGCTCGAGACGCTCTATTCGGCTGCCATCTGCGTGAACTCGTCCAACCGGGCTCAGGCTGAAGCTTTCATCGCCGACCTGTTCAGCCCCTCGGCGAAAGGCCTTCGCAATTCGCTTGGCTTCTCGTCCTGATCACCATCGGCAACCGAGATCGACACCCCGTGAAGGCGCCGCAGTTCGCGCAGATCGAGGCGTGGACCGCCCCGCTCGCCAAAGGCCGAGCATCGTCTCGATTTTCGGACCTGCCGCGCGCCCTCTCTGACGAGCGATGCGCTCCCGCCAAGCTCGCGGACGGGGCCTTCCTCGCCAGTGGCGTCATCGAGACCGCGGCACTTGCAGGCCCAATGTTCGCCCACGCTCTCGCTAAGACCATCCCGCTCCCACTCGTGACCGACAGATCGGACCGTGATCTGTCCTGGCCTGTTCCCGCGGGAACAGCGCACCGATGGGCCTGGCTCTAGGGTCAATTCATCGGCGAACGGATCGCCGCCCAGCCAGAGGATGAGCGTCATGACCAAGAGCTTCACCAAGACCGTCGC
>NZ_JAUYTP010000087.1 GCF_030695125.1 Allobosea sp. | reverse complement strand
GAGTTGGCTGTCTTCAGCGCCGTATCGGCCAGGCCCTTGCGGGCACCGTGGGTCGAGTTGAAGTACTCGAGAACGTCGAGGCCTTCCTTGAAGTTCGAGATGATCGGCGACTCGATGATCTCGCCCGACGGCTTGGCCATCAGGCCGCGCATCGCCGCGAGCTGCTTCATCTGCGCCGGCGAACCACGCGCACCCGAATGGCTCATCATGTAGATCGAGTTGATCGGCAGGTCGCGACCGTTCTTGTCCTTCTTCACGGTCGAGATGCGCAGCATCATCTCCTGCGCGAGCTTGTCGGAGCACTTCGCCCAGGCGTCGACGACCTTGTTGTACTTCTCACCCTGGGTGATCAGGCCGTCCTGGTACTGCTGCTCGTAATCCTTGGCGAGCGCGCGCGTGGTGTCGACGATCTCCCACTTGTTCTCCGGCACGACCATGTCGTCCTTGCCGAAGGAGATGCCGGCCTTGAAGGCGTGGGTGAAGCCCAGCGACATGATCCGGTCGCAGAAGATCACGGATTCCTTCTGACCGCAGCCGCGATAGACGGCGTCGATCATCCCCGAGATCTCCTTCTTCGTCATCAGGCGGTTGCTGACGTCGAAGGTCATGTTCGGGTGCTTGGGCAGCGCGGTCGAGAGGATCACGCGGCCCGGCGTGGTGTCGTAGATCTTGGTGTAGGACTTGCCGTCCTGGTCGATGCCGGTCCAGCGGTATTTGATCTTCGAATGCAGCGTCACGACCTTCTCGTGCAGCGCATATTCGAGCTCGCCGAAATCACCGAAGATCTTGCCCTGGCCCGGCTCGCCGTCCGAGACGATCGAGAGGTAGTACAGGCCCAGCACGATGTCCTGCGACGGCACGATGATCGGCAGGCCGTTCGCCGGGTGCAGGATGTTGTTGGTCGACATCATCAGGACGCGCGCTTCCAGCTGCGCCTCCAGCGACAGCGGGACGTGGACGGCCATCTGGTCGCCGTCGAAGTCGGCGTTGAAGGCGGCGCAGACCAGCGGATGAAGCTGGATCGCCTTGCCTTCGATCAGCGTCGGCTCGAAGGCCTGGATGCCCAGGCGGTGGAGCGTCGGCGCGCGGTTCAGCATCACCGGATGCTCGCGGATGACCTCGTCCAGGATGTCCCAGACCTCGGGCTTCTCCTTCTCGACGAGCTTCTTGGCCTGCTTGACCGTGGTCGAGTAGCCCTTCGCGTCGAGGCGCGCATAGATGAACGGCTTGAACAGCTCGAGCGCCATCTTCTTGGGCAGGCCGCACTGGTGCAGCTTCAGCTCCGGGCCGACGACGATGACCGAGCGGCCGGAATAATCGACGCGCTTGCCGAGCAGGTTCTGGCGGAAGCGGCCCTGCTTGCCCTTCAGCATGTCGGCGAGCGACTTCAGCGGGCGCTTGTTGGCACCCGTGATGACGCGGCCGCGACGGCCGTTGTCGAACAGCGCATCGACCGACTCCTGCAGCATCCGCTTCTCGTTGCGGATGATGATGTCGGGCGCGCGCAGCTCGATCAGTCGCTTCAGGCGGTTGTTGCGGTTGATGACGCGGCGATAGAGGTCGTTCAGGTCCGACGTTGCGAACCGGCCGCCGTCGAGCGGGACGAGCGGGCGAAGATCGGGCGGGATCACCGGGATGATGGTCATGACCATCCATTCCGGCTTGTTGCCCGAGAGCTGGAACGCCTCGATGATCTTGAGGCGCTTCATCAGCTTCTTGGGCTTCAGCTCCGACGTCGTCGTCGCAATCTCATGCTTGAGATCGGCGTTGATCTGGTCGAGGTCGAGCGCGCGCAGCATCTCGCGGATGGCTTCCGCGCCGATCATGGCGGTGAAGGTATCGGCGCCATACTCTTCCTGGCAGCGGACATACTCTTCTTCCGACAGCAGCTGACGGTCCTTGAGCGGGGTCAGGCCCGGCTCGATGACCACATACGACTCGAAATAGAGAATGCGCTCGAGATCCTTGAGCGGCATGTCCATCAAGAGGCCGATGCGCGAGGGCAGCGACTTCAGGAACCAGATGTGGGCGACGGGGGCCGCAAGTTCGATATGGCCCATGCGCTCGCGCCGAACGCGGGCGAGCGTGACTTCGACGCCACACTTCTCGCAGATGACGCCCTTGAACTTCATGCGCTTGTACTTGCCGCACAGGCACTCGTAGTCCTTGATCGGCCCGAAGATGCGGGCGCAGAACAGGCCGTCGCGCTCCGGCTTGAAGGTCCGGTAGTTGATGGTCTCAGGCTTTTTGATCTCGCCATAGGACCAGGACAGGATCTTTTCCGGTGATGCGATCGAGATCTTGATCGCGTCGAATGCCTGCTGCACCGGCTGCTGGCCGAAAAGGTTCATGACCTCTTGCTTCATCGCCCATCTCCTGCCGCCGGCGGGGGTGAAAACCGCCCTGCCCGGCCTGTATCGTCATCGGCCTGCGGCGTGAGTGCCGCAGGCATTGTCTCGTAACCGGCGCGGCCCCGTCAGGGCTTGCGCCGCGCGGCTCACTCGGCCGCTTCGGCCGGGGGCAACTCGCCCGGCTTCACCTTGTTGCTGATCAGCTCGACATTGAGGCCCAGCGACCGCATTTCCTTGACGAGCACGTTGAAGCTCTCGGGGATGCCGGCCTCGAAGTTGTCCTCACCGCGCACGATCGACTCGTAGACCTTGGTGCGGCCGGCGACGTCGTCGGACTTCACGGTCAGCATCTCCTGCAGCGTGTAGGCGGCGCCATAGGCTTCGAGCGCCCAGACCTCCATCTCGCCGAAGCGCTGGCCGCCGAACTGCGCCTTGCCGCCCAGCGGCTGCTGGGTGACGAGCGAGTACGGGCCGATCGAACGCGCATGGATCTTGTCGTCGACCAGATGGTGCAGCTTGAGCATGTAGATGTAGCCCATCGTCACCTTGCGGTCGAAAGGCTCGCCGGTGCGCCCGTCATAGAGCGTCGACTGACCCGACGAGTGTAGACCCGCCTGCTCCAGAAGCCGCTCGATGTCGGCTTCCTTGGCGCCGTTGAACACCGGCGTCGCCATAGGCACGCCGCGGCGCAGGTTCTGGCCCATCTCCACGAGCTCGGCCTCGTCCATCGAGGCGATGATCTCGTTGTCGTCGTAGACGGCATCGAACGAGGCCCGCAGCGCCTTGTAGTCGTTCGACTTCTTGTAGGCGTCGAGCGCCGCGCCGATCTGCTTGCCGAGACCGGCGGCAGCCCAGCCCAGATGGGTCTCCAGGATCTGTCCGACATTCATGCGCGAGGGCACGCCGAGCGGGTTCAGCACGATGTCGGCATGGGTGCCGTCCTCGAGGAACGGCATGTCCTCGGCAGCCACGATGCGCGAAACCACGCCCTTGTTGCCGTGACGGCCGGCCATCTTGTCGCCCGGCTGGATCTTGCGCTTCACCGCGACGAAGACCTTGACCATCTTCATCACGCCCGGAGGCAGCTCGTCGCCGCGCTGCAGCTTCTCGACCTTGTCGAGGAAGCGCTGCTCGAGGCGCTTCTTCGACTCGTCGTACTGCTTCCGCATCGCCTCGATTTCGGTCATCAGGGCGTCGTCGCCGGTGGCGAACAGCCACCACTGCGAACGCGGGAACTCGGACATGCCCTCGCGGGTGATGACCGTGTCCTTCTTGAAGCCCTTGGGACCGGCAAGACCCGTCTTGCCATTCAGGATGTCACCGAGACGCGCGAAGGTGTTGCGGTCCAGGATCGCCTGCTCGTCGTCGCGGTCCTTGGCAAGACGCTCGATTTCCTCGCGCTCGATCGCCTGAGCGCGCTCGTCCTTGTCGACGCCGTGGCGGTTGAACACGCGCACTTCCACGATCGTGCCCTGCACGCCGGGCGGCACCCGCAGCGAGGTGTCACGGACGTCGGAGGCCTTCTCGCCGAAGATGGCGCGCAGCAGCTTCTCTTCCGGCGTCATCGGGCTTTCGCCCTTGGGCGTGATCTTGCCGACGAGGATGTCGCCCGCCGCCACTTCCGCGCCGATATAGACGATGCCGGCTTCGTCGAGATTCTTCAAAGCCTCTTCCGAGACGTTTGGAATGTCGCGCGTGATCTCCTCCGGCCCGAGCTTGGTGTCGCGGGCCATGACCTCGAACTCCTCGATATGGATCGAGGTGAAGATGTCTTCCGAGACGATCTTCTCCGAGAGCAGGATCGAGTCCTCGAAGTTGTAGCCGTTCCACGGCATGAACGCGACGAGCACGTTGCGGCCGAGCGCGAGCTCGCCGAACTCGGTCGACGGGCCGTCGGCGACGATGTCGCCCTTCTTGATCATGTCACCGACGCGCACCAGCGGACGCTGCGTGATGCAGGTCGACTGGTTGGAGCGCTGGAACTTCTGCAGGCGATAGATGTCGACGCCGGGCTTGGTCGGATCCATCTCGTCCGACGCGCGGATGACGATACGCGTCGCATCGACCTGGTCGACGATGCCCGAGCGGCGGGCCGCGATCGCAGCACCCGAGTCACGGGCGACGACGGCTTCCATGCCGGTGCCGACGAAAGGCGCGTCGGCGCGAACCAGCGGCACCGCCTGGCGCTGCATGTTCGAGCCCATCAGCGCGCGGTTGGCGTCGTCGTTCTCAAGGAACGGGATCAGCGCCGCGGCAACCGAAACGAGCTGCTTGGGCGAGACGTCCTGGAAATCGACCTTGTCGACCGGCGTGACGATGACCTCGCCGGCGCGGCGGCAGACGATTAGGTCGTCGGTGAGACGGCCTTCCGTGTCGACGGCGGCGTTGGCCTGGGCGACGTTGTACTTCGCCTCCTCCATCGCCGAGAGATAGATGATCTCGTCGGTCTGCTTGCCCTCGCGGATGCGACGATAGGGGCTCTCGATGAAGCCGTACTTGTTCACCCGCGCGAAGGTGGCGAGCGAGTTGATCAGGCCGATATTCGGGCCTTCCGGCGTCTCGATCGGGCAGATGCGGCCGTAATGCGTCGGGTGCACGTCGCGCACTTCGAAGCCGGCGCGCTCACGGGTCAAACCGCCCGGGCCAAGCGCCGAAAGACGACGCTTATGCGTGACTTCCGAGAGCGGGTTCGTCTGGTCCATGAACTGCGACAGCTGCGACGAGCCGAAGAACTCGCGCACCGCGGCGGCCGCCGGCTTGGCGTTGATCAGGTCCTGCGGCATCACCGTGTCGATGTCGACCGAGGACATGCGCTCCTTGATGGCGCGCTCCATCCGCAGCAGGCCGAGGCGATACTGGTTCTCCATCAGCTCGCCGACCGAACGCACCCGGCGGTTGCCGAGATGGTCGATGTCGTCGATCTCGCCCTTGCCGTCGCGCAGATCGACCAGCGCCTTGACGACCGCGAAGATGTCCTCCTTGCGGAGAATCCGGACGGTGTCCTCGGCGTCGAGGTCGAGACGCATGTTCATCTTGACGCGGCCGACGGCCGAGAGGTCGTAGCGCTCCGAGTCGAAGAACAGCGACTGGAACATGTTCTCCGCCGTCTCGAGCGTCGGCGGCTCGCCGGGACGCATGACGCGGTAGATGTCGAACAGCGCCTCTTCGCGGCGCGAGTTCTTGTCCACGGTCAGCGTGTTGCGGATGTAGGGGCCGACCGTGATGTGGTCGATGTCGAGCACCGTGATCTCGGTGTAGCCCTTGGCGATCAGGTCGACGAGGTTGCCCTTCATCTCGCCGGTCTTGGCCTCGGCGGCCATCGTCAGCTCTTCGCCGGCCTCGGCATGGACTTCGCCCGTCTCGGGGTCGACGATGTCCTCGGCGATGTACTGGCCGACGAGATCCTCGTCGGTCGCGCGCAGGAACTTCAGGCCCTTCTCGGCGAGCTGGCGGGCGGTGCGGGCGACGAGCTTCTTGCCGGCCTCGACCACAACTTCGCCGGTGTCGGCATCGACCAGGTCGACGGTCGCCTTGAAGCCCTTCATGCGTTCCGCGTCATAGGGAACGCGCCAGCCCTTGGCGTCGCGGACATAGGTGATGTGGTTGTAGAAGCGGCTGAGGATCTCCTCGCCGTCCATGCCGAGCGCAAACAGCAGCGACGTGACGGGGATCTTCCGCTTCCGGTCGATGCGCGCGTAGACGATGTCCTTGGCGTCGAATTCGATGTCGAGCCAGGAACCGCGATAGGGGATGATGCGCGCCGCGAAGAGCAGCTTGCCCGAGGAGTGGGTCTTGCCCTTGTCGTGATCGAAGAACACGCCCGGCGAACGGTGCATCTGCGAGACGATGACGCGCTCGGTGCCGTTGACGATGAAGGTGCCGTTGTCGGTCATGAGCGGCATGTCGCCCATGTAGACATCCTGCTCCTTGATGTCCTTGACCGACTTCGCCTGGGTGTCGGGATCGATATCGAACACGATCAGGCGCAGCGTCACCTTGAGGGGCGCCGAGAAGGTCATGCCGCGCTGGCGGCACTCGTCGACATCGTATTTCGGCGGCTCGAAGGTGTACTTGACGAATTCCAGCAGCGAGGCGCCGGAGAAGTCGCCGATCGGGAACACCGAGCGGAACACCGACTGCAGGCCCTCGTCGCCGCGGCCGCCCTTGGGCTCTTCGACCATCAGAAACTGGTCGTAGGATGCCTTCTGAACCTCGATGAGGTTCGGCATCTGCGCCACTTCCTTGAGCTTCCCGAAGAACTTGCGGACGCGCCTGCGGCCCTGGAGCGAATTCACCATGTTGTTCCTCGCAATCTCCGGCGCGTGATCCCGGAACGGTGGAAAACCACCTCCCGGGCAACATCACGCCCCCACCTCTGGTTCAGAGGACGGATTCGGATTTCCGGTCGATCCAGACCAGAAACCATCCGCCTCCAGACGGCTCACCCGGCGGCCTCAGCCGATCCGGATCTCAGGCGGCCAGGCCGCCGGGTGAACCGTTCAGCGCCACGCGGCGCCGACATCGTCTCGATCTCAAGCTCCGCAACGCCAAGCTGCATTCTGGAGTCTTGCAACTTTTCCGCCCATCTGGCGGAAACGACGCAACAGCCCCGGAGGCGGACAACCGCGCTCCGGGACTGTGCTGAGCGGTTAAAGTCGGACCGGCAACATGCCGGCCCAGCTCACTTGAGCTCGACCTTGGCGCCGACGGCCTCGAGCTGCTTCTTGAGCTTCTCGGCCTCGTCCTTGGTCACCGACTCCTTGACAGGCTTCGGAGCGGCTTCAACCAGGTCCTTGGCCTCCTTGAGGCCCAGGCCGGTGATGGCGCGGACTTCCTTGATGACCTCGATCTTCTTGTCGCCGGCGGCGGCAAGAATGACGTTGAACTCGGTCTGCTCTTCGACGGCGGCGGCGGCGGGGCCGGCAGCCGGGCCGGCGACGGCGACGGCGGCAGCGGCGGAAACGCCCCACTTCTCTTCAAGCATCTTGGCGAGGTCGGCGGCCTCGAGGACGGTCAGGGAGGACAGCTCGTCGACGAGCTTGGTCAGATCAGCCATGATAGGCTCCTATATAGGTAAGAGGTTCGAACGATATCAGGGGTAACTGGCCTGGATCAGGCCGCATCCTTGTCGGCATATGCCTGGAACACACGCGCCAGCTTGGCAGCCGGTGCGGTCGAGAGCTGGGCGATCTTCGTTGCCGGGGCCAGCAGGAGGCCGAGCAACTTGGCGCGCAGTTCATCGAGCGAGGGCATCGTGGCCAGAGCCTTGACGCCATCGGGGTTCAGGGCGGTCTTGCCCATCGCGCCGCCGAGGATCACGAGCTTGTCGTTCTCCTTGGCGAAAGCGGTGGCGACCTTCGGCGCCGCGACCGGATCGTTGGAATAAGCGATCAGGGTGGGACCCGTCAGCAGGTTGCTGATGGACGCGACGTCGGTGCCTTCAAGAGCGATCTTGGCCAGCCGGTTCTTTGCGACCTTCACGGTGGCACCATTGGCTTTCATCTCGCGACGAAGCTTCTGGAACTGGGCCACCGTCAAACCCGCATAGTGGGCCACGACAACGACCGAGGTGTTTGCAAACACCTCGTTCAGCGTCGCGACGGCATCTGTCTTTGCCGCTTTATCCACTGGGCTCTCTCCGGTAGGCGGCAGGCCTTTGAAGGGCTCGCCGCCGGTTGCACTGCCGCCCCTTGAGGCCCCGGTTGACACCGGTGCTTCATCGGAGCGACGCTCAGTGCCCTGTCCCCGCTCCGGCTGTCGAAAGCCGTGATCGGGCGAGATGGTTCGAACCGTCTTCGGGATCTTGCGACCCCGCTTGAGCTCTTGCACCGTCTATGCAGGCCTCTTGGCGAAATTATGCCCTCGGGCGAACCCTCGGAGCACCTGCAGTCTCAGACAGGACTGGATGATTCGACCATGCGGATTGCTCCGAACACCCGAAACACCCATCTTTCGGCGGCAAACCGCCGAAAAACGCGAAATTGACCCCTTCGCGACTGGCGCGATGGAGCCCACATCACTTAGGGAAACGTGACGGCGTCATAGCGCCTTCACCCGCCTCTGCCAAGTGACAAGTTGAAACAGACCGCTCTGGAGCGGTCCGAGGCCGAAACGACCGACCGGCCAACCGGGCGTAAGGCCTCGGTCAGCCGGAGCTGACCGAGGCACGGATCATTTCGGATCAGCCGCCGAGGACCGTGTTCGGCTCGATCTTGACGCCCGGACCCATCGTCGAGGAGATCGCGACGCGCTGGATATAGGTGCCCTTAGCGCCGGCGGGCTTGGCCTTGGCGACGGAGTCGGCGAAGGCCTTGATGTTCTCGGCCAGCTTCTCGGCCGTGAACGAGACCTTGCCGACGGCGGCATGCACGATGCCGGCCTTCTCGACGCGGAACTCGACCGAACCGCCCTTGGAGGCCGCAACCGCCGTGGTCAGGTCCATGGTGACGGTGCCGACCTTCGGGTTCGGCATCAGGCCGCGCGGGCCGAGCACCTTACCGAGACGGCCGACCAGCGGCATCATGTCCGGGGTCGCGATGCAGCGATCGAAATCGATCGTGCCCTTCTGGACGATCTCGACGAGATCCTCCGCGCCGACGATGTCGGCGCCGGCCTTCTTGGCCTCTTCGGCCTTGGCGCCGCGCGCGAAGACGGCGACGCGCAGAACGCGGCCCGAGCCGTTGGGCAGGTTGCAGACGCCGCGGACCATCTGGTCGGCGTGGCGCGGATCGACGCCCAGGTTCATCGAGACCTCGACGGTCTCGTCGAACTTGGCGGTCGCCCGCTCCTTCACCAGGCCGACGGCCTCGGTGAGCGGGTAGAGCTTGGTCCGGTCAATGCCTTCACGGCCCTTGACGACGCGCTTTGCGATATGTGCCATTTTCGCCCCCTCAGCCCACGACTTCCAGGCCCATCGACCGGGCGGAGCCCTTGATCATGGACGAGGCGGATTCGACCGAATCGCAGTTGAGATCGGCCATCTTCTTTTCGGCGATCTCGTTGATCTGGGCGATGGTGACCTTGCCGACATTGCCGCCGCGGCCGGGGGTCTTGGAACCCGAGGTCAGGCCGGCGGCCTTCTTCAGCCAGTACGACACCGGCGGCTGCTTCATCTCGAAGGTGAAGGAGCGGTCCTGATACGCGGTGATGATCACCGGGATCGGCATGCCCTTTTCCATCTGCGCGGTCTTCGCATTGAAGGCCTTGCAGAATTCCATGATGTTGAGGCCGCGCTGACCCAGCGCCGGACCAATCGGCGGCGACGGATTGGCCGCGCCCGCCGGAACCTGAAGCTTCACGTAACCCGTGATCTTCTTTGCCATGATGGCTGCTCCTGCCGCCTGCCTCGATGCCTATCGAAACGACGACGTCCCGCCCGCGGGCAGCTTTCGCCCCGGGCCGGGATGGTTGCAGAGCGTGGTGCGGCAAGATGTTCCGGTTGGCGACCGGCCTGCCTCCCACGCAAGTGAGGCGCGGGCTATGGCATATCGGCGCCGGCAGGGGAAGCCCTTTTCGGCAAGCTCAGGCCCTGGCCCTGCGGCTGCGCGAGATGAAATCGTCGACGAGGTTGCGCAGGCCGGCCGCTTGGCTGTCGAGGTCCGCCGAGGCCAGCGTCGCCGCATCAGCCGTGATGCGCCACTGTTCCACCATGCCGGCGACCTGCTCCACCTGCTCGGCGACGAGCCGGACGTCGTCGGCCGTCTTGCGGGTGCTGTCGGCGATGAAGGACGAGTTCCCCTCCTGACGGCGCGTGATCTCGGCGATCGAGTCCGCCGCCACCTCGACATCGTCGACCGAGCTGACCAGCGCGCCGACGCGCGTGGTGATGCGCTCGGCCGCCACCCTGATCAGATCGAGGCCGCCCTGCACCTGCGACGTCGCCTGGGCGGTCCGGTGCGCCAGCTGCTTCACCTCGGAGGCGACGACGGCGAAGCCACGACCGCTCTCGCCGGCTCTCGCCGCCTCGATCGTCGCGTTCAAGGCCAGCAGGTTCGTCTGGCTCGCAACGGTGGAGATGATGTCGATGATGCCGGAGATCGTCGCCACCGCGTCGCGCAGCACCTCCGTATCGACCCTCGCCTCCCCGACCAGCGCCTTTGCGCCGACACTGACCTGCGCGCTGCGCTGCGCGTCGCGCGCCGCCGTCGCCAGAAGCACGGTGACGTCGCCGATCGTCGCGGCGACGTCGTCGACATGGGTCGCCACGCGCTGCGTCGATTGCGACGCCGCGCTGGCGCGCCGGTCGACCTCGCCCGCCATCTCGCCGAGTTGCTTGGCCGCCTCCGACATCCGGCACGCATGCGTTTCGAGCGCGGAAGCGATATCGGCGATTTGGTCCTGGAAGGCGAGGCTTTGCACCCGCGCGAGTTCCTGCCGCCCGAGCTCTTCCGACAGTGCCGCCATGCGCGACACGGACGCGGCCTCCCCGGCCTTTTGCTCACGCATCTGCGCCAGCAATGCGCCGCCGAGTGCCCCGATCTCGTCGCGCCGCATCGCGATCTCCGCCAGCCAGGGGGTTTCGCCGACGCCACGGCGCAGCGCGCGCGCCATCTCGATGATCGGCCGCACCAGCCAGCGATATTCGAGCAGCACGATCAGCAGCAGCAGAAACAGGCAGATTCCGCCGAGCAGGCTCTCGAAATGGTCGGAGCCGATCATCTGCTGCTTCAGCCGACTGCTGACATCAATCAGCGCCTGGTTGAGCGCCAGATGCATGTCTTCATGGATCGCCGGCCACTGCCGCAGCAAGAGCAGCGCGCCCTCGCCGCCCGACGCCGCCAACTGGCGGGCCTCGGTCAGCAGCGTCTGCGACTGCCTGGCGCGCTCGCGAACCTGGCCTTCCGTGCGGCTCGCGATCTCGGCGATGGCGCGCGCCATGTCTTCGACGCGGGCCCAGTCGAGCTCTACGGCGGCTGGTTTCTCGAAGGCATCGTGCATCTTCTCGAAGATGGCCGCCGCCTGCTCCATCCGCACGAGCGCTTCACCGCTCGCCGACAGCTCCGCGGCGATGCGCTCCATCCGGGCCGATGCCGCGATCTCGTTTGCGACATAGATGCAGATCACGGCACCCAGGACAGCGCCCCAGAGCGCCATGCGCTGCCCAACGGTTGCGTTGAAGTGCCTGAGGACCATGTCGACCGCGCCATTGCTCTGACCGACGACGCTGCCGCATGCGCCTTAAAAGCGACTTAACGTAGCGTCACCACCTCGGCGCGAACCCCGGCTCTGCTCTCTTCAGAGCTTTTCGACCTGGCCATACTCCAGCTCGACAGGCGTGGCGCGGCCGAAGATCGAGACGGCGACCTTGAGGCGGGCGCGGCCGTGATCGACATCCTCGACGACGCCGTTGAACGAAGCGAAGGGACCATCGGCGACCTTCACCTGCTCGCCGATCTCGAACACGATCGTCGGCTTGGGGCGCTCGACGCCTTCGGCGACCTGTCCCTTGATCCGCATCGCCTCACCCTCGGGGATCGGCATCGGCTTGGCCTTGTCGGCGCCGAGAAAGCCCGTGACCTTCGGCGTGTTCTTGATCAGGTGATAGACCTCGTCGGTCATCTCGCATTTGACCAGCACATAGCCGGGGAAGAACTTGCGCTCGGCCTCGACCTTGCGGCCGCGGCGGACTTCGATGACCTTCTCGGTCGGGACCAGAACCTCATCGAACTTGTCGGCGAGATTGCGCTGCGCCGCCTGGTCGCGGATCGACTGCGCGACCTTGTTCTCGAAGTTCGAATAAGCGTGGACGATGTACCAGCGGGTGCTCACGTGTCTGATTCCGTTCAACGGGCGCCGAGGATGAGGCCGAGCGACCAGCGGATGATGGTGTCGGTAAAGAAAAAGAACAGGCTCGAGACGACGACCATCAGCAGCACGAGGCCGGTCGTGATCAGCGTCTCGCGCCGCGACGGCCAGGTCACCTTGGACGCTTCGTTGCGCACGTCCTGCAGGAAGCTGAAGGGGCTGCTCTTGGCCATGGATCACCTCGGGTTCCGGTCCGGATTCCGGCTCTCGCCAGCCCCGATTCGGTCGTCCTGAAACATTCGCGGCGCGGGGCTCAGGGAGCCGCGCGCCGTCGTAGGAAGCCTCTTACAACGCGCGGGCGCGTTCGCCAAGAGGTTTTGCCGGCTGCGCCGAAGCGACATCAGCCCATGTCTATTCCGAGGTGTGAGACGCCACCGGACTATGCCCGGCGGTACCCCGGCACTAGCCGAAGCGCCGTCGCCGATGTCGTCGGAGGCGAGTTCCAACAATGCTGATATGCGGCGCCACCCGGCGCGAATCAGTCCCCGTCCGGGCAGATCGGAGGGAACTGGCAGGGGCGGTAGGGCTCGAACCTACGACAACCGGTTTTGGAGACCGGTACTCTACCAACTGAGCTACACCCCTGTAGTCGGCGGAGGTTTGCCTCAAGCGCGCGGGCTTTTCAAGTCGAAAATCGCACCCGGTCTCTCGTAGGATGTAAAAAAGGGCGGCGTTTCCGCCGCCCCTTCAAAGCTTTGCAGTGATCGCTTGAATCAAGCGATGATCGAAGCGACGACGCCGGCGCCGACGGTGCGGCCGCCTTCGCGGATGGCGAAGCGCAGCTTCTCTTCCATCGCGATCGGCACGATCAGGTGAACTTCCATGGCGATGTTGTCGCCCGGCATCACCATCTCCGTGCCCTCGGGCAGGTGCACCACGCCGGTCACGTCCGTCGTGCGGAAGTAGAATTGCGGGCGGTAGTTCGTGAAGAACGGGGTGTGGCGACCGCCCTCCTCCTTGGTCAGGATGTAGGCCTCGGCCTTGAACTTGGTGTGCGGCTTGACCGAGCCCGGCTTGCACAGGATCTGCCCGCGCTCGACGTCCTCGCGC
>NZ_JAUYTP010000063.1 GCF_030695125.1 Allobosea sp. | reverse complement strand
TTCAAAGAAAATGCACACCTCAGGCAGGGGCTGAGCGCTATATGGGAGCCCTCTAGTTGCTCAATTTTTTATTTTTTTTTCTTAAAAAAAAAGTGCGCAATAAAATTTTCATAAAAATTTCATAAAAATCACTCTTTTCGTAATTTTTTTTTTCTTAAAAAAAAATCATAAAAATTTCATGAAATTTTTATAAGAAAATTTTATAAAAATTTTCTATCAAAAAAATATGCAATAATTTTTTTGATTTTGTCCTAAGCCATTCGGACGGCTCAGTGAGCAAAGTAGGGATAGGATAAAAAAACCGATTGTATAATATGATACCGAAGGCTGTGTTTATATCATATTATACAATCGTTGGTTTGTTGTTTTTTTATCCTATCCCTACTTTGCGAACTGAGCCGGACGGATGGCTGGACACACTACATGTTGTTCTGAGTGGACAATTTTGTGCCACTCGAGCCGAAAGGCTTACACACAGGCTTTTCTGGCCCCCCACTAATAGCCGTTAAAGGGTGTCTCTGTTATATATAGCTATAAGGAGAGCCCCTATCTTATCTTTTTTTTATAATTTTTTCCCCTCTCAGAAAGAACATGTAGTGTGTCCAGCCGTCCGGCCCGAATTCTGAAAGGATACTGGGCGCTAAAATCGAAAACTACAATATGATAGAATAAACTCCAAAATTTCTTTTATTATATTTTACTTTTTTAACAACATCAAAAAAACGAAGCCCCACTCACAATGGGCACTCTATCACACACAGACACTTTCAGACACTAAAATTTTATCATAAAATATTTGATCATTTTTTATAAAATATTTTATCATCATTTTTTATAAAATTTTCTAGCACTTTATTATAAAATTATTTTTATCATTTTTTCATAAAAATATTTTATAAAATTTTCATAAATTTTTTATAAATTTTTTTTTATAAAAAAAATGAAAATTTCCCTCGCGACTCACGGGTATCATATCAACCCCTATTCGTGACACCGACCCTCAACAAACACGAAAAATGTGCATTTTTAATACCTTCAAAAAACACTTTTT
>NZ_JAUYTP010000042.1 GCF_030695125.1 Allobosea sp. | reverse complement strand
CCATCAAGTGCGATGTCGCGCTGCCTTTCGATTTCGACGACCTCGTGCTGAAGCCGCGCGATGCCGCCGCGCTGCGCGCGCTGTTCGAACGCTACGAATTCCGCAGCTGGCTGCGCGAACTCGACGCCGCCGCCACCGGCGAGGCCGCCCCGCCGGAACAGGATTGCAGCGGCGATCACCGCGCCTGCTACGAAACCCTCCTCACCGAGGCCCAGCTCGAAGCCTGGATCGCTCGGCTCGACGCGGCGCCGGCATTTGCGCTCGACACCGAAACCACCGGGCTCAACCCGATGCTCGCCGAGCTGGTCGGGATGTCGTTTGCCATCACCCACGGGGAGGCGGCCTACCTGCCGCTGGCGCATCACTATGCCGGCGCGCCCGCGCAGCTCGATCGTGCTGCCGTGCTGGCGAAGCTGAAGCCGCTGCTGGAAAACCCGCAACCGAAAATCATCGGCCAGCACCTCAAGTACGACCGCCACATCTTTGCCAACCACGGCATCGCGCTGGGCGGGATCGAAGGCCGCGGCGTGGTCGACGACACGCTGCTGCAGTCCTATGTGCTCGAAGCGCACCAGTCGCACGAACTCGGCAACCTGGCGTCGCGTCATCTCGGTCTGGCCACCATCAGCTACGACGACGTCACCGGAAAGGGCGCGGCGCGCATCGGTTTCGAGCAAGTGGACATCGCCCGCGCCAGCGAATACGCGGCGGAGGACGCCGACGTCACGCTGCGCGTGCGCGATGCGCTGGCGCCGCAGATCGCTGCGTCAGTCAAATTGGAATTCGTCTATCGCAAGATCGAACTGCCGGTGGCCGAGATCCTGTTCCGCATGGAACGCACCGGCATACTGCTCGATCGAAATTTATTGGCAGTGCAAAGCGGCGAGCTCGGCAAGAAGATGCTGGACCTGGAACAACGCGCCTATCAGGAAGCCGGGCAGCCGTTCAACATGAGCTCGCCGAAACAGATCGGCGACATCCTGTTCACGCAAAAGGGCCTGCCGATCGTCAAGAAAACCCCCGGCGGCGCGCCCTCGACCGACGAGGAGACGCTGGAACTTCTGGCGCTCGACCACCCGATCGCGCGGGCGATTCTCGATTA
>NZ_JAUYTP010000025.1 GCF_030695125.1 Allobosea sp. | reverse complement strand
GCGCCTCCAGGTCCGTGAAACCATCGTCGAACTCCAGCGCGAAGCGAAGATCACCACCGTCTTCGTCACCCATGATCGCGAGGAGGCGCTGGCGATGTCGGACCGGATCGGCGTGATGAACAAGGGCCGGCTGGAACAGGTCGGGACACCCGCCACGATCTATCGCGAGCCGGCAACCGGCTACGTCGCCGACTTCGTCGGCGGCGCCAATCTGGTCGAGGTCGAGACCGGGAGGCGGCAGGCAGGGGAGGTCGGTCCGGTGGCTTTTGACGGGATGAGCCTGGCTGCGCGCGCACCCGCGGCGCTGCCGGCCGGCCGCGCCATCCTCGTCGCGCGGCCGGAAGACATCGTCATGGTCGAAGGGGAGGCGCTGGACGCCCTCCCGGCGGCCATCGCCCATCGCCAGTATCTCGGCGGCAAGACGAGCTACAAGGTGGCGCTCGCCGGTGGCCGCGTGCTGGCGGTCGCTCTGCAGAACGGCGCGCATGACCGCTTCGAACCCGGCGCCCGCGTAAGGCTCGTCCTCGACCCGGGCAAGACCCTGGTGCTGGCGTCATGAGCGCGCAGCTGCGCTCGGTCTTGTTCTGGCTGTCCGCGCTGGCGCTCGCGATCCTCGCGGTCTTCCTGCTCTATCCGCTGCTGAACGTGCTCACCGGCAGCTTCGGCGGCAGCAGCGGCCGCTCGGGCTGGGCGATGCTCGCCGGCGATCCGAAATACGCCACCGCCATCGTCAACACCATCGTGCTGGGCCTGGCCGTGACCCTGACCACGACGCTGATCGGCGTGCCGCTGGCCTATTTCAATGCGCGGTTCTCGTTCCCCGGCAAGGGCATCGTCGCCGTGCTGCCGCTGGTCACGCTCGTGATCCCGGAGGTCATCGCCGCCCAGACCTGGCTGATGATGCTCGGCAACAACGGCTTCATCACCCGCTGGCTCGGCGCGATGGGCATCGACATCCCGAGCTTCTACGGTTGGCCCGGCCTGATCACGGTGATGACCTTCACCTACTACACCTATGTCTATATCGGCACGCTAGCCG
>NZ_JAUYTP010000011.1 GCF_030695125.1 Allobosea sp. | reverse complement strand
AAACTAGGCCAAAAAGGGCCTCCACAGGGCCTTTTTCAAAGAAAATGCACACCTCTGGGGAGGGCTGAGCGCTATAGGGGAGACCTCTAGTTGCTCATTTTTTTATTTTTTTTTCTTAAAAAAAAAGTGCGCAATAACTTTATCATGAAAATTTCATAAAATTCACTCTTTTCGCTATAATTTTTTTTCTTAAAAAATTATATAAAAATTTCATTGAAATTTTTATAGAAAATTTTTATTAAAATTTTCTTACAGAAAAAAATATATTTTTTTCTGTGACACCGGAGGTGTCGTGGGGATAAGAGTAAAAACCTAGAAAGCTTAATATAATGATAACGGTTACTAAGTTATTATTATATTAAGCTTTCTTTGTTGTGGTTTTTATTCTTATCCCCACGTCCTCTCCTGAGCCGGACAGATGGCTGGACACACTACATGTTGTTGTGAGTGGACAATTCTTTGCCACTCGAGCCGAAAGGCTTACACACAGGCTTTTCTGGCCTCCCACTAATAGCCGTTAAAGGGGGCCTCTGTTATATGTAGCTATAAGAAGAAGGATCTTCTATTGATTTTTTATAAGAATTTCTATCTCCATCCCCCTCAGAGAGAACATGTAGTGTGTCCAGCCATCTGGCCCGATATCTGTCAGGACGTGTGCCTCGAAAGTCACAAAAACATAGTATGAGCATGATTCAAAATTTAAAGATTTTTTTCAGTGAGACCTCCAATCAAAATTCTGTAGCCTCATATCACCTCAGGCACAGGTACACACACAGGCACAAAAAAACATTCATAAAAATTATCATAAAATTTTCTATATTTTTTATAGAAATTTTATGATATTTTTTTATAAAATATTTTTATCATTTTTTCATAAAAATATTTTATGAAATTTTCTATAAATTTTTTATAAATTTTTTTTTATAAAAAAATGAAATTTTTCTCTGGGACTCACGGGTATCATATCAACCCCTATTAGTGCCCAAAAATGACTTAGGGCCTCTAAA
>NZ_JAUYTP010000003.1 GCF_030695125.1 Allobosea sp. | reverse complement strand
GGCGTGCCGCCGGAGAACCTGACGACGCAGGGCTATGGCGAGCAGTATCTCAAGGTCGCCACGCAAGCGGACTCGCGTGAGAACCGGCGCGTGACGCTGCGGCGAATTACACCGCTGCTAAGCGGCAAGAACGGCTAATTCCGGAACCCAACGGTTTATCGCGCCCGCAATCTTGAAATCGTCGAGTGCGAAACATTGTAGCTCCACGCGATCTCGGTCATCGACTCGTCGCCGGCGTCGCGGCGCCGGATGGCCTCGTCGCGCTGGTGCTGAGTGAGCTTGAACCGCCGGCCGAGTTTCACTCCCCGCGCTTTCGCTCGGGCGCGTCCTTCGCCGGTACGGGAGCGGATCAGCTCGCGCTCGAATTCCGCCAGCCCGGCTAGCACCGTCAGCATCAGCCGACCGTGAGCCGTCGTCGTGTCCGCCCATCCGTCGCCGAGCGAACGGAAAGCAGCGCCTTTGTCGGCGACGACGCCAAGGATGTTGAGCAGGTCACGTGTTGATCGCGCAAGATGGTCGAGACGCGTCACGATCACGACGTCGCCGGCATTCAGGGTGGCCAGCATCTTGTCAAGCTGCGCACGATCACGCGCAGCTCCCGAAACCTTCTCCTTGAACAGCTTGGACGCGCCGGCGGCGTCGAGCTGAGCAACCTGGGCGTCGAGGGTCTGACCATCGGTTGAGACGCGGGCGTAGCCATAGGTAAAGGGCATGAAACAGGCTCTTATTGCGCACATAAAATATGCACAGCCTAACCTGCTGAAATCGTGGCGTCGAGATGACTGTGCATAATTCTTGACTTGCTGCAGTAAGATTTATACCTATACTGTTTAGACAACAGTCTTTGGAAACACGTGGTCAATCGCAGCGGCTAGTTGAGCCTGAGCGAAGGGCTTGCCCAGACGACGGAGATCGGACAAACCTTCGCTGTCTGGGAGTTCAGCGTAGCCCGACGCCAGAATAATGGGTAATTCTGGTCGCGAAGCCCGAATATGTCGCGCGAGTTCAGCGCCGGTCATGCCAGGCATGGCATGATCTGTGATGACCAAATCGATAGACGGTTCGGCGTTTAAGGTTTCGAGTGCTTTGGCGCCGGACATGACCTCAATCGCGGTATGACCGAGATCTTCCAGCATTGCCGCCGTGCCCATGCTGACCAAAGCGTCGTCATCGACAACAAGAATTGTGCGCGCCATGAAATCTGAAGCTATGACGGCGTCTGGCGAATCGCCGATGACGACCGCCTGAACCGAAGTCTCGGTTGCAACCGGCAACCACAGATCAACCGATGTCCCCTCGTCCGGCGCGCTCGATATCACAAGCGTTCCACCGGACTGAGCGGCCAAGCCATGGACCATGGACAGTCCCAGCCCTGTACCCTTGCCGGGCCCCTTAGTCGTGAAGAACGGCTCCGTAGCCTTAGCGAGCGTGGCTTCGTCCATCCCGGTGCCGGTGTCCGAAACCCTAATGCGTACGTAGGGGCCAGGCCTCAGGTGCGGCTGAGGACGTGTCGCTGACACGGTCATTTCTTCGGCGAAGACGGTGATGACACCTCCATTGGGCATAGCGTCGCGCGCGTTTACCGCAAGGTTGAGCAGCGCAAGTTCGAGCTGGTTGGAATCGACCAGAACAGCTGAAAGCTGGCGCGGTAGTTGTTTTGCGAACCGGACGCCGGGTCCGATCGCCCGCTGCAGTAGGTTCTCGATCCCATCGACGATCTGGAGGACATCCACAGCCTGTGGCTTGAGTTCCTGACGCCGTGCGAAGGCCAGAAGTCGCTGTGTTAGCGCCGCGCCGCGCTCTGCCGCCTGAATCGCATTGTCGAGCAAACGACCATCGCGATCGTCCAGTGGCAATCGCTTCTTGAGCAGATTGAGGCTGCCGAGCGCCGCCATCAGCAAGTTGTTGAAGTCGTGCGCGACGCCGCCGGTCAGTTGCCCGATCGTATCGAGCTTTTGCGCCTCGAAGAGCTGCGCCAGCGCTTCCTCCCGTTCTCGCGTCCGCTCCTCGATGCGGTGCTCGAGTTGCTCGTTGAGGAGGGCTAGCTGACCTGACGAAGCCTCGAGTTCGGCCGTGCGTTCCGCTACCCGCCGTTCGAGCTCGGCGTTCAGTCGTTCCAGCTCGCGGGTTTTTCGAAACAGCTCCGCAAACACCTTAACCTTCGCGCGAAGCAGTTCCGGAACCACCGGCACCGATACGTAATCGACCGCGCCCGCCTGATAGCCGCGCAGCCGATCGGGCTCTGCCATCATGATCGCGGAGACAAAGATGATGGCCGTCTTCTGATAGCGCGGATGTTCGCGGATCATTGCGACGAGTTCGAAGCCGTCCTGGTCGGGCATGCAGACATCGACCAGAATGACGGCGACCTCGGTCTTCAGCAGATGTTCCAGTGCCTCGCGCCCAGACTTCGCCTTGATCAGGTTCTCTCCGAGCTCCTGAAGGATAACCTCATAGCTCAGCAACTTTGCGGGCTGATCATCGACCAGCAGGATATTGACCGGTTCCATCGCGAGTCCCCCCTTATTTTCAGCGATGTAGCCACATGCGAAGCGACGATAGCAACTGTTCTGTGTTGACCGGCTTCGCTAGATAGTCAGAGGCGCCAGCTTCCAGGCATTTCTCGCGATCGCCCTTCATCGCCTTCGCCGTGAGGGCAACGATCGGAAGCCTGCGAAACGCGGGGTTGGAGCGGATCACCTGCATCGTCTCGTAGCCGTCCATGCCCGGCATCATGATATCCATCAGGACGATCGCAACATCGGGCTGGGCATTGATGATCGCGATGGCCTCGTTGCCGGTTGTCGCCGTCAGCACGTTCATACCGCGGCGCTCCAAAACGCTGCTGAGTGCAAAAATGTTCCGCGCGTCGTCATCGACCAGGAGCACCGTCTCGCCGACGAGATCCTCGTCGGAGCTGTGCAGACGCTCGAGCATAGCCTGTTTGGCGGGCGGCAGGTCGGAGACAACCCGATGCAGGAACAAGGCGGTCTCGTCGAGGAGACGTTCCGGCGATTCGACCCCCTTTACCACGACGCTACGTGCCATGGTGTGAAGCTGCGCATCCTCCTCAGGCGACAGCTCGCGGCCGGTAAAGACGATCACCGGCACATCGGCGATGGTCGCATCGTCGCGGATCCGTTCGAGCACCTCGAATCCCGACATGTCCGGCAGTTTGAGGTCGAGCACGACGCAATCGGTCGCGCCCTCGCTCAGGATTTCGAGCGCTCTCGCGCCGGTGTCGACGCTGGTGATGTCGATGTCGTCATGGCCGAGGAGCTCGGTCACGCCCAGGCGCTCACCCGCATTGTCTTCGACCAGCAGTAGCTGCCGGCGGCGCGGCTTGGCATAGCCCTTCAGCTTGGCGAAAGCCTTGTCGAGCCCTTCGCTGGTCGTCGGCTTGTTCATGAAGGCGAATGCGCCGCGGGCAAGACCATGCTGACGGTCTTCGTCGAGGGTGACGATCTGAACCGGTATGTGCCGCGTCGCGGGATCTTGCTTGAGCTGGCTGAGGACCGTCCAGCCGAGCATGTCGGGCAGGAAGACATCCAGCGAAACGGCGGTTGGGCGGTACTCCCGCGCCAATGCCAGCGCGTCGGCGCCGCGCATGGCGACGAGGACCTTGAATCCATTGTCGCGCGCGAGATCGACCAACACGCGGGCGTAATGCGGGTCATCCTCGACGATCAACAGCACGGCGTCGCCCGGCGCGATGAGATGCCGATCGTCATGGATCTGCTCCACAACCTTGTCGCCGAGCCGACCTGCGGTCAGAGCGGCGATCGACACCGCAGCCGCGTTCAACGCCTCCATTTCATTTGGACGGACGGCCGCTGGCGCGTTTCCAACGAATGTCAGCGGCAGGTAAAGCGTGAAGGTACTGCCCACAGTGGGAATGCTGCGAAGCTGGATTTCGCCGCCAAGCAGGTTAGCCAGCTCACGGCTGATGGCGAGGCCAAGGCCCGTGCCACCGTATTTGCGGCTGGTCGATGCGTCGGCCTGCTGGAACGCCTCGAAGATGATCCTTTGCTTTTCCGCCGGGATTCCGATGCCGGTGTCCGTAACTTCGAAGGCGACAACAGAAGGCGCATTCGTCAGCGAGACGTTGTCGGCGCTCCAGCCGCCCTTGACCGGCGAGACGCTCAGCCTGACGCCGCCTTGGTCGGTGAACTTGAAGGCGTTGGACAGCAGGTTCTTGAGCACCTGCTGCAACCGCTTGGAGTCGGTGACGATGCTGCGTTCCAGATCAGGCGCCAACACCACTTCGAAGGACAGCTTGCGATTTTCCGCCTCGTGGCGGAATGGACGCGTCATCACGTCCAGCAAGCTGGCGAAGAAGATTTCTTCAGCATCGACCGAGACGGTGCCGGACTCGATCTTCGACAGGTCGAGAATGTCGCTGATCAGGTTGAGCAGGTCGGTGCCGGCGCCATGGATCGTGCGGGCGAATTCGACCTGCTTGCCCGAAAGGTTGCCGTCCGGGTTCTCGCCAAGCTGCTGGCCGAGGATCAGGATCGAATTCAGCGGCGTGCGCAATTCATGCGACATGTTGGCGAGGAATTCGGACTTGTATTTGGAGGTGAGCGCGAGCTCAGTCGCTTTCTCCTCAAGCGCCCTGCGCGCCTGCTCGATCTCCTGGTTCTTCGCTTCGACCTCGACATTGCGCTCGGCGAGCTGCTGGGCCTTCTGCTCGAGCTGCTCGTTGGTCTGCTGAAGCTCTCGCTGCTGCGTCTGCAATTCGCCGGCGAGCTCCTGCGATTGCTTCAGCAAGCCTTCGGTCTGCATCGTCGCCTCGATCGAATTCAGCACGATGCCGATCGAGGTCGTAAGCTGGTCCAGGAAGGCTAATTGAAGGTCGGTGAAATTGCCGACCGAAGCGAGCTCGATCACCGCCTTGACCTGCCCTTCCGACAGCACAGGCAGTACGATGGCGCTGCGAGGCTTCGCCTTAAATACACCGGAGCCGATCGGGACGATGTTCTTCGGCATGTCGGTGATCAGGATGCGCCGTGCATCACGCGCGCACTGGCCGATCAGCCCATGGCCCATTTTCAGACGTTCGGGATGGCCTTGTACCGGATCGTCGGCATAAGTGGCCAGGAGACGCAAGCTCGACGCCTCGGCGTCGGTCTCGACCTGGTAGATCACGCCATGCTGGGCATCGACGAGCGGCGCAAGGTCGGACAGCAGTATTCGACCGACGGTCGAGAGGTCGCGCTGGCCCTGCAGCATGTTGGTGAAGCGCGCGAGGTTCGTCTTCAACCAGTCCTGGTCGGTGTTGCGCTCGGTCGTCAGGCGCAAATTGCCGATCATCGTGTTGATGTTGTCTTTCAGCTCCGCGACCTCGCCGCGGGCCTCGACCTGGATCGAGCGCGTCAGATCGCCTTTCGTCACGGCGGTGGCGACCTCTGCGATGGCTCGGACCTGCGTGGTGAGGTTGGCTGCCAGCAGATTGACGTTGCCGGTCAGGTCCTTCCAGGTGCCTTCTGTTCCCGGAACGTTGGCCTGTCCGCCGAGCCTGCCTTCGACGCCGACTTCTCGCGCAACGCTGGTGACCTGATCGGCGAAGGTCGCGAGCGTCTTGGTCATGTTGTTGATGGTTTCGGCCAGCGCCGCGACCTCGCCCTTGGAGGCGACGGTGAGGTTCTGTTCGAGGTCGCCATTAGCGACCGCCGTCACGACCTTGACGATGCCGCGAACCTGCTCGGTAAGGTTGGCCGCCATGACGTTCACGGTGTCGGTCAGATCCTTCCAGGTTCCTGCGACGCCGGGCACCTGCGCCTGGCCGCCGAGCTTGCCCTCGGTGCCGACCTCGCGGGCGACGCGCGTGACCTCGCCGGCGAAGGCGTTGAGCTGATCGACCATCGTGTTGATGGTGTTCTTCAGCTCGAGGATTTCGCCCTTCACGTCGACGGTGATCTTGCGCGAGAGGTCGCCGCGGGCCACGGCGGTCGTCACTTCCGCGATGTTGCGGACCTGCGTCGTGAGGTTGGCTGCCAACAGGTTGACGTTGTCGGTCAGGTCCTTCCAAGTGCCGGCAACACCCGGAACGACCGCCTGGCCGCCGAGACGCCCGTCGGTGCCCACCTCGCGCGCCACACGCGTCACCTCGCCCGCAAACGAGCGCAGCTGGTCGACCATGGTATTGAGCGTGTCCTTCAGCAGCAGGATCTCGCCGCGGACGTCAACGGTGATCTTGCGCGACAGGTCGCCATTCGCGATGGCCGTGGCCACTTCCGCGATGTTACGGACCTGCGCGGTCAAGTTGCCGGCCATCGAATTCACCGAGTCTGTCAGGTCCTTCCACGTCCCGGCGACACCGGAGACCTGGGCCTGGCCGCCAAGCTTGCCCTCGGTTCCGACCTCGCGCGCGACGCGGGTGACCTCGCCCGCGAAAGCGTTGAGCTGGTCCACCATCGTGTTGATGGTGTTCTTCAGCTCGAGGATTTCGCCCTTCACGTCGACCGTGATCTTGCGCGAGAGGTCGCCGCGCGCGACCGCCGTCGTCACCTCGGCGATGTTGCGGACCTGGCCCGTCAGGTTGGAGGCCATCGAATTGACGTTCTCGGTGAGGTCCTTCCAGGTCCCGGCGACGCCGGGCACCTGCGCCTGACCGCCGAGCTTGCCCTCGGTGCCGACTTCGCGCGCCACGCGCGTCACCTCGGAGGCGAAGCGGTTGAGCTGATCGACCATCGTGTTCAGGGTTTCCTTCAGCTGAAGGATTTCGCCTTTCACGTCGACGGTGATCTTGCGCGAGAGGTCGCCATTGGCGATGGCCGTCGAGACCTCGGCGATGTTGCGGACCTGCGCGGTCAGGTTGCCGGCCATCGAGTTCACGCTGTCGGTGAGATCCTTCCAGGTGCCCGCCACGCCGAGCACGTTGGCCTGGCCGCCCAGACGCCCTTCGGTCCCGACCTCGCGGGCGACGCGCGTCACTTCGCCGGCGAAACCGTTGAGCTGGTCGACCATCGTGTTGATGGTCTCCTTGAGCTCGAGGATCTCACCGGACACCGTCACGGTGATCTTCTTCGAGAGGTCGCCCTGGGCCACCGCGGTGGCAACCTCGGCGATGTTGCGGACCTGGCCGGTCAGATTCGACGCCATCGAGTTGACCGAGTCGGTCAGGTCCTTCCAGGTGCCGGCGACACCCTTGAGCTGCGCCTGGCCGCCGAGCTTGCCCTCGGTGCCGACCTCTCGCGCGACGCGGGTTACTTCGGACGCAAACGCGTTGAGCTGATCGACCGTGGTGTTGATCGTCTCCTTCAGCTGAAGAATTTCCCCCTTCACGTCGACGGTGATCTTCTTCGACAGATCGCCGTTGGCGATCGCAGTCGACACCTCGGCAATGTTGCGGACCTGCGCCGTCAGGTTGCCTGCCATCGAGTTGACGTTCTCGGTCAGGTCCTTCCAGGTGCCGGCGACGCCACGAACATTGGCTTGTCCGCCGAGACGGCCCTCCGTGCCGACCTCGCGCGCCACCCTGGTCACCTCCGATGCGAAGGCGTTGAGCTGGTCGACCATCGTGTTGATAGTTTCCTTCAGCTCCAGAATCTCGCCCGAGACCGTGACGGTGATCTTCTTCGACAGGTCGCCATTGGCGATCGCCGTCGAAACCTCGGCGATGTTGCGGACCTGCGCTGTTAGGTTCGAGGCCATCGAGTTGACGTTGTCGGTCAGATCCTTCCAAGTGCCGGCCACGCCGGGCACCTGCGCCTGGCCGCCCAGGCGCCCCTCCGTGCCGACTTCGCGGGCGACGCGTGTCACCTCGCCGGCGAAGCCGTTGAGCTGATCGACCATCGTGTTGATGGTCTCCTTCAGCTCGAGGATTTCACCTGAAACGTTCACGGTGATCTTGCGGGACAGATCGCCGCGAGCAACGGCCGTTGTGACCTGCGCAATGTTGCGTACTTGCGCGGTGAGATTGCCGCACATGGCGTTGACCGAGTCGGTCAGATCCTTCCAGGTGCCGGCAACGCCAGGCACCAGCGCCTGGCCGCCGAGCTTGCCTTCTGTGCCGACCTCGCGGGCGACGCGCGTCACTTCCGAGGCGAAGGAGCGCAGCTGGTCGACCATCGTGTTGATCGCTTCCTTCAGCTGCAGGATCTCGCCGCGCACGTCGACGGTGATCTTCTTCGACAAATCGCCGTTGGCGACCGCAATCGTCACCTCGGCGAGGTTGCGGACCTGCGCAGTGAGGTTCGAGGCCATGGAGTTGACGCTCTCGGTCAGGTCCTTCCAGACGCCCGTCACTTCGCTGACCTGCGCCTGCCCGCCGAGCTTGCCGTCGGTCCCGACCTCGCGCGCAACACGCGTCACCTCGGAGGTGAAGACGCTGAGCTGTTTGATCATGGTGTTGACGATGGTGGCTGAGCGCAGGAACTCGCCCTTGAGCGGGCGGCCATCGACATCGAGCGGCATAGTCTGGAGGAGGTCGCCCTTGGCCACCGCAGTGATGGTGCGGGTGACCGCCGTAGTGGGCCACAGCAGATCGTCGATCAATGTGTTGACCGATCCCTCCATATCCGACCAGGCCCCGCCCGATAGGCCAAAGCGGACCCGGGTGCGCGTCTTGCCGTCCCGTCCAACCACTTGGCCGACATGCTCGAGCTGGTTGGCCATGCGCTCGTTGGCGGCCACGATCTCGTTGAAGGTGTCGGCGATTTTGCCGGCCATTCCTGTGCTGTTACCGGGCATTCTGACGCTGAAATCGCCCAAACGCATCGACTGGAGCGCGTCTAGCAGTTCATCGAGGTCAAGGCGCGTCCCGTCAGCGCCGTGCAAGCTGCCCCCCGCGTCCAAGGCGTCGGATCTATCAGGTAATGAGCGGGCAACCCTTTGCGGGCTGGTGCTCTTTTTCGGTGAGGCGTTGGTCTGATCCATTTTAAACTTCCGTCGGTCACCCAACCATCGATCACGCACGTTAACAGCCAGAAGCGGGACTTCGACGAAAAAATGTGGTCTTGGCCGGCGGCTGTCGGACTTCAGGCTGCACAGGTTGTCGTTCGAGCGAGGGCTTTCTAGAATGCTTGTGCATCGAGGGGGGCAAATTAGGCGTGATAGAAAGAGACTTACTGCTTCTACTGCGGTCACTCCGCTCGGTATGGACGCTGGAACTCCTCCTGACGCTGTGGCGCGCACCGGCGCAAAGCTGGAGTGCGGAAGCGTTGGTGCTGGAATTGCGCGCGAGCGATGTCGTTATCCGTGAAAGTCTACGGGAGTTGGTGAGCCTCGGGCTGGCTCGCGCAGAAGACAAATGCCGTTATCGTCTCGATCCCACCAAGCCGGCTTTGGCGGACATGGTCGGCCGTTTAGAGCTACTTTATCGAGAGCGACAAGTGACTGTGATTGAAGCCATTTTCGCCCGTCCAGAGGACGCGCTTCAAAGTTTCGCTGGTTCTTTCAAGATAAAGAGAGATTAATATGTCAAACGCAGGGCAGCTAGTCGTATATTTGTTGTGCTTGCTCACATCTGCAACGTGTGCTGGTCTTTTATTGCGCAATTATATCAAAATTAGAACAAGATTTTTGCTATCCTGCGCGACCTGTTTTACCATGCTAACGCTAAACAACTTCATGGTTTTAATGGACCTAATTCTGCTACCCGCCATGGATCTGCTACCCTATCGTCATATGGCCGCGCTTGCCGGAATTTGCGTGCTGCTCGTCGGTTTCATTCTCGATGTGGAGTAACCCTATGATCCATTTCACTGCCGGCCTCATCACCATGGGTTTTTTAGTGGCGAGCCTTTTTTTCGTGAAGTTCTGGAGGAAGACGCGCGATATCCTGTTCTTGGCCTTCGCCGCAGCCTTTTTCCTGCTCGCAGCGAACCAGGCCCTAACAGTTTTGATCGACATCCCGCGAGATGAAAAGAGCTATCTCTATATTTTAAGGCTAATTGCATTCTCTATAATCATTGTTTCAATACTTCAGAAGAATTATAAAACGCCTTCAAAAGACAATCGAAAGTAGAAATCGCTCCTACTCACGTACAAAATGATGAAATTCGCATACGGCGTTGTTGAGGAGACTATTCAACCGGGCCATTGGCGCCTGGTGAGATCGGCCGAGTGGTTATGTCTATCGGAACAAGCGCGCCGCAGGTCCGTTCTCATTTTTGAAAGAGGAGGTCCACATGCGAGTTTTGATCTTCGTTTTGGCGACGGCGGCGATTATCGGAGCGGGCACCCAAACAGTCCAAGCCCAGCATGGCCTACACGAAGACAGCCGCACGTCTGATCCGCTCGTCAGCAGCGATAAGGTCCGGTATCGGATGGAGATCGACTGGGGTTATAGCCGTCGACCATCTGGAGACTCGCTTGCTCGCAGAGCGGAGCACGTCAGGTCTCAAGCCGCCGGCGTCAGTGGCAGATCAATTGAAGACGAGACAACTCCCGAGCGCGGCGAGAAGGCATGTGGCCCACTGCGCGGCGTAATTGGCGTTCCGGTTGCCCCCTGACCGAATTCAAGGTGCGTTCGCAAGCGTCTCACCGCAGCACGGCGGTGGAGCGTGCATGGCGCGGAGACACACCCGCGTGCTCATTAACGCGATCGCTCGGTACCCTGCGTCCTGGTAACCCTCGTTTTTGAGACAATTGGTAGATTGATCCGTTGGGACCACAGGAGGCCTGCGCGGCGGTCTCAAAAGGCGTCTTGAAATATGTCTCGTATTCCGCCAGCTTGCTGACGAGAAACGAGACACATCATGCGCATCGGCTACGCCCGCGTTTCGACGCTCGACCAGAACGCCGACCTGCAGCTCCAGAAGCTGACCGACGCCGGCTGCGACCGCGTCATCGTCGAAAAGGCGTCGGGTGCGAAAAGCGACCGACCCGAGCTACAGCGCGTGCTGACCGACATTCTGCGGCAGGGGGATACGCTCGTCATTTGGAAGCTCGATCGCCTTGCGCGATCCCTCAAGCAGCTTATTCAAACCGCCGAGGACTTGAAGGGCAGGGAGATCGGGCTCGTTTCTCTCACCGACGCGATCGACACCAGCTCGCCTGGCGGGATGCTGGTCTTCCACATGCTCGGCGCCATCGCCGAATTCGAGCGAGCGCTCATTCGCGAGCGGACGGTCGCCGGGTTGGTCGAGGCCAGGCGGAAGGGCAGGCGGGGCGGGCGCCCGCGCCTTCTGTCTGAAAAGGACACGATCGCTGCGAGGGCGCTGCTCTCCGACGGCACCCTGTCATCGAAGGAAGTCGCGGCACGCTTCGGTGTGTCGAAGGCAACGCTCTATCGGCATCTCGCACCGACTGTGGTCGCGCTTGGTTCTCAACGGGCCTTAAGCGAAGCCCAGAGCTGAGATTCAAAACTCTGCCGGCCATCGGCCTTATTTGCAGGGCCAACTCCAACTCCAAGGAACCGCATGCAGCGACTTGTCCTGGCTCGAGAGATCAGGTTACCCTATATGCGTTTGCCGTTGAATGGCATTGCGCTAAATCGGCAAGGACTAAGATGAGGCTTGGCGCATCCTATCATCATCAATTTGAGGAGCATGTCATGGCTTGGGAGACCCCCTTCGTTGAAGAAATCGCTTGCGGCATGGAAGTCACCGCCTATGCGCCTGCGGTCGAAGCTGCTCCGGTCGTCGAGACCGACTAGGTCGCCTTCGTGAGAGCCGTCGTTCTCGGCGCTGCCGCGGGCGGCGGCTTTCCGCAGTGGAATTGTCGATGCGAGACCTGCGCGCTCGCATGGTCGGGCGATTCGCGTGCGTCTTGGCGCACCCAGTCCGCAGTCGCAGTCACCGGCGATGACGCAACTTGGGTGCTGCTGAACGCGTCGCCGGATCTGTCGGCTCAAATCCGTGCGAATCGGATGCTGTGGCCGAGTGGTATTCGACATTCTCCTATCGGCGCGGTCATCCTCACCAGCGGAGAAATCGATCATGTCGCGGGGCTGTTCAGCTTGCGCGAGCGTCACCCCTTCACGGTGATCGCGCTCCGTCAGGTCCATGACGCGATGAATGCGAACCCGATGCTCGAGGCGGTGCGGGCGGAGCGGCTCGTGGCGACCCCGGGTGAGCCGATCGCATTGCCCGGCGGTCTGAGCGCCATGCTTTTTCCCGTCCCCGGCAAGGTTCCGCTCTACCTGGAGCGCGGCGAGTCCGGGCTTGCCTACGATGACGGCGAGACGGCAGGCGTTCGCCTGACCGGCAAGGGCGGCTCGATCGTCTATATCCCAGGCTGCGCCGCGGCAGGCGACGATCTCATACGCGAGGCAGCGAAGGCCGACGTGCTGTTCTTCGATGGAACGCTGTTTACCGATGACGAGATGATCCGGGCCGGGCTCGGCGAGAAGACGGGCCGCCGCATGGGTCATATGCCGATCTCCGGCGAGGGCGGCTCGCTCGCCTGGCTGCGGGACCTGCCGCGCACGCGACGGATCTATATTCATCTCAACAACAGCAACCCGGCCTTGATCGACGGTTCTCCGGAGCGCCAGGAGATCGAGGCGGCCGGCGTCGAGGTCGCCTTCGATGGGATGGAGGTCGTGCCGTGAGCGCGTTGCTGTCGCCCGAGGCCCTTGAAGCCAGGCTGCGCGCGGTCGGCGCGGCGCGCTACCATGACAAGCACCCGTTCCATGCCAGGCTCCATTCCGGCCGCTGCAGCAAGGGCGAGGTCCAGGCCTGGGCGCTGAACCGGTTCTGCTATCAGGCCCATATCCCGATCAAGGACGCCTCGCTGATCGCGCGCATGGACGATCCGGCGCTGCGGCGCGCCTGGCGGCAGCGTCTGATCGACCATGACGGCCACGAGGATGGCGAGGGCGGGATCGAGCGCTGGCTCAGGCTCTGCGAAAGCCTCGACCTGGAGCGCGCCGACGTGCTGGCCCATCGCGGCATCCTGCCGGCGACACGCTTCGCGGTCGAGGCTTATGTCCATTTCGTGCGCGAACGCCCGCTGCTGGAGGCGATCGCCTCGTCCCTGACCGAGCTGTTCTCGCCGCAGATCATCCAGCACCGGGTCGCGGGCATGCTGGCCCATTACGATTTCGTCAGCCGCGAAAGCCTCGGCTATTTCACGCAGCGCCCCGAACAGGCCAGGCGCGACGTCGAGACGGCGCTGGCCTATGTCGCCGCCCATGCCCACACGCCGGCGGACCAGCAGGCGGTCGTGGCCGCGCTCGAATTCAAATGCGACGTGCTCTGGGCGATGCTGGACGCGCTACACCATGCCTATGTCGAGCCCGGTCATATTCCGCCGGGCGCCTTCGAGCCCGCAGCGCCGTGACGGGCGTCGCGCCTGACGCCAGGCCGCGGCTGCTGCGCGGCGTCAGGCTGAGCGAGGACCGCGTGCGCGGCGGATACACGCTGCTCGCGCCGGAGCGCGTCCTGAAGCTGAAAGGCACGGCGGTGGCGGTTCTGACGCTGTGCGACGGGCAGCGCAGCTTCGCCCAGATTGTCGATGAGCTCGCGCAGTCCTTCGCTGCCGACCGCGCGTTGATCGAGCGGGAGAGCGCGGCGCTCCTGCGCGATCTCGCCGGCAAGCTGATGGTGGAGCTATGACCGCGCCTGCGCAAGTCTCCGCGCCTCTGGCCATGCTGGCGGAGCTGACCCATCGCTGTCCGCTCGCCTGCCCCTATTGCTCGAACCCGCTGCAGCTCGACCGGCGCTCCGACGAACTCGACACGGCGACATGGGTCCGCGTTTTTCAGGAAGCCGCGGCACTCGGAATCCTGCAGATTCATCTCTCGGGCGGCGAACCGGCGGCCCGTCGCGATCTTGTCGAACTCGTCGCAGGGGCGGCGCGCGCCGGGCTCTACACCAACCTGATTACGTCGGGCATCGGGCTCGATCAGGCCAGACTCGCTGCGCTGGCCGAAGCCGGTCTCGACCATGTCCAGCTTTCGGTGCAGGGCATCGACGAGCCCAGCGCCGATGCGGTCGCCGGACTTGCAGGCTCGCACCGGCGCAAGCGCGCCTTCGCGGCCATGACGACGGCGCTGGGCCTGCCGCTGACTGTCAACGTCGTGCTGCATCGCGGCAACCTCGCCGCGCTCGAGGCGCTGGTAGAGGAGGCGATCACGCTTGGCGCGCGCCGGATCGAACTGGCGCATGCGCAATATTACGGCTGGGGGCTGATCAACCGCGACGCCCTGATGCCGGACCGGGCAAGCGTGATCGCGGCGCGCACGACGCTCGACCGGCTGCGCGCGGCGACGCAGGGCAGGATCGTTATCGACTACGTGCCGCCGGATCATTTCGCGCTTTATCCCAAGCCATGCGTCAATGGCTGGGGCCAGCAGTCGCTCAACGTCACGCCGCGCGGGCGCGTGCTACCCTGCCATGCGGCGGAGACCATTCCCGGGTTGGAATTCTGGACCGTCGCCGAGCATTCGCTCGACGTGATTTGGCGGAACTCGCCGGCCTTCAACGCCTATCGCGGTGAGGACTGGATGGTCGAGCCCTGCCGGAGCTGCGCGCGCAAGGCGATCGACTTCGGCGGCTGCCGCTGCCAGGCGCTGGCTCTCACGGGCGACGCGCGCAACACCGACCCGGTCTGCACCCTGTCGCCCCATCATCTGCGGGTCGAGGCGCTGGCTGACACGCCGCTCACCAATACAACGCTCGTCATGCGCGGGCGGTCGGCCCAGGGCGTTGAGGCCTTGCCGCACGACGAGCCTCTCGCGGACCGGATGTCCCCCGCGTGCCGCGACCGGCCGTGAGGCATCGACCGCCGGGCAACTCGCGTGTCGAGCGCAGCTGAAAATTCATAGTCGCATCACGTTGGGGACGTGATTGTGTAAGGCTCGGCTCGTGCGCTGAAGAGGTGTGGATCCGTAGCGTTGCTCGCGACAGCGACAGGAAGCACCAGCAGAACCTCCGACCTGCCACTGGTCGTTCCCGTCGGCATCGCATCGTTGGTCATGCTGCTTTCTCGGGCAGGAGCACGGCATAGGCGGCCAATGCCGTCTTGACCGTCGTTTTCGGACGGTCGAGCCGGGCAGCCCTGCGCTCGATCCCTCGACCGCCTCGAGCCGACCACGCAATCCATAGTGAACTGGATCCGCCAAGCCGACCGCGAACCCGGCAGGCGGCCCAACGGCTCAAACTCGATCGTGTCGAGCGCCGAGGAGTTGGTCCGACACCGCCACGAGAACCAGCGCCCGCGTCAATTCTCGGCCGCTAGATGGGTGCTTGCCAAGCCTGTCCTTTAGCGCAACATTATTAGTGCCCGGAGGTTACGTGGCCAAAATAGCCGACCGATTGCGGGCGGGGGGTTAACCAAAAAATCTGGAGGAAACACAGATGACGCTACGTACCAGCCACGTGTTGCCTTATGCGTTATTGGCTTCGCTTGCCTTATCCGGATCAGCGATGGCTCAAGGCTCCGGCGGAATTCCCAGCCTGACCAGTACGACCATCCTCAAGGACCGCGACAACGTAATATGGGACATGGCGTTCCTGCCCGATGGTACCATGTTCTTTACTGAGCGATGCGGTGGTCTGTCTGTGAGGCTGGCATCGGGCACGGTCACCCCCCTCCTCGGGATTAAAGATTCCAAGGGCTATCCCCAGACTGCTTCCGACCTGTTCTGCGGCGGACAGGCCGGAATGGCTGGTGTGGCGATCGATCCTGAATTCGCCACCAACCGGTTCATATACGTATACTCGGCATCAAGCATGACCGCGCCGGGCTCCAACCGCGTTTTGCGGCTGACGGTCAGCCCCGATCTGACCAGTGTTTCGAGCCGGCAGGATATTGTCACTGACATCGCCTACAAACCAGCGAAGAGCGATCACCCGTTTGGCGACCCTGGTGCGCATAATGGGGGGCGCCTCCGCTTTAGTCCGGCGGACGGGTTCCTGTATGTGACAACCGGTGACACCCATAACGGCGAGGTGCCACAGAGCCCGACTCTCATCGGAGGCAAGGTTCTCCGGATTGACCGGGACGGAAAGGCGGCGCCCGGCAACAACCCGCCACAGGGCTTTGACCCTCGGGTCTTCACCTACGGGCACCGCAATCCGCAGGGTATTTGCTTCCGACCCGGCAACAATCAGCCGTTCACGTCCGAGAATGGACCCTGGCATAGCGACGAGGTAACGGCCCTTGTGGCTGGTGGTAACGCCGGATGGGACCCGCGGCCGAACGTTGGTGGACGAGGCGATTGTCCGGATAAGTACTGCGGATACTCGCCCAATCAAATGGGCGCGATGGACCCCAAAGAGCGCTCGGCATTCATGCCGATGACCGATACGAAGACATACCCCAAGGCCATGAAACCGGCCTGGAACAACGACGGGCTTTCGCAGGGAATGATGGGATGCGCGTTCCTGAATGGCTCCCAATGGAAGGACTGGAATGGCCGGATGGTTGTAACCTTCACGGGCATCGGCATTCACGGAACGCCGGTGGGCAACCGCCTCGACGTGCTCGACATCACGCCCGACGGTTCATCCGCCACCCGCACGACGGTATCCCTTCCCATGCCAGCGGGCCGCTTTCGTTCTGTTGTGCAGGGTCCGGACGGCAGCATGTACGCGTCGACTGACACGGGCGAACTCTACCAGCTCAAGGCTAACTGAGCGCGATCAGGTTCAGCCGCGCCGTCACCCAAGCGGCGCGGCTGAGCAGCTATCGCAAAGACTGTAGCGCTCATCATGGGATTTAGCTTATGTTCGACGTCCGTTATGTCACCGGGACCGTGCTTGCTTTACTCGTTTCCTCGTCGGCCTTCGGCAGCCCTGATCTGGCCAGGAGCAAGAATTGTGTCGCCTGTCATCATGTGGAGCGAAAAATGATCGGACCGGCGTATAAAGCTGTCGCCGAGCGTTACGTCAAAGATGAGGCGGCTGTTGCCAAGTTGAGTGAGAAGATCATCAAGGGTGGCGCTGGCAGTTGGGGCCAGACGCCAATGCCGCCACAGCCAAACGTTAATTCGGCCGAAGCCGAAATTCTTGTAAAGTGGATATTGTCACAGCAGTAGCAACGCTTTTTGCTGCTTGCCCGAACGGCGGCGTAGGTAGTTGCCGGAGGAGAAGCCGGCTATTGTCGACAGCCCTCCGTTGGCCTCTTTCTTATTCTTCGTTGCAGACTCGCGCTGGCTTCCGGGACAGGCGAGCACGGAACATATCAGGTCGCTATGAGCCTGATGCCCCAGCCGTGCATAATTCTTGATTTATGCACGTCATGACCGTGGTGGCGAAACCGGCGTTCGCTAGAGTCGCGGCAACTGCTGCCGCCGGCTATCCTGCCAGGAGCGTCCGGCACCGAATACCGGCGTCAGATCAATTGATTCTCAGCTTCTTGTCTCGAAGTATTGCGGCACAGAGCCGATAGTAATCTTCCCATTTTGAGGCACTCCACTTTTTGGAATCGCCACTATACTCATTATGAGCATACTGAGTCATATTGTCGCCTAAAAAGGCAAACAAATTGCGCGTTGCGACGGTGTTGAATTGCCTGCCATGGGCAATTCCCGAAACCAGAGCGGTATTATAGATCCCTTGGAACTGTTTCCCGTATTGCGGGTAGTCGATGTTGCGGACCGGAACGGTTTTCACAAAACCGTGCGCCTGGATCCACGCTGGCGAGCGTCCGTCGGCGGTCATCACGATGCCGAGGCTCAGTCCTTCCGCCATTTGCTTCTTGCGAAGCTCGTTTAGCGCCGCCTCATGCATCCCACCGATCAGGACGAAGCCCCCGAACGGAGCGGTAGCAATGCTAATGCCCAGCATGATCGTCCCGCCGGCGGCGGTGCCGGCGATCGCTAGGCCGATGTCGACGATCTGGAAGATGTCGAAGGCCTTACCTATCCAGTCAAGCGGCTTCGCCGGACCTTCGAAATCGAGCGCAAAAGGCGAGATGCTTTTTTTGGCCCTAACTATGTAAGGGCTCATATCGACTTTATTTCTCGGAATATAGATGATCCCAGGTTTTGCACGTGCGCTGAACGCCCAATTTAACCCACTAGGCGACGGGTCCAAGCAACCGGTGTGGTAACGCAGATACCAGTTCACCTCGTCTGGGTCATTAGTCTTGAAGTTGAAGTAGATTAGCTTTTCCGCGTCAATGCCGTTGCGTTCCGCGATGTTGATCCAGGTGTCGCCGTTCTTCACCGGGTAAGGCCACGATTCCGGCGGTATGTAGCTGCGAGGCAATGGAGTACGAGGCTTTTTCTCGATCGGCATGATCCGCGCCTCCGAATTTCGACGGGCTTCTACTGCTGCAGAACCCCATTGCCTTACCAAAAAAGCCTCAAACTCAGGTGGCTGAAGCCCGCGCGAATGGCGTCGCAACGATTGCCGCACCCGGTGATCCAGAACTAAGCCATAAGTCTTGTCGTCTTGCCCTCGTGTTCCCGTCCCAGTGCGGAAACCGTGTGCCGTTTCCTGACAAAGCCTCGGGTTGGTCCATCGTTGTCAGCCTGCTCTTCGGGAGCCTGTTCGGAGGGAGGGCGGGTGACGTACCTCACATCCGAATACGCTACCGCGTGATCGCTGCTGACCCTCGGCCATGATGCCGCGCCGACAATGTTGTCTGAACGGCATGGCGAAGGCGTGTCGGGCGTAATCGCCGGTTGGCCTCATTGAAGCAATGGCGTTACAGAGCGTCATGGCTTATGTCCGCGCCACACTCGTCGCCGATCCGCACCAGTTCCCGCGCTGTCAGATCCAGATCCTCGCGCCGGGTACGGTGGTTGCAAATCGCCATGCGTAGACAGTGACGCCCCTTCACCGTTGTGTCCGATAGCGCGGCAATTCCCGCTTCCTGAAGCCGAAGCATAATTTCATTGTTGAGTATTCGCAAATCAGCTTCGTCTAATCCACCGGGGTCATAACGGAAGCAAACGATGTTGAGGGCGGTGGGCGCCATTAATGTCAGGCTCGGCTCAGCTCCAACCAAATCTGTAAAATAGAGCGCCTGTTCAATGTTCTGGTCGATGAGGCGTCCGAATTTTGTCGAGCCGTGCTCCTTTAGCAGCATCCAGATCTTGAGCGCACGGAACCCACGACTTGTCTGCAGACCGTAATTGTATAGGTACTCTGCCGCTGCGATGCCGCGCGGTTTTTCTTCCAGATATTCGGGATGGACGGCAAAGGAGGCAAGATGCTGTGCCCGATCGCGCACCAGTGCGAGCCCAGCTTCGAAGGGGGCATGGAGCCATTTGTGCAGATCAAGCGCCAAGGAATCCGCACTCTCGATTCCCGCAACCAGGTAGCGGTGGCGCGGCGCGATCGTCACCAGTGCGCCGATGCAGCCGTCCACATGGAACCAAAGCCCTTCACGACGGCATAGGTCACGTATCCTTGGGAGGTCATCAATTGCACCGGTGTTTGTCGTCCCTGCCGTCGCGATAACGCAGGCGGGTTTCGCCCCTGCCGCACGGTCGTTGGCGATGGCCATCGCAAGCGCCGACAGGTCCATGCGACAGGCATCGTCGGATTGTACCCGGACCAGCGCCCGATTGCCGAGACCGAGCAGTTCCACGGCCTTCTGATGGCAGGAATGGACCTGATCCGAAGCGTAGAAGCGCAGGGGCTGCGGGATCGCAGCCACACCTTCCTCACGCACATCAACCCCAGCCATCACATTGCGCGCGACCGTCAGTCCGATGATGTTGGCCTTGGATCCGCCATCGACCAGCGTCCCTGAAGCACTTTCGGGAAACCCCATCATCTGGCGCATCCAACCCGTCACCTGCGCATCCATCAGCGGCGCGGCGTTGTTGCCACCTCCGAGATTGGAGCCTTCGACCGCGGCTAGAAACTCGCCCAGGGCACCGGTAAAGGTGCCTGCGCCCATGTACCACATGAAGAATCGCGGATGGATGTTTCCCATCGGATATGGCATCAGGTTGGCGCGTAAATCCTTCCAGATCTCGGCCAGAGAGGCCGGATCCCATGGCAACGGGGCGTCATAACTCCGGCGGACTGCATCTGGCATGGCTTGCCACAAGGGCCGGTCTCGCACGTCGCGCAGATGGCACCCGGCCTCATCCACCATGCGGTGTGCAAGCGCCAGCGTGGTGGTCCAATCGCTGGGATCGAGGGTTTCTTGCGCGTCGTTACCTTTTTGCATTGTTGGCTATGCCTCAGATCGAATTGACCACGAGCAACGGCGGCACGATGGGACTGGACCAGCGCGCTCAGGCCACCTGATATCCGGGGGTGGAATGCGACAGCGCCTGTTCTTCGGCATCCATTTCCTCGTGGATGTCCGAAAAAAGCGGCGTTGTCAGATATCGCTCGCCGGTGTCGGGCAACATGGCCAGGATCACGGTTCCGGGAGCAGTGCGTTCTGCAATTCCCATCGCTATGGCAAAAGTCGCACCCCCCGAGATGCCAGTCAGAATCCCTTCGCGCTGCGCAAGTTTCTTCGCCCAAGCGATGCCGTCGGCGCCTGTAACGGGGATCAGCTCATCATAGCCGCCGCTGTCTATGCATTCCTGCAGCACACTGGGGATGAAATCTGGTGTCCAACCCTGAATGGGATGCGGCTCAAAGCTCGGGTGGGTGACGGCCGGCCCCCCATTGGCGGTGCGCTTCTGGGCCACACCGCCGCCGAGCAGTTGCGCATTGATGGGCTCGGTCAGGATGATCCGCGCTTCGGGCCGTTCCTTGCGCAAGACCCGCGCAAGCCCTGCCACCGTGCCGCCGGTGCCGTAACCGGTTACAACATAGTCGAGACGGTCACCGGCAAAATCTCCAATGATCTCGCGTGCCGTGGTGGCCTCATGGATGTCTGCATTAGCGGCAGTCTCGAACTGCCGGGCGAGGAACCAGCCGTGCCGCTCGGCCAATTCGACGGCCTTAAAATACATGCCGGTCCCCTTTTGGGCACGCGGCGTCAAAACCACTTTCGCGCCCAGCATCCGCATCAGTCGCCGCCGCTCGACGGAAAAGCTGTCGGCCATGGTGACGACGAGCGGATAACCTTTCTGCGCGCAGACCATGGCGAGCCCGATCCCGGTATTCCCGCTCGTGGCCTCTACTACGGTCTGGCCCGGTTTAAGCGTGCCGGCCCGCTCGCCCGCCTCAATGATGTTCAGCGCTAGACGGTCCTTGATCGATGCTGCCGGGTTGAAGAATTCAGCCTTGACGTAGAGCCGCACGCCATTCGGTGCCAGGTTATTCACTCTGATCACCGGCGTGTCGCCCACTGTGTCAAGGATTGAATCAAACAGGCGCCCGCGGCCCTGTGTTGTGCGAGTTTTCGTGTCCATGGGTGCCTCCTTTTTACTTTTGGATCTCGAGCGATATGTACCGGATCGTTCCTGTCCGCAGGTTAGTGCTGGTGCTCAGGTGGCGCGAAGAGGATAAGTTCAACCCTTTCCGAGCCCTCGACGTGAGCGTCATGTCCTGGCGGAATTTCAAAAAAATCGCCCATGCTGATGCGCGTCTTGATGCCGGATGCGATCATTCGCACGATGAGGCTGCCTGAGATGCAGTATCCGGTATGCCGCATTGGGCAGGAGTCAGGCGAGCCCAGAAGCGGTTTTTCGTCCGCCTCCCACGTCCAGCCGGCCTCGAAGATCGCATGCATACCGGTACTACCGTCGGCCATCCTGACGATCGAGATGCCACCGTGTTCGTTCATGTCGAGCAACTGGTCCGGGGCATCGAACCTTCTGATTTCGATTGCACTCATGGAAGGCTCCTGTTCCTACTGAGGGACCGAGACAATCTCGAGCCCGATGCACACTGACACTACGCGCCCCGTTTCCACGCGCTTGATCATGCCCTGAAGATTTCGTGTAGAACTGCGGAAATCTGCGCTACGTTGCGACATGATCTGGCAGTTTGGCGAATTTCGCCTGGACCCGAACAGGTTAGAACTGACGCACCGCGGCGTCCTGGTGAGGGCGGAGCCGCAGGTATTGTCGCTGCTTGTGCATCTCGTGCGAAATCGCGACCGGATGGTTGGAAAAGATGAGATCGTAAAGGTGGTGTGGAACGGCCGAACCGTTTCGGACGCCAGTATCGCTAGCCGCATCAGATCGGCGCGGCAGGCGGTAGGAGATGACGGGTCGAACCAGTCGGTTATCCGTACTTTGCATGGACGGGGCTTTTGCTTCGTGGCCGAGGTAGTGGAAGCTCCAGCCTCAAGGCGGTCTACGCTGGAGCGTATAGACGGTGTTGATCCCACCGAGTTGCGTCGCCCATCGATCGCCGTGCTTCCATTCCAACCATTGGGAATGGCCCCCGACCTTGCTATCCTGGCCGATGCGATCCCGCACGATATCATTCAAGCTCTGTCGCGGTTACGCTGGCTAGCGGTAACCGCTCGTGGCTCGTCATTCCGCTTCCGCGAGCCGGATCTAGACCTAATCGGCACGGCTTTGAGCGTCGGATATGTTTTATCGGGCATAATTGAGGCGCGAGACAAGGTCATCGCGGTGACGGTTCAACTCGCTGATGCCGGGCGCGGCGAGGTGATCTGGGGCGACCGGCTGGCAGTACAGCTCGACGGGATCGAAGATCTACGTCAACGCATCATCGCTCGGGTCGTTGCGGCGCTGGACCTGTATGTGCCCGAGAACGAAGCGCGGGTGGCAGCCGTCGGAAGTACCGACAAACTCGACGCCTGGGCGAATTTCCATATTGGCCTGCATCATCTTTATCGGTTCACACCAGATTCGACACTGAAGGCGCGCGAGAGTTTCGAAAGCGCCGTCAGGCTCGATCCCCGTTTTGCTCGGGCTCATGCCGGACTGTCCTTCACCAGCTTCATCGAGGCCTTCCTACACATGGGACCCGACGTAAAAGCGTCGGCGCAGGCTGCGCGTCATCACGCCGAGCGTGGTCTTGATCTCGACCCGCTCGACCCTTTCGCTCATTTCACAATGGGTCGGTCCTTCTGGCTCACCGACGAGCCCGAGGCAGCAGGAGGATGGCTCGGGCGAGCGGTCGAGCTCAATCCGAATTACGCGCAGGGGTTCTATGCCAAGGCGTTCACGGAAATGCTGACTGGCGATGTCCAAGCGGTAGGAGCAGACCTCGATACTGCCCTGCAGCTCAGCCCTCTCGACCCGCTACTTTACGGCATTCACGGGGTGAGGGCATTGTCACTGCTTCAGTCTGGCGACACATTTGCGGCCGCCCGCTGGGCCGACCGCGCTGCCGCTACGCCTGGGGCGCATTACCTCATCGCTATGATAGCGGCACTAGCAAATGGGGTCGCTGGACGGCATCAGCAGGCAGGACGGTGGCGGCTGGAGGCGCGCCGCCGGAAACCGGAGGCGTCAACTAGCCAATTTTTTGCGGCGTTTCCAATTCGCGACAACGCCGTGAGGTCGTTGATAACATTAGAATTGCAACGGCAAGGCTTCTAAACAGGGAAGCCCATCGCCCTCAGTGCATGCGTCGCTCCCGTCCCAACAAGGACACCAATTGCGCCGAACCAAAATTGACGCCGCCACTGAGCCTTTCGCGTCAACGCCTCGCCGACGATACCTGCCAGATGCATTCGCTCCCGTTTCAGCGCATCGGCCTCATCCCGCATCACCCGCGCCGCCTCCGCGAACGCTTCGGCTCCGGCGCGTCCTATCGCCCGGCCGTGCTGCTCGGGCGTCATCTTTATCGCCGGATGGTCCTGGATCGCGACTATTCGTGCCTCGACCTGGGTCAGCACCTTGACGACAGCGCCCAGCGTCGGCATGTAGTCGGTTGCGCGCGCCGCTCCCTCGACGATGGCCGGCAGCGCCTCAACAGCCTGACGCAAGCTCGCGACCTCAGCCTGAAGCGCCACAAACGCCCGCGCCGCATCATCGTCGCTGGTCTCGATCCGATCGTCGTCTGCCACGCTCATCGCTCCATGCCCTTGTCGCGCTCGCGGACGTGCTTCTCGGCCTCGGGCTCGCGCGCCGCCTTACCCTGACCCTTCCTGCCAGCAGCAGCCTCCAAGCCCCGGGCGGCAGCCTCCCGCTGCACCTGGCGCTGCCGTTCGCGATCCATCCCGGCGACGAGCTGCGCGGCGCGCGCCGGCCCGCTCAGCTCCGCCATGGCGCGCTGACTCAGGCTCTCATGTTTCAGAACCGCAGCGAGATCCTGCGTTGATCCCGGCCGAGCCTTGTCCATGGCCGCCCCGGCGCTCCGCAGCGCCAACTTTTGATGCTCGAGGACGGGCAAATCGGCGGCGCTCATGCGAGCGGCGTCCTGATAGGCTTTCGCATACCCCTCGACGGCCGCCAGAAGCTGCACGCGGGCCTCGGCAGAGCCTGCCGCAGGCGCAGCCGGGCTCTCGCCGCCCTTCCACTCGGACGCCGCGCCATCGCGCCCCTGAGGCTCCACACGCCCTCCCCCGAGTTTAAGCCCCGCAAACATGCTACGCTTCGCCGTCGGCGTTTCCACGCTGGCGCTGGCGCGATCACCACCCTCTCCGCCGGCGTCATGGCCCTGCGCCTGGCCTCGATCACCACCACGCCGATCGGCAGCTTGATCGTCGGTTCTGGTAGCCCGCGCAAGATTTTCGCGCGGTTTCTCACCACCCGGCCGCTGCCGCCCGTTCCCCTCGCCGTCACGCTCTACCTCGATCTCGCTCTTCACCCCGAACCGCTCGGCAATCCCCCGCCGCTCGGCAAACCCCTGCGCATAGTCGAGCGTAGTTTCCTTCGACCCGTCGCGGCCGAGCCGGGCGGTGAGCGATTCCATCCCGCCCTTGAACTCGTCCCGGCCGGCATAGAGCGTCGCCTGATCACGATGCCGCGTCATCGCGACGTAGGTGAGATGCCGATCCATCGTGCCCGACGCCATGACGAAGGCGCGATCGACGGTCGCGCCTTGTGTCTTGTGGATCGTGGTTGCGTAGCCATGATCGAACGCGGCATAATTGCTCGTCGAGAGCGACACCGTGCGTAGTTCCCCCCCAGCGCCCCGCGCGGGTCCGTCGAGCCGGGCCGTGATCCGGTCCTGCTCGACGGACGACACGGTCCCCAGCATCCCGTTCTTCACGCCGAGCTCGCGATTGTTCTCCAGGAACACGATGCGATCGCCCGGCGCGAATGACCGCTTGCCGTCATTGGTCTCGAACAACTGCTCGCGCCCAAGCCGACCCTGATCGCCCTCCCCGCGCGCCAGCTCGCCGGCCTCTTGCCGCGCTGTGCGGATGTCGGCGTTGAGCGCGCGGACATCGACCCGCCGATGCGCCATCGCGACGCGCGAGCCTTCGGGGCGCTCAGTGGCGTCCGCCATGTAGTCGGCGACGATCGCCGCCCGCGACTGGTCACGCGTCTCGCTGAACCGAACGTCGCCGCGCTCGGCATAGGCAGACAGCCCCTCGCCCGTCCGATGTCGGGCAAAGTCGCCCGACGCCTCACGCTGCCAGTCCTCGCGCTGGCGGCGGATGTCCTGCAGTTCGGCAAACCCGACCCGCTCCGCAATCGCACGGAACGGCGCGCCGGCTCCGATCGCCTGCAACTGCTCCTGGTCGCCGACCATGACCAGCTTCGCACCCGTGCGTTCCGCCTCGGCGACGAACCGCGCAAGCTGACGCGATCCGACCATGCCAGCCTCGTCGACCACCATGACGTCTTTTGGCCCAAGCTCACTGCGCCCGGCCTTCCAGCCATGCTCCCACGACGCCAGCGTCCGCGACGATATCCCGGACGACTCCTCCAACCCCTCCGCCGCCTTGCCCGATAGCGCCGCGCCATGGACCGCAAAACCCTGCCGCTCCCAGGCGTCCCGCGCCGCCGCCAGCATCGTGCTCTTGCCGGCGCCGGCCAATCCGACCACGACCGCGATCTGCTCCCCGCCGGTGACATGCTCCACCGCCCGACGCTGCTCGTCGCTCAGACCCGCAGAATCGATCGCGACATCCCGATCGGATTCCGACAAGACGCCGCGCGCCACCTGGCCGGCGGTATCCGCCGCAACCCCACGCCGGATCGCACCATCCTGTACCGCGATCGCCGCATCGACATGAGCGCCATCGACCCCATGCGAGCGCGCCTCGCTCATCCGTACGGCCCCGTCCGCCATGCCGCGCTCGAGCGCAACCATCTCCTTCGTCGAGTAGCGTGCCAGCGTGATCTCGCCGTTCGAGTCGACCCGCTCCGCCTGAAGCTCGACCAGAGCCTCTGACGCCATCACCTTGGCGAACGCCGCCTGGAACGCCTCAGGCTGGTCGATCGACCGATGCAGCGCCCTCGCCACGTCATGCCGATCGAACACGCTCTTCTCGCCCGTGATCAGCGTCAGGACCTGCTCGGGCTTCTCCGCGATCAGATCGGCGTTGCGCCGCGCCGCATCCCCGTCGAGCCGGGTCCGCGACACCTCAACCCCTCTCCGCTCCATCTGGGTGGCAAAGACCCCCATATGCTCGGTCGGCTCGATCTCCAGCCCGCGCTCCTGATGCGAACGATGATCGATCCGCACATCCAGCCCCGCCGCAGCCAAGCGCTCATTGGCGACCTGCTCCCAGGACTGGCGGATCTCGCGCATCTGCATCGACGAGGTCGGCAGCCCCTGCGACAACAGCCATTTGTTCTCGCGCTCGATCGAGGTCTTGTCCAAGAACCCTTCCGTCCCGACAGCCCGAACCGTCATCAACAGATGCGCGTGGTGATTGCGCACGTCCGTCTCGCCATGTGGCGAGTGGATCGCGACATCGACCGCCGTCCCGTAGCGATCGGCCAGCCCCTGCGCGAACGTCCGCGTCGCCTCCAGCCGCTCTTCGGCATTGAGCTCATACGGCAAGGCGATCTCGAACTCGCGGGCAACGCGAGCATCCTTTCGCCCTTCGGCCGCCTCGGCCGCATTCCATAATGTCGCCCGATCTTTCGCCCATTCAGCGTCCGACCCGCGTGGCAGCACGATCTCGGAATGCTCCACCCCGCCACGCCGGGTAAAATCATGCGTGACGCCATCGCGCTCGTTGGTCAGCCGTTCCCCGGCGCGATAAGCCGCAGCCGCGACCGCGCTGCGGCCCATGCCTCGGCTGATCGGCTTCATGCTGAGATGGTAGATCGCCAATGTGCGGATTCCAGTTCAGCGATCACGGTATCAGGCGCTGAGTTGTGCAACAACTCGTAAGTGCGCACTTGAAGCATCATCCGCTTCGCTCCTGATGCTTCTCGTGGTCCGCCTGCGGCACGCTTTGTGCTAGGGCGGTCGGAGACGAGATTGGCATATCGCGTCGTGCGATCCTGCCTCGAACCGTTCCAATCTTTGCGCTTGGGGTTGGCTCGCCTCGGTGTCGCCGTTAGAATCGGTCGCTTACTCTGATGGAGACGCCCCATGGCGAGACGATCGATCGAGGAGCGGCTGGCCCAGCTCGACGCCCAGCGCAAAACCCTGCAGGCGAGACTCGGCCGACAGGAGCGCGCCAACGACACGCGGCGAAAGGTGCTGCTCGGGGCGCTGGTCCTGCAGCGGCTCGAGACCAGCAAAGACGCCGAGTTCGTCGATCGGTTGCGCGCATGGCTGAAGCGCGAACTGCCGGGGTTTCTCACCCGCGACGGCGACAGGACGCTGTTTCCTGACCTGATCGAACTGTCAGCGACCGAGAAGGCAGCCGTTGTGTCTCAAGGTGCTGCCGATCCGACCGCTACGGGTGAGCGTGCCTGATGGTGGCCAAAATCGCTTTCGTGAATATGCTGCGCGCCGCCTGGCGCGATCCATTGTGGGCGCTCGGCTGCGCCGTGTTCGGGCCGCTGGCCGCGATCCACTATGTCGCAAAGGTCGGGGCGATCGCGGGCATTGTCACGCTCGTCCTGCTCTTCGCCGTCCATCTCGCCATGGACGCGATCGGCATGGCCCGGACTTGGCTCCATCTGGCCGGCAACCTGCTCGCCTGCGTGCTCGGGCTGATGACGCTGGCGCGCTTCGCGGTGAAGCCGATGGTCGAGCATTTCGGGATGGTCGATGACGACGCCACCCATGGCTCGGCCCGCTTCTCAAACGACAGCGAGGTCGCCTCGCTGACGCGTGGCAAAGCGGGCCTGCTGATCGGCCGCGACCCGATCAGCAAAAAACTGATGCGCTATGACGGGCCGGCCCATCTCCTGACCATGGCGCCGACCCGCACCGGCAAGGGCGTCGGCACCATCATCCCGAACCTCCTCACCGCCGATCGCTCCGTCATCTGCATCGACCCCAAGGGCGAGAACGCAAAGGTTACGGCCCGCGCCCGGGACCGCTTCGGCAAAGTCCATGTCCTGGATCCCTTTGGCGTCACCGGCATTCCCTCCTCCGCCTTCAATCCGCTCGAACATCTCGACCCCGACGACATCGATGTCGCCGAGGAGGCCGCGACGCTCGCCGACGCGCTTGTGTTCGATGCGCCAGGCGAAGCCGGCGAGGCGCATTGGAACGAGGAAGCCAAGGCCCTGATCGGCGGTATCATCCTGTCGATCGCCGCCGACGAACCGCGCGAGCGGCGCAACCTCGCGACGCTGCGCGAATGCCTCACCCTCGCACCGGAAGCCTTCACTGCCCTGCTCAAGTGCATGCAGGCCTCGACCGCAGCCGGCGGGCTCATTGCCCGCGCGGCAAACCGCCACCTCGGAAAATCCGATCGCGAGGCCGCCGGCGTCCTCTCGGCCGCGCAGCGCCATACCCACTTTCTGGATTCGCCGCGCATGACGGCGGTGCTCGACAGGAGCGACTTTTCCTTCGCCGATCTGAAGCGGCGGACCGCGACCGTCTTCCTCGTGCTGCCGCCCGATCGGCTCGCGACCTATTCGCGCTGGCTGCGCCTCATGGTCACCCGCAGCCTGTCTGACATGGCGCGAGCGCCCTCCCCCGCCCCGGCAGACTCACAGGCCGCGCCTAGGGAGTCCGTGCTGTATCTGCTCGATGAGTTCGCGGCGCTGGGCAACCTTGCACCCGTCGAACGCGCCATGGGCCTCATGGCGGGCTACGGCGTCCAGCTCTGGCCCATCCTTCAGGATGTCCATCAACTCCGCGCCACCTATGGCCGCCGGGCCGGCACCTTCCTCTCCAACGCCGGCGTCCTGCAGCTTTTTGGCGTCAACGACCACGACTCGGCGCGCCTCGTCTCCGACCTCACCGGCCAGGAGACCGTCGTCTTCCAGACCATGAGCCGCGCGCTCGACAGCGAAAAGTCCGGCATCTCCTATGGCGAACAGCACGTCGCCCGCCCGTTGATGACCCCCGACGAGGTTCGCAACATGCACCCGACAGCCCAGATGCTGTTCATCGCCAACCAGCGGCCCATCATCGCCGGCAAACTGCGCTACTTCGCCGATCGCGAGTTCGAGGGCCTGTTCGATCGTGCCTGACAGATGGTCCAGCGGGCGCGGGGTCGCATTAAGCAGACGGACTAGGCGCGACGCGCCCGGAACTCTTGCATGCGGCCCTCCGGCTCTCTACGGCGCTATGGAAAAGCGCGTTCGCCTCCGGGCCGGTGCAAAACAGCGCAATTTCAAGAACTACAACAAAAAACAGCGCTCAACCCAGGCCAACGGCTTGCGGCTCAACCTTCGTCGCGGCCAGTGGCCCGACATAAGACGTCGGCGCAGCAAAACCGATCGTGCAGCGCACGCCGGAGCTCGGGTACTCGATCCGGGCCTCGCCAACATCCGGGGGGAATGCACTCTGCAGTAGCTTTGAGCCGAACCCGGACCGGTCCGGCGCACTTACCGGGGGGCCGCCGACCTCGACCCAGGTCAGGACAATCCGGTCGCCATCGATCATCCACCGCAAGCTCACGGTGCCCGCTTCGCTCGAAAGCGCACCGTACTTCATGGCATTGGTGCCGAGCTCATGGATCAACAACGCGAGCGAGGACGCGATAGCTGGGTCGGCGCCTGTGTCGGGACCACCGACGGTGAAGCGATGATGTCCAAACGGCTCAATGATGCGCATGACAAGTTGCCGGAGATCCGCTGGCAGGTTCGGGTTCTCCTGGATCACGTCCTGCGCGCTGGCGAGCGCTGAAAGGCGGGCCTGAAAGACCTGGCTGAATTCTCCAAGCGAACTCGCCCCACGCTCCGTCTGACGCGCAATGGCCTGGATAATCGCCAGCATGTTGCCGACGCGATGCTTCATCTCGTGGGCGATGACATGAGCCCGCGCCTCGGACTCCATCAGGTAGGCGACCAACGCTTGCAGCGTCGCCGCTACGGCGATCATCAAGGTGGTGGCCACCCAAAAGGCGACCAGAGCCGCTATCGAATCCGGAGTGAGCATGAGGCTGCCGAACGGGGCCAGCCAAAAATAGCTCGCGACGAGTGAACTCAGCGCAAGCGCAAAAAATCCTGCGGCCGCTCCAGCTACCACCGACGCGATCAGCACCATCAGAAAAAAGGTGATGAACGGCACACCGTCGCCCACGAGCGGGCTCAGCGCAAACCGCAAGAGAGCTCCCAGAGCGACAAGAAAAGCAGCGAGAATGAACGCCTGCGGTGCTGCGATCGGCCGATGAGGCAACCGCGCGACGACGCGCTTCAACGCCTTCGGACCCAGAACCGGTCGCACGCTTTCATCTCCTCAGGCCCGCTGCCACTCATGTGTAGACGGATAAAGCGGGTTTGTCGCCATAGGCCCGGCATTACCGACGTCGTCGCGCCCTTTGCTCTAATCGGTAACCATGTCACGTAAAGTTGAAGCCGGATTTGCCGAAAACTCGAACAAATCGGCAGGGCCGCAGTTATGCGACGGCTTCAGGGGGAACAATGCTGATGACACCACCGCTAGTGCTATTGATCGAAGACGAGCCGCTGATCCTGATGGATGTCGAAGTAGCGCTCCAAGACGCCGGCTTTGAGGTTGTGACGGCCGGAAATGCTGCCAAAGCCATTACGATTTTCGAGAAACGCAGTGCTACGATCTGCGCCGTCGTCACGGACATTCGACTCGGCAAAGGCGACAGCGGTTGGGATGTCGGCAGGCATGTCCGCGAAGCGGTTCCGACGATGCCCGTCGTCTACATGAGCGGCGACAGCTCCGGTGAGTGGACGGCCCAGGGCGTGCCCAACAGCATCATGATCGCCAAGCCGTTCGCGTTTCCGCAGCTCATCACAGCGATTTCGACGTTGCTGAACGAGGTGAAGTGATCGACGCGATCACAATGCCGAATTTATAAATAAGGCGCGGTTTCGCAGCCGACCTCTTTCGAACACGTAGAACCCATCCCGCTTGATCGCTTCCTGTGCCGCCATGATATCGAAACCAGCCGGAAGCGACTCGCGCATCTCGATCGTGTGGCAAAACTGCCATCCGCTACCCAGGATGATCGGCAAAGGCGATATGAGCGGCACCGCCAGCAGAAGTTCCCGATCATTCTCACGCCGGAAGACGTTAAAACCGAGAAAGCCGTGCCCGTGATCGCTCGATGCGTCGCTCACCGAACTCCCCTCTAGCACTACTTTGGCAGATTTTTAGGACTGAACCAGCGACGGCAATGCGGACATCGGTCTGGGGGCGGCCGTTCGAGTACGGCGATGATGGCTGCCCGGATCGCTGGCAGGGTTGGCTGTGGTGGCGGACCGTGGATTCTTTTTTTCCCGCTTCGCCTTGTTGAGGCGGTGGGACTGGAGGAAGGCGTAGGCGATCAAGGGACACTAAGCGCGAAAGCGGAGCGGGCGCGTCGTGCTAGCGGAGAACCCCCGAGGCAAACCGGAGCATCGTCGCAGCCGGGTAGGACTTTCTTGACCGTCAGCTATGCGTCCCGCATGCCAGAAATCGCTCCATGGCAATCTGCGCGGTGGCCGCTGTCGGCTCGAGGCCATCAACCAGACAATCTAGGGCAATCCTGGCAAGACGAGCGCGCTGATGCTGATCTTGGCGTTTATCGACATGCCTGCCGACTTCAAGAAGCCGCCAGGCCGCTGTGAAGACCTCCTCGATCGCGCTGAGCTTTTCCGGCGGGAAAGAAGGAAGAATGCGCGGCTCGGAACGGCTCTCGATCGATCATGAACATCCCCCTCTGGTGACGCTCCCCTCCCCGCTCTGACAGGGGTTGTCCATCACGGTGCTATCGTTATGTCGGAGTCTATGACCGTTTACACGATCCGCCAGATCGCCGAGCAATTCGGCCTGACCCTGCGAGCCTTGCGCTTCTACGAGCAGAGGGGATTGTTCCGGCCCCATCGGAGCGGATCGGTCTCCGGATCGCAAGCGAGGCTCTACACCGATGAAACCAGGGCGCGCATCGCCGAGGTGGTCGAGCTGCGTCGACTCGGGTTCACTGTCGCGGAAATCCTCAAAGGCAGGATCACGCGCAAGCAGTACGCAGACCAGCTCGAGCTGGTGAAAGAGCAACGAGCGGAGCTGGACGAGGTCATCGCTATTCTGAAAGCGCGTCTGTCGAACTCTCGATAGGCGTAAAGCCTATGAATGTGATCGACCAGCGGGAAGGATTCATTTACCACTTCCTGCCAGCCTGATGCGGCTCTAGCGAGAGAGCACATTCGGTCGACCCCGTCGCGCCCCCCCGGCGACGGGGTCTTCGCGGTTTTTCTGCCTGGACGGTGCCAGCGCGCTTCACACCGCGTCGGCAGGTCGACAAATGCAACCCCTAGCCCGGCAAAATGGTGAATGCCAGCCGCTGCCGAAGCGCGTGTCGCCAGGACAACGGTCGAACCCGGCGGCGACGGCACCAGTGACGGGGGCTCAAGTTGCCGAAAATGCACAGACTTGGGCAAGCGCGCGGTAACCCTAAAAAGTCCTCGACGCGGGGAGAACGCACGAAGCCGGATTGTCGCCGACAATCCGCAGGATGACATACCTCCTTCAGCACGCCAGGAGGTAACTGTGGCCCGGTTTTTCTTCGATATCGCTGCTCAGCACGTCCTCTTCCGGGACCTCGAGGGAGAACGTTGTTCTGACTGGAAGACGGCTCACGAGCACGCGGTGCGCTTGGCGCGCGGCACGATTTCGCTGTTCAGGCAGGCTGATCTCCGCACATGGCGCATCGAGGTCGCAAATCCGATCGGATCAGTCAAATTGATCGTTTTGTTTGCGAATTTTATCAGAAACGACCGCTACCATCACGTTCATGAATTCGATCGACGACAGGTTGCGGACAAATAATTGTCAGTCCGCGATCACTATAGTGCTTTATCCGTAACATCTCCGCTGCAATCGAGCGAGGCCAAAATGGCTACTGCGTACCCCGAGTCTCAACACTCAGTCACGGCACCGGACGATACCTATGTCGATGCAATACGATCAGCCGCTTTGAACATTATACAGGCAGCCGGCTGCTGCGATAACGAGCGTCAAGACATTCAAAGCAAGAAACTAACCGACATCATTGTAGAACTACTATGCGACCATAGCGATGACATGTCGGAAATCAGCTGGCTGGCGGCTGACCGTTTCGTCACCGAACACACGAACGGATGCGGCGGAGGATGATCACGGCGTTCTTGCGCGAGCCTCACCAAGCCTCCCATCTGCCAGCGCCTCGACCAGATCAAGAATACGACGCCGAACTCGCGCATTGGCGATACGTGGAAAAGCGGTCGCCATTTGTGCGCCCTCGCTCGTCGAGAGGAACGATGCGACATCGCCCATTTCGGCGCCATCGACCACGCCGAGATTGGGCAAGTGTGCGGCAGGCGCGCCCTGGAAAAAGAAGTCGACCGGCACGCCAAGCACGCCGCTGATCTGCTGAAGACGGCTGGCACTGATCCGATTGGCGCCCTTCTCGTATTTCTGGACCTGCTGATAGGTCACGCCGAGCGCGGCGCCAAGTTGGACTTGGCTGATCCCCGCTAGAATCCGCCGCACGCGAACCCGCGCTCCAACATGCCGATCGACCGGATGCGTGATTTTCTGCATGACGATGCAACCTAAGGGCAGGTGATGAACGTATGCGCCCAGCGTGGAGTAGCTCATGAGACTTGGCCCAAGTTCGTTAAAAAGTGCAGCGCAGGTCGTCTGGGAAGGCAGGGCAGATGATAACGGACGTAAAACAGCCCGGAGAGGCCAGGATTGTCGACGACGCCCTTCTGGCCTGTGCTACCGGCGATAAGACGGCTCTCAGGCGGATCTACGATGCCGAAGCGGGTCGGATGCTCGGCGTGGCGCAGCGCCTGCTCAAGCGCCGCGCCCTAGCCGAGGAAGCGGTGCAGGACGCCTTCGTGCTGATCTGGCGGCATGCGGCGCGCTTCGATCCGCAGCGCGGCAGCGGCCAGAATTGGATTTACGCGATTTTGCGGAATCGCTCGATATCGGTCCTGCGCGACGAGCGTCGAACCGAGACTCGCGAGAACCCCCTGACCGAGGAATTGGCGAGCGAAGAGGACGATCCCGAGACGATCATTTCGAAACTCTCCGATGCCAAAGCGCTGCGCGCCTGCCTCGAGCCGCTGCCCCCGCAGCGGCGCGGCATCGTCTTGCTCGCCTTCGTCCAGGGCCTCACCCACGGTGAGATCGCTGGAAAGTTGAGCCTCCCGCTCGGCACGGTCAAGACCTGGATTCGCCGCTCCCTGATGACGCTCAAGACGTGCCTGGGATGAAGACGATCGCCGTGCATGAGTCGAGAAACCGACGGTCGCTGGTTCACCCTTTATTCACTCGATCGCTGTCATTTTAAGTGCATCAGTGATGGAGGGCGCGATGACTGCGTTCAAAGGGATTGCTGCGATTGCAATGATGACAGCCGGCGTTTCGGTTGGACTGGCGCCGATCTCGAGCCCGGCTCAAGCGCGGGACGGCTTCAACGGCGCGTTGATCGGGGGACTTGCCGCCGGGGCTCTCGTGGGCGGCGCCATCGCCGGCGCTGGCCGAGGCTACGCCTACGCGCCTCGCCCCTATTACGCACCGGCCCCGGTCTATGTCGGACCGCGCTATGTCGAGCCCGATTGCTACGTCACCAAGCGGCCGATCTTCAACCGCTGGGGTGACTTCGTCGGCTATAGCCGCGTCCGCGAGTGCGATTGACCGCAATCGGTTCGCGATCAACAGGCTGAGAACAATGGCACACCCGGCACCCCGCCAGGAGCTCGGCAAAAGCGGGACTGCGGAAGCATCTATCGTCTTGAAACGCAACGCAGTAGCTCGCGACAGCCAATCAAAACGATTGTTCACTTGTCTCGCGCAGACACGATCACCCCGTCGTTGCAGGTGGTCAAGCGCTCGCTTTGCCACGTAAAACTCGGATCCCGGCCTTGCGACCAAGCCCGATGGATTTGGCCATGGCCGAGCGCGATTCCGCGTAGTTGGGCGCCACCATCGGATAATCGGCCGGGAGGTTCCATTTCGCCCGGTATTGATCCGGCGTCATGCCGTAGCTCGTGCTCAGATGTCGCTTCAGCGTCTTGAATGAACGGCCATCCTCCAGGCAGATAATCGCGTCGGGCGTCACAGATCGCCGTATCGGCACGGCCGGGACCAGTGGCTCGGCCGCAACGAGTGCGGGACGCCCTGCCAAGCCGGCGATCGCCGCATGAGTGCTCGCGATCAGGCGCGGCAGCTCTGCCGTCGGCACGTTGTTGCGCGTCACATAGGCCGACACGATCGACGCAGTCAGCGCGATCAGCTCTTCGTTCTGCTCAGACATCGCAATCCCTAATCGAAACGTGTCCTCACGCCATATTGCCTTTGGTGCAAACCCTCAACCGAACAGTTCGGAATGCGTGCCGGCGCGGACGAAGTTGATCAGATTGCGTTCGACCTGGTAGATCAGCAAAAAGTCGCCGCCTATGTGACATTCGCGATGGTCCGCCCAATCGCCTTTCAGGGCATGATCGAGCCATTCCGGCCCAAGCGGGCTGTCGTTGGCGATGAGCATCATCATCGCTTCTTTGAGCTGGACCATATCGTATCGGCCGGAACGCGAAAGGCGCTCCCAATCCTTGAGGAAGCTTTTCGCATAATCCGCCGATCTCGGCAGAGAAGTCCGCTTACTGCTGGCCGGCTTCTTGGTCGAGGGCATCGAAGAGTTCCTGGGCGGTGGCGAAACGGGCGCGCCGCTGCTTCATCAGTGCGCGGGACTCGTCCATGGCCGCGCGCGTCTCGGCATTGGGGACCTTCAACTCCAACGGCAAGGCGCGGTCCTTCGCGATCCGCGTCAGCGTCATGCGCACGACATCGGACACGGTGAGGCCCATCTCGGCCAGGACAGCGGCGGCCTCGTCCTTCAAACTCTCGTCGATGCGAGCCCGAACAAATGCGGTGGCAGCCATCACGACCTCCTCTTCCAAGCGTTCTATGTAGCTCAGGTGAGCAACAATCTCAATGGGCGGAATCTTCGCTGTGACAGCGCACATTGCCGCCGATGATGAGCCAGCCGTTTCAGGCTTGAGAGATGATACGGATCACGGAGGGCAGATGCGGGCGCCCTTCCCTCTTGCAGACTGCGTGATGAGCAGGAACAGCCCCTCGACGATCCGGATGCGCCTCATCATACTCAAGCCCGCTTCTTCTCACGCTTACGGCTACCGATCAGCGCCATCAGCATCGGCCCAAGCGAGAATTCTGCCGCTTGCGCCTTTCGGGTCAGCTCGCGCAGATAGCCGCCGGCGCTGGAAATCGCTTCGCCGCGCTGCAGGATCGCCGCGACGACGATCGAGGCCTGGACCTCGTCCATGACGCCAATCGCTTCCTCCCATGCGCTCGGACTGATGCCCAGCATCGGTCGGACCACCGCGACCGTCGCCAGAAAGTCGCGCCAGTTGGCGATGCCACCCTTCGAATAGTCGATCAGGTCGGGACAGGCGTCCAACACCATGCCTAACGGGAACGATCCTTCCGGCACCCGCTTCCGTTCCGGCACAATCTCCAACCCAGCGCCCCTGCTTTCTGGAAAGCGAGGTTCAAGATCAACAGGAGAGTCTGGATTTGAACTCTGTATGTGACGCTCAGTGTGAGACTCATTGCCGCTCATATTCTGAGAGTTGATGTGAGTTTCCAGCAGGTTGAGGATTTCGTCAGCAAGCAACGACAGCTCATCGGCGATCGGCTCGAGCACAGGGCGCGTCGCACTGCGCGGAATCCGCGCCATGAGGCCGCGATAGATCTGATGGATCTCGGCCCAGTCGGCTGGCCCCTGCCCTGCCAGTTGCGCCGGCACGCCCTCCTCAATCCCCGTCGCGATCATTTTTGCGATGTCGCGCCGGCAGATCGTGATGCGCTCGCGCACCAGGCGCAGCGCCCGAGCCTCGGCCTCAACCCCGGCCGCGAGGGCTTCGAACTCTTCCGATCGAACGACGAGCGGGGCGAGGTCGAAACCAAATGCGAACTCGATCTCCCCGCTCCTGCCCTTGCGGGCGTAGCGCTTGCCGTTGGGGCTGTCGCGCCGGACGATCAGGCCGGCATCAACGAGCGCCGCCAGATGGCGCCTGAGCGTCGCCATCGGCATGCCATGGGCGCGCAAGCCGAGTTGGTGGTTCGAGGGGAAAACCACGAGGCCTTCGCCCGTGAGGACGGTTTCGGGGTGGAAGGACAGCAGCGCGTCCAGAACGGCCAGCGCCCGCTCAGGTACGCCGAGCGCGTTCTTGGCCGTGCAGATCGCCCGGAAGATGTTCCATTTATGGACCGCCTTCTCCGGCGGCCGGGTTTTTGCGCTCGCTTGGCTTGCCACGTGGGCAAGAGTCAGCGATCGCCGCCCAAAGGGCGTCGTCGAGTGTCGTGGTTCCATGGTCTTTCACCTAGCGTTAGGCAAAAGAAATTTGCTCGCCGAAACGACGCAAAGTCTTCACGAGACTCTTGACGGTGATTCGTGGAAATGCGATTCTCTAGGTGTCAGACTATGAGAAGGGCTTCCGGAACTCGTTTCGGGGGCCTTTTTCTTTCGCGCTCGTGCTCTCCTGGTTGCGGGCTATCCTCCTCACTGTCCTTGCTGCTTCTGGTGCAGCTCAAACAGACGAGGCAATTCGTTGAGAACGAAGGAAGCGAACTCCGGCGACACTTTGCGATCGACCGTGAGTGTTACCCGCTGCTTCGTCTCCGCGATTCTTCCCACTTCGCGGCCCGCGTGCGAAACTGCGGTCGCGTCGCCATGGGATGGGGATTTTTCCGAGAGGCCCTTGAAAAGAGCTTCGAACCTCTCTTTAGAAGCAAGCTTCCCAAACGACGCCTCTGCCGCCAACTTTCGTGCTTTCGCGACGTTAAGCTTAGAGGTCAGGAGATTTGCGAGCGCCATCCAACTGCGTCGGCCGACAGAATGAGCTGGCCCGACGCTTTCGATAAGGTCATCGGGCACTCGGTTTGCAACAGACAGCATGTTCGACAGGTCGCTGCTGTAGACGGCCAGAGCGGACGTAATTACGTCGCGGGAAAACTGGCGATCGAGCCGTCGAGCGAACAGCGCCTTCTCAATATACGACAGATCCTGCCGTTCATTGTTTTCCTGCCCCTGAGCAATAACAAGCTCTTGGTCCGTGAGCGATCTGACGACAGCCTTGATCGGTCGCTCGAGCGCCTTCGCAGCGCGCCAGCGACGATGACCAAAGGCAATTTGATACTTGTTCGCCTTCTCGGGGTGCGGACGGACTAAGATTGGGACTTGCTGGCCTTCTGCCTTAATCGACTGTACAAAGTTCCCAAAGGCCTCGTCGTCGACTTGCATGCGGTCTGGAACGAACGAAGGCTCTACGTCGGCAACGTCGAGCTCGACGATTGTCTGGCCAGCGGAGAGCCGGCGCTCGATCTCTTCGGCGCGCTTGGTCCGCTCGCTCATCTCTCCAAGTGATTGCCCCAAAGCGCCAACAGGCGAGCGTCGCCCCGTCTCCTGAGCTTCGTTTTCCAAAGCGGCCATGAGCGGTCGCATCGCCTGTCTACGCGGCGTGGCGCCGGACTCGGTTGGCTGCGACCCAGGCGCTGGCAGATCGGCGAAGATTTTTCGGCTCATGCCGCCCTCCCCCATGCCTTGCGTATCATCGCTTCAATTTCGCCGTTTACACTCTCGACGGACTCAAGGGCGCGATCATAGGTAGATCGCGTGAATTGGTTGCGCTCGACTTCGAATATGGTTTGATTCGTCAAGCCAGCGTCCGAAATCGCGGTGCTCTTGAGCATCGGGTGATTTAGGACGTGGTCCCCAAAGATGGAGCGTAAAAATGCCACCATCTGGTTCTGCGGTCCGTCGCTCGGCTCGAAGCGTGTGATCAAATACTTCATCCAGAGATAGTTCGACGACGCGCCAGCCTTGCTGATTTCCTCTAAGAGGTCGCCAGTCATCGCCAGAAATTGGTTCATCGACATGACGTCGAGCATCTGAGGATGCACGGTGATGAGGACCGATGTAGCCGCTGTCAGCGCAGACATGGTCAAGAACCCGAGCTGCGGAGGACAATCCACGACAACAACGTCGTAAGCGTCTTGAATCTCCGAGAGAGCCTGCCCTATGCGGGCAAAGAACATAGTGTCTCCGGGAGCGCGCCGCATGAGGGCTTTGGGAGTGTCATGCTCAAACTCCATGAGTTCGAGATTGCCCGGGATAAGGTGGAGATCCGGAATGTAGGTCGAGCGCACGATCTCAGCGACCTGGCGCCGGTGCTCATCGTATCTAATCGCGCCATACAGGGTTTCGTTCGGACCCACGTCCAATTCGGGCTGATGCCCAAATAGCGCCGACAAACTAGCCTGCGGATCGAGATCAATGGCTAGGACCCGATAGCCCCTGAGCGCCAAGAATTGCGCCAGGTGGGCTGTCGTCGTGGTCTTCCCTGATCCACCCTTGAAGTTCATCACGCTGACAACCTGGAGCGCCTCGTCCTTCGATCGCCAAGGCAGATAGCGACGATGTCCGCGTGCCCCTCCATCAAGAATCTTGCGGATTTCGTGGACTGCTTCGACGGAATAGGAGCGCCTGCCCCCTGGCGACAGGTTGCTCAAGTCGGGGATTTCAGACGCTATCTGCCGCAAATAGCCCTCTGTCACCCCAAGGAGCTTCGCCACTTCAGATGGAGAGAGATTGCGAATCCCTTTTTGGGCATTTGGCGGAAACGTGGTGAGGTGATGCGCCTGCAATTGGGCAGCCAACATTGCGGACTGGCTCTGAATAAGCGACTTCAGTCCTTCCTTCACCTCGGCGGTCTTGGCAGCGTTTATAACCACGGTTCGAATCGCCAGTGCAGTTACGGTATTTTTGCGGGATTGCGTTTTTTTCCGCAACTGACATGACTATGCCCGATTCGATGATTCTAGCAACAACAATAGAGTTAACGCTCATTAACCATTGTTTCGGGGAATTGTCGCCACTGTCCACGACTGGCCGCTTTCAGGACGCCGACATTAGCCGCGGCTAACTGCCCGCCTGCGCTCGGAGGGCCGCCGCCCTCAACCTCCGGAGTTAGCCGCGGCTAATTTTCGTTGTGGCCCTCGCCCCGCCATTCCTTTACCGCAGCCTCGCATTGCATGACCCGAACCAGCACGGCGTGTTAAGGTCATCGCTCGTGATCACACAGTGTGTGCCGCATGAAAACCCTTAACCTGAAAGAGGCCACGACGACCTTCTCGGCCATCATCGAGGCGGCGCAACACGGCGAACCGACGATCGTGACCAAGCACGGCCGGCCGGCGGCAATCATCGTGCCGATCGCGGAAGGGCGCAAGCTCTTACGCGATGATCGACCGAGCTTCGCCGAGTTGCTCCTCTCGATACCCCATGAGCTCAAGATCGAACGTGACCGCCCGCCGTCACGCGAGATCGAGCTGTGACGGACTAGCTGCTCGCTACTAAAATCGTCAGCCAACTCGCTCCAGACAAGAACGACGGCCGAAAGCTCCGAAGCCACTGGGCGAATGGCTGTTGCAGAATGCCGATCAGCTCTACCTCTCGGCGCTTTCGGTTATCGAAATCAAAGCCGGCAGTGAAAAACTTCGCGGTGCGGGCGGCGAGCGCCGCGCCATCGATTTGGATTGTTGGTTGGAACGCATTCTAACCGTCGCGAAGATCGCCGGCGTCCTGACTGAGGAGGCGCGGGCTAATGGTCGCCACTCTGGCTTATCGGACGTGCTGATCGCGGGAACTACGCAGACGCACGAGCGAGGACTCCTGACCGATAATAGGCGCCATTTCGAGCCGCTGCGTCTCAGCATCCGTCTATTCAATCCGCTGCAAAGCAACCTGCCAGCCACCGACTGACGACAATGACCGCTTGGGCATCGGACGGAACGATGGGCGAGGAGGGGAGCATTAGGGGCGGGGGCACCCTTGATCTGGTCCTGGGCGGGTCGATCCCGCGCAGGACCAGTCCCCGCGAGGGAAAACCGCCCGAACCACAAGACCCACGGCTGCTTCGATCGAGGGATGACGGTCGCGCGGGCGGCGCGCTGCCTGCTATACCGCCACCGGCACATGCGAGCCGATCCGCTGGTACAACGAACTTGCTTTTCATATCGTTTACCGATATATGATTTGAGGTGACCGATGAAAACATGTTGCGCCTCTTGGGCTACGATCGCCGCCGGTTTTGGATCGAGAACGGCTGGAGTATTCGATTCCGAGTGGCATTGGTGCGGGAGACCCTGGCGCGGCCCTTTGGCGTGAAGTACTCATTCACGTTGCACGATGTGGATAAAACCCGGCTGCTCGGCTTCGATAATGCCCATGGCGTCGCAAGAGCCCAAGCCTACGATCACCGTCATCGGTTTCGGCGGACTGCCGAGCTGGTGCCTTACAATTTTCAGGGAGCCGACGAGCTCATTGTCGATTTCTTCGCTGCTGTCGAACAGGCATGCCGGCAAGAGGGCGTAGCTTTTGACTTCGTCGACGAGGACACAGAAGTGGAGGATGATGATGAAGCGGACGAGTCTGGCAACCCTTCGTGACGAAATGCGCGCGGTGGCGCGAGGCGAGGCGACCCCGACATCAAGGCCGGCCGCTCCCATGCTGGCTGCGCTATCGGCGGAAGCTCTCGATCTCCTCGGGGTGATGCTGCGGGAACATCCCCAAAATATCGGGCAGGTGGTGGCACTGACCGGGCGTGCGCAGCCCAACGTTTCGCGGTCGCTCCAGCAGCTCGCCGCCCATGGGCTTGTTCGACTGGTGCGTGAGGGCCGGGAGGTCAGACCCGAACCCGTCGTCCGGTCGCTGACGGTCGATTTCGCGACCGGGACGTATGAGGCGCAAAGCGTTGCAGCATCGGCGGCCTGAGAAACTCTCTCGGGCGGTGAGGGGAGCATGAGGGGCGGGGCTTTGGGGCGCCCCTGATCTGGTCCTGGGCGGGTCGATCCCGCGCAGGAGCAGTCCCCGCGCGCGAATACCGCCCGGGCCATGAGACCCGGACGGCTGGTTCGATCGGAGATGTCTGGCTCGCCGGCGGCGCGGCTGCTTACTCGGCCGCCATCGGCATCGGCTCCTAGTCCTCGACATCATCATACTCACGACCGGCGGCGTCAGCCTGACCCGCCCCCGGTGTCAGGAGCGGGGAGGGGAGCCAGCCCTTGCCGTCCAATTCGCGTTCGGCCTGAGCGACCGCTTCGGCCTTTGGGCTGCGCTCGATCGCCTTGGCGGCATCCTCGGAGCATCCGGCCTCGCGCAGGATCGCGGCGATGGTGGATTTCGACAGGCGCGACAGGAACTCCTGCTCCGGGCTCCACCATGACCGCATGTCGAGATCGACGACTTGCGCGATCTGGTTCGCCTGTGCGATCCGGCCCCGGCTGATGTCATGACGCGCGGTGGTGGCATTGAGGTTCGCCGCCGACACCACGGCCAGAAGGTCCGTCAGCGTGTCGATGGGCTGGTCGGTCAACCACGCCCAGAGATCGGCCTGATCGCCGGGGAGGCGGTAGCCCCATGCCTCGACGATCTCGGTCCAGCCCGACAGCGCCCGGCAGGCCTCGGGCTGCTTGATGCTGAAGTCGAGCGCCTTGCGCTCGCCTCTGACCTCGACGGCTGAGTGCATGTGCAGACCCTGATGCCGGCCATAGAAGCTCGCCAGCACCAAGGGATGCAGCATCGCCGCCATCGCGATCGTCGGCCGCTGCGAAAGCTCCACCCGCATCGCGGCCGTGCGGATCGCCGTCAACTCCTCGATCAGCGTCGCGGAATATCCGCTCGGCTCGGTCGTCTCGCATGTTGAGGGCAGGGCAGGGGCCTCGCCATCATCGTGATCGCTCTGTTCGCACTGACGCAAGCGCTCCAGCGCCGGGCGGTCCTCCGCCTTGACGAGGCCGCGCGTCACCTGAAGTGCGCCGTCATAGCCGATCGCGACAAGGCAACCGGCCAAGGCCTGTTCCTCGGGCGCAAAGCTCTCGGCGGCATGCTTGATGGCATCAATCCGCCGTTCGATTTGGGCAAGGCGGTCTTCGTCGGCCGCGATCTGCGGATCGCCCTCGGCATGGGACTCGATCTGATCAGCAAGTGCGTCGTAGCTCTCGCCCAACGCGGCAAGCTCGGCCTGCTCGACTTCGGTATGATCGCGGCGACGGGGATGAATGCGACCATAGCCGGCCTGATGCAGGCTGTCGGCCTCGATGCAAACTTCCGTCCATGCCCATCCTTCCGGCCGGACGGCGTCAGCGACCGCTTGCAGCCGCTCGGTCGCCAGCTCCATCGCCAAGGGGCGGTTGGTCAGGAAGGTCGTCTGATCCTGCGCGAACAGGTCGCGCAGGACAGCCCCGCCGGCGGCCTCATAGACCTCAATGCCGATGAAGCGCGCCAGCCTGTCGCTGCTGCGGATATGCTCATCGGTCAGCACTGCCCGCAGATTGCCGGGGCTGCGGCTCCAGCCGTCGCGCCCGAACCACGCCGCCTCCTGCGCCGCATGATCATCGCTGATCGCCAACGCGCGGGCCTGCTCGATCGTGATGGCGTCGCTGCGCATCTCGTCCAGAATGGCCGGTGACAGGTTGGCGAGCTTCAAGCGCTGGCGCACCGTGACGACGGACTGGCCGAACCGGCTGGCGATCGCGTCGGCCGGCAACCCGTCCTCGACAAGGCGTTGATAGGCCAGCACCTCGTCCACGACATGCATGGCCTCGCGCTGCGTGTTTTCCGCGATGGAGATTTCGGCATCGCGCTCGGCCGCCAGCACATTGCAGGGGATGTCGATGTCCTTGGCGATCCGGCCCTCCTTCGCCAAGAGCCTCAACGCCGCCAGACGCCGCGCACCGGCGACGACCTCGAACTTCTGGCCCTTGCTTGCCTTCCTGACGGTGAGGTTCTGGATAAGCCCATGCGCCTCGATGCTGTCGGCCAGTTCCCCGATCCCGGCCGTCGAATTGACCTTGCGGACATTGGCCTTGCTCGGGACCAGCTTCGACAGGGCGATATGCTGGAAGGCGGTGGCGAGCATGCCGATCGTCGCGGTGGTGGTCGTGGTCATGGTGGTCTCTCCTGTTTGAGGCCGATGGCCCGTCACCCGGCAGGGTGCAGGTCCGCCTGCACTCCTGCCTTCGCGGCGAGCAGCGGGGAGAGAGGGGGGCAAGAACCAAATCGGGAGGGGGATCGCCCACGCGGCAACGCGCCGGGCGAGGAGCCGCGGCACGCGGATCCTCGCCCGGTCCTGCACAAGCCGCTTGCGGCGCGGAAGGATGGGGAGACCCGATTTGGCTCTTGCTGGGGAGAGAGGGCCGCGCGCCTCTCTTCCCGTCCAGCGCACCATCATCGCGCCGGCGGCGCGGCGATCGCCGGTGCCTGACGCCGGCCCGCGCAAGGGATCGTTACCGCCAGGCCGAGACGCCATCGGCGGCTCGGGGAGGGGCGTCTGCGCCCCGAGTAGAGCCCGGTCACGGCAACGCCGGGACGCGCATGACGCAACGCTACCCGATCCGCGGCTCAAGATTGCCTAATTCAGAAACTACCGCGTCATTGATCGTGCTCTAGAAGTGCTTGCGGAACAGCGCAGGTCTGACGGACGCGTCCTCCCGCCAGCAAGAAAAATCTGTCGGCTGCATCGCGCCCGTATTCTCGCCGGAATCAAACCCCATCCTAGCGGCAACGCTGGGAGAGCACACCGATGATTCCAAGACATTTGATCGTGCGTATTGCCGCTCTGGGAATGATGACCGCGGTTGTGGCGTGGCCTGTCGCAAGCTCGCACGGACAGACGATTGAACTCGGTCCCAACCGACTTCAGATTAATCCGCCTGAAACAATCCCGGACGAGCCAGAGCGACCCTATCGCCCGCTTGAGCCTGAGAGCATCACTGAATACGAAGCGATCCAGATCGCGAAAGGAGAGGGACTTGACCGGGTTGAGCGAGTTCGCGAAGGCCGTCGCGGCTGGGTCGTTGTTGGCATCGATCGCAACGGAGACGACATGCGCATTATGATCAGCCGAGACGGCGAGGTGATCGACGTTCAGCGTGATTAGGCGGATTGACGCCTCCCGGGCAGATTGATTGCGATCGGGTCAGCCTCCGGCCCATTCGCACAAGCGCCTCCAATCGCTCAGATGGGTGAGTGGAACTACTTGCTGCCGCCAAAATTGAGCCGCAGCAACGTCGCGAAGAGGTAGTCGGGCACCTGACCGTCAGCGGAGAAGAAGCCACAGTATAAAGATAACCGGTATCGGTATACTGATGATCAACCAGGCCGTAGAACGATGCATGATCTGGCCTATTGCCGTACGGTCTCGTGGGTCGGCGCATTTATGTTTCTGCGTAGAAGCAGTGCGACAGTACTCGATCGAAAGCCAATTTGATCAGTCGACCACGCCGGCTTTTGATCCGGAGCCTTTGAAGAAGCAGCGACAACTGGAGCCTCGTGGGGCGAGCGTGATCTCACATCCTCCACGCGGTGTCTCGCAGACGTTGCTCATGTCCTGGACGGGCCTGGGCGCATAAAGACGCGGAGGGGGATAATCAAACTCCACGATCGGCGGGCCGAAGCCGTACAAGAGGGGCGGCGGCGGTCGATACCCGTACGGTGGGTACCCATAGTACTGCGCCTGGGCACTGGTCATCGTGACGAGTGCGCTGAATACCAACGTAACGATCGCCAGCATATTTCCGACCCCGTCTGCCATCTTGACGCCGCCGGCGACCTGCGTGGATTCCAGGTTGCCGGCGGCTGACCCGCGTCTCGGAGGAAACGTTGCGGGCTGGTCTCATTCTGGCGCAGTGCTGGTATCCGTCAACCTCGACGGCCCGAAACGCCGAACTCAGCAAACACGCGCAATCGAGAGCGACCAGCCTTAAGGGCAAAAGCGCGTCACTGCACCCTCAACGCGCTTTGCCACGCCCGTCGCCGTCGGCAAGCTCGGCACAGTTCAGCCTGAGCATTCGACAAGCTTACTCAACGCCGTAACGTCCCGTATCTGTCTGAACCACGCGAAGAGAGGGGCTATCAGTTCAATCGCACACGCGAATTCGCCTTACGACATATTCGCCGAAGCGGTTGACACGACGGCGGACGATAATCCGACAATCGCCGCCATCAAATTCAGCAATTGCTCTTCGCCCGCGATAGCGTGGCCGATCGTCGAATTGCCGAAAGCCGCGCGGCTCATAGTCATAGGGTGAGCCATAGCGAGGCTGCGGACCAAACCCGAATTCCAGGTTGACCTGAGCTTGGGCCGGGATACTCAGCAGCGATGCGCCGACCAAAGCGGACGCCGTCAGGATTTTGCGTAACATTGGTTTATCTCCTTGCCTAGAGCGACGATGTGTCAGTTATATTCAGCTACGCCTGTGTTCGGCCGTCACAATTAAGATTCGAGAGCTTAATATTGAATTGAAACTCACTTGAATTTAGATGCACGGCCCATGAATATCTCATATCAAACGGTCGATAAGCGCTTCGATTATTATACTATACTAATTGATATTAACCGGGCCGCAATCGTTTCTGGCGGCCCGGCTTATTGTTATTTACTTGGGCATCAAAACGGTGTCGACGACGTGGATCACACCGTTGCTCTGGTTCACGTCGGCAATGGTCACCATGGATTTCCCACCCTTGGCGTCGGTGATTTCCACCTTGTTGCCGACGGTCGCCACGGTCAGGGTCCCACCCTGGACCGTCTTGAGCATCGCCTTGGGGCCGCCGGCCTTCGCCGCCGCCATCAGATCGGCTGCCGACATTTTGCCTGCGACGACGTGATAGGTCAGAACCGAGGTCAGGGTCGCCTTGCTCTCAGGCTTCAGCAGGGTCTCGACAGTGCCTTTTGGCAGTTTTTCGAAGGCAGCGTTCACCGGCGCGAAAACTGTGAACGGTCCTGTGCCTGACAGCGTCTCGACAAGACCGGCCGCCTTGACGGCCGCCACCAGCGTCGTGTGGTCCTTCGAGTTCACCGCGTTCTCGATGATGTTCTTCGTCGGCAACATCGGCGCGCCGCCGACGGTCACCGGCGCCTGAGCGCGGGCAGGCAGCGCCAGCGGACCGGCTGCGACGGCAAACAGGCCAAGCGCCGCGCAGATCGCGGCAGTTCCAGAATGTTTCATAGGACAGCTCCACAGGTAGTAGCGCCAAAACCTGTCCGGAGGTGAACAGTCTTGGCATGACGACATGTGAACGTTCGAATGTGGCCGTTAGTTGCAACAAATCGCATCTACACGAGTTTGTGATTTATACTTTCAACAATGAATATCTATTCATGCTACTGTTTCAGTTAAGTGAATATATGTTCATAATCAGCGCCTTTATTTCTCCTTTAGACAAAGCCCAACCAAAAATTCGAATCACGTTTCAGCGAAACTCTGCATGTCCCGCGCTCGGTTCCAGACGGAACTATGCGCGCCCGCCGGTCGTTTAACTCCTGCCACATATGTGGCAGCTCAGCGGGAGGGCATCGTGAACAGCATCATCTACATCATCGGACTCATCGTGGTCGTACTGGCCATCCTTTCATTTCTCGGTCTGCGGTAAGGAGCATCATCATGTCGATGGGAACATCTGACGTCATCGTCACGCCGCGCACGTCGAGAGCAAACTCAGGCGGCTCCTATCTCGAATGGAGCGCCATCTCCGGAGGAGCAGTCCTGTCGGCAGCCATCACGACAGTGATGGCTGCGTTTGGCTCGGCAATCGGCTTGTCGCTCGTTTCTGCCGATACCGCACGATCGTCGGGGTTGGTCGGGGTTGCAATCGCGACCGGACTTTGGGCGATCTGGATCACGGTATCGGCTTGCGGCGCAGGAGGGTATCTTGCCGGCCGCATGCGTCGTCCGATCGGCGATGCCAGCGATCATGAGCGCCATGTGCGCGATGGAGCGCATGGATTGGTGGTCTGGGCCGCCGGCGCACTTTTGGTGACGATGATCGCCACGTCATCCTTGTTCGGTGCTGCAAAGACAGCCGTCATGGGTGCTGCAGCGGCATCGGGCGGCGCGGCGGCGCTCATCAGCCAGCAGTCTGATCCTTTGGGATCGGTGCTCGATTCGGTCATGAGGTCCACCGGTTCGACGACCCCGAGCGCCGCCGAGCGCGACGAAGCGTCCCGGATCTTTCTGACGGGTCTGACGACCGGAAAGCTTGAACCGGCAGATCGCGATTACCTCGCCTCGCGCGTGGCGGCCCGCATGAGCATACCGCAGCCGGAGGCTCAGAAGCGCATCGACGAGGCGTACGCCAAGCTCGAGCAGGCCAAGGCGACAGCCAAGCAAGCCGCGGAGCGTGCTCGCAAGGCAGCCGTGATCACGGCCTTCATGACCGCGGCCGTGCTCCTTCTTGGCGCTGCTGCAGCATGGCTTGCAGCCCAACTCGGCGGCAAACACCGCGACGAAGAAATCGATCTCGGCTCCCTGTTCGGGCGTCGATGAAAGAGCCGCGCGAGCGAGGGCCACAAATCCTCGCTCGCGCCTTAGGACCCCTGCAAAGCACACTGTCATCTGCCGAACCCCAAGGTATCAGGTCAATGAACATCGCCACTATGCGCGCACCTACGCCCAGCCGCTGTCGGTCGGCGTCGAGCTGCCGAGCGACGGCGTAACATACTATGAGGTCCCGGCCGAATATGGCGCGACCCAGTATCGCTACACGGTCGTCAACAACCGCACCGTCCTGGTCGATCCGCGCACGCGCCGCGTTGTCCAGGTTATCGATTGAGCCTGCAGTCGATCGGTCGCAATCATCAATTCGACTGATCTCATGTCGATTGCCCGGCGACGCATTTATTGTCGCCGGGCGATATTATAGATGCAGATCGACCGAATGCATAAATCCACGGGCAACTGCGATGGACGACCGGGTGCACGTAATGTCCGACGCTGACTATGAGCGAGCCAGAGTTCGCGCCGAACACTTGGCCTCCTCGGCCAACAGTCCAGCGGGAGCAGCTGAGCTTGCCGCCCTTCTTCGCGCCATGCGCGGTTGGGAACAGGTGAGAGATCGGGCAGATGCGATCGGCGCCCGCCCGGTGGGGCTAAGACTGCAGTGAATGCTGCCCAGTGAATTGCGGCAGATCAGTCAACTCCATCAGAAATAGGCCTGGTTCAATCGATGCCAATATCTCTCATCACATTGATTTTGAGCGTCGCGCTCATGCTCGGATCGATAGGCTATGTCAGCTTCGGGGGCCGCTGAACTGCACATTCCAAGTGCCCGCTGCCACTTAGGCGTCGGCGGAAAAAGCCTGCCACACCGTGGCAGGCTCTGTTTTATGCTGTCAGTAAAAGCGCCGGCCATAGCCACGACGCCCGTGCCGCCTGCGACGGCGCCCACGGCCCCAGCCCAGATGGCGCCCCCGGTTCCCGCGCTTCCAGCCCTTGCCGTTTCCGCCCTTTGCAAAGTCGGCTTCGACCTCGTCAAGCGTGCCTTTGACAATGTCGATTTCCCGCGCTGCGCCGATCACCGATGTCGACGCCGAGGCGTCGGAAACACCCATGAGGCTAGCGGTGGAGCCGACAGCTACGGCTCCCATAAGGGCAGCTAAAAATGAGCGGCGATCCATGACGGCCTCCTCTAACTGAAACCGTGTTGGTTCCATCTGGATATAACCAGTAGCCAGCTCAACTAGGCGGTGTGGACGAATTTCCGCCAGCAATTGTTTGAGGATTCCCACGAGGAATCCGGTGTGATTCATAGGTTTCCGACTGATTTGGAGGTCGGAATCGATGTCGACGCGGATGAGCGAAGAGGATTGGGCGGCGACGCTCACGGTGTTCCGGAGCTGCCTGCCGCGTCGGGGGCGCAAGGCGGCGGACGACCGGCTGTTCCTCGACGCGCTGCATTTCTTCACGGTCGAGAACGTGCGCTGGCGGGCGCTGCCGGAGCGCTTCGGGAACTGGAACACTGTGTGGAAGCGCTTCGACCGGCTCTCCAAGGCGGGCGTCTTCGAGGCCTTCTTCGACACGCTGGCGGGCATGAGTGCGTCGGCCCATCTCATCCAGATGTTCGACTCGACCATCGTGCGCGCCCATGTCTCGGCGGCGGGCGCAAAAGGGGGCAGCATGGCCAGGCGCTCGGCCGCTCGCGCGGCGGCTTCACGACCAAAATCCACGCGAAGTCAGATGCTTCGGGCGCGCTCATTGGATTCGACCTGACCGGCGGGGAGAAAGGCGACGCGCCCCATTTCGCCGTGCTGCTCGACCTCGGGCCCGACATCGCGCCCCGCGCCGTGATCGGTGACAAAGGCTATGCCAGCAAGGCCAACCGGGCCCTGGCGCGCACGCGCGGCATCGCGCCGGTGATCCCGCACAAGGACAACGAGAAGGGCAAGCCCGTCTTCTTCGCCAGGACGCTCTACAAGGCGCGCGCCCGCATCGAGCAGGGCATCGGCGCCCTCAAACGCTTCAAGCGCGTCGCCCTCCGCTGCGAAAAAACAGCTCGGAACTTCCGCTCCATCGTCAGCATCGCCGCAGGGCTATGCTTGATCAAATTCGTCCACACCGCCTAGTTCCGATGTGGCATCGTTGCCTAACAGCAGGATAGGCTTGGCGGCGCTCTCCCCGGCGCGCCGATCGTCCGCCAAACCAACGCGCAGTGCATATCGCGCACGAAATGGAACACCGCACGGGCTCGGCTGTTTTCACTTTACATGGGTTCAGCGCCGCAACGCGCTGGCGCTGCCAAGTCAAACCGAAACGGAACCTGACCTTGAAAAATACGCCCCGGACGCGCGTAAGGACCTGGCTGCTGATCGGCACAGTCATTCCAGCCATCACTCTTTCGCAGGCAGGCGTCGTGGCGGCGGCCTCATTCCAGGTCGCGCAGGCCCCAACACCCGCTGATGAGGGCTCAGAGCGTCCGCGCCAGCCTGGACCACCCCGTTCGCCGGGCGAAGCACGGCCCGAACGTCCCGCCGGAGCCGAACGCGAGCGTGGCGCCCGTCCGACGCCGGCTCCCGGACAGCCTCCAGCCGTCGAGCGGCCCGGCCCTCCGCCGACGCCCGAGATTGCCCCTCGCGCCCCGACGCCGCCTGCGCCGGCTCAGGCCGCGCCCGAACCGAGGCGCGATACGCAGCCGCGTCCTGTTCCGCCGATCAACAGCGCGCCCAGCCCCGAGGCGCCCGCGCGCCCGGCCGCACCGGCCGAGACCCCGGCTGTACGTCCCGCTCCGGCCGCTCCGCCCGCCGCTGTACCGCCCGCCGCCCCCACTCAACGCACCGCCCCTACGTCGGATCCGGTTGCCCCGCCAGCCGCCGCCCCAGCCCCTCGCACTTCTCCGACACCTCAGGCGGCCCCGACCCCTCAGGCTGCTCCTCCCGCGCCGAGGCCGCCGGCGAGTGGCGCGCCGGGGGTGGTGCCAGGGCAGGTTGCGCCTCTGGCCGCCCCACCTGTGGCAAGCCCGCCCGCTGCCCCCCCTCAACGCACCGCCCCTCCGCTGGATCCGGTTGCCCCGCCAGCCGCCGCCCCAGCCCCGCGTACTTCTCCGACACCTCAGGCTGCCCCGACCCCTCAGGCTGCTCCTCCCGCGCCGAGGCCGCCGGCGAGTGGCGCGCCGGGCGTGGTGCCAGGGCAGGTTGCGCCTCTGGCCGCCCCACCAGCCGCTAGCCCGCCCGCTGCCCCCGCTCAACGCAGTGCGCCTGCGCAGCAGCCGCTCGTCCCGCCTGCCGCCGCGCCGGCCCCCACTGCGCCAGCCCCTCAGGCCGCTCCCGCCGCGCCTGCCCCACCGACTACCCCGCAGCCAGCCCAAGTTATCCCTCAGGTTGCGCCTCAACTTGCGCCATCTCAGGCTGCCCCGCCTGTACCGGGCCAGCCGCCTGCGACTGCACCTGACCGACAGGGTCGTCGCGGTGGCATATCGCCGGGCGGCGCGGCCGCCATCGCGATTGGGGCTGGCCTTGTAGGCGGGATCATGGCGACGCAGGGCGCGGACCGGCTCGACGACGTCAGGAGTCGTCGCGAGGAGCGCCGCGAGGGCGATGTCACAATCATCCGCGAGCCCGGCCGCACAATCATTCGCGATGACGACCGCATCATCATCCGCCGCGACGAGACGCAGCGCTTCCGCGATCTCGGCATCGACCAGCGGATCGAGCGACGCGGCGACGAAACGCGCACGGTTTTCGAGCGTCCGGACGGAACGCGCATCGTCACCATAACGGATGCGGAGGGCCGACTGCTGCGCCGCACCCGTCAGGTTCGCGATGGCGAGGAGTTCGTCATTATCGACAACACCCGGCTCGACCGGCCAAATGACCGTTTCTCGGACGAGATCGTCATGCTGGAGCGGCCGCCTCTGCGGATCCCACGTGATCGCTACATCGTCGATGCCGAACAGGCGGACGAGCGCCTGATCTACGAGACTATCATCGCCCCTCCGATAGCGCCGATCCCGCGCCGCTACACTCTGGATGAAGTGCGCTACTCTCCCGATCTTCGCGCCCGCATGCGAAGCGTCGACATCGACACGGTGACATTCCCGAGTGCATCCTGGGTGGTCGAACCCGCCCAGGCGCAGCGGCTTTCTACGATTGCGCAATCGATCCGGCAGGCACTGCAAACCTCGCCCAACGAGGTCTTCCTGGTCGAAGGCCATACGGATGCGGTCGGTGCCGATATCGACAACCTGTCGCTGTCGGACCGCAGGGCCCAGTCGGTGGCGGAAATCCTAACGCGCGATTTCGGCGTGCCGCCGGAGAACCTGACGACGCAGGGCTATGGCGAGCAGTATCTCAAGGTCGCCACGCAAGCGGACTCGCGTGAGAACCGGCGCGTGACGCTGCGGCGAATTACACCGCTGCTAAGCGGCAAGAACGGCTAATTC
>NZ_JAUYTP010000084.1 GCF_030695125.1 Allobosea sp. | reverse complement strand
TTCATCCGCGGCAATGCGCGGCACAGGCCCGTGCACCTGTTTTTCGGGATGCGACATGCGGACAGCGATTTCTTCTATGGCGAAGAGATGCCCGGCTGGCAGGCTGAGGGGCGGTTGACCCGGCTTGTCACCGCCGTCTCGCGCGGCGCGCGGCGCAGTTATGTGCAGGACGCCTTGCGCGCCGACGCGGCGCAGGTGGCCCGGCTTATCTGCGACGGGGCGCGTGTGATGGTCTGCGGCGGGCGCGACATGGCCACGGGCGTGAGCGATGCGTTGGCCGAGATCCTCGCACCTGCCGGGCTTACGCCCGCAGTCCTAAAGGCAGAGGGGCGGTATGTCGAAGATGTCTACTGAGCGCGCGCGCATCGCCCTGAACGGCCCCACCATGGGCACGCGCTGGTCGGCGCTGTTCTTCGCGGATCGGGGCCGCGACACGGATGCAATCCGTGCCGCCCTTCAGGCGGCTGTCGACGAGGTGGACAAGCAGATGTCGACGTGGAACGCGGAGAGCGCGCTCATGCGGATCAATGCGGCGCCGGTGGACGATTGGGTGGTGGTGCCGGAGCAACTGCGGGCGGTCCTGCGCCTCGGGCTCGAGATCGGGCGCGCCTCGGGCGGGGCCTTCGATATCGGCATGGGCGATGCGGTGACGGCCTGGGGTTTCGGGCCCGGGGCCGCCGCGCCCGAGGGTATCCGCGCCGTGATGGACGCCCCCCGCCGCCCGGCGCAGGAGGTGCTGGAGATCGAGGGGATGCAGTTGCGCAAGACCGCGCCCATTGCGCTGGATCTGAACGGCATCGCCAAGGGCTATGCCGTCGACCGGCTCGCCGAGACCTTGCGCGATCATGGGATTGCCGACGCCCTTGTCGGCATCGACGGTGAGATGCGTGCCATGGGCCTGCGCCCCGATGGCGAGGCATGGATCATCGCGGTAGAAGCGCCGGACCCTGATCGCCGGACGCCGCATTCGGTTCTGGCGCTGCAGGACGCCGCCGTGGCGACCTCCGGTGACTACCGCCATTGGGTCGAGGTTCAGGGGCGCCGCCTGTCGCATACCATGGATCCGAGACGTGGCGCGCCGCTGATCGCCTCGCCGGCCTCCGTCACCGTGGTGGCCCGCACCTGTGCCGAGGCCGATGCTTGGGCGACGGCGCTCATGGTGCTCGGTGCGGAGAGGGGTGCGGACCTCGCGAGACAACGTGGACTCGACGCCCTGTTTCTTCTGCGCGATGATGAAGGCAATGCAATGGGCGTGGGAGTCGGGCGTCTTTTTTCCGAAGAACCAGCGGCAATCGCCTCAGCCGGGGGAAGATGAGCCGCATGGAACAGACCCGTACCGATCGCTTCAAGACCGCACTCCTGCTGATGGCCGCAACCGGGCTGATCGTGGGACTCGCATTCTACCTTGCGGGCCAACCAGAGATCGCGAACCTGATCTGGATTGCAGGAGTTGTTCCCGCGCTCGCAGCGCTTGTGGTCGAAATCGTCCGGAGCATTGGGCGCGGCGAGGTGGGCCTCGATATCGTCGCCGCGCTCTCCATGACCGCGGCGCTCGTCTTCGGCGAGACGCTCGCAGCGGCGGTCGTTGCGGTGATGTATTCGGGCGGCACCTTCCTCGAAGCCTTCGCAGAGGGCCGCGCCCGTCGGTCGATGCAGGACCTCCTGTCCCGCGTGCCCCGGACCGCGACCCGGCACCGCAACGGTGCGCTGGAGGAGGTGCCGCTCGACGAACTCGCCCCCGGTGATCGCCTGCTGATCCGGCAGGGCGACGTGGTGCCGGTAGACGGCACAGTGGCCTCCGACACCGCCTTCCTCGACACCTCGGCGCTGACCGGCGAGTCCCTGCCAGTCCGGCTGGCGCGCGGGGCCGACGCCATGAGCGGCTCGACCAATGCGGGCGAGGCCTTCGACCTGACGGCGACGCGCGAAGCCAAGGACAGCACCTATGCCGGGATCGTTCGCCTGGTCGAGGAAGCGCAGGCCTCCAAAGCGCCGATGTCCCGGCTGGCGGACCGCTGGTCGCTGGGGTTTCTGGTCGTCACCGTCAGCATCGCCCTTGCGGCCTGGTGGTTCACCGGCGATCCGATCCGCGCGGTCGCCGTGCTGGTGGTCGCCACGCCCTGTCCGCTGATCCTTGCCGTGCCGGTCGCGCTGGTGGCGGGTCTCTCGCGTGCGGCGCATTTTGGCGTGCTGATCAAGGGCGCAGGGCCGCTCGAGACGATGGCGCGGATCCGCACGCTGATCCTCGACAAAACGGGGACGCTGACCGACGGTCGGCCGCAGATCGTCTCGATCGATAGTCACGACGGCATGGTCGAGGGCGACATCCTGCGCTTCGCTGCTGCGCTCGATCAGGCCTCCAAGCACCCTGTTGCGCAGGCCATTGTCGCGGCCGGGAAGGCGCGCGGCTTCTCGTTGCCCGTGCCATCCGAGGTTGCCGAGTTTCCGGGTGAAGGGGTCATGGGTCATGTCGAGGGCCACAGCGTGATCGTCGGTGGTGACGGTTTCGTTGTGTCCCGCGTTGGGCAGAGGGCGGGCGATCACCCCGCCAAGGGCGCCGGATCGGTCCTTGTCGCAGTGGCAGTTGACGGTCACCTGGCGGGGCATCTGGTGATGTCTGACCCGTTGCGAGAGGGCGCGGGGGCGATGCTGGACGGTCTGCGCCGTCAAGGGATCGTGCGCATCCTTCTGGCTACTGGCGACCGCGCGGACGTGGCCGAGCGCGTGACCGAGGGGCTGGGCCTCGACGGGCTGCGGGCCGGTCTGACGCCGGATCAAAAGGTGTTGCTGGTGCTTTCCGAGCGTAAACACGGGCCGGTGATGATGGTGGGTGATGGTGTCAACGACGCGCCCGCCCTGGCCGCAGCCGATGTAGGCGTGGCAATGGGGGCACGGGGCGCCGCGGCCTCGGCCGAGGCCGCCGACGTGGTGCTGCTCGTCGACCGGATCGACCGGCTGGGGCCCGGCATCGAGATCGCGCGCGCCTCCCGCCGGATCGCAGTCGAAAGCGTTGTCGCCGGGATCGGCCTGTCTGTCATGGGCATGATCGCGGCCGCTTTCGGCTACCTCACGCCGGTTCAGGGCGCGCTTCTGCAAGAAGTGATCGACGTTGCCGTGATCCTGAACGCCCTGCGCGCGCTGCGCATCGCGCCGCAGGAGCCAGCTACGGGCAAATCCCAGGCCATCATGTCAGAGCAAGCAGACATCGTTCAAGGAGCCAAGCCATGAGCCGCCTCTCACATTCTGAAATCCATATGGTGCATCGCATCGGCTGGTTGCGGGCCGCCGTTCTCGGAGCCAACGATGGTCTTGTCTCGACCGCGAGCCTCGTCGTCGGCGTCGCGGCCGCCGCCAAGAGCGCCGACGAGGTCATGGTCGCGGGCGTCGCCGGGCTCGTCGCCGGCGCGATGTCGATGGCGGCGGGCGAATATGTCTCCGTCAGTTCGCAGTCCGACACCGAGCAGGCTGATATGGGCCGCGAGCGCCGCGAACTCGCCGAGCAGCCCGCGGCTGAGCTCGAGGAATTGACTCAGATCTATGTCGCGCGCGGCGTCGATCCGGGGCTGGCCCGCGAGGTCGCGATCCAGATGACCGCGAAGGACGCCTTCGCGGCGCATGCGCGCGACGAGCTGGGCCTTGCCGGTCACACCATCGCGCGGCCCGTCCAGGCGGCCCTGACCTCGGCCGCCACCTTCGCGGTCGGCGCCGCCATTCCCCTGGCCATTGCCGTCACGGCGCCCGCCGGCTCGATCAGCTGGGCGGTTTCGGGCGGTTCGCTGATCTGCCTGGCCCTGCTGGGCGCGCTCGGCGCCCGCATCGGCGGCGCCGACATGGTCAAGCCGACGATCCGCGTCACGTTCTGGGGCGCCTTCGCCATGGCCGCGACCTGGGGCATCGGCGTGCTGGTCGGGCATGCTGTTTGAGCGGCGAGCGTTGACGGCCTACAGGACGCTAAGGCGGGCTCTGCGGGATGATCAGGCGGGCTGGCTGGGGCGGGAGGATTCGAACCTCCGAATGGCGGTACCAAAAACCGCTGCCTTACCGCTTGGCGACGCCCCAACGCGCCGCGCCTTCTAGAACGCGTCGGGGTCTTTCGCAACCTGCCAGATCGTCGCCGGCTGTGCGCTTGCCGATCGAGGCTTTGATCCGGCCGGAGGGTGTCGGGGATAAATCGACATCGGGAGCCCGTCAGCCTGTTGCGCCGTGCGGCGGCGCTGGCTATAAGCCGCCAACCAGTCAATCGGAGTGTGGCTCAGCCTGGTAGAGCACCTCGTTCGGGACGAGGGGGTCGCAGGTTCAAATCCTGCCACTCCGACCACTGGTTTTCCCGAGACTTCACGATCGTCGGACGGAACGGGCCCTTCGGGGCCTTTTTCTTTGGGCTGGCGGTGCCCTCTTGCTGCCTGCAACGCGTCGAGCGGTCAGCGCCCGTCGGGTGTCATCGCCATCACCCGGTCGAAACGCCTGTCGGCGGTGAAGAGGCAGCGCAGTTTCTTCAAGCCTTCGCGGCCCTTGTTGGCCGTGCCGTCGATCTGGTAGCCGCCCTCCGCGGATGGCTGCACGACGCGCGCGAGCGCGATCTGCCGGGGCGCCACGCCATACATCGGCGCGGCTTCGCCGATACAGCGCGCGCGCAGTGTCGGGTCGGGAACGCCGACGCTGGTGCCCCCTGGCTTGCCGGTGAGTTCGATCGAGAGCGTGTAGCGGCAGCGTTCGTTTCGCCGTGCGGCGTTCCTCATCAGATAGACTTGCGTCCGATAGGTTCCGGCCTGCGTTGTGCCTTGTCTGAATTCATGCCCCGCCGTTGAACCGATATGCACCGCCTCCTCGGCGCCCGGGGCGTAGACATTCATGTAGCAGGAGAGGTTCGAGGGGGAGAGCAGAAGCTGGAGCGTCTGCCCCGCGGCGGCCTCGACCGTGTAGTTGACGCCCCGGTCGCCGCGGATGGCGCCCTTGATCGTCGCCGCAGTCGCGCCAGGCTTGAAGCGGATCGGCACGGTCTTGTCCTGAGCGGCAACCTCGGTGACCGGTAGCACCATGAAGGCGGCAAGCCCGACGCGTATCAGCACGATCATAACGCAGCCTCCGTGGTCCTCTGATGCCGATACTGCTCGGCCTCTCGGCCCTGAGCAAGGTGGCGCCGGTGACGAGGATGTGGCCATCGGCGCGCCCAGCCTCTAGGATCGCCGGACACCCTCAGCAGGACCGATCCATGAAGCGCGTCATCCACCTCCTCGGCATTCTCAGCCTCGCGACCGTGCTCGCCGGCTGCGACAAATGCGGCAATTTCGGTCCGTTCTTCACCGGCCCGGAGCAGAAGACCTGCAGCAGTTCGACGCCCAGCGGCTGAGCTGCCGCTGTCCCCGGGCCGCGGAGGCCGATATGAAAAAGGCCGGGGCGTATGCCCCGGCCTTTCACGTTTTCGGGCGTCAGGGCGTTTCAGCCGCGGCGCTGCAGCAGCGACCAGCCGGCGCGGGCGAGGCAGGCGACCAGCGCGAGCTTCAGCAGATCGCCGAGGATGAAGGGCTGGACGCCGAAGGCGAAGGCCTTGGCGAAGCCGATACCGGTCGTGCCGGCGGCCATCTGCGCGCCCAGCGCCAGCCAGCCGAAACCGAGCGTCATCATCGCGATCTCGGCGGCGATCAGCCCGCCGACGAGGCGCGGCAGCGAAGCGTCGCGGGCGGCGGCCCAGCCGGCGATGGCGGCGGCCACGACGAAGCCGACGAGGAAGCCGCCGGTCGGGCCGACGAGATAGAGCGGGCCGGCAGCGACCGGCGGGGTGTTGGTGAAGACGGGGAAGCCGGCGAGACCATAGGCGATGTAGAGCGCGACCGTCGCGGCACCCAGACGCGAGCCGTAAGCCGCGCCGAGGCCGAGCACGACGAGGGTCTGCAGCGTCATCGGCACCGGCCAGAACGGCACCTTGATCTTGGCGGCGAGCACCAGCAGCAGGCTTCCGGCGACCGCGAGCGCGACATTGCGCAGCAGGGCGGCGCGGGGATCGGCGAGGGCGGGAAGGGCGGCGCCGGCCAGCGTCGGGGCCTGGAGGGGAAGCATCTGCGCCATGGGCATGTCGTCCTGTTCGGGAGGCCGCGCCGCGCGACCGTCTTTCCCGTCTATAGAAAATGCGGCAAAGCCGGACAAGCGGCGCCGTGCGCCCGAACAGGCCGAGCCGGGATGGGCAAAGCCGGACGGCAGGACAACCGATGAGCGACGAGATCGAATTCGACCGCAGCGCGACCGCCCCGCCCGGCGAACTCGCCCGGCTGTCGCCGCTGGTGCGCCGCCTCATCGCCGGCAATGGCGGGCCGATGACCTTCACCGGCACCTGCAGCTACATCGTCGGGCAGGGCAGGGTGGCGATCATCGATCCCGGCCCCGACGACGCCGTCCATGTCGAAAAGCTGCTGGCGGCCGTCTCGGGCGAGACCGTCAGCCATATCGTGGTGACGCACACCCATCGCGACCATTCGCCCGCCGTGTCGGCGCTGAAGGCGGCGACGGGGGCGATCGTGGTCGGCTGCGGGCCGCATCGCGCGTCCCGCGAACTCGCGCAGGGCGAGATCAACCGGCTGGATGCCGCCGCCGACCGCGACTACGCCCCCGACGAGGAGATGGCGCAGGGCGACACCATCACCGGGCCGGGCTGGAGCCTGGCGGCGGTCGCGACGCCCGGCCACACCGCCAACCACCTCGCCTTCACGCTGGCCGAGGAATCGACCCTGTTCTCCGGCGACCATGTTATGGCCTGGTCGACCTCGGTTGTCGCCCCGCCGGACGGCTCGATGGCGGCCTATATGGCGTCGATCGAGACGCTGCGCGGCATGGATCACGCCCTGTACCGGCCGGGCCATGGCGGCCCGGTGACAGAGCCGCAGCGCTTCCTGCGCGGGCTGGTGCAGCACCGCCGGCAGCGCGAGGCGGCGATCCTCGGGCGGCTGCGGGCGGGCGACGCGCGAATCGACGCGATGGTGCCGCCGATCTATCAGGGCCTGCCGCCGGCGCTGCACGGGGCCGCCGCGCTGTCGGTGCTGGCGCAGCTGGAGGATCTGGTGGCGCGTGGCGTGGTCGTCTGCGACGAGCCTCTGCCGGGGCTGGACAGCCGCTACCACCTCGCCTGAGGCTCAGCGGGCCTCGACCAGGAGATCGACCTCTTCGGTGAAGGCTGCGATTCGCGCGGCATTGCCGCCGAGATCATGCGGGCCGATGCGGGACGCCGAGCGGATGTCGATGCGGCTGCCATCGGCGCGCGGGCGGATGCGGATGGTGATGTCCTCCGCCGTTCGCAGCAGGCGCGACCGCGCCACGGCCTCGATCCGGCCCGCCCCGCTGCGGCCGCCGGGGCGCGTGGCTTCCAGCACCTGCCAGCCCCGCGCGAGCGCGGCGCGCCTGGCGATGTCGAAGGCCATGTCGGCGGTGACTTCCAGCACGATCGGCACCGCCCTTGGATAGGCCCTGCGCTGCAGGCTCCGCCGTTCCGGCGCGACATCGGGCGGGACGCGGCCGGCGCGGGCGTCGAGCGCGATGCGCGAGCGGCTGAAGGCCGGAGGATCGTCGATATCGGTGGAGATGTCGACCAGCGCCGGCAGGGTCGCGACCCTGAAGCCGATATAGGCGGCCGGCGCGAGCATCAGCAGGCAGAGCAGGAAGGCGCCCGAGGCCATGCCGATGCCGCGATGGCCCGACTGCCAGATCCGCGCGAAGGCCATGAGCGAGAGCAGGAGCGCCAGCAGTACGACGAGATAGGCGGCGGCGACCGGCGCCAGCCCCTCCCGGCTCGGCTCGCCGGTGCGGAAGACGAGGAGCGCGAGCAGCAGCACCGCCAGCGCGAACCAGGCCAGGCGCCGGCTCCACAGCGCGGCGCGCGAGACAGGCTCCTCGAAGACGAGACGGCGATGCATGAGGCCAGTCGTGCAACCGTCGCAGCGCGAAGGCAAGGCGCAAGCGAAAGGCGAGCACGCCACATCTCGCCTGTGCCAGCGAGATGGTTTAGGCCTGATCGATCTTGTTGGGGGGCAGGCCGTGCCGGATTCGAAGACGACGCCACGCGCAGACGTGACTGAACCGGACCGCGTCTGGTTCCGCTTCATGCGGCTGCACCAGCGCATGCTGGTCCAGATGACCGGCCGAATCCGGGCGCTCGGCCTGTCGATCCCGCAGTTCGACCTGCTGTCGACGCTGACCGAGCGCGAGGGCATCAGCCAGAACGAGCTCGCCGAGCGGCTCTATGTCACGAAGGGCAACGTCTCGGGCCTGGTCGACCGGCTGGTCCAGGCGGGGCTGGTCGAGCGGCGCGCCATCGCCGGGGACCGGCGTTCCTACGCCATGCATCTGACGCCGGAAGGACGCCGGCTGGCGGAAGCGGGCATCCGGGCGCAGCGCGATTTTGTCGCGCAGACGCTGGGCAAGCTGCCGGGGCAGGATCTCGCGGAACTCGACCGGCTCGTGCTCGCCTGGCGGGACTTGGCGCGCATGGCCGACGAGGGCTGAGGCCGAGCCCGGCCGACCGTTGCGGAGTCAGGCCACGATCCTGGTCTTTTCCACCACTTGCCGGCCGCCGGGGAGGTCGCGCAGCACGAGGCGCTCATCGGCGGCGATCTCGCCCAGCACCGTTTCGCCATGGGCGGTGAGCGCGGTGGCCGTCTTCCTGACGAACACGATGACCGGGCGGCTCCCGGCTGCGGCCCAGCGCTTGAGCTGGTCGTAATAGGGCTCCTTGCGCCAGGACTGTGCGGCCCCGGGATCGGCCTGGACGAAGAGCCAGCGCGTCATGGCGTCCATCGTCAGGACGAAACGCGCCTTTTCGGGCTTCCAGTCCGGACCGAGGAAGTCCTGCGTCATCCACAGGCACAGAAAGCTGCGACATTGCTGCGGGCGCGCCTCGTAGATCTTGCAGCCGCGCCCGGGCAGGCAGTTGGGGCACCAGTTGCCAGCCGTCGCACCGACGGCGGGCACGTCATAGACCTTGCAGCAGAGGGTGCAGGTGCCGCAGCTGCGGCCGGGCGCGATCGGGCTCGTCGCGGTCGCCGTTTCAATCATGTCCTGCCTTCGCTGGGGTTGTTGGCACGCTGACGATGACGAGGCCGCGGGCTGCTGGCAACCACCGCCGAAGCACCCCGGCCCATTGGCAACACCCGGTTCGTGCCAGGCGGCGCGGCCCTGCGGCAGAGTCTGCGCCGATGCGCGTTAAAATCGCTCAGCGCTTGCGTCTCGCGCGGTCTATGATCGCGCCAGACGCCACTCGTATCAGGGATCCACACGATGCTGTCCAACCTCGCCGTCCGCGACATCGAGACCCTCGTCCACCCCTACACGAATCTCGCTGCCCATCGCGAGGTCGGTCCGCTGGTGCTGGAGAGCGGCAAGGGCGTCTATGTCTACGATTCGACCGGCAAGGAATACATCGAGGGCATGGCCGGGCTGTGGTGCACCGCGCTCGGCTACTCCAACCAGGAGCTGATCGAGACCGCCTACGAGCAGATGAAGAAGCTGCCCTTCCAGCACATCTTCGGCGGCCGCAGCCACGATCCGGCGATCGAACTGGCCGAGAAGCTGAAGGAGATTTCGCCCGTCCCGATCTCGAAGGTGTTCTATGGCGCGTCCGGCTCGGACGCCAACGACACCCAGGTCAAGATCGTCTGGTACATGAACAATGCGCTCGGCCGGCCGCAGAAGAAGAAAATCATCTCGCGGCTGAAGGGCTATCACGGCGTCACGGTGGCCTCGGCCTCGCTGACCGGCCTGCCCAACAACCACATCGATTTCGACCTGCCGCTGCCCGGCATCCTGCACACCTCCTGCCCGCATCACTACCGCTTCGCCGAACCCGGCGAGAGCGAGCAGGATTTCTCGTCGCGGCTGGCCGCCGAGCTCGAGGAGATGATCCTGCGCGAGGGGCCCGACACCGTCGCCGCCTTCATCGCCGAACCGGTGCTGGGCGCGGGCGGCGCCATCACCCCGCCGGCGGGCTATTTCGAGAAGATCAACCCGATCCTGGCCAAATACGACATCCTGTTCATCGCCGACGAGGTGATCACCGGCTTCGGGCGCACCGGCAACATGTTCGGCACGACGACCTATGGGCTGGCCGCCGACACGCTCTCCTGCGCCAAGCAGATCACCTCGGCCTATTTCCCCCTCAGCGCCGTGCTGATGAACGAAAAGGTCTATGAGGTTCTCGTCGACCAGAGCCGCAAGATCGGCACCTTCGGCCATGGCAACACCTATGCCGGACACCCGGTCGGCTGCGCGATCGCGGTCAAGACGCTGGAGATCTACCAGCGCGACAAGATCGTCGAGCACGTCCGCAGCGTTTCGCCGACCTTCCTGCGCCGCCTCAACAAGCTCGAGGAGCATCCGCTCGTCGGCGAGGCGCGCGGCGTCGGCCTGATCGGCGGCGTCGAACTGGTCAAGGACAAGGCGACCAAGGCCTCCTTCGAGATCAAGAAGGGCGTCGGCCCCAAATCGGTGCTGTTTGCCCAGCAGGAAGGCCTGATCCTGCGCGCCATGGGCGACCGCGTCGCGTTCTGCCCGCCGCTGGTGATGAAGGAGGCCGAGATCGAGGAGATGTTCAACCGCTACGAGCGCGCCCTCGACAAGACGCTGAACTGGGCCAAGACGGAAGGCCTGCTCGCGGCCTGAGAACCCGGTGGCCCCCGTAACGGCAGCAGGGCGTGGCAGGGCAGCCACGGCCCGGCGCCGTCGGAGCGGGGGGCGCTCGTTTACGATTGTGGCGCGCGCGTGAAAAGCGACACAATCCGCCTTGAACGCATCACGATCATGCCGCAGCGCCGTCCCGATCGCGGGGCAGTTTGACATGCGGCGGGGGCCCAGGAGCCTTCGCCGAATGTGCAGCCAACGCAGTCGGAGCCCATGACCCCGTCTCACCCCCGTCGCCAGACGAATGCCCATGCAAGTTTTCACGACCACTGTGCCAGGGAAGCCTATGCCTCCTGGTTCCGTCCCATCGCTTTTCCCGCATTGGCTGCTGGAACAAGACGCGCTCCATCCGCGTTGGATCTCCGTACGAAGGATGCACCATCCCGGCTCGCCGGTGTCCTTCGCAACGGTTTCCACGACTGACCTTCGACATTTCTTCGAGACCCCTCATGATTGACCGGCGCAGAGTTCTCAAAACTCTCGCCGGTCTTTTTTTGGCCTTTGCGGGAACGGGGGCCTATGCCGCCGTCTGGGAACCCAGCCGGTTTGGCGTCACCCGCTACCGATTTTCGCCGAGCGGCTGGCCGCAAGGGCGCCGGCTCCGTCTGGCGGTGATTTCGGACCTGCATATCGGCTCGCTCCATGTGCCCCTGTCGCGGGTTGCCGAGATCGTCGATGCGACGAATGCGCTCAACCCCGATCTGACGCTGCTGCTGGGGGATTTCGTCGCCAGCCGCAATCGCATCGCCTCCGACCCGCCGCTGGGCGACTGGGTGACGGAACTGGCGCGGCTCCAGGCCCGCGACGGCGTCTTCGCGGTTCTGGGCAACCATGACTGGTGGCATGATGCGCCGACGCAGAGCGCGCGCTCGGGTCCGACGCAGGTCGGGCTCGCCTTGGAACGGGGCGGCATTCCGGTTCTCGAGAACCGGGCGCTGCGGCTGGAGACTGCGGCCGGGCCGGTCTGGCTTGCCGGGCTCGGCGACCAGATCGCCTTCCTGCCGCGATTGCGCGGCCGCCCGAACGGCGTCGACGACCTGCCCGGCACGCTGGCGCAGATCCGCGACGACGGCGCGCCCGTCATCATGATGGCGCATGAACCCGACGTCTTCGCGCGCATGCCCGAGCGGGTGGCCCTGACCCTGTCAGGGCACACCCATGGCGGGCAGGTCAGGCTGCTGGGCTGGGCGCCGATCGTGCCGTCGCGCTATGGCAACCGCTACGCCTACGGCCATGTCCGGGAGCAGGGGCGCGATCTCGTCGTCTCGGCCGGAATCGGCACCAGCCAGTTGCCGATCCGCTTCGGCATCCCGCCGGAGATCGTCCTGATCGAACTGGGCTGAGGGCCGCGTTCCCCAGCCGTCCGTTCAGGTGACGATGACCTTGGTGCCGTTGGGCACGCGGTTGAACAGGTCGATCACGTCGATATTGCGCATCCGGATGCAGCCGGAGGAGGCGGAGCGGCCGATCGTCTCGGGCTCGTTCGTGCCATGGATGCGGTAGAGGGTGTCGCGGCCGTTCTGGTACAGATAGAGCGCGCGGGCGCCGAGCGGGTTGTCGGGGCCGCCCTCCATGCCGCCGGCGCGCGGCGCCAGATGCGGCCAGCGGGCGATCATTTCGGCCGGCGGTGTCCAGCGCGGCCATTCCGCCTTGCGCTGGACGATGGCTTCGCCCGTCCAGCCGAACGCTTCGTCACCGGTGGCCACGCCGTAGCGGATCGCCTTCTTGTTCGGCAGGACGTAATAGAGATACTTCTCTTTCGTATCGATGATGATCGTGCCGGGAGGCTGGCCCGTCGGATCGCTGATTTCATAAGGCAGATGCGTGAGGTGATGCTCGAATTTCGGCACCAGCGCGATGTACTCGGCATCACGCGCCGACAGGGCCGGGGCGTTGACGCTCTTGTACTGGCACGCCCCGAGAAGGGTCGATACCGCCAGAGCAAGGATCACGGTCTGTTTCATCACGTCCACCAAGCGGCCCGAAGGCAATCTTTATGCTGAATTCAGGGTTAACGCTTCGTATTCGTCGATCCAAGCAGGACCAACCCGACCCGATGCGTGTCTAGGCCTGAAACCGGGCCGGTGCAATTTGGGTTCCTGCAAGGTTTGCGGAATTGAGCTTTTCGCACTGCACCGTGGCCATCCAGTCACGCTTCTGTTGTCCAAACCATCGAAAAAGGCCGCGCGGTGACGACACTTCTGATCACACACCCCTCCAGCCTGCGGCATGAGACGCCGCCGGGGCATCCCGAACGCCCCGATCGCCTGCGGGCCGTCGAAGCAGCGCTCGAAAGCGAGCGGTTCGCCCCCCTGATCCGCGAGAGCGCCCTGCCGGCAACGCTGGAGCAGATCGCGCTGTGCCATCCCCGCGATTTCGCCGAGCGGATTCTCGCCGCCTCGCCTCTGAGCGGGCTGGTCGAGGTCGACGCCGACACGGTGATGTCGCCGGGAACGATCGAGGCCGTTCTGCATGGTGTCGGCGGCGCGGTGCAGGCGGTCGACGAGGTGATGACGGGCCGGGTGGCGAACGCCTTCAGCGCCATGCGGCCGCCAGGCCACCATGCCGAAAGCGTCAAGGCAATGGGGTTTTGCTTCTTCAACAGCGCGGCCATCGCTGCGAGGCACGCGCAGCGGCGCCATGGCGCCGAGCGCGTCGCGATCATCGACTGGGACGTGCATCACGGCAACGGCACGCAGGAGATCTTCTGGAACGATCCGAGCGTGCTGTATGCATCGAGCCACGAGATGCCGCTCTATCCGGGAACGGGGGAGGCCTCCGAGCGTGGCGAGCATGGTACCGTCGTCAATGCGCCCCTGCGCGCCGGCGACGGGTCCGACGCCTTCCGCGAGGCGATGGAGTCAGTGCTTTTACCGCGGATCGCCGATTTCAGGCCGGATTTGATCATCATTTCGGCTGGTTTCGATGCGCATTGGCGCGATCCGCTGGCCAACCTCAACCTGAAGGAGCCTGATTTCGCCTGGGCGACGCAGCAACTGATGGAGATTGCCGACCGGTCCTGCCGGGGGCGAATCGTCTCCGTGCTCGAGGGCGGCTACGACCTCGAGGGCTTGTCCCGCTCTGCGGCTGCCCATGTCATGGCGCTGATGCGCGGCTGACCGCCGGCTTCGCCGCAGGCGGGGAACAGGTGGCGTTCATCAGGGGTTCACGGGTTTCCGCGCAGGAGAAGCGCGGCAGGGTTGGGTTGCGGTGCGGTAAGTCTCTCGGCCAGGGGAAACGACCAGTCGGACGCATCGAAAGATGCGCAGTCGGCGGCAAACGAGGTGTGGGGCAGCTTCGGTCAGATCTCAGGGCGCCAAACGCGCCGCTTTGCGATGTGACGAGCCTGATCGCAGCGGGATACGATGAACGACATGAGCATGCTGCCGGCCACGGCAGATCCGGCGGGCACGACCATTCTCGCGATGATGGCGGGCGAGAAGCGTCCCGACCTCCTCCGCGACGAGGTGCTGGGCGAGATCCTCGCGGCGAGCGTCGCGGCGCGCGGCGGCCACGCTGCGATGGTCGATGCATCGCGGCAGCTGAGCTATGACGAGGTCTGGGCGGAGGCGGGCCGGCAGGCCCGCGGGCTTGCGCTGCAAGGCGTCGGCCCGGGCGATCTCGTCGGTCTGTGGATGCCGCGCGGCATCGACCTGCTGATCGCGCAGATCGCGATCACGCGGGCGGGCGCGGCCTGGGTGCCGTTCGATGCGGAGGCCCCGGTCGATCGCATCGCCATCTGCCTCGCCGACGCCGAGGCGAAGGGCATCGTCACCGCGGCAGCCTGGCAGGGACGGGCGGCGGCAACCGAACGGGTCGTCTGGACGCCGGAGGCCCTTGCGGCCGGCGATGACGGAGCTGCGATGCCGGCCCGGGCTGTCGGGCTGACCCCCGACCAGCCCGCCTATCTGATCTACACCTCGGGCTCGACCGGCACGCCCAAGGCGATCGTCATCAGCCATCGCAACATCTGCCACTTCCTGCGCGCGGGCAACGCGCTCTACGGCATCGGGCCCGACGACATCGTCTTCCAGGGGGCTTCGGTCGCCTTCGACCTGTCGATGGAGGAGATCTGGACGCCCTATCTCGTCGGTGCGACGCTCTATGTCGCGAGCCCCGAGACGATGGGCGACGCCGAGAAGCTGCCGGCGCTCCTGACGGCAGCCGGCGTCACCGTGATCGATACCGTGCCGACCCTGCTCGGCATCCTGCCCACCGACATACCGTCGCTGAAGCTGATCCTGCTCGGTGGCGAGGCGCTGCCGCCCGCGACCGTGCAGAAATGGTCGAAGCCCGGCCGCCGCATCCTCAACACCTATGGGCCGACGGAGGCGACGGTGGTGGCGACCGCCGCCGTGATCATGCCCGGCGAGACCGTCACCATCGGCCGGCCGATCGCCAATTACACCGCCTACATCGTCAACGAGGCGATGCAGCTGGTTGGGCGGGGCGAGCAGGGCGAATTGCTGATCGGCGGCCCGGGCGTGGCGCGCGGCTATCATGGCCGGCCGGAACTGACGGCGGAGAAGTTCATCGCCAACCCGTTCGGCGCTGTCCTGGGCGAGGACGACCCGGTGCTCTACCGCTCGGGCGATGCCGTCAGCCTCGACGAGGCCGGCAACATCGTCTTCCACGGCCGCATCGACGACCAGATCAAGATTCGCGGCTTCCGCGTCGAGCTGGGCGAGATCGAATCGAAACTGGCCGACGAACCCGGGGTCAACCAGGCCGCGGTGGTGATGCGCGTCGACGACGAGATCGAGCGTCTCGTCGCCTTCGTCGTCGCCGAGCCCGGCATCGCCGTCGATGGCGCGGTGCTGCGCGCCGCGCTGCGAGACAAGCTACCGCCCTATATGGTGCCGGCGCATTTCGAGGCCGTCGGCTCGCTGCCGCGCATGGTGTCGGGCAAGATCGACCGCCGCATGCTCAAGGCTGCGCCGCTGACCGCGCCGAGTGCGGCGGGCGAACAGGAGCCGCCGCGCAACGCCACCGAGGCGGCGCTGCTGGAGGCCGCAAAGCGCGTGCTCGGTGCGTCGAGCCTGCCCCTGGAGGCGGATTTTTTCGTCGATCTCGGCGGTCACTCGCTGCTAGCGGCGCGGTTCATTTCGCTCGTGCGCGAAACGCCCGCCTATGCCGGAATCACGCTGCAGGACGTCTATGGCGCCCGCAGCCTTCGCGGCATGGCGGCCTTGCTGGACGAGCGCGGCGTCGGCGAGACGCTCGACCTGTCGTTCACGCCGCCGCCTTTCCTGCGGCGCTTTCTCTGCGGCTGCGCCCAGGCCGCCGTCCTGCCGGTCATCATCGGCCTGTCGACGGCGCAGTGGCTCGGCATCTTCGTCACCTACATGCTGATTTCGGGCGAGGAACTGGCGCTGCCGGCGCAGGTCGCGGCGCTGCTGGGTGTCTATGTCGCCATCACCATCGTCACAGGATTCATCGCGATCGGGCTGAAATGGATCGTCCTCGGGCGGACACGGCCAGGCGTCTATCCGCTCTGGGGCGTCTATTATTTCCGCTGGTGGTTCGCATCGCGCATCGCCGGCCTCGTCCACATCAAATGGCTGCAGTCCAGCCCGGTGATGCGGTTCTACTGGCGGCTGCTCGGGGCCAAGGTCGGCCGCGACGTGATCATCTCCGATTACGAGGCGGGTGCGATCGACCTGATCAGCATCGGAGACGGCGCCTCGCTGGGCGCCAAGACGACCTTCGCCAATGCCGAGGCGATCGGCGACAAGCTGGTCATCGGCCGGATCACCATCGGCAAGGATGTCTATGCCGGGTCATCCGTCGTGTTCGGTCATGACTGTGTCGTCTCCGACCATGCCGAATTGCTCGACCTGACGACCGTGCCGGTCGGCGGGCATGTCGGCGAGGCCGAAATCTGGGACGGTTCGCCCGGGCGCAAGATCGGCATGGTCGATCTGGCGGCCCTGCCGCCGCAGGCCGAAGCGAGCCCGCGCCGGCGCGCGGCGATGACGGCCTTCTACATCCTGATGCTGATCGTTCTGCCCCCGGTCAGCCTGCTGCCGATCTTCCCCGCCTTCATGCTGTTCGACAAGATCGACGACTGGATCTCGACCTGGTCGGAGATCAGCTATCTCTGGTACCTGCCGCTCCTGACCTGGCCGACCGCGATCGGCCTGATCACGCTGACGGTGTTCCTGATCGCGGGCCTGCGCTGGGCGATCCTGCCGCGCGTTTCGTCAGGGTCCTATTCGATCCACTCCGCGTTCTTCGCCCGCAAATGGACGGTCGGCCTGGCGACGGAGGTGACGCTCGAGACGCTCTCCTCGCTGTTTGCGACGATCTACATGCGGGCCTGGTACCGGATGATGGGCGCCAAGATCGGCAAGGGCTCGGAAATCTCGACCAATCTGTCGGGACGCTACGACGTGACCGGGATCGGCGCCGGCAACTTCATCGCCGACGAGGTCGTCTTCGGCGACGAGGACATGCGGCGCGGCTATATGCGCCTCGACATGACCCGCACCGGCGACCAGGTCTTCGTCGGCAACGACGCCGTCGTGCCGCCGGGCGCGCAGATTCCAGACCGCGTGCTGATCGGCATCAAGTCGAAGCCGCCGGCCAACGACCTGATGAAGCCCGGCGACACCTGGTTCGGCTCGCCGCCGATACAGCTGCCGAACCGGCAGAAGGTCGATCTCGGCGCGAACTGGACCTATCAGCCATCCTGGAAGAAGCAGACGCTGCGAGGCGTGTTCGAGGCGCTGCACACCTCCTTCCCGGCGATGCTGTTCATCACCTTCGGGACGATCGCGGTCGATCTCGTCTTGCAGGAGAGGATCAACCAGCGCGACTGGCTGGGGCTCGTGTTGTCCTTCATGGCGGTCGCGGTGGTCATCGCCGTGGCGCAGGCGCTGATCTGCGTCGCGATCAAATGGCTGATGATGGGCGTCTACAAGCCCCTGATGAAGCCGATGTGGTCGTGGTGGGCGATGCGGACGGAATCGATCGCGGTGCTCTATTCGGGGCTGGGTGGGAAGGTGCTGTTCGAGTATCTGCGCGGCACGCCGTTCCTGCCCTGGTTCCTGCGACTTTTCGGCGCCAAGTTCGGCCGGGGCGTCTGGATGGACATGACCGACATCACCGAGTTCGATTGCGTCACCGTCGGCGATTTCTGTCAGATCAACGCCCATTCGGCGCTGCAGACGCATCTCTACGAGGACCGCGTGATGAAGGTCGGCCGGGTGCATCTGGGCAAGGGCGTCTGCGTCGGGGCGGCGGCAACGGTGCTCTACGACACCCGCGTCGGGGATTTCGCGCAGATCGGCCTGCTCACGGTGATCATGAAGGGCGAAAACCTGCCGGCGCATACGCGCTGGGAAGGCGCGCCGGCCGTGCCGGCGAAGGCGGCGGCTGGGCATTGAGTTGAAAGAGCAAACTCAGCTGTTTCAGCCGATCAACTGCATAGAACACCCCAAATCGATGCCCGCCGCTGCAAGCTTGATGTCACGCGTGCAGAGCATCAGCGTGTTGGTTTTGGCTATGGCGAGGTGCAGCGCGTCGCCGGCCCGCAAGCCCTGAAGGCTTCGGCCGGCGAGACTGGCCGCGACGCGGAACTCCTCACGCGTGACCGGCAGGACATCGAACTCTCCGTCCAGGAGGCTGTCGAACTGGAACTGGGCCTCTTCCCGGAGAGCGGTCGAGATCTCGTGGAGCGCACGCTTGCGAGACAGAGCGGCCGCGAATTCGGCCACGACCCAGTCGCTGATGGCGAAGCGTACACCGCTGCGACTTGCCAGCCAGTCATGGACCGCGTCCGATGCCTCCTCGTGGACGAGCGCGGAGACGACGAGCGATGTATCGAGGTAGGGCCTCAATAGCGTGCGTCGTCGCGCAGCCTTCGCATGAAGGTGCCGGCGTCCTCGTTCTGCATCGGCTGTGATCTGGTGAACGCCCTAAGCTTCTCGATATCGAGGGGCTTTTGCGGTTTCTCGATCGCGGTCAAATGCGCGACGGGTTTGCCATGCCGCGTGATGCAGACGCTTTCGCCCGCTTCGACCGCGTCGATCAGAGCGCTCAACTGGGCTTTCGCCTCCGCCAGGGCAACAGACCTCACATCAGCCTCCTGACCAAAATATTAGTCATAATTTACCATCCGGGCAAGGGTTTGCCAAGGGCCCCTCGCGGCTTCCCGCCTTTCACGTTGCTGGATTCCGGCTTATGAGCCTGCCAGTTCATTCCGTCAGGCTCAGCCCATGTCCCACAACAGCTTCGGCCATCTCTTCCGCGTCACCACCTTCGGCGAGAGCCATGGGCCGGCCATCGGCTGCGTCGTCGATGGCTGCCCGCCGCTGCTGCCGCTGAGCGAGGCCGACATCCAGGGCGATCTCGACCGCCGGCGGCCGGGCCAGTCCCGTTTCACCACACAGCGTCAGGAGCCCGACCAGGTCCGGATCGTCTCGGGCGTGTTTCCGCGCGAGAGCGACGGCGTGCAGGTGACGACGGGCACCTCGATCGGGCTGATGATCGACAATGTCGACCAGCGCTCGAAGGACTACTCGGACATCAAGGACAAGTACCGGCCGGGACACGCCGATTTCACCTATGACGTGAAATACGGCATCCGCGACTATCGCGGCGGCGGGCGCTCCTCGGCGCGCGAGACCGCGATGCGGGTCGCCGCCGGCGCCATCGCCCGCAAGGTCGTGCCCGGCATGATCGTGCGCGGGGCGCTGGTGCAGATGGGCCCGCACAAGATCGACCGTGGCAATTGGGACTGGGACGAGGTCGGCCGCAACCCGTTCTTCTGCCCCGATGCGAAGGCGGCTGCCTTCTTCGAGGGCTATCTCGACGGCGTGCGCAAATCGGGCTCCTCGATCGGCGCGGTGCTTGAGATCGTGGCCGAGGGCGTGCCAGCCGGTCTGGGCGCGCCGATCTACGCCAAGCTCGACGCCGAGATCGCGGCTGCGCTGATGAGCATCAATGCGGTCAAGGGTGTCGAGATCGGCGACGGGTTCGACGCCGCCGCGCTCTCGGGCGAGGAGAATGCCGACGAGATGCGGGTGGGCAATGGCGGTGCGCCGCTGTTCATGTCCAACCATGCCGGCGGCGTGCTGGGCGGCATCTCGACGGGGCAGCCGATCGTGGCGCGGTTCGCGGTGAAGCCGACCTCCTCTATCCTGGCGACGCGGGCGACCGTGACGCGGACCGGCGGTGAGGCGGAGATGTTCACCAAGGGGCGTCACGACCCCTGCGTCGGCATCCGCGCCGTCCCGGTTGGCGAGGCCATGGTCGCCTGCGTGCTGGCCGACCAGTATCTGCGGCATCGCGCGCAGGTCGGCGTGGTCGAGGCAAGGTGGCCGTTTCAGGAGTGATTGGAGCCGTCATTCTCGGGCGGAGCGCAGCGCAGACCCGAGAATCTCTCAGCGGGCGAGGCTCCGCAGCGTCATCTCGCCCGAGATGCTCGGGTCAAGCGCGGGCATGACGCGTGGAAATGTGCGTTTCAGCAATACTGAAATTTTTTCCGGCATTCATTGCGAATGAATAGCGCGTGTACTAGCTTCCGTCCATGAAGCTCGACGCCTGGCTCACGCAGAACAAGATCGGCCGCAGCGCCTTTGCGCGGCAGATCGGCCTGTCGCCGGCCAGCGTCACCGCGCTCTGCAACGACCATACCGCGTGGATCTCGCGCGAAAGCGCCGAGCGCATCGCCGCCGCCACGGGCGGCTCCGTCACTCCCAATGATTTCCTCGGCCTCGTCGGGCCGCGCGAGGCCAGCATGCCCAACACCGTCACCGCCACCATCGAAGCCTTCGCCCGCGGCGAGATCGTCATCGTCACCGATGACGACGACCGCGAGAACGAGGGCGATCTGATCGTCGCCGCTTCGCTCTGCACGCCGGAGAAGATGGCCTTCATCATCCGCAACACCTGCGGCATCGTCTGCGCGCCGCTGACCAGTGCCGAGGCGCGTCGCCTGCGGCTCGACCCGATGGTGTCGTCCAACGACGCGCCGCTGGGCACCGCCTTCACCATCACGGTCGACGTCAAGCACGGGCTCACCACCGGCATCTCGGCCGAGCAGCGCTGCAACACGGTGCGCGCGCTCGCCAACGGCAATATGGGGGCGGCCGATTTCGTGCGCCCCGGCCATGTCTTTCCGCTGATCGCCAAAGATGGCGGCGTGCTGATGCGCTCGGGGCACACCGAGGCCGCCGTCGATCTCTGCAAGCTCGCCGACCTGCCGCAGGTCGGCGTGATCTGCGAACTCGCCAATGACGACGGCACGGTGATGAAGGGTGCGCAGATCACCGCCTTCGCCAAGAAGCATGGTCTCAAGCAGATCACGGTCGCCGACCTCATTGCCCATCGCCAGTCGCGCGAGAAGCTGGTCGAGCGGGTGCATTCCTTCCCGGTCAAGACCGCCTTCGGCGAGATGACCGGCCATGTCTACGTCACGCCCTTCGACGACACGCAGCACTTCGCCTTCGTCGCGGGCAAGATCGGCGACGGGGAAAAGATCCCCGCGCGGCTGCACCGGGCCGATGTCGTGGCCGACGTGCTCGGCGGCGCCACCGCGATCCAGTCCGTGCTCAAGCGATTCCAGGGGGATGGGCGCGGCGTTCTGATCTATCTGCGCGACGGTTCGGCCGGCGTGCCGATCAAGAGCGTCGAGGAGGGGTCGGACGCGCAACGCTCGCAGCAATGGCGCGAGGTCGGGCTCGGCGCCCAGATTCTGCGCGATCTCGGGGTCCGCTCGATCGTCAATCTCGCCTCGTCGCCGCGCTCCTTCGTGGGCCTGAGCGGATTCGGGATCGAGATCGCGGACACCCAGCCGCTGGTGTGAGAGAGGCTCGCAATGACGGGTCGGTCCGTCGCGATTGCTGCCGAACGGCGATGGTTCAGACCCAGTCTGCCTGGCTGCCGGTGATGGTCAGGATCTTCCCCTGCCAGATCTCGACCATCGAGGCCTTCTGCGGCGAGACCGCGCCGACCAGCGCCAGCACGGCGCGCGCGACCCCGCCATGGCTGACGATGACGGTTTCGCGGGTCAGCTCTTCCAGCACGGGCCGGATGCGCTGGGCGAGCATGGCGTAGCTTTCACCGCCGGGCGGCACGAAGCTCCACTTGTCGCGCTCGCGCAGCTGCGCCTGCTCGCGCTCGGCCTTGCGGATGTCGCGCCAGGTGAAGCCTTCCCAGCAGCCGAAGGTCAGCTCCTTGAGCCGGTCGTCGAGGCGATAGGCGCCGGGCTCGAGCGAGAGCGTCGCGCGCAGGATGTCCATGGTCTCGCGGGCGCGCTGCATCGGCGAGCCGATATACTCGAGCGTGGCGAAGCCGGGCGCCAGGGTCCGCAACCGTCCGGCGGCCTCGGCGGCCTGGGTGCGGCCGAGTTCGTTGAGGGGGATGTCCTGCCCGCCCTGCAGGCGCCCTTCGCGATTCCAGTCGGTCTCGCCATGACGGATGAGGATGAGCCGGTGAGGAAGCGTGATGGGGACCATGGTTCGGCTTCTGCACGTTGACGGACGCGACGTCAAAGCGCCGCGTCGGATCGGGGCCATGCGTCGCAGCCATGGCCGCGCGCCGTCGTTTCCATTGGCCTGCCGCGGAGCGGCGGTCTATAGGCCGCACTCCGCCTCTCCGGATGATGGTTCATGCCGCCGGCTCTGACCTTGCCCGATGGTCGCAGGCTCGCCCTCGACGCTTCGCCCCTGCTGATGGGGATCGTCAACATCACGCCCGATTCCTTCTCGGACGGCGGCCTGCTGGCCGACGCCGAACAGGCGATCGCGCATGGCGTGCGGCTGGTGGCTGACGGGGCCGACATCGTCGATATCGGCGGTGAATCGACGAGGCCGGGTCATGCCCCGCTGACGGCCGCCGTCGAACTCGGGCGCGTCCTGCCGGTGATCAAGGGCTTGCGCCAGCGGACAAGGACCCCCCTGTCGATCGACACCTGGAAGGCTGAGGTGGCGGAGGCGGCGCTGTTGGCTGGCGTCTCCATCATCAACGATGTCTGGGGCGCGCAGCGAGACCCCGCCATCGCCGACGTCGCCGCACGGCATGGCGCGCCGATCATCCTGATGCACAACCGCGAGACGACAGATCCCGGGCTCGACATCCTGTCCGACGTTCTGCGCTTTCTCGAGCGTTCCATCGGGATCGCCCTGGCCGCCGGTGTTCCGCGCGAGCAGATCGTCGTGGATCCCGGCATCGGGCTGTTCGGCAAGACGCCGGAGCAGTCCCTGCTGCTGATCCGGCGATTGGCTAAGCTCCAGGAACTCGGCTGCCCGATCCTGCTCGGCGCCTCCCGCAAATCGGTAATCGGCGTCGTCACCGGCCAGAGCGTCCCGGCCGACCGCGTCGCCGGCAGCGTCGCGGCCCATCTCTACGGGGCGACGCAGGGGGCGGCCATCATTCGCGCCCATGACGTCGCCGCGCATGCGCAGGCGTTCAAGGTCTGGGTCGCCCTGTCACAGCCTTCGGAGCCCCGCGCGTGAGCGAAACCGGCATCATCCTGATCGAGAAGCTCGATATCTACGCCTATCACGGCTTCTTTTCGGAAGAGGAGCGGCTGGGGCAGCGCTTCGTCCTCGACCTGACGCTTGAGGTCGATCTGCGGGCTTCGGCCGTCAGCGACGCGCTGGCCGACACGGTCAATTACGGCAAGGTCGTCGCCGTCGTCACCGAGGTTTTCACGACCAGCCGCTTCAACCTGCTGGAGGCGGCTGCGCGCGCCGTTGCGCTTGCCGTGCTCGACGGCTTTCCGCCGGTGACCCGCATCGAAGTGACCTTGCGCAAGCCCGCCCCGCCGATCCACGCGACGCTGGCCAGCGTCGGCATCACGCTGAGCTACCGGCGTGAGGGTTGAGGCGGCGCTGGGGCTCGGCGGCAATCTGGGCGATCCCGTCGCGGCGTTCGCGCATGCGCTTTCGCGACTGGCGCGGCATCCCGCGATCTCTGCTGTCCGCCCGTCGAGCGTCTATCGCACGGCGCCCTGGGGCAAGCTCGACCAGCCGGAATTCCTCAACATGGCGGTGCTGCTCGAGACGGAGCTGCCGGCGCGGGCGCTGCTCGATCTGTGCCTGGATCTCGAACGCGAGGGCGGGCGCGAACGGCGCGAGCGCTGGGGGCCTCGCACGCTCGACATCGACATCCTGACCTATGGCCGCGAGGTAATCGAAGATCCCGGCCTGCAGGTGCCGCATCCGCGGATCGCGGAACGCGCCTTCGTGCTGGCGCCGCTGGCGGAGATCGCGCCGGGGTTAATGATCGGGCTATCCGACGCCGCCACGCTGGAAGGCGCGCTTGAGGCGACGGATGTCCAACGCGACGCGTCCGAAAGCGATCGTTTGCAGGCGCTGCTGCTGATCGAAGCCAGATAGCCTCCGCAAGAACCGGATCATCATCCCGGACAAGCCGCGAAGCGGCGCCGATCCGGGATCCATCGGAGGGCTCGGAACTCTAAGATGGATCCCGGGTCTGCGCTTCGCTTGCCCGGGATGACGGCGCCTTTTCCGATTGCTGATCAGGCGCGTTCCACACGAGGTCATGATCACCGTCATTGGCGAATGCAGGCCATACCAATGCGTCGTCTCCGGCAGCGGCGAGACGCTTGGAATCTTCGCGCCAGCCTTGGCGTGGAGATAGCGTATCAGCATCAGCCATCGCGCGACCTCACTCGCCCTTGTCGAGCGAAATGTCCGGCGCGGTCGGCACCTTCATGCCGACGACATGGTAGCCGGCGTCGACATGCAGGATTTCGCCGGTGATGCCGCGCGACATGTCGGAGACGAGGAACACGGCGGTCTCGCCGACCTCCTCGATCGTGACAGTGCGGCGCAGCGGCGAGTTGTACTCGTTCCAGCGCAGGATGTAGCGGAAATCGCCGATGCCGGAGGCCGCGAGCGTCTTGATCGGCCCGGCCGAGATCGCGTTGACGCGGATCTTCGAGGGGCCGAGATCGGCGGCGAGATACTGCACGCTCGACTCCAGCGCGGCCTTGGCCACGCCCATGACGTTGTAATGCGGCATCCACTTCTCGGCGCCGTAATAGGTCAGCGTCAGCATGGAGCCGCCATCGGTCATCAGTTTCTCGGCGCGCTGGGTGACGGCGGTGAAGGAGTAGCAGGAGATCAGCAGTGACTTGGTGAAATTGGCTTCGGTCGTCTCGACATAGCGCCCGGTCAGCTCGTCCTTGTCGGAGAAGGCGATGCAGTGGACGACGAAGTCGAGCTTGCCCCAGAGCTTCTCGACCTCGGCGAAGACGGCGTCGATCGTGGCCGAATCGGTGACGTCGCAATGGCCGACGACATGGCCGCCCAGCTCCTTGGCGAGCGGCTCGACGCGCTTCTTCAGCGCATCGCCCTGATAGGTGAAGGCGAGCTCGGCGCCGGCGTCGGCCGCGGCCTTGGCGATGCCCCAGGCGATCGAGCGGTTGTTCGCGACGCCCATCACGAGGCCCCGCTTGCCCTTGAGAAGATTGGCGGTCGGCCGGGCGGCGGCAGTGGAATCAGGCATCTTTGACCCGCTAACTGGATGAGTTTGAGGGCGTCTCTTAGAACATGGCGGCGCAAGTGGAAACCGGATTTGCCCGGCGCCCCCCAGCGGGGGGCTGCGAAGGCGACAGCGGGCCGGCTATTCGGCCCGTGCCTTCATCAAGGCGGTGAGTTCGGCGTCGCTGGCCGGCATCTCGATGTCGATCGCCACGAAGAGATCGCCCGCCTTGCCGCCTTCGCCCTTGAGCCCCTTGCCGCGCAGGCGGAAGGACTTGGTCGTGCCGGTCAGCGGCGGAATGTTCATCTCGACAGTGCCGGTCAGGGTCGGGACATGGACAGGGCCGCCCAGAACCGCGCGGGCGAGAGGCACCGGCACGCGGGTGCGGAGATCATCGCCCTCGGTGGTGAAGCGCGAATCCGGCTTGACCTTGATCGTCATCAGCACGTCGCCGGCCTGTCCGGAGAACGGATCCTGCTGGCCGAGCCCGCGCAGGCGCATGACCTTGCCGTCGGCGACGCCCTCGGGGATCGTCACCTCGACCTCGCGTCCGCCCGGCAGGCGGACGCGTCGCGTCGCACCCGCCACCGCCTGGGCCAGCGTGACCTCCAGCGTGAAGGTCTGCTCGGGCGGTTTCTGGGCCTCGGCGCGGGCCTGGCCCTGGCGCCGCGCTGCGTCGCCGAACAGCGAGCCGAAGATATCGGCGGGGTCAAAACCAGCGCCCGCGCCCGCCCCGGCCCCCGCGCCGAAGGGATGGCCGCGCCCCCCCTGGCCGAAATTGAACTCGAAGCCGCCGGCCCGGCCACCGCGCCCGGCGCCCATGCCCTCGAAGCCCTGGAACTTGGGCTTGCCCTCGGCGTCGATCTGCCCGGCGTCGAACTGCTTGCGCTTGGCCTCGTCGCCGACGATCTCATAGGCGCCGTTCAGCTCCGAGAAGCGGTCCTGCGCCTTGGGATCGTCACGGTTGCGGTCAGGATGCAGATCCTTGGCGCGGCGGCGATAGGCCTTCTTGATCTCGGCCTCGCTCGCCGAGCGGGCGACACCCAAAATTTCGTACGGGTCGCGCATGGATGAACCCCAATGGACGTGACGACGGACCGGCCGGGTGCGGGCCGCGGCCGATCCCTATTTCAAGAGCTCTATCTGGGAATGGTGTGGCCGCAACGCAACAGCGATGATCGCATCATCTTGCGGTACCACCGTCAGGTCGTGCCCTTCCAGGGCTCCATGTCCTTGACCAGCCAATCCCCGCCCGAAGGCCGGCAGGCCGTGCCCTGCAGCTTGAGGGGCTTTGACTGCGTCTGCACCTGGGCGATGAAGGCGCGGCAGATTTCATCCGAGCGCAGGAACGGGCCGCCGACCGGGATGAAGGAGCCCTTCAGCCCGCTTTGCGGGTTGTCCCAGGAGACGGCGGCGCCGTTGCCCTGCGGATCGAGCGCCACGGCCATCGCGCCTTCCGCACGGCGCTGGTCTTCGGGGCCGAGCTCCGACGACAACGCGGTGAGGGGGCCGGGCTTGCTGGTGCCGCGCGCCGGGAGGACCGAGGAGGTCGTGGCGACGTCGTCTTCGGCCTTGCTCGACAGGCCCAGGATCGGGAACGACACCGAGCAGCCGGCGGCCAGGAGCGCCAGACAGCTCGCGCCGACGGCCGCGAGCCGACGCATGGCGGCGACGCGCCGCGGAAGGCTTTGGGACGGCCCGGTCCCTGTCCTATATAGTCGTGCTGTTATGTCCAAGATCACCGCTCGCGCTCGCCCAAACGCAACACCCCAAAGCCTTGAGGATTAGACACGTGGAACGGTTAACGAGCGGTGACTTCACGCAGGAACAGGACCCTTTCGCGCTGTTTGCGGCCTGGTTCGAAGAGGCCAAGAAGAGCGAGCCGAACGACCCCAATGGCATGGCGCTCTCGACGGTCGATGCCGATGGCATGCCCAACAGCCGCATGGTGCTGTTGAACGGGCGCGACGGCGAGGATTTCGTCTTCTACACCAACACGCAGAGCCAGAAGGGCGAGGAGCTGCTCGGCCAGCCGAAGGCGGCCGCGCTGTTCCACTGGAAGAGCCTGCGCCGCCAGGTCCGGATTCGCGGCCATGTCTCTGTCGTGAGCGACGAGATGGCCGATGCGTATTTCCAGTCGCGGCCGCGCGACAGCCGGATCGGCGCCTGGGCCTCGCAGCAGTCCCGCCCCCTGGAGAGCCGCTTCGCGCTCGAGAAGGCGGTCGCGTTCCAGGCGGCGAAGTTCGGCGTCGGCACGATCCCGCGGCCGCCGCACTGGACAGGCTTCCGGATCAGCCCGGTCTATCTCGAGTTCTGGCGGGACGGCGCCTTTCGCCTGCATGACCGCGTCGTCTTCAGCCGCGCCCAGATCGGCGAACCCTGGGCGCGCGCCCGTCTCTATCCGTGAGGACGATAAGCCCGATGGCGATGCCGAAATTCGACTTTCCGAAAACCGAGGCGGGCAAGCGGCCGGTCATGCTGTTGACCGGCGCGAGCCGTGGCATCGGCCACGCCACCGTGATGCAGTTCGCGATGGCGGGCTGGCGCATCCTGTCCTGCTCGCGACAGGCCTTCTCGGACAAGTGTCCCTGGCCATCAGGAGCCGACGACCACATCCAGATCGATCTCGGTGATCCCGAGGACACCATGCGCGGCATCGCCGAGATCAAGCGCCGGCTCGCGGCCGAGGGCGGCAAGCTCAACGCGCTGGTCAACAATGCCGGCATTTCCCCAAAGGGGCCCAAGGGCGCCCGTCTCGGCGCGGCGACCACCTCCTTCAACGACTGGCACAAGGTCTTCCAGGTCAATTTCTTCGCGCCGATCATGCTGGCGCGCGGGCTGCTCGACGAGCTGACGGCGGCAAAGGGCACCATTGTCAACGTCACCTCGATCGCCGGCTCGCGCGTCCACCCCTTCGCAGGGGCGGCCTATGCGACCTCGAAGGCGGCGCTGGCCAGCCTGACCCGGGAGATGGCCTCGGATTTCGGCCCGCTCGGCATTCGCGTGAATTCGATTTCACCCGGCGAGATCGATACCGCCATCCTATCGCCCGGCACCGAGAAGATCGTCGCCACGCTGCCGCTCGGACGACTCGGCCGGACGGAAGAGGTCGCGCGCGCGATCCATTTCCTCTGCACCGATGCCTCGAGCTACGTCACCGGCGCTGAGCTGCATATCAATGGCGGCCAGCACGTATGAGGCGGGCGGGTTGAGATGAGCGGCGACGGCGCGCAGGTCATCCGCTTTCCAGCGACGGGCAAGGCGCCGCCCCGGCCGGTGCTGGCGGCCTCCGTCGCGGTGTTCCGCGAGGGCCAGGTGCTGCTCGCAACGCGCACGAAGCCGCCGGCCGACCGGCTCTGGTCGCTTCCCGGCGGCAAGGTCGAGGTGGGCGAGACGCTGGAAGCGGCGGCGCTGCGCGAATTGGAGGAGGAGGTCGGCGTGCGTGCGCGCATCATCGGCTTCAACCGCCATGTCGAGATCTTCGGCCGCGATGCGCTGGGCGTCGTCAGCCACCATTTCGTGGTTGCGTCCTTCGTCGGCGAATGGGTCTCCGGCGAACCGCAGCCGGGGCCCGAGGCCGGGGCCGTGATGTGGGCCGATCCGCTCAAGCTCGGCGGCCTGCCGACGACGCGCGAACTCGCCGATGTGCTGCGCCGGGCGCGCCAGATCCTGCTTCGGGCCGGGGAGGGCGCATGAGGCGAATGGCGCTTGCCCTGCTGGTCGTGCTGGTCGCCGCAGCGCCGGGCGGGGCTCCGGCGCAACAGCGCCCGCCCGCTGCGACCAGACCGGCGGAGCCGGCTCCCGCGCCCGAGCCGCCGCCGCCGCCCTATGAACCGCAGCTGCTCAAACTGGCCGAGATCATGGGGTCTCTGGCCTATCTGCGCACGCTCTGCGGCGGCAAGGAGGCGCAGGGCTGGCGTGACCGCATGGCCGGGCTGGTCGAGGCCGAAGGGCGCACGCCGGCGCGGCGCGAGCGGCTCACCAGCGCCTATAATCGCGGCTTTCGGGCTTATTCCCTGACCCATCGCGCCTGCACCGATGGCAGCCAGGAGGCCTCGACCCGGCTGGCGCTCGAGGGGGAGCGTCTGGCGCGCGGGCTGGCAGGCCGCTATGGCGGATAGGCGACAGGCGAACGGCAAATCCGGCTTTCAACGGATTTAGCCCGCCGCGTTAACCTTTCCTAAAGGGGGTGGTAGCGTCCCGCTCTGGCACGGCTTATGGTTCAACAGAAGTCGATCGTCACGGAGCGGGCCGAAACTGGCTTGATTCGCGGCAGACGAGCCACCTTCGCGCCATAACAAGCCGATCAAAGCAAGCCGCAGAGTCCTCGCCTTCATGTCCATCATTTCCGACGATCTGCCGCTCGATCTGGTTTCGGCCGAGGACTGCCACGACGCTCGCCGCGTCGCCTATGGCTATGTCGAGGACGCGTTCACCGAGGCGCAGCAGGACGGGCTCGACAGCGATGCCCTGGCGCATGCAGCGCTGTTTGCGGCCTTCCGCACCTTGGTCGAGACCTATGGCGAGGAAGCGACCGCCGTTTTCGCCGAGGGGCTCGCCGACAAGGTCCGCACCGGGGCGTTCAGCAGCGGTACCCGCCACTGAGGCGACCGCCGTCGCAAGGCGGCGGCTTGTCGTCGATGAGGGGCCGGCCAGCCGCCTCTCTCGTCTTCCGTTACCTTTCAGCGCTCCGTCCGAGCGACCGCGCCAACTCCCTGCGTCACGTGCCTGCGCGTCGTCGGCGTATGTGGGCGTTGCTGGCGCCGCGTCGACACCGACCCCATATGATCGGGACAGGATCGATGGGCCAAAGGCGTGCAATGAGTGTTTCGCGGGAAAAGATCGGTGCGGTGGTCGAGAATGTCGCCGGCAGCCGGTTCGAAATGGCTTTTGCCGGCGGGCTGGCCTTCGCCAGCTTTCGCCGCGATGGCGACAGGCTGATCGTGACCCATACGGAAGTCCCTGCAGCCTTCAATGGCCAGGGTCTGGGCTCCCAACTGGTCCGGGGAGTGTTCGAGACGGCGCGGGCAAGCGACCGGCGGATCGTGGCGGGCTGCTCCTTCGTCGCGGATTGGGCACGCCGCCACCCTGAATTCGCCGACGTCCTCGCGTAACGGTCCCTTCGCTGGCTGCCTTCCGCCGGCGCGAGATTTCAGCATGTCGCCATCCCAGCAGAACCGTCCCCAGCAGGAACTTCGCGCGGCGTTCAAGCGGCTGGAGCGCCTGTTGCCGACGCGGGTCGGATCGACCTTGCGCTGGCTGCGCCACCCCGCGTCGCTGTGGGCGAGACTGCCTGTCGGCCTGCTTCTGATCGTCGGCGGGATTTTTTCGTTCCTGCCGGTTCTGGGTGTCTGGATGCTGCCGCTGGGGTTGATGCTGATCGCCGCCGACGTGCCGATCCTGCGTCGGCCGATGGCGCGCCTGACGATGTGGATCATCGACCGCATCGAGCGCTGGCAGGCGAAGCGCCCCTCCTGAGGCGGAATCCACCCTTCACCTCAGCCGCTTCCTCACCCGGGAATGCGGAACATCCGGCCGCCCTTGCGGTTGAGCCCCCACACGCGCTTGGGCGCAGTTCTCAATGGGGGTTCAGTCATGAGCAGCATCATCTATCTCGTCGGTCTCGTCGTGGTCGTTCTGGCGATCCTGTCGTTCCTCGGTCTCCGGTAAGGGTATCGCCATGTCGCTCGGCACATCCGACGTCCTCGTCACCCAGCCCGGTTCCCAAACCACGGGTTCCTATCTCGAATGGAGCCCGATCCTCGGGGGCGCCGTTCTCTCTGCCGCGATCTCGACGATCATGGCGGCCTTCGGTTCGGCCATCGGCCTTTCGCTCGTCTCCGCCGACACGGCGCGTTCGACCAGCATGACGGCGCTGGCCGTCGTTGGCGCGCTCTGGGCGCTCTGGATCACGGTGTCGGCCTGCGGCGCGGGCGGCTATCTCGCTGGCCGGATGCGCAAGCCTCTGTCGGCTTCGTCATCGCATGAGCGCGGTGTTCGCGACGGCGCGCATGGTCTCGTGGTCTGGGCGGTGGGCGCCTTGCTGGTGGCCTTCATCACCTCGTCGTCGCTGATGGGCGCGGCGCGGACGGCCACGAGCGGCGTTGCGGCGGTCGCGAGCGGTGCAAGCTCGCTGATCAGCCAGCAGGCCGATCCGCTGGCCTCGGCGCTCGACGGCGTCATGCGGTCGAATGGCGCGACGCCTCCGACGCAGGGCGAGCGCGAGGAGGCTTCGCGCATCCTCGTCCGCAGCCTGAGCAATGGCAGCCTGGAGCCTTCGGACCGCGAATACATCGCGTCCCGCATGGCGACGCGGATGAACATCCCGCAGGTCGAGGCCGAAAAGCGCATCGATGACGCCTACGCCCGCCTGAACCAGGCCAAGGAGACGGCCCGGCAGGCGGCCGAGACGGCGCGCAAGACCGCCGTCCTGATCGCCTTCCTCACGGCGGCCGTCCTGCTCGTCGGCGCTGCCGCGGCTTACCTGGCCGCCATGCTGGGTGGCCAGCATCGCGACGAGGAGATCGATCTCTTCACGCGTCGCTGAGGCGGTCGTCTGTCCACCCTAACGGAAAGGCGCCTTCGGGCGCCTTTTTTCGTTTGTTGGGCCAGGCCTCGTTAGCTCCGGTGCGCGGGGATGGCCGGCTTGCTCGACCTGCCAGCCTCGCGCCCCAGCGTGACGTTGGGCGAGAGCGGGGCCGGGTGAGGGACGAAGGGCACGCGCTTCAGCAGCAGGCGGATGGCATGCCAATGGATCGCGAGCGTCACTTTCAGGGTCAGAAGCGGATGGCTGGCGAGCAAACCCAGTAGGGCCCCATCCGACAGATCGCGGCGGGCGCCGCTCATCGTCGCTGCGATCAGGCGGCCCTGCGCGTCGGACCCGTCGATCGAGACCGACATGGTCTGCGCGGGCGGCATCACATCGAAGCGGTAGTTCATGTCGAGCTCCATGAAGGGCGAGACATGAAACTGCTTCACCGCCTCCTGGGCGACCATTCCGCCCGGGCCTGCCGGCGCGACATAGCTGTGGGTCTCGCCGAAGGTGTTGTGGACCTCGTAGACGATCGCCATCAGCGTGCCGTCGCGGCGGTGGCAGAACCAGGTGCTGAGCGGGTTGAAGGCGTAGCCGAGAATGCGCGGCATGGTCAGCAGGCGCAGCGGCCCGCCATCGGGCGCCAGACCGGCGTCCCTCAACAGCGCCTCGATCTGCGGACGCAGCGGGCTGCCCGTCCTGTCGCCGTAATCGGCGTCGCGGAAGGCGTAGAGGTTGAAGCGGTTGCGCGAAAACCAGCGCAGCCTGCCGGCGAGCGCGTCGATCTCGTCGAGGTCGAGCAGCATCCAGAAGACGCGATAGGACAGCTTGTGCGCGCGCGGCCGCGTCCGCAGATGCCTGACGCGGCCGACATACAGCGCCGAGGCGGATTGCGGGTTCATGCGGCAGCGTCCAGCGCCGGTTGCAACGGCCTGCGCGGGATCCGGCCGGATTCGTCGGCGACGTTCCAGGGCCGGCGCACGCCGCCGAGATCCTCGGCGACGGCCAGCCCCGACTGCAGCCCGTCCTCGTGGAAGCCCGCGCCAAAATGGGCGCCGCAGAACCAGGTCCCGCGCTGCCCCTGCAGCGACCACAGCCGCGTCTGGGCCGCGAGCGCCGGGCCGTCGAAGATCGGATGCTCGTACATCTCCTCGCGCAGCACCGTGCCCGCCCGCGGCTCGCGCGGCGGGTTGAGCGTCACGAAGAGCGGCTTGTCGGAGGTCAGGCCCTGCAGCAGGTTCATCCAGTAGGTCACGGCGCAGGGCGCGTCCGGGGCGGTGCGGTCGCCGAGATGGTTCCAGCTCGCCCAGGCGCCCCTGCGCTTGGGCATCAGCGTGTCGTCGGTGTGCAGGATCGCGCGGTTGCGGCTGTAGCGGAAGGCGCCGAGCAGGGCCTGCTCGTCCACAGAGGGATCCGCCAGCAGGGCCAGCGCCTGATCGGCGTGGGTCGCGAGCACGACGTCGTCGAAGCGCCGTACCGTACCGCCGACATCCTCGACCATGACGCCATCGGCCGTCCTGTGAACGCGGCGCACGCCGCGGCCGACGGCTATCTCACCGGCGAAGGCCTGTTTCAGACGATCGACATAGCAATGGCTGCCGCCGACGATGGTGCGCCAGACCGGCCGGTTGGTCAGCTTGAGCAGGCCATGATTGTGGTGGAAGCGGATGAAAGCGGTTGCCGGGTAGGACAGGATCTCGTTGCACGGCGCCGACCAGATCGCCGCCGCCATCGGCAGCAGATGGTCGTCGCGGAAGGCTGCGCCATAGCGGCCGGCGTCGAGATAATCACCCAGCGACTGGCCGGTCTCCGCCAGCGTCTCGGCGTCGCGCGAGGCCTGTGCATAGAAGCGGCGCAGATCGTTCAGCATCGACCAGAAGCGCGGCTTGAGCAGATTGCCGCGCTGGGCGAACAGGCCCGACAGGCTGGTGCCGGCATATTCGAGCCGGCCTTCGTCGAGGGAGACGGCAAACGACATCTCGGTCGCCTTCGTCGCCACGTCGAGATGGGCCATCAGCGCCGTGAAATTCGGATAGGTCGCCTCGTTGTAGACGATGAAGCCCGTGTCGACCGCGACATCGGGACCGGCCGCCTGCGGCGCGAAGGCGGTGTTGGCATGCCCGCCCAGCCGGGGCGCACTCTCATAAAGCGTGACCTCATGGGCCTGCGAGAGCAGCCAGGCGCTGGACAGCCCGGAAATGCCGGAGCCGACGACCGCGATCTTGAGAGGTGGATGAAACGAGCCGTGCATGAACCGCCCTTCGCCGCGGGGATGTGCCTGTGTTACGTCTGGCCTGCGTGATCGGTTCAGGCAAATGCGGATCGCGCTCGCCAGCGCACGGCACCTCCATCATGGTGTGCAGGCTTCCGCTGAACCTTGCGGCTTGCGATCGTGCCGCCATCTGATGCATGGCACTCCGACCGCCGGCTGATCCAGATGCGAACCGCTTGCGTAAAGCTGGCATGTTCGCAACGTCCGAAACGGCATTCAAGATACGACCCCTGGTTCCCGCCAGGGTGCGAAGAGGTTCGATTACCGTTCCCATGGATGCAGACGCCCTCGTCCAGGCCATCGCGTCTTCCGCCGACCGGCAGGCCTTCGCGCGGTTGTTCGACCATTTCGCACCCCGCGTGAAGGGCCTGCTGATGCGCGGCGGTACCCCGCCCGACCTGGCCGAGGAACTGGCGCAGGAAACGCTGATGACGGTCTGGCGCAAGGCCGCCTTGTTCGACCCGACCAAGGCCGGCGCCAGCACCTGGATCGCGACGATCGCGCGTAATCTCAGGATCGACCACGCCCGCCGCGAAAAGCGCTCGCGCCTGTCGCAGGTGTTCGAAATCCTCGAGGAGGAGGGGCCGGAGCAGCCCGACCAGGTGATCTCCGGCTCGGAACGCGACGCCCGCGTGCGCCAGGCACTGACGGGTTTGTCGAAGGAGCAGTACCGGGTCGTCGAACTCGCCTTTCTCGAGGGATTCAGCCACCAGGACGTCGCCAACAGGCTGTCGATCCCGCTCGGGACAGTGAAGTCGCGACTGCGGCTCGCAATGGCGCATCTGCGCCGGCATCTGGAGGATCTGCGATGAACGCCCGGCATTTGGCGTCGGACGAGACTTTGGCCGGCTTTGCCGCAGGCCGGCTGGACGAGGGCATGTCGCTTGTCGTGGCCGCCCATGTCGAAATGAACCCGGCCTCGGCCGATGCGCTGCGCGAGATCGACGCGATCGGCGGCGCGGTGCTGGCGCGCGGCGAGGCCGTGCCGATGCTGTCCTCGGCCGAGGACGCGCTGGCGCGCCTCGGGGGCGGTCGCGAGTTGGGCCGCAGCCCCGCACCGCGTCGCGAGGCCGGCGTGCCGCGCGTGCTGCAGCCTTATGAATTGGGGCGCTGGCACATGATCGGGCGAGGGGTGTCGCTGCGGCGCGTGCATGTGCCCGGCGCGGAGGCCCGCGTCTTCATGCTGCGGGCCGCGCCTGGAACGCGTCTTCCCGAGCATCGCCACACCGGCAACGAATGGACCACGATCCTCGCCGGAGCCTATGAGCACGAATATGGCCGCTTCGCTCGCGGCGATTTCGACGAAGCGAACGAGGACCACGAGCACCACCCGCATGTCGATCCCGTCGAGGGCTGCACCTGCATCGTCGCGTTGACAGGCGAGGTCCGCTTCAAGGGCTGGCTCGGCCGCATGCTGCAACCGCTGGTGCGGCTGTGAGCGTCGCCTCCTTCGGTCTGGCGCTCGCAACCGTCGCGGCGCTGATGGCGGTCGCGATGAGCACGGCGTGGCTGATCGAGCGCCGCACCGGCAATTCGGGCTGGATTGACGCGGTCTGGACCTTCGGGCTCGGCGCCACCGGCATCATCGGCGCGCTTCTGCCGTTCGGCGAGGGGCCGCTGTCGCGGCGCCTGCTGGTGGCGGCTCTGGCGGCGGCCTGGGCGCTGCGGCTGGGGCTGCACGTCGCCTCGCGCACCCGCGGCATTTCGGACGATCCGCGCTATGCCAAGCTCAAGCGCGACTGGGGGGCCGACAAGGACCGCCAGATGTTCAAGTTCATGATGATGCAGGCTCTGGCAAGCGCGCCGCTCGCCATCGCGATCGTGCTGGCGGCACACAACCCGGCGCCCAGCCTCGGCCTGCAGGATCTGGTCGGCGTGCTGGTCTTCGCGCTCGGCGTCGGCGGCGGTGCGGTCGCAGACCGGCAGTTGCGGGCCTTTGCGCAGAACCCGGCCAACAAGGGCAAGATCTGCGACAGCGGGCTCTGGGCCTGGTCGCGGCATCCGAACTACTTTTTCGAATGCGTGCTGTGGGCGTCCTACCCCGCCATCGCGATCGCAGCCTCGGGCTACGCCTTCGGCTTCGTCGCCGTACTGGCGCCGCTGGCGATGACGCTGCTGCTCACCAAGATCTCCGGCATCCCGCCGCTGGAAGAGCATATGGTCGCCAAGCATGGCGAGGCCTACCGGGCCTATCAGCGCCGCACCAGTGCGCTGCTGCCCTGGCCGCCGGCCGCCCGGAGCGCCTGAACCCATGACCTTGATCGAGAAGCTCGGAGCCTGGGGCGAGCGCATCCCCTTGCCGGACTTCGTCAGCCGGGCGGGCATTGCGACGCTCGTCGGCCGGACGGACCGCACGCTTCGGCAGGACGGTGTCCAGCCCGACGCCGAGTTCGTGCGCGCCATGGCAGCCTATCCGGTCGCTAGGCATACAGATGCCGCCAACCAGCAGCATTACGAGGTGCCGGCGGCCTTCTTCCAGACGGTTCTCGGGGCGCGGCGCAAATACTCGTCCTGCTATTACGAGACGGCCGCAACGACGCTCGATCAGGCCGAAATCCGCGCGCTCGAACTGACTGTCGAGCATGCCGGCCTCGCGGACGGCCAGCGCATTCTAGAGCTCGGCTGTGGCTGGGGGTCGCTGTCGCTGTTCATGGCGGAGCGCCTGCCACGGGCCGAGATCGTCGCGGTCTCGAACTCCGCTTCGCAGCGGGCCTTCATCGAAGGCGAGATTGCCGCGCGGGGGCTGAGCAATCTGCGCATCGTCACCGCCGACATGAACGCCTTCCAGTGCGACGGCGGGTTCGACCGCATCGTCTCTGTCGAGATGTTCGAGCATATGGCGAACTGGGCGGAGCTTCTGGCGCGCGCGCGCGGCTGGTTGCAGCCCGACGGGCGGCTGTTCCTGCACGTCTTCACGCATCGCGCAGCCTGCTATCGCTTCGACGTCAACGACAAATCCGACTGGATCGCCCAGCATTTCTTCACCGGCGGTTTGATGCCGAGCCGGCGGCTGATCCATTGCTTTCCGGAGCTGTTCCAGGTCGAGCAGGAATGGCACTGGAGCGGCGAGCATTACCGCCGCACCGCCGAGGACTGGCTGGTCAATTTCGACAGCAACCTGCCGGTGATCGATCCGATCCTCGCGGATGTCTACGGCGCCGATGCCGCGCTGTGGCGGCGGCGCTGGCGGCTGTTCTTCCTGGCGACCAGCGGCCTGTTCGGTCACGCTTCGGGGGAATCATGGGGCGTCGGGCACTATCGGCTGCGACCGCGCTGACCCGCCGCTCTCAGAGCCAGCCCCAGCCCCGCATTGCGACCACCGCGCTGAACGCGGCTAGCGTCGAAACGCCGGCCACGATGGCTCCATAGAACAGGTCCGCCACCGTGATCTTCAGCGTCCAGGGACGCAAGGTCGCGTAATTGGTCAGATCATAGGTGCCATAGGCGAGAAGGCCGAGCAGCGCCCCGTTCGTGAACGCCGCGGTCGCGGAGGCTTCCTGCAAGGCGGGCATCAAGGCGAAATGGATCAGCAAGGCCGGGAACGCGAAGTAAAACAGCAGCGCAGGGGCCCACCTGATCTTGTCCAGAAGAAGCGCGCCGAGCGCGGGGCGATAGAGCGCACCGGCCATGATCGAGAGCCAGATCACGTCGATCACGCCGAAAACGAGAAGAAAGACGAGATAAGCTGCGATAAACGTCATGTGTCTCTCCAACCCGTTACTGGGCAATACGGCGGCGCGCGCTCGACGGATTGGTCGGCCATGGCGGGACAACACCGCGAACCGCCGGGTCTGCAAATCTGTTTGCGTCGACGCAGCGTATCAGTTTCCAATGCTCCGCTCCGTGGAGCGCCTGCGGCGACCTTCCGACGTCCTCAACCAACGTCGAGACCGTGGCTGCGTTCCAGCCTGAATCGGTAAGGTGGCCATGACGACCAGACAGACGCAGCAGGAGCCCATCGATCGCCCGGCCAGACCGGCCGTGGATTGGAGCCTGGGGCTGTCGCGGTCGTTTCTGGCGAGGCTGATGGCGAGGCTGGCGCGCGGCCGGCTCACCGTCGTAACGCCGGAAGGCGAGGTGCTCGTGCAGCAGGCCCCGGAGCCGGGGCCGGATGCCACCATCGTGCTGAAGCGCTGGCGTGCGATCCGGCGGCTGGTTCTGCAGAGCGATATCGGCTTCGCGCGCGCCTATTGCGACGGCGATTTCACCAGCCCCGACATGACGGCGGTGATCGAACTCGCCGCGGTCAACGATCATACGGTCCGGGCGCTGATTTCGGGCTCCTGGCCGGCCCGGCTGATCACCCGGGCGCTGCATCTGGGCCGGGCGAACACAAAGCGCGGCAGTGCGCGCAACATCACGGCGCATTACGACCTGGGCAACGCCTTCTACGCGCAATGGCTCGACGAGAGCATGACCTATTCCTCGGCGCTCTACACGCAGCCGGGACAGACGCTGGAGGAGGCGCAGGCCGCCAAGCTCGACCTGATCGTCGAGCGACTGCAGCTGAAGGGTGGCGAGCGCGTGCTCGAGATCGGCTGCGGCTGGGGCGCGCTGGCGGAGCGGCTGGCCCGCGAGGGCTGCCATGTCACGGGGATCACGCTCTCGCCCTCGCAACTCGCCTATGCGCAGCAGCGGGTCGCGGCGGCCGGCTTGTCAGACCGGGTCGATCTGCGGCTGCAGGATTACCGCGACACGACGGGGCAGTTCGACCGCATCGTCTCGATCGAGATGATCGAGGCCGTCGGGCGCGAATTCTGGCCGAGCTATTTTGCAACCCTGCGCAACTGCCTGAAGCCGGACGGGCGGATCGTGCTGCAGGCGATCACGATCGAGGACAGCCGCTTCGCCTCCTATGCGAGCGGGGCCGATTTCATCCAGCACTACATCTTTCCCGGCGGGCTGCTGCCGTCGCCGACCGCGATGCGCGAGCAGATCGCCGCCGCGGGTCTGAGCTTGGCGGAGCGCTTCAGCTTCGGCGACAGCTACGCGCTGACGCTGCAGGAATGGCGCCGGCGCTTCCTGGTGCAGTGGCAGTCGATCGGGCCGCTGGGCTTCGACGAGCCGTTCCGCCGGATGTGGGAATTCTATCTCTGCTATTGCGAGGGCGGCTTCCGCAGCGCGGCGACCGATGTCGGGTTGTTTGCCATTACGGTGAACCGGAACGCGGAGTCGGGACCGCGCTGAGGGGCAACTGGACCGCCCCCAGTCGACCGGTCCGCAGCCAGGGCCGCTGCGATCAGACCGGTCTTGCTCGCGGAGCCTGTCGTCCGGCAACGGAGGGCCACGCGATGACCCCTGCGCCGAAGATGGTCTCGCGCTCATCCTCGCGGGCCCTGAAGAACGGATAGAGCGCGTGGACGCGCGGTGCGGCCTTGCCGTAGTCGAGCTGCGACAGCAGAACGGGTTTGGCGAGGCCGGGATAGAGACGCGGCGCGCTGACGACCGTGTTGCCCCAGAGCCGGCGGTAGAACGGGTAATGCTCGGGCCGCACCGCCGCCAGCATGATGTCGGCGCCGAAATGCTCCATCGCCAGCCAGGGCAGCCGCAGCGTCAGATAGGGAAGCTCCGGCAGTTCGCGCGACCAGGCCGCGTCGGCGACGAATCGCGTCGGATCGACCAGCACGAGGCCGGCCTCGATCTGGGGGAGGATATCGTCGGGAAAGACGCTGGCGGTCGGAACCTGCGGCAGCCCCGGCACGGTGAGGCTGATGCGGATGGCTCCGGCCAGATCGCCATCCGCGTAGACGCCGAAGATCAGGCAGTTCGGCTGGTCGTCGACGGGATCGGTGAAGCGCTCGTCATCGCTGGGCGCGATCGCACCCTCGCGCAGATAGGCGCGATAGCGCAGGTTGAAGATGCGATCGCGTGCCTCCGCATCGACGGCGAGGCGGTACTCGACCCGGTCGAGCGCACGCATGACGCGGTCGTTCAAGGACAGCGTTTGGTGTGCGACGGCGAGGACCATGATGCGACCGACTATGGTTAAGAGATCTTAACCATCGGCGCGGCGAAACAGAGTCGTCAAGGCGGAGTCTGCACAAGAATGCGCCAGACCCACCGTCGTTCAGGGTGGTCGTCCGCGGATCTGCGACAGAGATGCGACGGGTATCAACCCGCCGTCACGTCCGGCGGGCCAGACGGCGCACATTCGGGCGCTCGACCGTCGCGGTCAGGGACCGCGCCGCGAAGGTGCCGATCAGCTGGCGAACCAGCGGGGTCGCCTGGGGGCGGGCGAGCAGATAGCCCTGAACCTCGTCGATCGCGCCCATCTTCACGAGGCCGTCGAGCTGCTCGGCCGTCTCGACGCCTTCCGCGACGACCGTCAGGCCGAGCTCCTTGCACAGGCGGGCGATGCCGACCAGCAGGGTCTGGTCCTTCCGTGTCTCGCGGCCGCCGGAGACGAAGGACCGGTCGATCTTGATCTTGTGGAAGGGGAAGGACTGGAGATAGCTCAGGCTCGAATAGCCCGTTCCGAAATCGTCCAGCGAGATCCCGACGCCGAGATCGCGCAGTCGCGTGAGGGTCGACAGGGCCAGGGCATCGTCCTGCATCAGGGCCGATTCCGTGAGCTCGATCACGAGCCTCGTGGCCTTCAGTCCCGAGCGGGTGAGCGCGTCGCTCACGTCCTTGACGATGACATCGCCGCGAAAGTGGATGGCCGAGATGTTGACTGCAACCGAGACGCTCTCGGGCCACAGCGTCGCCTCCCGGCACGCCTTGTCGAGCACGACGCGGCCGATCTGCGTGATCAGCCCGACCTCCTCGGCGATTCCGATGAAATCGCCGGGCGCCACGATCCCCTTCTCGGGATGGCGCCAGCGCAGCAAGGCCTCGCAGCTCGTGATCCGGCCGGTGCCGATCGCGACGATCGGCTGGTAGAAGATCTCGAATTCGTCGCGAGCCAATGCCTCCCGCAGGTCGATCTCGACGAGGCGGCGCGCGCGCGCGGCGTCGATCATGCCGGCGTCGTAGAAGCGGGCGCAGCCTCGGCCGGCGGACTTGGCTGCATAGAGCGCGAGGTCGGCATTGCGGATGACGATGTCGGCGTCGCGCCCGTCGTCCGGGCTGATCGCGATGCCGATGCTCGCGCTGGTGACGATGGCGTTGCCCTCGATCTCGTAAGGCTGGAACAGGCTGGCGCCGACGCGGGCTGTGATCTGTTCCAGCGCGCAGCGATCGACCATGCCGGGCATGACCACCACGAATTCGTCGCCGCCGAGCCGCGCAATCAGGGATGCGGAATCCAGCAGCGCCGCCAGCCGGCGCGCCACCTCGATCAGAAGGGCATCGCCATAGGGATGGCCCAGCGTATCGTTGACCTTCTTGAAGTGATCGAGATCGATGAACAGGATTGCGAAGCCGTTATCCGCGCTGGCCATCCGTGTCTGCAGATGGGTCTTCAACAGACTGCGGTTCGGGAGGCCGGTGAGCGGGTCGTAATGCGCGAGCTGGCGGATCGTGTCCTCCTGCAGGCGCTGCTCGGTGATGTCCTCGATCACCACGACCGTTCCTTCGACGCCCGAGATCCGGAAGGTGAGTTCGAGGATGTGGCCGTTGGCGAGACTGGCGGTCAGCCGCGCCTCGCTCTGATCCCGCAGGGCGAGGCGCGCGGCAAGGACGAGACTGCGCAACTGGGTGCGGCCGATCAGGCCCGCGCGCTGGCAGCAGATGAGAAAGCGGCCGATGCTGCGGCCGGGCACGGCCAGACCGGCGGGCAGGCCCATGATGGCGGGAAGGCGGCGATTGACCAGCGACAGCCTGCCTTCGCCATCGAACATGCACAGGCCATGCGCCATGTTGTCGAGGGCAGCCTCGAGACGGGACGCGAGCAGGCGCTCGCGCTTGGCCGAGACGATGGCTGTCGTCAGCGTCGCGCGGAGCTTGTCGGCGATCGCCTTGAAGCTGAGCAGGAAGGGGCCGAGAACGCAGGCGACGATCGCGTAATGGCCGTTGCCGCCCAGGACGAGGCCCGCCAGCAGGGGCACGCCGGCGCAACTCAGCTGGGCCAGCACCAGCATGCGGCTGCCATAGTTGCGGCCGGCGACGCCGATCATGTTCGCCAGGGTCATCGAGAAGGCGAGGAGCTGGACGGGGGCGCTGGCGTCCAGGGCAAAACTGAGAAATGACCAGGTGCCCAGCACCAAGATATAGGCCGACGAGAAGACGGTGTAGCGCCGCTCCCAGCGCGCGGCGTCGCCGGGGTTGCCGATCTGCCGGTCGGCCGCCTTGAACTGCGCGACATCGGCGGTGCGGATCAGCGTCAGGGCGAGCAGGACGACGGCGCAAACATAGAACGCCGGATGCTGCGTCATTGCCGCACTGACGAACGCAGCCAGCACCGTCCCGCTCGACCCGATCAGCAGGGTTCGCGGATCGGCATAGAGCGAGCGCACCAGCGAAATGTAGACCTCGTCGCGCAATCCCTGATCGTTGACGCGAGGAGAGGTTGGGGGGTGCATAGGGTGTCCTTGCGGGCCGGATGCCAGCACGATCCGCGGCTGCGGTTAACATCAAGTTGTGGTCCCAGCCATCCAATCCGGCAGTGCTCATTACGTTCCGTCAATATGTGGGGTTTGGTTAAGACGGTGGTCAGCTTTGACATGGCAATGCTTGGCGTCATCGCTCTGCCCGCCTGTTGGACACCTTGATCATGACCGTGTTCCCCGCCGTCGACGCGCGGCCGGCCAGCGTCGCCACCGCGCTGCCCTGCAACGCGTGTCTGTTCGATCAGGGCGACGCTTCAGGCATGGCCGGCGCCCAGGCATGCCCCTGGAAGCTCGCCTTCCTGAAGCGGGTCGCCGATGCGCGGCGGCTTGCGGTGGGCGCGAGGACCCGCTGCGACGCCTTTTCGCCCGGCTTTGCCTGCGGCGAACCCGATCCGGATGGCGCCGCCGCGACGGGGCTCATCCGACGCCTCAGCTGATGACGGGCGCCTGGGCCGGCGCTGTCACGATGGCATGCGCGAGCGCGAAGGAGGTCTCGAATGCGGGGACCGGCAGGAATTCGAAGCGCGAGTGGAAGTTGTAGGCGCCGGTGAAGAAGTTCGGGGTGGGCAGGCCCCGTGCCGACAGCGCCGCGCCATCCGTGCCGCCGCGCATCGGGATCAGCTTCGGCTCGATCTTCAGCTCTGCCATCCCCGCGAGCAGCCGATCGACGCTGCGGCGATCCTCGCCGAGGCTGTCGGCGATGTTGCCATAGGTGTCGGTGACGGTGCAGGAGACGCGCCCCGTCGGATAGCGCGATGCGGTCAGGTCAGCGACTTCGGCAACCTTGCGCTTGCGGCGCGCGAAGCTCTCCCGGTCGAAGTCGCGGATGGCGAGCTTGAGATGCGCCTGGCTGGCATGGGCCGTCAGCTCGATGAACCAGACATAGCCTTCGCGGCCCTCGGTGTGCTCGGGCGTCTCGGCGCGGTCGAAGGCCGCGATGAAATCATGGGCCATGAGGAGCGGGTTGACCATCACGCCCTTGGCCGACATCGGGTGGGCGCTGACGCCGGTGAAGACGATCTCGCCCCCTGCCGCGTTGAAGTTCTCGATCACGACCTCGCCAACCTCGCAGCAGTCGATCGTATAGGCGAAGTCGCAGGGGAAGCGCGCGAGATCGAGCGCCTTGGCGCCACGCAGCCCGATCTCCTCGTCGGGGACGAAGGCGACGGCGATGTCACCATGGCTGTCGTCGGGGCCCAGCGTCGCCAGAAGGGTCATGATGATGGCGATGGCTGCCTTGTTGTCGGCGCCGAGCACGCTGGTGCCGTCGCTGAAGATGACGTCCTCCCCCGCCCAACGCGTGATCTCGGGATGGTCTGCGACGCGCAACCAGATGTCGTGCTGTTCATTCAGGCGGAGGTCCTGGCCCTCGAAGCGCAGGATCTGCGGGCGGATGACCGGCGAGAGGCCGGAATCGACCGTGTCGACATGGGCGATGAAGCCGATCCCGGGGGCGGCCGCAACCGTCCCGCGCTTCAGCGCGGTGACGGTGGCGTGGTCATCCACGACGACGTTCTCGAGCCCGAGCCCGCGCAGCTCATCCGCCAGCAGATCGGCGAGACGCTGCTGGCCCGGTGTGCTCGGCAGGGTCGCGGCGTTCGCGTCGCTCTGGCTCTCGATCGCGACATAGCGGAAAAAGCGCTCGATCAACTGCTCGCGGATGGTCATGCTCGCTCCGATGGCGGGTGTGCGGACGCCGACAGGTCCGGCGTGCGGCGGTGGCTTCCCGCTTAGCGAGGCCGGTTGCGAAAATCGAGGTGACGATGCGACGCCTGGGTGCCTGGCCTCAACCTGTCATTGGGGGCGCCTGCTGCGGTCAGGCCTGCTACGCAGTTCGAGATTCGCGCGTTATGGCGCGAAACGGGGCACGGGGCCGCTTGCGTTCGGCCTTCGCTTCGCAGAGGAGTGGCCGGCATCATCGAGACGGGCCTGCCTCACGGCCCGGATCTGCCCTGATCAGCACCGCAGAACGAAACGGGTCGGACTGGAAGAAGCGAGCATGAGCAATCAATATGTCGAGAAGGTCCTGTCGGTTCATCACTGGAACGACACGCTGTTCAGCTTCCGCACCACCCGCAATCCCGCATTCCGCTTCGAGGCCGGCCAGTTCGCGATGATCGGCCTGATGGTCGAGGGGCGCCCGCTGCTGCGCGCCTACAGCATGGCCTGTGCGCCCTACGATGACGAACTCGAGTTCCTCAGCATCAAGGTGCCCAACGGGCCGCTGACCTCGCGGTTGCAGAACATCGTGCCCGGCGACGAGATCCTGATCGGCCGCAAGGCCACCGGAACGCTGCTGCACGACAATCTGCTGCCCGGCCGCAACCTGTATTTCCTCTCGACCGGGACGGGGCTGGCGCCCTTCATGAGCCTGATCCGCGATCCCACGACCTATGAGCGCTTCGAGAAGATCGTCCTGATCCATGGCGTGCGACTGGTCTCGGAGCTGGCCTATGAGAGCTTCATCCGCAAGGACCTGCCGGCCGACGAGCTGATCGGCGAGATGGTCTCGGCGCAGCTGATCTATCACCCGACCGTCACCCGCGAAGACTATCCCAATCGCGGGCGCGTGACGGAGCTCTTCGCCTCGGAGGACTGGTTCAGCTCGCTGGGTCTGCCGATGGCCGATGCCGCGCATGACCGCGTCATGCTCTGCGGCAGCCCGGCGATGCTCGCGGACATGAAGGTCCAGCTCGAGGGGCGCGGCTTCGTCGAGGGCTCGAGCTCGACGCCGGCGACCTATGTGGTGGAGCGCGCCTTCGTCGAAAAATGAGGCGGGTTGGCGCAACGGCACTGCCCGTCGTGTAGGCAGACAGCGCGATTTCGCGCTTGAAGCGGTCCGGCGGGCGTGATGACCTGCACCGGTCTTGCCGTTCGCCCGGAGCCGCCGCCTCATGTCGCCTCGCATCGCCTTCGGCGGGTTCCTGCACGAGACCAATACCTTCGCGCCGAGCAAGGCGGGTCTCGACGCCTTCGTCCAAGGGGGCGGCTGGCCGTCGCTGGCGCGAGGCGAGGACGTGTTCGAGGCGGTGCGCAACGTCAATGTCGGCGCATCGGGCTTCGTCGAGACCGCGCGCGGGCTCGGCTGGGAGATGGTGCCGACCTTGTGGTGCGCCGCCAGCCCCTCCGCCCATGTCACGGCGGAGGCCTTCGAGACGCTGCTGAGCGAGCTGGTCGAGGCCATCACGGCAGCGCTGCCGCTCGACGGGGTCTATCTCGATCTGCACGGCGCCATGGTGGCGGAGGGCTTTCCCGACGGGGAGGGCGAGACGCTGCGGCGGGTGCGCGCCGCCATCGGCCCGAATGTGCCGCTCGTCGCCAGCCTCGACCTGCACGGCAATGTCACGCAGCTGATGGTCGACAGCGCCGATGCGCTCGTCGCCTACCGGACCTACCCCCATGTCGACATGGCCCTGACGGGGAGCCGCGCGACAACCTATCTCGCGCGGCTGATCGGCACGGCGAAGCGTGACGCGAAGGCCTTCCGGCAGATCCCCTATCTGATCCCGATCGCCTGGCAGGCCACCGCGATGGAGCCGTGCGCGACGATCTATGCCGAACTCGCCGCGCTCGAGGACGAGAGCGTGCCGACGCTGTCCTTCCTGCCGGGCTTTCCGGCGGCCGATTTCGCCGATTGCGGGCCGACGGTCGTCGCCTATGGCGCGACGCAAGGCGACGCCGACCGGGCGGCCGACGCCGTGACGGCGCGCGTGCTGGCGAGCGAGGCGGCCTTCAACGGCAAGGTCTTCGCACCGGACGAGGGCGTGCTGGCTGCGATGGCGCTGGCGCAAGGAGCGACAAAGCCGATCGTCATCTCCGACACGCAGGACAATCCGGGGGCGGGCGGCGATTCCGACACGATGGGCATGGCGCGCGCGCTCGTCCGCAACGGCGCACAGCGGGCGGCGATCGGGCTGATCGTCGATCCCGAGGTGGCGCGCCAGGCGCATGAGGCGGGCGTCGGAGCGACGATCAAGGCTGCGCTCGGCGCCAAGTCCGGCATTCCCGGCGATGTCCCGCTCGAAGGCGAGTTCGTCGTCGAGCAGTTGTCGGACGGGCGCTTCGTGGCGCCCGGCCCGTTCTTCGGGGGATCGCGGATGAATCTCGGGGCCTGCGCGGCGCTGCGGATCGGCGGGGTCCGCATCGTCGTCGCCTCGCGCAAGGCGCAGATGGCCGACCAGGCGATGTACCGGCAGGTCGGCATCGAGCCGACCGAGCAGGCGATCCTCGTCAACAAGAGTTCGGTGCATTTCCGCGCCGATTTCGAGCCGATCGCGCATTCGATTCTGGTCTGCGCCGCGCCCGGCCCGATGCCGGTCGATCCTTCCGTTCTGCCCTGGAAGCATCTGCGCCCGGGCCTGCGCACCGCGCCGCTCGGCCCCGTCTTCGGCTGATCGCCCCCCAACCCTCCCGGAGTTGCTTGCCATGCCTGCCCTGACCGCGATCGAGGCCTTCACGGACGAGCTCGTCGCCATCCGCCGCGATCTCCACGCCCATCCCGAGATCGGCTTCGAGGAGGTCCGGACGTCGGGCATTGTCGCCGAGAAGCTGGCGGCCTGGGGCATCGAGGTGCATCGCGGCATCGGCGGCACCGGCGTGGTCGGTATCCTCGAAGGCACGGGCGGGCCGGGCCGGCGCATCGGCCTGCGCGCCGACATGGACGCGCTGCCGATGGACGAGATCACCAACCTGCCCTGGCGCTCGACCATTCCGGGCCGGATGCATGCCTGCGGCCATGACGGCCACACCACGATGCTGCTGGGGGCGGCGCGCTATCTCGCCGAGAATCGTGGATTTGCGGGCACCGCCATCTTCGTGTTCCAGCCGGCGGAGGAGGGGCTCGGCGGGGCCCGGGCCATGCTCGCCGACAACCTGTTCGAGCGCTTTCCCTGCGACGAGATCTACGGCATCCACAATGCGCCTAACCTCGACCCCGGCCAGATCGCGGTCTTCCCCGGTCCGGCGATGGCGGGCGCGGATTTCTTCGACATCAAGATCACCGGCAAGGGCAGCCATGGCGCCATGCCCCATGTCGGGCGCGACCCGGTCATCGTCGCGATCTCGCTGGCGGCGGCGCTGCAGACGATCGTCAGCCGCAACGCCGATCCGCGCGAGGCGGCGGTGCTGTCGATCACGCAGATCCATGCCGGCTCGGCCTATAACGTGATCCCGGAGGAGGCGGTGCTGGCCGGCACGGTGCGAACCTTCTCGCCCGAGATCGCCAAGCTGATCCGCGAGCGCATGCGCGAGATCTGCGCCGGCATGGCGCTGACCTTCGGCGTGCAGATCGACATCGACATCCGCGGCATCTTCGACGTGCTGGTGAACCATCCCGAGCAAGCGATCGCGACGGCGGCTGTCGCCACCGAGATCGTTGGGGCGGGCAACGTCCTGACCGAGCCGAAGCCGGTGATGGGCAGCGAGGATTTCGCCGACATGCTGCGCGTGGTGCCGGGCGCCTATGCCTGGGTGGGACACGCCGGCAGCGTGCCGGTCCACAACCCGGCCTTCGTGCTCGATGACGGCATCCTGCCGATCGGGGCGAGCCTGCTGGCGCGCCTCGTCGAAACGCGCAGCAAAGCCTGAGAGCGCCCCGCATGAACCCCGCCGATCTGCCCCTCGATCTCGACAGCCTGCTCGCGGGCCTGCGGCCCTGGATCGAATGCGAGAGCCCGACCTTCGACGTCGCGGCCGTGAACCGGATGATGGATTTCGCGGCGAGCGAACTCGTCGCGGCGGGGGCGAGCGTCACGCGCTTTCCCGGCCCGCCCGGGCTCGGCGACTGCGTGCGCGGCGACTTCCCGCATCCGCTGCAGGGCGAGCCGGGCATCCTGATGATGTCGCATCTCGACACGGTGCATCCGGTCGGCACGCTGAAGACGCTGCCCTTCCGGCGCGACGGCTGGCGCTGCTACGGGCCGGGCATCCTCGACATGAAGGGTGGCGCCTATGCCGGGTTGCAGGCGATCATCGCGTTGGCCAAGGCGGGCATCGAGACGCCGCTGCCGGTCAGCGTGCTCTTCACCAGCGACGAGGAGATCGGCAGCCCCGGCACGCGCGAGTTGATCCTCGAGCAGGCGCGCCGGCACCGCTTCATCCTGGTTCCCGAGCCGGGGCGGCCTGGCAACGGCGTCGTCACCGGGCGCTATGCGATCGCACGCTTCAACCTGCTCGCCGAGGGGCGGCCGAGCCATGCCGGATCGCAGCTCAAGAACGGCCGCTCCGCGATCAGCATGATGGCGCAGCAACTGCTCGCGATCGAGGCGATGACGGATGACGACTGCACCTTCAGCGTCGGCGTGATCCAGGGCGGGCAATGGGTCAACTGCGTGCCGACGACCTGCTGCGCCGAGGCGCTGAGCATGGCCAAACGGCAGGAGGATCTCGACCGCGGCGTTGAGCGCATGCTGGCGCTGAGCCTGCAGAATGACGACGGCACGCGCTTCACCGTCAGCCGCGGCGTCACCCGCCCGGTCTGGGAGCCCAATGCGGCGACGCTGGCGCTGTTTGGGCTGGCGCGCGAGGTCGCCGCCGAGCTCGGCTGGGCGCTGGAGCATGGCTCGGCCGGAGGCGGCTCGGATGCGAATTTTACCGGCGCCGAGGGCATCGCCTCGCTCGACGGGCTCGGGCTGCTCGGAGCCGGCTATCATACGCTGGGGGAGCATATCGAGGTCGACAGCCTGGCGCAGCGGACGCGGCTGATGGCCGGTCTCCTGGTGCGGTTGACCGCGTGAGGACGCCGGGCGAGCATGGCCCGCCCGTGGCACAGTGCCTGCATAGAACAAGGCGCGTCGATCGAGCCGGAAACGTTGAGGGGAGAGCACCATGACATTGCGTTTGAAGACACTGGCGGCCGCTTGCGCGATCGTCGCCGGAGCCTCGCTCGCGCAGGCGCAGACCTTGAAGATCGTCATGCATTCCGACGTGAAGATCGTCGATCCGATCTGGACGACGGCCTATATCGTCCGCAACCACGGCTACATGATCTACGACACGCTGTTCTCGATGGACGAGGCCGGCAACATCAAGCCGCAGATGGTCGATAGCTTCACGGAATCGCCGGACAAGCTGACGTACAAGTTCACGCTGCGCGACGGCCTCACCTGGCATGACGGCAAGCCGGTCACCACTGCCGACTGCATCGCCTCGATCACGCGCTGGTCGGCCAAGGACCCCGTCGGCCAGAAGCTGATGACCTTCGTCGACACGATCACCGCCGACGACGCCAAGACCTTCACGGTGAAGCTGAAGTCCCCGACGGGCCTGTTGATTTTCGGCCTCGGCAAGCCGTCGTCGAACGTGCCGTTCATGATGCCCGAGCGCGTGGCGAAGACCGACCCCAACACCCAGATCTCGGAATTCGTCGGCTCGGGACCCTTCGTGCTGAAGCTCGATGAGTGGAAGCCGGGCGACAAGATCGTCTACACCAAGTTCAAGGACTACAAGCCGCGCGCTGAACCCGCTTCGGGCCTGGCCGGCGGCAAGGTCGCCAAGGTCGATCGCATCGAGTGGCTCGCAATGTCCGACCAGCAGCAGGCGGTCAACGCCCTGCTCGCCGGCGAGATCGACATGGTCGAGCAGCCGGCCTTCGACCTGATCCCGCTCCTGGCCGGCGATAAGAACATCAAGCTGTGGAACTACAACCCGCTCGGCCTGCAATACACGATGCGGTTCAACCACACGCAGCCGCCCTTCGACAATCCGAAGATCCGGCAGGCCGTGACCTATGCGCTCAACCAGAAGGACTTCCTCGAGGCGACCGTCGGCAACCCGGAATACTACAACGTCTGCAAGGCGATGTTCGTCTGCGGCACGCAGCTCGCCTCCGAGAAGGGCATGGAGGGGCTGCTCGAATCGAACTTCAAGAAGTCGCAGGAACTGCTCAAGGAGGCCGGCTATGACGGCAAGCCGATCGTGCTGCTGCACTCGACCGACCTGCAGTCGCTGACCAATCTCGGGCCCGTCGCCAAGCAGCTGCTCGAGAAGGGCGGCTTCAAGGTCGATATGCAGTCCTCCGACTGGCAGACCGTGGTGTCGCGCCGCGTCCGCAAGGACCCGGTCGACAAGGGCGGCTGGAACCTGATGCAGACCTCCTGGGTCTCGGCCGACATTCTCAATCCGGTGATGGCCGGCTTCTTCAATGCGAGCTGCGACAAGGCCGCCTTCGGCTGGCCCTGCGACGCGCAGATGGAGAAGCTGCGCGACGACTTCGCCCGCGAGCCCGATCCGGCCAAGCAGAAGGCGATCGCAGAGGCCGTGCAGATGCGCTGGCGCGAGATCGTCACCCATGTCCATCTCGGCCAGTACAATGTCCCGATCGCGGCGCGCACCCGCCTGACCGGCATCCTGACGGCGCCGGCGCCGGTGTTCTGGAACGTCGAGAAGAAGTGAGCGGTATGAACCCGTCTACCGCTTGGGCTGATGGTCCCTCAGCCCTGATCCTGAGGAGCCATTCCGTCAGGAATGGCGTCTCGAAGGATGGTCGCGGAGGCTCCCGAGCGATCCGGAGCGTCCTTCCAGACGGCCCTGCGGGCCCCCTCTTGATGAGGGCTTGCCTGAGCCCAAGCCTGCGGACCAGCCGCTGATGGCCAGCTATATCCTGCGGCGCCTGCTGGCGACGATTCCCGTGCTGGTGATCGTTGCCGTCCTGGTCTTCCTGATGCTGCGACTGACGCCGGGCGATCCGGCGGCGGTCATCGCCGGCGACAACGCCACCACCGAGCAGATTGCGCTGATCCGCAACCGGCTCGGTCTCGACCAGCCGATCCTGACGCAGTTCCTGATCTGGGCCGGCAATCTCCTGCAGGGCAATCTCGGCGAGAGCTTCTTCTTCAAGAAGCCGATCGGCGAGCTCATCGTCGGGCGGATCGAGCCGACGCTGTCGCTGGCGTTTGCGACGATGCTGATCGCGATCAGCGTGGCGATCCCGCTCGGCGTGCTGGCCGCCTACAAGCACGGCTCCTGGATCGACCGCGTCGTGATGGGCTTCTCGGTGCTCGGTTTTTCCGTGCCCGTCTTCGTCATCGGCTATGCCTTGATCTATGTCTTCGCGATCACGCTGGGCTGGTTTCCCGTGCAGGGCTACCAGCCGCTGTCGGGCGGGTTGGGCGGCTTTCTGCACAGGCTCGTGCTGCCCGCGGTGACGCTGTCGGTGATCTACATCGCGCTGATCGCGCGGATGACGCGCGCCAGCGTGCTCGAGGTTCTGAACGAGGACTATATCCGCACGGCCCGCGCCAAGGGGCAGGTCGAGCGCAAGATCCTGTTCCGCCATGCGCTGAAGAATGCGGCGGTGCCGATCGTCACCGTCGTCGGCATCGGGATCGCACTCCTGATCGGCGGGGTGGTGGTGACGGAAAGCGTGTTCTCGATCCCCGGCCTCGGGCGGCTCACCGTCGATGCCGTGCTCGCCCGCGATTATCCCACCATCCAGGCCGTGATCCTGCTGTTCTCGGGCGTGTATGTCGGCATCAACCTGCTGATCGACCTCGCCTACAGCCTGTTCGATCCGAGGATCCGCTATTGAGCGCCGAGCCAACCCTTCTCGCTCCCGTCGCGGCCGAGCCGGCGCCGCCGACGCGGACCGTGCTGAAGCGCCTCGCCCGCAATCCGGTCGTCGCGATCGGCAGCACGGTGCTGATGCTGATGACGCTGCTGGGGCTGTTCGCGCCCTGGCTCGGCACGATCGACCCGACCGCGATCAACCCGAGCACGCGCAACCGCCTGCCGGGTTTCGAGCGCACGATTCGCGCCGATGACGGCTCGACCACGGTGTTCAAGCACAGGATGGGAACGGATTCGCTCGGCCGCGACGTCTATAGCCGCGTCGTCTATGGCGCGCGGGTGTCGCTCCTGATCGCGGTCTCGGTCGCGTCGGTGGCTATCGCGATCGGGCTCGTGATCGGGCTGATCGCCGGTTATGTCCGCCCGCTCGACGGTGTCATCATGCGCTTCATGGACGGGTTGATGGCGATACCGGGCATCCTGCTGGCCATTGCCGTGGTCTCGCTGTTTCGCAGCGGGCTGACCTCGGTGATCATCGCGATCATCGTGCCGGAGATCCCGCGCGTGGTGCGGGTGGTGCGCTCGATCGTGCTGTCGGTGCGCGAGGAGCCCTATGTCGAGGCCGCGATCATGGCGGGCACGCGCCTGCCCAAGCTGATGGTGCGCCATATCCTGCCCAACACGATCGCGCCCCTGATCGTGCAGGGCACCTTCATCGCCGCGTCGGCGATCCTGGTCGAGGCGATCCTGTCCTTCCTCGGCATCGGCATCCCCCCGGAAATCCCGACCTGGGGCAACATCATGGCCGAGGGGCGCAACCTGTTCCGCGTCTTCCCGCACAACATCCTCTATCCGGGCATTTTCCTGGGCATCACCGTGCTGGCGGTGAACATGCTCGGCGACGGCCTGCGCGACACGCTCGATCCCAAAATGGCGGGACGGTGAACGATGGCTGGCCGATGAACAACGCGCCCACACCCGTCCTCGAAATCGCGGGCTTGAGCATCGCGCTGCCGGGCGGCGGCGACCGGGCGAGGGCGGTCGACGACGTCTCGATCAGCGTTGCGGCCGGCGAGATCGTCTGCGTCGTCGGCGAATCCGGCTCCGGCAAGTCCGTCACCGCCTTTTCCGTCATGGGCCTGCTCGCCAAGGCCCTCAAGCCGGTCGCGGGTGCGATCAGGCTGGAGGGGGAGGATCTGCTGACGGCGTCGCCCCAGCGGCTGCGGGCGCTGCGCGGCGACCGCATGGCGATGATCTTCCAGGAGCCGATGACGGCGCTGAACCCGGTGCTGACGATCGGCGACCAGATCGAGGAGGTGCTGCGCATCCACACCGATCTCGGGCCCACCGAGCGGCGCGCGCAGGTGCTCGCGATGCTGGAATCGATGCGCCTGCCCGAGCCGGAGCGGATGCACGCCTCCTACCCGCACCAGATCTCGGGCGGGCAGCGCCAGCGCGTGATGATCGCCGCCGCGCTGATCCTCGATCCGGCGCTGCTGATCGCCGACGAGCCGCCGACGGCGCTCGACGTCACCCCGCAGGCGCAGATCCGGCGGCTGATCAAGGACATGCAGAGCCGGCGCGGCACCGGCGTGTTGTTCATCACCCATGATTTCGGCGTCGTTGCCGAGATCGCCGATCGCGTCGTGGTGATGGAGAAGGGGCGTGTGGTCGAGCAGGGACCGGCCGCCGATATCCTGACCCGGCCGCAGCACCCCTATACGCAGATGCTGATCGCCGCGGTGCCGAGCCTCAAGCCCGCCATCCGCAAGCCTGTCGCCGGCCCGCTGGCGCTGGAGACGGTCGGGCTCGGCAAGACCTACAGCTCCAAGGCGCTGTTCCGGAAGGAGCGCCTCGTGCATGCCGCCAAGGATGTCGCGATCAAGGTCCGGCGTGGCGAGACCGTCGGCATCGTCGGCGAATCCGGTTCCGGCAAGACGACGGTGGCGCGCTGCGTCGCGCGGCTGATGCCGCCGAGCGTCGGGTCCATCCTGGTGCCCGACATCGACATTGCGCAACTGCCCGAGCGGCGGCTGCGGCCCTATCGCCGCAAGATCCAGGTCGTGTTCCAGGACCCGTTCCGCTCGCTCAATCCGCGGCGCACCGTCGGCGCTTCGATCGTGGAAGGGCCGATGAATTTCGGGTTGAGCGCGAGTGACGCGTTGCAGCGGGCGCAGGACCTGATGGCGCTGGTGGGCCTGCAGCCGAACGCGCTCGAACGCTACCCGCATCAGTTCTCCGGTGGTCAGCGCCAGCGCATCGCGATCGCGCGGGCGCTCGCGATGGAGCCCGACATCCTGATCGCCGACGAGGCGGTTTCCGCGCTCGATGTGTCCGTGCAGAAGCAGGTGCTGGCGCTGCTGGCCGATGTGCAGGAGCGCTTCAACCTGGCGATCCTGTTCATCACCCACGATCTGCGCGTGGCGGCGCAGATCTGCGACCGGATCGTGGTCATGGAGAAGGGCGTCATCGTCGAGCAGGGTGCGACCGCGCAAGTGTTCTCCGCGCCGGCCCATCCCTATACCCGGGCTCTGATCGAGGCGGCGCCGGGACGAGAGTTTTCGACAAGCGTCGCCGTTGACGCTGTCCCGGGCTGACCGGATAGTCCGGCTCCTTTCCGGGGCGAAGGCGGCGGGCGCATGGACGACGAGATCCTCTACGCGGTGGAGGGCGGGATCGGCACGATCACGCTGAACCGGCCCCAGGCGCGCAACGCCCTGACCTTCGCGATGTATGAGCGGCTGGCCGCGATCTGCGCCGATCCGTCCGCGCATGGCGCCCCCAAGGTGCTCATCGTCACGGGGGCAGGCGAGCAGGCCTTTGCGGCCGGCACCGACATCGCGCAGTTCCGGGCCTTCGCGACGCCCGAAGACGCGCTGGCCTATGAGGACAAGATCGAGGCCGTCATCACCGCGATCGAGTCCTGCCCGATCCCGACCATCGCGGCGATCTCCGGGGCTGCGACGGGCGGCGGCGGCAGCATCGCCTGCGCCTGCGATCTCCGGATCGCCACCGGATCGGCGCGCTTCGGCTATCCGATCGCGCGGACGCTCGGCAATTGCCTGTCGATGGCGAACTACGCCCGGCTGGCGGCGCTGCTGGGGCCGGCTCGGGTCAAGGACATCGTCTTCACGGCGCGGCTGATCGAGGCGCAGGAAGGCCATCGCATCGGGCTCTACAGCGAGGTTCTTCCCGATCACGCTGCGCTGATGGCGCGGGCGCGGGATTTGGCGACGACGATCGCGGGGCATGCGCCGTTGACGATGCGCGCGACGAAGGAGGCGCTGCGCCGCCTCGCCAGCGCCGCGGCGCCGGCCGATGGCGGGGATGACCTCGTGGTGATGTGCTACACCAGCGCCGATTTCCGGGAAGGCATGGAAGCCTTCCTGGCCAAGCGGGCCCCGCGCTGGCAGGGCCGCTGACCGGTCGCGCCAGCCCTCCGCGGCAGCGCGCGCGGGCTCCCGGGGCACGGCGGCGCCCCGCTGGCGCGTCCGTCGCGGACCGGCGCAACGGCCGCGCCCGTATTGCACCGATTTGGGTCAGTTGAGGTTGGCCTCGATCTTGCTCGCGCAGCGTTCGGTAACGGAACGGCAGTGGGAGCGTCACATGACCCGGATCCCCGGCAAGGCCCAGTTCGCGGCCTGCGAGTGCGGCTCCCCTTCGATCGCGATTCCGGCGACCATCGTCGATGAGGCGCTCGTGTCCTGCGGCGGCTGCAGCCGCGTCATCGGTTCGTGGCTGGGCTATAAATCCTTCGTCAGCCGTTCGATCGGACTGGAAGCAGGTGGCTTGCCGAGCGCTCCCTTCATCTGCGTCGATCCGATCCTGACGCTATCGCGGGAAGAGCCGTGGGCGGCCCATTGAGGCCGTCACCGGACGATCACCGCACAATATCCCCGGGGAGAGCGCGGCCATCGCACAGTCTTCTGTTCCCGCCGTGATGCTGCGACATGTGCGCTTTCTGCGCATGAAGAGAGAGGCGCGCCTCCGTCGCAACGCCTGTGGTCGTGGAGCCAGAAACTGACCATCGCGCGCTGTCGGTCGCGCTCGACGCAACGGCGGGCCATGCTGGCATGGTCCGTGCTTGATTTTGTTTGCGGCGAGCCTTGTATCGATGTTCCTCGGTGCAGAACAGCTGTCACAGTACTGAACTACCATGAATTTAACTGGCGGGCTGAATTTGAGGAGGCGTTACGGCAGATGTCGAGCCCGCCGTGAACCGAAGCCCGGGAAGAGCGGGCTTCGTGCGATTAACCCCACCACCATTTCGTTGCCCGAATGGGTTTGATTTGAGACGAGAGCGGATCGACGAGGACCCGGTTGGGTTGGTAAGTCCGTCGATTGTATTGTCATTTTGGGTCTGCTAGCGGCCCACATACGTTGCGGAAGCGATAGGCATGACATTGATTGTTCCTGTGATTCTCGCTGGTGGTGCTGGTACGCGACTCTGGCCGTTGTCCCGCGACACGATGCCCAAGCAGTTCATCGCGCTTTTGGGCGAAGGGCTCTCGACCTTTCAGGCGACATTGCTGCGGGTCGCCGGCGCGCCATTTGCCCGCCCGATCATCATCACCAACCATGAATTCCGTTTCATCGTCGCCGAGCAGATGCAGGCGGTCGGTGTCGAAGGCGAGATCGTGCTCGAGCCGGAGCGGCGGGATTCCGCCGCCGCCATCGCCGTGGGTGCGCTGCTGGCGCGCCGGGCCTCGCCCGATGCCGTCGCGGTGGCTCTGGCGGCCGACCATGTCGTTCAGGACGCCGCGGCGTTCCGGGGCGATTGTCTGGCTGCGGCCGAGCTGGCGAGCAGCGGTCTGATCGTGACGCTCGGCATCGTGCCAAGCGCGCCGTCGGTCGCTTATGGCTATCTCGAGCCGGGCGAGGGCCTCGGCAATCCGCGGATGAAGCGGCTCAAGCGTTTCGTCGAGAAGCCCGACGCGGTGACCGCGCAGAGCTATCTGGACGCAGGCTTCCTGTGGAACAGCGGCAATTTCGTTTTCTCGACCGCCACCATGATCGAGGAGCTCAACGAGTTCGCGCCGGATGTCCTGGCGGCGGCGCGCGACGCCATTGCCGCCGCGGCATCCGATCTCGATTTCCTGCGGCTCGATGCGAAGGCCTTCGCGCAGGCGACGCGCATCTCCATCGACTATGCCGTGATGGAAAAGACCCGGCACGCTGCGGTGATCGCGGCGACCTTCGACTGGTCCGATATCGGGGCCTGGGATTCGATCTACGATGTGATGGACAAGGACGCGGCCGGCAACGTGCTCCGCGGACCGGTCTTCACGGTCGATACGACGAATTCACTGCTGCGCAGCGACGACATGCTGCTGACCACGATCGGGCTCAAGGATGTCGTCGTCGTCGCGACCCGCGATGCCGTTCTGGTCTCGTCGAAGGCGGCCGCTGGCCAGGTGAAGCAGCTCGTCGAGCAATTGAAGAAGGCGGGACGCCCCGAAGCGACGGAGCATCTGCGGATCTACAGACCCTGGGGCTGGTATCAGCGCATCGACATCGGCTCGCGTTTCCAGGTGAAGCGCATCAACGTCAAGCCGGATGGCAAGCTCAGCCTGCAGAAGCATTTCCATCGTTCCGAGCACTGGGTCGTGGTGCGCGGCACGGCCGAGGTCACGCTGGACGGCAAGGTCAGCCATGTCCACGAAAACGAGTCGATCTATCTGCCGATCGGTTGCACGCATCGGCTTTACAACCCCGGCAAGATCGAACTCGAATTGATCGAGGTCCAGGTCGGAAGCTATACAGGCGAAGACGACATCATCCGCATCGAGGATATCTACGCCAGAGCCTAGTTCGGGAGGGTGATCGCGCGATGGCGGGCGATGCTCGCTGTTGCGGTCGCGAGAGGCCTTCCCTCCCATTTCGTATCAACCGTTTCCGCTCTTGCCGGGCGCTGCTGGAGAACGCCGATGAAAATCGTCATGGTCGGGTCAGGATATGTCGGGCTCGTGTCCGGCGCCTGCTTTGCGGATTTCGGCCATGAGGTCGTCTGCGTCGACAAGATGGAAAGCAAGATCACGGCGCTGAAGCAGGGCGAGATCCCGATCTTCGAGCCGGGGCTGGCCGATCTGGTGCGCAGCAATGCCGAGGCGGGGCGTCTCTCCTTCACGACCGATCTCGCCGGGCCTGTCGCCCAGGCCGATGCGGTGTTCATCGCGGTCGGCACGCCGTCGCGTCGCGGAGATGGCTTCGCCGACCTGTCCTATGTCTATGCCGCGGCGCGCGAGATCGCGCATGCGCTCAACGGCTATACCGTCATCGTCACCAAATCGACCGTACCGGTCGGAACCGGCGACGAGGTCGAGCGCATCATCCGCGATCTGCGTCCCGACGCCGATTTCGCCGTGGTGTCGAACCCGGAGTTCCTGCGCGAGGGCGCCGCGATCGAGGACTTCAAGCGCCCCGACCGAATCGTCATCGGCACGGACGATCTGCGCGCGCAGGCGGTGATGGCCGATGTCTACCGGCCCCTCTATCTCAACAGCGCGCCGATCCTGAACATCAGCCGCCGGACGGCCGAGCTCACCAAATATGCCGCCAACGCGTTCCTCGCGACCAAGATCACCTTCATCAACGAGATGGCGGATCTGTGCGAGCAGGTCGGCGCCAACGTCCAGGACGTCGCGCGCGGCATGGGCCTCGACAACCGCATCGGCGGCAAGTTCCTGCATGCCGGGCCCGGCTATGGCGGTTCCTGCTTTCCCAAGGACACGCTCGCGCTGATCAAGACGGCGCAGGATTACGGCACGCCGTCGCGGATCGTCGAGACGGTCGCGTCGGTGAACGACCAGCGCAAGCGGGCGATGGCCAAGAAGGTCGTCGCCGCCTGCGGCGGCTCGGTGCGCGGCAAGACGATCGCGGTGCTGGGGCTGACCTTCAAGCCCAACACCGACGACATGCGCGATGCGCCGTCGCTGGCGATCGTGACCGCGCTGCAGGATGGCGGGGCGAGCATCCGGGCCTTCGATCCCGAGGGCATGGAGCAGGCAAAGACAATGCTGCCGCCGGGCGTGGTCTATTGCAAGGACGCCTATGAATGCGTCGAGGGGGCCGATGCGGCGGTCATCGTCACCGAGTGGAACATCTTCCGGGCGCTGGATTTCGACCGCATCAAGGCTGCGATGGTCACGCCCATCCTGGCCGATCTGCGCAACGTCTACCGGGCCGAGCAGATCCGCGGCAAAGGCTTCACCTATGTCGATATCGGCCGGGGCGTGATGACCCCCGAGGCGAAGTCAAACGAAAACGCGGCCTGACGCGCCGGGTCTCGCCGTAGACTGTCGGCCTCGCTCCCGTCCGCGCGTCTGACGGGCAGCGAGTCTGAGACTTGCCTGACGGGGATCTCCCGGGGTCGGCCGGTGTCCGCCGGGCGAGCCCGGGTCGATCGCCGATCATACCAGCCCTGGAGACAGCGTGTCTCGGGCATGGTCCGGCCGGCGGGGATGTGCCGGCCTTGCGCCATCGCCGCAACGTCATAGCGCTCGGTTCCGGGCCAGCCCCCGCACACCCAGACATTGCAGCAGCACGCAGTAGCGCGTCCTGAACGGTCAAGCTTGAGCGCTATGGCTCCATCCGGTTGCGAGATCCGGGATGGTGGCGCGTGCGTTGGCCCCAGCGCCGCTCGCCGTCAGGAGTTCAATGCCGATATTTACCATTACCCGGAGAGTTTCGGGGTCGGAAAGCAATCTGCGTTGACCGAGAGGAGAGTTAAAAATAGATTAACGGCTGGAGTTTAATTGGAGACACTGATGCGCGCGCCGCTTTCACTGCCGCAGGTCGATGATTTCGTTGCCTTGGCGCAGTCGGGTCGCACATTGGCAATCGTGTCAACGGCGGTCGGATTCCAGGCCATCGGGGCGGAGTAAAAGCAGGCCAGTGGCGGCGCCGGAGGACGATATGCAAAGGGCCCCGATCGGGGCCCTTTGCATATCGTCGCGTTCGTTTCTGATCAGCCTCCGGTTA
>NZ_JAUYTP010000053.1 GCF_030695125.1 Allobosea sp. | reverse complement strand
TCGAAATCCATTGCCGCCAGCGCGCGGCAGCGCAGGATCAGCGCATCGATGCGCTCGATCTGTGCCTGTGCGGGGGTGCCGGCGCCGGCCAGTTCGATCCGGGTTGGCATCGCGCTGCCCTGCCAGGCGCCCGGCACCAGCGTGGCCAGCTCGTCGCGCAGCGCACGCACCTGCAGGTCGAAGGCGCGCGCCCAGTAATACAGTTCGTCTTCGATGCCGGTTTCGGTCGGCACCGCTTCGGCCAGCGTGCCGCCGATGCGCTGGATTTTCTCGAGTACGCGGGTGGCGGCCTCTGGCGTCTGTGGCGGTCCATCCTGCAGCAGACCGTGCAGGCTGTCCTGCAGCAGGGCGATTTTTTTCGCCAGCTCGGGCGCGGGGGCGCTGGGCAGTTGTTCGGCCAGCACCGTCAGTGTGTCCTGCAGTCCCTGCAGGGCGAGCGCCGCCAGCACCGGCTGGGTCTTGAGTTCGGCCAGTCCCGCCTGCAGGGTGAGCAGGCTGCCGGCCAGGTTGCCGCTGTCCACCGACGACACGTACTGCGGGTGCAGCGGCTGCAGGGTGCGGGTGTCGTACCAGTTGTAGAAATGGCCGCGGTAGCGTTCCAGCTTCTCCATCGAGGCCAGCGTGTTGTCGATGCGCTGCAGGCATTCGCCCACCGTGAGATAGCCGAAATCGACCGCTGCCAAGTCGGCCAGCAGCGACATGCCGATGTTGGTGGGCGAGGTGCGCGAGGCGATCGCCGGCGCCGGTTTTTGCTGGAAGTTGTCGGGCGGCAGCCAGTTGTCCGCGGGGCCGACGAAGTCGGCAAAGTAGCGCCAGGTGCGGCGGGCCGCGCTGCGCAGGAAGGCCTCCTGGTCTGCGCTCAGGCCGGGGACGGGCGCAGCCAGCGGGCGGCTGATCCACCAGCCGGCGACGGGCGACAGCAGCCACAACAGGAGCAACGGCGCTGCGGCGAGCCACGCGGGTGCGGACAGCGGCAGTGCGGCGGCGAGTGCCAGCGTGAGCACCAGTGCGAGCAGCGGCGCACTCCACATTTCGCGGAAAAAATCGCCCAGCGATCGCCGTGCGTTGCGGCGTGCGTAGGCGGGCAGCTGCCACAGCAACAGGCCGCGTCGCGTGAACAGCATGCGCACGCCCGAGCGCAGGATTGCGCCGAGGGCGATCCGCGTGTCGTAGGGCAGGAAGGCGAGGTTCAGCAGTGCGAGCATCAGCGGGCGGCCGGCGGATTTTGCGGTCAGATTCAGGTGCACCAGCCAGTCGCGTTCATCCGGCTTGCGCACCAGCTCGATCAGGCTGGACAGCACAGAAGGCAGAAACACCACCGTCACCACCAGCAGGGTCCACAGCCACGCGGGCCCCGGGCCCAGCAGCCAGCCGCCTGCCAGCAGGATCAGCAGCGCAGGCGCCACCAGGCTGCGGCGCAGGTTGTCGAACAGTTTCCACCACGACAGTGCCGACAGTGGATTGGCCTGCCGCTTCGCCTTCGTCCCATTGGACGGACCTGGGACCCACGGCAGCAGCCAGCCGGCCAGCTGCCAGTCGCCGCGTATCCAGCGGTGGCGGCGGCTGGCCTCGCTCGATACGCTGGCCGGATGTTCCTCGATCAGTTCGACGTCGGTCACCAGCGCCGAACGGGCATACCCGCTTTCCAGCAGGTCGTGGCTGAGGATCAGGTTCTCCGGAAAGCGGCCGTCGACCGCCTGGCGAAACGCGTCGACGTCATAGATGCCCTTGCCGACGAAGGAGCCTTCGCCGAACACGTCCTGGTAGACGTCCGACACTTCGCGCGTATAGGGGTCGAGGCCCGAGTCGCCTGCGAACAGCCGGGTGAAGCGCGACTGGCCGGCGCTGGTCAGGCTGATCGAGGCGCGCGGCTGCAGGATTGCGTAGCCTTCGACGATGCGGCCCTTGCGCGCATCGTAGACCGGCCGGTTGAGCGGGTGCGCGAGGTTGCCGACCAGCGTGTGGCCCGCGTCGCGCGGCAACTGCGTGTCGGTGTCCAGCGTGATGACGTACTGGATGGATTCGAGTAGCGAGAGATCGCCGACGATGTCCGAGAACGCCGCGTGAGCTTGTCCGCGAAGCCGGGCATTGAACTGCTCCAGCTTGCCGCGCTTGCGCTCGTAGCCCATCCAGACGCGTTCAAACGGATTCCACAGCCGCGGCCGGTGGAACAGATAGAAGATGCAGGGACGGTCGTCGCGGTAGCTTGCGTTGAGCGCCTCGACTGCGGCGCGCGCATGATCGAGCAGCGCGGCGTCGCCCGGCAGCGCCTCCTCGGGCGCATCGGCAAAATCCGTCAGCAGCGCAAAGAACAGGTTGGGATCGCGGTTGCCGAGATAGCGGATCTCCATCGCTTCGAGCAGGGTGTCGACGTCCTCGGGCCGGGTCAGCAAGGTCGGGACGATCACCATGGTGCGGTGGCGCTCCGGGATGCCGTGCGAAAAATCCAGGCGTGGCAGCGCGCGCGGCGGCATCACCAGCGTGACCAGCAGATTCACCAGCGAGGCGCCCAGCGCGGATGCGGCGATCAGCAGCGGCAGCGCCAGCAGCCACCCGCGTGAATCGTGCAGGTCGATTCCACCGAGCGCCGACAGTACGACGGCGACGATGCCTGCGGTGAACAGCGCGATGGGGCCGAGATAGCCGAACAGGCGCAGATGACGACCGGCGCGGCTGATGCGGGATTTCAACGGCAGCCGGCAGCCGACCGCGTGTTCCAGTTGCGGGCGGCCGTGATCGATCAGGTAGTAGCCGACGTGCGCGCTGCGCGCCTCCGGTCCGTGTTGCGCGGCCGCGGCCTGCGCGAGGGTGATGGCTGCGCGCGCCACCGCCCCTTCGCTTGCGCGGCTGCGACGCGCCACGTCCTCGACCACGTGACGGTAGCGGTCGCGGGTGGCAAAGTCCTGGTGCGCGTAGCTGTCCAGCAGGTCTTCGCGCAGGGTCTGCTCGACGACGCTGAGCGATTCGACGAACAGCTTCCAGTCCATCGCGCCGATGAAGCGCAGGCTGCCGATGCTGTTGGCGATGGAAATCTGATTGGCCGCGGCAACGCGTCCGGCCGTCTCCGACAATTCGGTTGCGGTCACGCCCTGTTCCAGCAGTTTCTGCTCTACCCAGGTCTGGACGAAGGCCATGGCGGGCCCCTGCGCCTGCAGCCGGTCGTAGAACTCCTCGACGAACGGTGCGGTCAGCGGCACATCGGCATGAGCAAACTCGGCCAGTAACTGGATCAGCTGTTTGGGATCGCTTTCGGCCGTGGCGAGCATGCGGTCTGCCCAGGAGATGGCCGCATCGCGTTCCTCGCGCCGCTGGGCGATGCGCACACCGACGCGGCGCAGGTTTTCCAGCAGCGCCAGCTGCAGCATGATGGGGAAAGCCCACAGTTCGCCCAGCTTCAAGGGGTCGAGGGTCTGGTAGGCGGCGATGAACTGGGTGGCGTTGTCGCTGTCGACCCGGCCGTCCATGTGGGAAATCAGCTCCAGTGCCAGGTCGTAGATGCGCGGGAATCCGGCCAGGGGGCCTTCGGCCAGCCGCGGCAGCTGCCGGCTGTAGCCGCGCGGCAGATGCCGCCGTGCCAGCCCGATCTGCTGCTCGATCAGATAGAAGTTGTCGAGCAGCCAGGCCTCGGCCGGCACGATGCGCTGCCCCGG
>NZ_JAUYTP010000080.1 GCF_030695125.1 Allobosea sp. | reverse complement strand
GATGCGCTGATCGCCGAGCTCGAGACCGCCAACGCCAATTCCGACGAGGCAAGGCGCAAGGCCGAAGAGGCCAATCTGGCGAAATCGCGCTTTCTGGCGACGATGAGCCATGAGCTGCGCACGCCGCTCAACGCGATCCTCGGGTTCTCCGAGGTGATGAAGAACGAGGTCTTCGGCGGGCACGCGAACTCCGCCTACAAGGAATACTCCGCCGACATTCACAGCTCCGGCCAGCATCTGCTCGAACTGATCAACGAGATCCTCGATCTGTCGCGGATCGAGTCGGGCAAATACGACCTCAACGAGGAGGCGCTGTCGCTGGCCGAGATCGCGGAGGATTGCCGGCATATGCTGAACCTGCGCGCCAAGGCCAAGAGCCAGACGATCCGCGAGGCGGTCGAGCCTGATCTGCCGAGGGTCTGGGCCGACGAGCGCGCCATCCGCCAGGTCGTCCTCAACATCCTCTCGAACGCGATCAAGTTCACGCCCCCGGGCGGCGACATCATCATCAAGGTCGGCTGGACCGCCAATGGCGGGCAGTATGTCTCGATCACCGACACCGGCCCCGGCATCCCCGAGGACGAAATCCCGATCGTGCTGCAGACCTTCGGGCGCGGCTCGCTGGCGATCAAGACGGCCGAGCAGGGTTCGGGGCTTGGCCTGCCGATCGTCAAGGGTCTGATCGACCTGCATGGCGGCAGCTTCAGCCTGAAGTCGAAGCCGCGCGCCGGGACAGAGGTGACCGTCACGCTGCCGCCGGTGCGGGTGATGGACACGCTCGCCGCTCTGCCGGAGCCGCAGACGCGGGCCGCGTGACCCGCCCGAATCGCGCCATAGCTCTCGCCCATAGCCGTCTTCGTTGCGTTCTCCCTCCTCCAGCCTGTCGGACCCTTCGATCATGAACCGGAAAACGCGCGTCGCCGTGCTCTATGGCGGAAAGTCCGGCGAGCATGAGGTCTCGCTGAAATCGGCGGCCTCGGTCCTGCGCTATCTCGACCGCGATCGCTTCGAGCCGGTGCCGGTGAGCATCGACAAGGACGGCCGCTGGCAGTGCCACGACCTCGCGCGGATCGACGCCTCGAACACCGAAAGCCTGCCGATCCCGGCCGAGTCACCCGCGATCCGCTTCGAGTCCCAGGCCGATGGGCGCACCGCCATCCTGCCGAGCGATCCCCATGCCGCCGCGATCGCCCCGGTCGATGTCGTTTTCCCGGTGATCCACGGCCCGCTCTGCGAGGACGGCTCGCTGCAGGGCCTGCTCGAACTTTCGGGCGCGGCCTATGTCGGCTCGGGCGTGCTCGGCTCGGCCGTCTCGATGCACAAGGACATCGCCAAGCGGTTGGCGGCGCTGGCGGGCCTGCCCGTCGCGCCCTATTTCGCGGTCGCGCGGCGGGATTATCGCCGGGACCCTGCCGCCGCCACGGAAGCGGCCCGCGCCGGGCTGACGCTGCCGGTCTTCGTCAAGCCCTGCAACATGGGCTCCAGCGTCGGCGTGCACAAAGTGAAGCGCTGGGAGGATCTCGACGCCGCGCTCGCGGACGCGTTCGAGTACGATCTCAAGGTGCTGATCGAGCAGGGCATCGACGCCCGCGAGATCGAGGTGGCCGTCCTCGACGGCGAACCGCCGGTGGCGAGTGTCGCCAGCGAGCTCAATGCCGGCCCGCAGCACGAATTCTACTCCTATGAGGCGAAGTACATCGACCAGGACGGCGCCAGCGTCGACCTGCCGGCGAAGCTCGACGAGGCGCAGATGGCCCGCGTGCGGCAACTGGCGATCGACGCCTTCGTGGCGCTCGACTGCAGCGGGCTGGCGCGCGTCGACTTCTTCCTCGACCGCAAGAGCGGGGCCTTCTACTTCAACGAGATCAACACGCTGCCGGGCTTCACCGCGATCAGCATGTATCCGAAGATGATGGAAGCCTCGGGCATGCCCTACCCCGCGCTTCTGACCCGGCTGGTCGAGCTGGCGCAGGAACGCCACGCCGAGCGGGCGGGGCTGAAGACGAGCTACGAGGCCTGATCTTTTCCTGCCACGCCCGCCTGCGCGAACGTCGCCATGCCGTTGTGAATCGCCGCGGCGGCCTTGACGAGGCTGGCGGCGAGAGCGGCGCCGGAGCCTTCGCCGAGGCGCATGTCGAGTGCCAGCAGCGGCGCCTTGCCGAGCCTCGCCAGCACCTGCGCATGGGCGCCCTCGGCCGAGAGATGGCCGGCGATGCAGTGGTCGATCGCGGAGGGTTCGATCGCATGCAGGATGGCGGCGGCGGCCGTCACCACATAGCCGTCGAGGATCACCGGGATCCGCTGCGAGCGCGCGGCGATGATGGCGCCGCAGATTGCCGCGACCTCGCGCCCGCCGAGGCGGCGCAGCACCTCGAGCGGGTCCTTGAGATGGGCGCGGTGCAGCGCGATGCCGGCCTCGACCGCGGCGACCTTGCGCTTCAGCCCGGCATCGTCGAGCCCGGTGCCGCGGCCGCACCAGAAGGCGGCGTCGCCGCCATAGAGCGCGGCATAGATCGCCGCCGCCGAGGTGGTGTTGCCGATGCCCATCTCGCCGAGGCAGAGCAGATCCGTGCCGCCGACCAGCGCCTCCATGCCGAAGGCCATGGTGGCGACGCAGGCGCGCTCGTCGAGCGCATCCCCTTGCGTGAAATCCCCCGTCGGCAGGTCGAGGGCGAGGTCGAAGACCTTGAAGCCGAGATCGAAGGCGGCGCAAATCTGGTTGATCGCCGCGCCGCCGGCCGCGAAATTATCGAGCATCTGGCGCGTCACCGCCTGTGGAAAGGCCGAGACGCCCTGGGCGACGACGCCGTGATTGCCGGCGAAAACACAGACCAGCGGGCGGTCGACCGAGGGCTTGCCCTTGCCCTGCCAGGCGGCGAGCCATTCGGCGATCTCCTCCATGCGGCCGAGGCTGCCGGCGGGCTTGGTCAACTCCTTGTCGCGGGCGCGCACCATGTTCGCGGCCGCCATATCGGGGCCGGGCATCGCGGCGATCAGCTCGCGGATGTCGTCGAAGGGCAATCCAGAAACGGCCATGGTGGACTCTGTGGCTAAGGACGGGCGGCGGCGCTTCGGCGATGGCCCCGCGGTTGCCGCTGCTGCTATAGGCTGTGGCGGATGAAGACAATCGAGGACAGGAATGAGGCGGTGCCGCAGGCCGCGCCTGTAGCGCCGGCGGGTGCCGAGCCGACCTGGCCCGGCTGGACCGTCGCGACCGCGATCTGCATCCGCTTCTATTCGCGCCTGCCGGTCCCGGCCCTGCCCGGCGAGGCCGATCCCCATGCCGCCCCCGATTTCCGCACCGTGCCGCGCGCCCTGCCCTTGGCGGCGCTGGTCATCGCCCTGCCGGCCGCGCTGGTCCTGGCTGGCGCCGGAGCCGCCGGCCTCGGCGGGCTGCTCTCGGCTGCGCTCGCCCTCGCGACGCTGGCGGTGACGACGGGCGCCCTGCACGAGGACGGGCTCGCCGACAGTGCCGACGGGCTCTTCGGCGGTCGTACGCCCGAGCGCCGGCTCGAGATCATGAAGGACAGCCGGCTCGGCAGCTATGGCGCCCTGGCGATGGGACTGGCGCTGCTGCTGCGTGTCTTCGCGCTGGCGCTGATCCTCGACCGGGCCGGGCCGCTGGCAGCGAGCGGTGCCCTCGTGGCGGCGGCCGTGCTGTCGCGGCTGTCGGGCCTGCATCTGCTGGCGGGGATGGCGCCGGCCCGCCCGGTGGGTGCCTCGGCGTCGGTCGGGCGGCCGAGCCTGCCGACCGCCTGGCTGGCCTCCGCCATTGGCCTTCTGCTCGCGGTCGGGCTCGCGCTCATCTGCCAGCTGCCGCTCGCGGGGCTGGGACTCGGGCTCGCGCTGATCGCCCTCAACGCGTTTCTCGTCAGGCGCCTCTGCCGCCGGCTGATCGGCGGACAGACCGGCGACGTCGCGGGCGCGACGCAGCAGCTCGACGAGATCGCGCTCTATCTCGGCTTCGCGCTGATGCTGGGGACAGGCCTGTCGTGACCGCGATCTCCTCGCCCTGCGTCAAGCTCTGCCAGCTCGACCCCGCAACCCGGCTCTGCCTCGGCTGCGGCCGCTCGCTCCACGAGATCGGGCGCTGGAGCAACCTGAGCGAGGCGGAGCGCCGGGCGATCATGACCGAACTGCCTGCTCGGCTCGGAGCCCGGAAAAGCGTCAGAGCACCTTGACGATACGGAATGGCGGCGCATCCTTCGGGGCGTTTCAGACGAGCGATTTCATCAGGAGATTCGCATGCGCAAGATCATGATCAGCCTGCCCACCGGGCTGTTCGCCGCTGCCGCCATCTATGCCGTGTCCAGTGTCGCCCTGCCCGCGCCGGCCGCCGCCGTGGTCTGCGCCAAGGGTGTCTACCGCGCCGGCTGCGTCGGCCCCAACGGCGCCGTCGCCGTCCGCCGTCCCGCCGCACGCAAGCACGGTGCCGTCTGCCGGCGCTACGGAATCGTTGGCGGCGTTCGCCGCTGCGTCGTGTGGTAACGCCCGCCGCGCTCCGGCGCGGACGGGCTCAGGCCTCCGTCCGCGCCAGCCCCGACAGGGCCTCGCCCGCCAGGCGGTAGAAGACCTTCTCGCTCTGGGCGATGGCACCAAGGCCCTCGTAGAAGCGCAGCAGGTCGGGGTTGGTGGCATCCGCGGTCCAGTCGGGCCGCTTGTGGCCGCGCGCCAGCGCGAGCTCCGCCAGCGCGCGCATCAGCGCGCGACCGATGCCGCGACCGCGCGCGGCGGCGGCGACATAGAGTTCCTTCAGGAAGAAGCCTGAGGTCAGGCCCGGCCCCGGATAGATCGCACAGGCGGAGGCGAAGCCGAGCAGCGCCCCCTGTCGCTCCGCAATCAGGATCTCGACGCCGTCGGGCCGCTTGGCGAGACCGTCCAGGATGGCCTGCAATGGTGGACAGGGGACGCGGTAATGCGCCTGCATGTCCACCATCAGCGCGGCAAGCGCCTGATGGTCCAAGGCGGCGAGAGCCCGGATGCCGAAGGGGCTCGCGCTGTCTGCCACGTCAGCCTTCCCGCGATCAGACCACCAGCGACCAGATGAAGCGGGCGGCGACGATCAGCAGGAACAGGCCGAACACCACTTCGAGCTTGCGCTTCGAGAGCCGGTGCGCGAGGCGCGCGCCGATCGGTGCCGTCCAGATCGAGGTCGGGATGAACAGCATGAAGCCGATCAGCGAGACATAGCCGAGCGAGAGCGGCGGCAGCACGTCCATCTTCGGCCAGCCGGCATAGATGAAGCCGAGCGCGCCGGGGATCGAGATCAGCACGCCGAGCCCCGAGGAGGTCGCCACCGCCTGGTGGATCGGGCGGCCGTAGAAGGTCATGAACAGGCTTGAGAGCTGGCCGCCGCCGATGCCCATCAGCGCCGACAGCACGCCGATGACAGCGCCATAGATGTTCATCACGATCTTGCCGGGCATCTCCGTGCCGAGCTGCCAGCGATCGGAGGCAAAGAGCAGGCGCATCGCGCTGAAGATCGCGACGATGACGAAGATGACCTTGAACAGGTCGGCGGGCGCGAAGCGGGCGATGTAGCTTCCGACGATGACGCCGAGCACGACCGGAATCGCCCAGATCTTCAGGATCGACATGTCGACCATGCCCTTGGCGCGATGCGCCTGGAACGAGCGGATCGAGGTCGGGATGATCACCGCCAGCGACGTGCCGACGCAGAGCGGCATGCGGACATCCTCGGGCACGCCGATGACGCGGAAGACCTCGTAGAGGATCGGCACGATGACCGCGCCGCCGCCGACGCCGAAGACGCCCGCGAGCAGGCCCGTGAGCGCGCCCGCCGCGACCAGCGAGATCGCCAGGAAGACGAGGTCCCCGATGGGAATTCCAGCAAACATGACAGCGACCCGACCAAAGGAAGGCTGCTGTGAGCGATTTCGCCGGCCGGAGCAAGCACGCCACAGCGGAGCGGTCATGCAAGGCAGTGATCGCGGGGGGCAACGCCCCGCGGCGATGGGCGATGCCGGCTCGACGACGCGGCATTGAAGAGGCGGCATTGAAGAGGCGCCTTCAGCAAGAGCGATGCCGGCATGCCGCAGCCCGCATGCTCAGGTTGCAAGACGGCCCCCACGCCAGCGCCGCTCGACCCCGGCCAGCCACCCTGATGATCTGCAGCCTGGAGAACGCGCGCCCGCCGGGCCGCGACCAGCGTGGGCGAAAGGAAGCGTCACGAGACGTGCCGAAGGCCGGCAGCAAGCCGGTTTCAACAACAATCCTGGGAGGTAAACGATGACAGACCCTACTGCTCACGACCGCGATCCCGCACCGCATCACCCTGCGATCCTGTCCCGCCGCACGCTGATCCATGCCGCCGGGCTCGGGGCGCTCGCCGCGACGGCCGGCCCCGCTCTCTCGCAGACCGCAGCCGGCCCCGCCGCACCGCCGACCACGATCACCACCCCGCCGCGCGACTTCAGCCGCCAAGGCGCGCCGACGACCTATTTCTGGGACCCCGACGTCATCGCTGTCGATCCTGCCTTCAACGGGCTGGCGCAGCCCAATGCCGCGATCCAGCGGATCTGGACCGGCGGCCTCTGGGTCGAGGGGCCGGCCTGGAACGCGCAGGGCCAGTACCTGGTCTGGAGCGACATCCCGCGCAACCGGCAGATGCGCTGGATCGAGGATGACGGCCGGGTCACCGTCTTCCGCGCGCCCTCGGGCAACAGCAACGGCAACAGCTTCGATTTCCAGGGCCGGCAGCTGTCCTGCGAGCATCTCAACCGCCGCGTCGTGCGCTACGAACTCGATGGCTCGGCGACGGTGCTGGCCGACTCGTTCGACGGCAAGAAGCTGAACTCGCCCAACGATGTCGTCGCCCATCCCGACGGCAGCTACTGGTTCACCGATCCGCCCTATGGCGGGCAGCTCTATGAGGGCGCACCTGACGCTCCCGGCGGGCCGAGCAACGCGAACGGCAAGCTCAACCCGCGGCTCGGCCAGCCGCCGGGCATCGGGCTCGCCAAGCGCGAGCTGCCGACCAACACCTACCGGCTCGACCCGAGCGGGCGGGTCGAACTCGTCGTGCCGGAAGCACAGGTGCCCGACCCCAACGGCCTGTGCTTCTCGCCCGATTTCAAGAAGCTCTACATCGCCTCGACCGGCAAGGGACCGGGCGACACCGGCCCGGGCGGCAAGGGCGACATCCACGTCTTCGATGTCGGCACCGACAACAAGCTCAGCAACGGCCACGTCTTCTCCGACTGCAGGGTCGACGGCGTGCATTGCGGGCCCGATGGCTTACGCTGCGATGTCGAGGGCAATCTCTGGGCCTCGTCCAATGCCGGGCGCAATGTCGGCTATAGCGGGGTAATCGTCTTCAACCCCGCCGGCAAGCTGATCGGCCGCATCCGCCTGCCCGAGGTCTGCGGCAATATCTGCTTCGGCGGGCCGAAGCGGAACCGGCTGTTCATGGCCGCGAGCCAGTCGATCTACGCGCTCTATTTGGGCACGCAGGGCGCCGGGCCGGGCTGAAAGGGCCCTTTCTCCGAGCCGTCATTGCGAGCGCAGCGAAGCAATCCAGCCCGTCGGTTTCGGCAGCCCCTGGATTGCTTCGTCACGGCGTTCCTCGCAATGACGGGAGCCGGGCCGTCAGGCGAAGAGCGCCTCCAGCTTGGCGAGCGAGCCGGTCCAGCCATGGGTGTGGCCCTTGACCGCCTGCTCGTCGAAGAGCTGCTCGTGCAGCAGGGTCAGGATCGTGCCCGCGCTATCGGGCTTGAAGGTCACGGTGACCTGCGAGACACGCTCGGGCGTCGTGATCCAGGACCAGGAGAAGACCAGCTTCTCATTCGCGACGACCTCGCAATAGGTGCCGGAGACCTCGTGGCGCTCGCCGGTGTTCTCCAGCATGACCACCCGGAAGCCGCCGCCGACGTGGGCGTCGACCGAGACCTCCTGCGTCACGACGTTTTCCGGCCCGAACCATTGCATCAGCAGCTTGGGATCGGTCCAGGCCGCGAAGACCTCGGCTGGCGTGGCGTTCAGCCGGCGCTTGATCGTCAGGCTCGGCGTGGTCGCGGCGCGCTCGTGCATGGCCGTTCCTCTCTCGGGGGGCTCACTCGGCCTCGGAGGGGGCCTTGCGGCGCGCCTCCAGCATCGCCTCCAGCGCGTCGAGGCGCTGCGTCCAGAATCTCTGATAGCGCGCGAGCCAGCCCATCGCCTCCTCCATCGGGTCGGCCTTGAGGCGGCAGGAGACGGTACGGCCCGTCTTCGTCCGCGTGATCAGCCCGGCATCCGACAGCACGTCGAGATGCTTCATCACCGCAGGCAGCGACATCGCGAAGGGCCGGGCCAGTTCGCTGACCGAGACCGCCTCCGCGCCCTCGAGGCGCGCGAGCAGGGCCCGCCGCGTGGGATCGGACAGAGCCGCGAAGGTCCGATCCAACTGCGACGATTCCAACTTAACCATTGCGTTAAGTTATCTGGCATCCGTCGGAAGCGTCAAGTCCTGCGGGCGCGTCAATCCGACACGCTGCAGGGAAAGCCGAAGCTTGCCGCAGTGTAAGAAAGCGACCGCAATCCTGTTGGTGCGCGCCGGCATCTGTCCAGAATGGAAGTCCTGCGGGTCGACGTCGCGAAGCGAGGCGGTCCGTTGTCAAATCTCATCTCTGTGCAGAGAGGCATAGTGTTTCCGCGATTGTCGATCGAGTTCCGCAATCGATCTACGGACGCCCGGTTCTAGCCGGGCGTCCAATCTCATTCTGATCGGTCACTTCGTGCTGCCACGGCTGTGAGTTGCATCAACGACGTGGCTGCCGCGATTCGGCTTTGGACATTCGTTTGGTAAGCGCCCTGCCCCGGCGCAACTCGGCGTGGGCTCCGCCTGAACAAGGCAATCGAGGTTGGAGGGCCTTATGCCCCATGACCGAACCTCTTGTGGTCGTACTAGCCGGGCGGCTCTTGGCACTTCGGCAAGACGAGTTCCCGAGATTGGCCCCAACCGGACGTCGGCAAGGTCCGCTTCTGGGCGGCTTGATGATCCGCCCCCGAGGCGGTCAGGCTGACGGGCACCCGCTTTCGGCCTTGCCGCTCCAATGATCGAAATCGCTCACGAGCGCGATCAGCTGCGCGAGGAGCCATGACGTGTCACCAACTGATGGTCGCCCGCGGCGTCCATCCTCATCACTGAGCGCCATCAGGCGCCTGATCTGGCGCGCGCTGGCGTAAGGTGAATGAGCAGGTGATCTGGACGCCCTTGTAACCAGTCGGCCGCCCGATTGAATGCGCTTGCGACGCGGCTGGAGCCAAAGCGTCTACTGGCGGATGGGCGCGAGCACTGCGTCTGAGAGCTAATGGAGTTCCTGAGCGCCACGCAGTCGCGCATTTCGCGGCATATGGGCGTGGTCAAGGCCGTGGGGCTCGTGACCGACAGGCGCGACGCGCAATAGGTGCGCCATCGGCGCCATCCCGACCTGGCTCCAGAGCTCGATGCGATCCTCGACGCCGTTTGACGGCGATCAAGGCGCGAGAGGTCCTGTCGGCGCATCAGATGCAGAACGAAAGAATGCAGCATGACCGCCAATGTCGCTGAGCCGCGTCGGGACAGAACCCCAGAGCCCAGCACGCTGGCCTGGGTCGGCGGGGTGCTGGCCTTCGTGGTGCTCTGGTCCCTAGTCTACGGACAACTCATCCCGTTTTCGGAATGGGCGGTAACGCAGCTGCCCCTGACGCCGGGGACTCAGGCTTTTGAGGCCGTCAAATTCTTCCTCTACGACACGCCCAAGGTGCTGATGCTGCTGACGCTCGTCGTGTTCGCCATGGGCATGGTCCGCAGCTTCTTCTCGCCCGAACGGACGCGGGCGCTGCTGGCCGGGCGTCGCGAGGGCGTCGGCAACATCGCCGCAGCGACGCTGGGGATCTTCACACCGTTCTGCTCCTGCTCGGCCGTGCCGCTCTTCGTCGGTTTCGTCTCGGCGGGCGTTCCGCTCGGGATCACCTTCTCCTTCCTGATCGCCGCGCCGATGATCAACGAAGTTGCGCTCGGCCTCCTGCTCGCGCTGCTCGGTTGGAAGGTGGCGCTCACATATCTTGCTTTCGGGCTCTCCCTCGCCATCCTGTCGGGCTGGGTCATCGGTCGTTTGCATCTCGAGGGCTGGCTGGAGGAATGGGTGCGCGACGTACGCCTCGGCGAGGTCGATCTGCCGATCGACCGGCTGACGATCGTCGACAGGATCAAGGCCGGGATCGAGGCCGTCCGCGAAATCGTCGGCAAGGTCTGGCTCTGGATTATCGCCGGCATCGCCGCTGGCGCGTTCATCCATGGCTACGTCCCTGCCGACCTGCTCGCAACCATCATGGGCAGGGATGCCTGGTGGTCGGTGCCCGCAGCCGTCCTGCTCGGGGTCCCGATGTATTCCAATGCGGCGGGCATCATCCCCATCGTCGAGGCGCTGCTCGGCAAGGGCGCCGCGCTGGGGACGGTGCTGGCCTTCATGATGAGCGTAATCGCGCTCTCGCTGCCCGAAATGATCATCCTGCGGAAGGTGCTCAGCCTGAAGCTGATCGCCGTCTTCGTCGGCGTCGTCGCCACTGGCATCCTGGTCGTGGGCTTTCTCTTCAACCTGCTTTTCACCTGACCGAAAGCTCAACGCCATGAAATACGTTAAAGTTCTCGGCCCTGGCTGCAAGCGCTGCCAAGCGATCGAAGCGATGGTGAGCGCGGAGGCCACCCGCCTTGGTGTGGCCGTCTCCGTCGAGAAGGTGACCGACTACGCCGCGATCGCCGGCTACGGAATCATGTCGACCCCGGGCATCGTGATCGACGGCAAGGTCGTCCATGCCGGCGGCGTGCCCAAGACCGAGGATGTCGCAAAGTGGCTGTCGGCGTGATTCTTGACTACCACGTCGAGGCGCTTGGCGGCGTGGCGACGACAAAGCAGGCCGAGATCGTGCTCGATACCGATCGTGCCGGCCGACGAGACACGTTCAACCCGGTGGCCCCCGGCCAGTCGCGAATGTCGGTTTTGGGGTAAAGCCTTAATCGCAGGAATCGGCGCCTCTCGTCTGTACCAGCGTGCTGCCTGATCTCGGGGCGATGGGTGTGGTTGGGACGTTTTCCGACGTAGCGCGACAAGTGTTCCTCTGGCGAGTTCCGATCGAAATCACGGCCTTAGAGACTTCAGGGGTACGCCCCCGAGGTGACAAAGCGGCTTCGCACTGACACCACGACTACCTCATTGCCCCTGCTTCCCATCCGCAGCGTATTGCTTCAGGAAGGCCGCGAGATCCCTGATCTCCTGCTCGTTCTTGATCCCGGCGAAGACCATTTTCGTCCCCGGCATCGCGCCGCGCGGGTCCTGAATGTATCGGGCGAAGCTCGCGTTGTCCCAGGACAGCCCTGAGGCCTTGTTGGCTGGCGAATAGGCATAGCCCTCGACAGAGCCTGCGACGCGGCCGAACAGGCCGTTGAGATGCGGTCCGACCCCATTGCGGGCTGTGGGGCCGACCTGGTGGCAGGCCCGGCATTTGGCCCAGGACCGCTCGCCGGCGGAATTGTCAAGCATTGGCGCCGTCGCGGCTGCAACGGTTGTCTGTGCCGGCGCCGACCCAGGGGCTGGCGCAGCGGCCTGCGGCGCTTTGATCGCTATTGACGGCGCGTTGGCAGGAGAGAGGGTGTCTGCCGGCTTGATGGCGCCGTGATTGGCCAGCACGTAAGCGACGACAGCCCATTTCTGCTCGTCCGTCATCAGGCTTGGGTCGTTGAATGGCATCAGCATTTGGTGATACTCGAAAAGGCCTTGGGCCGTCTCGAATTTCGCGATGAGCGAGCCCGGTCCCCAGATCGGCGTCTGGTAGCCTTCGCCTCGCTTTCCGTCAGCGCCGTGGCATTGCGTGCAGAACTGGCCGTACAATGCCTTGCCCTGTGCGACCTGCGCGCTCTCCTGAGCCGCTGCCGCACATGGTGATGCCAACGCCGCCGCGAGTGCGGCGACCGATATCAACTTCGTCATGCTTTCGTCCTGCGTGCGGGAGACCATGGCGAGCGGCCAAAGCCGCTCGCCTTTCGCCTCAGGCGACCTCGACCCGGAACTTCGGGATCGACCAGTTGGCCATGCCGAGCGAGTTCAGCGGGATCTCGGCCGGTTGCGCCGTGCCGGCATTGTCGGTCGTGCGCGTCTCGATGACATGCTGGCCGGCTGTTGCGTTCCAGGGGAACTCGAAGCGCACCCAGGTGTATTTGCCGAGGTTCGGCGGCCGGATGGTTGCGGACTGCCATGCACCGCCGTCGATGCGGTAGTCCACCGTGCGGACACCGTGCTGCGGCGCCCAGGCGTAGCCGTTCATCGTCTGCTGGCCGGCGGCGAGCCTCGGCAACTCGCCTTTCTTGAGCGGGTAGTTCGCCGGAATGGAGGGCGACTTCTCGATCACGAGCGGGACCGTGATCAGCGATTTGGGGGGCATCCAGGTGACCATCGGCCCTTTGATATCGGCCTGCGTCACCCCGATGAACTCGTCATCGGCCGCGCTCTCGGGCGCAGTGTAGCTCGGCCCGATGAAGACCTCGCCCTTGGTGTTCAGCCGGCACCAGACACGCTTGTCGGTGACCCTGATCTCCGTCACCCATTTGATCGAGGCAGTGCCGCCCCAGCCGGGAACCACGATACGCACCGGCGCGCCATGATCGGGCGTCAGCGGGTTGCCATTCATCGCAAAGCAGAGGCCGATATCGTTCTGCTGCGCCAGGACGTCGGCGAACGGCATCGGTCGGCCCATGTCGTTGCCATCGACGCCGGACCAGAACAGCACCGTCTTGGCGGTGGGCTTGATGCCGACGCGGGCGAATATCTCGCTCATCGGGACATATTGCCATTCCGCCTGGCCGATGGCGCCCATCACCCAGTTGCCGCCGGCGACATCCTGACCCGTGAAGCCTCCCTGCTCCCAGAACAGGGTGCGGCCGTTGCCATGGCACTCCATCGTCGCGACCACGGTCCGCGAAGGCATTTTCAGGAGGTCGTTGTAGCTGATCTCGATGGGACGATCGACCGAATTGCCGTGGATCTTGAGCTTCCAGTTCTCGCGCGCCAGGATCGGGCGCTGCTCGACGATCGGCGTCGGATAGTGATTGCGGACATAGAACTCCTCGACCGGCGTCATGAAGGTCGTGAAGTTCCAGTAATTGCCCGAGCGAACCGTCGCGCCGATGTTCAGGACGCGCGAGTCGTCCTTCAGGATCGCACGGCGCGGGGGCGCAGCCGGGGCCCCCGCCGCGGGCGCTGCAGGAGCTGTTGCCGGCGCCTGGGCCAGGGCCGGCGCGGCCGCCACGGCGCCGAAGGCGGCCGCGGAGACGAACAGGCTGCGTCGGTCGAGATTGGTTCCGTCACGAAGCGTGCGCAGGACGAGTTCCGCGTCGCGCACGCGCTGGCTTTCACCGCTCATGGCATCCCTCCAGATGTTTTTTGCTTGCGCCGTCCATCGATCGACGCAGCAACGGACGCTAGCCGGGCAGGATGCGGCCGGCAACCGAATTTCTACCAAGTCTTTGAATTTATTGACTTATGTTCTAATTCTCGAACATGCGGAGCGGCGATGTTCAGGTTTCCGAACCGTCCTTTGCCGGCCGACCGAGACCGAGGCGCTTCATCTTGTCCCAGAGCGTCGTGCGTGAAATGCCGAGCGCCTTGGCGCTCGCAAGCACGGCACCGCCATTCTCCGACAGCACCCGCGCGATGTGTCGCCGCTCCGCATCATCACGGATGCCGTCGAGCCCCTCTCGCGAGGGCGCCCTCGGCGGGGCGCGCTCGGGGAAGAGATCTCCCGGCATCAGCAGCGGACCGTCGCCGAGCGTGACGCCGCGCACGACGCGGTTGCGGAGTTCGCGCACATTACCTGGCCAGCCATGGGCGAGCGCCGCCTCCAGCGAAAGTGCGCTCAGTCCCTGAATCCGGTCCCCGGACTGGGCTGCGAACTCTGCGACAAAGCGGTCGATCAGCCAGACGATGTCATCGGGGCGCTCGCGGAGCGGCGGCAGCGGCACGGTGACGACGTTGATCCGATAGAACAGGTCCTCGCGGAATCTGCCTTCCTTCACCATCTTCGGCAGGTCAGCATGGGTGGCGCAGACGATCCGGGCCCGGAAAATCTCAGCCCCCTCGCCACCAACCCGCGTGAAGGTGCGACTTTCGAGCAGCCGCAGGAGCTTGCTCTGGAGCGGCAGCGCGAGGTCGGCCACATCATCGAGAAACAGCGTTCCCGCGCCGACGCGTTCTGCGTGGCCCGGGTTGCGGCCTTCAACACCGTCTAAGGCTACCTTTTCCTGCCCGAAGAGTTTTCGCTCCAAGTCATCGCTGGGAGTCGTCGCGCAGCTGACTATCATGAACGGCCCGCAGTCCGGGCCGCGCGAGGCGTGCAGCAACCGGGCGCAGACTTCCTTGCCGCTGCCGGTCTCGCCAGTGAGCAGCACCGGCGCGCTCGATCCGGCAAGGCGTAGCAGCATCCTCTCGACGGCGCGAATAGCCGGCGAGATGCCGAGCACGCCCTCTCCTTCACGCTCCGTAGAATCCACCAACGCATCCAGCCGCTCCAGGAACGTCGTCATGTCGAACGGCTTGGTGACATAGTCTCCGGCGCCACAGCGCATCAGCCTCACCGCCTGGTCGATCTCGCCGTAGGCCGTCATGAACAAGAAGGGCGGCGCGCTCTCGAACTTCACGGTTTCGACGAAAATCTCCTCGCCGGTCCCATCCGGCAGTTTCAGATCGCATATCACGGCATGGTGACGGCGGCGCGCCAACCCGGCGACAGCCTCGGCCTTGGTGCGCCACCAACTGACCTGCGCACCTTCGAGTCCCAGCCGCTGGACCAGCGACTCCCCCATGATGGGATCGTCCTCGATCACTCCGATCGACCGACGCTCAAGCGACATCACGCATCTCCTGCGGACGGGTCAGAGGTATGGTCACGCGAACGAGCGCGCCGCCCAGATCGGAGGTTTCGACAACGATATCGCCCCGCAGATCGCGAACGAGCCGGTGGGTCATCCACAGACCCAAACCAGCGCCGTCCCCGATCGGAGCCGGTCGGCTTGCGATGCCCAGCAGGACCGCGTGCGCTTCGGCGCCGAAGCTCGGGCCCTGATCATGGACCTCGATCCGGAGTTGATCCCTTGCCACCGCGGCCTCGAAGCGGACGCGGCTCCCGGCAGGACTGACCTGAAGCGCGTTGAGCACCAGGTTGAGCACGATCTGGCGCATCGCAGTGGCGGGCACCGGGAGATCGCGGCCAAGGTCGTTGCGCCAGTCGAGGTCGAGCGACTGCCGCCTCACCTCCGCGCCGATCAGGAGCCTGAGGTCGTCGAGGTCGGCAGGCGCGAGATCGCGCGGGTCCCGGTCGGCCCGGTAGGTGGCGAGCGCCGAGCGGACGACGTCGCGGATGCCCTTGAGGCCTCGGTCGATCAGATCGAGCGAGGCTGCGCGCACGGATGGCGTATGGCCATGGCGTTTCAGCGTGTCGATGGCGTTGAACAAGCCGCCAAGGGGATTGTTGATTTCATGCGCCATCCCCGATGCAAGGCGTCCGAGGCTTGCCAGCCGCTCCTCCTTGGCCAGTTCCTTCGCCAGAGCCTCGCGCTCATTGACCGCTTCGGCCATGACGTTGAAGCGCTTGAACAGCCGTCCGAACTCGCGCGTCGCGGCGCCGACCGCATCGGGTGCGATCGGGTGCACGTTGCCTGCAACACCGAGGTCGAGATGACGCGAGAGTGTCCGCAGCGGCCCGAGCATCCGCCGGATCACCCAATAGCCAAAGGCGGCGAGCAGGATGGCGATCGCCGCATTCGTGGCCAACAGCGTCCGCAGCACCTCGTCACGTTCGCGCAGGAGATGGCTGACATCGTAGTCGGCGTAGATCTCGCCAATCCGGCGGTTCTGGTGGATCAAGGTGCGGCGCGCGAAGGCCCTCGCCTTTTCGGCGTCGACCGTAAGCGACTCGCCGGCATTGAACGCAAGACTGCGATCGAACTGCCGGCTCAGCACCGGCGTCTGCTTCGGGTCGCTCGCGGCCAGCGTCTCGCCCCGGCTGTCGACGACAACGATGGTGGCGCGGCCGAAGCCGCCTTCCAGCGCAGACCCGCGTTCGATGACGTCGAAAACCTCCCAGATATCCGACCGCAGAACGTAGGGGATCAGCGTCGATGCCAGCCCGTTCAGATAGATCGTCGACATCGCGCGGAGGTGGCGCTCCTGCGTTTCGCGTAGCCGTGCGAGAACCGCATTGGTCAGGACGACACTGACGACGAGCATGAACAGCGCCACCACCGCCGGCGCTTTCACGGCAAGAGGCCAACGACGGGGATCGACCATGGTCACCCTCCTCCGAGCGTCCTGACCAGGTCGACCCGGGCAGCGATGCTGTCGAACAGCGAAGGCTGGCCTGTCGCGAATCCATCGAGACGAAGCTGCGCCAGCACGCTGCGGCCCGTCTCGTCGTCGGGCATGGTCAGCAGCGCCTGTCGCAGGCGTCTGATGCCATCACTGTCGGCATTGGCAGTCGACGTGGCCACGGGCGGGAACCCCATCCATTCCGAGCGCCAGGCCGGCCGTGTCTGCCGTGTCAGCGCCGGCTCTGTCTCGGTCATGACCTCCCAGACATAGCCATCGACGCTGCCTGACTGGGCCAGCCCGGCGGCGACGGCCCGCACGACGTTGCGATGGCCATAGGTGAAGAAGGTCCGCTGGAAAAAGCCCTGCGGCTTCGCGCCTTGTTCGGCCAGAAGCGCCCGTGTGACAAGATAGCCGGAGTTCGAGTCGGGATCGGAGAAGGCATGTATATCGCCGCGCAGATCGGTGATGCCGGACGCTGCGCGACCGTCGGCGACGATGAGATAGGACTGATAGGTCGTCGTGCCGCGCCAGACCGGGACGGCTACGAGCGCCAGTTCGCGGCGGTAGGCGATGAAGGGGAAGCCGCAAATCCACGCCGCGTCGAGCAGGCCGGACAAGAGTTGCGAGGCGATCTCCTGATAGGTTCGCTTGAGCACGAGTTCGACCTCGGCGCCCATTGACAGGGAGAGATAGCGTTGCAGCGCCTCGAGAAGCTGGAGGTCGGACGTCAGGAAAACTGGCGTCAGGCCGAAGCGGAACGGCGTGGCGGCTTTCACATCGCGCACGGGGGAGACGACCAGCGCACCCGTCGCCCCGGCAAGCCATGCCCGACGCGTCAGCATGCGTCCATGCGTTCTCGATCGCCGGTGATGACCGACCGCCACGTTCGACCTCCCCAGGACTGTTTTTTGGCAGTCTGGGCTGGGCGAGATCGCACGTCAAATCGAGAAGGACATCGCCTGTCGTGGATTGTTGGATAGTCGAACCCCTATAATCCGGGGGTTGCAGATCTGGGATAGATCCGGGCAACGCGGTTAGCCGGCGGGTCATTCCAAGCTGGAAAGCTCGGTCCGCTAACTCGGCATTGAGGTTGATGACGCTCTGATCTTGTCTGAGCAGACGGAGATCTGATCGAGACGGCGCGGTGGCTCCCGCCGCGCCGTTCTCGACCGGCAATCCCTTGATCTCTGCCACGGAGCCGGATGAGTCGCGATGCGCTGAACGTCTGCTTGCCGCCAGAGCGCCAACGTCAGGAATTGGCGCATTTCGCCCGGACGTACGTCCAGCGATTTTGATGCTTTGGACGGCTCTGCACCCTTGGGGGACCTAGGCTCCTGACGTTGCCCCCTGAAGCGCCCTCGGTTTGAATTGGACTCCGTCGGAAGGAGACGGAGATGAAGAAGAGCCGGTTTAGCGAAGAGCAGATCATTGCGGTGCTGAAGGAGCACCAGGCTGGCCTGCTGCCGGTTTCGTGGACGGTCAGTTAAGCTAATCCCACCTTCATTTCGAACTCGGCCGGGCTGAGATAGCCGATGGCCGAGTGCCTGCGGATCGTGTTGTAGAACCTCTCGACGTAGTCGAACACATCTGCCCT
>NZ_JAUYTP010000078.1 GCF_030695125.1 Allobosea sp. | reverse complement strand
CCCAGCACCGAGGCCTTGAAGTTGGGCGCGAACGCGTTGACGGTGTCGATCATCCGCTGCGCCACCGTGTCGCGATGCTCAGGCCAGGATTTTCCGTCGGGCAGCTCGGGTGCGACGTGCTGGCAGAACAGGCTGGCCACGTGCGCACCCGCCGGAGCAAGGCTGTCGTCCAGCGTGGAGGGAATCAGCATCTCGACGATAGGCTGCTGCGACCAGCCGTGCTGGCGCGCATCGAAGTAGGCCTGCTCCATGTAGCGCAGGCTGGGTGCCAGGATGATCCCCGCGGTGTGGTGCTCGGCGCGCGCGCGGCCCGGCAGGCAGCTGAAATCCGGCAGCTCGGACAGCGCCACGTTCATGCGGAAGGTGCCCGAGCCACAGCGATAACCGCGCATGCGCTCAGCAAAGTCGGCCGGCAGCTCGGACTGCGGTACCAGCTTGGTGAACAGCAGCTTCGGGTTGACGTTGGCCACCACGCGCTTCGCGCGGTGCACGCGGCCATCTTCGGTACGCACGCCGACCGCCCTGCCCTGTTCCACCAGCACTTCCGAGACGCCGGCATTCAGTTCGATCTGCACACCGGCAGCTTCTGCCGCGCGCGCCATCGCCTGGGTGATCGCGCCCATGCCGCCGATGGCATGGCCCCAGGCGCCCTTGTTGCCGTTCACCTCGCCGAAGACATGGTGCAGCAGCACATAAGCCGAGCCCGGCGTGTAGGGGCTGGCATAATTGCCGACGACGGAATCGAAGCCGAGCAGCGCCTTGATCGGCTCGCTCTCGAACCAGCCGTCGAGCCAGTCCCCCGCCGATTTGGTGAAGAGGTCCATCACGTCGCGCTTCGCGGTCAGATCGAGCCGCGACAGCCGCCGCGCGACCCGGCCGGCGTCGATCAGATCCGGCAGCGCAGCCAGCCAGCCGCCATCGCCGAGATTGGGCGGCGCCTCCAGAACGAGGTCGCGCAGCACGGCGGCCACCGTCTCCAGCCGCGCCTCATAGGCGCCAAGCCGCTGCGCGTCGCGCGCCGAGAAGGCGGAAACGGAAGCCGCCGTCCGGCCCGGACCGGCCGTAAGATGGCGCCCGTCGGGCAGCGGCAGGAAGTTGGCCATGCGCCGCTCGACGATTTGCAGGCCGTGCCGGTGCAGCTCCATCGCCGCGATGATCTCGGGCCGCAGCAGGCTGACCGTGTAGCTCGCGGTCGAGTTGCGGAAGCCGGGATGGAAGCTCTCGGTCACCGCCGCCCCGCCGACGACGCCGCGCCTCTCCAGAACCGTGACCGACAGCCCCGCCTTGGCGAGCCGGTGCGCGCAGACGAGGCCGTTATGGCCCGCGCCGAGGATCACGACATCGCAGGTCGTCGTCGCCATGGCCAACAGGTTCCCCTCATCTGCGGACCTGGCCGCACCTTCACATCATGCGCGATCAGGACGCGGCGTGAAGCCCGATCGCCCGTGCCGCGCGACCCGCGCGAAATAGCGGTTGTCTGCGCAGCCCCGTTCAACCATGTGGGAGCGAGCCGTTCCGTCGCGGCCGCATCTTGTAGGCGGCTGGCCCGGCAACGCCAATGCGGCCCGATCTTGGGACAGCGCGAGGATGCCCATGACCCGCGACACGCTTTATCTCCTCAAGCCCGGCTTTGCCGACCCGGCCTTTCCGGGCCGGTCCTTCTACTGCTGGCATTGCGCCCTGTTGGAAGGCGTCCTGGCGTCGTTTCCCGAGCTGGCCGCCCGCCTCGATGTCGAGCGCATCGACTGGCTCCGGCCGCGGCATGCGGTGCTCGCGCGGGTGGGGGACGAAAACCAGTCGCTGCCGCTGCTGGTCCTGGCGGAGGGAGCGACCTCGCCCCACCAGACCGGCCATCATCGCGGCCGGGCGTTCATTGCCGATAAGGACGGCATTCTGGCCGCCTTGTCGCAGCGACACGGCTTTCCCGACCCGCACCCCTAGGCCGCCACGCCCCAGGGCCCGTTGATCGCGGCCTCGATCCGGATCGGGGTGGTCATCGCGAGCCTCATGCCGGCGCATCCTTCGGCCAGTTGTCGCGGATCCAGCGCGTCAGCCCGTCCTCGTCGACCTCGCCGGCGGCCAGCGCGAGGATGGCGGCGGCGGCCATGGGCTGGGTCGGCGCGAAGGCGACCCCGTTGAAACGCAGGAAAGTCATCATTGCAAGGAAGGCAGCCCGTTTGTTGCCATCGACGAAAGGATGGTTTCGCGCGAGCCCGAACGCATAGGCGGCGGCCAACGCCGCAAGATCCGTCTCGCCATAGGCAAAGCGGTTGATCGGCCGGGCGACGGCGGATTCCAGCAGACCCTGGTCTCGTATGCCCTCGGGCCCGCCATAGATGACGAGTTGCTCGGCATGAATATCCTGGATCGTCTCGACGCTCAGCCAGAGCGGCTCCATCATTTGGCCAGCTCACGCATTGTATCGGCGTAATCCTTCATCACCTGACGTGCGATCGCCATCGCTCGGGCATGTGTGTCGTCGTGGCGCTGCAAACGGACTCCACCTTCGGGCTGCCGCACGAACTCCAGGCTGTCGCCTTCGGCAAAACCGAGCTGTGCAAGCAACTCCTTGGGCAGGATCAATCCCAGAGAATTGCCGATCTTGCGAATCTGAAGGACGTTGGCCGTCGCGGCCGCCGGCTTGCTGATCTCGTTCATGACACAGCCTCCTATGTTATACCGGCTGTATAACACAGGGAGACATGAGGGGCCAATGATTCTGCAGAGTCGCCGGCCTTGCCTATCGTCGCCGCCGCAAGCCAAATCCCCAGCCACGACACGGCAGATGACAACGATGCTCCAGCGCCACGCGACCTATCGCGAAACCGTCGAGCGGTTTCGCTGGGAGATCCCCGAGCATTTCAACATCGGTGTCGCCTGCTGCGACCGCCATGCCGACGGGACGGCCAAGCCGGCGGTGATCTATGAGGACGGCGAGAATGGCGTCGCCACCATCAGCTTCGACGATCTCAAGCGCGCCTCCAACCGCATCGCCAATCTGCTGCGCGGCCATGGCATCGCGGCGGGTGAGCGCGTCGGCATTCTGCTGCCGCAGCGTCCCGAGACGGCGATGGCCCATCTCGCGGTCTACAAGATGGGCGCCATCGCGCTGCCGCTCTTCATCCAGTTCGGGCCCGAGGCGCTGGAACACCGGCTGCAGCACAGCGGCGCGGCGGCGCTGATCACGGATGCCGAAAACCTGCCGAAGATCGAGGCGATCCGCCACGCCTTGCCCGATCTGCGGCTGATCATACTGGCTGACGGCCCCGGCCCCGACGGCACGCTCGACCTCGCGACCGAAATGGCGAAGGCCTCCGACGCCTTCACCCCGGTCGAAACGCTCGCCGACGATCCCGCGGTCATCATCTACACCTCCGGCACCACCGGAAAGCCCAAGGGTGCGCTCCATGCCCACCGCGTCCTGCTCGGCCATCTGCCGGGTGTGCAGATGCCACAGGCCTTCTTCCCGCAGGCCGGCGACCTGTTCTGGACCCCGGCCGACTGGGCCTGGATCGGCGGCCTGCTCGATGTGCTGTTGCCCAGCCTCTGTTTCGGCGTGCCGGTTCTGGCCTCGCGCGCCCGCAAATTCGACCCCGAGGCCGCTTTCGAGCTGATGGCGCGCCACCGCGTGCGCAACGCCTTCCTGCCGCCGACCGCGCTGAAGCTGATGCGCCAGGTCGCCGATCCCCGCCGCTTCGGCCACGCCCTGCGCTCGATCGGCAGCGGCGGAGAGACGCTCGGCGCCGACCTGCTGGACTGGAGCCGCGAGACCTTCGGCTTCGCGGTCAACGAGTTCTACGGCCAGACCGAGGCCAATCTGCTGGTCGCCAACAATGCCGATCTCTTCCCGATCCGCCCGGGCTCGATGGGCCGCGCCGTGCCGGGCCACCGCGTCGCGGTGGTGTCGCCCGAGGGCGAGCCCCTGCCGGCGGGTATGCCAGGCGTGATCGCGGTGGCCCGTCCCGACCCGGTGATGATGCTCGGCTATTGGCGCCAGCCCGAGGAAACGGCGGCCAAGTTCGCGGGCGACTGGCTCCTCACCGGCGACACCGGCCATTGCGACGAGGACGGCTATCTCTGGTTCCAGGGCCGCGACGACGACATCATCTCCTCGGGCTCCTACCGGATCGGGCCGGGCGACATCGAGGACTGCATCATCCGCCATCCCGCCGTGCTGATGGTGGCCGTCATCGGCGTGCCCGATCCCATCCGCACCGAGGCGGTAAAGGCCTTCGTGCTGCCGCTGCCCGGCATCGCGCCGTCGGCGGCGCTGGCCGCCGAGATCCAGGCCTTCGTGCGGGACAGGCTGGCCGCCTATCAGTATCCGCGCCATGTCGAGTTCGTCACCGAACTGCCGCTGACCGCGACGGGCAAAATCCGGCGCAAGGCTCTGCGGGAGATGGAGATTGCGAAAGGCAAGACCACCTGATCGTCATTGCGAGCGCAGCGAAGCAATCCAGGGCCACACGCAGTCCCCCTGGATTGCTTCGCTGCGCTCGCAATGACGAATGGCGCTACCCCACCTCCAGCACCAGCTCGAAGGTCATCAGCACCGGGTTGTCGCCGCGCCGGTAGCGCCCGGCGGCCATTGCGCCGGTGTAGTCGACCAGCGCCACATCGATCTGCGCCTCTGGCCCGGCGCCATCATTGACGATCGACCCACCGGTGATCGCGATCTCCGTGGCGAAGTTCTCGACGATCCCGCCATCCGCGAAGCGCGCCCCGATGGTCGAGCCGACGCCGCCATGGATGGTGGCCCGCGCGATGCCGCGCTCGGCGCAGAAGGTTTCCAGCGCCCCGCAGAAGTCGATGTTCGGCTTGACGCGCAGCGCGAAGACGCGCCCGTCGCGCGTGGCGCCGAGCGGCTCCGCGGGCCTCGGCCCGAACAGCTTGAAGTTCGTCTCCGGATCGACCTCGCCGAGGAAGGCGGCGCCATCGAGACCGACCGCTGCCAGCGTGACCGCCTCCGCCACCATCGTCTCGTCGGGCAGGATATGGCCGCCGCTGCGCCGCCCATCGCCCTCGATCCAGAGCGCATGGGCGTGGAAGAACGGCGCCCCGTCGCGCAGGCCGAAGGTCATCGCGCCCATCTCGATGCGGGCGACGCCGGCAGGCCGGAAGGTGTCACTGTAGAAGGCGGCATGCTCCGGCGTCTGCGACAGCGCCGGCATCACATAGGCGAAGGGCGACAGCGCGAGCCCGTCGAGCTTGACCGTTCCGCTGACGAAGCCGGCCGCCGCGAAGCCGCGCCTGATGCCCTCGAGCAGCGGCAGGCCGGGCTGCAGCGTCAGTGGAAAGCGCAGGCCGTGGCATTCCGCCCACTGGATGCGGTCGGGCGTCTCCGGTCCGGGCTGCTGGATACGCCTCACGAGCCTTGCCCCCTCAGCCAGTCCAGTTGTCCGCGCGCCTCGAGCTCGTCGCGCACGAGTCGCTTGGGCACCTTGCCATAGCCGGATTTCGGCAGCGCCTCCCAGAAGAAGAAGCGCTTGGGCATCTTGTAGCGGGCGATCTTCTCCGCGAGGAAACCTGCGATCTCCGCCTCGCTCACCTGCGCGCCGCCGCGGCAGACGCAGACGGCAACCCCGATCTCGCCCCAGACCGGATCGGGCAGGCCGAGCACCGCGACCTCCGCGATGGCGGGATGGGTCAGGATCTTCTCCTCGATCTCGCGCGGATAGATGTTCGAGCCGCCGGAGATGTACATGTCCGAGGCGCGGCCGGTGATGTAGACGAACCCCTCCTCGTCCATATGGCCGAGATCGCCGGTGCGGAACCAGCCGTTCCGGAACGACTTCGCATTGGCCTCCGGGTTGTCGTAATAGCCGGCGAAGACGGCCGGCCCGATCACGCAGATCTCGCCCTGCACGCCGGTTGCGACCTCCTCGCCCGCATCGTCCTGGATCTGGACCTGCATCGCGGTGCGGGCATAGCCGCAGCTGCCGACCCGCGCCTGCGGCCCGTCCTCGGCGACATGCAGCGAGGGCGGCAGCACGGTGATGTTGCCGGTGACCTCGCCCAGTCCGAAATACTGCACGAGCACGGAGCCCAGCGTCGCCAGAGCGCGCTTCTGGTCCTCGCGATACATCGGCGCGCCCGCATAGATGACGTAGCGCAGGCTCGAATGGTCGTGCTGCTCGACGGCCGGATGCTCGACCAGCATCTTCAGGATCGTCGGCACGGTGAACAGGCTGGTGACGCGGTGGCGCGCGATCAGCCGCCAGGCCTCGTCGATGTCGAAGCGCTCGGTCGGCAGCAGGATCGAGGCCGCCCCGCGCGCCGCCAGCATCAATTGGTGGACGCCGGCGCCATGCGAGAGCGGCGCCACCACCAGCGAGCAATCGGCCTCCGTCGTGCCGGGCACGAGGTCGCAGAGATGGTTGGTGATGACGAAGCCCATCTGGCCATGGGTCAGCACAGCGGCCTTCGAGCGCCCGGTGGTGCCGGAGGTGAAGAAGAACCAGCAGGGGTCGTCGTGCTCGACGGCGACATCCGCGACCCGCTCGCCCATGTGCCGCGCTATCACAGCGCCGACCTCGTCCTCGCCGAAGGCACCGGGCCCGATCCGCCAGGTGAACTCCGGGGCGGGCACGGCCTTCGCCACGGCTGCCGCATGGTCGGGGAAATCGCCATGGCAGAGGAACGCCTTCGCGCCCGAGGAGGTCGAGAGATAGGCGACCTCGTCCGGCAGCAGCCGGAAATTGGTGGGCACCCAGACCGCGCCGATCCGGAAGGTCGCGAACATCGAGACGAACATCGCGTCGCAGTTCTTGGAATGCACCAGGATGCGGTCGCCCTTGCCAATGCCGCGCGCCCTCAACCCCGCCGCCAGCGCCGAAACCTGCGCGTCGAGATCGGCCCAGCTCAGTGTCAGATCGCCCCAGACGAAGGCGGGGTGGGCGGCCAGCCGCCGCCCGTTCTGCGCGACGATATGGCCGAGATTCATCACCCGCCGCGTCATCGGCGCGACGCCGCCTGCGGGGGCGGTCGAAGACGGTTCAGCCATGTTGGGTTCTCCTCAATCTTGTCTTGAAACGGCGGTCATGAAGAAAAACCGCGCCGTCATCCCGGACGCAGCGAAGCGGAGATCCGGGATCCATGCCTGAAGCGTTCCGGCATGGATCCCGGGTCTCCCTGCGGTCGCCCGGGATGACGCCGTTTGGGAAGGATACAATACACCTCACGCCCGCCTCGCCTCGAGCGCCGGCGCGACGGGCCGGACGGTCCGGTCCGCAACCTTGCGACCCGGAACGAACATCGCCGCCAAGAGCCGCTCCATCCGCGTCACCTCGGCGCGCAGATGGCCGGCCAGTTCGTCCTGTCGCTCCGGCGCCATGCGGCTGTCGATCGCCGCGAGGCTGAGCGCGCCGGCGACACGCCCGTCCGGATAGCGAAAGGCCATGCCGAGCCCCCAGGAGCTGGCGACCAGCCGGCCGGGGTTGAGGGCGAAGCCGCGCCGGCGGGCAAGCGCGAGATCGTCGCGCAGGATCTCCGGCGCGAACCCCTGGTAGCGGGCGCGCAGCGCGGGCTCGTTGGCGGCCAGAATGCGGTCCACATCGTCGTCGGGCAGCGCCGCCAGCAGGGCGAGCGAGCCCGCGCCGACACCCAGCGGATGCTGATCGCCCATCTGCAGCGCATGCGTGCGCACCGGATAGGTGCCCTCCTCGCGATGCAGGCAGACGCAGTAATGGTCGCGCCGGACCGAAAGGAAGCTCGTATCCATCGTGACCGTCGAGAGCCGCCTCAGGCTCTCCATCGCGAGCTCCAGCAGGCCGTGCCGCCGCGCCGCCAGCACGCCGAGCACGAAAGCCTCCTCGCCGAGGCAGTAATGCCGGGTTTCCCGCTCCTGCTCGACCAGCCCCGCGCGCATCAGCGCCAGCAGCAGCCGGCGCGCGGTCGGTTTGTTGAGGCCGCTGCCGGCCACGATCTCGGCGAGCGGCAGGCCGCCGGCCGGCTCGCGGCCGATCAGCGCGAGCAGCCGCAGCGCGCGATCGACGCTCTGCGAACCGGACAGGCCGGCACGCGACTCGTTGGATGGTGACACCCTGGCGTCCTCAGGTCGGTCCACGATATGGACCTTGTTCTTGTTCGTCGAGCGTAGTTCGACCGTTTGCGGATTGCAATGCAGAGACTGTCGTGTAATCTCCGCGACAACCAAATGTGATCCAGGTCACAGTATGGACCGCATCGACGGCTGCCCGACAAGCCACCAAGATCGATGCGCATGGGAGAGATGAATTCATGCCGATGCAGGCCACCAGCAGGGTCGCGGGCTCCGTGCCGACCACGACCGCCTTCTCGCCCGACCACCCGGTCGCGGCGCCTCGCGCGCCGCTTTGCGGCTGAGCCGGCGTCATGGTCGACATCGCCGACAGGATCGCCCTGCCCGAGGCCCTGGCCGAGCTGGACGACGTCCGCCCGGGCTCGCCCTTCATGCGCCCGGTCGAGGCGATCGCGGCAGCTCTCGTCGCCCTGATCATCGGCGTGCTTCTGCTCGGCGTCACCTCGCGCTACGTCTTCTCGCTGCCGGTGATCTGGATCGACGAGGTCGCCTCGATCTCGTTTCTCTGGCTCGCCATGCTGGGCTCCGCGATCGCGATCGACCGCAACGAGCATCTGCGCCTGACGCTGTTCATCGGCATGATGCCGGAGCGCCTGCGCGGCTTCGCCAACACCTTCGCGCTCTTGGTCGTCGCCGCCTTCCTGATGGCGATGATCTACCCGGCGATCGACTATGCGATCGAGGAGAGCTTCGTCACCTCGGCCGCGCTCAACATTCCCAACAGCTGGCGCGTCTCGGCCATCGCCACCGGCATCGCCCTGATGACGCTGCTGGCGCTGCGCCACGCCTATCGGACCTCGACCCTGCGTGACCTCGTGCTGGCGAGCGCGCTCGTCGTCGCCATCGGCGTGGCGTTCTGGCTGCTGACCCCGACCTTCAAGGGGCTGGGCTACGGCAACATCCTGATCTTCCTGCTCGGCGTCGTGGCGCTCTGCCTGGTCGCCGGCGTGCCGATCGCATTCTGCTTCGGCATGGGCACGCTCTGCTTCCTGATGTTCTCCACCAGCGTGCCGATGATCGTCATGGTCGGCCGCATGGACGAGGGCATGTCGAGCATCATCCTGCTGTCGGTGCCGATCTTCGTGCTGCTCGGCTGCGTGCTCGATGCCACCGGCATGGGCAAGGCGATCGTCGATTTCCTCGCCTCCATGCTGGGCCATGTCCGCGCCGGCATGTCCTATGTGCTGCTCGGCTCGCTGTTTCTGGTCTCCGGCATTTCCGGCTCGAAGGTCTCCGACATGGCGACCGTGGCGCCGGCGCTGTTTCCCGAGATGAAACGCCGCGGCTACAAGCCCAAGGAACTGATCGCGCTGCTCGCCACCGGAGCGGCCATGGCCGACACCGTGCCGCCCTCGATCGTGCTGATCGTGCTCGGCTCGGTCGCCGGCGTCTCGATCGCCGGGCTGTTCAACTCCGGCTTCGCCATCGCCATGGTGCTGCTGCTGGCGCTCGCCATCCTCGCCCGCTGGAAGGCGCGCCACGAGGACATGCAGGGCGTGCGCCGCGTCTCGCTCTCGGTCATCGGCAAGACCGCGTTGATCGCCGGCCCGGCCCTGGTTCTGCCCTTCATCATCCGCGGCGCGGTCGGCGGCGGCGTCGCCACAGCGACGGAGGTCTCGACGATCGCCGTGCTCTACGCGCTGATCATCGGCATGATCCTGTATGGCGGCATCAGCCGGCGCAAATTCTACGCGATGTTCGTCGAGACCGCGGCTCTGTCGGGCGCGATCCTGATGATCCTCGGCACCGCGCTCGCCATGGCCTGGGCCCTGACCCAGACCGGCTTCGCGCGCGACCTGGCGAACGTCATGGTCGGGCTGCCCGGCGGCTGGCTGACCTTCATGGCGGTGACGATCGTCGTCTTCATGATCCTCGGCTGCGTGCTGGAGGGCCTGCCGGCCATCGTGCTGATGGCGCCGCTGATGTTCCCGATCGCCAAGAACCTCGGCATCAACGACGTGCATTATTCGATGGTCGTGGTCACCGCGATGAACATCGGCCTGATGACGCCGCCGATCGGCATCGGCTTCTACATCGCGTGCAAGATCGGCAACGTCTCGCCCGACGAGGCGATGGGCGCAATCTGGCCCTATCTGATCGCGCTGCTGGCGGGCCTCATCGTCATCGCCGTCGTGCCGGGCCTCTCGACCTGGGTGCTGTGAGGATGGGCTGTTTACCTGCCCCCACCCACAGCCCTCATCCTGAGGAGCGAGCCCGCAGGGCTCGCGTCTCGAAGGATGTTCCAGGAGGCTCCGGAACCGTCTGGAGCATCCTTCGAGACGCTGCTGCGCAGCTCCTCAGGATGAGGGCTGAGGGGATGAGATCGAACGGGTAACAGATCGACTTCGACACCAATCAAAACAAAACCACCACAGGGAGAAACGACCATGACCATCTCACGCCGCATCCTGCTCCAGGGCACCGCCGCCGCCTCCGCGATCGGCACCTTCCATATCGGCACGGCTTCCGCCCAGACGCCCGAATTCTCCTACAAATACGCCAACAACCTGCCGCTGGCGCACCCTTTGAACGTGCGCGCCAATGAGGCGGTCGAGAAGATCAAGGCCGAGACCAAGGGCCGCGTCGCCATCCAGATCTTCCCCAACAACCAGCTCGGCTCCGACACCGACATGCTGAGCCAGGTCCGCTCCGGCGGCGTCGAGTTCTTTACGCTGTCGCCGCTGATCCTCTCGACGCTGGTGCCCAACGCCTCGGTCTCCGGCATCGGCTTCGCCTTCCCCAACTACGACTCCGTCTGGAAGGCGATGGACGGCGAACTCGGCGCCTATGTCCGCGGCCAGATCGGCAAGGCCAATCTCGTCGTCATGGACAAGATCTGGGACAACGGCTTCCGCCAGATGACCTCGTCGAAGGCCCCCATCAACACCCCCGACGATCTCAAGGGCCTGAAGATCCGCGTGCCGGTCTCGCCGCTCTGGACCTCGATGTTCACCGCCTTCCAGTCGGCCCCCGCGAGCATCAACTTCGCCGAGGTCTACACCGCGCTGCAGACCAAGATCGTCGACGCGCAGGAGAACCCGCTCGCGATCATCTCGACCGCCAAGCTGTTCGAGGTGCAGAAGTACCTCTCCGTCACCAACCACATGTGGGACGGCTTCTGGTTCCTCGGCAACAAGCGCGCCTGGGACCGCCTGCCCGAGGACCTGCGCGCCATCGTCGCGAAAAACCTCAACGCCGCCGCCGAGCTGGAGCGGGCCGACGTCGCCAAGCTCAATGCCGGCCTGCGCGACGACCTCACAAGCAAGGGCATGGTCTTCAACGACACCAAGGCCGATCCCTTCCGCGACGCCCTGCGCAAGGCCGGCTTCTATGCCGAGTGGAAGAAGAAGTATGGCGACGAGGCCTGGGCGATCCTCGAGAAGGCCGTCGGCGGCTCGCTGAGCTGAGGCCTTCGACGACCGCGCCCGTCATTCTCGGGCGAAGCGCAGCGCAGACCCGGGAATCTCCTGCAGGAGATGCTCGGGTCGAGCCCGAGCATGACGGCGCGGTTCGACCGCGAGACGAAGGAAGACCACCATGGCCGACCGGCTCAAGGGCAAGATCGCCGTCGTCTTCGGCGCCGGCTCCTCCGGCGAGGGCTGGGGCAACGGCAAGGCGGCCGCCGTCGCCTTCGCCCGTGAAGGCGCCCGCGTCGCCTGCATCGACATCAGCCAGCCGGCGGCGGACGAGACCGCGCAGATCATCGCCGATGAAGGCGGCGTCGCCATCGCGCTCGCCGCCGACGTCACGCGGCAGGACTCGATCGATGCCGCCGTCGCCGCGACGATGACGCGCTTCGGGCGCATCAACATCCTGCACAACAATGTCGGCGTCACCCATATGGGCGGGCCGGTCGAATTGTCGGAGGAGCAGTTCCAGGCCGCGATCGACCTCAATCTCGGCCCGGTCTATCGCTGCTCCAAGGCCGTCATTCCGCATATGCTGGCCGGCGGCGGCGGCGCCATCGTCAACATCTCCTCGATCGCCGCGATCCGCTGGGTCGGCTATCCCTATTTCGCCTATTATGCGACCAAGGCCGCCGTGAACCAGGCGACGGTGGCGATCGCCATGCAGTATGCCCGGCAGGGCATCCGGGCGAACTGCATCATGCCCGGGCTGATCGACACGCCGATGATCTACAAGCAGATCTCCGCGCAGTACCCATCCGTCGAGGAGATGGTCGCCGCCCGCGACGCGCTCGTGCCGATGGGCAAGATGGGCACCGCCTGGGACATCGCCAACGCGGCCGTTTTCCTCGCCTCCGAAGAGGCCAAGTTCATCACCGGCGTCTGCCTGCCGGTCGATGGCGGCCAGACCTGCGGCGCGAGCGGGGTGGGGTAGAGGTCTGCCGTCATTCCGATCATGCTTTGAAACGCGCCGTCATCCTGGGCGGCCAAAGGCCGACCGGGATCCATCATCGGGCGCCGCGGAGCCCGATGATGGATCCCGGCCTGCGCCGCGGAGCCTGTCCTCGGGCCTGCCGCAGGCAGGACCCGGGGGCGGCTTGTCCAGGATGACGGGGGTGGCTCTGGCTGCAAGTTGCGACGGTTACCCCCGCCTTGCGATCCAGTCCGCCAGCGGTCCCGCCAGCCCCACGCTCTCCTTGCCCGCCGGGCGCGCGAAGCTGCCCGTGCGCGCCTTGAGCGGGCGCAGCAGCGCCAGCGTCTCGGCCTGCTTCACCGCCGCCTGAACCTGGTCGATGACGGGCACGGGAATACGCTCACGCACCTTCGCTGCCAGCCCCGCCAGCGGCGCCCCGGCCAGGATCACGACATCGGCCTGCGTGCTGGCGACCGCATCAATGGCGAGCGCGACCAGCAACTCCTCCTTCTCCTCCTGCACGTCGGAGATCGAGCGGAAGGCGCCGTCGAGCATGCGGATGCCGGCGCAGCGATCGGCCATGCCGTGCATCTCGACGCATTCCTGGTACCAGGGCCCCAGCGCGCTCGCGAAGGTGACGATCGCGAAGCGCCGGCCGAGCATGCAGGCGGTCAGCATCGCGGCCTCCGCCATGCCGACCACCGGAACCTCGAACAATTCGCGCGCCGCAAACAGGCCCGGGTCGCCGAAGGCCGCGATCACCGCCGCATCATAGCTGCCCGCCCGCTCCGCCAGCATCTCGAGCGCGATCGCGCCGCCGATCTGCGCCTCCGCCCGCGTCGAGATGTAGGGAACGCCGCGCGGTGCGGTCGCGGGCACGATCTGCGTGTCAGGGCCCACGACCTGCACCGCCGCATCGCGCAGCCGCGTCGTCAGGCTCTCGCTGGTGTTGGGGTTCAGCAGCAGAATCTTCATCGGGGCTCGCTCTCTTGGGATGGCGCGCCGCGCCTGCAGGCTGCGTGCCATGGCGCCGGCCTCCGATCCAGCCCGGATCGCGCGCACGCCGCAGCGCGTTCCATCTCTGGAACACTTGATCCATTCCGCGCACGCTGCCAGAAGGGCTGACGCGCGGCGCGCGGCCGGGAGAGCGATTACATGACGGACGAGACGGCCCTTTCGGCCCCTCGCGATTTCGACGGCCTGAGATCGCTGATCCTCGCCCGCCGCCAGTCGCTGCCAAAGCGGATCGCCCAGGTCGCCGCCTATGCGCTCGACAATCCCGACGAGATCGCCTTCGGCACGGCGGCCAGCATCGCGGACGCTGCCGGTGTCCAGCCCTCGACGCTGGTGCGCTTCGCCCAGCATCTCGGCTTCGACGGCTTCACCAGCCTGCAGAGCGTCTTCCGCGAGCGGCTGCGCGAGCGCAATTCGAGCTATGAGGAACGGCTCAATGCGTTGCGCGCCGATGTCGGCGGCAACGGTGCCAATCACCGCATCCTCGAGGGGTTCCTGACCGCGTCCGGCACCTCGCTCGACCTCATGGCCCGCTCGCTCGACGAGGCGCAGCTCGACCGCGCCATCGCAGCGCTCGCCGGGGCGGAGACGGTCTATATTCTGGCGCGACGTCGCTCATACCCGGTGGCGAGCTACATGGCCTATGCGCTCGGCAAGCTCGGCGTGCGCAACCAGCTCGTCGAATCGGCCGCTGGCTTGAGCCCCGAGATCCTCTCCTTCGCGACCCAGCGCGACGTCGCGCTCGCCGTCAGCTTCTCGCCCTATGCGGCCGAGACGATCGACGAGGCCCGCCAGCTCTCCGAGCGGGGCGTGCCGGTCGTCGCCATCACCGACAGCGCCTTCTCGCCGCTCGTCCAGTTCGCGACGCTCTGGTTCGAGGTCGCGGAGGCCGATTTCGGCGGCTTCCGCACGCTCTCGGCCACCATGGCGCTGTCGATGGCGCTGGCCGTCGGCATCGGCGACGCGCGCCGGGACCGCAAGCCCGGCAAGCCACGCGGACCCACACGCAGCGCCTCCTGACACGCGCTGCCGCTGTCCAGATCGGGAACATACGTTCCGAATTGACTGGAAAGTAGAACTGTTATTTCGTAAGCGACGGATCGCCCGGAGCGTGCTGCGCAGCCGGGACCAGGGGCAGGACAAGCCGGGAGAACGACATGGCCGGACCGCAGGGCGGACCCGCGCAAACGCTCGACGTCATCACCATCGGCCGGGCCTCGGTCGATCTCTACGGCCAGCAGATCGGCTCGCGGCTCGAGGATGTCGGCAGCTTCGCCAAATCGGTCGGCGGCTGCCCGGCCAACATCGCCATCGGCACGGCTCGGCTGGGGCTGCGCTCGGCCCTGCTGACACGCGTCGGCGACGAGCAGTTCGGCCGCTTCCTGCGCGAGCAGCTCGCCCGCGAGGGCGTCACCCTCGACGGGCTGAAGACGGACCCGACGCGACTGACGGCGCTGGCCATCCTCTCGGTCGAGAGCGACAAATCCTTCCCGCTGCTGTTCTACCGCGAGAACTGCGCCGACATGGCGCTGGAGGAGGCGGACGTCGACGCGGCCTTCCTCGCCACGGCCCGCGCCGTCGTCGTCACCGGCACCCATTTCGCGAGGCCCAACACCGAGGCCGCCCAGCGCAAGGCGATGCGGCTGATGCGGGCGCAGAGCGGCAAGGTCATCCTCGACATCGACTACCGGCCCAATCTCTGGGGGCTCGCCGGCCATGCCGCCGGCGACAACCGCTACATCGCCTCAGCCGCCGTCTCGGAGCGGATGAAAAGCGTCCTGCCCGGCTGCGACCTCGTCGTCGGGACCGAAGAGGAGATCCTGATCGCCTCGGGCGAGAGCGAGCTGCTGCCGGCGCTGAAGACGATCCGCGCGCTCACCCCCGCCACCATCGTGCTCAAGCGCGGCCCGATGGGCTGCATCGTCTATGAGGGCGAAATCTCCGACGATCTCGAGGACGGCATCATCGGCAAGGGCTTCCCGATCGAGGTCTACAATGTGCTCGGCGCGGGCGACGCCTTCATGTCCGGCTTCCTGCGCGGCTGGCTCGGCGGCGAGACCCTGCAGACGGCCGCGACCTGGGCCAATGCCTGCGGCGCCTTCGCCGTCTCGCGCCTGCTCTGCTCGCCCGAGAGCCCGACCTTCGCGGAGCTGCAGTACTTCCTCAAGAACGGCAGCCCGCATCGCGCGCTTCGCAAGGACGAGGCGATCAACCACATCCACTGGGCGACGACGCGCCGCCGCGACATCCCCTCGCTGATGGCGCTCGCCTGCGACCACCGCGCCCAACTGGAAGAGGTCGCGCAGAAGCTCGGTGCCGACCCCGCCCGCATCCGCGACTTCAAGGTGCTGGCGGTCAAGGCTGCCGCCCGCGTCGCGGCCGGCCGGCCGGGCTACGGCATGCTGCTCGACGAGAAGCATGGCCGCGAGGCGATGTTCGAATTCGCCCGCCACCCCTTCTCCTGGCTCGGCCGCCCGGTCGAGCTACCGGGCTCGCGGCCGCTGCGCTTTGAGGGAAGCCAGGATATCGGCTCGGCTCTGCCGGAATGGCCGGTCGATCACTGCATCAAGGCGCTGTGCTTCTACCACCCCGACGACGAGCCCGCGCTCAAGCAGGCCCAGCAGGAGACGCTGCGCGGCCTGTTCGAGGCAGCCCGGAAGGTCGGCCGGGAGCTGCTGGTCGAGATCATCGCCAGCAAGCATGGCCCGCTCGGCCCCGACACCATCGCCTGCGCGATGCAGGAGCTCTACGACCTCGGCATCAAGCCCGACTGGTGGAAGCTCGAGCCGCAGGCCTCTCCCGCCGCCTGGGCCGCGATCGAGCAGACCATCGCCCGCAACGACCCCTGGTGCCGCGGCGTGCTGCTGCTCGGGCTCGACGCCCCCGCCGAGGCGCTGGAGGCCGGCTTCGCCGCCACGGCCGCCACCCCCATCGTCAAGGGCTTCGCCGTCGGCCGCACCATCTTCATGGCCGCCGCCGAGGCCTGGCTCGCCGGCCGCATCGACGACGAGGCCGCCATCGCCGATATGGCCCGCCGCTTCGGCGCGCTGACCGAGCTCTGGCTCGCCACGCGTGGCCGGAAGGCGGCCTAGGCCGTGTTCGGCCGGACGCCACCTCTGTCATTCCGGGGCGCGCCGCAGGCGCGAACCCGGAACCCACGACCGGGTAAGACATCTCAAACCCGATTGCGACCGGCTCACCCGGTCATGGGTTCCGGGTTCTTCGCTGCGCGAAGCCCCGGAATGACAGCGTTATTCGTGATGGAGAGTCGAAACCCGACATGACCGCCACCATCCGCCTCACCATGGCTCAGGCGCTGACGCGCTATCTCAGCCGCCAGATGACCGAGATCGACGGGGAGCGCCTGCCCATCTTCGGCGGCGTCTGGGCGATCTTCGGCCATGGCAATGTCGCAGGCCTCGGCGAGGCGCTCTGGCAGGAGCGCGAGCGCCTGCCGACCTTCCGCGCCCATAACGAGCAGGCCATGGCCCATGCGGCCATCGCCTATGCCAAGACGAACATGCGCCGCCGCTTCATGGCCGCGACGACCTCGATCGGCCCCGGCGCAACCAATCTGGTGACGGCTGCGGCGCTCGCCCATGTCAACCGCCTGCCGGTGCTGCTGCTGCCCGGCGACGTCTTCGCCAACCGCATCCCCGATCCCGTCCTCCAGCAGGTTGAGCATTTCAGCGACGGTACGGTCTCCGCCAATGACTGCTTCAAGCCGGTCTCGCGCTATTTCGACCGCATCACCCGGCCCGAGCAGATCATCCCGGCGCTCCAGCGCGCCATGCAGGTGCTGACCGACCCGGCCGAATGCGGCCCGGTGACGCTCGCGCTCTGCCAGGACGTGCAGGCGGAGGCCTATGACTATCCCGCGAGCTTCTTCGAGGAGCGGCTCTGGACGCCGCGCCGCCCGCGGCCCGACCGCGGCGAGCTGGCTGCGGCCGCAGCCGCGCTCAAGGCCGCGAAGCAGCCGCTGATCGTGGCCGGCGGCGGCGTGCTCTATTCCGGCGCAAGCGACGAACTCGCCCGCTTTGCGACGCAGACCGGCATCCCCGTCTGCGAGACGCAAGGCGGCAAGTCCGCCCTGCCCGACGATGCGCCGTTGAACATGGCCGCCGTCGGCGTCACCGGCACGGGCGCCGCCAACCGCCTCGCGGCGGAGGCCGATCTCATCCTCGCGGTGGGCACGCGCCTGCAGGATTTCACCACCGGCTCCTGGGCCCTCTTCGCCGCCGGCAAGAGCGTGATCGGCCTCAACGTCCAGGCGTTCGACGCCGGCAAGCACCGCGCCTTGCCGCTGGTGGCGGACGCCCGCGAGGGCCTCGCCGAACTGCGCGACGCGCTCGGTGGCTGGCAGGCACCCGCCAGCTGGACCACCGGCGCCAAGGCCGGCAAGGCCGCCTGGCGCCAGGAGGCGCAGGCCGTCACCGCCGCGACCAATGCGGCGCTCCCCTCGGACGCGCAGGTCATCGGCGCCGTCCAGCGCAGCCTCGGCGCGGAGGTCATCCTGCTACATGCGGCCGGCGGGCTGCCCGGCGAATTGCACAAGCTCTGGCAGGCGGGCTCGCCCGGCTCCTACCACGCCGAATACGGCTTCTCCTGCATGGGCTACGAGATCGCCGGCGGGCTTGGCGCCAAGATGGCGCGGCCCGACCGCGAGGTCGTCGTCATGGTCGGCGATGGCTCCTATCTGATGATGAACTCCGAGATCGCGACCTCGGTGATGCTCGGCCTCAAGCTCACCATCGTGCTGCTCGACAACCGCGGCTTCGGCTGCATCAACCGTCTCCAGAACGCGACCGGCAGCGCCTCCTTCAACAACCTGCTCAAGGACGCCCGGCATGAGACCCTGCCCGAGATCGACTTCGTCGCCCATGCCGGAAGCCTCGGCGCGATCGCGCTGAAGGCCGGCTCGATCGCGGAGCTGGAAACCGCGCTCGCCCAGGCGAAAGCGAACACCCGCACCACGGTCGTCGTCATCGACACCGACCCGCTGGTCTCGACCGGCGCTGGCGGCGCCTGGTGGGATGTCGCGGTGCCGGAGGTCAGCGAACGCGCCGAAGTCCGCGCCGCACGGGCAAGCTATGACGAGCGCCGCAAGCGGCAGACGATTGGTATCTGAAGCCCGGATAATCGCGCCGTCATCCTGGGCGACCGCAGGTCGACCGGGATCCATCCAAGGCAACAGCGCCCTCCGATGGATCCCGGCCTTCGCTTCGCGAAGTCCAGGATGACGACCGAAGACGATCAGCGAACGTAAGAGAGACCCCACACATGATCCGCATCGGCGCAAACCCCATCGGCTGGTCGAATGACGACATGCTGGAGATCGGCGGCGACATTCCGCTCGAGACCTGCCTCAGCGAGGCCCGCACGGCCGGCTTCACCGGCATGGAGCTCGGCAACAAGTTCCCGCGCACCGCCGCCGCGTTGAAGCCGATCCTCGACGCCCATGGCCACACGCTCGTCTCCGGCTGGTACTCGACCGAGTTGCTGATCCGCGACGTCGCCGCCGAGATGGCGGCCGTGAAGGCTCACGCCACCCTGCTGCGCGACATGGGCTGCACCGTGCTGATCGCCGCCGAGACCTCGAACGCGATCCATTCCGACATGGCCAAGCCGCTCTCGGCCCGCCCGGTTCTGGCGAAGGATGGCTGGGCGCCGTTCGGCGCGCGCTACACGAACTTCGCTCAAGGCCTGAAAGCCGAATACGGCCTCCAGCTCGTCTATCACCACCATATGGGCACGGTGGTGCAGACCGAATCCGAGATCGACCGCTTCATGGCCGTGACCGGCGACGCCGTCGGGCTCCTGCTCGACACTGGCCACGCCACCTGGGGCGGCGGCGATCCCGCCCGCATCGCAAGACACTGGAAGCCCCGCATCCACCATGTCCATTGCAAGGACATCCGCGAGGCCGTGATGTGGCAGTCCAACAAGGAGGACTGGTCCTTCCTGCAGTCGGTGCTGGCTGGCGTCTACACCGTGCCGGGCGACGGGCTGATCGACTATGTCCGCGTGCTCAAGGAGTTGCAGGGCTATTCTGGCTGGATCGTCGTCGAGGCCGAGCAGGACCCGAAGAAGGCAGAGCCCAAGACGTACGCGAAGCTCGGCCACGCCAATCTCAGCTGCTTCATCACCGAAGCGGGGCTGGTGTGAAGCCAGCGTCATTCTCGGGCGAAGCGAAGCGCAGACCCGAGAATCTCTTGCAGGAGATGCTCGGGTCGAGCCCGAGCATGACGAACCCGGATTGGAGCACCCCATGTCCCACCTCAAGATCCGCCCCTCCGGCAGCCACGGCCGCGTCACCCGCGTCACGCCTGAGAGCGCCGGCTGGACCTATGTCGGCTTCGAGCTGCACCGGCTCAAAGCCGGCGAGAGCGTCGCTGCGGCAACGGGTGATCGCGAGGCCTGCCTCGTCTTCGTGACCGGCAAGGGCAACGTCGCCGCCGGCGGGCAGGCTCTCGGTGAACTCGGCCAGCGCATGTCGCCCTTCGAGGGCAAGCCCTGGTCGGTCTATGTCCCGCAAGGATCAAGCTGGTCGGTGACGGCGACCACCGATCTGGAGCTGGCGGTCTGCACCGCGCCCGGCCTGGGCGGCGGCCTGCCGGTGCGGGTGATCGCGCCCGATGATCTCGGCCAGGAGGTCCGCGGCAAGGGCTCCAACACCCGCCACGTCACCAACATCCTCCCCGAGAACGAGCCGGCGGATTCGCTCCTCGTCGTCGAGGTGATCACGCCGGCCGGCAACACCTCGAGCTATCCGCCGCACAAGCACGACCGGGACGACCTGCCGCGCGAAAGCTATCTGGAAGAGACCTACTACCACCGGCTGAACCCGCCGCAGGGCTTCGGCTTCCAGCGCGTCTACACGCACGACCGCAGCCTGGACGAAGCCATGGCGATCGAGGATGGCGACGTCGTTCTGGTGCCCAGGGGCTACCACCCCTGCGCCACCTGCCACGGCTACGACCTCTATTATCTCAACGTCATGGCCGGCCCGAAGCGGACCTGGAAATTCCACAACGCCGCCGAGCACGAGTGGCTGACGAGGCTGTGAGGCGGCCGACGTCTTGGCGTCGTTCTCGGGCTTGACCCGAGAACCTCGGGACGAGAAGGCTGGAGCCGGAGATGGTCGGGTCAAGCCCGACCATGACGAGACCCCTCACGCGCCGCATTTGTAGACCGTCCCCGTGGTGGACGGCCCCTTCCACTTGATGTCGGCGACGCTGCTGAGGACATGGGTGCCGCCCATGTCGGCCGCGCGGATCTTCAGCCGCGAGATCGCCGCTTCGCGCGCCTTGTCGAGCACCAGGATCGCATGCAGCTCCGAGGCGCCGTCGATCTCGCCGAGCTTGGTGCAGGGCTCGACCACGCTCTTGTTCTCGGTCAGCACGACGATGTTGGAGCGCGAGGTCGGGATCGCGCAGGCGCCGAGCAGGAGGGGCAGCGCCAGAGCGGGCAGCAGCGGGAGACGGGGCATGAAGGCTGTCCTCGGGCGGTGACGAAACATCGGGCGCCATGATCCGCCGCTTTGCCGCAATTTCAAGGCCGGATCGACCGCCTCAGCGCACGGTCGGCCCGCCGAGATGCAAGACCGCCTCGAGCAAGGTCCGGGCATAATCGGTCTGCGGCGCGGCAAACAGCGCCAGGCTCTCGCCCTGCTCGACGATGGCGCCGTTCTGCATCACCACGGTGCGCTCGCACATCATCCGGACGACGTTGAGGTCGTGGCTGACGAAGAGCAGCGCCAGATCGTCCTCGCGCCTCAAGCGGTCGAGCAGCTGCAGGATCACCGCCTGGACGGAGACGTCGAGCGCCGCCGTCGGCTCGTCGAGGATCAGGAGCCGCGGCCGGCAGGCGATGGCGCGCGCGATGCCGACACGCGCCTTCTGCCCGCCCGAGAGCTGATGGGGGAAGCGCTCCAGCAGGCTGCTCGGCAGCCCGGCGCGCTCCGCACATTCGCTGACGCGTGCGGTGAGTGCCGCCCCGTCCTTCATGTTCAGCAGCCGTCGCAGCGGATGGGCGATGCAGTCGAAGGCGTTGAAGCGCGGGTTGAGGCTGTCGGTCGGGTCCTGGAAGACGATCTGGATGTCCTTGCGTAGCGGCGAGCGATGAAAATCGCGCGCCGGCAGCGTGCCGATCGCCTGGCCGTCGAACAGGATCTCGCCCTCGCTGGCGTCGATCAGCCGGCAGACCAGCCGCGAGATCGTGCTCTTGCCCGAGCCGGATTCGCCGACGAGCCCGAGGCTCTCCCCGGCCCGGATCGCAAAGGAGACGTCGTTCACCGCGACCACGCCGCGGTCGTAGCGCTTAACCAGGTTCTGGACTTCGAGCAGCAGCGGCGTGCCGGGGGCGGGCTTCTTCCCCGAGCCCTCATCCTGAGGAGAAGCCACAGGCTTCGTCTCGAAGGATGCTCCAGAAGGCTCCGGGACCGCTGAACCATGCTTCGAGACGGCCGCTGGCGCGGCCTCCTCAGGATGAGGGCTATGGGAGACGGCTGACGGCAAAAGCGCTTCCGGCGCGAGATCCGCGATCGTCGAAGTCGCGGTCGGCGAGGCCGCGACGAGGCGCTTGGTGTAGGGGTGCTGCGGCGCGCTGAACAGCGACAGCGGCTGCGCCTCCTCGACCACCTGGCCCTGTTCCATCACGCAGACGCGCTGGCAGTAGCGCGAGGCCAGCCCGAGATCATGCGTGATCAGGATCATCGCCATGCCGCGCTCGGCGGTGATCTTGGCGAGAAGGTCCATCACCGTCTTCTGCGTGGTGACGTCGAGCCCCGTCGTCGGCTCGTCGGCAATCAGGAGCTTGGGGGCGCAGGCGATCGCCATGGCGATCATGACGCGCTGGCACATGCCGCCGGAGAGCTCGTGCGGATAGGCGTCGAGCCGCTTCTCGGGCTCGCGGATCAGCACCGCCTTGAGCAGCTCGAGCGCCCGCGCCCGGCCCGCGCCCGCCGAGATCGGCTCATGCGCCATGATCGCGTCTGCGATCTGCTGGCCGACCGTGCGGATCGGGTTCAGCGCGCCCCGCGGGTTTTGGAAGATCATCGATATCGCCGCGCCATGGATGCGGCGCAGCTGCTTCGAGGAGGCTCTGGTGATGTCCTCGCCGGCAAAGCGGATGCGGCCCTGGCTGACTCGGCCCGACGCATCGAGCAACCGCGTCACCGCAAACGCGGTCACCGACTTGCCGGAGCCGCTCTCGCCGACGACGCCGAGCGTCTCGCCCGCCGCGACCGAAAAGGACACGCCGCGCACGGCCTCGACCAGCCCGCGCCGCGTCGAGAAGGTGACGTGGAGGTCTTCGATGGCGAGCAGCGGGGCGGTTTCGGAAACGTTCACTGTCAAAACTCTGACGCCCAGCCAAACCGCGCCGTCATCCTGGGCCGAAGGCCCGGGATCCATCCTAGAGCGCTGTCGCCCTTCGATGGATCCCGGAGCTGCGCGGCTGCGCCGCTTGTCCAGGATGACGCCGTGTTTCCGAGAAAAGCCGGCATGATCACGTCCGCATCCGCGGGTCGAGGATGTCGCGCAGGCCGTCGCCGAGCAGGTTGAAGCAGAGCACGGTCAGCATCAGCGCCAGCCCCGGAAAGGCGACGAGCCACCATTTGCCGGTCGAGATGAAGCGCGCGCCTTCCGCGACCATGATGCCCCATTCCGGCGTCGGGGCGGAGACGCCCAGCCCGATGAATGAGAGGCCCGCCGCGTTCAGGATCGCCCAGCCGAGATTGAGCGAGACCTGCACCGCCATCGCCGGCAGCACGTTCGGCAGGAGGAAGCGCAGGACCACCGAGACATGGCTGTCGCCGCTGGCGCGCGCGGCTTCCACCCAGCCGGCATTGCGCCGGACATTCACCTCCGCCCGGGCGAAGCGGATGTAGAACGGCAGGTTGATGATCGCGGTGGCGATGACGATGTTCTCGACCCGGTTGCCGAGCGCGGCCACCATCGCCATCGCCAGCACGAAGAGCGGGAAGGCCATCAGCACGTCGACGAAGCGCCCGACATAGCGGTCGAGCCGCCCGCCGGTATAGCCGCAGAGCGCGCCGACCACCGCACCGAGCACGAAGGACAGGCTCACCGCCGACGCCGCGATGGCAAGATCGAGCCGGGTCGCCACGATCAGCCGGCTGAACACGTCGCGGCCGAGCTGGTCGGTCCCCGCCCAGTATTTCGCACTGGGCGGCTGCAGCGCATTGGCGACGTCGGACGCGATCGGGTCGAACGGCACGATCCAGGGGCCGATGATAGCGAGCAGGCACAGGATGAAGGCGCCGGCGGCCGCAATGGCGGTGACCGGATTGCCGCGCAGGATCCAGACGGTGTGGCGGAGGGTGGAGGAGGTCATGGGTACACCGCCCCCTTGTCTTTCCGGGGCGCGCCACGGGCGCGAACCCGGAACCCACGACCGGGTGAGCCCGTCCCGTCATTCTCGGGCGAAGCGAAGCGCAGACCCGAGAATCTCAAGCAGGAGAGGCTCGTTTCCGAGATGGTCGGGTCAAGCCCGACCATGACGCGCGTATGAAAGCCCCTCATTCCACCGACACCCTGGGATCGGCGATGCCGTAGAGCACGTCCACGGTCAGGTTCACCACGACGAAGATCGAGGCCATCAGCAGCACGAAGCCCTGCACCGGCGCATAGTCGGAGGAGAGCAGCGCATCGAGCGCATAGGAGGCGACACCGGGCCAGGAGAACACCTTCTCGACCAGGACATTGGCACCCAGCATGGTCGAGAACACGATGCCGGCGATGGTCAGCACCGGTAAAAGCGCGTTCCTGAGCGCATAGGTGACGATGACCTTGGACGGCGGCAGGCCCAGCGAGCGCGCCGTGCGGACGAAATCGCTGCCGAGCGAGGCCAGCATCGCGGCCCGCGTGATGCGCGCCAGCGGCGCCACCACGAACAGCGCCATGGTGAAGGCCGGCAGCACGAGTTGCGAGGCCGCGGCGCGCCAGCCCTCCCAGTCGCCTGCGACGGCAAAGTCGATCAGCAGGAAGCCGGTCAGGCGCGGCGGCAGCGAGGTGAAGATGTCGACCCGGCCCGTCGGATCGGGCGCGATGCCAAGCAGGTAATAGAAGGCGTAGATCAGCAAAAGCCCCGACACGAAGGTCGGCACGCAGACGCCGAGCGCGCAGATGAAGCGCACGATGTGATCGACCCATGAGCCCTGCCGCAGCGCCGCCGCCACCCCGAGCGGGATCGCAGTCACAAGCGCGATCAGCAGCGCCGAGAAGGTCAGCTCCAGCGAGGCCGGCAGCCGCGATTTCAGATCCGCCAGCACCGGCTGCCCCGTCGTCAGCGAACGCCCGAGATTGCCCGCGCCGATATCGCCGAGATAGCGCACGAGTTGCTCGGGCACCGGCTTGTCGAGGCCCATCTGCTTGCGGATCATCTCGATCTCTTCCTTGCCCGCGCTGGGGCCCGACGCGAAGAACACCGCCGGATCGCCCGGCAGCACCCGCATCAGCAGGAAGGTGAAGACCAGCACGCCAAACAGCGCCGGCAGCGACGATGCGAAGCGCCAGCCGGCCCGTTTGGCGGTGGTGGAGAGTTGCGACATGTGTTGTCTCGCTCGCCCTTGATCAATTCCTCACCGTCACCCTGGACAAGCCGCGAAGCGGCGCAGGCCGGGATCCATCATAGGGCACCGCAGTGCTTTATGATGGATCCCGGGACTTCGCATGCGCGAAGCCCCAGGATGACGGTGTGCGTTTGCGAGCCACTCAGCCCAACATCACTTCCGGCTCAGATCCCGGAAGTCGATCTGGCGGTGGAACTGGTAGACATAGCCTTCGACGGAAGGCGCCATCACCGCGTCCTGCGAGGGCTGCCAGAGCGGGATTTGCGGCATCAGCTCGAAATGCCGCGTGTTGAGCTGCTTGCCCAGCGCCGCGTACTTGGCCGCATCCGGCTCGAAACGGGCCGCCTGCGCCCATTCCGTGATCTGCGGATCGTTGATCGAGGAGTAGTTCCAGCGGATCGGGCCGATGTAGAAGTTGCGGTAGAAGTAATCCATCGAGGGCAGCCAGGCGACGATGCCCTCGGTGAAGAACGGCACCTTCTTTTCGTTGATCAGCGTCGACATCTGCGCGTCCGGCAGCTTCTGGATGTCGACCTTGATGCCGATCTTGGCGAGCGATTCCTTCAGCAGCGCCGCCATCGGCTCGGCCGTGCCGGCCTGCCCGACATTGAAGGAGAAGGTGGTCGAGAACCCGTCGGGGAAGCCCGCCGCGGTCAGCAGCTTCTTGGCCTCCACGAGGTCGGTCTTCACCGGCTGCGGGATCGGGAAGACGGCGCCGGTCGGGGCCTTGCCGTCCGCCCAGGTCGCGCCGTAGAGCGGCGCGCCGCGCCCGAACAGCGCAGCCTTGAACATGTCCTCATAGGGCAGCGCGGCGGCGATCGCCTTGCGCACCTCGAGCTTGTCGAAGGGCGCCATCTGGTTGTTGAACGAGACGAAGGTGATGGCGTTGTACTGCGGCGTCGAGATGACCTTCAGCTTGCCCTTCTTCTCGAGATCGGCGGCGTCCGTCGCCTGCAGGTCGATGGCGATGTCGGCATCGCCCTTCTCGACGAGGTTGGCGCGGGTCGCAGCCTCGGGGATCGTCTGGGTGATGATGCGCTTGAAGGCGGCGGGCTTCTCGGCCGAGCCGCGGTTCCAGTCCGGGTTGCGGCGCAGGATCGTGGTCTCGCCGGGCTTGAAGCTCTCGATGATGTAGGCGCCGGAGCCGGCGGTGTTCTCCTTCAGCCAGGCCAGCGCCCAGGGATCTTCGGCGGTCGCCTTCGACTTGGCGAGCTTGGAGTTGAAGATCACCGGATAGACCACGGCGAGGTTGGCCAGCGCCAGCTTGTCCGGCTTGGGCAGCGTCACCTCGAAGGTGTGCGCGTCGACGACCTTGAACTGGTCGGGGCTGGTCAGCGAGCCCGTCAGGAGCTGGCCCTTGCCGAGCACGTTGGCGGTCACCGCGCGGTCGAGCGACCACTTCACGTCCTCGGCGGTCACCGGCGTCCCGTCATGGAACTTGGCGTCCTTGCGCAGCTTGAAGGTGATCTTCAGCCCGTCGGGGCTGACCGTGTAGCTCTCGGCCAGCTCCGGCTTGAAGGTGTCGAGATCGAAGACCCATTTGCCGTCGAGCTGCTTCTTCCCGAAGGAGAGCAGGCGGTCATAGGTCAACAGCGACAGGCCGAAGGCCTCGCGGGTCGAGCCCGGAATGTTGGGGTCGAGCGTGTTGATCGCGGCGCCGGTGACATGGCGCAGCGTCTCGGCGCGGGTCTGCGCCAGCGCCGGCAGGGCGGTCGAAGACAGCAGCGCCGCGGCAAGGCCGACGGTCCTCAAGATGCTCATGATGATCCCCTCGCTTTTTTTTGGTGACGATCGACAGGTTGGTTCCGAACGGAACATTATGCAAGGCCGGTGCCATGCCCCGCGACTCAGGATGCGGGCTGGCCTGCTGGGTGCCGCACCACCGCCTGCGGCACGTCATAGGCCTGGAATTCCTCCCACAGCTTTTCGACATCGGCGCGGAACAGCCCCCGCGTCAGACCCGACACCAGCCGCGGCACGGCGGTCGTCATCGCGTTGATCGACGAGCCCGAGGCGCCGAAGCTCATCGTCGAGGCGATGCTGAAGAGATGAATGTCGGCGATCCAGGGCGTCGCGCCCGGCACGCGCTCGGTCAGCGCGTAATCGTCGCCGAGATAGGGAAAGCGGCCGAGCCGGTCGTCCCGCTCGGCAGCCGGCGGGGTGTAGCGATCGGCCCAGGTCGCGATGTTGCGGGAAAAGCGCGACAGCTCGGGCCGCGCCGAGAGGTCGATCTCGATGCCCGCGGCGCAGATCACGAAATCCACCGCCAGCGAACCCGTGGGCGTCGCCAGTTCGACGCCGCCGGACCCGTCGACAGCGCTCAGAACCGGCGCCCCCAGATGCAGCCGGAAGGCGTCGTGGTCGGCGCAGCGGTCATAGGTCGCCTGCGGAAAGCCCTCGCGCAGGCCCATCACCGCGCTCATGAAGCGCCAGCGCCAGGCATCGTCGAGATCGCCGAGATGGCGCAGGAAGCCGCGGAAGGTCAGCCAGCGATAGGGCTGCACCACCTGGATCTCCTTGCGCCGGCAGAGCAGATGAACCTCCGCCGCCCCAGCCTCGAGCGCGGTCGCGGCGTTGTCGAAGGCCGAGGCTCCCGCCCCGATCACGGCGACGCGCTTGCCCGCCAGTGCCCGAAAATCGATCGGCTCGGCGCTGTGCGCGCGCCGCCCCGCCGGCAGCGCCGCGATCAGCGCCGGCAGGCTCCAGTCGCCCATGCTCTCCTGGCCGGTCGCGAGCACGATCTTGCGGGCGTGCAGGCGCTGCGTCTGCCCGCCGCTGCGCACCGTCACCGCGAGCAGGCCGCCGGCGGGCGCGATGTCGACCACCTCTGCCTCGTTGCGCACGGGGATGCCGGTGACATGGCGATACCAGTCGAGATAATCCGCCCAGTGCCCCTTCGGGATCAGGGCAAGCTCGTCCCAGCTGTCGGTACCGAACTTCGCCTCGTGCCAGGACTGGTAGGTCAGGCAGGGCATGTCGAGGTCGGGGCCGGTGAAATCCTTCGGGCTGCGCAGCGTGTGCATCCGCGCATAGGAGCGCCAGGGCCCCTCCTGCCCGGCCGGCGCCTTGTCTAGCACGAGGATGTTGTCGACGCGCGAGCGCAGCAGCCCGAAGGCCGTGGCGAGCCCGGACTGGCCGCCGCCGACGATAATGACGTCATGGGCGGGCGTTCCGTCCGGCGCCGCGACGGGTTTCAGCCAGGGCGCGCGCGGATGCGCCGTGCGGGCGAGGTCGGCCGCAACGCGGCTTTCGAGAACGGAGAGGCCATCATGTTTCATGCTCGCCCCGAATGCAGCCTTCATGCCGGACAATCTTGCGCCGTTCGCGCGGCCTGTCGACAGGCTCAGGCCGCCAGCCAGCCGCCATCCACGACGAGCGTCGTGCCCGTGCTGAAGGAAGAGGCAGCGCTGGCGAGATAGAGGGCGCCCTGCGCGACCTCCTCGGCCCGGCCGAAGCGCTTCATCGCATGGCGGTTGCGCGAGGCCTCGCGGATCGGCTCGGGATCGGCATGGCGGGCAAAGCTGCGCCGCAGCATCGGCGTGTCGATGGCGCCGGGCGCAATCGCGTTCACGCGAATCCCGTCCGCCGCATAGTCCAGCGCCATCGTCCGCGTCAGGCTGAGGATCGCGCCCTTGGCCGCGATATAGGCGCTGTTGCCGCGCCCGCCGGCGAGCGCGAGCTGCGAGGCGAAGGTGACGATCGCCCCGCCGCCGCGCGCCTGCATCAGCGGGATCGCGGCACGCGCGAACAGGAAGGTGCCGCCGACATTGGCGCGGAACACCGCGTCCCAGTCCTCGGGAGCCGTCGTCGTCACCGTGCCGCCGCAGGAGTAGCCCGCCGCCGTGACCAGCACATCGAGCCCACCGAAGCGTTCAGCGCAGGCCGCGACCGCCGCACTGGCAAAGCCCGTCTCGCCGACATCGCCGCGCTGGATGATCGCCGCGCCGCCCGCCGCCGCGATCTGCGCCTGCGTCTCGGCGAGGCCGTCCTCGTTACGGTCGACCAGCGCGATTTGCGCCCCCTCGGCCGCGAACAGAAGCGCGATCGCCTGGCCGATGCCGGAGCCCGCGCCCGTCACCAGTGCCGTCTTCCCGGCGAGTTTCATCGTCCCGTCTCCATGGTCCGTCCGTGGGTGTGCCACCAGGCCGCGAGCCTGTCGGCCGTCTCCAGATCGTCCGTTGTCGCGTGCCAGCCGAGATCCTGCGCGATCCGGGCCACCGCCATGGGCGCGCGGTCGGTCGGGCCGTGAAAGTCGATCGTCGCAGCCTCGCCGGGCGCCGCCAGCCGGCAAACGAAACCCGGGAAGGCTTTCGCCAGCCGCGTGCCCCAGTCGAGCAGGGTGAAGCGGCGCCCGGTCGAGACATTGTAGACGCCGTGCGCCAGCGTCGAAGCGCCCGTCACGGCCAACACCGCATCGGCGACATCGGGCGCATAGATCCAGTCGCGCAGGCCCGGCCGCGGCAGGATCGCCGCCTCGCCCGCCACAGCCGCCGCCAGGATCTGGCAATGCGGGCTCAGCGTGTCGCGCACACCCGTGGCGCGCTCCCAGGGACCGAAGACGCCGCTCAGCCGCAGGCTGACGACGTCGAGACCCCAGAGATCGCCAAGCCGCGCGCCGACGCGTTCGCTCGCCCATTTGGTGATGGCATAGAGCCCGACCGGATCGCCCGGCGTCGCCTCGTCGAGTTGAGGCAGTCGCTCGCCAGCCGCGCCATAGGCCGCCGCCGAACTCAGATTGATGACGCGGCGCACCCCGGCCGCCCGCGCGGCTGCGAGGATCGGCACCTGCGCCAGCAGATTGACCTTGAGTGTCGTGGCCGGATCGCTGGCGTCGCGTGCGCGGCCTGCGGTGATCGCCGCCCCCATCAACACGATGTCGGTGCCCGCACGCACCGCTTCGGCGACAGCGGTCTCGTCGGTGACGTCCCCCAGGATCGCCTCGAACCGCCCCGGCAGGCCGGCAAAAAACTGGGCGGCAGCTTCGGGCACCGGCGCGCGGTCGAAGACCGCGACATCATGCCCGGCGCGCAGGGACATCTCGGCGATGTTGAGACCGACGAAGCCGACGCCACCGAAGATCAGGATTTTCACGAGGGCCCTTTCGCGTGGAAAACGTCGCCACGACCGGCACCGGCGCGCCGAACGGTGGCCTCGCGCCCTGCAGGGACGCGGGCGGATGAGGGCGAGCTAAGGACGTCGGGCGGCGTTCGGCAAGCCCGTGCCGGGCGGGGGCGCCTGCGGATTCGACAGGGCGGACGCGATTGCACGGCGCGCCGCCATGGGCTAGGCGTCCCAGCATCAACCTCCGGTCCGCCCCTCGCTTCGGCAGCGCGCGCTCTCGCGACGCGCCGCCGTGACCACGCCGGGCGATCCCGGGGCGACCCGCGTTCAAGAGGAGCCTGTCATGGCCCGCAAGAAGTCGAAGCCGCTCGAGGCTGAGTTCGTGATGTTCGACGTCGTCTATGTCGACGGCTCGCGCCGTTCCAACCGGCGGGTGCCGACCGAGCTGCTAGGCGGGCTCGACGGGGACGAGCCGGCCCGCGACGCCATCATGGAGCAGGACCGGCTCATCGCCGAGAAATCCGGCATGCCGCCGCTCGAGATCGAAAGCCTGGTGCGCTCGGGCAAGCCCGTCGAGAAGCCCGCCCGCAAGGCTGGTTGAGCGGGGCCGAGGCCGCGCCGCAACCGATCTTCGTCGCGGACGCCGGGATACTGGGCGTGAGCACGCGGCTTTGCCGTCACGCGAGCCAGGGATTTGTTTCCAAATGGCGCTGTTGTGCTTGACCTCCCCCAGGTCCTGCATTTTAGTCCCCGACAGCCTTTGGGAGGCTGCAAAAAGGGACAAGAAATGCGTACCATTCTGATTGTCGGAGCTTTGGCGACGCTGCTCGCCGGCTGCCAGACGGCGCAGGAGTCACTCGCCGACGCCGAGATCACCTGCGAGTCTCAGGGCTTCCGCCCCGGCACCCGTGCCTATCAGCAGTGCCGCTCCGCCAACTATGTCGAGAACCGCCGCGCCTCCAACGAGACCGCCAGCGCGGTCACGGCAGGTGTCGCCGCCGGCGTCATCGGCGGCGCGATCGCGGCCTCCGCCGATCGTGGCTATTACGGCCGTGGCTATTACCGCCGCGGGTACTACGGCGGCGGCTGGTGGTGAGCCACCGCCCCGGGATGGCTCCAGCCATCCGCGTCTGACATGAAGAAGCCCTGCCGCAGCGATGCGGCAGGGCTTTTTTTAAAACGACGACGCGATCCGGCCTTCCGGCCGGTTCGCGAGCGTCGTCAGCGCTTGGTCGTGCGCCGACGGGCCGGGGGGCTGTCGCTGGCGGTCGCCGAGGCGATCAGCGACCCGATGAAGTAGACGGCAATGCCGACGCCCAGCAGCGCTGCGACCGGCTCGCGCTCGGCCCGCTTGGCGATCATGCGCCCGCCGTAATCGGCATAGTCGCGCGCCTGGCTGGCATAGTCGCGTGCGTGGTCACGCGCCGACGAGCCATGGCTGCGCAGCCACTTCTCGCTGCTCTTGAGTGCGCTCTCGCCTGTATCGGCGGCCTCGTGGCGATAGCTGTCGAAAAGGCTGCGCAGACGGCCGTATTCGGGCTCGTAGCGCTCGAAGCGCGACGCGGACGACGAACCGCGCAAGGTCGCCCAGGCGATCAGGCCGACGCTGAGCGCGCCAAGCCCGAAGGCGGCGAGCGGATGCCGCTCGACGGCATCGCGAACCGCCTCGCCGCCTTCGCGCACCATCTCGGCCGGGTCGGCCTCGGTGAGCGCGTCCTTGGCGCGGTAGTAGCCGTCGCGCACGGTCTCGGTCGCCTTGTCGGCAAGGTTGGAGGCCTTGGCCCGCACGGTGCCGACGGCGCCCTCGATGTCGTCTTGCGCCTCGTCCAGATCCTTGGGCACGTCGGGCGGGAAGCTGTTCATGGTCGCCATCGCGAAATCTCCATTTAGCGGACAAAGGTCTCGAAGCCGCGCCCGCCGCCGACGGTGTCCATCGGGCGGCGTTGGCGAGCTGTTGCCGACAAAACGGGCCACGGCCCCGAGAGTTCCCGGCCGCGGCGAGAAAGCCGCTGCGCACAAGGCTGGAAACAGTTTCGACGCTCATCATCCGCATGCGGCCATCACCCGGCCGCGATTGGCTGCGAATATCGTGGCCCGCCAGCGAAAGGAGACGCTCATGGCCATTCAGCACCTCCTGACCCAGCATCCCGGCGTGATGTCGGATCCCCAATGGATCGCTCTGGAGAGCATCGGGGAGCAGACCCAGCGCTTTGTCTTCGACGACGCGATGCTGAGGATCCTCGAAAGCCTCGGCCTGGTCGAACCGGCCGGCGAACATTGGCAGATCACCGAGCGCGGCCAGCGCACCCTGCACGAACGCAGCGCCTGACGCGCGGCGATCCAGCCAGCCGCCACGCGCTGCGGCTGGCCGCGGACCGCCGCAGGCGCCTGCGCGTAAGCGTGACGCCGATCCGGCGATCGTCTGGAAATTGCGGTTCCGCCTCCCCATTGTCAGCAGCCGCGTTCGCAATCGCGCATGGAGCGTCATGGCCAAGCCCGTTACCATCTCCGTCTCGCATGACCTCGGCCGCGAGGGTGCCACTGCGCGCCTGCGCGAGGGCATCGACCGCATTCGCGACCGGCTGGGTGTCGTGAAGATGCAGCTCGTCGAGGAGCGCTGGGAGGGCGACAGCCTGCATTTCGGTGTGGCGGCGCTGGGCTACACCGTCCGCGGCCGTCTCGATGTCGAGCAGGCGCTCGTCCGTGTGGAGATGGTGCTGCCCTGGATGCTCGCCATGTTCGCAGAGAAGCTCAAGATCGGCGTCGAGAAGCAGGGACAGATCCTCCTGGAGAAGCCGAAGGCCTGACCGCGCGCGGTTGAAATCACGCGGCGCAGCCGGCATGGTCTGCCCCGCCGCCCCTCGTCACCGCGCATCGTTTGGGAGAACCATGCATCACGGCCCGCTGATCGCCATTCTCGTCGCGGGCCTCGGCCTCGCCTTCGTCTTCGGGGCGCTGGCCCACAAGCTTCGGATCTCGCCGCTCGTCGGCTATCTCGTCGCCGGCGTGGCGGTCGGCCCGTTCACGCCGGGCTTCGTCGCAGACCAGAACCTCGCCAACGAACTCGCCGAGATCGGCGTCATCCTGCTGATGTTCGGCGTCGGCCTGCATTTTTCCCTGAAGGACCTGCTCTCGGTCAAGGCGATCGCGGTGCCCGGCGCCCTCGTCCAGATCGGCACGGCCACGCTGCTCGGCATGGGGCTGGGCTATCTGATGGGCTGGACGTGGGTAGCGGGCTTCGTCTTCGGCCTGGCGCTCTCGGTGGCGAGCACGGTCGTGCTGCTGCGCTCCCTGCAGGAACGCCGCCTCGTCCAGACCGAGAAGGGCAAGATCGCGGTCGGCTGGCTGATCGTCGAAGACCTCGCCATGGTTCTGGCGCTGGTCATGATCCCCGCCGTCGCCGAGGCCCTGCGCGGCGCGCAGCCCGGCATGCCCTCGCCGCTGTCGGGCCAGTTCGATCTCGGCCTGTGGGGCGTGCTCGGCTTCACCCTGATGAAGGTCGTCGCCTTCATCGCCTTCATGCTGGTCGTCGGCCGGCGCGTGATCCCCTGGATCCTGCACTGGGTCGCCCATACCGGCTCGCGCGAGCTCTTCCGCCTCGCCGTGCTGGCGGTGGCGCTCGGCGTCGCCTTCATCGCCGCCAGCCTGTTTGGCGTCTCCTTCGCGCTCGGCGCCTTCTTCGCCGGCATGATCCTGAGCGAATCCCCGCTGAGCCAGCGCGCGGCGGAGGAATCGCTGCCGCTGCGCGATGCTTTCGCCGTGCTCTTCTTCGTCTCGGTCGGCATGCTGTTCGACCCCGGGATCCTGCTGCGGGCGCCGGGGCCACTGCTGGCGACGCTGGCGATCATCCTGATCGGCAAATCGCTCGCCGCCTGGCTGATCATGCGCGCCTTCGGCAAGTCGAACGCGGTGGCGCTGACGATCTCGGCCTCGCTGGCGCAGATCGGCGAATTCTCCTTCATCCTGGCGGGGCTCGGCGTCTCGCTGGCAATCCTGCCGGCGCAAGCGCGCGACCTGATCCTCGCCGGCGCGATCCTCTCGATCCTGCTCAATCCGGTGCTCTTTGCCCTTGTCGATCGGTTCGTCGGCGAGACCGGCTCCGTCAGGCAGAAACCCGCTCCTGCGGAGGCCGCCCCCGCCACCGCGACGGAGTTGGAGCCCGAACTGGACATCGTGCCCACCACCTTGTCCGACCACATGGTCGTCGTCGGCTATGGCCGCGTCGGCGCGCTGCTCGGCGCCGGCCTTCTGGCGCGCGGCGAAACCGTGCTGGTGATCGAGGAACAGGGCGACGCGGTCGCGATCGCCAAACGCGACGGCGCCGAACTCCTGCGCGGCAACGCCGCCGACCCGGCGGTGCTGGCGGCCGCCGGGCTCGGCCGGGCCAAGCGGCTCTTCGTCGCCATCCCGCAGAGCTTCGAGGCCGGCCAGGTCTGCGAGCAGGCACGGCGCGACAACCCGGCCCTGCCGATCGTCGCCCGGGCCCATTCGGACGCCGAGGTCGCGCATCTCACCAAATGCGGCGCGACGTTGACGATCATGGGCGAGGCCGAGATCGCCCGCGCCATGCTGGCGCTGTGCGGGGCGGGAGAGCCGCCGGCGGAGGGTGAGCCGCAGCCGGCGGCGTGACACGAAGGACGTCGGATGCGGAAGCACGACCGTCATCCTGGGCGGCCGCTGGCCGTCCCGGGATCCATCATCGAGCGCGACAATGCCCTATGATGGGTCCCGGCCTGCGCAGCTTCGCTGCTTGTCCAGGATGACGGGGCCCGTGGGCGCCGGTGCCGCAGCAGACCCTCAGACCATCTCGAACTTGATCTCCTGCGCGCCCTCCCAGAGCGTCTTGCGGCCCAGCGTGTAGAGGTTCTCCAGCCCCGAGGTCAGGGTGATGAAGTGGTTGCCGGCGAGCTGGCCCATCTTGCTGGCGAAGTGCACGCCGCCATAGGCGAGCAGGATCTCGGTCTCGCTGATGCCGCCGGGATAGAGGATGATCTGGCCGGGAGCCGGATAGCTGGTGTGGTTCTCGTAGCCGACGCCGAAATCGAGCTCGCCGAGCGGCATCCAGACGCCCTCGCCGCTCCAGCGCACATGCACGATCTTGCTGGTGAAAGGCATGTGCCGGAGGAAGGCGGCGCAGGTCTTGGGCGCGTTCTCGAGTTCGAGCTTGGCCTCGAAGGTGAAGGGGCCGGCGGTGACGATGAGCTGGGACATGGGACGACCTTTCGCGTGGCTTCGCCGGGATCGGATGAGGCGAGGGAGATGGGGCCTTGAGCCCTCATCCTGAGGAGTCGCGAAAGCGGCGTCTCGAAGGATGCTTCAGGAGGCTCGCGAACCATCTGGAGCATCCTTCGAGACGCGTGCTGCGCCCGCTCCTCAGGATGAGGGCTGGTGAGATATCGCGCGTTCTCTACGAGAACGCCGCCTTCAGGTCGAGGGTCCCGACCGTGCCGATCGCCTCGTAATTGCGCTTCAGCCAGCGCTTGGCCGCCGCCCGGCCGATGTCGCGCAGGCGCAGAAGAAAATCCCAGTCCGCGTTGAGCCGCGAGGACGAGGTCATCTCCGCCAGTGGCGGGCCGCCGTCGATCCGGTGCATCAGCACGCGCTTGTATTCGGTCTTGTCGAGCTTGCCGCCATCGACCAGCCGGTTGACGAAGTCGATCGCGCGCAGCTCGCGCATCAGCGAGGCGTTGAAGGTGATCTCGTTCAGCCGGTCCTGGATGTCGCGCGCCTTGGTCGGCAGATCCTTGCGCTGGAGCGGGTTGATCTGGACCAGCAGGATGTCGTCGCCCGCCGCCTCGTAGAACAGCGGATAGAGCGCCGGATTGCCCATATAGCCGCCGTCCCAATAGGCCTCCTTGCCGATCTCGACCGCCTGGAACACCATCGGCAGGCAGGCCGAGGCCATCAGATGGTCCGCCGTCAGTTCCGGGCCGTTGAACAGCTTGATCTTGCCGGTGCGGACATTGGTGGCGGCGATGAACAGCTTCACCTGCGTGCAGGCGCGCACCTTGTCGAAATCGATCAGGTCCGCGATCACCCCGCGCAGCGGATTGATGTTGAGCGGGTTGATGTCGTAGGGGCTCGCCACCTTCGAGAACATCTCGAACCAGATCATGCCCGGCGGCACGCCGTTGGAGCCGCCCCAGGCGCCCAGCATCGTGTCGATCAGCGAGCGCTCCGAACCGCCATACTTCCCGTCGACGCTGATCGCCCGCCAGAACGCCTCGAGCTTGCCGCGCGCGCCCTCCGGGCCGCCCTCGATCCAGCCCTCCGCCAGCACGACCGCGTTCATCGCACCCGCGCTGGTGCCCGACAGCGCCTCGATGGCGAGCCGCCCATCCTCAAGGATCGCATCGAGCACGCCCCAGGTGAAGGCGCCATGCGCGCCCCCGCCCTGCAAGGCGAGCGAGATCGACTTCTGCGCCTTCGGACCGGCGAGCCCGAGAACGGGAGAAGTCGCCTTCTTGCGCCCGCTCACGCGGCGGTCCAGCCGCCATCCATCGGCAGCGTCGTGCCGGTGATGGACTTGGCGGCATCGGTGCAGAGAAACACGGCCAGCGCCGCCACCTGCTCGACCGTGACGAACTCCTTGGTCGGCTGCGCCGTCAGCAGCACGTCATTGATGACCTGCTCCTTGGTCAGTCCGCGCGCCTTCATCGTGTCCGGAATCTGCTTTTCGACCAGCGGTGTCCAGACATAGCCGGGCGCAATCGCGTTCACGGTGATGCCCTTGGTGGCGACTTCGAGCGCGACCGTCTTGGTCAGGCCGGCGATGCCATGCTTGGCCGCGACATAGGCGCTCTTGAAGGGCGAGGCGACAAAGGCATGCGCCGAGGCGGTGTTGATGATCCGCCCCCAACCCTTCGCCTTCATCTTCGGCAGCGCGGCGCGCGTCGTGTGGAAGGCCGAGGACAGGTTGATCGCGATGATCTGGTCCCATTTCGCCAGCGGGAACTCGTCGACCGGCGCGACATGCTGGATGCCGGCATTGTTGACGAGGATGTCGACCGCCCCGAACTCGGCCTCCGCCTGCGCGATGAAGCCGGCGATCTCCTCGGGCTTGGTCATGTCGGCGGCCGAGAACAGCACCTTGACGCCGAACTCGCTCGACAGTTCGGCCCGGAGCTTTTCGGCCTCGTCCGGCGGCAGGATGCCGTTGATCACGAGATGGGCGCCTTCGTTGGCCAGGGCCCGCGCATAGGCGAGCCCGATGCCCGAGGTGGAACCCGTGATGGCGGCCGCGCGGTCTTTGAGAAACATTGGCTTCAAGGCTCCTGACAATCGCTTGGAAAATGCTTAGGTTCGGGCGCGACAAGGCCTTGTCGCGATGACGAGACAGCCTGGACAGGACAGCCCGCACGTTGCCCGATGACCCTTCGCAACGCAACATGACCGAAATGCAGCCGCACGCCCACAGCCATGCCGACCACGACCACGCCGCCCATGACGAGGCCGGCTGCCGGCATGCGCATGACCATCGCGCGCATGCAGCCGAAGCGCTGGCGCGTGCCGAGCGGGTCTGCCGCGAGCGCGGGCTGCGGCTGACGCCGATCCGCGCCAAGGCGCTGGAGGCGCTGCACGCCGACCACCGCCCTGTCGGCGCCTATGATCTGGCGGACCGGATTTCGCCGGCCGGCGGGCGCAGGCTGGCGCCGATCTCGATCTATCGCGCGCTGGATTTTCTGGTCGAGCAGGGCTTCGTCCATCGCCTGTCCTCGCGCAACGCCTATGTCGCCTGCCTGCACGGCCATGGCGCCGGCGAGGTCGTGGCCTTCCTGATCTGCGAGGCCTGCGGCGGCGTCGACGAGGATTCCTCGCCCGCGATGAAACTGGCGGTCACCGCCATGACCCAGTCGCGGCATTTCGCGCCCTCGCACCAGGTCGTCGAGATCGTCGGCCGCTGCGAGCATTGCCGGACCGCACAGCCATGACGGGCTTGAGAGCCAGGGGGCACAGCCGATGAACGAGCGGGCCTTTCCGGGTCTGGCAGCGGAGCATTCCGGGCCGCAGCCGCGCCACCTCACCGTGCCCGTCAGGGTCGGCAACGTCGTCGTCGGCGGCGGCGCGCCGATCGTCGTCCAGTCGATGACCAACACCGACACCGCCGACATCGACGGGACGGTCGCGCAGGTCGCGGCGCTCGCCCGGCAGGGCTCGGAACTGGTGCGCATCACGGTTGATCGCGACGAGGCGGCGGCCGCCGTGCCGAAGATCCGCGAGCGGCTCGACCGTGTCGGCATCGACGTGCCGCTGATCGGCGACTTCCACTATATCGGCCACAAGCTGCTGGCCGATCACCCGGCCTGCGCGCAGGCGCTGGCGAAATACCGCATCAACCCCGGCAATGTCGGCTTCAAGGACAAGAAGGACCGCCAGTTCGGCCAGATCGTCGAACTCGCGATCAAGCACGGCAAGGCGGTCCGCATCGGCGCCAACTGGGGCTCGCTCGACCAGGAATTGCTGACCGCGCTGATGGACGAGAACGCGCTCCAGCCGCGCCCGCTCGACGCGCGTGCGATCATGCGCGAGGCGATGGTGCAGTCGGCCCTGCTGTCGGCGGTGCGCGCCGAGGAGATCGGGCTCGGCCGCGACAAGATCATCCTCTCCGCCAAGGTCTCGGGCGTGCAGGATCTGATCACCGTCTACCGCATGCTGGCGCAGCGCTCCGACTACGCCATCCATCTCGGGCTGACGGAAGCCGGCATGGGCTCGAAGGGCATCGTCGCCTCCTCGGCGGCGCTGGGCGTGCTGCTGCAGGAGGGGATCGGCGACACGATCCGCTTCTCGCTGACGCCGGAGCCCGGCGGCGACCGCACGCTCGAGGTCAAGGCGGCGCAGGAGTTGCTCCAGACCATGGGCTTCCGGGCCTTCGTCCCGCAGGTCGCCGCCTGCCCCGGCTGCGGCCGCACCACCTCGACGGTGTTCCAGGAACTCGCACGCGACATCCAGGACTGGATCGCCGACTCGATGCCGGACTGGAAGACGCGCTATCCCGGCGTCGAGGAGTTGAACGTCGCCGTGATGGGCTGCATCGTCAACGGCCCCGGCGAATCCAAGCATGCCGATATCGGCATCTCCCTGCCCGGCACCGGCGAGGAACCGACCGCGCCGGTCTTTGTCGACGGCAAGAAGGTCAAGACCCTGCGCGGGCCCGGCATCGCCGCCGAATTCAAGACGATGGTCGACGATTATGTGGCACGACGCTACGGCGGACGCGCCGATGCGGCCGAGTGAAGCTGTCCAACTGCGCGACGAGACCTTGTCCTGAAAGCATGACAGTGCCTTTGCGTGCTTCCGGCATTGTGCTAGAGGCCCCGGCCTTCCGCTGCTCTGCAGCGCGCGCGGAGAACCCCTATGGGGCATGACCAGACGAATCCACCGGCCCCGTGCGCGGAGGATTCTCGTAACGGCCAGCACGACGGACATCACGGCGCGACCAAGCACAGCCATGGCGGCTACGCCGCGCTGGCGCTGGGCGCGCTCGGCGTCGTCTATGGCGACATCGGCACCAGCCCGCTCTACGCGCTGCGCGAAACCGTGCTGGCGGCGACCGGCGCCGCCTCGGGCGGCCATGGCGGCGCGGCCGGCATCGTGCTGGCGGCTCCCGTGCCGCGCGAAGTCATCATCGGTGTGCTGTCGCTGATCCTGTGGTCGCTCGTCATCGTCGTGACCCTGAAATATGTCGTCCTGCTGCTGGCGGCCGACAACAACGGCGAAGGCGGTACGCTGACGCTGGTCGCCCTGGCCCAGCGGGCGCTCGGTCGCGCACGCGGCGGCGTCGTGCTCTTCCTCGGCATGGCCGGCGCGGCGCTGTTCTATGGCGACGCCGTGATCACGCCGGCGATCTCGGTTCTGTCGGCCGTCGAGGGCATCAAGCTGGTGACGCCGGCGCTCAACGACTATGTCGTGATGATCGCCTCGGGCATCCTGATCGGGCTGTTCATGGTCCAGAGCCGCGGCACGGCCAAGGTCGCGAATTTCTTCGGACCCATCATGATGGTCTGGTTCCTGACGCTTGCAGGGCTGGGAATCTACCACATCGCCGACGATCTCGGCGTCTTCGCCTCGATCAATCCCTATTGGGGCCTGCATTTCTTCATCAACAACCCCGGCGTCTCGCTGGCCGTGCTCGGCTCGGTCTGCCTCGCGGTCACCGGCGCCGAGGCGCTCTATGCCGATATGGGCCATTTCGGGCGCGGGCCGATCCGCAGCGCCTGGATCTGGATGGTGTTTCCCGCCCTCTGGCTGAACTATCTCGGCCAGGGCGCGCTGATCCTCTCCGACCCGACGGCGATCGACAACCCGTTCTACAAGCTCGCCCCGGAAGGCTTCATCCTGCCGCTGGTGGTGATGGCGACGATCGCCACGATCATCGCCAGCCAGGCGGTGATCACCGGCGCCTTCTCGCTGACCCGCCAGGCGATCCAGCTCGGCCTGCTGCCGCGCCTCGAGATCCGCCACACCTCGGAGACCACCTCGGGGCAGATCTACATCCCGCGCATCAACATCATGCTGCTGGTCGTGGTGCTGCTGCTGGTGTGGACCTTCCGCACCTCGTCGAACCTGTCGCATGCCTATGGCATCTCGGTCTTCGGCGCGATGATGGTCGACTCGCTGCTCGCCTTCATCGTGATCTGGAAGGGCTGGCGCTGGTCGCTGGCGGCGACGATCGCGGTGGTGACGCCCTTCCTCGTCATCGACATTGCCTTCTTCTCGGCGAACATGCTGAAGCTGTTCAGCGGCGGTTACGTGCCCGTTCTGCTCGCCATCCTGCTGGTCGTGATGATGTGGACCTGGGTGCGCGGCACCAAGATCCTGTTCGACAAGACCCGCAAGACCGACGTGCCGTTGCTGGAGCTGGTCGGCATGCTCTCCAAGAGCCCGCCCTACCGGGTCAAGGGCATGGCGGTGTTCCTGACCAGCGACCCCGAGACGGCGCCCGCCTCGCTGCTGCACAACCTCAAGCACAATAAGGTCCTGCACGAGCGCAACGTCATCCTGACCGTGCGCTCCGCCGATACGCCGCGCATCGCCGAGGAGGAGCGCGTGCGCCTCTCCCGCATCACCGACGATTTCTGGCGGGTCGATCTGGTCTATGGCTATATGGAAAGCCCCAACGTCCCCAAGGGGCTCGCGGTGCTGCGCAAGCAGGGCTTCAAGTTCGACATCATGTCGACCTCGTTCTTCCTGTCGCGCCGCTCGATCAAGGCCTCGCCGCAATCGGGCATGCCGCCCTGGCAGGACAGCTTCTACATCTCGCTGACCAAGAGCGCGACGGACGCCACGAGCTTCTTCCAGATCCCGACCGGCCGCGTCGTCGAGGTCGGCACGCAGGTGACGGTCTGACCCGCCTTCATGGTTTCGGACTGAACCACCGCCGTCATCCTGGGCGACCGAAGGTCGTCCCGGGATCCACCATAGGGCGGCTCAGAGCCCGATGATGGATCCCGGCCTGCGCCGCTGCGCGGCTGGTCCAGGATGACGTCGTGTTTCTGAGCGATCGGACACGGACGGCTCCACTCCGCCCGGGAATGACGCTCTCGGTCAATCGATCCGCGCCGCCGGCCCAGGCACCTTCCGCACCCGCTCGCGATAGAGCAGGTAGAGGCCCGACGCGATCACGATGGTCGCGCCGGCGAAGGTCCAGCCATCCGGGAACTGCCCGAAGACGACCCAGCCCAGCAGCACCATCCAGACGATCTGCGAATAGATGAAGGGCGCGAGCACGGTCGCAGGCGCCAGCCGGTGCGCCAGGATCAGCAGCCAGTGACCGAAGCCACCCAGCAGCCCGGTCCCCAGCAGGATCGCCCAGGCGAGCGGCGTCTGCGGCATCGTCCAGACGAAGGGAATCACCGGCAGCATGACGAGCGTCCCGGCGACGCCGGAATAGACCATCGTCGTCTCGGGCGGATCATAGGCCGCGAGCTGGCGCGTCGCGAGCGCATAGAAGCTGTAGCAGATGCAGCCGAAGACGCTGAGGATCGCGGCCGGATGCATGCCGCCGAAGCCCGGCCGCGTGATCACCAGCACGCCGAGGAAGCCGACCGCGATCGCCGCCATCCGGCGCGGCCCTGGCCATTCGCCCAGCAGGGGCCCCGCCACCAGCGCCACCAGCAGTGGCCCCGCGAACATGATCGAGACGGCCTCCGCGAGCTGGAGATACTTGATCGCGATGAAGTTCAGGACCGTCGAGCCCAGCAGCAGCAGCGACCGCACGCCCTGCAGAACCGGCCGCTTCGTGCGCAGCACGCCCGGCCGGCTCCACGGGTTCAGCAGCATCAGCACCAGGACCATGCTGCCGGCATAGCGCGCGAACACCACCTGCAGCGGGTCCATATGCGCCGAGAGCCATTTGGCGCTGGCGTCGAGCAGGGCGAAGAACAGCACCGCGCCGCAGATCAGCGCGATGGCGATCAGCCGCGAGCGGCGCGTTTCCGGAAGATGGCTGGAGGCGGCGGGCAATTCGTGTCCGTCAAGGGGCGGCGAGAATGGCTGCGCCAGAGTGGACCGATTTGCGCCGGTGGGCCAGCGGCCCCGCGCATGCGCTCCATGCGCCGCCCGGGTCGAGGCGCCCCGGCCGCGCGCGCCGGCTCAGGCGTCGCTGTCGGCCTCGTCGCCATCCGCGTCGGGATCATCGACCTCGACGCCGGCCTTGGACAGACCCTTGGCGGCCTTGCGCAGCAGCCGGCGCAGCTGCTTACGTTCCTTGCCGTCGAGCTTGTCGAGCAGCTCTTCCTCGACCTGCGTCCAGACCGCATCGAGCGCGAGTGCGGTCTTCTGGCCGGAATCCGTCAGCGCGACCTGCACCAGCCGCCCATCGCGGCCGCCGCCCTCGCGCGTCACCAGCCCCTGCAGCGACAGCCGCCCGATGGTCTTGGACACGGTCGGCGGCTTGACCCTGAGCAGCCCGGCGAGTTCGCCCATCGTCATCGGGGCGGGCTGCAGCGCCTTCAGCGCCTGTTCCTGGCCGGGAAACAGCCCTAGCGCGTTCAGCCGCTCGCCCATGCGCGCGCGATGCAGGCGGGCGGTGACGAGCAAGGCCCGGCCGACGCTCTTTTCGAGTGCCTTGGTCATCTCGCTCGCTCCCAGCTCAACCTCGGGCTCGATCCTTATGCGGATCAGCAAGTCGCTTCGCCGGCTGCCTGTTCGCCTGCCAAGATGACGGTGTGATGACAGCCGCTCCGCGCGCTGTCACAGAGCCCGCATGCGCTCCGCGACCGACGCCAGGAAGGCCGCCCGGCTTTCCGGTGTCGCCCGGTTCATGTCGTAATGCGCATGGTAGCGCGGCCGCGCCGTCGGGTGGCAGACCGCCCGCAGCACCCGGCAGACCGCCTTGCGCGGCGGGTCGCCCATCAAAAGCGCGCGCCAGCGCGTGCCGCCATAGGTCGTTACCGCCACGAGCCTGCGGATGTTCCAGAGATTGGGCCGGACCTTGCCGTCGACCAGCTTGAACGAAATGCCGGGCAGGAAAACGCGGTCGAAGAACCCCTTCAGGATCGCCGGATAGCCGAAGTTCCAGACCGGGAAGCACAGCACCAGCGCCTCCGCCGCCTGCACCCGCGCGACATAGCCGGCAACGGGGTCGGTGTTCGTCGCCAGGTCGTGATAGCCGACGCGCTCGGCCCGGCTGAGAACCGGCTCGAAGTCCTCGGCATAGAGGTCGCAGTCGTCGACCTCGTGCCCGGCCGCCGTCAGCCCCGCGACCACCGCGGCATGCAGCGCCGCGCCGTAGCTCTCCGGATTGGGGTGGGCATAGAGGACCAGCACGCGCATGCTTAGCCGACCCCGGCTTCGGACAGGCTGCGGAACAGAAAGGTGCCGCCCGCCTTGTAGTCGTAGGAGGGGTCCTCCCAGGCGATCATCTTGCCCGGGTTGAGCAGCCCCTGCGGGTCCGCCTCGCGCTTGAAGGACAGCTGCGCCTCGTCGGTCTGCTTCATGCCGCCCTCCTCCAGCGTGTAGCGGTGCGGATTGAAGATCGGCGCGCCCATCTCCTCATGGATGGCCATGATCTCCTCCAGCCGCTCCTCCGTGGTGAAGCGCACCAGGGGCAGGCCGAAGCAGGTGACCTTGCCGTCGAAGCGGACGAATTCGAGATGGCAGATCACCTCCTCGCCGAAGCGGGCATGGATGGCCTCGACCAGATCGACCTGGTTCGGGAAGGGATAGAGCACCTGCAGATAGGTGATCGCCGGATCAACCCGCAGCGCCCGCAGCGTGGTGTGGTTCCAGCCCAGCTCGTAAGCCGGCGGCAGGCCTTTCGCCTCCTCCGGCGACAGCCGGTCGGAGCGCATCAGCAGCTCCGCGCCCCTGAAGCGCCGCGCATAGGCCAGCAGCGACTCGACCGCGAAATCGGCGACCATGACGATGACGAGATGGCTGTCGCGCGGCAGGAACTTGCGGTGGCGCAGGAAATAGTCGTGCGGCGCTGGCGCAGCGACGACACAGAGGTTCTTCAGCGCCAGACCGTCCTGCTCGCCGAGGCTGTTGGCGAACTCCGTCGCCCCGCGCAGGGTGTCGAAGCCCAGGATCGCATCAACCCAGGCATAGGCCGGCGCCAACGGCATTTCGACCTGGGTGATGATGCCGTTGGTGCCATAGGCATGGGCGACCTTGTGCAGGTCCTCGCCCTGGAGTTCGAGGATACGCGGCTGCGCTTCCATCGTCGCGACCCTGAGACGAATGATGTTGCCCCAGTCGCGCAGGCCGCCCCATTTGATCGAGCCGACGCCGCCCGAGCCGCCGGCGATGAAGCCGCCGATCGAGGCCGTCTGGTAGGTCGAGGGGTGGAGCCGCAATTCCTGCCGCGAATGCGCCCGCGTCTGCTCGTCGATCCGGGCCATGATCGCCCCGGGCTCCGCGACATAGCGGCCGGGCGCGATGTCGAGCACCTTGTCGAAGCCCGAGAGATCGAGCAGCACCCCGCCCGAGAGCGGCATGGCCTGGCCGTAATTGCCGGTCCCCGTGCCGCGCGGCGTCACGGGGATGCCGAGTTCGTGGCAGGCGGCCAGCACCTCCAGCACCTGCGCCTCGCTGGTGGGCGAGACCACGAGATCGGCCGTGACATGGTCGAGCTGCCGCTTCAGCACCGGCGAGTACCAGAAGAAGTCGCGGCTCTTCTGCTTCACCAGCGCGGGATTATCCTCGCTGCGGATGGAGCCGAGGCGAGCCTTGAGCGCGGCGATGTCGTAGCGGGTGGTCATGGCTGCCGGGTTCCCCAAGCTGGCTCGATCCCTTCGATACCCTCCACCGTCATCCTGGCGCGAGCGAAGCGAAGCGCCGGGATCCATCGAAGGGCGATGCGCTCGACGATGGATCCCGGGCCGGCCTTCGGCCGCCCAGGATGACGTCGAGGGTGGGCCGACGGGGCGAACCTCACGACCGCCCGCCCATCAGATGATCCAGCTCGCGATGGTCCGGCAGGGTCGTGTCGATCGCGCGGCCGGCGACCAGCACCGTGCGGTCCGACTGCGGACGGGCGAAGAACTCGGTCCAGTCCCGCGCCCGGGTCAGGATCAGGTCGGCCGGGCTGCCGGGCGACAGCACGCCCTTCCCGTCCAGCCCCATGAGGGATGCTGGCGTCCGCGCCACCGCATTGGCCCAGTCGGTCCCGGCATGGTCGAGCTGGAGGATGCGGGTGCCCTCGCGCAGCACCTCGATCAGGTCGAGGTCACCATAGGCGTAGAACGGGTCGCGGGTGTTGTCCGACGCGATCATCACCGGCACGCCCGCCGTCTTCAGCTCGTGCAGCGCGGTGACGCCGCGCCAGCGTGGGGTGCGGCCGGGCGTCCTGTCCTGCAGATACATGTTGCACATCGGCAGCGAGACCACTGCGATGCCGGCCTCCCTGACCTTGGCGATGATGCGCGCCTCGGCCTCGGGCTCCTGCAGCGCCAGCGAGCAGCAATGCCCGGCCAGGATCTTGCCCGTGAAGCGATGCCGGATCGCCGCGTCCGCAATGTGCTCCAGCGAGCGCGCGGCCGCGTCGTTCGTCTCGTCGACATGGAAGTCGAGGTCGAAGCCGTTCTCGATCGCGGTGCGGAAGATCACGTCCAGCGCCGCGTCGAGCTCGGGGATCATGTAGCTGACGCAACCGAACAGGCGGTCGCCATGCGCCTTCACCGCCGCGACCACATCGCGAACATGGGCCGCATCCAGCGCGAACTGGATACCGAAGAGCGGCGAACCCTGAACCGCGATCCGCCCCGCCCATTCCGCCCGCAGCTCCGCCAGCACCGGCCAGGAAAGGCCGATCTGCTTTCCCAGCGAATCGATATGCGTCCGGACGGCGGCGGTGCCATGCGCCAGGGCGCAGCGCAGGCCGAACGCCATCCGCGCGCGGACATCGGTGGCCGACCAGTTCGCCTCGCGATCGGCCATCACGCTGTTGAGCGCGCCCATGAAGCTGCCGTCGGGATTGCGCCGGCGCGGCCAGATATGGCCCTTGTCGAGATGGACATGGCAGTCGACCAGGCGCGGCAGCACGATGCCGCCGTCGAGATCGAGCACAGGGCCGTCCTGCAGCCCCTCCGTGCCTGCCGGCAGGATCGAGGCGATCCGCCCCTCCTCAACCGCAAGGTCGACCAGCGTCAGCCCGTCGCGGTCGGCGGCGAGCCCGCCCGCCGCGACGAGACAGAGCGGCACGCGGGCCTGCGTCAGGCGAAAGGACGGCGCGGACGGCACAGCGGCGAAACCGGTACTCACGGGAACAGCATCTCCATCGGCCTCGCCATGCACGATCGATACCGGCGCGCTTGACGGCGGGCAAGCCGGCGCCGCATGAGGGCGGCTTCCCGCCGATGGAGAGTGTCCCCATGCCGCAGGCCAGACTGATCGATGGCAAGGCCATCGCCGCCGCCTTGCGCGGCGAGATCGCGACCGAGGTCGCCGGCATCAGGGCGGCGAGCGGCAAGGTGCCGGGCCTGCATGTCGTGCTGGTCGGCGACGATCCCGCCAGCCGCGTCTATGTCGCGTCCAAGGAGAAGCTGGCGGTCGAGGTCGGCATGAACTCGGCCGCCCACCGCCTGCCGGCCGAGACGACCCAGGCCGCACTGCTGGCCAAGCTCGCCGAGCTCAACGCCGACGACGCGGTCGACGGCATCCTCGTCCAGCTGCCGCTGCCGAAGCATCTCGACACCGCCGCCGTGATCGACGCCATCGACCCGGCCAAGGATGTCGACGGGCTGCACCCGCTCAATGCCGGCCGCCTCGCCGGCGGCAAGATCGACCCCGAGCAGCTGCTCGTGCCCTGCACGCCGCTGGGCTCCATGCTGCTGCTGAAGAGCGTCCTGCCCGCGCTCGCGGGCCTCGAGGCGGTGGTGATCGGCCGCTCCGAACTCGTCGGCCGTCCCGTCGCCCAGTTGCTGCTTCAGGCCGACTGCACGGTGACCATCGCCCATTCGCGCACCAGGGACCTGGCTGCCGTGGTGCGCCGCGCCGACATCGTCGTCGCCGCCGTCGGCCGCCCTGGCTTCGTCAGGGGCGAGTGGATCAAGCCCGGCGCCACCGTCATCGATGTCGGCAACAACCGCCTGCCCGACGGCAAGCTCACCGGCGACGTCGCCTTCGCCGAAGCCGTCGAGATCGCCGGCGCGATCACCCCCGTCCCCGGCGGCGTCGGCCCGATGACGATCGCCTGCCTGCTGCGCAACACGCTGACGGCGTTCAAGGCGCGGAGGGGCTGACGTTCAACTTCGCAACCGTGCCAGAAGGTCCGTCACCGCAGTTCGCAGCGGCGGGAGGTCGTCCATTGCAATCGCCCAGATCAATTGAGAGTCGACGCGCCAATACTCATGCCTGATCCTGTTGCCGAGCGCCCGGACATCGACCCAGGAAATTTCCGGCCTCACATCGAGAAGAGTATCCGGGAGATGGCGCACCGCTTCGGAAATGATCTCGAGTGCCCGTTCGGTGCCCCGCTGCACGAAGATGGCCGTCGCGAACGATGCCTGCGTATGATTGGCAAGGGCCTGATCGATCAGAGTGATCGCTTCGAGTATCTCCTCGAGAACGACATCGCTCCGGCGCGCCATCAGAAAATCTGAACGGCTTCGCGCTCGATCTCTGCCCGCAACTTGGGATGCAGGCTGTTGCGCGTCGTCAGATCGATCTCGACACCGAGCTCATCCGCGAGATAGCGCTGCATCCCGACAAGATCGAGCAAAGAGAACTTCCGGCCAGGCTCGATATCGATGAAGATGTCGATATCGCTGTCGTCCCTGGCCTCATCGCGCGCCGTCGAGCCATAGACGAACGCGGCCCTTGCGCCACGATCGCGCAAGGCGTCCGTATGACGGACCAGTTCAGTAGTGGCCTCATCCCGCGTCATGGCCCCATCTTACACCAGACGGGGCCGGACGCGAAGAACGGCGCCAGATCACATATGGATCTGGCGCTTCTCCACCGCCATCGCCGCTTCCTTGACCGTCTCGGCCAGCGTCGGATGGGCGTGGCAGGTGCGGGCGAGATCTTCCGACGAGCCGCCGAACTCCATCAGCACGGTCACTTCGGCGATCAGATCGCCGGCGCGCGGCCCGATGATGTGGCAGCCCAGGACACGATCGGTCTTGGCATCGGCCAGCACCTTCACGAAGCCGTCGGTCTGGCGCATGGCGCGGGCGCGGCCATTGGCGGTGAAGGGGAACTTGCCGACCTTGTAGTCGACGCCCGCCGCCTTCAGCTCCTCCTCGGTCTTGCCGAGCGAAGCGACCTCCGGCGAGGTGTAGACGACGCCGGGGATCGCGTCGTAGTTCACATGGCCGTGCTTGCCGGCGATGATCTCGGCGACCGCGACGCCCTCGTCCTCGGCCTTGTGCGCCAGCATTGGGCCGCGCACCACGTCGCCGATGGCATAGATGCCCGCGACATTGGTCTTGAAATGATCGTCGATGACGACGCGGCCGCGCTCGGTGGCGACGCCCGCCGCATCGAGCCCGAGCCCGTCCGTGTTCGGCCGGCGGCCGATCGCGACCAGCACGATGTCGGCGTTCAGCGTCTTCGCTTCGCCGCCCGCGGCAGGTTCGACCGTCACGGTCGCACCGCCCTTGGTGCCGGTCTCGACCTTCGTGACCTTCGAGCCGAGGATGAATTCGAAGCCCTGCTTGGCCAGGATGCGCTGGAACTGCTTGGCGATCTCGTCGTCCATCCCGGGCAGGATGCGATCGAGATACTCGACGACCGTGACCTTGGCGCCGAGACGGCTCCAGACGGAGCCGATCTCGAGCCCGATCACGCCCGCGCCGACCACGACCAGCTCCTTGGGAACCGCCGTCAGTTCGAGCGCGCCGGTCGAGGTGACCACGGTCTTCTCATCGACCGCGACGCCGGGCAGGCTCGCAGCCTCGGAGCCGGTGGCGATGACGATGGCCTTGGTCTCAAGCTCCTTGATGGAGCCGTCCTCGGCGGTGACCACGACCTTGCCGGCGCCGGGGATCGAGGCGGTGCCGTGGAAGGGCTCGATCTTGTTCTTCTTCAGCAGGAAGGCGACGCCGTTGACGTTGGCGTCCACCGTCTCCTGCTTGTGGGTCATCATCTGCTTGAGATCGAGCGTCGGGGTCCCGACGACGACACCCAGGCTCGGGAAGACGTGACCGGCCTCCTCAAACATCTCGGAGGCGTGCAGCAGCGCCTTGGAGGGGATGCAGCCGACATTGAGGCAGGTGCCGCCATGGCTCTTGCGCTTTTCCACGACCGCGACCTTGAGGCCGAGCTGGGCAGCGCGGATGGCGCAGACATAGCCGCCGGGGCCGGTACCGATGACGACGAGATCGTAGGACATGGGTTTCTCTTCAGGATTGGCGATTATTCGGCGGCTGAGCGGTTCGCGGCGTATTGAGCCGCCAGCTGTTCGACCAGAGCGGTCTCGATGGCGATCCGGGCCTCATCAGGGCAGAAATCGATCTCGTGACCGGCCTTGTCGAGGTTCCAGCCGAAGGAACGCCCTTGGGGCGCCACAGCGACGGTCTCGAAATAGGCACGGTCCTTCAGGGGGGAGGACGCCGCCCCCCTTTCGATCCAGTCTGTCAGATCATACTCGCCCGACAGCCCGTCATCGAACGTGACCCGGAGAACCGGGTAACGCACGGCTGCGACGTCCTTGATCCGGTACCTCATGTGATCTGGCCTCCGCTATAGCGGCCTTCCCTGATCTCGACCCAGATCGAGGCGACCTGTTCGCGATGGGCCGCCAACCATGCCTTGACCAACCTGGTCTTGGCCGGCGGCAGCGATCCGCTGAGGATATCACCGGTCACAATCGAAATCTGCGCCTCATGCCCAGCGAACATCGCGTGAAGATGAGGCGGGAGGTGATCCTTGAGATGGATCACGATCCGAACGCCGTCGATGATCGCAATCGTCGGCATTCGGACGGGGAACTCGCCTCAGAGATCCAGCACGAGACGCGCCGGGTCCTCCAGGGCCTCCTTGATGCGCACCAGGAAGGTCACCGCCTCCTTGCCGTCGATGATGCGGTGATCGTAGCTGACCGCCAGATACATCATCGGGCGCACCACGATCTGGCCGCCGACGACCATCGGGCGCTCCTGGATCTTGTGCATGCCCAGGATCGCCGACTGCGGCGCGTTCAGGATCGGCGTCGACATCAGCGAGCCGTAGACGCCGCCATTCGAGATGGTGAAGGTGCCGCCCTGCATGTCCTCGATCTTGAGGGCGCCGTCGCGGGCCTTCTTGCCGAGCACGCCGATCGCCTTCTCAACGCCGGCGATGGAGAGCTGGTCGGCATCGCGCACGACCGGCACGACGAGGCCCTTGTCGGTGCCGACGGCCACCGCGACATGGTAGTAGTTCTTGTAGATGATGTCGGTGCCGTCGATCTCGGCGTTGACGGAGGGGATCTCCTTCAGCGCCTGCACGCAGGCCTTCACGAAGAAGCCCATGAAGCCGAGCTTCACGCCGTGCTTCTTCTCGAACACGTCCTTGTACTGGTTGCGCAGGCTCATCACCGCCGACATGTCCACCTCGTTGAAGGTGGTCAGCATCGCGGCCGTCGCCTGGGCTTCCTTGAGGCGGCGCGCGATGGTCTGGCGCAGCTTGGTCATCTTGACGCGCTCTTCGCGCGAGGCGTCGTCGACCGGCGACGGCGCGCGGACCTGAACGGGCGCAGCCGGAGCCGAGGCGGCAACCGCGGGGCCGGTCGCGATCGCGGCCAGCATGTCGCCCTTGGTGACGCGGCCGTCCTTGCCGGACGCATTGACCTTCGACGGATCGACGCCGCTCTCGGCCGCCAGCCGCGACACGGCGGGGCCTGAATCGGCAGCCTTGGTCGCGGGCTTGATCTGGGTGTCGCCGGCGACTTCGCCGGTCTTGGCCTCGGCGGCGGCGGTCGTCGCCTCGCCGGCCTTGCCCGACGCCTGCGCGACGGCGGCATCGGATTTGGGCGCGGGGGCCGCGGCCTTGCCGTCGCCGGCCGAGATCATGCCCAGCAGCGCGCTGACGCCGACCGTGTCGCCCTCCTTGGCGACGATCTCGCCGAGCACGCCGGCGGCCGGCGCGTTGACCTCGAGCGTCACCTTGTCGGTCTCGAGCTCGACCAGCGGCTCGTCGGCCTTGACCGTGTCGCCCGGCTTCTTGAACCACTTGCCAATGGTCGCCTCGGAGACGGATTCGCCGAGGGTGGGTACGCGGATTTCGGTCGCCATGTCAGGCCTCTGTTCTTGTGTCTTTGTCTGGCGTTCGGGGGACTGGTCGTCAGCCTGCGAAGGCTTCGTCCAGGAAGGCGTTGAGCTGGGCGAGATGCTTCGACATCAGGCCGGTCGCGGTCGCGGCCGAGGCCGGGCGCCCGACATAGCGCGGCCGCTTCGACTTCGCGCCGGCATGGCCGAGAACCCATTCGAGATAGGGCTCGACGAAAGTCCAGGAGCCCATGTTCTTGGGCTCTTCCTGGCACCAGACCACGTCGGCGCCCTTGAAGCGCGCCAGCTCCTGCGCCAGCGACTTCAGCGGGAACGGATAGAGCTGCTCGACGCGCATCAGGTAGACATCGTCGATGCCGCGCTTCTCGCGCTCGTCCAGCAGGTCGAAATAGACCTTGCCGGAGCAGAGCACGACACGGCGGATCTTCGAATCCTTGACCAGCTTCGTCGTCGAGTTGCCGCGCTCGGCGTCGTCATGCAGCACGCGATGGAAGGTCGAGCCCTCGGCCAGTTCCTCCAGCGTCGAGACGCAGCGCTTGTGGCGCAGCAGCGACTTCGGCGTCATCAGGATCAGCGGCTTGCGGAAGTCGCGCTTCAGCTGGCGGCGCAGGATGTGGAAATAGCTCGCCGGCGTCGAGCAGTTCGCCACCTGCATGTTGTCCTCGGCGCACATCTGCAGGAAGCGCTCGAGACGGGCCGACGAGTGCTCCGGCCCCTGGCCCTCATAGCCATGCGGCAGCAGGCAGACGAGGCCCGACATGCGCAGCCACTTGCGCTCGCCCGACGAGATGAACTGGTCGAACACGACCTGCGCCCCATTGGCGAAGTCGCCGAACTGCGCCTCCCACATCGTCAGCGCGTTGGGCTCGGACAGGGTGTAGCCGTATTCGAAGCCGAGCACCGCCTCTTCCGAGAGCATCGAGTTGATGACCTCGTAGCGCGACTGGTCGTCGCGGATGTGGTTGAGCGAGGTGTGGCGGGCCTCCGTCTCCTGGTCGATCAGCACCGAATGGCGCTGCGAGAAGGTGCCACGCTCGCAATCCTGCCCCGAGAGACGCACCGGATGGCCGTCGAGCAGCAGCGAACCGAAGGCCAGCGCCTCGGCGGTCGCCCAGTCGATGCCCTGCCCGGTCTCGACCGCCTTGCGGCGGTTGTCGAGGAAGCGCTGGATCGTCTTGTGGACGTTGAAGCCCGGCGGCACCGCCGTGATCTTCTCGGTGATCTCCTTGAGCACGGCCGCATCGACGCCCGTGGCGCCGCGGCGCGGATCGTCCTCGTCGGCGCGGATCGCCTTCATGCCGGCCCAGCGGCCGTCGAGCCAGTCGGCCTTGTTAGGCTTGAAGGCCTGGCCGGCTTCGAACTCGATCTCGAGCTTGGCCTTCCAGGCGGCGCGCGCCTCGTCCAGTTCGCTCGGCTGGATCACGCCCTCGGCCTCGAGCTTGGCCGAATACAGCTCCAGCGTCGTCTTGTGGCCGCGAATCTTGCGGTACATCAGCGGCTGGGTGAAGCCCGGCTCGTCGCCCTCGTTATGTCCGAAGCGGCGATAGCAGAACATGTCGATGACGACCGGCTTGTGGAACTTCTGCCGGAACTCGATCGCGACCTTGGCCGCGAAGACGACCGCCTCGGGATCGTCGCCATTCACATGGAAGACCGGGGCCTCGACCATCTTCGCCACATCCGACGGATAGGGCGAGGAGCGCGAATAGCGCGGATAGGTCGTGAAGCCGATCTGGTTGTTGATGATGAAGTGGATCGAGCCGCCGGTGCGGTGTCCCTTCAGGCCCGACAGCCCGAGGCATTCGGCCACCACGCCCTGGCCGGCGAAGGCGGCGTCGCCATGCAGCAGCAGCGGCAGCACCTTGGACCGCTCGACCACGTCGCCGAACTGGTCCTGCTTGGCGCGCACCTTGCCGAGCACGACGGGGTCGACGATCTCGAGATGCGACGGGTTGGCGGTCAGCGAGATATGGACGTTGTTGCCGTCGAACTCGCGGTCGCTGGAGGCGCCGAGATGATACTTGACGTCGCCCGAGCCCTCGACGTCGTCGGGGGCGAAGGAGCCGCCCTTGAACTCGTGGAAGAGCGCGCGATGCGGCTTGCCCAGAACCTGGGTCAGCACGTTGAGGCGGCCGCGATGGGCCATGCCGAAAACGATGTCGCGCACGCCAAGCGCGCCGCCGCGCTTGATGATCTGCTCGAGCGCCGGGATCAGCGACTCGCCGCCATCGAGGCCGAAGCGCTTGGTGCCGGTGAACTTCAGGTCGATGAACTTCTCGAAGCCCTCGGCCTCGATGAGCTTGTTCAGGATCGCCTTCTTGCCCTCGCGGGTGAAGGCAATCTCCTTGTCGGGCCCCTCGATGCGCTCCTGCAGCCAGGCCTTCTGCTCCGGATCGGAGATATGCATGAACTCGATGCCGACCGTGCTGCAATAGGTCCGCTGCAGCACCGCGACCATCTCGCGGATGGTCGCGAACTCCATGCCGAGCACGTTGTCGATGAAGATCTTGCGGTCGAGATCGGCCTCGCCGAAGCCGAAGGCGGCCGGTGACAGCTCCTCGGGGTCCTTGACCTGCTCGATGCCGAGCGGATCGAGCTTGGCGTGGAGATGGCCGCGCATCCGGTAGGCGCGGATCAGCATGATCGCGCGCACGGAATCGCGCGTCGCCTGCTGCACATCGGCCGCCGAGATCTCGACGCCCTTGGCCTGCGCCTTGCCCTTGAGCTTGTCGGAAACGACCTTCTCGACCACGGCCCAGTTGCCGTCCAGCGCCGAGACCAGCTCGCCATTGGCATGAACAGGCCAGTTCGGCTTGGTCCAGGACGCGCCCTTGGCGTTCTGGATGATGGACTGGCCGTCATCCTTCAGCCCGGCGAAGAAGCCCTGCCACTGCTCGTCGACCGACTTGGGGTCGGCCTGGTAGCGGGCATAGAGATCCTCGATATAGGCCGCGTTGCCGCCATAGAGGAAACCCGTCTGCGCGAGAGCCTCGTTGATGTCCTGGCGAGCCATGGTCGTTTCTGCCCTTTTCCTGCCTGCCTAGCGCGTCATGGTCGGCCTTGAGCCGACCATCTCTTCGGGAGTTCCGCGCGTCACGAGATGGTCGGGTCAGGCCCGACCATGACGTGCGAAACCCTCAGCCCTTCAACACCTCGACCAAGGTCTTTCCAAGGCGCGCCGGCGAGGGCGAGACCCGGATTCCGGCCGCTTCCATGGCTGCGATCTTGTCCTCGGCGCCGCCCTTGCCGCCCGAGATGATCGCGCCCGCATGACCCATGCGGCGGCCCGGAGGCGCCGTGCGACCGGCGATGAAGCCGACCATCGGCTTCTTGCGACCGCGCTTGGCCTCGTCCTTGATGAACTGCGCCGCGTCTTCCTCGGCCGAACCGCCGATCTCGCCGATCATCACGATCGAGGTCGTCTTCTCGTCGGCCAGGAACATCTCGAGCATGTCGATGAACTCGGTGCCCTTGACCGGGTCGCCGCCGATGCCGACCGCGGTGGTCTGGCCCAGGCCCTCGCGGGTGGTCTGGAACACCGCCTCATAGGTCAGCGTGCCCGAGCGCGAGACGATGCCCACAGAACCCGGCTTGAAGATGTTGGCCGGCATGATGCCGATCTTGCACTCGCCCGCCGTCACGACGCCGGGGCAGTTGGGCCCGATCAGGCGCGACTTGGAGCCCGACAGCGAGCGCTTGACCTTGACCATGTCCAGCACCGGGATACCCTCGGTGATGCAGATGATCAGCGGGATCTCGGCGTCGATCGCCTCGCAGATCGCATCGGCCGCGCCCGGAGGCGGCACATAGACGACGGACGCGGTCGCGCCGGTCTTGGCCTTGGCCTCGTACACGCTGTCGAAGACCGGCAGGCCGAGATGGAGCGAACCGCCCTTCCCCGGGGAGGTGCCGCCGACCATCTGCGTGCCATAGGCGATCGCCTGCTCGGAGTGGAAGGTCCCGTTCTTGCCGGTGAAGCCCTGGCAGATGACCTTGGTGTTCTTGTCGATCAGGATGGACATCTAGATCTCGCTCTTATGTCGAAGCCCCGAGGGCGCGAATACGGACGCCGCAAAGGGGATTTGCGACAGGATTACAATCAAGACGCTCAGCGAACTTGTGATGAGAAGCGGAAAAGACAGGTCGCAGCGGAACTCGGCATCGGCATAGTTAGCCACACACAGATCACGGTGCGCATCCAGCAGGCCTAACCAAATCAGGCCGACCAGCAGAAAACCGGCGACGAGAGCGAACGCCTTACTTCTGCTCCCCCCAAATTTCCCGACAAGCTGCGGAAGCACACGCAGCAGGACCAGTGACAGCAGAGCTGCCACCAATCCTGAAACGATAAGTGCTCCCGCGTACGTCACGATCAGACCTTCTTGATCGCGGCGACGATCTTCTGCGCGGCGTCGTCGAGATCGTCGGCGGGGATGACGTTGAGGCCGGAGGACGAGATGATGTCCTTGCCTTCCTGGACGTTGGTGCCCTCGAGCCGCACGACGAGCGGGACCTGAAGGCCGACCGCCTTCACCGCGGCGATGACGCCGCGCGCGATCACGTCGCACTTCATGATGCCGCCGAAGATGTTGACCAGGATGCCCTTCACCTTCGGGTCGGCGGTGATGATCTTGAACGCCGCCGTCACCTTCTCTTCCGAGGCGCCGCCGCCGACGTCGAGGAAGTTCGCAGGGCTTTCGCCGTAGAGCTGGATGATGTCGAGGGTGGCCATGGCGAGGCCGGCGCCGTTGACCATGCAGCCAATCGTGCCGTCGAGCGCGATATAGGCGAGGTCATACTTCGAGGCCTCGATCTCCTTCTCGTCCTCTTCCGTCGTGTCGCGCAGGGCGACGATCTCGGGGTGACGGTAGAGCGAGTTGGAATCGAACGAGATCTTGGCGTCCAGGCACTTGATCTGGCCCGCCGTGGTCACGATCAGCGGGTTGATCTCCAGCATGTCCATGTCCTTGGCCACGAACGCGGTGTAGATCTGCGCCAGGACGGCAGCGGCCTGCTTGGCCTGGTCGCCCGACAGGCCCAGGATGCGAGCCATGCTGCGGCCGTGATGGGGCATGATCCCGGTGGCGGGATCGACCGAGAAGGTCTCGATCTTCTCCGGCGTGTCATGCGCGACGGCCTCGATGTCCATGCCGCCTTCGGTCGAGATCACGAAAGCCACGCGCGAGGTCGTGCGGTCGACCAGCGCCGACAGGTAGAACTCCTTGGCGATGTCGGAGCCGTCCTCGATATAGAGGCGGTTGACCTGCTTGCCGGCCTCGCCGGTCTGCGCGGTCACCAGCGTGTTGCCGAGCATCTCCTTGGCGTGGGACTCGACCTCTTCGACCGACTTGGCGAGCCGGACGCCGCCCTTGGCGTCGGGGCCGAGCTCCTTGAACTTGCCCTTGCCGCGGCCGCCAGCATGGATCTGCGACTTCACGACGAAAAGCGGGCCGGGCAGCTTCTTGGCGGCCTCGACGGCTTCCGCAACCGTCAGCGCCGGGAAACCGGCGGAGACGGGCGCGCCGAACTCCTTGAGGACGGCCTTGCCCTGGTATTCGTGGATGTTCATGTGCTCGGTTTCCCTGAAGCGAAGGTTATTTGGGCAGTCGGCAATCGGCATTGGGCAGTGAGACAGTGAGCCATCGCATGGTCACGACGGCTCACGGCCCCTCGCCGACTGCCCTAGATCACGCCAGTGACGAATCGATAGCCTTGCAGGCCTCGATCAGGCCCTGCACGGACGCCACCGACTTCGACAGCATCTCCTGCTCGGTCTTGTTGAGGCGGATCTTGACGACGCGCTCGACGCCCTTGGCGCCGATCACGACCGGCACGCCCAGGAACATGTCGCGCACGCCATACTGGCCCCGCAGCGCGGCCGCCGCCGGCAGCACGCGCTTCTGGTCCTTGAGATAGCTCTCGGCCATGGCGATCGCGGACGCGGCGGGCGCATAGAAGGCCGAGCCGGTCTTGAGCAGGTTGACGATCTCGCCGCCACCCTTGCGGGTCCGGTCGACGATGGCGTCGATGCGCTCCTGCGTCGTCCACTTCATCTTGATCAGGTCGGGCAGCGGGATGCCGGCGACGCCGGAGTAGCGCACCAGCGGCACCATGTCGTCGCCATGACCGCCCAGCACGAAGGCCGAGACGTCCTTGACCGAAACCTGGAACTCGTCGGCGAGGAAGTGGCGGAAGCGGGCGGAGTCGAGCACGCCGGCCATGCCGCAGATCATGTTGGGCTTGAGGCCCGAGAACTTCTGCAGCGCCCAGACCATCGCGTCGAGCGGGTTGGTGATGCAGATCACGAAGGCCTTGGGGGCATAGGTCTTGATGCCCTCGCCGACGGCCTTCATCACCTTGAGGTTGATGCCGATCAGGTCGTCGCGGCTCATGCCGGGCTTGCGCGGCACGCCGGCGGTGACGATGATCACGTCGGCGCCCTTGATGTCCTCATAGGACGAGGTGCCCTTGTAGGCCGCGTCGAAGCCGTCGACCGGGGACGACTCGGCGATGTCGAGGCCCTTGCCCTGCGGGATGCCGTCGGCGATGTCGAACAGCACGATGTCGCCGAGTTCCTTCAAGCCGGCGAGATGGGCGAGCGTGCCGCCGATCTGGCCGGCGCCGATGAGGGCGATCTTCTTGCGGGCCATGGCCTAGTCCTTTGTCCTGACGCTGCGAAATGCCGGAGAACCGGCGAAACCGTCGGCTCCTTTGGCCCAAATGGCCCTTTTGCCGCAACCCTGACGCGCTGGAGCCGGACAGGCCCGCGCCAGCGCCACAGCTGCCGAAGCGTCACCCGCGTCGCCTGACTTTTCAAGGACTTGGCGGGATTTGCCCCGAATCCTGCCCCAGAATGGCACGAGACAGCCACAATGACAATTTACAGAAGATGTAATTCGTCACAGGATTTTTCAGACCAGACCGCTGATCAGCACCCGCAGCGAGACCCGGATCAGCGTCGACAGGCGGATGTCGATCGAGGCCTGCGGCACGTCCGATTCCAGCTCCAGCGCCGCAGGATGGATGAAGCGGTGCGTCGCGTCGATGACGAAGGCGATCGCCCGGTCGCGGTCGCGCGGCTCGAAGGTGCCCGACGCGATGCCCTCGTCGATCACCCGCTCGAACAGCGCCCGCACCCGGGCCCGGTTGCGCCGGCTGATCGCATGGCGCTTCGCCACCGCCTGCGACAGGGCCGCAAACAGCTGCGGCTCCTCGGTCAGCAGGTCGCGATTGGCCTTGGCCAGCGCCAGGATCAGCCGCTCGAGCTTGTCGTCGGCGGGATCGGGCCCATCGGCGATGTCGGCGAGCCGCCGCTCGGTCGCCTTCAGCCAGACATCGACCACGGCATCGACCAGCGCCGCGCGCGAGGGGAAGTAGCGGTAGACATTGGCATGGGTCATGCCCGCCTCTTCGGCCACCGCGACGACCGTGAAGCGCTTCAGCCCGAACCGGCGCAGATGCTCGCTGGCGACCGTGAGGATGCGGGTCTCGCTCGGCTCGCGCAGGGTCATGGCGCTATCGGGACCTTTGACCGAAACGCGCCGTCATCCCGGGCGCAGCCCTCGGGTCCGATCTACGATCGGCCCAAGGATAAACTCCGCGCAGATCCGGGATCCATTCCGGAGCGTTCATCGGCCAGGCTCCGGAATGGATCCCGGATCGGCGCGGCTTCGCCGCTTGTCCGGGATGACGGCGGAGGGATGAAAGCAACGGTTTCACCTCACGTCTCCACCAGCCCGCCGCTGTCGCCGCTCGCCGCCGAATCCGCCCTTCCATGCGGCAGGCGCAGATAATCGTCCGAACGCATCTCGATCAGCCGCGACACCGTGCGGTCGAATTCGAAGGCCTCGCGCCCGGTGGTGGCGCGGTAGAGTTCATGCGGCTCGGCCTGGGCGGAGGCGACGAGCTTCACATGATGCTCGTAGAGCGTGTCGATCAGGATGATGAAGCGCTTGGTCTCGTTGCGCTGCTCGTCGGCGAGCACCGGGATGTCGTCGAGCACCAGCGTGTGGAAGCGCTGCGCCAGGGCGATATAGTCCGAAGCGCCATAGGCCTTGCTGCAGAGATCGCCGAAGCCCGCCCGTGCCACGCCGGCCGCCGCCTGCGGTACGACGAGGTCGTGGCCCTTCACGTCGATGACGAGGCGCTGCCCCTTCGTCGCTCCGGAAAGCTTGCGGAAGGCGTCGTCGAGCGCGGCCTCAGCCGCCGCATCGGCCGGCACGCGGTAGACCGGCGCGCCGCCGAGCTTCTCCATCCGGAAATCGGTGCGCGCCTCCAGCTTGAGCACCTCGACCTTCTCGGCCAGCAGCGCCACGAAGGGCAGGAACAGCGCCCGGTTCAGCCCGCCCTCATAGAGCCGCGACGGCTCGACATTCGAGGTCGCGACCACCACCACCCCGGCCGCGAACAGCGCCGTGAACAGCCGCCCCAGGATCATCGCATCGGCGATGTCGGTGACGGTGAACTCGTCGAAGCAGAGCAGCCGGGCCTCCTTCGCCAGATCCGCCGCGACGGGTCCGATCGGATCGGGGTCCTTGACCTCGCCGGCCTTGAGCTTCTGGCGATAGGCGTGGATGCGGCCGTGAACATCGGCGAGGAAAGCGTGGAAATGCACCCGCCGCCGCAGCGGCATCGGCACGGAGTCGTAGAACAGGTCCATCAGCATGGTCTTGCCGCGGCCGACCGAGCCCCAGATGTAGAGCCCCTTGGGCACGTCCCTGGCCGCCGCCTTCTTGCCGAAGAGCCAGCCCAGCGCGCTGCTCTTCTGCGCCAGCCGTTGCGCCGCCAGCGTCTCGGCCAGCGCCGACAGCCGCTTCACCACCACGACCTGCGCCGGATCGCGCTCGATCGCCCCGGATTCGACCAGGGCGGCATAGCGTTGGGAAAGCGTGGCGGTCATGGCAGGGTCTTCGGGCGGGCGCTCGGAACCTCCCGGTTACGGCAGCCCCGCCGGCCCGGCAAGAGCGGAGGGGCGGTGCGCGCCGCTTCCCCTCTCATGACCAGCCCTCTCCCCCGCGCGGTCATCCCGGACGCAGCGAAGCGGAGATCCGGGATCCATGCCTGACCCGTTCCGGAATGGATCCTGGATCGGCGCCGCTGCGCGGCTTGTCCGGGATGACGGCGTATGTCTGAACCTGTGTCACGCCCCGACCGACGCACCGAAACCCCCGGCCGGCTCACGCCGCGGGGTTTCGGGCTCTCCAAGGCGTATCCGAGGGGATGCGCGGGACGGGGCGGCGTCGCAGTCGACGGCTGCGTGCCGATGTCGATGTCTGTGTCGAAGCAGCGCCAACAGCCGCTACCCCGTCCCGCACGCGGGTCTTTTGTGCCGACCAGATCGCCTTCTGGTTATCCGTGTCACAGGTCGCGCGGCCTGACTCACCCGCGCGATGGCGATCTGCGCCTCCGCCGTCTTTGGCCCGCAACGGCCTCGAACGACGAAACCCGCAAACCCCGCCCGGCCGCACGATGCCTCGCGACAGCCCCCTTGGTCGGGCGGAGCGAGGGGAGAATAGGCACGGGTGCGGGGGACGGGGATAAGATTGAAGGGAAGCGCAACGCCACTTCCCTTCTCCCGGATGGGAGAAGGTGGCGCGGAGCGCCGGATGAGGGCCTGCGGCTTCAGGTCGAAGCGCGACGGCGCCGTGCCGTTTCAATGAGCAGCCGCGGTCCCTCATCCCTGCCCTTCTCCCATCCGGGAGAAGGGTTCCCCGCGCCCTGCCGTCACGGGGCACCCGCCCCTCAACCCCGCCCGGGGATCATCCGGATGGCGTTGCCGAGATGGGTCGCGCAGCCCTTCATGTCGTCCTTGGCCATCCGGTCGGTGGCGAGGGTCAGTTCCTTCATCGCGACCGCCTTCTTGTCCGGGTCGGTGATCTTGGCGGTCTCGGCGTTCATCTTGGACAGCTCGACCGTGCTGCAGGTGGTCGGCGGCAGCGGCGTGGTGTCCGGCGCCGCCGGCGCGGTCTGCGCCCCGGCCGGCGACAGCGCCAGCACGAATCCGAGCGCGGCGAGGGTTAGGGTGGTCCTGAACATGGTTTTATCTCCCTGACGGGGCCGGAAGGGCCCTTTCGCGGGAAACAGAGCGTGGGGAGGATTGTTCCGGGTGGCGCAGGCTTGGTGCGGAACCTCGACGCAGAACCCTCTCCTGTAAGGAGAGGGCAGGGTGAGGTGTAGGCCGTCCGTCGCAGAGGGCGAGCCCTCCCCGCCGGCTGCGGTTGGCTCGACGCCTTACGGGTCGAGGGGCCGACACCTCTCCCCTGCCCCTCTCCTTACAGGAGATGGGTTCCCCGCGTTTTACCGGATCCACGAAGCACAGCTGGCCGCTTGACACACGCCAGTTCGGTTGACATATTCAGATAATCGCCCGGACCTTAGGAGAAGTAGACAATGCTGCCTTGGGACTACCACCCGGAGTTAACCAAAGACCGGCTCGTCAAGGTTGCGCAGTTGCTCGCTATCGGGCGCGGCAACGCAGTTGACCGCTTCGATCCGGCTATCGGCGACGATAACTGGACGCTCGGAGTTTGCGCGTACAATTTCGGCTGCTTCCAGATCATCCAGGTTGCCGGCAAACCAGGCTTCGAGTGGCTGGCGGTGATTGATCCCAGCAAACATTTCCAATTCAGCGTTGGGGGTGTCCCGATGCGCTTCTGGCGGGGTGACCCCGTAGAACCTACGAGCAAAATTTCATCGGCGACACCCCGAGAACAGCTTTTGCTCGACTTAGAGCCCGACATCCTAACCGCTGGCGTACTTTTTCGACTCGGCGTGACGACTGACCTAGATGGTTCGCTGCTGGACGCCAGCTTTGTTGCCCTACGAAATAAACAGCCTGAATTGGTTTGGCCGCTTCCGCTCGCTGACGCAGCCCCCCTCATCGTGTCGATTAGCGACGCCCGGCCTGAGGGCCTCGAGCTTCCTCCGCCATTTGTCGGAGATCCTTCGGACAAAGCCGGCGATCGTATTGACGAGACCGACTCCGCCCCCAACAGAGCTTGAGTGTGACAATTAAAGGAATAATGCCGGGCCAACGCTCGGCATTAAATGCGCAAATGTTCTATGGCGACAAACTACGACTGGCCCGACTTGTTGCTGGGCTCTCGCTTGATGATCTGGGTGGGCGCGTTGCGGCCAGCCGACAGTTTATTCATCAGCTTGAGACGGGCGCAAAGGAACCCACAGTTGAAATGCGTGAGGCTTTGGCAGCCGCGCTTTCCGTAACTTCGTCATTCTTCTCACTTCCCGCGGGAAACCCAGTACGGGAAGAAGATTGTCATTTTAGACGGCTGGCAAGCGCGCCACGCGGACTAGTTGCGCAAACGGTAGCTCGCGGTACGGTTCTAGAGTCATTGGTCGATGCACTAGAAGATCAAGTGCGGATGCCCAATGTAAACTTCCCAGACTCAGGGCGCCCAGCATCACCGGACGCAATTGAACGTACCGCTGAATACACAAGATTGCACTGGAGACTAGGACTCGATGGCCCGATTACTAGTATGATGCGTGTGGTAGAGAATGCTGGCGCAGTCGTAGTCAATTTCGATGACCTCACGGATCGGATCGACGCGCTTTCTATATCTCGGCGGCGACCAATCATCGTTCGATCGATGGCCAAAAATGCGGGCTCCCGCTTGCGCTTCGACCTCGCTCACGAAGCTGCTCACATCATCATGCATCAGGGGATTGTAACAGGCGACAGCGCCACGGAAGCGGAGGCCCATAGATTTGCTGGCGCATTCTTGATCCCGCGCGCCGCTTTCGCGCGCGAATTTCCAAGAGGCAGAAGGACGCTCGACTGGAATGCGCTGTTCCAAATGAAACTTCGCTGGAAAGTATCAGTACGCGCAATCGTCCGTCGCGCGCTTGATTTAGGAATAATTGATGCAGCGCAGTACAGGACTGCAAATATACAACTTGTGAAAACAGGGCAATCTAAAATTGAGAAATATGATGAAAACATCACACTCGAAGAACCGGAGCTACTAAACGCAGCCATTAATTGGATCACCAACCGCGACATAATCTCAATTCATCAGACAATCACAAGCGTTGGAATTACACCGGAACTATTAGCAAACATAACAGGCCAAAGAATACCACTCTTACCGGAAAAAATTGCGCTTCTGAGCCTCTCAAAAAATTGATAATTAACCCCTGCTCTCCACATCGCTCATCGTCCCCAGCCAAGTCCGCGGGTCCCCCCTCTCCCGGATGGGAGAGGGGCAGGGGTGAGGGACCGCCGCTCATCGCTTAAACGTAACGGAGCCGTGGCGCCTGTTTGCTGCGACGGCAGGCCCTCATCCGGCGCTCCGCGCCACCTTCTCCCATCCGGGAGAAGGGAAGAGTCGTTGCGGATGTGGAGAAGGGCGCGGGGAACCCCTCTCCTGTAAGGAGAGGGGCAGGGGAGAGGTGTCGGCCCCTGGACCAGCGGGGCGCAAGCCTCACCGCTGCTGACGCGCGAGCCTCATGGCCTGCTGCCGGTTTCGTGGACGGTCAGTTAAGCTAATCCCACCTTCATTTCGAACTCGGCCGGGCTGAGATAGCCGATGGCCGAGTGCCTGCGGATCGTGTTGTAGAACCTCTCGACGTAGTCGAACACATCTGCCCT
>NZ_JAUYTP010000051.1 GCF_030695125.1 Allobosea sp. | reverse complement strand
GTGGCCGGGTCTGCCCGGTGCTGGAGCTCGTACCTTCCGCGCGCCCGTACCGCCCACTCACGCCGACGTCTCTGGGCCCTCGCACGCAACGTCGGCACTCGACCCTTCGCCCAGTCTCCTGCTTTGTTCTTCTTCTCCGTTCACGCCGACGTCTCTGGGCCCTCGCACGCAACGTCGGCACTCGACCCTTCGCCCAGTCTCCTGCTTTGTTCTTCTTCTCCGTATCGGCGTGATTCACCGCGACATCAAGCCCGACAATCTCTTCGTGGTCGAAGTCCCGAAGGAGCAGCTCAAGGTGCTCGACTTCGGCGTCGCGCGCGTTCGGCAGAGCCAGACCGAGGTCTCACGGCTCACGCAGGTGGGGCAGGTGGTGGGCACTCCGTTGTGGATGGCGCCCGAGCAGGTGCTCGGCCGTGATGTCGATGAACGAGCCGATCTCTACGCGCTGGCCACGGTGCTCTACACGCTGCTCGCGCGGCGTTTCCCGTTCGAGGGCGGCGCCATGAGCGAGGTCGTGATGTCACGGCTCTCGGGCGAAGCGCAGCCGGTCGGTGAGTTCACGTTCCTCGGTGAGCCGATTCCCAAGAAGCTGCAGCAGGTGGTCGCGGTGTGCCTCGCCCGTGACGTTGGCAGACGCATGACCTCGGCGCAGGCGATGGTCGACGCGCTCAACGAGGTCCTGCGCGGGCTGGCTCAGCCGACGAGCGACGAGCCCGAGGAGACGCCCTCGGGCCGTTGGTCGATCTTCAAGCGCCGGAGCTGAGGAGGCTCACGGCTTGTCGTCGCGGCCGTCCAGCGCTCCGGCCAGCTCGCCGCCAGCGCCCTGCTCGGACAGCTGCGTCGCGCTGTAGGACGAACCGACGACGTCACGGAGTGTCTCGAGCTCCTCCATCTGATCACGAATCGCCTGCGTCATCGGCTTCACGTCGCGCAGCGCTTCGATGGTTGCGTCGAGGGCGCGGTTGATGGCGTCGAACGAACTCTCACCACTCGACACGTTGATGCCGTTGTCGGCGAGCCACTGGTCGACCTTCGAGCGCAGCTCGGCGTCGCTGGGTCCCGGAGGTGCCTGGAAGACGGCGTCGAGGACCTGGTTGAGCACGGCGCCGCCCAGAATGCTGCCGACGGGACCGGTGGCCGACAGCGCAGCCCCGATGATTCCCGAGGTGACGTCCTTCGCGAAGTCACGCACCGCGCTGCCCTCCTCGGGGTTGTCGTCGGCCGCGTCGATCACGCGGTTGCCGGCAGTCTGAACGATGCCGAGGAGCTGTCCGATGGTGCGTCCAGCTGCGCTCGGATCATCGGCGACCGAGGCCATCGTGCGCTCCATGAGGCGATCGATGTTCCCCTGGAACTGCTCCCTCAGCTCGGCGGGCACGTTGGGGTTGAATGAGATCGACTCGAGCAGCTGCACCAGCGTCGCCTGGCTCTCGCCGGGCTTCAGAATGTTGGGCTCATAGCTCCTGTCGTTGACCAGGTCCTCGAGCAGCTGCGGTGACGCAGAGAGCAGGTTGTTGATGCCCTCGATGGCCTGGGGATCGCGAAGCAGACTGTACGGCGGGTCGCCATTGGCGGCATCGCCGAACTGATCGCGGCGGTCGGCAAGGAAGCCGTTAAGGCTCTCGAGCGCCTCGCGCTGCTCTGCTTCCGTCTCGAGGTTTTCGTGAATGAGCTGAGGCGTCTGCGTGTAGCCGATGGAAGCGGCGACGCGGAACTCGTCGGCCTTGTCCCCACCCGCGGTGGCGATCGCATCGGCTGCGTCGGCCAGCGAGTCGATGGCTCCCGGCACGCGGCCGTCGAAACGGGTCGCCTCACCCAGTCGAGCGATCGTCTCCTGCGTGAACCGCGGGCCCAGTTCCTTCAGCTCTTCTTCGAGCTCGCCCGGCCCGTAGCCGTTGCCGCGAGCCGTGAGGCGGGCCGCGCTGCCCAGCGCGAACTGGAGCGCGTTGTGGGGAATGGCCGGGTTGTTCTCGTCAGCGCCCAGGCGATCGTCCCACTCCTCGACGAAGGCCTCGACGTGCTCGAAGGCCGCCTTCTGCTGGGCATCGGTCGGGTAGTACTTGTCGATCAACGAGTCGGTCGACGTGAAGGCGAGCGCCTCGGCCTGCTCGAAGCCCTGCTCACGTGCGGCGAGGCCGGCCATCTCGACAGCGCCACCAAGCGCGCGGTTGTTGCCCTCGATCGAGAGGTTTCCGATGAAGAGCGCCGCGGAGTCGGGGCCCATCTTCTCGACCGCAGTGTTCATGTCGGTCTGGGTGACGGCGCCGCTGCGAACGGCGTGATCGACGGCCGCTGAGACGGTCGAGATCTCGTCGAGCTCGTTGTTGATCGTCGCTCCGGGGACATCGCCCGCTGCGAGGTACAGCTCGGGATGATCCGAGTTCAGGGCCTGGCGCACCATCTCGTCGCGCACCGCGGGGTCCGTCTCGCGCTCGAGGGCATGGGCGAACTGAGAGGTCGAGCTCACCATCTCGAGGTTCTGCTCGGCCTTCTGACGGACCGCTTCCGGAACGGCCGTGGCCGTCACACCAGCTGCGATGCCGGCGTTCAGCTTCGACACAGCGGCGCCTGCCTTCACGCTCTGGGCTCGCAGTGCACGAAGCTGCTGCACGTCACTCATCGGCGCGGAGGGGATCGCGTCACGCAACGCCCTGCCTCGACCAGTGGAAAGCTCGTCGCGGGTGTTCACGGGGCGGCGCGGAGGCGGCTGTCGCTGAATCGGCTGCTTCGTGGTGGTGGGCCGCGCGATGGGCGTTGGCTTCGTCGTGTCGAGCTTTTTGATGGTCATCCGATCCCCTTTGGAAGGACAGCTGTGGATTGTCGGGGATTGCCGCTGTGACGGCGAGGCCACGGGATGTCAGGAGACGTGACGTTTCAGGCACGATTCCGGGCCGAATTTCGGCGAGATCTCAGACGGACGACTCGAGAAGGCCACGAATGGTGAGCGGGCTCGAGCCTTCGGCTTTGTTGTTCACGATGATCCACAGCTGGCGTCGCGCCTGCTTCGTGGCCTGCACGAGTCGCAACACGTCGGCCCGCATCGCGTCGTCGCGTGCCTGAATGCGATCGAACGGAGCGAACGCCTCTCTCGCCTCTTCGTATCCAACGCCCTGCGGGAGCAGCAGCCGGCAGACGGCGAACGAGGCGGTGAAGGACTGTTCCCGGGCGAGCTGCTCACCGAGCGTCGACATGCGCTCCCAGTGATTGAACACGTGCGCGACGTTGTGCCGCTGGAGCGCCTGGAAGTAGCCGGGCGTCATCCACTCGGGGTTGCGCAGCTCGACGGCGTAGCTCGGGCCACGGGGCAGGGCGGCGAAGAACTGCTCGAGCTTCTGATTGAAGATCTGCGGCGCGAGCAATTCCGATCTCGAGAGCGGCAGCATCTGAAACAGCAGCGGTCCCAGGTGCTCCTTGAAGCTCGCGAGGGCGGGCGTGAGCACCTCGTCGCGGAAGAGCTTCGCGTTCAAGAAGTCGGGGTTCGGCGCGCGGGTGCGTGGGTCGACGTACGAGCAGACGCGGCTCCACACCTTCATCAGGCAGCGAAAGCCGGGCGGCAGCTGTTTCGCGTAGCCGGCGAGTTCCTGGCTCGAGAGTGGCGCGTAGTAGCTGCGATCGATGCCCACCGTGTTGAAGAGCGGGTGTCGCGAGTAGGTCTCGAGGCCGTGCGCGACCAGCTCGTCCATCGTCGGCTCGCCCGGGTACACGATTCCTTTCCACCCGGGGAACGTCCAGCTCGTCTCGCTGGTGCCACCTGCGAAGACGCACCTCACCAGCTTCCACGGAGTCTACGCCCCGCACGCGGCCCTTCGCCCGCTGGTGACAGCGCCTCCACCGAAGCCTGCGCCGGCAGCGCCAGCCTCCTCGAGCAAGAAGCGTCGTCGCCCGTCACGCAGACTCGACTGGGCCAGCCTCCACCAGCACACCTTCGGTACCGACGTCCTGCGCTGCCCCTGTGGTGGCCGCCGTCGCATCATCGCCATCCACTCCACCCGCAAGGCCGCCGAGGAGCGTCTCACCCAGCTCGGCCATCGCCTGCCGCCGCGCCGGCTCCTCCCGCCCGCCACCGCTCAGCCCACCTTGCCGCTGGCTGGCTGAGGCATCGTCTCATCGTCCCCGCGGGCTCCGCCTGTGGCCGGGTCTGCCCGGTGCTGGAGCTCGTACCTTCCGCGCGCCCGTACCGCCCACTCACGCCGACGTCTCTGGGCCCTCGCACGCAACGTCGGCACTCGACCCTTCGCCCAGTCTCCTGCTTTGTTCTTCTTCTCCGTCGAGATCCCGATTCCGGCGGCGCTGTTCGACTCACCGGACCTGCGCCTGTCGTCACTGTCGCTGGGAGGAAGCCCCCTCTGGCAATTGCCTCGTGGTGACGTCGCAACGGCGCTGCGCTATCTGTCCGTCATCAGCAACACGCTCAACCCGCACGTGCGACCCTTTCTCGCGAGAGCCCGTCGCCTCACGTTCCTCACGCTGTGCGGCCCATCGACGCAAGACTTCGATGTGTTCACTGCCGCAGCGTCGTTTCCCGAGCTCACGCACCTCGAGCTTCAAGAGGAGCACGCGATCGACTCGCTGTTGGCGCAGCTCGCGAGCGCGCCGTTGCTCGCCCAGCTCGAATCGCTGAGCGTGGCCGGGCGCGTCAGTGACTCGACGCTCCAGGCGGTTCTCCGCTCGGCCGAGCGCTTCAGACACTTGAAGACGTTCCGGATCGACAGCGGTGCCTCGCGCAGCAGAACCAACGCGGAGCTGCGCCGATCGCTGGTCGCGCTGCTGCCTTCGCTCTCGATCTCGTTGTGGTAGCGATCAGAACACGCCGTCGCGGCGGCTCAGCAGGTCCTTCAGCATCACGTCGATCGTGTCGCGCACCTGGTCGTTCAGTTTCTGAACCAGCGCGAGATCGGTCGCTGCCTGTGCTCCGCCGTCAACCACGATCGGCGTGCCACTGCGAGCTCGAGTCAGGGAATGGGAAGAGCACGCCGACGGCGGGCGCGGGCATGAACCGCTCGACGAAGTCCTCCCGCCACGGAACACCGGGCGCGGTGTCGGCGACGAGGGCCCTGGCCAGCGGCGCCAGCACTCCCCTGCGGCCCACGTCGGGGGAGGTCACGAGGAGCACGGCGGTCGTCTCTCAACTCGGCCATCCGCTGTCGCCTCGCCGACTCCCGGCTAGAAGCAGACTCCAGTGCCGTTGGGCTGCGGCAGGCAGACGGCCTGGCCACTGCATCGCGCCAAAGAGAACCCGCCATCAGCACCGCAGATCTTCAATTCGTTCCCGCTGGTGACCACAGGTTCGCACACCATGGCGCCTGGCGTGACAGCCGGGTTGGTGTCGTCACAGTCGTTGGAGAGGGTCGAGTAGCCTGGAACCGCAAGGCACGACTGGAGTGCCGCGCCTGCGCCGTACCCATCGAGGTCGAGGTCAGGGTACCAGGCCCGCGTCAGCGTCTCATCGACCAGCCCATCGCAGTCGTCATCGAAGCCATTGCACTGCTCCGCAGACAGGGGAGTGACGGTCGCCAACTGGTCATCGCAGTCCGTTCCCTCGACCAGCCAGTTCGTCGTTCGATCGATCACCCGAACGGGGCTCGCCGGTGTCATCCCTCCGTCCTGGAGCTGACAGACGGGGCGAGCGCGCCCCCCTGGCACGACGTTTCGACACCTTGACGAAATGAAGCCATCGCCGTCGACATCACCGGCGCCAGGCAGGAGTCGCTCGTTGGTGCCCAGAGTGCAGGGGTTGCAGTCATCGTCCACTTCGTCACAGAAATCCCGCGCGCTCGGGTTGATGCGAGGGTTCGTGTCGTCGCAGTCATCGCCGCCACACGCGACCGACGGGTGACTATCGTTGTCGCGGTCGTAGTCCGGGCCACCGGCAGCCCGTCGGTACCCACCGGGCACCTCGACGATGAGGTTGAGCGAGCCGCCAAAGAAGTCGTAGCAGACGGGTGGCGGACAACTCGCTTTGGTGGTTCCGCGAGGCCCCGGAATCTCGATGCACCCGGCCGTGTCACAAGGTCGTGGTCCTCGAATGCAGCCCATGCTGTCGGCCTCTGCCGCGCGTGGACGACACAGCTCGACTCCGTTACAGGGGCGTCCGTCGTCACAGTTTGGGTCAGTCGCACACGGCGGTCGGCACGCGGCAAGCGCCTCTGAGCAGAACGTACCTTCGGGGCAGCGCAGCTCGGAACGAACGCACCCCCGCGCGTCGGCGCCAGGCGTCTCGGGCGTCGCGCACCGCTCCGTGCCGTTGCAGAACGTCTGATCGAGACAGTCGCTGTCCGATCTGCACCGGCTGGACGAGGTTGGACCGCAGCTGCTGAAGGCGACGAAAACGAGGAGGTGGACTCCAACGAAGATCGAGTGGCGATGTGAGAGCATCATTCCCTCTTCAGAGAAAGCGTTCGGACTGAGCGTCGGTGGAGACCTTTGCGTGCGGGAGCCCCGGCGGCCAGAGAGCCGCGGGGCCGAGGCGGGCGTTCATGCGGAGAGCACCGACGTTACACGATTCGGACCGCTGCTCACTGTCCTTTGCAAGGGAGCCGCGGCTCAGCCAGCCTTCAAGCTCGACCAGGGGTCTGCGGCAGGCGGCGCGCTTCTACCCGACCGAGGCGAATACCGAGCGCGGGGCTGCGCTTCTGAGGCGATTGGCTACTTGGCGAGCCTGAGAATGGAGCCGCTGAACTCGGCGACCCAGTAGAGCGCCTGCGCGTCTGCTGCGAGGCCGCGTGGCCCGGTGGTGTTGTTGGTGATGGTGTGCAGGTCGGTCGTCACGCCACCGCCCCGCGGCGCCTTCCTCAGCACGCCGCCTCCCGACTCGGGCCAGTAGACCGAGGTCGCGTCGATGACGATGCCCTGCGCCGAGTTGCCGCCCAGCGTGTCGCGAATGACGAAGGGGCTCGCGCTTCCCGAGAGGAGGACCTTCCGAACGCCCCCACCGTGCACCGGGTAGTACGCATAGTCAGTGTCGGCAGCGATGGACATCGGCCACGGCTGACCGGTGGCCAGCATGCGTGGCGTCAGCCCCGGCGTGTATTCCATGACACCACCGGCGCTGCTCAGGAAGCCGCCCCGCAGCGCCCACACCACCGTCGGCCCGTTGTTGGTGACCCAGCCGGGGAACGCGAGGGCGACGGGCTCCTCGAGCGAGGAGGCCAGCACGGTGAAGCCGCTGCCGTCCTTCGCGGCCTTCTTCACCGCGCCGTCGTGTTGGTAATACGAGACGCCGCCGCTCTGGGTGTAGGTGCCTCCGCAGGTCCAGTAGACAGTCCCAGCGTTGAGGGCGACCGACCAGGGCGCCGCCTGCGAGGTGGCGATGAAGGTGGCGGTTCCTCCGCTGAGGGGCAGGCGACGCACCGTGCCGCCCTGGTAGTTGTAGGGCACGTTGGAGGGCCCGAGCGTCGTGAAGACGAGGTCGGTGGCGTCGACGGCGATGCCCATGGGGCGCGGCAGGTTGTTCAGCAGGGTGACTGGCGCGCCGCCGTTCTTGGGCACCCTCGAGATGAAGCCATCGGTGTAGTTGTTGGCGCTGGTGCCTTCATTCGTCCAGTACACGAACTGCGCGTCGATGGCGATGCGGGCCGGCGAGAGGCCGGTCGCAAGGATGACAGGCTGGCAGACCCCGCCGCTGCAGGCGCCCCCCAGACAGTCGCGGCCGCACGCCCCGCAATTTCTGCTGTCGGTCAGCAGCAAGGCCTCGCACCCGTCGCGCACGTCGTTGTTGCAGTTGCCGCGGGTGGCGTTGCATTGAATCGTGCACTGGCCCGCGCCGCACGAGGGCGTTCCGCCGACCGAGCTGCATCGGTTGTTGCACTGGCCGCAGTTCGCGAGGTCGGTGCGAGTCTCGACCTCACAGCCGGTGCTGCCGAGTTGGTCGCAGTTGGCGAAGCCGGTGTTGCACCCGATGGAGCACGCACCAGCCGTGCAAATCGGGTAGCTGTTGGCGGAGAACCCGCACGCGAGAGGACTGCTCCAGTCGAGGCACCCGGACGCCGTCGTGACGCATTGCTGGGTGCTTGTCCCAACGCACCTCACCGCGTTCAGCGTGCACTGGTTGGCGCAACTGGATCCGCCTGCTGAGCCGCCAGCCGTCGAGCCGCCAGCCGTCGAGCCGCCAGCCGTCGAGCCGCCAGCGGAAGAGCGCCTCGTTCGCCAGCTCTTCACGTCGAAGTGCAGCCCACACCTCCCTGGGCGTGGTGGTGCCCGCGTGACCCAGCCGTCGCCCTGAACCCACTTCACCATTTACCGGAGCGGTTTCCGGGCGCAGGCTCTCGTAGGGGGAGCGGCGCTGGGGGGTGTCAGGGCTGGGGAGTACGCAGGCCTCGTGGGCGGGGCGGGGGAGGAACGGCGACGGGCGCCGGAGCAGTCACTGGTGCGGCGGGCCTTCGACGAGGGCTGGCCTGCGGTGTGTGGCTGGGTGCCAAAGCGGGTGCGTCGCGAGGCGGAGGCGTACCAGCGGTGCGGCGAGGTGCGGTACGGCTTCGTGGAGGTGGCGTGCGAGGACTGCGAGAAGTCACGGCT
>NZ_JAUYTP010000058.1 GCF_030695125.1 Allobosea sp. | reverse complement strand
CGAGATGAGCCAGGCGGTCGCGCATCTCGACGAGATGACGCAGCAGAACGCGGCGCTCTCCGAGCAGAGCGCGGCCTCGGCCGGCTCGCTGTCGGGCCGCATCGCCCAGCTCAACGACCTCGTCGCCGCCTTCAAGACGGGCCCTGATGGCGCCCGCAGCGCCGGTTCCACCCCGGCGACCGAGCCCGCGCGGCTGCGCCAGCTCGCCGAGGCCGCCTTCGTCCAGAAGGCCGCCCCCGCACCCCGCATGGCGGCGCCCGCCCCGCGCCCGGCGCCCGCTCCCGCCAGGAAGGTCGCCAACAGCCGCGCCGGCGATACGGGCTGGGAAGAGTTCTAGGCCGCACCCTCGAGGCGGGCCGCAGCTCAGGCGTTGCGGCCCGCCTCCATCATGATCCCAGCCATGTCGTTATAGAGCGTCGTCCAGGCGTCCTCATGCTGCGGGGTGAAGGCTGGCCCGAGCGAGAAGCGCAAGGTCCAGATCAGGGCCAGGCCGATCTGATCATAATGCCGCTCCTCGACACCGTAGCCCCGATGGGCGCGCCCGAGCTTTCGCAGCAGCAGCGTCAGTCCTTGCGGGTCGTGCAGCATGGCCATGGCCACGGCGAGGAACTCCATCAGCGCAGTGCGCTGGACCGCAAGATCATCCTTGAACAGCGGCCGCACCTCGGGTGCGATCTCGAACAGTCGTTCGTAGAACAGCACCGCCGTTTCGGTCTTCCGACGGTGAAGATGGGCGAAACTGTCTCTGATGAGGGCGATTTCGGCCTTGGTTATGGCGTCGCCCTCCTTGGTTCAAGCGCCCGGTCGGACCGCGAGAGAGGATCGCCTCCATCTCGTCCGCCAGCACACAAAATCGATGCCGATGCGCCGCCTCCGGTGACATAGACAACACGCAGGCATCGTAGGAATCGACAGGCTTATCGTTGCCCGACTATGCAGGACGAACCTTGTCCGAAGGTGGCCTGCCATCGCGCCGCCTCGCAAGGTCTGGAATGGCTGGGGAGGAGACGCCGATGAGCAGCAATCTGAGGATCGACGGCGTCAGGCTGGCGTCGCGGCTCACGGCGCTGTCGCGCATCGGCGCAACCCCGGAGGGCGGTTGCCGTCGCCTCGCGCTCAGCGACGAGGATCGGCAGGGGCGCGACTGGCTCGTCGCGGAACTGACGGCGCTCGGCCTGACGGTGAAGATCGACGCGATCGGCAACATCGTCGGCATCCTGAAGGGCCGGGAGGACGGGCCTGCCGTCATCATGGGCTCGCATATCGACACGGTCGGCACCGGCGGTCGCTTCGACGGGGCGCTCGGCGTCGTCGCCGGCGTCGAGGTGCTGGCGACCTTGCGCGATGCCGGCCTGACGCCCAAACGCGACATGGCGGTGATCGCCTTCACCAACGAGGAGGGCGCCCGCTTTCACCCCGACATGCTTGGCTCCTATGTCTGGGCCGGCGGCATGAGCGTGGCGGCGGCCCATGCCGAGCTGGACGCAGAGGGCGCGGTGCTCGGCGCGGAGCTGAAGAGGATCGGCTATGAGGGCCCCGAGCAGCCGGGCTTCCTGCCCGCCCATGCCTATCTCGAACTGCACATCGAGCAGGGGCCGGTGCTGGAGAGCGAAGGTGGCGGGCTGGGCGCGGTCACCGGCATCCAGGCGATCTGTTGGCTCGAACTGACCCTGACGGGCCGCCCCAGCCATGCCGGCACCACGCCCATGGTCTATCGCAAGGACCCGGGGCTGGCCGGGGCGCGCCTCAACATCTTCGCCCATGAACTGACCAAGACCATCCCCGGCCAGCTCGCCAATTGCGGCGTCATCCGCGTCCAGCCGGCCAATGTGAATGTCGTGCCCGAAACGGTCGTGATGACGCTCGACCTGCGCAACCCCAGCGATGAAGCGCTGGCGCAGGCGGAAGCCGCGGTCCGGGCCTACTGCGCCGAGCTGTCCGCCCGCGATGGAATCGAGATCGCGATCCGGGATCTCGCCCGCTTTCCGGCGACGCCCTTCACCGAAGCCTTGATCTCGGCCGTCGAGGGCAGTGCGGCGGAACTGGGATTGCCGATCCGCCGCATGATCTCGGGCGCGGGCCACGATGCGCAGATGATGTCGCGCCTCTGCCCCACCGCCATGGTCTTCATCCCCTCGATCGGGGGGCTCTCGCACAACCCGGCCGAATTCAGCACGGATGAGGACATCGCCTCCGGCGCCAATGTCCTGTTGAATGCGGCCTGGCGCGTGGCGAACGCGTGAGCCCGATGGCGGGACGTTCTCGAACGACGCAGACAGGATAAGCCCATGACGACGATCTCCTCGCTTTCCGCCGCCGAGCTGGGCCCGCTTTACGCCAGCCGCGAACTCTCCCCGGTCGAGGTCGCCAAGGACGCGCTCGAGCGGATCGAGCGCTTCGAGCCGCAGATCAACGCCTTCGTCGTGCGCGACGCCGAGGTCACGCTCGCCATGGCGCAGTCGTCCCAAGCCCGCTGGCTCAAGGGCGAGCCGCTGGGCCCGCTGGACGGCGTGCCGGTCACCATCAAGGACAATATCGGCGTCGCCGGCTGGCCGATGCGGCGCGGCTCGGCCATGGCGTCTGATGCGGCCTTTGCAGAGGATGCCCCGGCCGCGGCGCGGCTGCGCGAGGCCGGCACGGTCTTCCTCGGCAAGACGACGATGCCGGAATATGGCTGGAAGGGCGTAGGCGATTCGCCGCTGTCGGGCATCACCCGCAACCCCTGGGACCTCGCGACGGGCCCCGGCGGCTCCTCGGCCGGCGCGGCCTCCTGCGCGGCGCTCAACCTGGGCTGCATCCATATCGGCACCGACGGCGCCGGATCGGTGCGCATCCCCGCGGCCTTCACCGGCGTGGTCGGCTTGAAGCCCACCTATGGCCGAATCCCGGCCTGGCCGGTCTCGACCATGGGCTTCCTCGCCCATCTCGGCCCGCTGACCCGCACCGTCGCCGATTGTGCGCTCGCGATGAACGCCATCGGCCAGCCCGACATCCGCGACATGACCGCGATGATCGACCGCGCCCCCGATTATGTCGACGGGCTGAAGGGCGGCGTGAAGGGCTTGCGCCTGGCCTGGTCGCCGACGCTCGGCGGCTCGGTGCCGGTCGATTCCGAGATCGCCGCCCTGACCCGCGCCGCGGCGATGGCGTTCGAGGATCTGGGCGCCACCGTCGAGGAGGTCGATCCGGGCTTCGAGGATCCCATCGAGACGCTGATGACGATCTGGTCGGCAGGCGCAGCCCTCGCCTTGCGCAGCGCCGGTCCAGCCGAGCGGGCGCGGATGGACCCGGGCCTCGTCGCTGTCGCCGAGCAGGGCGAGCGCGTCACCGGCGCGGCCTATGTCGATGCGCTGCTGAACCAGCGCAATGCGCTTGCGCACAAGATGGCGCAATTTCATGCACGCTTCGACCTGCTGCTGACGCCGACCCTGCCGCTGCCCGCCTTCGCGGTCGGGATGAACACACCCGGTCATGGCGCCTATGGCGCGGACTGGACGCGCTGGACGCCCTTCACCTACCCGTTCAACATCACGCAGGCTCCGGCCATATCGCTGCCCTGCGGGCTGACCGGCGCGGGTCTGCCGGCCGGCCTCCAGCTGGTCGGCGCCTTCGGGCGCGACGCGCTGGTGTTGCGGGCGGCGGCCGCCTTCGAGGCCGCGCGGCCCTTCGCCCGGATCGACGCGCCGGTCGGCTCGGCCTGAGGCGCTCTCGCCGATTGGGAACGCCTGCCGATGAGGCAGGCGTCTGAGGGCCCTGTTCCCGAGTGTCCTCGCGAATCGACGAAAAAAAAATCTGCGGGCCGAAACGGCCTTTCGCGCCCCAATCCTGCCGAAACGACAACCAGTTCCGTTTGGCACGAAGCGTGCAAGCGGTCCGCCGCCTGCGGATGGCCGGTCAGACGAGTTGTCACGGCAGATTTTTCTGCCCAAACTCGCGCCAAGGTCGCCCGTCTAGAGGTTGCCGTTTCAGGGGAGAGATCGATGGACCGCAGAACATTTCTGAAGACCGCCGCCGGGACGGGCGCGCTCGCCGCCGCCGGTGGCCTGGCCATGCCCGCCCTCGCGCAGGGGGCCGCCGGGGCGAAGACGCTGCGCTTCGTGCCTCAGGCCAACCTCGCCAATTTCGACCCGATCTGGGGCACGCAATATGTCGTGCGCAATGCCGCGCTCCTGGTCTGGGATACGCTGTACGGCATCGACTCGAAGTTCCAGCCACAGCGCCAGATGGTCGAAACCGAGACGGTGTCCGCCGACGGCCTGACCTGGACCTTCAAGCTGCGCGACGGCCTCAAGTTCCATGACGGCGCGCCGGTGACGGCCAAGGACGTCGTCCAGAGCCTCAAGCGCTGGCAGGCCCGCGACCCGATGGGTCTGATGATCAAGGCGATCGAGGTCGAGCTCGCGCCGGTCGACGACATGAGCTGGAAATGGGTCCTCAACAAGCCCTATCCGAAGATGCTGCTGGCGCTAGGCAAGAACAACGCGCCCTGCACCTTCATCATGCCCGAGCGCATCGCCAAGACCGATCCGTTCACGCAGATCACCGAATACATCGGCTCCGGGCCGATGAAGTTCGTCCGCAACGAATGGGTCCCGGGCGCCAAGGCGGTGTTCGAGAAATTTGCCGACTACAAGCCCCGCTCCGAGAAGCCCGACTGGCTCTCCGGCGGCAAGGTCATGAATTTCGACCGCATCGAATGGGTGATCATGCCCGACCCGGCGACGGCCGCGGCTGCGCTGCAGAACGGCGAGGTCGATTGGTGGGAGACCCCGCTGTCGGATCTCGTTCCCGTTCTCAGGAAGAACGCCAACGTCAATGTCGATATCGGCGATCCGCTGGGCAACATCGGCGCCTTCCGCATGAACCACCTCCACCCGCCCTTCAACAATGTGAAGGTGCGCCAGGCGGTCATGACGGCGCTGAACCAGGAAGACTACATGCGCTCGATCATCGGCGACGATGACAAGCTCTGGAAGGAGATGGGCGGGTTCTTCACGCCGGGCACGCCGCTCTACACGGAGGAGGGCGGCGCTGCGATGAAGGCCAAGAACGTGGCGGCCGCCAAGAAGCTGCTCGCGGAATCCGGCTACAAGGACGAGCCGGTGATCTGCGTCGTCGCGCAGGACATGGCCGCCACCAAGTCGATGGGCGATGTCACGGCCGAACTGCTCAAGAGCATCGGCATGAAGGTCGATTTCGTCGCCACCGACTGGGGCACCGTCGGCGCCCGCCGCGCCCAGAAGACGCCGCCCGGCCAGGGCGGCTGGAGCATGTTCCACACCTGGCATGCCGGCGCCGACTGCGTGAACCCGTCTTCCTACACGGCCGTGCGCGCCAATGGCGACAAGGCCTGGTTCGGCTGGCCCGACGTTCCCGCCGTCGAGACGGAGGTCGTCAACTGGTTCGCCGCCAAGGACATGGCGGAGGAGAAGGTCGCGATGGGCCGCCTCAACAAGGCCGCCGTCGAGAACGTCGTCTTCTGCCCGACGGGCTTCTACCTCGGCTACCAGGCCTGGCGGAAGAACGTCTCGGGCGTGACCAGCGGGCCCTTCCCTGTGCTCTGGGGCGTGTCGAAGGCCTGATCGGTACGACCCAGGGGGGGCAGTCGCCCCCCGCAATCGTCGGGGACCGCGCGCATCGGGCGCGCGGCCTTCCCGGTCTTCGCCTCGCCGCCGGCCCTCTTGGGCCGGCGCCATCGGATTTCCGACGTCGATCGACAAAGGGCGCCCAGCTGTAATGTTAGCCTTCATCGTCAGACGGATCATCACGACCATCCCTGTGATGGCCTTCGTGGCCCTGTTCGTCTTCTCCCTGCTCTACATCGCGCCGGGCGATCCGGCCGCCGTCATCGCCGGCGACCAGGCCTCGCCGGCCGATGTCGAGAAGATTCGCGCCAGCCTCGGGCTGGACCGGCCCTATCTCGTGCGCTTTGCCGAATGGTCGTTCCGCGTCCTGCAGGGCGACCTCGGTACCTCAATCTTCACCTCGCTGCCGGTGACGCAGCTGATCGCGCAGCGCATCGAGCCGACCCTGTCGCTGATGGTGCTGACGCTGATCTTCGCCGTGACCATCGCCGTGCCAATGGGGGTCATCGCCGCCTGGAAGGCCGGAACCTGGATCGACCGCTGCGCCATGGCGTTTGCGGTCTTCGGCTTCTCGGTGCCGGTCTTCGTCGTCGGCTATCTGCTCGCCTATGTCTTCGCGCTCCAGCTCGATTGGGTGCCCGTGCAAGGCTACACGCCGCTGTCGCAGGGTTTCTGGCCCTGGTTCAGGAACCTGATCCTGCCCTCGATGACGCTCGGCCTGGTCTATATCGCGCTGATAGCGCGCATCACCCGGGCCACCATGCTCGAGGTGCTGCAGCAGGACTATGTCCGGACCGCGCAGGCCAAGGGCGTCGGCCAGCGCGAGGTGCTGTTTCTTCACGCGCTGAAGAATGCGGCCGTGCCGATCGTCACGATCATCGGCATCGGCATCGCGCTGCTCATCGGCGGCGCGGTCGTGACCGAGAGCGTCTTCGCCATTCCCGGTCTCGGGCGGCTGACGGTGGATGCCATCCTGAGGCGCGACTATCCGGTCATCCAGGGCGTCGTCTTGATGTTCAGCCTGGTCTACGTGCTGGTGAACCTGATCATCGACCTGACCTACACGATCGTCGATCCGAGGATACGCTATTGACGTTGCAGAGCTCCCTCCCGGCGCCCGCAGAGCTGGCGGCGTCGCCCGAGCCCGGCATCGCGCCGCTGCCCGGTCGTTTCACCCGGTTTCGGCGCTATCTGCGCCGTCACCCCGCCGTCGCGATCGGCGGCTTCCTGCTCGTCCTGATGGCGCTGATCGGCATCTTCGCGCCGCTGCTCTGGACGGTGGACCCCACGACGATCGCGACGTCGCGGCGCACCCGCGTGCCCTCCGAACTCTACTGGTTCGGCACCGACATGCTCGGCCGCGACATCTATTCGCGCGTCGTCTACGGCGCGCGGGTCTCGCTGGTCGTCGGCTTCAGCGTGGCCATCCTGTCCTCGGTGATCGGGCTCGCGATCGGCCTCTTCGCCGGTTTCGTGCGCTGGGCGGACGGCATCGTCATGCGGATCATCGACGGCATGATGTCGATTCCGCCGATCCTGCTCGCCATCGCCCTGATGGCACTGACCCGCGGCTCGATCCAGAACGTCATCATCGCGATCACGATCGCCGAGATCCCGCGCGTCGCGCGTCTGGTGCGCGGCGTCGTTTTGTCCCTGCGCGAGCAGCCCTATGTCGAGGCGGCGATCTCCAACGGTGCCCGCACGCCGCGCATCATCTTCCGTCACATCCTGCCCAACACCTTCGCCCCGATGAGCGTCCAGGCGACCTATATCTGCGCCAGCGCCATGATCATCGAGGCGATCCTGTCCTTCATCGGCGCGGGCATCCCGCCGGCCACGCCCTCCTGGGGCAACATCATGGCCGAAGGGCGGGCGCTCTGGCAGGTCAGGCCGCACATCATCCTGTTCCCGGCGATCTTCCTGTCGATCACCGTGCTCGCGGTGAATCTCCTGGGTGACGGCCTGCGTGACTCGCTCGACCCGAGGCTTGCCAAGGCGCTGTGATGCCTGTTGCGGAGAGATGCCTGTGAGCCGAATCCTGACCATCGCCGCAGCCCAGCTCGGCCCGATCCAGCGCGACGAGAGCCGGGCGTCGGCCGTCGCCCGGATGATCGACCTGATGCGCCAGGCGAAGGCCCATGGCGCCGACCTCGTCGTCTATCCGGAAGCGGCGCTGACCGCTTTCTTCCCGCATTGGTGGATCGAGGACGAGGACGAGATCGACAGCCATTTCGAGAGCGCGATGCCCTCCAACGAGACCGCACCGCTCTTCGAGGAGGCCAAGCGCCTCGGGATCGGCTTCCATCTCGGCTATTGCGAACTCGCCCAGGAGGGCGGCCGCAAGCGGCGCTTCAACACGGCGATCCTCGTCGACAAATCAGGCGCGATCGTCGGCAAGTACCGCAAGATCCATCTGCCGGGCCATCCCGAGCATCGCCCAGAAGCCCCCTTCCAGAATCTCGAAAAACGCTATTTCGAGACGGGCGATCTCGGCTGGCCGGTCTGGCGAACGATGGACGCCCATATCGGCATGATGATCTGCAACGACCGCCGCTGGCCCGAGAGCTATCGCACGATGGGTCTGCAGGATGTCGAGCTGATCGTGCTCGGCTACAACACTCCCAAGCACAATCCGCCGGCGCCCGACCATGACCGGCTCGGCAATTTCCACAACCAGCTCGTGATGCAGGCGGGCGCCTACCAGAACGCCACCTGGGTCGTCGGCGTCGCCAAGGCGGGGCTGGAGGCCGGCGTCGACCAGATCGGCGGCACCTGCATTATCGCCCCGACCGGCGAGGTTGTGGCGCAAGCGGTGACGGAGGGCGACGAACTCGTGGTTGCCCGCTGCGATATGGATCTCGGCAAGAGCTACAAGGCCTCGACCTTCAACTTCGCCCGGCATCGCGAGCCGCAGGCCTATGGCCTCATCGTCGAGCGCAAGGGTGCGGTCGAGCCGGCGTGAACGTTCGACCTCCGGCTCCGTCATTCCGGACAAGCGGCGAAGCCGCGCTGATCCGGAAGCCATCGAAGGGCGCTGGCGCTCTAGGATGGATGCCGGGCCTCTGCTTCGCTGCGCCCGGAATGACGGCGTCTGATTCTGAATTCAATATTGAAGGCGAGGAAGCTCCATGACCCACGATCTCATCCTCAAGGGCGGTCGCGTCATCGACCCCTCGCAGAAGCATGACGGCATCCTCGACGTCGCCTTTACCGGCGGCAAGGTCTCCGGCTTCGGCAAGGACCTGAAGGGCGCCAAGGAGATCCGCGACGTCTCCGGCTACATCGTCACGCCCGGCCTGATCGACCTGCACACCCATGTCTACTGGGGCGGCACCTCGCTGGGCATCGACGCCGACGAGTTCTGCCGGGCCTCGGGCGTCACCACCTCGGTCGACACCGGCTCGGCCGGGCCGGGCAACTGGCCGGGCTTTCGCAAGCACGTCATCGAGAAGAGCCAGGCCCGCATCCTCGCCTATCTCCATGTCAGCCACGCCGGCATCTACGGCTTCGACCACCGCGTCATGGTCGGCGAGAGCCGCGACATGGCGATGATGAACCCGATCGACTGCGCCGAGGTCGCCGACAAGAACCGCGACCTGATCGTCGGCATCAAGGTCCGCGTCGGCCTGCACGCCTCGGGCGACCAGGGCACCGCCCCGCTCAACGTCGCGCTGCAGGTCGCCAACGAGGTCGGCATGCCCCTGATGTGCCATATCGACCATCCGCCGCCCTCCTATGAGGAGGTGGTGAACATGCTGCGGCCGGGCGACGTGCTCACCCACGCCTTCCGGCCCTTCCCGAATGCCCCCTGCACGGCGCAGGGCACGGTCAAGCCGGAGGTTCTGGCCGCCCGCAAGCGCGGCGTCCTCTTCGACATCGGCCACGGCAAGGGCTCGTTCTCCTTCAAGACGACGCGCGCCATGCTCGCCAACGGCTTCCAGCCGGACGTGATCTCGTCCGACGTGCACAAGCTCTGCATCGATGGCCCGGCCTATGACCAGGTCACGACCATGTCGAAGTTCCTGCTGATGGGGATGAGCCTGAACGACGTCGTCGCCGCCTCGACCGTGAACGCGGCCATGGCGCTGAAGCGCCCGGAATATGGCTCGCTCAAGGTCGGCTCGCTCGGCGACGCGACGATCCTGACGGTGAAGGAAGGCAAGTTCGACTATGCCGACGTCACCGGCGAGCACATGACCGGCGACCGCAAGATCGTCTCCGAGGGCGTCGTGCTCAAGGGCGCCTGGTGGCATCCGAAGCGGACGAACAAGTTCAGGAAGGTCGCGGGCTGAGAGCCCCGGATCGTCATGCTCGGGCGAAGACCCGAGCATCTCCTTCAGGAGGTTCTCGGGTCTGCGCTTCGCTTCGCCCGAGAATGACGCCCTCGGTCTCAAGGCTTGGGCTTATCGCATGGCTCAACCAACCTGGCGTCCCATGACCGCGACCGACCTGCCGGCTGTGCTGGCGGTCGCAGGCGTGGTGCATCCGGCTTACCCGGAAGACGAGGCGGTCTTCGCCGAGCGGCTACGGCTATGCCCCGGCGGCTGCCTCGTGCTGGAGGGTGCAGACGGCCCGATCGGCTATGTCATCGCCCACCCTTGGCAGCGCGCCGCGCCGCCGGCCCTGAACAGCCTGCTGGGCGAACTGCCGTCGCAGGCCGGCTGCTTCTACATCCACGATCTCGCGCTCCTGCCGCAGGCACGTGGCAGCGGGGCCGGGGGCGTCGTCGTCGCGAAACTCGCTGAGATCGCGGCCCGTGCCGGCCTGCCGCGCCTCGCGCTGGTCGCGATCGACGGCTCGTCCGGCTTCTGGCGGCGGCAGGGCTTTCGCGCGGTGCATGAGCCTGCCCTTGCGGAGAAGCTCGCCAGCTATGACGATGCCGCCCGCTATATGGAGCGCGTGCTCCACCCAGAACACCAAACGACCGAAGAGGGACGAACGACACCATGAGCGCCGAGCAGAAACTGAAGGATCTGGGCCTGGAGCTGCCCGCGATGGTGGCGCCGATGGCCAATTATGTGCGCTTCAAGAAGGCCGGCGATCTCGTCTTCCTCTCGGGGCAGGGCCCGCGCAACCCAGACGGCTCGATCCCCAACGGCAAGGTCGGCAAGGAGTTCACCACGCAGCAGGCCTATGACTTCGCCCGCAATACGGGCTTAGGCCTGCTGGCGGCGATGAAGGAGGCCGCCGGCTCGCTCGACAAGGTCGAGGTCATCAAGCTGCTCGGCATGGTCAACGCGGTGCCGGAGTATGGCGACCAGCCCAAGGTCATCAATGGCTGCTCGGACCTGCTCGTCGCCGTGCTCGGCGAGAACGGGCGCCATGCCCGCTCGGCCGTCGGCATGGGCTCGCTTCCGGGCAACATGCCGGTCGAGATCGAAGTCATCATCAAGGTGCTGCCGTGATGGCTGCCGACCACGAAGCCTTGAAGGCCGAGATCGCGCGGGCCTATGGCACGCCGGCGGTGGTGATCGACCTCGACAAGGTCGAGGCCAACATCGCCCGCCTCCAGGCCGTCTGCGATGCCAAGGGCGTCGCCAACCGCCCGCATATCAAGACGCATAAATCGCCCGAGCTCGCCCGCCTCCAGATCGAGGCCGGCGCGCGCGGCATCACCTGCCAGAAGCTCGGCGAGGCCGAGGTGATGGCCGATGGCGGCATCGACGACATCCTGATCAGCTACAACATCCTCGGCGAGCAGAAGCTCGGCCGCCTCGGCCATCTCCAGCGCCGCGTCCGGATGATCGTCGCCGCCGACAACCCCGTGACCATCGCCGGCCTGCCTCAGGCGGCGGAGATCGCCGGGCGCGACCTCGAGGTCGTCATCGAATGCGACACCGGCCGCCAGCGCGCCGGCGTCGAGACACCCGCCGAGGCGCTCGAACTGGCGAAGCTGATCGCGGGCTCGAAGGGGCTGCGCTTCGCCGGCTTCCTGATGTATCCGCCGGAGGATGGCTGGGCGCGCACGCAAACGTTCCTGGACACCGCCAATGCGGGCCTGCGCGCCGCAGGGCTCGAGGCAAGCATCGTCTCGACCGGCGGCTCCCCGAACATTCCCCATATCGGCGAGCTCAAGGGCGCGACCGAGCACCGCGCGGGAACCTCGATCTTCAACGATCGCATGCAGGTCGCGGCCGGCGTGGCGAGCCTGGAAGAGTGCGCGCTGACCGTCTACGCCACGGTGGTCAGCCGGGCGGGCCCCGAGCGCGGCATCCTCGATTCGGGCTCCAAGACGCTGACGAGCGACACCGGCGGCCTGGATGGCCACGGCCTCATCCTCGAATACCCCGCCGCCCGCATCGCGAAATTCGCTGAGGAGCATGGCTTTCTCGACCTGGCGGCCTGCAACGACCGGCCCAGGGTCGGCGAGGTCGTGCGCGTGGTGCCCAACCATGTCTGCGTCGTCGTCAACATGGTCGATCGTCTGGTGACCGTGCGCGGTGACAGGCTGATCGGCGAACTGCCGGTCGCGGCCCGTGGCAAGCTGAGCTGAGGCGCCCGTCCTCAGTTCTGCCGGATCTTCGAGCCCCGCATCACCACGTCGGACGAGGCCTTGGCGTTGATCTTGCCGCTCGCGATGATGCTGACGTCGCGGCCGCGAAGATCGACGGAGCCGTCCTTCTTCATCGCGAGCGAGGCACCGCCCGTGGCCATCGCGGCGCTGTCGGCGGCCGTGATCGCCAGCGTCTTGCCGACGCTGACGGTCATGCCCGCTCCGGCGCTCATCGCCATCTCCTTGCCTGCGGTGATGGCGAGGTTCTGTCTGCTGTTGATATCGCAGCCCACTGCTGCGCTGACGCTGAAGCTGCCCGTTGTTTCGAACGAGGCCTCGTGGCTACGGACGCGCAGGCGATTGCCGACGACCATGGTGGCACAATTGCCCGCGGTTAATTTCAGATCGTGTTGGCCTGTCATCGTCAAATCGAAGCCAGCGGTCATCGTCATCGCGTAGCCTGCGTTCAGCACGATGTTCGTTCCGCCATTAAGCGTTAACGAATTTTGCGCTCTGATGACGACATTGCCGCCGCGATCCGCCGAAATCGCTTGCATCAGGGTTGCAACCTGCGCCTCGAGCGTGGCGACGCGTTGCTGAAGGGCTTCGATGTTCGGATCGGCCATTGCATTTCCCGCTCGTCGACATGACAGGGTGACGACAGGTCAGCCTATCATGCGTCCACCGCGCCGAGAATGCGTTTGGCCGGTCACGCCTCCGGATGCCGCGCATTCCACGCCTGCGCATAAGTCGTGCAGAGCCGGTCGAGTTCGTCGCGGTCGGTGACGCCGGCCGGGCGCGAGCGCGAGGGCGAAGCCTGCTGGAACGGGACATAGCGCTGATGCGCGATCCGCCAGAGCCGGCGCAGCTCCGCCAGCGGGTCGGCATGGTCGTCGACGCGGATGTCGAAGCTCGGCACCGGCTCGCCCGACCAGATCCGGATCGCGGCCGATTGCCGGCCGCGCTTGTCGCCGCCCGCCTTTTCGCCAGCCTCGAGCGCGACCAGCAGCCGCTCGTCGAAATCGAGCGCTGAGGATGCGATATAGGCCTTGAGCGTCTGCTGGATCACTTCGGGGCCGCTCAGCATGTTGCCGGCGACCGAGACCTGCGGCCCGTCGACCGCCCCGCACCAGTCGATGCAGGCCGCGCCCGTATGGGCCGCGATCTTGCCCTCGCGGTCGATCAGGTGAAGCTGGCGGTGGGCGCGGCCCTCATCGGCGGCGATCAATGTCGCGATGATCTCGACCGCCGAGCGCCCCTCCTGCAGCAGCCGCAAGCCGTCGACGCCGTAGAGCGGATTGACGAAGGCCTGGGTCGCGATCGCCCCGATGCGCCCGCCGCCATAGGGCACGCGCGAGCCGACCGCGAAGGCGCAGGTCGAGACGGCGACGCCATAAGCGCCGGTGGCGGCGTCGCGTGCGACGATGGACCAGGTCATGCGGTATCCTTCCAATCGAAGAGGTTGACCTCGGCCTCATCCTGAGGAGCGCCGGAAGGCGCGTCGCGAAGGATGCTCAAGAGCGATCCGGAGCCTCCGGGAGCATCCTTCGAGACGCCGCTTCGCGGCTCCTCGGGATGAGGGCTTGAGGTGAACCGCCGGTCGCTCAGCGGCCGGCCGCGTAGGCCTGCATCAGACGCGGCGTCGCGGCGGCGCGCAAGAGGCCGTCTGCACCCTTCTCGGCCGCCGTCAGCCGCCCGATCGTCCAGGCCGGCGACCGCTCGAGCTTGTGGCCGCGGCGGACGAGGTCGGCGAGCACGCTTTCGCCAATGCTCTCCTCCACCGCCAGATGCCCGAGATTCGCCTCGCGCGGATAGAAGGTCGAGGGGAAGTGCTGGGTGTGGAACAGCGGCAGGTCGATCGCCTCCTGCAGGTTGAGCCCGTGATGGACGCGGCGCAGGAACAGGCCGAGCTGCCACTGCTCCTGCTGGTCGCCGCCCGGCGTGCCGAAGACGAGGCGTGGCTCGCCGTTCTCGAAGGCCAGCGAGGGGGTCAGCGTCGTGCGCGGCCGCTTCAGCGGGGCGAGCGAGGAGGGCAGCCCCTGTTCCAGGAAGAAGGCCTGCGCGCGCGCGTTGAGCGGAAAGCCGAGCGCGGGGATCACCGGCGAGGACTGGAACCAGCCGCCCGAGGGCGTCGCCGCGATCATGTTGCCCCATTTGTCGATGACGTCGATATGGACGGTGTCGCCGCGTCGGCCGGCGGCGACCATCGAGGCGGTGGTCGGCTCGCCGACCGTCGCGTCGCTCTTGCCGGCCTGGCCGGCATAACGCACGCTCGCCATGGCACGCGCGACCTGCGCCTCGAAGCCGGCGACCATGCCCGGCCGCAGTTCCTGCGAGGCGGTGTCGGTGATCAGGTTGCGGCGGCCGCGGGCATAATCCTCCGACAGCAGCGTCGCCAGCGGGACCTTCACGAAGTCGGGGTCGCCGTAATAGGCCTCGCGATCGGCGAAGGCGAGCTTCATCGCCTCGGCGACATGGTGGACGAAGGCGGCGCTGTCGGGCCCCATTCCGGCGATGTCGAGGCCTTCGAGGATCTTCAGCGTCTGCAGGAAGACCGGGCCCTGGCCCCAGGGACCGATCTTGAAGACCTCCCAGCCATGATAGGTCACACTCGCCGGCGTCTCGTAGGTCGGCTGCCAGCGCGCCATGTCGTCGGCGGTCAGCAGGCCCTTGTGGCGGCGACCGGAGGAATCGAGCGCCTCGGTCGTGCGGCAGAAGGCGTCCATCGCCTCGGCGACGAAGCCCTTGTACCAGGCATCGTAGGCCGCCTGGATCTGCTTCTCGCGGCTGCCGCCGGCGGCCTCCGCCTCGCTCAGGATGCGCTTGTAGGTGTCCGCGGCGCCCTGGTTCCGGAACAGCGCCTTGGCCTTGGGCACCTGCCCGCCGGGCAGATAGACCGCGCCCGAGGTCGGCCAGTCATTGGTGAACAGGTCGGTGAGCCCGGCGATCGTGTCCGAGACGCGCGGCAGCATCGGGTGGCCGTTCTCGAAATAACCGATCGCGGGCTCCAGCACCTCGCGCAGGGACAAAAGCCCGTGGTCGCGCAGCAGCGTCATCCAGCCGCCGAAGGCGCCGGGCACGACGGCTGCGAGCAGGCCCGAGCCCGGCACGAGGTCGAGACCGAGCGCCTTGAAGGCCTCGATGGTGGCCGCCTGGGGCGCATTGCCCTGCCCGCAGATGACCTCGACCTTCTTCGTCTTGGCCGAATAGAACACCGCCGGCATTTCGCCAGCCGGCCCGACGAGATGGGGCTCGACGACCTGGAGCACGAAGGCGGCCGCCGCGCAGGCGTCGAAGGCGTTGCCGCCCTTTTCCAGCATCGCCATGCCCGTCGCCGTGGCGAGCCAATGCGTCGAGGTGCAGACACCGAAGGTGCCGAGGATTTCCGGGCGGGTGGTGAACATGGGTGGTCCCTGGGCTCAGTTTTCTTTTGGGTCGAGGACGTCGCGTAAGCCATCGCCGAGCAGGTTGAAGCCCAGCACGGCGAGGAAGATGCAGATGCCGGGCGCGACAGACATCCACGGCGCCTGCTCCATGAAGTTCTTGGCGACGTTGAGCATCTGGCCCCAGGACGGGGCGGGCGGCTGCTGGCCCAGCCCGAGGAAGGACAAGGCCGCCTCGAGGATGATAGCCTGCGCCATGAACAGGGTCGATTGCACGACCACCGGCGACAGGATGTTGGGCAGGATGTGGCGGACCACGATGCGCAGGTCGCGCGCCCCGACGGCCCGGGCGCCTTCGACGAAATCCTCCGCCTTGACGCTCATCACCTGCGCCCGCACCAGCCGCACGAAGACCGGCACCGCCGAGAGCCCGATCGCGATCATCGCATTGGTCAGGGACGGGCCGAGCACGGCCGCGAACGCGATCGCCAGGATCAGGAAGGGGCAGGCCAGCATCGCCTCGGTGACCCGCGAGATACCCGCATCGACCCAGCCGCCATACCACCCCGCCAGCAGCCCGAACGGGATGCCGATGGCGAGCGCGATCATGACCGACATGATGCCCGCCAGGAGCGAGGCCTGCGCGCCGTAGAACAGCCGCGAGACCAGGTCGCGCCCGAGCTCGTCGGTTCCGAACCAGTAGAGCTCCGAGGGCGGCTTGCGGATGGCCAGGAAGTTCGACTTCAGCGGGTCGGCCAGCGGCAGCAGCGGCGCCAGCACCGCCATCAGCACGAAGGCCAGCACGATCGCGCCGCCGATCAGGGCCGAGCGATTGCGCGCCAGCCTCGCCAGCACGCTGGGCCGGGGGCGGAAGGAGGGCTCTGCCGGGGCGGGTGGGGCCGCTGTTGCGGTCGCGGTCATCACTGTTCCCTCAGCCGCGGATTGACCAGGATGTAGAGCACGTCCGCGAGCAGGTTCATCAGGATGAAGCCGATCGCCGTACACAGGACGACGCCTTGAACGACGCCATAATCGCGGTTGAACACGGCATCGACGATCAGCTTGCCGAAGCCGGGTATGGTGAAGACCTGTTCGGTAAGGACCGCGCCCGCCAGCAATTCGCCGAACAGGATCGTCGTCAGCGTGATGATCGGCACCAGCGCGTTGCGCAGCGCATGCCGGTTGACGACCGCGTCCTCGTCGAGGCCCTTGGCGCGGGCGGTGCGGACATAGTCGGAGCGCAGCACCTCGAGCATCGCGGATCGCGTGTGGCGCATCAGGAAGGCGGCAAGCCCCGAGCCGAGCACGAAGGCCGGCATGATCAGCCGCTCGATCGCGCCGATCGGGTCGCTGAAGAACGGCTCGTAGCCCGAGGCCGGCAGCCATTGCAGCTCGACCGAGACCACCAGGATCAGCATGATCCCCAGCCAGAAATTAGGGATCGACAGGCCCGACAGGGCGAGCGCGCTGACGGAATAATCGACGGCCGTGTCCTTGCGCCTTGCCGCAAGGATCCCGGCGGGAATGCCGATGCCGATCGCGACGATCATCGAGGCGATGGCGAGCTGCAGGGTCACCGGCAGCTTCTGCAGGATCAGCCCCAGGACGGGTTCGCCGGTGCGCAGCGAACGGCCGAAATCGCCCTGCACCACTTGGCCGAGCCAGGCGAAGAACTGGACGACGACGGGATCGTCCATGCGGTAGATCGCGCGCAGGCGCGCGATCACCTCCGGGTCGCGCTCCTCCCCGGCGATGACGAGGAACGGATCGCCCGGCAGCGCGCGCTGCAGGGCGAACACGAACAGCGACACCAGAAACAGCGTCGGCAGCGCGATCAGAAGGCGGCGGCCGATCAGCGCGAGCATGGCTTGCCCGGAACCACTTCGTCATCCTGGACAAGCCGCCCTCGGGTCCGGCCTTTGGCCGGCCCAAGGACAGGCTCCGCGGCGCAGCTCCGGGATCCATCATCGCGCTCGGTCGGTGCCCTGCAATGGATCCCGGGACGACCTTCGGTCGCCCAGGATGACGGCGTTGGTGAGATCATGGGCACAGACGATCTCAAGACCGCTTGATCCCCGCCAGCCGGATCATGCCGTCGGGGCTGATGACGAAGCCGCTCAGATTGGCGCGCATCGCGAAGAAGACCGTCTGGTTGTAAAGATAGACGATCGGCAGCTCGTCCTGCAGGAAGACCTGCGCGGCGTCGTAGCGCTTCTTGCGCTCGGCGACGTCGTAGACCGTGCGCGCCTCGTCGAGCAGGCGGTCGACCTCGGCATTGGAATAGCGCCCGTCGTTCTGGTTGCCCTTGCTGGTGACGAACTGGTGCAGGTTGCCGTCCGGATCGATGCGGCCGGACCAGCCGATGCGGCTCATCTGGAACTTGCCCTGCTGCTGGTCGCGCAGCTGGCTGGCGAACTCCGTCGAGCGGATCTGGATGTCGATGCCGGCTTCCGCCGCCATCGCCTGGATGACCTGGCCGAGCTGGGCGTCGACCGGGTTGTTGGTGACGAACAGCTCGACCGAAACCTTGGTCAGGCCGGCCTCCTTGAGCAGCGCCTTGGCCTTGGCGACATCGCGCGCCGGCACCGGGAACTGGGCGCTGACATACGGATTGCCGGGGTTGAAGGGCTGGATCATGGGCTCATAGAGCCCCTCGAACACGACCTGGCTCAGCACCTTGCGGTCGATCGAGAGCGAGAGCGCCTGCCGCACGCGCTTGTCCATGCCCATCGGCTGCTTGGCGGCGTCGCCGTTGCCGGTGTTGATGGTGATGCCCTGGTAGCCGAGATTGGCCACGCTGGCGACCTTGAGCGCCTTGTCGCCCTGGGCCGATTTCACGTCGGTGGGCGCCAGCCGCTCCAGCATGTCGAGTTCGCCCGAGCGCAGATTGGCCAGCCGCACGGTGGTGTCGGGGATCGCGCGGTAGAGCACGCGGTCGAAATGGTAGTTCTGCGCTTCCCAATGCTCCTTGAAGCGTTCCAGCACGATGCGGTCGTTCTGCACGCGCTCGACGAACTTGTAGGGGCCCGAGCAGACCGGCTTGGCGCCGACATCGCCCGCCAGGCTCTTGGGTGCCAGCATCATGCCGGCACGATCCGTGAGCTGGGCCAGCAGCGTCGCGTCGGGGCGCTTCAGCTTGAGCGAAATCGTGGTGGGGTCGACGACGGTGATGCTGTCGACCGAGGCCAGTTCGGATTTGCGCAGCGAGTCGGGCAGGGTGCGGGCGCGCTCGAGATTGGCCTTGGCGGCCTCGGCGTCGAAAGCCTCGCCGTCATGGAATTTTGCGTCGCTGCGCAGCTTCATCGTCAAGGTCAGACCGTCGGCCGAGAAGGACCACTCGGTTGCCAGTCGGGGCACGATCTTCAGATCGGGGGTGATGTCGAGGAGCTTGTCGCACAGCCCCTTGAAGACGATGCGACCGACGAAGGTGCGCGCCTTGTGCGGGTCGAGCACGTCCGGGTCCTCCTGGAGGCCGATGCGCAAGGTGGACGGGGCCTGCGAGAGCGCGGGCAGCGCGGTCAGCGTCAGGAAGGTGGCCGAGGCCAGGACGGTGAGCAGCTTCATCGGTTCTCCCCTTTTTTGATGGCGGTCGCGATCATGCAAGATCGTCCCGCTTGGTACCAGCCTGATGCAAAATCGCAGCGGCGTCGATGATGGATTGCGACAGGAGCCCGAGGCTCCTGCATGCCGTTACGGAGCCCAGATGCATGCAATTTGACGGCCAGCCGTCCTCTCAGCGACAGCGGGCCGCAGCCACAAAGCCGTGATCGCCATGTGGGCGGCGGCCGGCTACAAGGCGAGCATAAGCGCCGGCGCACGGCGCGCAAAGGAGGGCGCAGATGCTATTGGGTGTGATCGCCGACGACATGACGGGCGCGACCGATGTGGCGCTGATGCTGAACCGCAGCGGCATGCGCACGGTTCAGACGATCGGCGCCCCCCGGGCGGGGCAGGCATTGCCGGAAGCCGACGCCGTCGTGGTCGCGCTGAAATCACGCACCACCCCCGTCGCCGAGGCGGTCGCGGATTCGCTGGCCGCCTGCGAGGCTTTGCTGGCGGCCGGTGCGCGGCAGATCCTGTTCAAATACTGCTCGACCTTCGATTCGACCGCAGCCGGCAATATCGGCCCGGTCGCGGATGCGCTGGCGCAGCGTCTCGGCGCGCAGGTCGCGATCGTCTGCCCGGCCTTTCCGGCCAATGGCCGCTCGATCTACCAGGGCTATCTCTTCGTCGGCGCCGTGCCGCTGCATGAAAGCTCGATGAAGGACCACCCGCTGACGCCGATGCGGGATTCCAGTCTCGTGCGCCTGATGGGGGCTCAGACGAAGGCCTCGGTCGGCCTGGTCGACTACGCAACCGTTTTGGCCGGTGCGAATGCGGTCAAGGCGCGCTTCGACAAGCTGACGGGGGAGGGGGCGGTCTATGTCGTCACCGATGCCCTGACCAATGCCGATCTGATGGTGCTGGGCGAGGCTGTCGCCGATCACGTTCTGCTGACGGGTGGCTCCGGCATCGCCATGGGGCTGCCGCAGAACTTCCGCAAGACGGGCCTCCTGCCGGCCCGCGAGACCGCCGTCAGTCTGAAGGCGCCGGAGGGGCGCGCCGGCATCATATCCGGCAGCTGTTCGACCGCGACGCGCGCTCAGATCGCGACCGCGATCGAGGCCGGCTACCCGTCGCTCAAGGTCGATCCGATGGAACTGGTGTCGGGCCGGCAGGATGCCGGCGGGCTCGCGGCCTGGGCGCTGGAGCAGTCCCCGGAGAAGCCTTTCCTGCTCTATTCGAGCGACGATCCCAAGGAAGTCGCCGCCATCCAGGAGAAATTGGGTCGCGAAAAGGCCGGCGAGACGGTCGAAAGCGCCTTTGCGCGGACGGCTGCGCTGCTCGCGAAAGGCGGCGTCTCGCGGCTGCTCGTCGCGGGCGGCGAAACCTCCGGCGCGGTCGTTCAGGGGCTGGGAATCGGCATGCTCGAGATCGGTCCCGAGATTGACCCCGGCGTGCCCTGGACCCGCGTCGCCGAAGGTCCGGAGATGGTGATTGCCTTGAAATCGGGCAATTTCGGCGCTCCCGACTTCTTCCTGAAGGCCTGGGGCCTGCTGCGCTGAGGCGCCGCCGGCAGGCCGGGCTTGCGCGCGACGCCCCGCAAGGCATGATGCAGGTTCAGGAGGACCGGACGGACATGGCGTTTCTCGGCGAATTGCTGACCAATGTAGCCGATCGCGGCCGGGCGCTGATCGGCTTCGAACGCTTCATCGGCCAGCGCAACCGGCCGATCGACCGGCTCTGCGAGGATCTGCTCTCGGGCCGGGGCGAGGCCTCGGGCATGGCGCTGGCGCAGGGCGTGCTGGAAGCCTGGGAACGCCTCGACAAGCCGGGCCGGCGCGCCTTCTTTGCCATGCTGCAGGAGCGGTTCGGGCCGGACCACGAGCGGCTCGACCGGGCGATCGAGGCCTATCGCAGCGAGCCGGGTGCGGCCACGATCTCGGCGCTTCATCTGGCCTCGGAGCCCCGCCGGCAGGAACTGATGCGCCGCCTCAACCTCGCCCCCGACGGCACCCATGTGCTGGTGCGGATGCGCGAGGCTCTCTTCGAGGCGATGGAGAGCGACCGCGATCTGCTGGCCGTCGATGCCGATTTCCGCCACCTCTTCGGGTCCTGGTTCAACCGGGGGTTCCTCGTCCTGCGTCGCATCGACTGGCGTTCCCCGGCCAATGTGCTGGAGAAGATCATCCGCTACGAGGCGGTCCACGAGATCCAGGGCTGGGACGATCTGCGTCGCCGGCTGGAGCCGGGCGACAGGCGCTGCTTTGCCTTCTTCCACCCGCAACTCGTCGACGAACCGCTGATCTTCGTCGAGGTGGCGCTGACCCGCGCGATTCCCAGCAGCATCGGCGAACTGCTCAGCGGCGAGCGCGAGGTGCTGCCGGCCGCCGAGGCGACGACGGCGGTGTTCTATTCGATCTCAAACTGCCAGGAGGGCCTGCGCGGCATCTCCTTCGGCAACTTCCTGATCAAGCAGGTCGCCGAGGACCTGAAGCGCGAGCTGCCGGGACTCGAGACCTTCGTCACGCTGTCGCCGGTGCCGGGCTTCGCGCGCTGGCTTGAGGGCCTCGTCGCCGAGCCGGGCGACCTCGCCCTGACCAACGAGGAGCGCTCGGAGCTCGCCCGCCCGGCCGGAGAGACGATCTCGCTCGACGAGCCGACCCGGCTGCGCCGCGACAAGCTGCTCGGCCAGATGATGGCGCATTACATGCTGCGGGCGCGCACCGCTTCGGGGCGGGTCATCGACCCCGTCGCCCGTTTCCATCTCGGCAACGGGGCACGGCTGGAGCGCGTCAATGTGGGCGGCAATCTCTCCGCGCGCGGCCTGCGCGAGTCGCACGGGGTCATGGTCAATTACCGCTACGATCTCGACGACATCGAGACCAATCACGAGGCCTTCGCCACCCGCAACACGGTGGTCGCCTCTTCGGGCGTGCGCAAGCTGCTGCGGCCGGCCGCAGCCTGATACCCGCTCCCCGATAAACGCCTGAAAGGACCCGAAATCATGGGCAACCACCTGTTCGACCTCGTCCGCGCGCGCATGCCTGCGCCGGACGCCCCCTTCGCGTTGCTCGATGACGGCCGGCACTATGCCTATGCCGACATGGTCGATGTCTCCAGCCGCTTCGCCAATGCGCTGGTCTCGCTCGGGGTGCAGCCGGGGGACCGGGTTGCCGTCCAGGTCGAGAAGTCGATCGAGGCGCTGATGCTCTATCTCGGAGCCGTGCGCGCGGGCGCGATCTTCCTGCCGCTCAACACGGCCTATACCCCCGCCGAGATCGAGTACTTCCTCGGCGACGCGCAGCCCGCCGTCTTTGTCTGCGATCCAGCGAAGGCGCAGGCCCTGAAGCCCTATGCGGACAAGGCCGGGGCGAAGCTCGAGACACTCGGCGTCTGGCGCTCGCCGGAGGCCTCCGCCGGCTCGCTCTCCGACAAGGCGCTCGCCGCCTCGACCGCGTTCGCCGACATCGCGCGCGGGCCCGACGACCTCGCCGCGATCCTCTACACGTCGGGCACGACCGGCCGCTCCAAGGGCGCGATGCTCAGCCATGACAACCTCGCCTCGAATGCCTTGGCGCTGGTCGACTACTGGCGCTTCACCAGGAACGACGTGCTGCTGCACGCGCTGCCGATCTTCCACACGCACGGCCTCTTCGTCGCGACCAACTGCGTGCTGTTTTCCGGCGCCTCGATGATCCTGCTGCCGAAATTCGATCCCGATCAGGTCTTCAAGTACCTGCCCCAGGCGACCTGCCTGATGGGCGTGCCGACCTTCTATGTGCGGCTGCTGCAGGATGCCCGCCTGACGACGGAGGCGACGAAGCATATGCGCCTCTTCGTCTCCGGCTCGGCGCCGCTGCTGGCCGAGACCCATCGCGAATGGCGCGAGCGCACCGGCCACGCCATCCTCGAGCGCTACGGCATGACCGAGACCAACATGAATACCTCCAACCCCTATGAGGGGGACCGGGTGGCGGGCACGGTCGGCTATCCGCTGCCGGGCGTGTCGGCCCGCGTCGTCGATCCCGAGACGGGCAAGGGATTGGCCGCCGACGAGATCGGCATGATCGAGGTCAAGGGCCCCAACGTCTTCAAGGGCTACTGGCGCAATCCGGAGAAGACCGCCGCCGAGTTCAAGCCGGACGGCTTCTTCATCACCGGCGATCTCGGCAAGATCGACGCGGCCGGCTATGTCCACATCGTCGGACGCGGCAAGGACCTCATCATCACCGGCGGCTACAACGTCTATCCCAAGGAGGTCGAGACCGAGATCGACGAGATGCCAGGCGTGATCGAGAGCGCGGTCATCGGCTGCCCGCATCGCGATTTCGGCGAGGGCGTCACCGCCGTCGTGGTGGTGAAACCGGGTGCGACCATCACCGCCGCCTCGATCGCGCAAACGCTCGAACAGCGCCTCGCCAAGTTCAAGCTGCCCAAGCAGGTCTTCATCGTCGACGACCTGCCGCGCAACACCATGGGCAAGGTCCAGAAGAACCTTCTGCGCGAGCAGTACAAGGACATCTATGTGGCGAAGGGCAAGGCGGGGGCGTAAAGACGCGTTATCCCGCTCTTCGCTGCGCGATCCAGTCCTTCAGAGCCGCGTCGATGCGGCTCTGCCAGCCGGGGCCGTCCGTCTTGAAGTGGTCGATCACCTCGGCTGACAGGCGGATGGTGGTCGAAACCTTCGGCTCCGCCAGGGGCGGGCGGCCGCGGCGAACGATCCGGTCCCCCTGAAAGACATCCGCCTCTGCGAACTTCGCCTGCCAGTCGGGCGTGGACAGATCGGGCGCATCGTCCGGATCAACCCAGTTGGGGTCCAAATGCGGCTTGTTCATCGGCATTCGCCTTTCTGAGGCTGATGATGCGGCGGCGAACCCCGCGGGCGGTCCAGACCAGGACGACCATTCGACCGTTCATAAACCCGACCGTGATCACCCGCCGCTCGCCATAATCGAAGCGATTATCGACATGGGAGACATGGCGACCGGCGAACACCTCGCCCGAAGCGGCGAAATCCAGCCCCCGCTTGGCGAGGGTCAATTCCCGCTTGGCGTCATCATACTCGATGTCCATTTCTTGTAACAACAATAATCATGCGAAGCTACTCGCCTGACGCTGATACAACCGCTCCAGCGGAAACCGCGCTACATCGGCCAGCAGCTCGACGAACCCCTTCGCCTGGAAGGCGGCCGTCGCCTTGCCCTTCTCGGCCGTGGCGAGCGAGGCATCGCCCGCGGCGCCGGAAGGATGAACGTCCTGTGCCATCCAGGCCATCGCGTGCAGGCCAGTCGGCCGCAGCCAGCTATAGCCCTCGGCCACCATCTCGACCGTCAGGGGATTGAAGGCCGTAGCCTGGCTCATATCGACGAGATCGGGCCGGAAATGCAGCATCAGCGAGGTCTCGATGTCGCCGGCATGGATGCCGTGGTTGGCATCGAGTTCGGCGAAGAGCACCGGCGGCAGGCCGAAGGCGCGCCAGGCGGTCGTCACCGCGAGCATGCCGTGGCGCACGCGCAACTCGCGCGCCACCACCTTCATCGGGTCGATATTGCCGCCATGCGAGGTCAGGATCACCAGCTTTTGGATGCCCGCACGCCGGACGCTTTCGCCGATCTCGATCCAGCTCTGCGTCGCGCTCTCCCAGGAGAGCGTCAGTGTACCCGGCGAATGCAGGTGTTCGTTCGACTTGCAGATCGCCAGCGTCGGCAGCACGAGCACATCGAGCCCGGCCGGCACCAGCGGCATCGCCTCCGCGAGCATGGCGTTCATGATCGTGGTGTCGACCGACACCGGCAGATGCGGCCCATGCTGCTCGATCGCCGCCAGCGGCAGGACCGCGACCGTGCCCTCCGCGGACAGGTGGGCGAAATCGGTGGTCTTCAGATCGCCCCAGAAGCGCGCGGTCATCGTCTCTCCGTCTCCATTCGCGTGACGCTAACACTCTAGCCCGCCTGCCCGGAAAAGGCAGGCGCGATCGCCTGTGGGCAAGAGCCTCTGGCGGCTTCATGACGCAGTGTCGCGGTTCCTGCCGAAGGCCTGCCATGGCATACAAGTTGCTGGCGCGCAGCCAAGGCGTTCGGCCGAGGATTATCAGGGGAGGTCACAAGGATGACGATGACGAAGTACCGCCTGACGCGCCGTGGTGCGCTCGGCCTGATCGGTGGATCGGCGCTGGTCGCCGTGCCCGGAGCGCGGGTGAGCGCCCAGACGCTCGACAAGGTGTCCTACCAGACCAACTGGCGCGCCCAGGCCGAGCATGGCGGCTTCTACCTCGCCGCCGCCAACGGCATCTACAAGAAGTACGGTATCGACGCCGAGATCCGCCCCGGCGGCCCGCAGCAGAACCCCTCGCAGCTCCTGCTCGGCGGCCGTGTCGACATGATCATGTCGAACTCCTTCGAGGCGATCCGCTATGCCCAGGAGAACATTCCCTTCCTCTGCATCGCCTCGATCTTCCAGAAGGATCCGCAGGTCATCATCTCGCATCCGGGCGTCGGCAACGATTCGCTCGCCGCGCTGAAGGGCAAGCCGATCCTGGTCGGCGCCGCCGGCCGCACCAGCTACTGGCCCTTCCTGAAGGCGAAGTTTGGCTACACCGACGAGCAGATCCGGCCCTACACCTTCAACATGGCGCCGTTCCTGGCCGACAAGACGATCTCGCAGCAGGGCTTCCTGTCGTCCGAGCCCTTCGCCATCCAGAAGCAGGGCGGCGTCACGCCGGTGGTGCATCTCATCGCCGATGCCGGCTTCGAGAACTACAACACGACGATCAACATCTCCCGCAAGATGGTCGACGAGAAGAAGGACCTGGTCCAGCGCTTCGTCACCGCCTCGCTCGAAGGCTGGGCCGCCTATATGAAGGGGCAGGACGTCGCCGCCGCCAACGCGCAGATCCTGAAGGACAATCCCGACATGGATCAGGAGAAGATCGACTATGCGGTCAAGGTGATGAACGCCAACGGCATCGTGCTCTCGGGCGATGCGACGACGCTCGGCATCGGCGCCATGACCGATGCGCGCTGGGGCTCGTTCTACAAGACGATGACGGAGGCGGGTGTCTTCCCGGCCGGCATCGACCTGAAGAAGGCCTACAGCCTGGAGTTCATCAACAAGGGCGTCGGCAAGGCTTAATGGCACGTCATGCTCGGGCTTGACCCGAGCATCTCCTGAGAGAGATTCTCGGGTCTGCGCTTCGCTGGCCCGAGAATGACGGCTCACATCGCAGAAGCGGATCATCAGGCTTTGGACACGGCCTCTCTGAGCACTCCCCATGCCGTTCGCCCGGAGGGTCGCAAGCCCCTGGTCTGCGTGCGCCATGTCTCCAAGCAGTTCGGCAACGGCACGCTCGCCGTGCGCGACGTCAATCTGAGCCTGGGGGAGGGCGAGTTCGTCAGCCTGCTCGGTCCCTCCGGTTGCGGAAAGTCGACGCTGCTGCGGATGATCGCAGGCCTCGGCGCGCCCTCCAGCGGGACGATCGAGTGGCCGACCACGGTTCATGACGCGTCGGGCGAGCCGCAGCGCGACCTCGGCTTCGTCTTCCAGGACCCGACCCTGATGCCCTGGGCGACGGCGCTCGCCAACGTGATGATGCCGCTGACCCTGAAGGGGGTGCGCAAGAACGAGGCGCGCGAGCGGGCGGCGGCGATGCTGGCGCTGGTTGGCCTCTCCGGCTTCGAGAAGTCCTATCCCCGCGAACTCTCCGGCGGCATGAAGATGCGCGTCTCGATCGCGCGCGGGCTGGTGCTGCGGCCGAAGATCCTACTGATGGACGAGCCCTTCGCCGCGCTCGACGAAATCACCCGCCACCGCCTCAACGACGATCTGCTCGAGCTGTGGTGGAAGGAGAAGTTCACCGCGGTCTTCGTCACCCATTCGGTGTTCGAATCCGTCTATCTCTCGAAGCGCATCGTGGTGATGGCGGCGAGACCCGGCCGCGTCATGGCCGATCTCGACGTCGACGCACCCTATCCGCGCGACGACCTCTTCCGCACCTCGCCGGAATACGCCCATCTCTGCCGGGTGGTCTCGGGCAAGCTCAAGGAGGCGATCGGCTCATGAGCATGCCATCGATCGAAGCCCAGGCCCCCGCCCATGGCGGCACCGACTCCGACGCGCGCCCGGTCTTCGTCACCGAGCCGCGCCTGCTGGGCCTGCCGGCCAGCGCCTGGCCGCGCATCCTCGCGCCGATCGCGATCGGCGTGGTCTCGCTGGCGCTGTGGGAGTTCGCGGTCCGCTGGAACGGCATCCCGGCCTATATCCTGCCCGGCCCCCTCCTGATCGGCCAGACCCTCGTGTCAGACTGGGGCACGCTGTCGGGCTCGCTCTGGATCACGCTGAAGATCACCTTCCTGGCGCTCGCCGCGGCGGTCATCGTCGGCGTCACGCTGGCCGTGCTGTTCACCCAGTCGAAATGGCTGGAGATGTCGCTGCTGCCCTATGCGGTGATCCTGCAGGTGACGCCGATCGTGGCGATCGCGCCGCTGATCATCATCTGGGCCGGCGACATCAATCTCGCGCTGCTGATCTGCGCCTGGATCGTCGCCTTCTTCCCGATCCTGTCGAACACGATCCTCGGGCTGAACTCGGCCGACCACAACCTCGTCAACCTGTTCCAGCTCTATGGCGCGAGCCGCTGGCAGACGATGCGCTATCTCAAGCTGCCGGCCGCCTTGCCCTATTTCCTGGCCGGCCTGAAGATATCGGGCGGTCTTGCGCTGATCGGCGCGGTCGTCGCGGAGTTCGTCGCCGGCACCGGTGGCAGCGCCTCGGGGCTGGCCTATCGCATCCTCGAGGCCGGCTATCAGCTCAAGATCCCGCGCGTCTTTGCCGCCTTGCTGATGATCTCGCTTTCGGGCATCGCGATCTTCCTTTGCACGAGCTGGATTTCGCACATGCTGCTGCGGCGCTGGCACGAGAGCGCCCTGAAGCGGGAGAACTGAGATGAGCGCACTGCCCGAACGCCAGCCGAGGCCCGAGCGGGTCTCGCGCTACGACATCGCCGCGCTGAAGGAGGATCTCGCCGGCATCGCGCTGATCGACGAGGCGCAGGTCGTCCGCAAGCGCTCGCGCGACTTCTTCTGGTACTCGCCGATCCTGAACCAGCAGCTGGCGGACAAGTCGGCCGACATCATCGCCACGCCCCGCGACGAGGCGGAGGTCGTGCGGATCGCGGCCGCCTGCGCGCGCCGGCGGATTCCGCTGACGGTTCGCGCCGCCGGAACCGGCAATTACGGCCAGGCCGTGCCGCTCGAGGGCGGCGTCCTCCTCGACATCACCGGCCTGACCGGCATCGAATGGCAGAAGCCCGGCATCGCCCGCATCGCCGCCGGCGCCCGCATGCTGGATGTCGACATCACGCTGCGCCAGACCGGCTTCGAGCAGCGCATGCACCCCTCGACCAAGCGCAGCGCGACCGTCGGCGGTTTCGTCGCGGGCGGCTCGGGCGGGGTCGGCTCGGTGACTTATGGCGGTCTGCGCGAACCCGGCAATATCCTGGCGGCGCGCATCGTCACGGTCGAGGAAGAGCCGCGCATCATCGAATTGCGCGACGACGCGGCCCAGAAGGTCAATCGCGCCTATGGCACGACCGGCATCATCACGGCACTCGAAATGCCGCTCGCGCCGGCCTGGCCCTGGATCGACGTCATCGTCGCCTTCGACAGCTACATGGACGCCTTCGAGACGGGCTACGAGATCGCGCTCGCGGACGGCATCGTCAAGAAGCTCGTGACGCCGATCTCGTCGGTGATCACCCCCTATTTCGGCGCGCTGAAGGCTCATTGCCCGGAAGGCAAGAGCATCCTGATCTGCATGATCGCCGAGGGCTCGCTCGGCCCGTTCAAGGCCATCGTCGGCAAGCGCGGCGCGGTGACCTATGAGGCCCCTTCGGAAGAGGGCCCCGGGACGGTGCCGCTCTACGAATACACCTGGAACCACACCACGCTGCAGTGGCTGAAGAGCGACCGCTCCATCACCTATCTGCAGTGTCTCTTCCCGCATGACCGGCTGGTCGAGAGTGCGCGCGAGACGATCGCCGCCTTCGGCGACGAGCTTCTGCCGCATCACGAGTTCATCCGCTTCGGCGGCAAGGTGACGGCGAGCGCGCTGCCGATCCTGCGCTACTCGACACCGGAACGGCTCAACGCGGTCATCGCCCAGCACGAGGCGTCCGGCGTCTTCATCGCCAACCCCCATGTCGTCTCGCTGGAGGAGGGCAGCCGCCACAAGCGGGCCGATGCCGACCAGCTCGGCTTCAAGGGCGAGGTCGATCCGCAGGGCCTGCTCAACCCGGGCAAGATGGCGAGCTTCGTGCCCGTCGGTCAGGCGAAATAGGCGAGCTTGCGGGTCGTCGGCAACCCGTCGAGATCCCGCAGGCCGGCCTCGGAGCTGACGAGAGTGAGGCCTGCCAACTGTGGCTTCGTGTCCACGGCACTGAACTCAGGCGTCATGAACGCCGGCGCAGGCGCGTCTGCGGGCGCATCAATGAGGGTGTCCGCCGCGCCGGCTGCCGGTTCGCTGAAGACGACATCGTCGTCAAACGGCGTCATTGTGCCCATATGGGGCTCGCGCCCCAGAAGTCCGACAGCCGTCGAACGGCTCTTGGCGGGTGCGGGCGCGGGCGGATCGTCGTCGATCTCGACGATCTCGATCGCGCTGAAGCTGTCGAAGGCTGCGCGATCCCGCGCGCCCGCGTCCAGTGCGCCCAGGTCGCGCGGGCCGAGCTCACGCTCGCCGAAGTCGCGCTTTGGGGTCAGCGTCACCGCGAAGGTCTCGGCCTCGAGCGCGCGGTGAGAGCGGCCGCTGACGGCCCTCAGGCTGCTGTCGAGCATGGCGATCGTGTCGGCGATCTTGTCGATCTGCTGCACTGTGCCGTCAACAACGGCGCCCGCGACCGATATCTCGACGGCGCGCTGGTCCAGCAAATCGCACAACGCCTCGCTGGCGCCGGCTTCGCGGAGGCTCCAGGCGATTTCCTGCACGCTTTCGGTCGCGGCAACGATGGTGGTCGCGGCGGTTTCGATCCGCGCCGCCAGCCCCGACGCACGGGCTTCGGCCTTGCCGCTGATTCGCTCGAGGTCGATCCGCAGATCCGCGATCAGGGCGGCGGCTTCGCCGATATCGGGTTCAACCATCGGCTCCGGAAGACCATGCCCGACGACGCGCTCGATCCGATTGAGGGCGCCGAGAAGCTGCAGCGTGTCGGCCTGGCGGTTGCGCTTGGCGAATTCGGCCATGAACCAGCGCCCGCGCGCGGTTTCCATGACGGCGGCCTCGATCGCGACATAGTCGGTTTCGCTCAGCGGTGTCAGTGAACGTGCTTCGCTCATCACCGATCTGCTTTTGAAGGACCGACCATCGTGGATGCGGTCGGCCAGGAGACGCCAACGGGAGTTTTGCCCTCAAACTGCTTAACGTTTGGTTACCATGCGGAAGGTCCGGGCTGGGCCGGGCCAGCGCCGACGCTGCTCGTTTTGGCTCCGATCTTCGATAGAAACGCCCTGGCGGCTGTTGCATCCCTGCCCTTGCCAAGCGGTCTGGGGACGGCGATACAAGCTAGAGGGGTAGGCCGGCGCCTTCGACAGGTGTCGCGGATTGATGACGAGTTCGTCGATCGCGGGCGAGGATATCACGTAGAGAATGGCGCTCCCTGCTTCCGCCGAACCCCAGGCTGTCTTCCGCGACGATGCCGGTACGCTTGCCGTCACGCTGGCGGGCTCGTGGAGCGCTGACCGTGCCCCACGCATCGAAAGCCTGGCCGAGGAAATCGGGCAGCGCGTCGCCAAATCGACGAAGGCCCGTCTCGATCTTTCGGCCGTCGATCGGCTCGACACGCTCGGCGCCTATGTCCTCAATCGCCTGAAGCACCAGCGCGAAACCGCCGGGGACGCCGTCGAGATCGTCAGCAACCGGCATGAACACGAACTGCTGCTGGGCGAGGTCGGCGTGCACGATCACCAGCAGTCGGCGCCCGATACCCAGTTCCGGATCGTCGATGTCCTGGTGAATATCGGCGCCGCCATCGTCCAGTTCGGCCGGGACATGGTCGGCGGCGCGATGTTTCTGGGCGAGGTCGTCGTCGGCTCGGCCGCCGTCGTGCTGGGCCCGCGCAAGTTCCGGGGGCCCTCTCTGATCAACCAGATCGAGCTGATCGCCTTCAACGGCGCGCCGATCGTCATGCTGATCTCGTTCCTCGTCGGCTGCATCGTCGCGCAGCAAGGCATTTTCCAGCTCCAGCAGTTCGGCGCGACCGTCTTCGTGGTCAATCTCGTCGGCATTCTCATCCTGCGCGAACTGGCGGTGCTCCTGACCGCGATCATGATCGCCGGTCGCTCCGGCTCCGCCATCACCGCCGAGATCGGGTCGATGCGGATGCGGGAGGAGATCGACGCGCTGCGTGTGATGGGGCTCGATCCGATCGAGGTGCTGATCGTCCCGCGCATTCTCGCATTGATCATCTCGCTGCCGATCCTGACCTTCATCTCGGCGATGTCGGGGCTGACGGGCGCGGCTCTGGTCGCCTGGCTCTATGGCGGCATCGGCATCGATACCTTCCTGGCGCGCCTGCAATCGGTCATCACCTGGAAGCATTTCGCCGTCGGCCTCATAAAAGCGCCGTTCATGGCCTTCGTGATCGGGCTGATCGCCTCGATCGAGGGATTGGCCGTCAAGGGCTCGGCCGAATCGCTTGGTCGCCAGGTCACGGCTTCGGTGGTGAAGGCGATCTTCATGGTCATCGTCGTCGACGCGCTCTTCGCCCTGTTCTTTTCGTCGATCTCCTTTTGAGGACCACCCACCGGCTATGAGCGAGCAGCGCATACAGCAGGCTGACACGGCGCAGGCGCGTCGCCCAGCGCCGCACGCGACGCCCGCAGCGGCCGACGACGACGTCGTCATCCGCGTGCGCGATCTCAAGGTCGCTTTCGGCGAAAAGGTCATCATGGATGGCCTCGACCTCGATGTGATGCGCGGCGAGATCCTCGGCTTCGTCGGCGGCTCGGGGCAGGGCAAGTCGGTGCTGACGCGCACGATCCTGGGCCTGGTCGAGAAGGCGCATGGCACGATCGAGGTCTTCGGCGAAGACGTCGATACGCTCAACATGGTCCAGCGTCGGGCGCTGGAACGCCGCTTTGGCGTCATGTTCCAGCAGGGCGCGCTGTTCTCCGCCCTGTCGGTCAAGCAGAACATCCAGCTGCCGATGCGCGAATATCTCGAGCTGTCGCCGGGGCTTCTCGACGAGATGGCGATGGTCAAGCTCGATCTCGTCGGCCTGCCGGCCGATGCCGCGGATAAATCGCCGTCGGAACTGTCGGGCGGCATGATCAAGCGCGTCGCGCTGGCGCGCGCCCTGGCGCTCGATCCCGACATCGTCTTCCTCGACGAGCCGACATCGGGGCTGGACCCGATCGGCGCCGCCGATTTCGACCAGCTCATCGTCACGCTGAAGCAGACTTTGGGGCTCACCGTGTTCATGGTAACCCACGATCTCGACAGCCTTTATTCCGCTTGCGACCGGATCGGCGCGCTGGCGGACAAACGCGTCATCGCCGTCGGGCCGTTGGCCACGATGCTGGCGTCGGACCATCCATGGCTCAAAGCCTATTTCGGTGGCGAGCGGGCCCGCGCCCGCATGCCGGCGGACCAACGGGAAAACACTGTCTAGATCATGGAATCGCGAGCAAACTACGCGCTGGTCGGACTCTTCACGCTCGCCGTTCTGGCGTCGCTGTTTGGCTTCGTCTACTGGTTCAACAGCGGCGGCGCCGGCAAGACGGCCGATGTCCGGATCATCTTCAGCGGCACCGTGACGGGGCTCGGGCGCGGCTCGAGCGTTCTCTTCAACGGGCTTCGCGTCGGCGAAGTCACCAGCATCGAATTGCAGCCGGACGACCCGCGTCGCATCTATGCCGTGGTCAAGGTCTATCGCTCCACGCCACTGCGGATCGACACCCGCGCCCGCATCGAGTCGCAGGGCCTGGCCGGCGTGGTCGCGGTTCAGCTTCTCGGCGGCGACCCGAATTCTGCCGTCCTGACGCCCCCGCCGGGCGAGGTGCTGCCGACGATCATCGCGGAACGGTCGGAGTTCCAGGACATCCTCGAGACGGTCCGGACCATCGCCAAGCGCGCCGACGAGGTGCTGGGCAGTGTCGAGGGGCTGGTCAAGGATAATGCCGGCTCGATCAGCAACACCGTCAAGAACGTCGAGAAGTTCTCCGCCGCGCTGGGCAACAATTCCGAAGGCATCGACAAGCTGATGCAGAGCTTCGGCACCATCGCCGACACGATCGCGCCGCTCTCGCAGAAGCTCGGCGTGCTCAGCGAGGAGCTGACGCAGATCGTGCGCTCGGTCGACCAGAAGAAGGTCACCGAGATCCTCGCCAATGTCGATCGCTTCACCGCCGCGCTGGGCGGCTCGAGCGACGATGTCGGCAAGGCCGTGAAGGACGTGGCCTCGATCACCGGCAAGCTCAACACCGCCGCCGACCAGGTCGAGGGCGTGCTGAAGAGCGCGCAGGCCTTCCTGAACACGGCGGCGGGCACCGACGGACGCAGCGCCTTCACCGAGGTCAGCGACGCCGCCAAGTCCATCCGTGTGCTGGCCGACAATCTCGACAAGCGCACCGCCGAGATCACCAGCGGCATCAGCCGCTTCACCGGGCCTGGCCTGCGCGACATCGAGGCGCTGGCCAGCGACGGCCGGCGCACGCTGACGGACCTAAACCGCACCTTGCGGAGTTTGGAACGTAACCCGCAGCAGTTCATCTTCGGCGGCAAGCCCCCGCTCCCTCAATATGGTGGATCCCGCTAGACCATGACGATCCCGTCCTCGCTCCCCTTGCCTCGTTCCCTGCGTCCTTTGGGTCTGACCTTTGCTGCCGCCCTGCTGCTGGCCGGCTGCGGCGGCGGCAGCGCGCCGACGACCTTCGATCTCTCGGCCCCCCGCGATTTCGGCCGTGTCGGCGCCTCGCGCGCCACCCTGGTGGTGCAGGAGCCGACGACGGTCCAGGCGCTCGATTCCGATCGTGTCATCGTCCGCGACTCCAGCGGTGCGCTCTCCTTCCTGGGCGGCGCGCAATGGGCCGATCGCGTCCCCAAGCTGGTCCAGGCGCGCCTGGTCCAGACCTTCGAGAACGGCGGCCGCGTCGGTTCGGTCGCTCGCCCGGGCGATCGCATCACCCCCGAGAGCCAGCTGCTCACCGACATCCGCAGCTTCAACATCGACGCCGCCAGCGGCGCGGCCGTGGTCGAGATCACGGCCAAGCTCGTTGGAGACCGCACCGGCGACGTCCGCCGCGCCCGGCTCTTCACCGCCCGTGTGCCCGCCGCAGCGGTCGATGGTCCGGGAGCCGCGCAGGCGCTCGACCGGGCGCTGTCGCAGGTTCTGGTCGATATCGTGCGCTGGGCGCGCTGAGGCGGCCCCGAGGGCAACAGCTGGTCAGTTCGCCAGGCGGCGCGGCTCGCGCTCACATCGAACACCATGAAAAAGGCCGCCTTCGCAGGCGGCCTTTTTTGTTGGGCGTGGCAGGCTCGGCGCTTACTCGAAGCGCCCGCTCGCATGGGCGAGCATCGTGTAGACCTTGCCGGTCTCCGAGGTGAGGTAGGTCTTGGCCACCATCGAGTCGCGGTCGTCCTTGGCGGCTTCGGCCAACAGGCGCTCGAACTCGTCGATATAGCGGTCGACCGTCTCCTTGAACTCGGCGTCGCGGCGATACTTGCGACGGATCTCGTCGAAGGTCTGCTGGCCCTGCAGCGTGTAGAGCCGGCGCGTGAAGACGTTGCGCTCGCCGCGCTTGTAGCGGTCCCACAGCTCGACGGCGGCGTCATGGTCGATCATCCGGGCGATATCGACCGAGAGCGAATCGAGCCGCTCGATCGAATGCGCCGTCGGCTTGGGCGTCTCGGGGGCCTTCTCCTCGCGCGAAGCGCGGTTCAGCAGATCCGAGAGCCAGCCGCTCTTGGCCGCGGGCTGCGCCTCCGGCGCAGGCTGGCGGCGTGCCAACTCCGGCACAGGCGCCGGGGCCGGAGCGGCGGTGGCGACCGGAGCGGGCGCCGGACGCGTCGCAGGGGCCGGCGTCGCCGGCCGCATCTCGAGGCGGGGCTCGGGCAGGGCGGGTGCGGGCGTCGCATCGAGCGAGGGCCGCAGCAGCGGCTCGTCGGCAGGCAGGCGGGCCTGCGTCACCGTGGTATAGGCCGGCTCCTGCCGGGGCAGGGCGTTCGCCGTCGAGCGGCGGCTCTGGCCGGCATCGACCGGCAGGGCGACGTCACTGCGCCGGCCCGAGCGCGTGACGATCTCGGTCAGCTCGTTCAGCGCCTTGATCTGCTCGGCGACGACACGGCGCATGGCCGAGGTCGATTCCTGCGTCTCGCGGGGCAGGTCGAGCACGCCGCGCTTCAGCTCGGCGCGGGTTTCCTCCAGCTCGCGCTGGATCTCGGCTGCGACGCCGCGCATGTCCTGCGCCGCGCCCTGGAAGCGCTCGGTCACCTTGGCGAGCTCGCCGCCGACCTCGCTGGAAACCTGCTCATAGGCCTGGCGCAGGGCGTGGGCGGTGCGCTCGCGTTCCTTGCCGGTGGTGGCGCGGATCATCTCGAACTGCTGCGCGATCGCGGTCGTCGTCGCCTCGGCCGAGTCGCTGAGAACGCCGCCGATCTGGCGTGCGCGGGCTTCGGCGGAGCTCAGCGACTCGTCCATCAGCGCCGCGAAGGAGCGCGTGATCGATTCGACGTCGTCGGTCCGGGTCGCGATCAGGCCGTGCAGATCCTCGAGCGAGTTCTTGCGCTCGGCGAGGGCCTTCCCGACGCGCGCCTCGACCTGTTCCAGGCGGCTGGCGACCGAATGCAGGGCAGCGGTGCTGGCCTGGGTGACGTCGCCCAGCGCATGCCCCTTCTCGTCGAGCTGTCCGACGAGCACGGCGGTCTCGCGCAGCGTCCCCTCGGAGAAGGCCTTCAATTCGCCGATCTGGTCCGCGATCTGCTGCGAGGCCTTGCCGGTCTCCTCCATCACCGTGGAGATGACGCTCTGCAGGTCGCCGACGCGCGCCGACAGCCCACCCTCGACGGCAGCGAGGTTCTTGTTCGCGCCGTTGACGATCTGCTGCATCAGCTTGTTGGCTTCGCCCAGGCGGCTGAGCATGCCGCCGAGTTCGCCGCGGAGCTGCTCGTTGGTGGCCACCAGCGCATCGACCGACTGGCGCGTGCCGTTTTCGAGCGTCTCGCGCAGGCCGCTCGACGAGGTGTCCAGCGCCGTCGTGATCGCCGCGCCGCGTTCGCGCAGGCCATCAATGATCGACGAGCCGCGGCTTTCGATGGCGCGGACCACCGCGTCGCCGATGCTGGCGACTTCGTTGGCGATCGCCTCGCCGCGCTGGCCAAGCGCCTGGACCATGCCGTCGCCCTTGTCGTCGAACAGCAGGCGCAGGGCCTCGGCCCGGTCGCCCAGCGCCGCCGCAATGGCATCGCCCCGCTCGCCGAGGGCGGTCACCATGCCGCCGCCCTTGTCGTCGAACAACACGCGCAGCTCGTCGGCGCGCGCGCCCAGCGAGGCGGCAATCGCGTCCGACTTGTCCTGCAGCGTATCGGCGATCTGCTGACCACGCGTGTCGAGCGTGCCGGAGACGGTGTCGAGCCGGTTGACCACGCGCTCCTCGAAGCGCGCGACGCTGCGGTCGAGCGTGTCGGCGATCTGGAGCGCCCGGCCGCCGAGCGTCGCGTTGATCGTGTCGGCCTTGTCGCTGAGCGTGCGGGTGAGCGATTCGCTCTTGGAGGTGACGACCTCGCCGATTTCGTCCGCCTTGGCGGCCAGGGCGCGGGTGACCTCGCGGCCGCCCTCGGCCAGAACCCGGGCGATGTCGACCGTGCGCTCGACCAGCGCCTCGTTCAGCGCGGTGGCGCGCGAGCCAAGGCTGCCGTCGATCCGCGCGATCAGGCCGTCGAGCGAGGTCGCGATCTCGGCGCTCTTGGCGCCGGAACGCTCCTCGAACAGCTTGATCTGGCTTTCCATCGCATCGGTGGCTTCCCGCGTGCGGTCGGCCAGGATCGTGGCGGCCTCGGCCGCTCGCGTGCCGACGCGGTCGGCCAGCGCCATGCCGTCGTCGCCGATCAACTTCTCGACGCTGGCGATGCCGCTGGTGACGGCCGCGGTGAGCGCCTGGGTGTCGTTGGACAGCCTGTCGGTGAGTTCGCCGCCCTTGTGGACGATCACGTCCTCGAAGGCTGCGAGGCGCGAACCGATCGCAGTTTCGACCACGCGACCCTGGTTGTCGAACAGCTGCGCGAAGGCGCTGAGCTTGTCGCCCATGGTCGTCTCGATCTCGCGGCCCTGCTCGTCGAACAGCCGGGTCAGCGCATCATGTCGGCCCGCCAGCGCTTCGGTCAGCGCCTGCGCACGGCTCTCGACCGAACGCAGCATCGATTCGGCGTTGGCCGAGAGAGCCTCGTTCACGCGCCCGCCCTGCTGTGTCAGCGCCAGCACGATCTCCTTGCCGGTGCCGGCGAGCAGCGTGCGCGCCTCTTCGGCATGGACGGTGAAGGTCTCGCGCAGCCCGTGCGTCGCTTCCGTCACGCGCTCGGCGACGTCGCGGCCATCGACATTGATGGTCTCGTTCAGCGAGCGGGTGGCATCGTTCATGCGGCGCGCGAGTTCCTCGCTCTGTTCGCCGAGCAGGGTGTGAACCTCGCGGCCGGCGCTGACCAGGTCGCGCAGCAGCGTCTCGCGCTGGTCGCCCAGCATCGTGCCGACCTGTTCACCGGTTTCGCCGAGGCGGGCGAGGAACCCGCTCTGCTGCGATTCCAGAGCCGCCTGGGCGGCTTCGGTGGCGTCCTTGAGGCGAGCGGCCAGGGCCGCGCCACGCTCGTCGAGCCGCTGGTCGAGGCTGTCGCCGGTTTCGGCCAGCCGCGCGATCAAGGCGCCGCTGCGCTCCGCCAGCACGCCATGCACCGAGCGGCCGACATCGGCGACGCGGCTGACCAGCGCCTGGCTTTCGGTGCCGAGCAGATCCTTCACTTCGAGCCCGGCCTGAGACAGCTTGACCGTCAGCGCGGCGGCCTGCTCGTCGAGCAGAGCGCCGACGCGGGTGCCGGTTTCCGACAGACTCGACGTCAGGGCGTCGCTCTGGGCACCGATCACGCCATGCAACTGCTCGCCGGCCTCGCCAAGCCGCAGCACGAGTGCCGCGCTCTGGTCGTCGAGCGCCTTGGCGATCTCCGAGCCGGTGCCAGAGACGCGCGAGACCAGGGCCTCGCTCTGCCCCGCCAGCAGGCTGGCGACATTGGCCCCAGTGCCCGAAACGCGCGAAACGAGAGCGTCACTCTGGTCGGCCAGCAACTGGGCCACCTCCGCCCCCGTGCCGGACACACGCGAAACGAGCGTTTCGCTCTGGTCGGACAACAGCCTGGCGACGTCCGAGCCCGTTCCCGCAACCCGCGAAACGAGGCTCTCCGCCTGCTGGTCGAGCATGGCCTGCACCGTCTCGCCCGTCTCCGAAAGGCGCGTCACCAACTGGCCGCCACGTTCGTCGAGAACGCTCTGCAGGCCATCGGTGACGGTTGCGACGCGGGTCGCCAGCACGTCGCCATGACGCCCGACGTTTTCGCCCAGCGCCTGGCCGGCTTCGTCCACGCGCAGGATGATGGCGTCGCTGCGCTCGCGCAGGATGTCGTCGACCGTGCGGGCGGTGTCGTTCAGGCGGGTGACCAGGGCGTCGCTCTGCGACCCGATCAGCGTGTTGACGCTTTCGCCGACCTCCAGCAGGCGCGACGCGATCAGCTCGTTCTGGCGGGCGAGCAGCCCGTTGACGCCACGGCCGACCTCGGCGAGGCGCGTGGTGACGCTGTCGCCTTCCGTGGCGAGCGAGGCGCGCAGGCTCTCGCCGGTTTCCGCCAAGCGCGCCCGCAGGGCCTCGCTCTGGCTGTCGATCAGCGCGACCATGCCGCGGCTGCTGGTCTCGAAGCGCTCGGCGGCCTCGTTGCCGCGGGCGGAGATATCCTGAGCCAGTGTCTCGCCGGTGGCGCGCAGCGTTTCGTTCACCGTCTCGACGCGGGCGGTGAGGGTGTCGACGACCTGCGTCCCGGTTTCGGTGATCGCGCGCGTCACGTCGCGGGCCCCGTTGGCAAGGCCTTCCGTCAGCACGGCGCCGGTGCGCTCGAGCGAAGAGGCGATGTCGCGGGCGCGGCCGTCCAGCAGCGTCGACAGGCTGTCGCTGGCGCCCGAAAGCCGCTCGCTGACCTCGCCCGAGGTGACCTGAAGACGCTCGACCAGTTCGCCGCCGCGACCGCTGATCTCGTCGATCATGCGCTCGCCGGCGCGGCCCAGCGCCAGGGTGATCTGGTCGCCCTTTTCGCCGAGCGAGCCGGTGACGCGGTCGCCGGCCTGGGACACGGCCTCCGCGATCGTCCGGCTGGCGTTGTCGAGATCCTTCGAGAGGCTCTCATGGGCGCCACTGATGGCGAACTTCACACGCTCGGCATTGCCGACGACGGCCTCGCGCTGCGTGACCAACTCGTCGATCAGCGAGCGCAGTCGGATTTCGTTGTCGGCATAGGCGCGCTCAAGCGTGGCGATCTCGCCGCGCACGATCGTCTCCAGTTCACCGGCGCGCGCGACCGCACGCTCGATGCCGTCGCCCATGGCGGCGACTTCGCGACGGATGGTCTGGCTCAGCGACAACACCGAATCGGCGCCCACGACCTCGGGCTCGGCCAGGCGCAGCGCGACCTCGGTCATCGCCCGCGCAACGAGCCGCATCTCCTGCGTGCGCCGGTACAGCGCCGCCAGGACGAAGAAGAAGACGACCGGGGCACCGATCGCCAGCGCCAGCAATGTCCATTCGCCGACGCCGAACGTGGCGAACCGATCGGCCAGGCCGGCATCGATCGCTCCGAAGCGGCTGAACAGCACGAAGGCTGCGCCACCGAGCCAGGTCAGCGAGGCGAGCGCTGCAAACCAGTAGGGGCGGGCGGACGGGCGGACGGAAAAGGCCTGGACCAGCGAGCTTGAATCGCGACGGTCGTCATTGGCGACACGGCTGGTATCGGGCGCGATTCCTGCGCGCGGAGGCGGCGGCGCGACGACCTTCGCCGCCGGCGGCGCGGCGGGCTCGAGGCGAGGCAAGTCGAGCTTGAGGTCGTTCTCGGTCGTGGCGGGCAGCTTTGGCTCGGCTGCGCCATCGCTTCCGCTCTCGGCCTTCGGCTGGTCGAGCCGGAGAGCCTCCTCGATCGCCGACATGGCGGCCTCGGTCGGGTCCTGGAGCTTCTTTTGCCGATTCATGGTGTGCCGCCTCGCCACGCTACTACGATGGGAGCCAAACCGCGTTCGCTGCGCTCGCGCGGGACCGCCTCTGGTCCCGGCAAGGCGAAAACACTGCGCCCATCATTTACCAATTGGAAGGGTAGTGGACGCTCTAAGCCTTGGGAACCCGTTTAAGGCGGCGATTCACAAACGTCGTTAACGCCTCATTCACCATGTTGGCGCTTCGTAGAGGCTGTCGCCGTCGCGTGCGTTTCCCTGGACAACCCGTGTTTCTCGAGCCCGTGATGCCCCAAACCGCCATCGATCTCGACCATCTCACCCGTCAGACCGGCGGCGACCATGAACTCGAGCGCGAGCTTCTCGCCCTCTTCGCCCAGCAATGCGTGCGGCATTTGCGCACCATCCACCAGGCCGCCGACGCGCGCGCCCGCATGGATGCGGCCCACACGCTGCAGGGCGCGGCGCGCGCCATCGGCGCCTGGCAGGTGGCCGACGCCGCCGCAGCCATCGAGCGCCAGCTCGCCGACGCCGATCCGCGCCGCACGGAAGCGGCCATGGACACGCTGGCGCTCGCAGCCGCCGAAGCGCGCGCCGCCATCACCCGCTACGACAGCGCCGCCTGATCGGCAGCGCCGTTCCGCTCTGATCTGCCGCAGGTCTTCGCGGCGGAAAGGGCTTTCCCAGCCGCTTGGAAATGCTCTAAGGCGTGGCCCAACCACAGGATTGCTGGAGCAGACGATGCCGCAGGTCACCTTCATCGACGCGCACGGAGAAAGCCGGACCGTCGAGGGCGAAGCCGGTGCCACGGTGATGGAAGTCGCCATCCGCAATGGCGTGCCGGGCATCGAGGCGGAATGCGGCGGCGCCTGCGCCTGCGCCACCTGCCATGTCTATGTCGACGAGGCTTGGACGTCGAAGACCGGTGCGCCCGAGTCGATGGAGGAGGACATGCTCGACTTCGCCTTCGAGGTGAAGCCGACATCGCGCCTGTCCTGCCAGATCAAGCTGCGCGACGAGCTCGACGGGCTCGTTGTCCGCACCCCGGCGCGGCAGGGCTGAGCGGCGACACCGGGCGGCGCGCTATTCGGCGGCCGCCGGAAGGCCCGGGGCGATGACCGTTTCGGCGCCCGGTGCCGGGTGGCGTGGCACCAGAAACGCCAGACCCAGCGACACGGTCGCCACCGCCGAGCCGATATAGAAGACAACCGCCGGATCGCGCAGCCAGATCAGGCCGAAGGTGACCGGCAGGGCCACCGCCGCGATGTGATTGATCGTGAAGGCCACCGCCGAGGTGGGCGCGATATCCGCCGGGTCGGCGATCTTCTGGAAATAGGTCCGCTGCGCCAGGGTCAGCGTGAAGAAGACGCCATCGACGATGAACAGCGCCCCGGCGACATAGACGCCCCAGCTCGCGAAATGGCCGTGGCTGGCCAGCGCATAGCCGACGAAGACCGCAATCAGCGAGACGTTCTCGATCTGGATCGTCGCCCGTTCGCCGATTTTGCCGACGAGGTTGCCGAGCAGCGGCCCCATGAAGGTGTTGATGCCATAGGTCGCCAGCAGCAGCATCGCGGTGGCCGAGACGTCGTAGCCGAAGCGCTCGACCAGCAGGAACCCGCCGAAGGCCATGAAGATCTGCCGGCGCGCGCCGGACATGAAGGTCAGTGCGTAATAGAGCCAGTAGCGCTGGCGCAGCACGAAGCCCTTGTTCTGGGGCACGCTGCCCTGGAAGCGGGGAAAGGCCAGGAAGGCCAGCACGGACAGGACGACGACGAGGCTGCCCGCCACCAGGAAGACGATCGTATACCCCGGCTGGAAGACCTTCCAGACCAGCGCGATGGTGCCGAAGGCGATCAGCTGCGCCGTTGCCGAGGCCCCCGCGATCCGTCCCAGCAGGCGCGGCGCCTGGGCCTTCGGCAGAAGCTGGAGCTGCAGCGATTGCTGCGCCGTCTCGTAATAGTGGAAGCCGAGCGACATGATGGTCGTCGTCAGCAGAAGACCGCCCAGCGTCGGATGGAAGCCGGTCAGCGCGATGCCGATGCCCAGTGTCAGCAGGCTGACATAGGCCAGGACCTGTTCGCGCATGAACCAGAACAGGATGATGGCGGTGAAGGCGAGAAAGCCCGGAATTTCGCGGACCGACTGCAGGATGCCGATATCGGCGCCTGAGAAGCCCGCCGCTTCCTTTGCGAAGTTGTTGAGCAGCGCGCCCCAGCTCGCAAAGCCCAGCCAGTTGATGAAGGCCAGCGTCATCAGGAACACCGCTGGCGAATGCAGCAGTGCAGCGTAGCCGCGCGGTGCGGAGGCGGTCTCGGTCATCGCAGGCCCCGGCGAAACGGCGCGGCGAGCGGCTGCGCCGCATGTGTTTAGAAGACCGGCTTCGGGCTGAATAGCAGCCCCCGGCGCAGCACCGCCCGGCGCATGGCGCGCAGGCGGCGTGCAGAGCTCCCCCCTTGCGAACGCTGTCTTTTGCGCTGGATCATCGCAGTCTGCACGGCAGCGCCTAAGGTGCGGGTGCAACGCAGCGAGGAGATGATGATGTACAAGTCGATTCTGGTTCCCGTCGACATCGCCGAACCGGAGATGTCGGACGCCGCCATCGCCGCCGCCGTGTCCTTCGCGAAGGCCTCGGGCGGGGCCGTCCGGCTGGTTTATGTCCGCTCCCTCGTGCCGGTGACCTATATGGAGTTCGTGCCGGCCGATTTCGACGCCGAGCAGCAGGAGGATGCACAGGCCAAGCTCGCCGCCATCGCCGCCAAGATCGATCTCCCCGAAGCTCAGGTCTCCGCCAAGGTGCTGATCGGCTCGGTGCATGGCGAGGTTCTGGCGGAGGCCGATGCCAGCGGCGCCGATCTCGTCGTCATCGGCTCGCATGAGCCCGGCATGCTCGCCTTCGTCATCGGCTCGAACGCCTCGGCGATCGTGCGGCGTGCCAAATGCTCGGTTCTCGTCGTCCGTTGAGCCGCGTTATGCGGCCGGGCGGCCGGGCACCAGCTCGTCGGGGATCTCGCCTGTTGCGAGGTCCCGCGGCTTGTTGAGCAGCACCATGGGCATGACCTGCCAATAGGACGCCGCCGTCAGCAGCGCGCCGAGCAGGGCGATGGCATGGGCGCCCTGCAGCAGCGCCCGACCGGTGATGAAGACCAGCATCAGCAGCGACAGGACACTGACGCCGGCCAGCACGACCCAGAAGGCGAAGGGCTTGCCGGCGACGAAGCGCGCGCGGGGATTGGCGCGCGCGATGGTTGCGGCCAGCGCGCAGACGAAGGCGCGGTAGCCGGCATCGTCTCGGTCCATGTCGGTCAGCGAGCGCCAGGACAGATTGCCGAAGGTGATGGTCTTGCCGTCGCTCAGCCGCAGCTGCGTCTTGAAGCCCTTCGAACTCAGATTGCTCGGCGCATAGAGAAAGCGGACCTGCTCGACCGCCGCCAGCCTGACGCGGTCCACTTTGCGCGTCGAGTCGATCTCCAGCATCTCGCCATCGAGCTTGTAGGCGATCTCGAAGCCGACCGGCTTGGGGCGCTGGCGCCAGGTCGGGGGCAGGGTGTCGTCGTGGGAGCTGTGTGGCTGCATGCCGGGAGCCATAGCGGCTTGCGGGGCAGTTGTCAGCGCGCCAGCGCCTTCATCGCCCCGTCGAGCCCGTCCAGCGTCAGCGGGAACATCCGCCCGCCCATCAGCGTGCCGATCTGCCGGATCGACTGGGTGTAGCTCCAGAGATGCTGCTGCACCGGGTTGAGCCAGACCGACTTCGGGAAGCGCCCCGTCAGCCGCTCCATCCAGACCGCTCCGGCCTCCTCGTTCCAGTGCTCGACCGAGCCGCCGGGCATCGCGATCTCGTAGGGGCTCATCGAGGCGTCGCCGACGAAGACGCAGCGATAATCGGCCGGATAGGTGCGCAGCAGCTCGAGCGTGGGAATTGTCTGGTCGTGCCGGCGCCGGTTCTCGCGCCAGACCCGCTCATAGGGGCAGTTGTGGAAGTAGAAATGCTCGAAATGCTTGAACTCGGCCCGGGCCGCCGAGAACAGCTCCTCGGCCAGTTCGACATGCCAGTCCATCGAGCCGCCGACATCGAGAAACAGCAAAACCTTGACGGCGTTGCGCCGCTCGGGCCGCAGCTTGACGTCGAGATAGCCATGCCGGGCCGTCTCGCTGATCGTCGAGTCGAGATCGAGCTCCTCGGCCGCTCCGGTGCGGGCGAACTTGCGCAGGCGGCGCAGTGCGATGCGCAGGTTGCGCACGCCGAGTTCCCGCGTGTCGTCGAAATCCTTGAAGTCGCGCTTGTCCCAGACCTTCACCGCCTTGAAGTTGCGGTTGCCGTCCTGCCCGATGCGGACGCCTTCGGGATTGTAGCCATAAGCACCATAGGGCGAGGTGCCGGCGGTGCCGATCCATTTCGAGCCGCCCTGATGGCGGCCCTTCTGTTCGGCGAAGCGCTGCTTCAGCGTCTCGAACAGCTTGTCCCAGCCGAGCGCCTCGATCTGTGCCTTCTCGGCGTCGGTGAGGTATTTCTCGGCCAGCTTGCGCAGCCATTCGTCGGGAATGCCGGTTGGCTCGACGGCCTGGCCCAGTGTCTCCAGGCCCTTGAAGACCTGGGAGAAGACCTGGTCGAAGCGGTCGAGATGGCGCTCGTCCTTCACCAGGCAGCAGCGCGCGAGATAGTAGAACTCGTCGACCCGGTACTCGGCCAGGTCGGACTCGACGCCTTCGAGCAGCGCCAGATATTCGCGCAGCGTGACGGGCACCTTGGCGGCGCGCAGATCGGTGAACAGGCGCAGGAACATGCCGCTACTGTGGCGCTGAGCGAGCCGCGGTCAAGAGCGGCGACCCTGCAGTCGAACCGGCCGGCGAAAGCGGCCGGATCGACTGCGGGGCCTGAGGATCACGCCACGGCGTCGGCGAGATCCTTGGTCACCTTGAACTTGACGACGGTCTTGGCGGGAACCTTGATCGTGGCGCCGGTCGAGGGGTTGCGGGCCTCGCGGGCCTCGCGCTTGGCGGCCGAGAGCTTGCCGACGCCGCCCAGCGTGATGTCGTCGCCCGACTTCAGCGTCTTGGCGACGACGGCGCCGAGCGAGGTCAGGACGGCGGCGACGTCGGTCTTCGACTTGCCGGTTTCTTCGGCGATCGCCGCAATCAGTTCATTCTTGGTCATCAGATCCTCCGAGGGAGTAGTGTTGTCAGGCGTCACACGCTGTGGGCCGGCGAGCGGTGCGTCGCGGGTTTCACGATGCACAGCTGCCGCAGATCGCATGACCGCGACTGCGGCAGTTGCCACGACCATCGTGGAAAGGCGATGGCCGCAACGGAAGATACGCACAGAAATCGCGTTCGTTCCGCGAAACCGGGCCTTCCTGCAACCCCCGGGCGTCGCTCCGCGTCGCGATTGACAAAGCAAAGGCGATTATTTCAAGCTTGAAATAATCGGATGCGCGGGGGATCGGCATGAAAGTCATTATCGTCGGAGGCGGGATCGGCGGTTTGACGCTCGCGCTCCTGCTTCATGCGCGCGGGATCGCGGCGACCGTCTACGAGCAGTCCGGCGAAATCCGCGAGGTCGGTGTCGGCATCAACACGCTGCCCCATGCCATCCACGAGCTGGCGGAACTGGGCCTGCTGCCCGCGCTGGACGCGGTCGCCATCCGGACGCGCGAACTGGTCTACATGAACCGCTTCGGCCAGACTGTCTGGCGCGAGCCGCGCGGCCTCCATGCCGGTCTGGCAACGCCGCAGTTCTCGATCCATCGCGGGCGGCTGCAGGGTGTGATCCGCGATGCCGTCGTCGCGCGGCTGGGCGAGGGTGCGATCCGGACCGGCCGCAGGCTGCAGGGCTTCATCCAGGACGAGGGCGGCGTCACCGGCCATTTCACCGATTCCCGCAAGGGCGAGACCGGCGAGACCGACCGCGCCGACATTCTCGTCGCCGCCGACGGCATCCATTCCGCAGTGCGCGCCCATTTCTTCCCCGACCAGGGCCCGCCGCGCTGGAACGGCGTGCAGATGTGGCGCGGGGCCTGCGACTGGCCGGTCTTCCTCGACGGTGAGAGCATGATCGTCGCCGGCGGCATGGCTGGCAAGCTCGTGCTCTACCCGATCGCCAAGGGCGCGACGCCGCAGACGCGGCTGACCAACTGGGTGGTCAACATTCGCACCGGCGACCCCGCGAGGCCGCCGCCGAAGGAGGCGTGGTCGAAGCCGGGACGGCTTGAGGACGTGCTGCCCTTCGCCCGCCGCTTCAGCGTGCCCGGTGTCGATATCCTCGGGCTGATCCAGGCCAGCCCCGGCTTCTGGGACTACCCGATGTGCGACCGCGACCCGCTGCCGCGCTGGACCCATGGCCGCGTCACGCTGCTCGGCGATGCCGCCCATCCGATGTACCCGGTCGGCTCGAATGGCGCCTCCCAGGCGATCCTCGACGCGCGCTGCCTGGCCGATGGGCTGGTCCGGTCAGAGCATCCGCGCCATGCACTCGCCGCCTATGAGGCGCAGCGCCTGCCGGCGACGGCGGACATCGTGGCGCTCAACCGCAAGGGCGGCCCCGAGCGCGTCATCGACGCGGTCGAGCAACTCGCGCCCAATGGCTTCGACGATGTCGAGCGCGTCCTGAGCTATGCCAAGCGCGAGGCGATCGTGAAGTCTTATGCCGGAAAGGCCGGGTTCTCCCAGGAGCAGCTCGCCCGGCGGGCCTGACCGGCTCAGCCGGCTTCGGTCAGCTGCCGGATGCGGCTCTTCAGCCGGGCATTGTCCTGTTCGCAGTGCTTGAGGCGCCGCGCCATGTCGAGCGGCACGATCTCGCCGCTGGAAGGCGCCTCGAAGGCGACGCCGACGCGCTCGCCGTCACGCCAGCGGATCCGCGCGACATAGGAACGCTGATGGCGCGCGATGTCGAGATCGAAGGCGCTCGGCAGCGCCACGGAATCGGAGATCATCAGCAACGCTCCATCGTCAGAGACATTGCGAACGACGCAATCGAGCGTGCAGTTCTTTTGATTGAAGCTGACGCGACCTCCCAGCAGAGATCGCAGGCGTTGTTTCTGCCGTCGTTCGACAATCATAGTATTGATTTCCCTAACGTCATGCTGATTACTGTGATAAACAGTAACAGCGATCAGGGAATGGAGCCGGCTTAACCTTCTGTTAACCTTAACGCGTCAGGGCGCGAGGGTTTCGCTCCCTGGCCTGCCGGGGGCGTTGGCTGCCGTCAGCCGGCTTCGGTCAGTTGCTGAATGCGGCTCTTCATGCGGGCATTGTCCCGCTCCGCCATGCGCAGGCGCATCGCGACGTCGGCTTCCGCAGGGCCTGCGGTTTCCGGAACCGCCTCGGTCTCGAAGGACACGCCGATGCGCGTACCCGTCCGCCAGCGGACATGGGCACGGTAGCAGCAGTGGCGCTGGGCGATCTCGAGTTCGAAATCGGAGGGCAGGAGCACCGAGTCCGGCACCACGATGAGGGCGCCCCCGTCGGAGATATTGCGAACGACGCAATCGAGGGTCGCGCGCTTCTGGTTGTACAGCGCTCGGGCGCCCAGAAGAGAGCGCAGCCGTGGTGTCTGGCGCCGCTCCGTGGTCATGGCTCGATCCCGGCCGTCTGCATCCGGGCGGCCCCATGCCGCCCCGAGGTGACCATGCCAGAGTCCGCGCTGCGCTGCAGCAACCGCCTCGTTCAATGTTTAACGATCAGTCGCCCGGATGCGCGAAAGACGGGCGGCTCAGCCCGCATCGCCGCGGTCGGCCCGGCGGGCGCGCGCCTCGGCCAGCGAGACGACGGCGCTCGGGCGGGCCTCCTCGGGCGTCAGGAAGGCGACCCCGACATCGTCGCCGCGCCGCCAGCATTGGCGGACCCGACGGCTGTCGCCGGCCGGGATGTCGAGTTCGAAGGTGTCGGGAAGCTCGATCCAGTCCGCCATCCGCACCATTGCGCCGGTCTGCGAGCGATTTCGCACGGTGCAGGCCAGCACCGACTGCTCGCCGTTGAACACGAGCCGAGCCGGCTGGTGGAGGCGGCTGCGCGTCTGGAGGCGGCGATCGGCGATCATCGGCAGGCTCCCGCAAAGGGCCTCCGAGGGATCGGAGGCGTGCTGCCGGCGAAACTGCCGCAAACCGGCCGCCGGTGCAGCCTTTACCTGCGCTTAACCTTACCCCGTCGGCGTCAGGCGCCGTCGGGCGGCGGCGGCAGGAAATCGACCTCGTGCTTGGCCGAGAGCGCCACGACATCGGCGGGATTCTGCTCCGCCATCGAGTGGATGCCCCAGAACAGGTCGTAGAGACGTCCCGTCGGCGCGACCCAGAACAGGCACTTCACGGTGGAATCGCTCTTGTTGAAGAGACCGTGGGGCACATTGCGCGGCAGCCGGATCAGGTCGCCGGGCAGGGCATGGCTCTCGGCCCCGTCGAGCACGAGGTCGAGCCGCCCCTCGAGCATGTAGATGAACTCATCCTGCGTGGTGTGGATATGCGGCGGCACGAAGGTGCCTGGCGGGAAGGTCGCGTGCCAGGAGAAGGAGTCCTCGCTCAGCGACTTCGGCACATAGGTCTGGCCGAGGATGTTCCAGGAAATCGAATCGAGCCCTTCATTGGCCCGGGTCACGCCGGCGGTCAGTGGTTTCATCATGGGTGGTTCTCCGTTTTGCTCTGGTCGTTCTGGCGTTGAAACACGCCGTCATTCTGGACGACCGCAGGTCGGCCGGGATCCATCATAAGGCACCGACAGAGCTCCATGATGGATCCCGGCCTGCGCGGCTGCGCCGCTTGTCCAGGATGACGGTCCGCTTCCATCTTCCAACCAATCGCCTGTCAGAAATGCAGGAAGCGGTCCTTGACCGCGCTGTCGCTGCGCAGATCCTCGCTGGAGCCGCGCCAGACGACGCGGCCCTTCTCCAGCACGACATGGCGGTCGGCGATCTTGGCCAGCGCATCGACGTTCTTGTCGATCACCAGGATCGACTCGCCCTCGGCCTTGAGCGCGGCCAGGCAGGCCCAGATCTCCTGCCGGATGATCGGGGCCAGCCCCTCCGTCGCCTCGTCGAGGATGATCAGCCGGGGGTTGGTCATCAGCGCCCGGCCGATCGCCAGCATCTGCTGCTCGCCGCCCGAGAGTTGGTTGCCGCGGTTGGCGCGGCGCTCCTTCAGGCGCGGGAAGAAGGCATAAATCCGCGCGATGTCCCAGCGCGGCGTGCCGAAGCGGCTGGCGGCCGTGGCGATCAGGTTCTCCTCGACCGACAGCGTCGGGAAGATCATCCGCCCCTCGGGCACAAGCCCGATGCCGGCCTGCGCGATCCGAAACGAGGCCGCGCCCGTCAGATCCCGGCCCGCAACGGTGACCCGGCCGGCCTTGGGCTTGATCATCCCCATGATCGCCCGGATCGTCGTGGTCTTGCCCATGCCGTTGCGGCCGAGCAGCGTCACGACCTCGCCTTCGCCGATCGACAGATCGACGCCGAACAGGATCTGCGCCTCGCCATAGCCGGCATCTAGCCCCTCGACGATCAGCATGGCGCCCTTCCTGTCATTCCGGGGCGCGCAGCGAACCCGGAACCCACGACCGGGTGAGACAATTCAATGGCGCCATGACAAGCGTACCCAGTCGTGGGTTCCGGGTTCTTCGCTTTGCGAAGCCCCGGAATGACAAGGGGGGCGCCCTCTCTCATCCTTACCCCTCCTCGCCGAGATAGGCTTCGCGCACCGCCGGGTCGGCCCGCACGCTCGCGGGATCGCCCGAGGCGATGACGCGGCCATAGACCAGCACGCTGACGGTATCGGCCAGCGCGAACACGGCCTCCATGTCGTGTTCGACCAGCAGCATGGCGTAACGCCCCTTGAGACTCTGGAGGAGCGCGATCAGGCGTTCGCCCTCCTCGCGCCCGACGCCGGCGAGCGGCTCGTCGAGCAGGATGGCGGCGGGCTCCAGCGTCAGCGCCATCGCGATCTCGAGCGCGCGCTTTTCGCCATGCGACAGGCGCCCGGCCAGCACATGGGCTCGCTCGGCCAGACCCACGGCCTCGATCGCCGCCCAGGCCGGCGCGTTCAGAGTTTCGTCGCGGGCGGCGTTGCGAAACAGGGCCAGCGGATGCGCCGCCCGCGCCTGCACGCCGAGCGCGACATTCTCCAAAACGGACAGCGACGGGATCGTCGAGGTGATCTGGAAGGTGCGCGCCAGGCCGGCCTGGGCGCGCTGTTCCGGCGGCAGACCGGTGATGTCTTCTCCCCGGAAGCGGATGCTGCCGGTGTCCGGGCGCAGCATGCCGGAGATTTGATGCACCAGCGTCGTCTTGCCGGCGCCATTGGGGCCGATGAGCGCATGCAACTCGCCCGGCGCCACCGAGAGGCTGACGCCGTCGGTGACCTTAAGCGCCCCGAAGGCCTTCTGCAGGCCCGAGAGAACGAGCACGGGCTCAGTCATGCCGGGCGATCCCGAGCTTGCGCATCAGACCAACGATGCCGCCGCGCGTGAACAGCACGAACAGCACGATCATCGGGCCGAAGATCACCTTCCAGTGCTCGGTCCAGCCCGACAGAACGTCTTCGGCGACCAGGAAGGCGATCGCGCCGATGATCGCGCCATGCAAGGAGCCGACGCCGCCCAGCACGACCATGAAGATCAGCTCGCCCGAGCGCGGCCAGGACATGAAGGCCGGGCTGACGAATTCGGTCTGGTTGGCGAGCAGGAAGCCCGACAGCCCTGCGATCATGCCTGAGATCACATAGGCGACGAGCCGGATGCGCGAGACGTGGAAGCCCGTCACGGAAACCCGCGTCGCGTTCTCGCGCGCGGCCCGCAGCACCCGCCCGAAGCGCGAGGCGACGATGACGCTGACGAGGGCATAGCAGGCGAGAAGCACGCCGAGCACCACATAGAAGAAGCCGATGCGGTTCTTGAACAGGTCGAAGCCCAGCACCGTGCTGCGCTCGTACAGGGTCAGCCCGTCATCGCCGCCGTAGGCGGAGAGTGCCTGCGCCAGGAAGTACACCATCTGGCCGAAGGCGAGCGTGATCATGATGAAGGTGACGCCGCGCGTGCGCAGCGACACGAAGCCGGTCACCGCACCGAAGAGCGCACATATGACGAGGACGACCGGCAGGATCAGCAGCGCCTCGGTCTGGCCCTCGGTGATCATGATCCCCGTCGCATAGGCGCCGATCCCCACAAAAGCGGCATGGCCGAAGGAGACCATCCCGCCGACGCCGAGGATCAAGTCGAGCGAGAGCGCCGCGATGCCGAAGATCATCGCCCGCGTCACCAGCGTCAGCCAATGCGAGGGCAGGCCGAGCGAGACCGCGACCGGCAGAAGGGCCAGCAGCGCAAACAGGAGGATGGCGACGACCGGGCGTCGGCCGGCGAGCGCGTCGCGTCGCGGCGCGGCCGCTGTGCTGGCGAGGCTCATGCGCGTCCCTTGGCGGGCAGGAGCCCCTCGGGCCGCACGAACAGCACGATCGCCATGACGAGATAGATCAGCATCGAGGACAGGGCCGCACCCGCCGCCCGGGCCGAGGGCGCGCTCATGAACAACCGCAGGAGATCGTTCATCGAGGAACGGCCGAGCGTGTCGACGAGGCCGACGATCAGCGCGCCGACGAAGGCGCCGCGGATCGAGCCGATGCCGCCGACGACGATGACCACGAAAGCCAGGATCAGGATGTTGTCGCCCATGCCGGGCTCGACCGAGAGGATCGGCGCCGCCATCGCGCCGGCGAAGGCCGCCAGCATCGTCCCGAAGGCGAAGACGATCATGAACAGCTTGTTGATGTCGACGCCCAGCGCCGAGACCATCGGCGCGTTCGACGCGCCGGCCCGCAGCAGCATGCCGGCGCGTGTCTTCTCGACCACGAACCAGAGCAGCGCGCCGACCGCCAGACCCGCGCCGATCAGCGCGAAGCGGTAGGTCGGGTAGAGAATGCCGTCGAGCAGCGCGACATTGCCCGACAGAAAGGCCGGGACCGGCACCGAGAGCGGCGCCGCACCCCAGATCATCTTGACGCCCTGGTTGAGCAGCAGGATCAGCCCGAACGTCGCCAGCACCTGGTCGAGATGGTCGCGTTCGTACAAATGTCGAAAAACCAGGAATTCGAGCGCGAGCCCGATCACCAGCGCAGCCGCCAGCGCCAGCACCAGCCCGAGCACGAAGCTGCCGGTGAGGCCGACGAAGGTCACGGCGAGATAGGCGCCGAGCATGTACTGCACGCCATGCGCCAGGTTGATGAAGTCCATCACGCCGAAGACGAGCGTCAGCCCGGCGGCGACCAGGAACAGCAGGATGCCGAGCTGGAGGCCGTTCAGGATCTGGACGATGAGGAGGCCGGTGGTCATGTCATGTCGCCCGTCATGCTCGGGCTTGACCCGAGCATCTCAGGAAAGAGATTCTCGGGTCTGCGCTTCGCTTCGCCCGAGAATGACGAAAAGGCTTACTTCAGCGCGCAGTCCTTCGCGTGCGGGTCGGCGTAGTCCGTGAACACCTTCGAGACGACCTCGGTCTGGAACTTGCCGTCCGCGCGCTTGGCGGCCTTGACCAGGTAGAAGTCCTGGATCGGGTAGCCATTGGTGTTGAACTTGAACTTGCCGCGCAGCGAGGTGAAGTCGGCCTTCTTCAGGGCGGCCCGGATCTTGTCCTTGTCGGCCGTGCCGCCGGCTGCCTTGATGGCCGAGTCGATCAGCATGGCCGCGTCATAGGCCTGCATCGCATAGGAACCCGGCACGATCTTGTAGGCCGCCTCATAGGCGCTGACGAAATTCTTGCTCTGCGGGTTGTCCATGTTGGGCGCCCAGGTCATGCCGCCGAACAGGCCGACCGCTGCATCCTGCTGCGCCGGCAGGGTCGATTCATCGACCGTGAAGGCCGAGAGGAAGGGAATCTTGCCCTGCAGGCCGGCCTGCGACCACTGCTTGACGAAATTGACGCCCAACCCACCCGGCAGGAAGGCGAAGACCACGTCGGGCTTGGTCGAGGCGATCTTGGCGAGGTCGGAGGCGAAGTCCATCGAGGTCAGCGGCGCATAGACCTCGTCGACGATCTCGCCCTTGAAGTAGCGCTTGAAGCCGGCGAGCGAGTCCTTACCGGCCTGGTAGTTCGGCGCGATGATATAGGCGCGCTTGTAGCCTTGGTCCTGCGCATGCTTGCCGAGCACCTCGTGGACCTGGTCGTTCTGGTAGGAGGTCACGAAGAAATTCTGGTGGCAGCCCTTGCCGGCCATGGTCGAGGGGCCGGCATTGGGCGAGATCAGGAAGGCGCCGGAGTCCAGCACGGGCTTGGCGATCGCGCCGAGGATGTTCGAAAACACCGGGCCGACGACGAAATCGGCCTTGGCGCTCTCGACATAGGCCTTGACCTTGCCGACGGCGACGTCCGGCTTGAGCTCGTCGTCGATCACGGTGATCTGCACCGGCACGCCGCCGAGCTTGCCGCCGTTCTGGTTGACCGCGAGCTGGAAGCCGTCACGGACCTGCTGGCCGAGCGCCGCGGCCGGGCCGGTCAGCACGCTGACGACGCCGATCTTGAGCGGCTCCTGCGCCTGGGCCGACGCGATGCCGAGTGCGAGCAGTCCGGCGCCGAGCGAAAGCGAAAACTTGAGTGTCATGTCGAATGTCCTCCCGGGACGAGCGAGAAAGCGACAGCGCGACAGGGGTCCCCTCGACCTCCTTGACCGCACGATGAGGGCATATTGTTTCAAGCTTAAAATATCTGCAAGGGGGCCGCTGCAAGAATGTTGGACAGCCCCCTCGCTGTCATTCTGGGGCGGCCTGCAAGGCCGAACCCGGAACCCACGACGGGGTCAAACCCGTGCCGATAGCGTTCGCCAACGCTCGCCCGGTCGTGGGTTCCAGGTGCTTCGCCGAGGCGAAGCCCCGGAATGACAGGCCTCACGCCTGCACGCCATCGACATACCAATCCATCTTGGACAGGATCGCGTCCGACGCCGTCTCGCCGGCCTTCAGGCGGACTTCGCCCTTCTGGTCCTTCAGTTCCCCGGTGAAGGGGTGGAGCGTGCCGGCGACGATGCCCTTCGTGACCGCATCGGCAGCGGCGCGCGCAGCCGGCGTCACGGCGTCGTTATAGGGCGCGATCTTGACCATGCCGTCCTTGATGCCGTGCCAGACGTCGCCGCTCTTCCAGCTGCCGTCCATCACCTCCTTGACGCGCTTGATGTAGTAGCCCGACCAGTCGTCGACGATCGCGGTCAGATGCGCCTTGGGGGCGAAGGCCTTCATGTCGGAGGCCTGGCCGAAGGCGAAGACGCCGCGCTGCTCGGCCGCCTGGAGAGCCGCCGCCGAATCGGTGTGCTGGGTGATGATGTCGCAACCCTGGTCGATCAGCGCCTTGGCGGCGTCGGCCTCCTTGGCGGGGTCGTACCAGGTCGAGGCCCAGATCACCTTGGTCCTGAAGTTCGGGTTCACCTTGCGGGCGGCGAGCGTGAAGGCGTTGATGCCCATCACCACCTCCGGAATCGGGAAGGAGGCGATGTAGCCGGCCTGGCCGGACTTCGACATGTGCCCGGCGATGGTGCCGATGACAGCGCGGCCCTCGTAGAAGCGGGCATTGTAGGTCGCGACGTTCTCGGCGCGCTGATAGCCGGTCGCGTGCTCGAACTTCAGGTTGGGGAACTGCTTGGCGACCTGGATGGTCGGGTTCATGAACCCGAACGAGGTCGTGAAGATCAGCTGGTTGCCGGCCTGGGCGAGCTGGCGGATCGCGCGCGCTGCATCGGGGCCCTCCGCCACCTTCTCGATGAAGCTGGTCTTGATCTTCGCCCCGTACTCCTTCTCCAGCGCCAGCCGGCCCTGGTCATGGGTCCAGGTCCAGCCATGGTCGCCGACCGGGCCGACATAGATAAAGCCGACGCCCAGCGGCGCCTGGGCGGACGCCCCGCCGCCGATCAGCGGCAGGGTAGCGGCGGTGGCGCCGGCTCCGAAATTGAACCGGCGGCGGGTGATGATGGAGGTCATGCTACGCGTCTCCCCTGGTTGGTTGCGGCGTCACGACGCCGAGAATGGCTTGCCGAGGCAGGCCGGCGCATTCGCCCGGCCCGCCCTGCGACCCAGCGACATCATGGTCAGAACCGCGACGGTCGCAAGATAGGGCGTCATCGCAAGAAGCTCGGGCGCGAGCCAGGTGATGCCGGCCGCCTTGGCCTGGAGCTCCAGCGTCATCACCGCACCGAACAGATAGGCGCCGAGCAGCAGGCGGCCCGGCCGCCAGGCGGCGAAGACGACGAGCGCGAGTGCGATCCAGCCCCGACCGGCGGTGAGCCCGTCGGCCCACATCGGTGTCAGCGCCAGCGAGAAATAGGCCCCGCCCAGCCCCGCCAGCGCCCCGCCGAAGGCGATCGCCGCATAGCGGATGGCGATGACGGGGTAGCCGATCGCATGGGCCGAGGCATCGTTCTCGCCGACGGCCCGAAGGATCAGGCCAGGCCGCGTCTTGCGCAGGAACAGGCTGACGCCGAGCACCAGCGCGAGCGAGAGATAGACCACGATGTCGTGGCCGAAGATGGCACGCAGCAGGGGATGCTCCGAGAGCGCGGCCGGAAACACCGGGCCGAGCCGCGTGATCGTGCGGCCGACGAAGCCCGCGCCGATCAGCGAGGAGGCGCCGATGCCGAAGATCGTCAGCGCCAGCCCCGTCGCGACCTGGTTGGCCGTCAGCGACAGCGTGAGTACGGCGAAGACCATGGCGGTGGCCACGCCCGCCATCACCGCCGCCAGGAGGCCGAGCATCGTGCTGCCGGTGCTGAACGCGACCGCGAAGCCCGCCACCGCGCCGCACAGCATCATGCCCTCGACGCCGAGATTGAGGACGCCGGACTTTTCCGTGACGAGTTCCCCCAGCGCCGCCAGCAGGATCGGCGTCGAGGCGGCAACGAGGGTCATCAGGATCGAGACGAGGATGGCGGTCGTCATAACGCGACCCCTGTCATTCCGGGGCGCGCCAAAGGCGCGAACCCGGAACCCACGACCGGGTGATACCTTTCCGTCATTGCGAGGAGCGTCAGCGACGAAGCAATCCAGGAACGGGAACGCTCCACGTCGCTCTGGATGGCTTCGCTGCGCTCGCAATGACGGGAGGGGGGCACCCCGTCATGGGTTCCGGGTTCGCTGCTGCGCAGCGCCCCGGAATGACAGGTGCAGGTTGTCGAGCGCGCCCTCATGCCGCCCGCACCTTCCAGCTGATGCGGTACTTCACCAGCACGTCGGTCGCCAGCAACACGAACAGCAGCAGCGCCTGGAACATGCCCGTCGCCGCCTGCGGCAGCCGCACGGTCGTCTGCGCGATCTCGCCACCGACATAGGTTCCCGCCAGCACGATGCCGCCGAAGACGATACCCAGCGGGTTCAGCCGGCCGAGGAACGCCACGATGATCGCGGTGAAGCCGTAGCCGGTCGGGAATTGCGGGGTCAGCTGCCCGAAGGGGCCGGCCGCCTCGAACAGCCCGGCGAGCCCGGCCAGCCCGCCGCTGGCGAGCAGGGTCGCCCAGGTCACCCGGTCGGCGCTGAAGCCGCCATGGCGCGCGGCAGCAGGCGCCAGACCCACGACCTTGACCGCATAGCCGGCGGTCGTTTTCTCCATCAGCAGACAGGCGACGAGCGCGATCAGCAGCGCCGCGGGGATGCCGAGATGGACGAGCGAGCCCGGCATGATCGCCGGCAGCGTCTGGTCGGCCCCGAACATCCGCGTCTGCGGAAAGTTGAAGCCGTCCGGGTCCTTCCAGGGGCCACGCACCAGGTAGTAGAGGCCCTGCACCGCGACATAGGTCAGCATCAGGCTGGTCAGGATCTCGCTGACCTGCAGCCGCACGCGCAGGAAGGCCGGCACGGCCGCCCAGGCCATGCCGCCGAGCACGCCGGCCAGCGCCATCACGGGGAGAATCCACCAGCCGGTCATGCCGTGCGTCGCCAGGGCCACGCCCGTGCCGGCGATCGCGCCCATGATGTACTGGCCCTCGGCGCCGATGTTCCAGACATTGGCCCGGAAGCCGATCGCCAGCCCCAGCGCGATCATCACCAGCGGCGCCGCCTTGACGCCGAGATCGGGCCAGCGCTGCGGCTCGACGAAGGGCGTCACGAAGATGCTCTCCACCGCGTGGAAGCCGTCATAGCCCATCGCCGTGAACACGATCATGCCGAGCAGCATCGTCAGCCCGATTGCGATCAGGGGGCTGAGCCAGAGCATCAGCGTGCTTGGTTCGCGACGGCGGCGCCATTCAAGCATGGGCCGGCGCTCCCGGCTGCGAGGCGGCCCCATGCACCCCGCCCATCATCAGGCCGATCTCATCGATGCCGAGGCTGGCCACCGCGCGCGGGGCAGAGAGCCGGCCCTCATTGATGACGCAGAGCCGGTCGGCCAGCTCGAGCAGTTCGTCGAGATCCTGCGAGATCACCACCACCGCAGAGCCCTTGGCGGCGAGATCGACCAGTTCCTGCCGGATCGCCGCCGCTGCCCCCGCATCGACCCCCCAGGTCGGCTGGCAGACGACGAGCACGCCGGGCGTCTGGCCGATCTCGCGACCCATGATGAACTTCTGGAGATTGCCGCCCGAGAGCGAGCGGGCCAGCGCCGCCGTGCCGGTGGTGCGGACGTCGAAGCGCTTGATCACCGCATCGGCGAAGCGGTTGACGTCTCCCGTGCTGATCAGCCCGAGCGGCGTCAGCGGCAGGCGGTGGCGCGCGGTCAGGATCGCATTGTCGGCGAGCGAGAAATCGGGGACCGCGGCATGGCCGTTGCGCTCCTCGGGCACGCAGCAGAGCCCGAGCGCCCGGCGCGCCCCCGCATCCAGCCGCCCCACCGGCTTGCCGTCGAGCGCGATCGCATCGGCCGTGTCCGCCGGCCGTTCGCCGGACAGTGCCGTCAGCAGTTCGGACTGGCCGTTGCCGGCGACGCCGGCGATGCCCAGGATCTCGCCGGCCCGCGCCTCGAAGGCGACAGCGCGCAGGTCAGTGCCGAAGGGAGGCTCCCCCGGCAGCGTCAGCCCGGACACCGACAGCCGCACCGGCCCGGCGCCGGCACTTTCGCCATGCTCGATCTGGCGCAGCTCGGCGCCGATCATCAGCTCGGCCATGCGCTTCGTGCTCTCGACGCGCGGGTCGCAGGTCGCGACGACCCGGCCAGCCCGCAGGATCGTGGCGGCCTCGCACAGCGCCTTGATCTCGTGGAGCTTGTGCGAAATGTAGAGGATCGCGCAGCCCTGCGCGGCGATCTGGCGCAGCGTGCCGAAGAGCTTATCCACCTCCTGCGGCGTCAGCACCGAGGTCGGCTCGTCCATGATCAGCAGCCGGGGATTCTGTAAAAGGCAGCGCACGATCTCGATGCGCTGCCGCTCGCCGACCGACAGCGTATGGACCTCGCGCTCGGGGTCGAGCGGCAGCGAATAGCTTTCGAGGATGGCCGCGACGCGCGCCTTCAACGCGTCCCGGTCGACTGCCTCGTCGAGACCGAGCGCGATGTTCTCGATCACCGTCATCGCGTCGAACAGCGAGAAGTGCTGGAAGACCATGCCGATGCCCAGCCGCCGCGCGGCCTTGGGCGAGGGGATCGAGACCGGCGCGCCGTCCCAGGCGATGGTGCCGCTGTCGGCCTGCTGCACGCCGTAGATGATCTTCACCAGCGTCGACTTGCCGGCGCCGTTCTCGCCGAGCAAAGCGTGGATCTCGCCCGGGCGGACGCTGAGGCTGATGTCCTCGTTGGCCTTCACACCTGGGAAGCTCTTGGAGATGCCCGACAGGGCAAGCCGGGGGCGAACCGTCTGGTCAGGCGGTTGCGTCATGGCCGGCCCGTTCCTCCGCTCCGGCTCCTCGGGAAGCCTGTTGTTTCCGAAGCAAACTCCGCACCAGCTCGGCGGCCGTCAAGGCCGCGATCACCTGCGGCCGCTTGTCGTCCACATCGGCGCCGCCGATCGGGCAGGTGAGGCGGGACAGCGCCTCGCGTCGTCCCCCGGTGCGCAGGAAGCCGGCCTCGAACCGCGCTCGCTTGGTCGCCGAGCCGATCATCCCGACGTAAGAGGCATCGCCCCGCTGCAGCGCGGCCTCGGTCAGGCGGTAGTCGAGCGCGTGGCTATGCGTGAGAACGACATGGGCCGCACCAGACGGCGCCATGGCGACGGCCGCGACAGGATCGGCCATGCGGATGCAGGTCACCGCTGCCGGCAGCCCATCCATGACGCCGTCGCGATCGTCGATCAGCGTCACCTGGAAAGGCAGGGGGGCCAGCGCCTCGACCAGGGCCCGCCCGGTATGCCCGGCACCGAACACCAGCACGGCCGGGCGCGTCCCGGCCTCGGCCCGCTCCCGCGCCAGCTGCATTGCGAGGTCCGCCGATGTCGCGCGCCGCAGCGAGACCTGCACCCGCCCGCCGCAGCACTGGCCCATCTGGGGGCCGAGCGGAATGTCCAGCGCTCGCTCCGTCTCGCCCGCCACCAGCATCGCGCGGGCGATGTCGAGGCAGTGGAACTCGAGCTGCCCGCCGCCGATCGTCCCGGCCGCGCCGGTTTCGCTCACCGCCATCGTCGCGCCGGCCTCGCGGGGTGTGGACCCGGCGGCACGGGTGAGGGCCATGAGGATAGCGCCATCCGCGAGGTGGCGGGCGAGGAAGGCGGAGACACTCATCGACCCGCCTCCGCCCGAACCCGCTCCACCGCCGCCAGCACGCGCTCGGGCGTGGCGGGCGCATCGAGCCGCGGGCAGATCCGATGGCCCCCGACGCTCGCGACCGCATCCGACAGCGCATGCAGCACGCTGATCGCCAGCATCAGCGGCGGCTCGCCGACCGCCTTGGAGCGGTGGATCGTCGCCTCGCGATTGGGGGCGTTCTCCAGCAGTGCGACGTTGAAGATGCGGGGCCGGTCGGAGGCGACCGGGATCTTGTAGGTCGAGGGCGCATGCGTCTTCAGCACGCCCTTGGCATCCCACACCAGCTCCTCGGTCGTCAGCCAGCCCATGCCCTGGATGAAGCCGCCCTCGATCTGGCCCTTGTCGATGGCCGGGTTCAGCGAGGTCCCGCAATCATGCAGGATGTCGACGCGCTCGACCTTGTATTCGCCGGTCAGCGTATCGACCGCGACCTCGGCGGCGGCCGCGCCATAGGCGAAATAGTAGAAGGGCTGGCCGCGCCCGGCCTTGCGGTCCCAATGGATCTTGGGCGTCGCGTAGAAGCCGGTGGCCGAGAGCTGGACGCGGCCGATATAGGCCGCCTTGACCAGATCGGCGAAGGCGATCTCGCGGGCGCCGACCTGCACGAAGCCCGGCCGGAAGACGATCGCCTCCGGGCTTTCCTGCCAGTGCCGGGCGGCGAATTCGGTCAGCCGCGCCTTGATCGTCGCGCAGGCGTCGAGCGCCGCCATGCCATTGAGATCGGAGCCGGAGGAGGCCGCGGTAGCGGAGGTGTTGGGCACTTTGCCGGTCGTCGTCGCGGTGATCTTGACCTGGTCGAGGCCGATGCCGAAGGCCTGCGCCACCACCTGCGCCACCTTGACGTAAAGCCCCTGGCCCATCTCGGTGCCGCCATGGTTCAGCATCACCGAACCGTCGGTGTAGACATGCACCAGGGCGCCGGCCTGATTGTACCAGGTGGCCGTGAAGGAGATGCCGAACTTGACCGGCGTCAGCGCGATCCCGCGCTTCACGACCGGGCTTCTCGCATTCGCTTCGCGGATCGCTGCCTGCCTTGCGCGGTAGTCGCAGGAGCGCTCCAGCCGTGCGATCACCTCGCCCGCGATGTTGTCCGTCACCGTCTGGTGATAGGGCGTCAGATCGCGGCCGGGCCCCTCGCCGGGCGTGCCGCCATAGAGGTTGCGCCGGCGCACCTCCAGCGGGTCGAGCCCGGTCGCGAAGGCGACCTCCTCGATGAAGCGCTCGGCCCCGACCATGCCCTGCGGCCCGCCGAAGCCGCGGAAGGCCGTGTTCGACACGGTGTTCGTCAAAAGCGGCTCGGAGCGTCCCCGCACCGCCGGGTAGAAATAGCAATTGTCCATGTGGAACAACGCCCGGTCCGTCACCGGCCCCGACAGATCCGCGTTCCAGCCGCAGCGCGCCGCATAGACCGCGTCGACCGCATGGATGCGTCCCTCGTCGTCGAAGCCAATCTCGTAATCGACGACGAAGTCGTGCCGCTTGCCTGTGACGATCATGTCGTCGTCGCGGTCGGGCCGGAGCTTCACGGGGCGCTTCAGCTTGCGCGCGGCGAGCGCGGCGACGCAGGCGAAGAGATTGGACTGGGTCTCCTTGCCGCCGAAGCCGCCGCCCATGCGCCTGACTTCGACGGTGACGGCATGGGAGGCGACGCCCAGCACCTGCGCCACCATGTGCTGCACTTCGCTGGGATGCTGCGTCGAGGAGAAGACCTGCATGTCCTCCTCCTCGCCGGGAATCGCGAGCGCGATTTGGCTTTCGAGGTAGAAATGATCCTGCCCGCCGATCGTCATCGAGCCCTTGAGGCGTCGCGGGCTTTCCGCCAGCGCGGCAGCGACATCGCCGCGCTCGAGCTTGAGCGGGTCGGTCACCAGCCTGCCGCCGGCCGCGCGGGCCGCCGCGACGTCGAGCACGGGCGGGGTCTCCTCATAGACCGCCTGCGCCAGAGCCGCCGCCTCCCGCGCCGCCTGGCGCGTCTGCGCGACGACGGCGAAGAGCGGCTGGCCGTGATGCAGGATCGTCTGCGTCGCGAAGACCGGCTCGTCATGGCGATGCGTCGAGGAGATGTCGTTGACGCCGGGAATATCGGCCGCCGTCAGCACCGCGACCACGCCGGGCGCCGCCAGCACGGGCGCGAGATCGAGCGAGACCAGCCGGCCATGGGCGATGCGGCTGAGACCAAGATAGGCGTGCAGCAGCCCCTCCGGCGCCGCGATGTCGTCGATATAGACGGCCTCGCCCGCGACATGGCGGGTGGCGGAATCGTGGATGCGCGGCGCTCCGACCATTGCGGAGGTTTCGCTTTCGAGCCGACGGCGCGCATCAGCCATGGGCCGCCTCCGCGAGTTGGCCGGCCACGCGGGTCTCGACATCGGGCTGCGTCGTCTCGATCAGGAACCGCCGCAGCAGGTTCCCCGCGACCGTCAGCCGGTAGCCGGCCGAGGCGCGCATGTCACTGAGCGGCGTGAAATCGCTGGCCAGCGCGGCTATTGCAGCGTTCACGGCGGCCTCGTCCCAGCGCCGGCCGGTCAGCGCGGCTTCCGCGGCGGCGGCGCGTTTGGGCGTGCCCGCCATGCCGCCATAGGCCAGCCGGGCCTCCGCAATGCGGCCAGCGGAATTGAGCCGCAGCAGGAAGGCGCCGCAGACGGCGGAGATGTCCTCGTCGAAGCGCTTCGAGATCTTCGAGACATGGATCAGCGCATCGGGGCCCGGCCTGGGCACGATCACCGCCTCGACGAACTCGCCCTCGCGCCGGTCCTGCTTGCGGTAGTCGAGGAAGAAGTTCTCCAAGGGGATTTGGCGCTGTTCGCCGCCACGACGCAGCACGAGCGTCGCCCCCAGCGCGATCAGCGCCGGCGGCAGATCGCCGATCGGCGAACCATTGGCGATGTTGCCGCCGATCGTGCCGGCGTTGCGGACCTGTTCGCCGCCGAAGCGGCGCATCAATTCGTCGAGCTGCGGCGAAAGCGATGCCAGCACGGGGCGAACCTCCGCATGCGTCGCCATCGCACCGATGACGACGCGGTCGCCCCGATCCGCGATCTCCCGCAGCGCCGCGATGCGCCCGAGGGAGATGACCGGGTCGAGCCGTCGCATGCCCTTCGTCACCCAGAGCCCGACATCGGTCGCGCCCGCGACCAGCGTCGCCTGGGGATGGGCGGCCACCAGATCCGCCAGCTCCTCGACGGTCGCCGGGGCGAAGAAGTGCCCGCCGGGGCCGGAGAGGGCGAGAGTCTCGTCGTCTTCGAGATCATGCAGCCTCGCGGTGACCGCCTCGTAGTCCGGCCTGTCATGGCCGCCGGATGACATGCGCAGCGCTGCCGCGATGATCGGCTCGTAGCCGGTGCAGCGGCAGAGATTCCCCGCCAGCGCATCCTCGATGCGCGCAACCGATGGCGCATCCTCGTTCAGCCAGAGCGCGAAGAGCGACATCACGATGCCCGGCGTGCAGAAGCCGCATTGCGAGCCGTGACAGTCGACCATCGCCTGCTGCACCGGGTGCAGGCTGCCGTCCGGGCCTTTCAGATGCTCGACCGTCAGCACCTGGCAGCCATCGAGCGTCGGCAGGAAGCGGATGCAGGCATTGATCGCCTCATAGCGCAGCCGACCGCGATCGAGCCGGCCGACGACGACCGTGCAGGCGCCGCAATCACCCTCGGCGCAGCCTTCCTTGCTGCCGGTCAGGCGCCGCTCCAGCCGCAGCCAGTCGAGCACCGTCAACGTCGGATCGCAGTTTGCGATCTCGATCAGCGCGTCGCCGAGGAGGAAGCGGACCGTGTCACGCATGGGCGGCTCGCATGGTGCTGAGCGCTCCATTGTGGGTCATCCCGGGTGCCCCCTCGGGTCCGGCCTTTGGCCGGCCCAAGGACAGGCTCCGGGAGACCCGGGATCCATGCCGGAACCTCTGCTGGACGCGCTCCGGAATGGATCCCGGATCTCCGCTTCGCTGCGTCCGGGATGACGGCACGAAGGGCGAGGGTCGGGACTGATCCGATGCGACACAAATCATGCTCTCAGATTAGGCATGATCCCCGCTTGGCCGGAAGCTTTGATTTGGTGCAGATGTGATGTGAATCCGAGCCGGAGTGCCAATCCTTGAGCCAGACCAGTCCCCTTCGTGCCCTGCGCGGCCGCCTTTTGTGGTTCGTGGCCGATCCGCACGACCTCGGCGAGGCGGCGCATCGTTATGTCGCGGACGGGGTGCTGGTGATCGAGGGCGGCATGATCCGCGCGGTCGGTGCGGCGGAGGCCATCCTGCCAACCCTGCCGGCGGGGGCGGAGATCATCGACCACCGCCCGCATCTGATCATGCCCGGCTTCATCGACGCCCATCTTCACATGCCGCAGACGCAGGTGATCGCCTCTTATGGCGCCCAGCTGATGGACTGGCTCGAGCGCTACACCTTCGTCGAGGAGCAGCGTCTGGCGCAGCAGGGCCACCCGGAGAAGCTCGCGACCTTCCTGCTCGATGAGTTGTTGGCCAACGGCACCACGACGGCGGTGATCTACTGTTCCGTGCATCCGCAATCGGCGGAAGCGCTGTTTGCCGAATCCGAGCGCCGCAACACCCGCATGATCGCCGGCAAGGTGATGATGGACCGCAACGCGCCCGAAGCGCTCACCGATACAGCCGAGAGCAGCTATGCCGACTCGAAGGCGCTCATCGCGCGCTGGCACGGCAAGGGCCGCCAGCTCTACGCCATCACCCCGCGCTTCGTCGTGACCTCGACGCCGGAGCAGATGGAGGCCGCCGGGCGGCTGGCCGCCGAGCATCCCGACTGCCATGTCCAGACTCATATCAACGAGAACCGCGCCGAGATCGCGCTCGCCAACGAACTCTATCCCGAGCCTGGCGACTATGCCGGCATCTATCAGCATTACGGACTGCTCGGCCCCAGAAGCCTGCTCGGCCACTGCATCCACATGACCGACCGGGAATGGCGGCGTTTCGCCGAAACCGGCAGCGTCGCCGTGTTCTGCCCGACCTCGAATCTCTTCCTCGGCTCCGGACTGTTCGACTGGTCCCGCGCCCGGGCGGAGGGCGTGCCGGTGGCAGTCGCGACCGATATCGGCGGCGGCACCTCCTATTCGATGCTGCGGACAATGTCGGAGGCCTACAAGGTGCTGCAGTTGCAGGGGCAATCGCTCTCGGCCTTCGCCGCGCTCCACGCCATCACGCTGGGCAACGCCAAGGCGCTGAAGCTCGACCATCTGATCGGCTCGCTGGAGCCCGGCCATGAGGCCGACGTTGTCGTGCTCGATGCTGCCGCCCAGCGGGCCATGGCACACCGGCTCGAGACGGCGCGCGATCTGGCCGAGGAGCTGTTCGTGCTGGTCACGCTCGGCGACGAGCGCAACGTCGTCGCGACTTACGTGATGGGCGAGCGGGTGCCGCGACCGTCCCATCCGGATTGACGCCCGAACCTCCCCGTCATCCCGGACGCAGCGAAGCGGAGCTCCGGGATCCATCGTAGGGAATTGCGCTCTCCGATGGATCCCGGATCGGCGCGGCTGCGCCGCTTGTCCGGGATGACGAGGAGGTTGCGGAAGAGACCGTATCAGGTCACCCCAGCACGCCGCCCTTGCGCGCGAAGTCGATATAGATCTCGCGCAGGCGCAGCGCGGTGGGGCCCGGTGCGCCGTTGTGGATGCTGTGGCCGTCGATCGTCGTCACCGGCATGACGAGGCTGGTCGCCGACGTGATGAAGGCCTCCTCGGCATCCAGCGCCTCCTGCAACGTGAATTCGCGCTCCTCGAAAGTGAAGCCCGTCTCCGCGATATACGCCAGCACGGCCTTGCGGGTGATGCCGGGCAGGACCTTGTTGGAGAGCGGCCGCGAGATCAGCGTCTTGCCCTTGACGATCCAGGCGGTCGACGAGGCGCCCTCGGTTACGACGCCGTCCTCGATCATCCAGGCTTCCTGCGCGCCGTTTTCGGCGGCGAACTGCTTGGCGAGCACCGGGGCGAGCAGGTTGACGCTCTTGATGTCGCGCCGGGCCCAGCGCAGATCCGGCGTCGAGACGACCTTGATGCCGGTCTTTACCGTCGGCGCGTTCACGAAGTTGCGCGCCTGGGTGAACATCACCAGCGTCGGCGGCACGTCCTTCGGGAAGGCGAAATCGCGGTCCGAGGCGCCGCGCGAGACCTGCAGATAGATGCCGCCCTCGTCCAACGCGTTGCGCTTGATAAGTTCATCATGGATAGCCACCAGTTCCGCCGTCGACCAGGGCAGGGCGAGCCTGATCTCGCCGCAGGAGCGCGCGAGCCGCGCCAGATGCGCCTCGCAATCGACGAGCTTGCCGCCGATCACGGCCGAAACCTCGTAGATGCCGTCGCCGAAGATGAAGCCGCGGTCGAAGATCGAGATGGTGGCGTCTTCCTCCGGCAGATAGGCGCCGTTCACATAGACAATGCGGCTCATCGATCAGGTCTCGTCAGCGGTTGAAAGGCAGGACTGTCCTAGCCGACGAACGCCGCGGGCGCGAGGGCGAATGCCCCTTCGCCAGCGCGGGGCGCCCCGGCATTTTCCGGGACATCCCTTCCGGATTCAGGGCCGGAGGCTGAGGAAGCGGCTGGGGATCGCACCATGCGGGTTGGGTGCGAAGCCGGTAAGCTTCGGCGAGACGAGATTGCGCGTCGTGTAGTGCAGCACCGGTATCCAGGGCTGCTCGCGGGCGATGACGCTGTCGGCCTCGCGCAGGATGGCCGCCCGCTCCGCGAGATCTGGCTGGGCGGCGGCGAGCGCCATCAGCCTGTCGAACTGCGGATCGGCGAAGCGGCCGAAGTTGAAGCTGTGCGTGTCGCTCTGGAACAGGAACAGGATATTCTGGGGATCGGAATAATCGGCGATCCAGCCATAGCGCGCGACGTCGAATTCGCCGCCCTCGCGCAGATGCGCGAAATGACTGGCGCTGTCGGTCTCGAACAGGGAGGTCTCGACGCCGATCGCCGTCCACTGCTCGGCGATGGCCTGGATGGTGCGGCGGTTGTCGTCGCTGCGGTTGTAGCGCAACTCCAGCCGCAGCGGCACACCGGGCCCGAACCCGGCTGCGGCCAGGAGCCGGCGCGCCTCCTCCTCACGCTCCAGCGGCGTGGCCATCTTGAAGTCGAGCTCGGCGCGCTCGCCGTAATGGCCGATGCCGGGCGGGATCACGCCATAGGCCGGCAGCATCGCCCCGCTCCAGATCCGCTCCGCGATGAACTCGCGGTCGATCGCCAGTGAAAGCGCCCTTCGCACCCGGGTGTCGTTGAAGGGGGGCTTGGCCGTGTTGAGCACGAGGAAATAGGTGCCCAGCCCCGGCGCGATCTTGACCTGCGCGCCGAGCTTGGCCCGCAGACCCTGGATCTGGTCAGCGGGGATGTCGGTCGTCAGGTGCAGCTCTCCGGCCTGGAAACGCCGCGCCGCGACGGCGGGGTCCGAGCTCGGATAGACAATCACCGTCTCGACCGCGACGTTCGCGGCGTCATGGAAGGCCGGGTTCCGGTCCAGCCGGATATGCGAATTGGGCACGAACTCCCGGAGGCGATAGGGCCCGTTGGTCACCAGCGCCTCCGGCCCGGCGCCGCTTCTCCCGATCCGCTCCATCATCGAGCGGTGGACCGGCAGCCCGGCCGGGTGCGTCAAGAGCGCGAGCAGATAGGGCGTCGGCCGCTCCAGCGTGATCTCGAGGCGCAGCGGCTCGGGTGCGCTCACCCCGAGATCGGTGGGGGTCGTCCCTTCGGCGCCCTTGTGCAGCTTCTCCGCGTTCAGGATCGGGTAGAGCAGCGCGGCGGAAGGAGCGCCGCTGCGTGGATCGAGCACGCGCCGCAACGAGGCCACGAAATCTCCCGCCGTCACCGGGTCGCCATTGGACCAGCGCGCGGTCTCGCGCAGCGCGAAGCGCCAGATCCTGCCATCCTCGCTCGTCGTCCAGCTTTCGGCGACGCCGGGGACGACCGCGCCCCGCATATTGTGGATCACCAGCCCTTCGGACAGGTCGCGCAGCAGATGCGCCTCGGCCACGGTCGTCGACTGGTGGGGATCGAAGCTGCGCGGATCGCCGTCGTTGCCGCGGTGGAGCACGCCCTGGGCCAGGGCCGGGCCGACACCTGCCAGCACCAGCAGTGCCGCCAGCATTGGGGAGGCCGCGCGGCGCAGGGCTGTGAACATCGACAATCTCCCCTCGGACGACGACACGGCCGCAAAGCAGGGATTCGCGAAGGGAAGTAGAGCCCGGCTTTGACGGCCTGCCAAGCGCCCGGAGCCATCTGCTCCAGGAAAACGGATCCGGCGCCGCGGCTAGCCCGCCGCAGCCGCCGCCCGCTCCTGCGCCTCGACCACCGCCACCGCGGTCATGTTGACGACGCCGCGCGCTGTCACCGAGCCGGTGAGGATGTGCACGGGCTTGGCCGCGCCGATCAGGATGGGTCCCACCGGCAGCGCATCCGCCAGCACCTTGGCGAACTGGTAGGCGATGTTGGCCGCGTCGAGATTGGGGAAGATCAGCACATTGGCGACGCCCTTGAGCCGCGAGGAGGGCAGGACGCGCTCGCGCACCATCGCCACCAGCGCGGTATCGGCCTCCATCTCGCCATCGCATTCCAGCTCCGGCGCGCGCTCGCGGATCAGGCCGAGCGCCTTGCGCATCTTGAGCGCCGAGGGCGTGTCCGCCGCGCCGAAATCCGAATGCGAGAGCAAAGCGATCTTGGGCTCGATGCCGAAGCGGGCGACATGGCTCGCCGCCAGCACCGTCATGTCCGCGATCTCCTCGGCGCTGGGATCATGCTTCACATGGGTGTCGGCGAGAAAGAAGGCGCCCTTGTTGGTGATGATCAGCGTCATCGCCGAGATGTCGCAGACGCCAGGCGCCAGGCCTATGATGTCCTTGATGTGCCGCAGCCGCGACATGAACCGGCCTTCGAGGCCCGTGATCATCGCATCCGCCTCGCCGCGCGCCACCGCCAGCGCCGCGATCACCGTGTTGTTGGTGCGCACGAGCGAGCGTGCCGCCTCGGGGGTGATGCCGCGCCGGCCGGCGATGTCGAGATAGGTCTGGACGTAGTCGCGATAGCGCGGGTCGTCTTCGGGGTTGATCACCTCGCAGTCGACGCCCGGCCGGATCGACAGGCCGAACCGCTGCACGCGACTCTCGATCACGCTCGGGCGGCCGATCAGGATCGGGATCGCGAGCCCTTCTTCCAGCGCGATCTGGGCGGCGCGCAGCACGCGCTCATCCTCGCCCTCCGCATAGATCACGCGCTTGGGGTCGGCCTTCGCCTGGGCGAAGAGCGGCTTCATGATGAAGCCGGAGCGGAAGACGAAGCGCGACAATTCCTCGCGATAGGCCTCGATGTCGGCGAGCGGCTTGCGCGCCACGCCGGTCGCCATCGCCGCCTGCGCGACGGCCGGCGCGATGCGGATGATCAGCCGCGGATCGAACGGGTTGGGGATCAGCGAAGTTGCCCCGAAGGTCGAGGATTCACCGCCATAGGCGCGCGCCGCGATGTCCGACGTCGCCTCGCGCGCCAGCGCCGCAATGGCGCGCACGGCTGCAAGCTTCATCGCCTCGTTGATCGTCGTCGCCTGCACGTCGAGCGCACCGCGGAAGATGTAGGGGAAGCAGAGGACGTTGTTGACCTGGTTGGGATAGTCCGAGCGCCCGGTGCAGATCATCGCGTCGGGCCGCACCGCCAGCGCGTCCTCCGGCGTGATCTCGGGGTTGGGATTGGCCAGCGCCAGGATCAGCGGCTTGGGACCCATCGCCTTGGCCATCTCGGGCTTCAGCACGCCGGCGGCCGAGAGGCCGAGGAAGACATCCGCGCCGGGGATCACCTCGGCCAGCGTGCGGGCGTCGGTCTCCTGCGCATAGACCTCCTTCCAGCGGTCCATCAGGGTGTTGCGGCCCTTGTGGACGACGCCTTCCAGGTCGGTGACCCAGATGTTCTTGCGCTGGGCCCCGAGCTCGACCAGCAGGTTGAGGCAGGCCAGCGCGGCGGCGCCCGCGCCGGACACGACGATCTTGACGTCGCCGATCTTCTTCCCCGACAGATCGAGCCCGTTCAGGATCGCCGCCGAGACGATGATCGCCGTGCCGTGCTGATCGTCATGGAAGACCGGAATGTTCATCCGGGCCTTGAGCTGCTCCTCGATCTCGAAGCATTCCGGGCCCTTGATGTCCTCGAGATTGATGCCGCCGAAGGTCGGCTCCAGCGCCGCGACGACCTCGACGAATTTATCGATGTTCTTCTGCTCGACCTCGATGTCGAAGCAGTCGATCCCGGCGAATTTCTTGAACAGGACAGCCTTGCCCTCCATCACCGGCTTGGAGGCGAGCGGGCCGATGTCGCCCAGCCCCAGCACGGCGGTGCCGTTGGTGATGACGGCGACGAGGTTCTGGCGCGAAGTCAGCTCGGCGGCCTGGGAGGGATCGTCGACGATGGCTTCGCAGGCGGCGGCGACGCCGGGGGAATAGGCGAGCGCGAGGTCGCGCTGGTTGCCGAGCGGCTTGGTCGCCTGGATCTCGATCTTACCGGGGCGGGGCAGGCGGTGATAGACGAGCGCGCCCGAGCGCATATCCGCCGACAAGGTGCTCTTAGCCATCCCCACGCTTCCTTCGCATCGCAATTCGAGGGCAGGAGGTCGCGCGGAAAGCCCCGCCGCGTCAAGCGCGACGGCGGCAATAATGCGTGGTGAGAAAGCGGAATGCCGGTCAGCACGCCGTCTGGCGCGCGAAGTGCGCGATGCACCCCGCCGGCCTAAAACGCCTTGAAGGTGATGATCGTGTGGGTGTCGGCGATTTCGGGGATCGACTGCACCTTCTGGGCGACGAAATGGCCGATATCGACATCGGCCGCGACATGGAACTTCGCCAGGATGTCGTAATTGCCGGCGGTCGAATAGATCTCGGAGGCGATCTCGCGATCGGCGAGTTCGCTGGCGACCTCATAGGTCTTGCCGAGCTTGCATTTGATCTCGACGAAGAAGGTCTGCATCGCGGGCTCCGGATCTCGTCTGCGGTCTGGCCCGTCCGGCGGCCGGGAGGCCGCCCGCCGCAGCCGCCGCGCCCGATCTGGATAGAGCCTCCCGCCCCGTCAGATCAAGCGCCGGCGAGTTCGGCGATGCGGCGCGTCATGGCGTTCTCGGGATCGGCGAGGCCCGCGATCACCGTGAAGTGGTTGGCGCCGGCGATCTCCTCATAGCGGGTGCGGACGCCCGACAGCCCCCAGACATCGACGATGCGGCGGCTCTGCTTGAAGTACTCCTCGCTCTCCTCGCCGCCGACGACGGCGTCCATGACCAGGCCGGAGGGCGCCGGCCAGAACAGCGGGCTCTCGCGCTCGGCCGCCTCGAAGCTGAGATTGAGCGCACCGTTGATGCTGGTCTCCGTCAGAGGCTTCAGATTGTAGAGGCCCGAAATGCCGTAAGCGGCCGGCACGAGATGCTCCGGCAGGTTCTCCTCGACATTGGCCCAGTTGGTCGCGAGCAGGCAGGCGGCAAGGTGCCCACCCGCCGAGTGGCCGCTCGCGACCACCGGCAGCGTGTAGCGCTGCCACAGGGCCGCGGCCGCATGCTGCATCTCCCAGACGATGTGGCCGACCTCGACCTGCGGGCAGAGATCATAGCCGACGACCGCAACGGGGACGCCGCGCCGGTTCAGCCCGCGCGCCATATGCGAAAAGAAGCTCCGGTCGAGCGCCTGCCAGTAGCCGCCATGGATGAACAGGACGATGGCGTTGCCGCGCATCGTCTCGGGCTTGAACAGGTCGTAGCGCTGGCGCTCGCTCTCGCCATAGGACACGCCCAGCTCGCACAGGGCCTCGGCGCGATAGGCCTCGGCATCCCCGGCCCAACTCGCGATGATCTGCGGATGCTCCGGCACGCGGGCGCGGTTGTTGTACTGGATCTCGTAGTCGCCCGACATTCCCTCGCTCCGGCTCGCCCGATCTGCGGATGCAGCCCCCTTTCGGGAGCGCGTCACCCCCCGCTTGGCAGGTGTCGCCACTGTGCGCCATCGCTTTTGACAGGTCGAGCCATGGGCGGCACAAGGCTGCGCGCGTCTCGTGCAGGACGCTTTTGCTGGGGAGACGACGATGGACAACCCGATCCTGGCCGAGGTGACGCGCGGCGGCACGGTCGAATCGCGCCATCGCGGCGCCGCCATCGTCGTCGACGCCGATGGCGGCGTGGTCTTTTCCACCGGCGATGTCGAGCGCCCCGTCTTCCCGCGCTCGGCGGTGAAGGCGATCCAGGCGCTGCCGCTGCTCGAGAGCGGCGCCGCTGACCGCTACGGCCTGACCGAGGCCGAGATCGCGCTCGCCGTCTCCTCCCACTCCGGCGAGCCGCTGCATGCCGAAACCTCGCTGGCGATGCTCGCCAAGGCCGGGCGCGAGGCCGGCTGCCTCGAATGCGGCGCGCATTGGCCGATGAACGAGAATGCCGCTCGCGCGCTGGCACGGGCCGGCCGCGAGCCGAGCGCGCTCAACAACAACTGCTCCGGCAAGCATGCCGGCTTCGTCTGCCTCGCCTGCGGGATCGACGAGGACCCCGCAGGCTATGTGAAGGCCGGCCATGCCGTGCAGAAGGCCGTGCGCGGCGCGCTGGAGGATGTCACCGGAGCCGCCCACTCGACCGACCTGATGGGCACAGACGGCTGCTCGATCCCGACCTATGCGGTGCCGCTGAAGGCTCTTGCCCTCGGCTTCGCCCGCATCGGCACCGGCCATGGCTTCGGCCCTGAGCGGGCGAAGGCGGCCGCCCGCATCCGCAAGGCCGCCGCGGCGCATCCTTTCATGGTGGCCGGCACCGGCCGCTTCGATACCCGCGCCATGGAGCTGCTGCGCGAGCGCATCTTCATCAAGACCGGCGCTGAAGGCGTCTATTGCGGCACCTTGCCGGAGCTGGGCTATGGCATCGCGCTGAAATGCGACGATGGCGCCGGCCGTGCGGCGGAGGTGGTGATGGCAGACCTGATAGCGCGGTTCCTGCCGATGGACGAGGCCGGCTTGGCCGCCTTCGCGCCGCTGCGCGAGAGCGTGATGACGAACTGGAACGGCATCGAGGTCGGCCGGGTGAGGGCGGCGTCTGGCAACTGAGCCACCGGCCGCGGCTTATCCCACCGCGTTGTTCTCGACCCGCACGCCCGCCGCCCGGGCGTCGGGCGCCTTCGTCAGATCCCCCGTGACCGCCTTCCCGTACTCGGTCCCGACGACGGCGCCGCGGCTGGCTTCGGCGATGACATTGCCCGAGATCACCGCATTGCGCTGTTTGGGGACCAGCGAGACGGAGATGCCGATGCCGGTCCGGCGCACCATGTTGCCGGTCGCGACGAGATTGCGCATGCCCCAGGACCAGCCGAGCGAGATGCCGATCTCGCTGGCGTCCTCGATGACGTTCCCGGTCACCGCGGCCTCGGCCTCGACATGCACGCCCATGCCGCCGATCGGCTCCTTGACGCCGGGATAGAGCCCTTTGCGGGCATTGCGGACGATGTTGTTGGCGAAGACGCTCAAGCGGCCGCCATGGTCGAGATTGGTGATGTTGGCGCCCTGCGCGCAGTCCTCGACGAGGTTGTTGGCGATGATCGCGCCCTCGAAGGCAAATTCCGAATAGAGCCCGACCTCGCCGCAGCGCTTGCCCTGATTGCCGAGGATCTGGACGCTGGCGCCGGAGTTGTTGCGGATGAAGGTCAGCGCGCAGTCGCGCAGCTGGTTGCCCTCGATGATGACGCCGCCAGCCTTGTAGAGGCTGATCCCGTTGCCGTTGGGGCCGTCGCCGCCCGCGTCGGCGCGGATGCGCTCGACGCGGTTGCCGCGCACGAAGGAGCGCTCGTCGCCCGCCTGGCTGCGCCAGAGCTGGATGCCGTTGTTGCCGCAATCCTCGACGCGGTTGCGCTCGATGCGAAGCCCCCGCGAGTCGAGGGAAAACAGCGCTGATTCGCGCATGGTGCGGAAGCTGCTGCTCTCGATGTCGCCGCCCGTGCGATGGATCACGAGCCCGACCGAGCCGGCATCGGCGAAGGCACAGTCGCGGATCTGGAGGACCTCCACATCCTCGGCCGTGAGCAGGCCCTGGCGGCCGGCCGCGCGCAGGCCGAGCCCGTCCAGCGTCACGCCGGTCAGCGACGATCGCTGGGTGCCACGCGCCTCGAGCAGCGGGCCGGGCTGGGCCGCCACCAGCGTCGTCGCGCCCGGCACGCCGATCAGGCTTGCCCCCTCCGGCAGGCTGACGCGGCCGATGCGGTAGCGCCCCGGCGCGATGACGAGCGGAACCTGGCGCCGTGCAGCTTCAGCGAGTGCGCTCCGCAGGCGCTGCGATTGATCCTCGGCGGCGCCCGGCCGAAAGCCGAAATGGGTGGCCTCCAGTCCGAACCCGCCCAGGGGCACCGGTTTGGCGGCGCGTGTAGACTGGCCGAGCCCGGGTGCGGCCGCGAGCGAGCCTGTCCCGAAAACAGCCATGGCCAGCAGCGAACGCCGCGATATCGCGAGAGGAGTTTGCGCCATGCGAGCGGTGGTTCAAGCACCGTGCCGACGGCGCCTGTGCCGTTCCGGCACGTCGATCAGCCGGCCCCGCGGCCCTGACGCGCGAGCGCGGCCCCGATCTCGGCGAGGCTCGCCACCAGCACCGCCTTCGCCGGGCGAAAGCCCGCGACGCGTCGTGCCGGGCGCGAACCGGGGGCAGGGCGCAGCCAGGGCACATGGATGAAGATGACCGGCACGCCGCTGCTGCGGTTAGGCCGGAGGGCGGCCGCATAGCAGGCGTCACAGAGATAGCGCCCGGCCGAGGGGGAGAGCGCGCTGCGCAGCCCGCGGCGCCGCAGAGCCGCCAGCGCGGCCTGGGGATGGGCCGTCGTGCGCAGGGGAAGGGCAGCCGGCACCGGCCTCGCGGTCGGAGTCGCCCCGCTGACGTCGGGATGGAGCGGGCTGGCATGGCCGCGGCCGAAGAGTTCGACCCGGATCTTGCGGGCGCGCGCGGCCAGCCCGAGCATCAGGATCGCCCGGGGGCGGGAATCCGCGAGATGCGCGCGCAGCCGCGGCAGCCCTCCGGCATAGCTCGTCTCCAGGATCAGGGCGTCGGCTGCGAAGCCGGTGGCCTGCAGCCGCTTCGTCACGGCCCGCGCCAGAGCGGTCGTCGGATTGACCCGCACCCGCGGGAAGGGGCCGAAGCCCGTGACCAGAATGTCGGCTCGACCTTGCCTCATCGTTTCAAAGGCCCAGGGCCCGGGCGATGTCGTCGGCCGCCAGCGTCGGCGCCAGCGTGCCCGCCGCGACGGCGGCTTCCAGCGCCGGCGTCGCGGCCTTCAGCGCGGGGTCGTTGCGCAGCTTCGCCTTGAGACGATCCTCGACCATGGCCCACATCCATTTCACATCCTGCCGATGACGCTTGTCGGCGATGAGCCCCTTCGCCTCATGGCGGGCGCGGTGATCCTCGATCCTGGCCCAGAGCGCGTCGAGCCCGTCGCCGGTCAGGCCCGAGATCGTCACCACGGGCGTCGACCAGAGCGGAGAGGCCGGCGCCAGGATGTGCAGCGCGGCCTGATACTGAGCCGCGGCGGCGCGCGCGGCGGTCGCACCCGCTCCATCCGCCTTGTTGACCGCGATCATGTCGGCGAGTTCGATGATGCCCTTCTTGATGCCCTGCAACTCGTCGCCGGCATTGGGCAGCATCAGGACCAGGAAGAAATCTGTGAGTTCGGCCACGGCCGTCTCGGATTGCCCGACGCCGACCGTCTCGACCAGGACGACGTCGAATCCCGCCGCCTCGCAGAGCAGCATCGTCTCGCGCGTCCGGGCGGCGACGCCGCCGAGCGTGCCCGATGAGGGCGAGGGCCGGATATAGGCGGCCGGATCGACCGCGAGCCTCGCCATGCGCGTCTTGTCGCCGAGGATCGAGCCGCCGCTGCGGGTCGATGAGGGATCGACGGCGAGCACGGCGACCTTGTGTCCGCGCTGGGTGAGAAAGCTGCCGAGGGCGTCGATCGTCGTGGACTTGCCGACGCCGGGCACGCCTGTGATCCCGACGCGGACGGCGCCGCCGGTCCGCGGCAGCACCGCCTGGATCAGCTCGCTGGCCTGGCGGCGGTGATCCGGCCGGCGTGATTCGACCAGCGTGATCGCCCGCGCCAGCGCCGCCCTGTCGCCGGCGAGCAAGGCGGCGACCAGTGCGGTGACAGGAGCGGGAGGATCGGCCATAAGCTCCCCTAGCAAGGCCGAGGGTCCAGCGACAAGGTTTCGCCGGTCGGCTCTGCCGTCATCGTAAGGCGCGCGGGCGTCTCGACGGTGCATCGCGCACGGGGAGAGCTGTCAGGCGATGATGACGATGCGTGCGGCGATGCGGTTTCGGATTCTGGTTTGGGCGGTCGTCGCGCCGCTGGCGCTGGGCGCCTGCGGGACGCCGCGCGTGCTCCAGATCAACCCGGCTGCTAGCGCGCCCGCGGATATCGCCGGCAAGGTGGAGATGTTCGTCGCGACGACGCGCGAGGCCTCGTCCGAGCCTGTCTACTTCAATGGCGAGCGGGGGGCGCGGCTGGCGTTCGCGCGCCTGGATTTCACGGTCCCGCGGGCTCACAAGACCGGCGAACTCGAACTGCCGGATTCGGGGCCGAGCGATCCGGCCAAGCATTTCGCCGTCACCAATGTGCAGCGTCTGGACCTCGCGCCGATCGTCGCCGACGTCGGTCGCGAGATCCTGAAGCGGCCGGCCTCGCAGCGCGACGTGCTGGTCTTCGTGCATGGGTTCAACACCAACTTCGCCGATGCCGCGTTCCGCTTCGCCCAGATCATCCATGATTCGGGCTTCAAGGGCGTGCCGGTTCTGTTCACCTGGCCCTCGCGCGGCCAGTTGCTGGCCTATCCCTATGATCGCGAGAGCGCCTATTATTCGCGCGACTTCCTCGAGCTCAATCTGCGGGCCATCGCGCGCGATCTCGGCACGACGCGCATGGATATCCTGGCGCATTCGATGGGCACGCTGCTGACGCTGGAGTCGCTGCGCCAAGCCTCGATTCGTGGCGACGGAACCTTCGGTGGCAAGCTTCGCGACGTGATCCTGGCGGCGCCCGACGTCGATCTCGACGTTTTCAGGACCCAGATGCGCGAGATCAAGCGTCCGGTCACCGTCTTCGTCTCGGCGGATGATCGCGCGCTCGATTTTTCCCGCCGCTTCGCCGGCGACAAGACGCGGTTGGGGGCCGTTTCGGCGAAGGACACAGAGATTATCGCCGAACTCGAGAAGCTCGGCGCGCGCATCATCGACCTCTCGGAAGTGGCGTCGGGCGACCCGCTGAACCACAGCAAGTTCGCCTCCTCGCCAAAGGTCGTGCAGATGATCGGCCAGCGTCTGCAGGCGGATGGCGGCATCGCCACGGCCGGTCCCCAGCTCGGCGACCGGCTCGGCGACATCGCGGGCGGCGTCGTCGGTACCGTGGGGTCGACCGTGGGGCTGGTCGTGACCGCACCCGTGACCATCATCTCGGGTGGCCGCTGAGCCACGGTCGCGGTGCAATGGCTCGTGATCGAGGGGATCGCCGCATTCTGGCCGCGTTAGCCTGTCGTTAAGAGGGCGCTGGCCAATTCGGCCCCTCACGATCGACTGGATGCCCGACACGATGCTTGGTTTGCGGCACGCTCCCACCTGCCGTCGTGCAGCGCTCGCCGCGCTGCTCGCGCTGTCGCTCTCGGCCTGTGCCCAGAGCGAGGTCACCGTCTCGCCCTTCTCGGAGCCAACCCGCGCCGACGCATCCGCGATCGGCAAGGAGCCCGAACTGCTCGTGGTGACGACGCGCAAGCCGGTCGGCCCGCGCCAGCCCTTCTTCGGCTCGGATCGCGGTTCGCTGACCTTCGCCGAGGCGCGTCTTTCACCGCCCGCGGACGGGATTTCGGGCCGCGTCTCCTCCGCCGTCAGCGGCGACTGGGCGGTGCTCGGCCTCGACAGCCAGACCTCGGCCGAGGCTGGCCGCGCTTTCGCGCAAGCCGCGACCGGCCGCGACGTGCTGCTCTATGTGCATGGCTACAACGAGACCTTCGAATCCGCGGCGCGCAGCGCCGGCCAGCTCTCGCATTCGCTCGAATTCCAGGGCCGCACCGCGATCTTCTCCTGGCCGTCGGGCGGCAAGCTGTTCGACTATGCCTATGACCGCGAAAGCGCGCTGTGGTCGCGCGACGGCTTCGTCAAGGCGCTGCAGGCCCTCGTCGCCAACCCGACGGTCGGCCGCATCCACATCGTCGCGCATTCGATGGGCACCTTCCTGACGCTGGAAGGGCTGCGCGAGCTGCGCGATTCCGCCGACGTCTATTCCCGTATCGGATCCGTCGTCCTCGCCTCGCCCGACATCGATATCGACGCCTTCGAGCAGACTGTCGGCAAGCTCGGCCCGCTCGCCCGCCGCATGACGCTGATCATCGACCCGGGCGACCGGGCCCTGGCGATCTCCGCCCGCATCGCCGGTGGCGTCGCGCGCGCCGGAGCGGCCGACCGCTCGCGCCTGGAGGCCCTGGGCGTGCGCGTCGCGGACACCTCCGGCCGGGGCTGGAGCATGCTGCGGCACGACCTCTTCCTCTCCGACAGCGAGGTTACGCAGGTCGTGCGTCGCGCCATGGACCGCGGCAAGGGCGCCTGAGCGGCTTGCCCGGTCGGGCGGTCCCGCGCAAACTCCGCGCCGAGGAGGCGTGGATCGATGGCGACGGTCGGCCGGGTTTTGGTGGCAATGCTCCTGCTGGTCTGCGGGCCGCAGATCGTCGCGGCGCATGACCTCACGCCTTTCCAGGAGGCGGGGCGCAGCCATGTGATCCACGAGGACGTCTCGCCCACCGGCGCCGAGCCGATCAATATCGAGACCTATGTGCCTGCGGCTTGTACGACGAAGCCCTGCCCCTTGGTGATCGCGATCCACGGCCTCGAGCGCAATGCCGAGAACGCCCGCGAAAACTGGGTCGAGGCGGCCGAGCGCTACGGCCTGCTTATCGCCGCGCCGCATTTCGACCGGGACCGGTTCCCGACGCGGCTGTTCCAGCAGGGCGGCGTGCGCGACGAGACGGACCCGGACCGCTGGGTCTATGCCAGCATCGAGCGCTTCTTCGATCGCGCCTTGGCCAGCGGCCGCGTCGCCGGAACGAGCTATGTCCTGTTCGGGCACTCGGCAGGCGCGCAATTCGTCCACGGCATGGCCCTGCTGATGACGGCAGCGCGCTTTTCGACCGCCATCAGCGCCAATGCCGGCTATTACACGCTGCCCGTCCGGCCGAAGTCCGGCGGCTTTGCCTATCCCTATTCGCTGGCCGGTACGCCCGCCACCGATGCGACGCTGGCGGCCGTCCTCGCAAAACCGCTTTTGGTGATGCTCGGCGAACGCGACGACGACCCCGCCCATCCACAACTGAACCACAGCCGCGGCGCGGATGCGCAGGGCCCGAACCGGCTGGCGCGCGGGCGCCATTTCATGGCGGTGGCGGCCGGCGAGGCGGCCCGGCTGAAGGTCGAGAGCCCCTGGCGCGCGATCGTCGTGCCGGGCGTCGGCCATGATTCGCGGCGGATGGCCGCCGCCGCGGCGGAGGCCGTCTTCGCGGGGCGCTAGCCGCTCACAGCGGCGGCAGGCCGATGCGCTTCTTGACCGTCGCCAGCGCAAAGTTGGATTCGACCGACTGGATGCATTTCAGCCGGGTCATCTTCTGCTTCAGGAAGCGCTCATAGCCCTCGATGCCATCGGTCAGCACCCGCAGCAGATAGTCCTGGCTGCCGGTCATCAGGTAGCATTCGGTGACCTCGTTCCAGCCTTCGACCGCCTTCTCGAACTCGGCGATGTGCTCCTGCGTCTGCTGCGAGAGCCGCACCGAGACGAAGACGCTGAAGGGCAGGCCATAAGCCTTGGGATCGACCGTGGCCGAATAGCCCTGGATCACGCCGGTCTCCTCCAGCCGCTTCAGCCGGCGCAGGCAGGGCGTGGGGGACAGGCCGACCTTCTGCGACAGATCCTGGTTGGTGATGCGGCCGTCCTCCTGGAGAACGGCGAGCATGCGGCGATCAACGCTGTCGAGCATGGACTGCTCCTCATGAAACGAAATTTGGCAGAATGATGCTGAAATGAAATCCTAGACAGTCGAAGCCATCCAAGCAATCGTCGGCGGAGCGCCTTATCTTCAGGCGAACGGATCGGCACCCTCCGGCCGCGGTTCGACAGGGAGATCGTCATGAGCGCAGACAATTATCACAAGGACCGGATCGCCAACCGCAAGTTGCATCCCGAGACGCTGATGATGGGCTTCGGCTACTCGCCGGCCATGTCGGAGGGCTCGCTGAAGCCGCCGATCTTCCTGACCTCGACCTTCGTCTTTGAGAACGCCCAGCAGGGGAAGGATTTCTTCGACTTCACCTCCGGCCGCCGCCAGCCCAAGCCGGGCGAGAAGCCCGGGCTGGTCTATTCGCGCTTCAACCATCCCAACATGGAGATCCTCGAGGATCGCCTGGCGATCTGGGACGAGGCGGAGAAATGCGCCGTCTTCGCCAGCGGCATGGCAGCGATCGCCACGACCTGCTTCGCCTTCCTGCGGCCAGGCGACACGATCATCCACTCGCGCCCGCTCTATGGCGGCACCGAGACCCTGCTGAAGAACCAGATGGGCGCCTTCGGCGTCACGCCCTTCGGCTTCACCGACGGGCTCGACATCGCGCAGATGCGCGAAACCGCCAAGGCCGCCGCCGCCAAGGGGCGTGTCGGCATGATCCTGGTCGAGACGCCCGCCAACCCGACCAACGGCCTCGTCGATCTCGCCGCCTGCAAGATGATCGCCGACGAGCTCGAAGCCTCGCAGGGCCATCGCCCGCCGGTCGTCGTCGACAACACCATGCTTGGCCCGAAATACCAGAAGCCGCTGAAGCAGGGCGCCGATCTCTCGCTGCTCTCGCTGACCAAATATGTCGGCGGACACTCCGACCTCGTCGGAGGCTCGATCAGCGGCTCTGAAGCCTTGGTGCGACAGGTCAAGAGTTGGCGCGGCTCACTGGGCACGCAACTCGACCCCAACTCCTGCTGGATGCTGATGCGCTCGCTCGAGACGCTCGACATCCGCATGAGCCGCGCCAACGAGAATGCCCGGCTGGTCGCCGACTATCTCTCGGCCCATCCGAAGGTCGCCAAGGTGCATTATCTCGGCGACCTCAAGGACGGCGACCCGCGCAAGGCCGTGTTCGACCGGCAATGCACGGCGGCCGGCTCGACCTTCGCCTTCGACGTCGTCGGTGGCGAGAAGGAGGCCTTCGCGCTGCTCGACAACCTCCAGATCATGAAGCTCGCGGTTTCGCTCGGCGGCACCGAGACGCTGGTTTCGCACCCTGCCGCGATGACGCATTCGGGCGTCGCGCGCGAATTGCGTGAGGAGATCGGCCTGACCGACGCGCTGATCCGCATCTCCGTCGGCATCGAGAACATCGAGGATCTGATCTCGGATCTGGCCCAGGCGCTGGAGGCGGTGTGACGCTCGCCGCCCGTCATTGCGAGCGCAGCGAAGCAATCCAGCCGGCCCGCTCGCCGTCCTCCTGGATTGCTTCGTCGCTGCGCTCCTCGCAATGACGGTGGGCGTGTTCGTGTCGCCTAAACCCCGACCCGCCCCCAGCCCGGCAGCTTTAGCGCCGGGCTGCGCAGGTCGAAGCCGGCCACCAGTCCGAGCAAATTGACCTCCACACCCTCGACCCAGCCGATGGTGAAGCCGGCGAGCCCATAGAGAGAGGCCTGCACGCCGGTCCGGCTCGGCGTCAGCCCCGCGAACAGCCCATCCTCGCGGAAATCCTTGCCGATCGCGGTCGGCGGCAGGGCCCGCGCCAGTTCCGGCACCTCGGCCATGACATGCTGGACGAAGCTGTTGGAGTTGGGGCCCGGCCAGGCCTGGTAGCTGCCGGGCGTGACATAAGCATAGCTCTTCACAGCCGCGCGGATGCGCGGGATCAGCGCTTCCGCCGCCGCGCCTCGGATCTCGGCCACCGGCTCCGGCAGGTTGCCGTACCAGCGGCCGTCGGCCTCGCGATGGTTGACGCGCACCGGCGTGCCCCAGCCGACCACGTCGAAGCGCGTATAGGCGCTGGCGCCGGCTTCCTTCACCACCACCCAGGAATGATGCGCGAAGACGCCGCGCCAGCGGCCGACGCGGGCGGCGAAGACATGGACCGTGGCTTCGGGCTCGGTCGAGGCGGCGGGCAGGAGCTTCGCGCTCGACCAGTCGGCCCGGCGCCAATCCTCCGCCATCCCCTGCATCGACCACCAGGCGGCATGGGTCAGCAGGGGCAGGATGAACAGCAGGGCGAAGAGCAGGGGAACGAGACGGGCGGCACGCATGGACCTTGATATGTGGCAGCCCTATTGCATCGCAAGATCGCCAGTGCGCCGCAGGGATCACAACGGCTTGAGGCGTGCGCCCAAGCTGATAGCCTTGCCGCCATCTGCAGGAAGGGGAATCGGATCGATGACGATACGGCGTGGCTGGCTCGCAGGATTCCTTGGCACGGCGGCGCTGGGGCTCTCGCTTCTGGCGACGGACCCTGTCGCGGCGCAGAACAAGGAACTGCGCATCTACAACTGGTCCGATTATGTCGACCCGGAGGTTCTGGACGCCTTCAAGAAGGAAACCGGGATCACCGTGGTCTATGACACCTTCGACCAGATGGAGACGGTCGAGACCAAGCTGCTGGCGGGCAAGACCGGCTATGACCTCATCGTCGTCACCGCCTCCTTCCTGCCGCGCCACATTCCGCTGGGCCTCTATGCGCCGATTGACGCCGCCAAGGTGCCCAACCTCAAGAATGCCTGGCCCGAGATCCAGGGGCGGCTGGCCAAATACGACCCCGGCAACAAGCATGCCGTGAACTACATGTGGGGCACCACCGGGATCGGCTACAACGTCGCCAAGATCAAGGAACGGCTCGGCCCTGACGCTGTGATCGACAGCTGGAAGATCCTGTTCGACCCCGACCAGCTCAAGAAGCTCTCGAACTGCGGCGTGCATGTGCTGGATGCGGTCGAGGAGATGTTCCCCGCTGCGCTGCGCTATCTCGGCCTCAACCCGGATTCGAAGGCCGAGGCCGACCTGAACAAGGCCGGCGAGCTCTTGCGCAAGATGAGGCCCCACATCCAGAAGTTCCACTCGTCGGAATACATCAACGCGCTGGCCAACGGCGACATCTGCCTCGCCGTCGGCTATTCCGGCGACATCCTCCAGGCGAAGAAGCGCGCGGAAGAGGCCAAGAACAAGGTCGAGATCGCCTATGCCATCCCCAAGGAAGGCGCGCTGATGTGGTTCGATTCCTTCGTGATCCCGAAGGATGCGGCCAATCCGGACGCCGCGCTCGCCTTCATCGACTTCGTCAATCGGCCGGCGATGGCGGCGAAGAATTCCGACTTCATCCAGTACGCCAATGGCAACATCGCCTCAAAACCGTTGCTCTCGGCGGCGGTGCGCGACAACCCCGGCATCTATCCGCCGGATGCGGTGATGGCGCGGCTCTACACGATCACCCCTTACGACCAGAAGTCGCAGCGGCTGGTGAACCGGCTCTGGACCCGGGTGAAGACCGGCAAGTGAGCGTACGGGCAAAGTGAGCGTACGGGCGTGAGCGAAGGGCGGGGACGGGGCGCGGCCACCATGCGCAAGGCATCGCCCGGCAGCGTGCGTCGCGCCTTCCAGCCCTGGAACGACCCCGCCGCGCAGCCGCTGGTCGAGTTCCGCGCCGTGACCAAGCGCTTCGGCGGCGTCACCGCGGTCGCCGATGTCTCGCTCTCGCTCTACCCGCGCGAGTTCTTCGCGCTGCTCGGCCCCTCCGGCTGCGGCAAGACCACGCTGATGCGGATGCTGGCGGGCTTCGAGACGCCTGACGAAGGGCAAATCCTGCTCGACGGCGTCGACATCACCGCTGTCCCGCCGCATCTGCGGCCGGTCAACATGATGTTCCAGTCCTATGCGCTGTTCCCCCATCTCAGCGTCGCCGACAACATCGGCTATGGCCTGAAGCGCGAGGGGCTGCCGCGGGCCGAGATCGACCGGCGCGTGGCTGAGATGCTGGCGCTGGTCAAGCTGGACGGGCTGGGCAAGCGTCGGCCGGACCAGTTGTCCGGCGGGCAGCGCCAGCGCGTCGCGCTCGCCCGCGCGCTCGCCAAGCGCCCGAAGCTCCTGCTGCTCGACGAGCCGATGGCGGCGCTCGACCGCAAGCTGCGCGAGGCCACGCAGTTCGAGCTGATGGACATCCAGAGCGAACTCGGAACCACCTTCATGGTCGTCACCCACGACCAGGACGAGGCCATGACCATGGCCGACCGCATGGCGGTGATGGACCATGGCCGGCTCGTCCAGATCGCCCCGCCCGACGTGATCTACGAGGCCCCCGTAAGCCGCCACGTCGCGGAGTTCGTCGGCGACATCAACATCCTCAAGGGTCGCGTCGAATCCGTCAACGGCGATCTCGTCAGCGTGACGACGCCGCTGGCGGGCCGCGTCGAACTCGATGAGGAGGCGCCGGCCCTGTCGCCGGGCGCGCCGGTCCTCGTCGGGCTGCGGCCGGAGAAGATCGCGCTCAGCCATGACGAGCCGGCCCAGGCCGCCAACAAGGTCCGCGGCGAGATCTGGGACATCGGCTATCTCGGCGACATGACCATGGTTCAGGTCATGATCGGCGGCGACGACGGCCAGCTCCTGAAGGTCTCCCTGACCAACCGCTCGCGCCGGATCGAGCGCCCCTTCGCCTGGGAGGATACGGTCTGGCTGTCCTGGGACGTCGAAGCCGGGCTGGTGCTGAAGCCGTGAGCGGGCCGGTCTCGCCCGTGAAGGCACCCGGCCGTCTGGTCGTCGCCGTGCCCTATCTCTGGCTGGGGCTCTTCTTCCTGGCGCCCTTCGTCATGGTGCTGCGGATCGCGCTGTCGGATGCCGCCACCGCGCTGCCGCCCTATGCGCCGCATTTCGAGGGCTTGGCGGCCCTGCGTGACTTCCTGGCCGGGCTCGATCTCGAGAATTTCGGGCTGATCTGGGAGGATCCGCTCTACTGGCAGAGCTATCTCTACTCCCTGCGCATCGCGGCGCTGACCACGCTGATCGCGCTCGCGATCGGCTATCCGCTGGCCTATGCGATGGCGAGCGCCCCGGCGCGCTGGCGCGCCATCCTGCTCGTGCTGGTGATCCTGCCGTTCTGGACCTCCTTCCTGATCCGGGTCTACGCCTGGATCGGCATCCTGCGGCCCGAGGGGCTGCTCGACATGGCGCTGGCCGCGCTCGGCCTGAGCGATCAGCCGCTGCGCCTGCTCAACACCGAGACCGCGGTCCTGATCGGCATGGTCTATTCCTACCTGCCCTTCATGGTGCTGCCGCTCTATGCGACGCTGGAAAAGCTCGATCGCAGCCTGCTGGAGGCCGCCGCCGATCTCGGCGCGACGCCGCTCAAGGCCTTCCTGACGGTGACCCTGCCGCTCTCGCTGCCCGGCGTTCTCGCCGGCTCGGCGCTGGTCTTCATCCCCGCCATCGGCGAATTCGTTATTCCCGACCTGCTCGGCGGGCCGGACACGACGATGATCGGCAAGGTTTTGTGGACGGAGTTCTTCTCCAACCGCGACTGGCCGCTGGCCTCGGCCGTGGCGGTCGTGCTGCTGGTGGTTCTGGTCCTGCCGCTGGCGCTGTTGCAGCGGGCGCGGCTCGCGCGGGCCGGCGAGGGGGGAGGCGCGGCATGACCCGGCTCGGCCCCGGCCTCATCCTCGCCCTCGTCGCGGGCTTCGCCTTCCTCTATCTGCCGATTCTGGCGCTGATCGCCTATTCCTTCAACGCCTCGCGGCTCGTCACCGTCTGGGGCGGCTTCTCGACGCATTGGTACGGGACGCTGCTCGCCAACGAGCCGCTCCTCTCGGCCGCCTGGCTCAGCCTGCGCCTCGCCTTCGTCTCGGCCACGCTCGCCACCGCGCTGGGGACGCTGGCGGCGTTGGCGCTGGCGCGACAGGGCCGCTTCCGCGGGCGTCTGCTCTTCACCGGCATGGCGCTGGCGCCGCTGGTGATGCCGGAGGTGATCACCGGCCTCTCCCTGCTGCTGCTCTTCGTGGCGGCGGATGTGGAGCGCGGCTTCTGGACGGTGACGATCGCCCACGCGACCTTCGGCCTCGGCTTCGCCTGCATCGTCGTGCAGGCCCGCCTTGTCGGCTTCGACCGCTCGCTGGAGGAGGCGGCGCGCGATCTCGGCGCCACGCCGCTGGTGACCTTCTGGACGGTGACCTTACCCTTGATCGCGCCGGCGGTGGCGGCGGCCTGGCTGCTCGCCTTCACCCTGTCGCTCGACGATCTCGTAATCGCGAGCTTCACCACCGGGCCGGGCGCCACGACCCTGCCGATGCGGCTCTATTCGGCCGTCCGGCTCGGCGTCTCGCCCGAGATCAATGCCGCCTGCACCATCCTGATCGGCTTCGTCGCCACGGTGGTGATCGCGGCCTCGCTGCTGCTGAAGCGGCGCCAGGCCCTGGGGGCCTGAGCGGCAGGGCAGCTAAACGACAGGTGAATGGCGGCCTCAAACGCCGTTCAGGCGCAAGCTGCGAATGTCCGGGTCAGGCGAGGGGATGTCCCCGACGCCATCAGACAGGACGAGGACCATGTTCCGCCATTTCGCCGCGACCAGCCTGGCCAGCCTTGCCATCGGCGCCGCCGTCTTCGCCGCGGCCAGCCTCACCACCGTCAGCCCGGCGAAGGCCTTCGGCGGCCGCTACGAGCGCGGTTACTATGGACCGCCGGCCCATGGCTGGCGTCCGCCGCCGCCCGTCGTCCATGGCTATTGGGGCGAGCGTCGCTGGCGGCGCTGGCATGAGGAGCGCCAGTTCCACGGCGCGCCCCCGCCGCGTTACGGCTATGGCTATGGCCACGGCTGGCGCTGATCGCTCGCTGCGGTCGCTGTGATCAGGGGACAGGCGCGGCCCACCGGCGGCGCCTGTCTTTTTATTCGGCCGCGTCGCGCTGGACGTAGCCCAGCTGGCTGTTGAGGTCTTCGAGCAGCTTCTCGGCCGCATCGGCGATGACCGTGCCGGGCGGGAAGATCGCCGCCGCGCCGGCGTCCCTCAGCGCCTCGAAATCCTGCGGCGGGATGACGCCGCCGACCACGATCATGATGTCGGGCCGCCCGGCCTTGGCGAGCGCGGCCTTGAGCTCGGGCACCAGCGTCAGATGGCCGGCCGCGAGCGACGACACGCCGATGATGTGGACGTCGTTCTCGACGCCCTGGCGGGCCGCCTCGTCGGGTGTGGCGAAGAGCGGGCCGATGTCGACGTCGAAGCCGAGATCGGCGAAGGCCGAGGCGATCACCTTCTGGCCGCGGTCATGCCCGTCCTGCCCCATCTTGGCGACGAGGATGCGCGGGCGGCGGCCATCGGCCTCCTCGAAAGCCTGCGTCATCATCTGCACGCGCATCACCGCCGGGTTCATCGTGCCGACCTCCCGCTTGTAGACCCCCGAGATCGACTTGATCTCGGCCCGGTGGCGCCCGAAGACCTGCTCCATCGCCAGCGAAATCTCGCCGACGGTGGCCTTGGCGCGGGCCGCCTTGACCGCGAGGTCGAGCAGATTGGCCTCGCCCTTCGCGCCCTCGGTCAGGGCGGCGAGCGCGGCCTGGACCTCGCTTTCGTTGCGCTCGGCCTTAAGGCGCTTGAGCTTGTCGAGCTGCTGCGCCCGCACCGAGGCGTTGTCGACCTTGAGCACGTCGATCGAGGCCTCGTTCTCCGGCTTGAAGCAGTTCACGCCGATGATGGCCTGCAGCCCGCCATCGATGCGCGCCTGCGTCTTGGCGGCAGCCTCCTCGATGCGCAGCTTCGGGATGCCGGCCTCGATCGCCTTGGCCATGCCGCCGAGCGCCTCCACCTCCTGGATATGGCCCCAGGCCTTGGTCGCCAGCTCCGCCGTCAGCCGCTCGACATAATAGGACCCGCCCCAGGGATCGATGATCCGGCTGGTGCCGCTCTCCTGCTGCAGCAGGATCTGCGTGTTGCGGGCGATGCGGGCGGAAAAGTCGGTCGGCAGCGCCAGCGCCTCGTCGAGCGCGTTGGTGTGCAGCGACTGGGTATGGCCCTGGGTGGCCGCCATCGCCTCGATCATCGTGCGCGGCACGTTGTTGAAGACATCCTGCGCCGTCAGCGACCAGCCGGACGTCTGGCAATGGGTGCGCAAGGGCAGCGACTTCTCGCTCTGTGCGCCGAAATCCTTGACGAGCTTCGCCCAGATCAGCCGGCCGGCGCGCAGCTTGGCGACCTCCATGAAGAAGTTCATGCCGATCGCCCAGAAGAAGGACAGGCGCGGCGCGAAGGCATCCACCCCAAGCCCCGCGCGCTGGCCGGCGCGGATGTATTCGACGCCGTCGGCGAGCGTATAGGCGAGCTCGAGGTCCTGCGTCGCCCCGGCCTCCTGCATGTGATAGCCGGAGATCGAGATCGAGTTGAACTTCGGCATGTGGGTCGAGGTGTAGGCGAAGATGTCGCCAATGATCCGCATCGAGGGCGCAGGCGGGTAGATATAGGTGTTGCGGACCATGAACTCCTTGAGGATGTCGTTCTGGATGGTCCCCGAGAGCTTGGCGGCCGGCACGCCCTGTTCTTCCGCCGCGACGATGTAGAGCGCGAGCACCGGCAGGACGGCGCCGTTCATCGTCATCGACACGCTCATCTGGTCGAGCGGGATGCCGGAGAACAGGGTGCGCATGTCGTAGATCGAGTCGATCGCGACCCCGGCCATGCCGACATCGCCGCCGACGCGCGGATGGTCTGAGTCATAGCCGCGATGCGTCGCCAGATCGAAGGCGACGGAGAGTCCCTTCTGCCCGGCAGCGAGATTGCGGCGGTAGAAGGCGTTGGAATCCTCCGCTGTGGAGAAGCCGGCATATTGCCGGATCGTCCAGGGCTGGTTGACATACATCGTCGGGTAGGGCCCGCGCAGATAGGGCGCGATGCCCGGCAGGGTGTCGACGAAGGGGAGCCCGTCGCGATCCTCTGGTCCGTAGACTGGTTTCACCGGGATGCCCTCGGGCGTCAGCCAGGCCTCGCCGGCCGGCAGCGCGGGAGAGGCGGGGCTGGTGCCGTCGGCATAAGCCAGCGTCGTGAAATCCGGGATGGCTGTCATGGCTGTCTCCCGTCCTGACGATCCCACCAGTGGTGGAAATGATGCACCGGTCCGTGCCCATGGCCAACCGGAACCTCGTCGGCCGCTGCGATCGCCGCCGAGATGTAAGTCTTCGCCTGGCCGACGGCTTCCGGCAGCGAGAGCCCTTTCGCCAGCCCCGAGGTGATGGCCGACGACAGGGTGCAGCCGGTGCCGTGGGTGTTGCGGGTGGTCAGGCGCGGCGCGGCAAAGCGCTGGCGGCTGCAGCCCGCGAGCAGCAGCAGATCGCTGCTGCTGTCGCCGCCACCGTGCCCGCCCTTGATCAGGACGTTGGCGGCGCCGAGCGCGGCGAGCGCGTCCGCCTGCCGCTCGACCGCGTCCTCGGTTTGCGCCTCGCCTGTGCCGAGCAGGGCGGCCGCTTCCGGCAGGTTGGGGGTGATCAGCGTCGCCAGCGGAAAGAGATGGCGGTGGATGGCGGCGACGGCCTCGTTTTCCAAGAGCCGCGCACCCGAGGCCGCAACCATCACCGGATCGAGCACGATGTTGCGCGCCTTGTGGCGCTTCAGCCCCTCCGCCACGGTCTCGATCAGCTCGGCCGTCGCCAGCATGCCGATCTTCACCGCGGCGACGTCGAGATCCTCGAAGACGGCATCGATCTGCTGCGCGACGAAAGCCGCCGGCACGGCATGGATCGCGCTGACGCCCTTCGTGTTCTGGGCCGTCAGCGCGACGATGACGCTGGCTCCATAGACCTGATGGGCTGCGAAGGTCTTGAGATCGGCCTGGATACCGGCGCCGCCACTGGAATCCGAGCCGGCGATGGTCAGGGCGATGGTGGTCATGGCCCGGTCTCCTCAGGTGGCATCGTGCGCGCGCCCCAGCGCGTCGAGCACGTCGCAGCCGGCATAGATGAACGACCTCACCCCCGCATTGTTCAGCGCCGCCTCCAGTTCGCCGGGCCGGCCCGCGAGCCAGACGGTCGCGCCGGCCGCGGTCAGCGCCTGCGCAACGGGGACGCCCTCGGCCACATAGGCGGCGTCCGCCCCGCACAGGCAGGCGAGCCTTGCGCCCGAGGCGGTGAAGGCGGCCGCGAGCGCGGCGAGATCGGTGCCGCCCTCCCGCGCAAAACCCTCGCCGACCGGGGCGGCCAGACCGCCCGCCTCGAACAGGTTGCGCGCGAAGCCGGCTCGCGCGGTGAAATCGGCGACCGGCCCGAGCGTCGCGAGGAAGACGACCGGCCTCTCCGAGGCCGCATCGGCCCGGTCGCGCAGCGTCTCAAAGGGTTCGGCCAGCCGCTGCGACGGGAGGGCCTTCGCCCGCAAGCCGTCCTGCGGCGCGATCAGGCCCTCCTGGCGTTCGGCGCCTGCGGCGAGCCGAGCGATCAGGGCGTCGGGATCGGGCGCAGTTCCGGTCCGGCCCGTCGACGTGCCGATGGTGACCGGGGCCACATCCAGCACGGCAACCGCGGCCTCCCTGAGGTTCGGGAATTCGCTCGTACCGGTGATCGGCTCGCGCCGCGTCGCAATCGCCTTGGCGTGCGCTTCGCGCTGATGTTCCAGCGCCGTCTGGGCCGTGCCGGCGGTGAGCGCGGCGAGGATGCCCGGCAGGCCGTCCTTCGCCTCCCGCTCGATGGCCTGCATCTGCGCCCAGCCCTGCTCGCACAGCGCCTGCGTCAGCGTCTCGAAGCTGCCGGAGCCCGCGGCGGGGTCGGCGACGCGCCAGAGATTGGCCTCCTCCAGCAGCACGAGCTGGGTGTTGCGCGCGATGCGGCGGGCGAAGCCGTCTGCCAGCCCAAGCGCAGCGGTAAAGGGCTGAACCGTCACGCCATCCGCGCCGCCGATGCCCGCCGAGAAGGTGGCGACGGTGCCGCGCAGCAGATTGACCCAGGGGTCGCGCCGCGTCAGTGAGCGCCAGGCCGTCTCGGCATGGAGAACCATCGGCGCGGGCGTTAGCCCACAGGCGCCTTGGATCCGGGTCCAGAGCAGGCGGGCCGCCCGCAGCTTGGCGATGGTCAGGAACTCGTCGGTGTCCGCGACCAGCGTGAAGGAGATCGCGTCGCGTGCCTCCTCGAGCGAAAAGCCCTCGGCTTCCAGCGCGCGCAGATAGGCGATAGCTGTCGCCAGGCCAAAGCCCAACTCCTGCGCCTCGCTGGCCCCGGCCTCATGCCAGGGCCGGGCATCGACCGTGACGAAGGGGCCGCTGAAGCCGCGCGCCTTCAGCGCCCGAATGGTCGCGGCGAGGCGGCGCCCGACCTCGGACCAGGAGGCCGAGAGTCCGCCGGTGCCGGCGAAGACGCCAATCGGGTCCATGCCGAAATCGATGGCGAGGGCCTCGGGTGAGAGCCCGCGCGTCTCGACCAGTGCCGCCAGCAGCAGCGCGTTGACGCGGCCTTCCGGGGCCGGATCGAGCCGCAGCTGGATCAGATCGAGCATCGCGCCGTCGAGAGCGGCATCGAGCGCGGCGACGTTCTCGGAGACGAGGCCATAGCCGCGCGCCGCCGGAGCTCCGGCGAAAGCGATCGTCAGCGCGTTGGCTCCACCCTCCAGATCAGCGAGAGCCAGCTTTTGCGCCTCGGCCGGGTCGGGATGGTCGAGCCGGGCCGTAACCTGCCAGCGCCCGGCCTCGGCGCGCAGGGGCCGGGCCGGCGGGGATGCCGCCGCATAGAGCGGCTCGACACGGATGCCGTCGGCCGTCTTGGCCACCAGGCGCTTCTCGAAATCGCCGCCCTTCAGCACCTTGTCGACCGCCGCGCGCCAGGCCTCCTGCGTCGGAGCCGGAAAGGCGCTCATGAAGGACAGGTCGGGGTCCGGGGCCGAAGTCATGCGAGCCTGTCCTCGTATTCGCCGCCAGACGCGGACGTCCGGCGGTGATTGCCATGCAAGACGCTGCGCCGCCATTCCTACTTCGTCGCAACGCGGCTGCGCAAACCTGCGCCGGGGAGGGCGCAAACGACAACGCCGCCTCGCGGCGGCGTTGTGACGTTCACATTGCGGCGGGGCGGCTCAGACGAACTGGCCGAGACCCGGGATGGCGCCGACGATCGCGCCCATCGCGTCTTCGCCCGCCTTCTCGCGGCCCACCGCGAACATCTCCTTCGAGACCGACTGGATCTGCCCCATCGACAGGCCGGCGCCCATCAGCTGGCCGCCCAGCGCCATCACGCCGCCGCTGCCGCCCATCATGCCGCCGACCATGCCCATCAGCCCGCCCTTGGCGCCGCCTTCGGCATTGGCGAGCTCCTGCGCGCCGGGAAGCGCCGCCATCAGCTCGCCGATCTCGGCCGGAGGGCCTTCCTTCTGCAGGAAGGCGAGGATGATGCCGATCGCCTTGCGGGCGAGCTCTTCGTTGAGGCCCGAGGCCGCGATCACGCGGGAGATCAGTTCATCCATGGTCGTCGTCCTGTCGTTGGGTGTGGCGCGAGATAGTTCACATATCAACGTTTCGATCAAGTGGTCGCGCGGCCCTGCGATCGGGCTTCCGCCCGCGGGCGCGTTTCGCTACACCCTTGCCCTGACGTTTCGATAACGCAACAGGCAGGGCCATGGCTGAAGACGGCGCGATTCTGATCGGCAAGAGCTGGAAGCCGGAGACCCTCCTGCTCAAGCTCGCCAACCGGCACGGCCTCGTCACCGGCGCAACCGGCACCGGCAAGACCGTGACGCTGCAGGTGCTGGCCGAGGGCTTCGCCCGCGAGGGCGTTCCCGTCTTCGCGGCCGACATCAAGGGCGACCTGTCGGGGATCGCTGCGCCCGGTGATTCCAAGCCGCCCTTCGTCAAGCGCGCCGAAGAGATCGGCGTGAAATACGAGGCGGACCAGTTCACCACCGTGTTCTGGGACGTCTTCGGCGAGCAGGGGCACCCCGTCCGCGCCACGATCTCAGAGATGGGGCCGCTGCTGCTGGCCCGCCTGCTCGATCTCAACGAGACGCAGGAGGGCGTGCTCAACATCGCCTTCCGGATCGCCGACGAACAGAAGCTGCTGCTGCTCGACCTCAAGGATCTGCGCGCGATCCTCGGCTTCATCGCCGAGAACGCCAAGGACCTGACCACCAAATATGGCAACGTCACCTCGCAGACGGTCGGCACCATCCAGCGCGCGCTGCTGGTGCTGGAAAACCAGAAGGGCGACCTGTTCTTCGGCGAGCCGGCGCTCGAAATCTCCGATCTGATGCGGACGGACCGCTATGGCCGCGGCATCGTCAACATCATGGCCGCCGACAAGCTGATGGCCAATCCGCGGCTCTATGCGACCTTCCTGCTCTGGCTGCTCTCGGAGCTGTTCGAGCAGCTGCCCGAGGTCGGCGATCTCGACAAGCCCAAGCTCGTCTTCTTCTTCGACGAGGCGCATCTGCTCTTCAACGGTGCGCCCAAGGCGCTGCTGACGGCGGTCGAGCAGGTCGTGCGGCTGATCCGCTCGAAGGGCGTCGGCGTCTATTTCGTCACGCAGAACCCGCTCGACATCCCCGAGACCGTGCTGGCCCAGCTCGGCAACCGCGTGCAGCACGCGCTGCGCGCCTTCACCCCGCGCGACCAGAAGGCGGTCAAGGCGGCCGCCGAAACCTTCCGCCAGAACCCCAAGATCAACACCGCAGAGGCGATCATGCATCTGGCGGTCGGCGAGGCGCTGATCTCGACGCTCGAGGGCCGGGGCTCGCCCACGGTCGTCGAGCGCACGCTGATCGCCCCGCCCATGGCGCAGGTCGGGCCCTGCTCGGCACAGATCCGCCAGCAGGCGCTGAGCGAGTCGGGCTTCAAGGGCAAGTACGACACCATGGTCGACCGCGAGTCGGCCTATGAGGAGCTGATGAGCCGCAAGAACATGGCGCCCGAAGGCGAAGTCGTCGAGGCATCGACGACGGGGGGCGGCGGCATCCTCGACACGATCGGCGGCTGGCTCGGCGGCGGCGCGCCGCAGCAGCGCCCCAAGACCGGCCCCGGCAGCCGCGGCGGCGCCCTGCCGCAGAGCATGGCCGAGAAAGTGCTCACCTCGGCCGCCCGCTCGGCCGCGACCACGATCGGCCGCCAGGTCGGCACCGCGATCCTGCGCGGGGTGCTCGGCAGCATGATGGGCGGGAAGCGGTAGCGGCTGTCATTCCGGGGCGCGCCAAGGGCGCGAACCCGGAACCCACGACCGGGTGAGCGGCGGGATCAGTCGTCACATCCCCGCGTGTACCCAGTCATGGGTTCCGGGTTCTTCGCTGACGCGAAGCCCCGGAAAGACAGGTTCAAGACGGCCATGAACCAATCCTGCTGACGCCGCCCCCGCGCCTTGCCATGATGGCGTTACCTGAATCGGCTCAGCCTCTCCGCCCGAGCCCAGCCTTGCCGAGTGCCATGACAAAGCTTCCCGCGATCCTCGCCCGCCTCGATGCCGATCTCGACGCCTCGCTGGCGCGCCTGTCCTCCTGGCTCGAAATCCCCTCGATCTCGACCGATTCGGCTTACGCCGCCGACAGCCGCCGCGCGGCGGAGTGGCTGGCGAGGGATCTGGAATCGCTCGGCTTCACCGCCGGCCTGCGCGAGACGCCCGGGCATCCGATCGTGCTCGCCCATCGCCCCAAGGCGGGCGCGCCGCATGTGCTGTTCTACGGCCATTACGACGTCCAGCCGGTGGACCCGCTGGAGCTCTGGGACACCAAGCCCTTCGAGCCCGTGATCAAGGAGATCGAGCCCGGCCGGAAGGTCATCGTCGCGCGCGGGGCCTGCGACGACAAGGGTCAGGTCATGACCTTCGTCGAGGCGCTGCGGGCGACGCTCAGTGAGACTGGCGATCTGCCGATCGGCGTCACCGTGATGGTCGAGGGCGAGGAGGAATCGGGCTCGGTCAACCTCCCGGCCTTCGTCCGCGACAATGCCGCCGAGCTGAAGGCGGATTTCGCGCTCGTCTGCGACACCGGCATGTGGGACCGGCAGACGCCAGCCATCACCGCCTCGCTGCGCGGCCTGGTTTATCAGGAGGTGACGATCACCTGCGCCGACCGCGACCTGCATTCCGGCCTGTTCGGCGGCGCGGCCGCCAACCCCGTCCATGTGCTGGCAAAGATCGTCGCGGCGCTGCATGACGAGGACGGGCGCATCACGCTGCCGGGCTTCTATGACGGCGTCGAGGAGCCGACGAACCAGCAAAAGGCCGACTGGGCCGACCTCAACCTCACCGAGGACGAGTTCCTCGGCCAGATCGGGCTGAAGCACTCGATCGGCGAGAAGGGGCGCATGCTGATCGAGCAGATCCAGTCCCGCCCGACCTGCGACGTCAACGGGCTCTGGGGTGGCTATACCGGGGAGGGCACCAAGACGGTGATCGCCGGCAAGGCCTCGGCCAAAGTCTCCTTCCGCCTCGTCGGTAGCCAAGACCCCGAGAAGATCGCCGCCGCCTTCCAGGCCTTCGTGCGCGAGCGGCTGCCGGCCGATGTAACGGCGGACTTCGTCGCCCATGGCGCCTCGCCGGCCATCGCCGTGCCGGTCGAGTCGCAGGCCCTGCGCCAGGCGCAGAATGCGCTGACCGAGGAATGGGGCCGCAAGGCGGTCACCATCGGCTCGGGCGGCTCGATCCCCGTCGTCGGCGATTTCAAGCGCCTGCTCGGCATCGACACGCTGCTCGTCGGCTTCGGGCTCGACGACGACCGCGTGCATTCGCCCAACGAGAAATACGACCTCTCCTCCGTCCACAAGGGCCAGCGCTCCTGGGCACGCATCCTGCAGGCGCTTGCCGCGAAGGGGGGCTGAGCCGATGAAATCCGTCTGCGTGTTCTGCGGGTCGAACCCCGGCAATGATCCCGTCTATGCCGAAGGCGCCCGCGCCATGGGCGCCGAGATCGCAAGGCGCGGCATGGTGCTGGTCTATGGCGGCGGCGCGGTCGGGCTGATGGGCATCGTCGCCGATGCGGCGCTCGCGGCGGGCGGCGAGGTTCATGGCATCATCCCCCGCGCGCTGCGCGAGAAGGAGGTCGGCCATCACCACCTGACCCGGCTCGAGATCGTCGAGACCATGCATATCCGCAAGGCCCGCATGGCCGAGCTCTCGGAGGGCTTCATCGCCATGCCCGGCGGCATCGGCACCTTCGAGGAGCTGTTCGAGATCTGGACCTGGGCCCAGCTCGGCATCCACGACAAGCCGCTCGCCTTCCTCAATGTCGCGGGCTTCTACGACCCGCTGGCGACCTTCCTGGACAACACGGTGGAGGCCGGCTTCCTGAAGCAGACCCACCGTGCCATGACCATCACCGACACCCAGCCCGCGACCCTGCTCGACCGGATGGAGCAGTATGTGCCGGCGGTGACGTATAAATGGGTGGAGAAGGAGGAGGTGTGAGGGCCTCCGGCCGATCGCCTCTCGGTTGTAGGAAATTAGTCCTTGACAGCGTCACGCTGATCCGCTAGACATCAGGAACTCTCACGAAGTGTGACCAGACGCCAAGCCGCCGCGCTCCCCGCCGGCGGCTTTCGCATGTCGGGCCCTGCGAGGTTCTATCCATGTCCGATTCCGATGAAGACGCGCCGGCGCTGCCGGTCGCGAAGGGTAAGCGCTTGTCCGTGGCCCGCAAGGCCGTGGTGACGCGGCTCTGGCGCGCCGCGCAGCGCCAGCTCGACGCGCATGAGGCGCGGCTCGAGGAACTGCCGAAGGGCGCCGCGGCCAGCGAATCCGAGGCCAAGGCGCTCGCTGTGCTGGCCCGCACCGTGCGCGAACTGGTGGCGCTCGACGCGGCGGCGCCCGGCCGGGAGGACAGATCCACCGATGAACTCTCGCCCGCCGCCGGACTGCGCCATGTCGCCGAACTCCGAAAGGAGCTTGCACGACGTCTTGATGCGCTTGCCGATCGAGAGCTGGGCCAGGCTGATCCCCCAGATCGTTCCTGATCTGGACGCTGACAGTGTGGTGGCCCTCAGTGAGTGCTGGACCCTGTTCGGTCGGCTCGATCAAAAGCTTGGTGAACCGCCGCACAAGTCCGTCTGGCTCGTCCTGGGCGGTCGGGGCGCGGGCAAGACCCGCACCGGCGCCGAATGGGTCAAGGGCATGGCGCTGGGGCAGGAGCCTTATGCGCAGGCGGCGACGCAACGCATCGCGCTGGTCGGCGAGACGCAAGGCCAGGTCCGCGACGTCATGATCGAGGGCGTCTCCGGGCTGCTCGCGATCCACACACGCTGGGAGCGGCCGAGCTGGTATCCCTCGCGGCGGCGGCTCGAATGGCCCAATGGCGCCATCGCCCAGGTGTTTTCGGCGGAAGATCCGGAAGGGTTGCGCGGCCCGCAATTCGGCGCCGCCTGGTCCGACGAACTGGCGAAATGGCCGAACCTTCAGGAGACCTGGGACATGCTGCAATTCGGGCTTCGCCTCGGCGACCGGCCGCGCCAGATCATCACGACGACGCCGCGTCCCGTGCCGCTGATCAAGCGGCTGCTGGACGATCCGCAAGTGGCCGTCAGCCGCGCCGCGACCAGCGCCAACCGCTTCAACCTCGCCGCCGACTTCATCCGCAGCGTGACGCAGAGCTATGGCGGCACGCGGCTCGGCCGGCAGGAACTCGACGGCGAACTGGTCGAGGAAAGCGCCGATGCGCTCTGGACGCGCGCGATGATCGAGGATTGCCGGGAGCGGGAGGCGCCGGCTCTGGCGCGGATCGTGGTCGCGGTCGATCCGCCGGCCTCGTCCTCGGCCCGGGCCGATTCCTGCGGGCTGGTGGTCGCAGGCCTCGACCGCGACGGCCTCGGCCATGTGCTGGAAGACGGCACCGTGTCCGGCGCCCGCCCGCATGAATGGGCGGCCAAGGCGGTCGCGCTCTACCGGCGTTTTGAAGCTGATGCGCTCGTCGTCGAGGTCAATCAGGGCGGCGAGATGGCGACCGCCGTCATCCGCGAGGTCGATCCGGGCGTGCCGGTGAGCGCGGTCAGGGCGACGCGCGGCAAATATCTGAGGGCCGAGCCGGTGGCGGCGCTCTATGCGCAGGGGCGGGTGCGCCATGCCGGCACCTTTCCCGCGCTCGAGGACGAGATGTGTGATTTCGGCCCCGGCGGCCTGAGTTCGGGCCGCTCGCCCGACCGGCTCGATGCGCTCGTCTGGGCGCTGACCCATCTGATGCTCGGCCCCAGGGGCCGGCCGCGGGTGAGGGGGATTTAGGTTCAGACGCCGTCATTCTCGGGCCGCGTCAGCGGACCCGAGAAGCTCGGGACGAGAATGCACTGGTTTCAGAGATGCTCGGGTCGAGCCCGAGCATGACGCACTCATAAGCGAGACCTCCATGCTCAATTTCCTTCGCCACCTGCGCGGCTCCGCCGCGCCGGAACGCAAGCGCTCGCGCGTCGGGCCGCTGATCGCGCTGCATGAGGCCGGTCGCCCGGTCTGGACGCCGCGCGATTATGCGGCGCTGGCCCGCGAGGGCTATGAGCGCAACCCGGTCGTGCATCGCTGCGTCCGACTCATCGCGGAAGCCGCGGCGCAGACGCCGCTGTCCGCCAAGGTGGGTGATCGCGAAATGCCGGAGCATCCGGCGCTCGCGCTGATCGACAGGCCCAATCCGCGCCAGGGTGGCATCGCCTTCCGCGAGATGCTGTTCGGGCATCTGCTGGTCGCCGGCAATGCCTATGTCGAGGCGGCAAGCGCAGGCGCCGAGCCGCGCGAGCTCTATGCGCTGCGGCCCGACCGGATGAAGGTCGTCCCCGGCCGCGATGGCTGGCCGGAAGCCTATGACTACACCGTCGGCGGCGACACGATCCGCTTCCGGCAGGACGAGGGAACGGTCCCGCCGATCCTGCATCTGACGCTCTTCCATCCGGTCGACGACCATTACGGCCTGTCGCCGATCGAGGCCGCCGCCTGCTCGCTCGACATCCACAATGCCGCCAGCGCCTGGCACAAGGGCCTGCTCGACAATGCGGCGCGGCCCTCCGGCGCACTGGTCTATGACGGGCCGGACGGGGCGAGCCTCACCGACGCGCAGTTCGAGCGGCTGAAGGCCGAGCTGGAGGAGAGCTTCCAGGGCGCCCGCAATGCCGGCCGGCCGCTGCTGCTCGAAGGCGGGCTCGACTGGAAGCCGCTCTCGCTGACACCGGCGGAACTCGATTTCGTGGCCGCCAAGGGCGTCGCGGCGCGCGAGATCGCGCTCGCCTTCGGCGTGCCGCCGCTGCTGCTGGGCCTGCCCGGCGACAACACCCACGCCAATTTCGCCGAGGCCAACCGCGCCTTCTGGCGCCAGACCGCGATCCCGCTGGTGCGGCGCACGGCGCAGTCGCTGGCGCAGTGGCTCGGCCCCGCCTTCGGCGGCGAGCTGACGCTGGAACCCGATCTCGACGCCATCGAGGCGCTGGCCGAGGAGCGAGAATCGCTCTGGCGCCGGCTCGGCGCGGCGACCTTCCTCAGCGAGGACGAGAAGCGCGAGGCGGTCGGCTACGGCCGGGCGCCGCGAGCGGGGGAGGCGAACCCATGAACCTGCTCGACCAGATCGTCACCGCCTTCGTCGGGCGCGCCGATGTCGGCCATCTCGGGCTGCTGCTCTGGGCTGCGACGGCCTCGGCCGCAGCCTGGTTCGTGATGCGCGAGCTCTCCGCCGCCAACCGCCGCTTCGACGACTTCGTGCGCGAACTCAACCGCTTCAACGCCCGTCACGAGGGGGACCAGCCATGACGCGTTCCGCAGACCAGAAGCCCGCCCCGCCGAAATCCTCCGGCCCGGGCCGCAGCCCGCCGCGGCAGCCGGCGCGCGGGCCGGCCAACACCGAGGTCTTCGGCCGCTTCCTGCGCAATCTGGCCCGGCTGGAGGGCGGTGCGAGGCCTGCGGGCAAGGCCGGGGAGCGGGCGCGATGAGGGCGCTTGCACCCGCCGGCGCCTGCGACCGCGAGTCCAAGTTCCTGCCGCTGCCGCCGGCGCGCATCGGTCTCGACGGGCTGTTCGAGGGCTATGCGAGCCTGTTCGGCATCGCCGATCTCGGCAAGGACATCGTCGAACGCGGCGCCTTTCGCGAGAGCCTGGCGCGGCGCGGGCCGGCCGGCGTCAAGCTGCTCTGGCAGCATGATCCCGCCGAGCCGATCGGCCGCTGGCTCGCGCTGACCGAAGATTCGCGCGGGCTCTTCGTCAGGGGGCAGCTCTCGCTCGCCGTCGCCCGCGCCCGCGAGATCCACGCCCTGATGCGCGAAGGCGCGGTGGACGGGCTCTCGATCGGGTTCCGTTCAGAACGTGCCCGCACCGAGCCGCGCAGCGGCCTGCGCCGGCTGGAGCGGATCGACCTCTGGGAGATCTCGATCGTCACCTTCCCGATGCTGCCGCAGGCGCGGATCTCCGCCGTCAAGGCGCTGCGCAGCGCATCTGCCTTCGCTCACGCCTGAAACCATTTTTCCCGAAGGAGAGACCATGACCACTGCCAACCACGCTCCCGAGAGCAAGGCCGCCGGCGCCGATCTGTCGCTGGCCTTCGACGATCTCCGCTACACGCTGGAAAGCTACCGCATCAGCAATGACGAGCGCCTGGCGCAGATCGAAAGCCGCCGCGGCGTCGATCCCCTGACCGAGGAGAAGATGGCGCGCATCGACACCGCGCTCGACGACGCGACGCGCCGTCTCGACCGGCTGACGCTCGACCGCAGCCGCCCGGCGCTCGGCCGCGACGAGCCGCGCGATCCGCTGGTCGGCGAGCACAAGGCCGCCTTCGCATCCTATGTCCGCAGCGGCGAGGCCGGCGGGCTGAAGCGTCTCGAGGGCAAGGCGCTCTCGGCCGGTTCCGGCCCCGACGGCGGCTACCTCGCCCCCTCCAGCGTCGAGAGCGAGATCCTGCGGCGCCTGTCCAGCGTTTCGCCGATCCGCAGCCTGGCGACGGTGCGGACGATCTCGTCTGGCACCTACAAGAAGGCCTTCTCGACCACGGGGCCGGCCTCGGGCTGGGTCGGCGAGACGGCGGCGCGGCCGCAGACCGGCTCGCCCACCCTGGCGGAGCTGAGCTTCCCGGCGATGGAACTCTACGCCATGCCGGCGGCGACGCAGACCCTGCTCGACGACGCCATCGTCAACATCGACCAGTGGATCGCCGAGGAGGTCGAGAGCGCCTTCGCCGAGCAGGAGGGGGCGGCCTTCGTCAATGGTGACGGCATCGACAAGCCCAAGGGCTTCCTGGCCTATCCGACGGTGGCGGAGGCGAGCTGGAGCTGGGGCAATATCGGCGTGCTCAACACCGGCGTCGCCGGCGGCTTCGCGGCGGCCAACCCCTCCGACATCCTGGTCGATCTCGTCTATGCGCTGAAGGCCGGCTACCGCCAGAACGCGTCCTTCGTGATGAACCGCAAGACGCAAGCCCAGCTGCGCAAGTTCAAGGACTCGACCGGCCAGTATCTCTGGCAGCCGCCGGCCTCAGTCGGAGCGCCCGCCTCGCTGCTCGGCTTCCCGCTGGTCGAGGCGGAGGACATGCCCAACATCGCCAACAATGCGGTGTCGCTGGCCTTCGGCGATTTCCGGCGCGGCTATCTGGTCGTCGACCGGGCGGGCGTGCGCATCCTGCGCGATCCCTACTCCGCCAAGCCCTATGTGCTGTTTTACACCACCAAGCGCGTCGGCGGCGGTGTGCAGGACTTCGCCGCGATCAAGGGGCTGAAATTCGCGGTGTGACCAGGATGGGGTCGCGCCCTGTCGTCAGCGCGAGAACCACCAGCTGTAGCCGGCCGCCGGTGGCGGCCGGTCGAGCGCGCGCGGGTTGGAGCCCATCGCCAGCAGCCTCGCCGCGCTTTCGGTGATCCAGCCGCGATGCTCGCTGATCGGCGTGATCGCGGTAAAGCCGCCGCAGATGCGCCGCTCGCGCGTGTTCAGCGGACCGCTCGACCAGCTGACGATACCCACGAGATCGCGCGAGCGGACGTCGCCGCGCAGGACAGGGCCACCGGAATCGCCACGGCAGGCGCCAGCGCCAGGGGTCTCGCCGCGCGCTTCGGCATCGACGGCGACCTTGACCGTGTTCTGTGTGGTGTAGTTGCCGGCATTGACCAGCCGGGTCTCACGCAGGCGCCGTGCGGTGTTCTTGTTGGTTTCCACCGAGAGGCCGAAACCGGCCATGGTGACGCTTTCGCCCTGCCACAGGCTCCCACCCAGCGTCACGGGCTGGATATCCGCCGGTAGCGGGGCCGCCAGCCGCAGCATCGCGAGATCGGCGCCAGGCTGGGTGCGAGGTGTCGTCCCGGGCACGAAGCTCGGATGCGGCAGCACCGCGACGACGGCGTGCCGGCGCGCGCGGAAACGGGTGTCGAGGCTGACGACGCTGACCGAACCGCCGCCCATCAGGCAATGCGCCGCGGTCAGGACCAGCTCCGGCGCGATCACCGCGCCCGAACAGAGCTCACCGCGGCTGGTTTCGACGCGCAGCGTCGAGGCCCGCGCACCGCGCACATCCTGGGAGGCCGAGCCGCCGACGACAGCCAGTGCCGGCACGGTGCCGGCGACCAGCGCGATGGCGAGAACGAAGACGAGATGAGGCGATGCCATGGTTCCAACCGGATGGACGAGCCGTTCTAATCTAGGGGCTGCCGCGCCCTAGTCCAGCCTTTCCGTCAACGACTGTTGCTCCAGGACGCGCTCTGGCCCCATTGCGACAGCGTGCCGTCGATCCAGCCGCGCTGCGGCGCGACGAGAACGCCCTGGCTCAGAAGCCCGCAGCTCTTGCCCGACGGACCCGTGGACCAGCTGGTGACGGCGACGACACCGCCATCGGCCGATGTCATCGGCCCGCCGGAATCGCCCTGGCAGGCGCCCGGCCCGGGCCGTTTTCCCGCACCGGCGGGATCGGCCGCCCAGAGCAGGATCTTGCCGGGACCATAAGGCTCGACCACGGCCAGCGCGGCGGACCGATACACGCCTGTGGTGCGCGCCTCGCCCTCGCGCGAGACGCCGTAGCCGGCAAGCCAGACCGCCGCTCCGGCGCGAGGCAGCCCGCCATCGACGAGGCTGGCGGGGGTGAAGCGAGCCGGCAGCGGCGCAGACAGCCGCACCAGAGCGAGGTCGATCGAGCGGCGCCGCGCGGTCACGGCATCGGCCTTGAATTCGGGATGCAGCGCGATCGTGGCCGGTGCGATCAGAACGGGCTCGCCGCCGCCATCCTTCCAGTGGATGCGCAGCTCCGTGCCGCCGGCCGCGCAATGGGCGGCGGTCAGGATTGCGCGGGCCGACACGACGATTCCGGTGCAGACGCCGCCACGCGCATTGAGAACCATCAGGGTCGAGCCCGCGACCGGCCCGCCATCGCGCCCGCCGACGACCGCGTCTGCGGAAGAGGATGCGGCCAGCGCCAGTCCGGCAGCCAGCCCGGCCGAGGCGGTCAAACGTCCGAGGTGCATCTGCGGCTCTCCGGGAGGGGAGCGTTGCATAGCGCGTCGACCCCGCGAACCAAACCTGAATCGGAGCGATCATGACGCCGCTTGCCCTGACCCCGCCGGCCCAGGAGCCGGTCTCGCTGTCCGAGGCCCGGGCCTTCCTGCGCCTCGACCAGATCGACGAGGACGATCTGCTGGGCACGCTGATCACGGCGGCGCGGCTGATGGTGGAGGCGGCGTCGGGCCGCCTGCTCGTCGACCAGAGCTGGCGCATCGTGATCGATCGCTGGCCCGATAGCGGCGAGATCCGCCTGCCGCTCTCGCCCATTAACGTCCTGACGGCGGCGCGTGTCTACGACGCGCTGGGCGCGGCCCAGCCGGTCGCCATGAACGCTCTGCAGCTCGATCCGTTGGCCGACCCGCCGGTGCTGCGCATCGTCGCGGAGGTGCCCGAGATCGGCCGGGACCGGGGCGCTATCGAGATTGACGTCGTCGCCGGATTCGGCGCGACGGCGGATGCCGTGCCGGCCTTGCTGCGGCAGGCGGTGCTGCGGCTGGCGGCGCGCTGGTTCGAGCGGCGGGGCGATGTCGTCGGCCGCGACGCCCTGGCTTTGCCGCCCGAGATCCTGGCGCTGATCGCGCCGTTTCGCCGCGCGAGGCTGTGAGCGATGGCGCCTTCGGATCACTATCGCGCGCCCGTCGGGGCGTTGCGCCGCCGGCTGACGCTCGAGGCGCCCGTGGCGACGCCGGACGGTCTCGGCGGGACGACCCAGGCCTTCGAAACCGTCGCGGCGCTCTGGGCCCAGCTCGAATGGCTTTCGGGCGGCGAGCACTGGCGGCGCGGTCGGCCCGAACAGGTCGCGACCGACCGCGTCACGCTGCGCTGGCGTCCGGGCGTCGATGCCGGTCAGCGCCTGCGTGACGGCAACCGCCTCTTCGACATCCGCGCGGTCGCGGATCCCGATGGCAGCCGGCGCCGCCTGATCTGCCTGGTCCAGGAGATCTCGCCATGAGCGACGCGATCCTCAGTCTGCGCGCGGCGCTCCAGGCACGGCTCGAAGCCGACGCCGATTTGGCCGCCCTGATCGGCCCCGGCCGCATCCATGACGAGGCGCCGCGCGCCGCGCGCGGCGTCTACATCGTCCATGGCGATGCCGAGGCGCTCGACTGGTCGACCGGCAGCGACCGCGGCTGCGAGCAGGATGTCGGCTTGACCGTCTGGGCCGGCGAAAGCGGCTCGTCACGGCGGGCGCTCGAGGCTGCGGCACGCATCGTCGCGGTTCTGGACGAGGCGTCGCCGACGCTTTCGGGGCACCGCCTGGTCAATCTGCGCTGGCGCTCGAGCCGCCTGGCACGCGACGGCGCGACGGGGCTCACCTTCGTGACGATCCGCTTTCGCGCCGTGACCGAAGCCCTCTGATCTCAACCAAACTGGACGAAGGAGAGCCGGAATGTCGGCACAGAAGGGCAAGGATCTGCTGCTCAAGGCAGCGGACGGCGGAGGCGTATTCGTCACGGTCGCCGGGCTGCGCGCCCGCCAGATCGCGTTCAACGCCGAGACGGTCGATGTGACGCATTCGGAATCCGCCGGCCGCTGGCGCGAATTGCTGGCGGGCGCAGGCATGCGGCGCGCCGCGATCAGCGGTGCCGGCATCTTCAAGGACGAGGCCTCGGACGCGCTCGTCCGCCAGATTTTCTTCGACGGCGCGATCCGCGACTGGCAGGTCATCGTGCCCGATTTCGGCACCATCACCGGCCCGTTCCAGCTGTCGAGCCTGGAATATCGCGGTGACCATGCCGGCGAGGTCACCTTCGACCTGTCGCTGGAATCGGCGGGCCAACTCGCCTTCGTCGCATTGTGAGGGAGCCGGTCATGATCAACCGCCACCGCGGCGAGACTGCCCTGATGGTCGATGGCGAGGCGCTGCCGATGCGGCTGACGCTGGGCGCGCTGGCCGAACTCGAACAGGCCTTCAGCGTCGACAGCCTGCCGGCGCTGGGCGAGCGCTTCGCGGGCGGCAGGCTCTCGGCCCGTGACGTCACACGCATCCTTGCGGCCGGCCTTCGCGGAGCCGGTAGCAGTGTCAGCGAAGACCAGGTCGCGGGCCTGGCCTTCGATGGCGGGCTCAACGGCGCGATCCGAGCCGCGATCGCTCTGCTCGACGCGACCTTCGGCGGCGCCGACGAAAGCGCTCCGGAGGCGGCGGACACCGCGCGCCCTCCGCGGCCGCCGGCGGCATGAGCCAGCCGGCGGTCGTCCCCTTTCCCTGGCGCGAGGTCATGGCCTTCGGGCTCGGCCGGCTCGGCTGGCCGCCCGCCGTGTTCTGGGCCGCGACGCCGCGCGAAATCGGCGCGGCGCTGCGGGCTCACCAACCCGCCGACGCCGCGACCGCGCTCCGGCGTGCCGACCTGCGGGCGCTGATGGCCGCCCATCCCGACGCCTGACGAGGCCGCCACCCCCTGATCGAAAGCGAGGCCCACCATGGCCGACGACGACATCGACCTGTCCTCCCGCCTCTCCGACCTGCGCGCGCTCGGGTCGCTCACCCAGAGCCTCGACAAATCCGCCGCGAGCTTCGGCAAATCGATCACCAACGCCTTCGCCAAGGGCATCGTCGAGGGCAAGCGCTTCGAAGACGTGCTGCGCAGCGTCGGCCGTTCGATGACGGAGAGCCTGCTGAAATCGGCGCTGAAGCCGCTACAGACCAGCCTGTCCAGCCTGCTCACGACGGGGATCAAAGGTCTGACCGGTTTGTTCGGGGGCGGCCTCAGCCTGGGCGGACTCGGCGGCGGGGCCAGCGTGGCGGTCGCCCCCTTTGCCGAGGGCGGGGTGATTGCCTCGCCGGCCTATTTCCCGCTCGGGCGCGGGCTCGGCCTGATGGGCGAGCGCGGCGCGGAGGCGATCCTGCCTTTGTCGCGCGGTGCTGATGGAAGGCTGGGCGTGCGCTCGTCCGGCAGCGAGGCGCGCCGCCCGCTCAATGTTGTCGTCCAGGTCGCCACGCCCGATGCCGACAGCTTCCGCCGCTCCGAGGCGCAGGTCTCGGCGGCGATCGCACGGGCCGTGGCGCGCGGCAGCCGGGCGCTGTGAGGACACTGGAGCATGCCCGATTTCCATGAGATCCGCTTTCCCACCGACGTCGCGCGGGGTGCGCGCGGCGGGCCCGAGCGCCTGACCCAGATCGTCACGCTGGCCTCGGGCCGGGAGGTCCGTAACAGCCGCTGGGCCCATTCGCGCCGCCGCTACGATGCCGGTGTCGGCATCCGCACGCTTGATGCGCTCTCGGCCGTCGTCGCCTTTTTCGAGGAGCGTCGCGGCCGGCTCTATGGGTTTCGCTGGCGCGACCGGCTCGACGGAAAGAGCTGTTCGCCATCGCAGACACATGCCGCCACCGACCAGGCCATCGGCACCGGCGACGGCGTGACGGCGAGCTTCCAGCTCTGCAAGCATTACGGCACGGGGATCGCGACCTGTCGCCGGGAGATCACCAAGCCCGTGCCTGGCGAGGTCTTGATCGCGGTCGACGGCGTCCCCACCGACCCCGCCCACTGGGCCTGCGATGCCACGACCGGCCTCGTGACCTTCGCTCCCGGGCATGTGCCGGGGCCGGGGGAGGTCGTGAGCGCCGGCTTCCTCTTCGACGTGCCGGTGCGCTTCGACATCGACGCGATCGAGGTCGATCTCTCGGCCTTCGAGGCCGGCGAGATCCCCCGCATCCCGATCGTCGAGATCATCCCGTGAGGCGAGACGAGGACAGCCCCGATGCGTGAGATCCCTGCGGCGCTCGCCGACCATCTGGCCCAAGGCGCTACGACCCTGTGCCGTTGCTGGAGCCTGACGCGCCGCGACGGCGCTGTGCTCGGCTTCACCGATCACGACAGGGCCTTGAGCTTCCACGGCATCGTCTTTGCCGCGGTGACGGGGCTCGAAGCGGCCGAAAGTGCCTCCGAACTCGGCTTCGCCATCGGCGGCGGCGACGTCTCGGGCGCGCTGGCGGCGATCGGCCTGAACGAGGCCGACATCGCCCGTGGCCTCTACGACGACGCGCGGGTCTCGGTCTGGCTGGTGAACTGGGCCGATACCGGCCAGCGGCTGCTGCTGGAGACAGGCTTCGTCGGCGAGATCCGGCGCGGCGACACTGCTTTCACCGCCGAGGTGAGGGGGCTTGCCAAGGCTTTCGACGAGGAGCGCGGCCGGCTCTACATGCGCTCCTGCGCGGCCGATCTCGGCGATGCCCGTTGTGGCGTCGCGCTCGTGCCGGTCGAGGCCAGCGTGGCGTCCAGCGACGGCAGGCTGGGCCTGACCGCGCCGGGGCTGTCAGCCTTTGCCGACGGGCATTTCACCGGCGGGCGGCTCGTCTTCACGGGAGGCGGCAATCTCGGCTTCGCCACCGAGGTGAAGCGCCACGCGGCCGCTGATGGCTTGACCGCGCTGCAGCTCTGGCAGGCGCCGGCGGCGGCGATCCAAGCGGGCGATACTGTAGCGCGAACAATCAAATGGCAACGAGCGAACAATCAAATGGCAACAGATCGCGTTTTGGATCGCTGCCGGTTGTTGTCGGGTTGAAGGTTCGTTGAACGGGTGCTTCTGATCCCGGCCCGCAGGTGAGCACCCATCTGCCTTGTAGATGAGTGCTAAGTGCGAGCCTTATCCGCTCGCTGTAGCCGGGCGGCCAGAGAGATCGCATCTCCCCGGCTTGCGACTTTGGCGACCGACCGCTTCACGATCTCGACCACGGTCCAGAGTTCGCCGTCGTCGCCGTATTGGCAGACCTGATATTCGACGGCCTTCTGCTGGGTCATGCGCTCGGCCTGGCTCTGAGCCATTTCGATCTCCGGTTAGCTGCGGCGAGTAAGAGTGGTGGGTCAGGCCGGGAGGCCGAGGGCCTTGATGCGGCTGAAAGCATCGAGCCAGACGCCATTGGCCAGGAAGCCGTTGCCGGGCGTCAGAAGGTGGCCGGTGTTGTCGTTGTAGTAGCCGAGCGCGTTGCCGATCGCCCAGCTTCCGCCCAGCGCCTCATTCACGCGCACGACCGGCACGTCCTTCACCAGCGCAACCTCGTAGATCTTGGCGATGTAGTCGGACAGCGGGTAGGCGAACGAACCGTCATCGGCATCGGGGACCGGC
>NZ_JAUYTP010000050.1 GCF_030695125.1 Allobosea sp. | reverse complement strand
TGCGGATTCCGATTCATTCCGGCCGGGTATTCCGATTTGAAGCCGGCCACCGTTCCGATCTGATGTCGGCCACCATTCCGATTTGAAGCCGGCCGGGGTTCCGATCAATCTCCGGCCGGTTTTCGGAGAGTTTGGCGTTTTCGTTTGGGTCAGTCCCTCGGGCATCAGGCCCCTCGCAATCGAGGGAAGCCGGATGCCTGCCAAGAGAGAACTGACCATGCGACAGATAAGACAGATGCTGCGGCTTGCCCGAGATGGGGTGAGCGCGCGGGAGATCGGACGCACGCTCGGCGTGGCGCGCAGCACGATCCAAGATAACCTCAAGCGCGCCGCGACCGCCGGGCTTGCCTGGCCATTGGCCGGCGATCTGACGGACGCCGTTCTCGAGCAGCGCCTGTTCGCCCATGCCGGCGTGAAGAGCGGCTTCCGCCGCCGCGTCGAGCCGGACTGGGCCTGCCTCGTCTGCGAGTTGAAGCGGCCCGGCGTCAACCTGATGGTGCTCTGGGAGGAGTACCGCGACGCTCATCCCGACGGCTACGGCTACAGCCGCTTCTGCGATCTGTACCGGGAGTTCGAACGCCGCCTGTCGCCGACCATGCGCCAGGATCATCCCGCCGGCGACAAGGTCTTCGTCGATTACTCCGGCAAGAAGCTCTCGATCGTCGATCGGACCACCGGTGTCGTGCGGGAGGCCGAGATCTTCGTCGCCGTGCTGGGCGCCTCGAACTACACCTATGCCGAAGCGACCTGGACGCAGACGCTGCCCGACTGGATCGAGGCCCATGTCCGGATGTTCCGCTTCCTCGGTGGCGTGCCGCGCCTCGTCGTGCCCGACAACCTGAAGTCCGGCGTCCAGAGAGCCTCGTTCTACGATCCCGAGATCAACCGCAGCTACGGGATGATGGCCGCCCATTACGGCGTCGGCATTCTGCCGGCCCGCCCGCGCAAGCCCCGCGACAAGGCGAAGGTCGAAGCCGGCGTGCGCTTCGCCCAGAGCTATATCCTTGGGCGGCTGCGTCGGCAGACCTTCTTCTCGCTGGCCGAGGCGAATGCCGCGATCGCCGCCATGGTGGAGCGCATCAACGCCCACGTCATGCGCAGGCTCGGCGTCAGCCGTCGGCATCTGTTCGAGACCGTCGAGCGGCCCGTGCTGGCGCTGCTACCGGACGCCGACTACCAGTTCGCGGAATGGCGCCTGGCGCGGGTCTCCCTCGATTATCATGTCGAGTTCGACGGCTTCTTCTACTCGGTACCCCATGGCCTGATCCGCGAGCAGGTCGATATCCGCGCAACGACCCGGACGATCGAGCTGTTCCACCGGGGTCAGCGCATCGCCGCACACCAGCGTCGTCATGGCGGGCGCCGGCATGGCACAGATCCCGATCACATGCCCAGCGCGCATCGGCGCTACGCCGAGTGGACGCCGGAGCGCTTCCGGCGCTGGGGCGCCTCGATCGGCCCCAACACGGAGGGGCTTGTTATCGTCATCCTGGCCAACCGGCCTCATCCCGAGCAGGGCTTCCGCACCTGCCTGGGCATCCTGCGCCTGTTCAAGGATATCGCGCCCGAACGCGCCGAGATCGTCGCTGCCCGCGCCGTCGCCATCGGCGCGCTCACCTACAAGAGCATCAGCGCGATCATCGCCAACAGGACCGACCGCAAAACGCCGACGGACGACGTGGTCATCGATCACCCCAATCTCCGCGGCCCCGGCTACTTCCATTGAAGGAACGACCATCATGCTGATCCATCCCACCCTCGATCTGCTCACCAGCCTCGGGCTCCACGGCATGGCCAAGGGCTTCCGCGATCTCGATGCCCAGCCCGAGGCCAGCCGTCTCGAACATGCCGAATGGCTCGGGCTGCTGCTCGAACAGGAGAAGACGCTGCGCCAGCAGAAGCGCTTCGAGAGCCGGGCCCGTGCCGCCAGATTGCGTCATGCCGCCAGCGTCGAGGACGTCGATTATCGCGCTGTCCGCGGGCTCGACCGCGCGCTCTTCCTTAAGCTTGCCGCCGGCGACTGGATCCGCTCACGGCACAATCTCCTGATCACCGGCCCCTGCGGCGTCGGCAAGAGCTGGCTCTCCTGCGCGCTGGGCCACAAGGCTTGCCGGGAAGACTTCTCCGTCGCCTATCACCGCGTGCCGCGTCTTCTCGCAGCCCTGGCGCTGGCGCGTGGCGATGGACGCTACGCTCGAATGCTGCGCACCATCGCCCGCCTCGATCTGCTCATCCTCGACGACTGGGGACCCGAGCCGCTCGATGCCGAGCAGCGTCGCGACCTCCTCGAAATCGTCGAGGACCGATACGAGGCGCGATCGATCATCGTGACCAGCCAGCTTCCCGTCGATCGCTGGTACGAGCTCATCGGCAATCCCACCATCGCCGACGCCATCCTCGACCGTCTCGTTCACAACGCCTACCGCATCGACCTCAAGGGCGAGAGCCTGCGAAAAACCAAACAGAGCAGCATCGCTCAGCCTGCCGCTTGACCTTCGACGAACCGCAAAACATCATCCCCTCGACCCATGCGAATGACGCCAAGGGTGGCCGGCTTCAAATCGGAAGACCCGGCCGGCTTGAGATTGGAATGCATGGCCGGCTTCGTCGGTATCCGCA
>NZ_JAUYTP010000052.1 GCF_030695125.1 Allobosea sp. | reverse complement strand
GGCACCGTAGCTGCAACTGACAATATTCTGCAGGCGATCCAGAAGGTTGACGGAAATATTGCTTTAAAAGCGCCATTAGCTTCACCAACCTTCACCGGAGCTCCAACTGCACCAACTCAAAATCAGGGAGATAACAGTACTAAGATTGCAACCACAGCATACGTTGATGCAGCAGCAGCAGCAGGCGTAGTTGATGCTACAGATGCAGTAAAAGGCAAAATCCAGTTAGCTGGTGAGCTTGGTGGAACAGCGGCTTCACCAACCATTACCAATGCTGCTGTGATCGGCAAGGTGTTGACTGGCTTCTCAGCCGGAGCAGGCACCGTAGCTGCAACTGACAATATTCTGCAGGCGATCCAGAAGGTTGACGGAAATATTGCTTTAAAAGCGCCATTAGCTTCACCAACCTTCACCGGAACGCCAAGTTTACCAACTGGAACTACCGGTATTACTCAGGCCGCAGCAGACAACAGCACCAAATTGGCTACCACAGCATATGCTGATGCCGCAGCCGGATCCGCCGTAACTGGTAAACAAAACACACTGACCAATTCAGCAGGCCTTGCCGGCGCATTGGATGATGAAACCGGAACAGGCCTTGCAGTATTTGCAACCAGTCCGACACTGGTTACCCCGAACCTGGGTACACCAAGTACTTTGGTTGGAACAAACATCACCGGAACTGCTGCAGGCTTAACTGCAGGAACAGTTACTACGAACGCGAACTTAACAGGAGTAGTTACGTCTACCGGAAATGCCACTTCGATTGCTAATGGCGCGATCACCAATGCGATGCTGGCTAATGCAGCCGTTGCCAACTTATCAGGGACAAACACAGGCGATCAGGACCTGAGCGCTCTTGCCCCACTAGCGAGTCCGGCTTTAACCGGAACACCAACTGCACCAACTCAGACTGCAGCAGATAACAGTACCAAGATTGCAACCACAGCTTATGCTGATGCCGCAGCCGGAGCCGCCGTAACTGGTAAACAAAACACACTGACCAATTCAGCAGGCCTTGCCGGCGCATTGGATGATGAGACCGGAACAGGCCTTGCAGTATTTGCAACCAGTCCGACACTGGTTACCCCGAACCTGGGTACACCAAGTACTTTGGTTGGAACAAACATTACCGGAACTGCTGCAGGCTTAACTGCAGGAACAGTTACTACCAACGCCAACTTAACCGGCGAGGTTACTTCAACTGGTAATGCAACTACGGTAACCAATGCAGCAGTAATCGGCAAAGTACTGACCGGCTTTTCATCCGGAGCAGGCACCGTAGCTGCTACAGACAATATCTTAGAGGCGATCCAGAAGGTTGACGGAAATATTGCTTTAAAAGCGCCATTAGCTTCACCAACCTTCACCGGAACGCCAAGTTTACCAACTGGAACTACCGGTATTACCCAGGCCGCAGCAGACAACAGCACCAAACTGGCTACCACAGCATATGCTGATGCCGCAGCCGGAGCCGCCGTAACTGGTAAACAAAACACACTGACCAATTCAGCAGGCCTTG
>NZ_JAUYTP010000049.1 GCF_030695125.1 Allobosea sp. | reverse complement strand
GCAACTGGTCGTTGACCATCCCGTCAGCAATGACTGAAGGCACTTATGCAGTCACTGCAACAGTGACTGACACAGCAAGCAACTCAACCAGCGACAGCACCACCAATGAGCTGGTTGTGGATACCACAGCACCTGCTGCACCGGGTGCAACACTGGCCAGCGATACGGGTTCCAGTGGTTCTGACAGCGTGACCAACACTGGCACGGTCAACGTGAGCGGCATCGAGTCCGGCGCGACCTGGCAGTACAGCACTAACGGTGGCACCGACTGGGTTACCGGCACTGGCACCAGCTTTGTGCTGACTGAAGCCGCTTATGCCGCTAACGCTGTGCGTATCCGTCAGACCGACACTGCGGGTAATACAAGTAATGAGACGGTGATGGGCTCCATCACCGTTGACCAGACTAATCCGGCAGCGCCCACACTGACGCTGCAGGCTGACACTGGTGCCAGTGGCACCGACCAGATCACCAGCAATGGCCAGATCAATGTCTCTGGCATTGAGAGCAACGGCACCTGGCAGTACAGCATCAATGGTGGTACTGACTGGACCAACGGCACAGGCTTGAGCTTCACTCTGGCTGAAGGCACCTATGCCAATGGCGATGTGTTGGTTCGACAGACAGATCTGGCTGGCAACACCGGTGCTAATGCATCGCTGGGTGCCATTACAGTGGATACCACCTCACCTGTGGCTCCAACCGTCACTGCCCTGACCACCAACGACACCACTCCGACCATCACTGGTGGAGCGATACTGGACGCACATCGCACGCTGAGCGTGGTTGTGAACGGTGTGACTTATACCGTTGGTGACGGCAATCTGACCCACAATACTGGCGACAATACCTGGTCATTGACCATTCCGTCAGCTCTGGCTGAAGGCACTTACGCAGTCACTGCCACGGTCACTGATACTGCTGGCAACGCAACAAGCGACAGCACTACCAACGAGTTGGTGATCGACACCACAGCACCTGCTGCACCAACTGTTAATACACTGACCACTAACGACACCACCCCAACACTGACCGGCACGGTCACACTGGGCTCAGGTGAGACATTGGTTGTGACTGTGGATGGCACGACTTACACCACAGCAAACGGTCTGAGTGTCACTGGCGGCACCTGGTCGTTGACTATCCCGTCAGCAATGACTGAAGGCACTTATGCAGTCACTGCAACAGTGACTGACACAGCAAGCAACGCCACCAGCGACAGCACCACCAATGAACTGATTGTGGATACCACTGCCCCTGCTGCACCGGGTGCAACACTGGCCAGCGATACGGGTTCCAGTGGTTCTGACAGCGTGACCAACACTGGCACGGTGAACGTGAGCGGCATCGAGTCCGGCGCGACCTGGCAGTACAGCACTAACGGTGGCACTGACTGGGTAACTGGCACGGGCACAAGCTTTGTGCTGACCGAAGCGGCCTATGCTGCTAATGCGGTACGTATCCGTCAAACGGATGCGGCTGGCAACACCAGCAATGAGACAGTGATGGGTTCCATTACCGTTGACCAGACCAACCCGGCTGCGCCCACACTGACGCTGCAGGCTGATACTGGCAGCAGTGGCACCGACCAGATCACCAGCAATGGCCAGATCAATGTCTCTGGCATTGAGACCAATGGCACCTGGCAGTTCAGCATCGACAGTGGCGCCAACTGGACAACAGGCACTGGTTCAAGCTTCACACTGGCTGAAGGCACTTACGCTAACGGCGTTGTGTTGGTAAGACAGACTGATCTGGCTGGCAACACTGGTGCTAACGCGTCATTGGGTGCAATTACCGTGGATAGCACAGCGCCCTCAGCGCCGAGTGCACCGGACATGACGGCTGGCACGGATACAGGGGTTTCCAATACTGACAACATCACTAGCGATAGCACACCCAACTTTACTGGTTCCGGTGGGACGTCCGGCGACACGGTGACCTTGTATGCCAATGGTGTTGCCGTCGGAACAGGAACAGTAAATGGTGCTGGGAACTGGCTGATTACCACCAGCACCCTGGCTGATGGAAGCTATGACATTACCGCCAAGTTTACTGATCCGGCAGGCAATGAGAGCGCAGCCAGCACCGCGCTGACGCCTGTCGTCATCGACACCACAGCTCCGTCCGCACCCAGCGCACCGGATCTGCAAGCCTCGTCTGACACGGGCACATCAAGCACCGACAACATCACCAGCGACGATACGCCTACCTTCACCGGTTCCGGCGGCACGCCCGGTGATACCGTTACGTTGTACGCCGATGGCACTGAAATCGGCACCGCAACCG
>NZ_JAUYTP010000018.1 GCF_030695125.1 Allobosea sp. | reverse complement strand
GACACGACGAGAATGATCCCGCCTGCGGTTGCGGATGGGCCGCAATCGGCACCGCCGGCCGCCTCGTCGGGCACTTCTACATCCACAACGGCGACGAGTCAGGCTTCGTCTGCGAACGCGTCTGACTTCTTCAACAGCCTGTTAGGGCTGCCCAGTCTAGGGCTGCCCAGGGTAGGACGCGGACAAAACAGAGGTGGAGTGCGTATGGCGTTCGCAAAAATCATTTATGCGATCATCTTAGCTGTAGCATCGGCCGCCGTCTCGACCCCTGCAAGCGCATGCAGGGTAGCGTCAAGCTATCTCCACAGCAGCACGTCAGACTTGAGAGGTAATTTTATAGCTGAAGTCATGGTAGTCAGCATTTTTGAGAATAATGCTGAGTTCGCGTTTGAAGCACGAATTGTATCCACGATTCGTGGCAATTCTGATTCTTCTGTTTTGAAGATCAAACGCCAGGGCTCATGCCCTCAGATCCCCCCGATCGGAAGGAAGGGCCTGATAATGGCATGCGCCGGACCGTTAGATGCACCATCGTCCGCGATCACACCCATCATCGAATCGAGCTTCTACATCCCGCCATCAATGCAGCAACGTGACTGCTGAGGGCACGTAGATCCCGTCCGCTTGGGGGTCGGTTGCGGACTTGAAATTGGCTCCCTAATGCTAAGGCGCATCGGGTTCTAAGGCGCGCAAAGATGATGCTCTTGATACGCTTCGCTACGGCCGTAGGTCTCGCGTGCTGTTCGACTCTGCCGGCAACCGCAAGTGGGGCCATCTATTTCGATGCGCATGTGGAGGGGACTGACGAGTTCCTATCAGGCTACCTTGAGTTCGGCCAAGAAACAGGCCAGCCGTCGATTTTTCGATTTCGCTCGAATAGCGGCGTTGCGTGCACCGGGCCGGTGCAGCACGTAGCAGGCATCCTTCAAGAAGCTGCTATCCAATGCGGCGATGGTCGCACGGGCTTTGTTCGTGTGAGTGTCTACGGGCGACATGTCGTTACAGAAGCTCGACTGGCCGACAGACGATTGATCATGTCTATGCCGAATTACGAGAGCCACAGGTCGCGTTAAGCCAAGTTCCGCAACAGGTCGCGAGCCGACAGACGCAACGGCCACCCTGACCCGGCAGAGTGCGCCTAAAACAGCCGCCCACCCTTCGGAACCTCAATCCCCGGCGAGATCAGCACGACCTCGCCTTCGGCATCCGGCACGCCGAGCGTCAGCACCTCGGACATGAACTTGCCGATCTGGCGTGGCGGGAAGTTCACCACCGCCAGAACCTGCCGGCCCGGCAGATCCTCGCAGGCGTAGTGCTTGGTGATCTGCGCTGAGGACTTCTTCAGCCCGATCGTGCCGCCGAAATCGATGACAAGCTTGATCGCCGGCTTGCGCGCTTCCGGATAGGGCAAGGCCTCGACGATCGTGCCGACGCGGATGTCGACCTTCAGGAAATCGTCGAAGCCGATCGTCGCCGCCGGAGCGGCGGTGTCTGAAGGGCCGCTCAAAACTCCGACCACCCCTTGTCATGGGCGCTGGGGTCGGCCTTGCGGGCGGCAGCGCCGCCGCCGGCAGCCGCAGCCGGCCGGGCGACAGGCTTTGAGACGGGCCGGGCTGCGGCGGGCCGTGGCGCGACCGCCGCCTGCATCGTGCGCGCCATCGCCTTGAGCCCCGCGACATCGCCGCCGAGCTGGAAGCGCATGACCAGCGCCGAGAGGCGGTCCGCCTCCTGCGAGAGCGAGTGCGCGGCAGCGGTCGACTGCTCGGCCATGGCGGCGTTCTGCTGGGTCGACTGATCCATCTCGCCGACCGCCGTGTTGACCTCCTGCAGGCCCGAGGCCTGCTCCTGAGCCGCGCTGGCAATCTCGGAGACGAGGCCCGTGGCGCGGGTGATCTCGTCGGCCATGCGCTGCAGCGCGCTGCCGGTCTGGCCGACCAGGGCGACGCCCTTCTCGACCTCGGTGTTGGAGGTCGCGATCAGCTCCTTGATCTCCTTGGCGGCCGAGGCCGAGCGCTGCGCCAGCGCCCGCACCTCGGAGGCGACGACCGCGAAGCCCTTGCCGGCGTCACCCGCGCGGGCCGCCTCGACGCTGGCGTTCAGCGCCAGCAGGTTGGTCTGGAAGGCGATCTCGTCGATCACCCCGACGATCTGGGAGATTTCCTCGGCGGATTTCTCGATGCCGCCCATCGCCACCACCGCGTCGCGCACGATCGCGGTCGACTGCTCGGCCTCGGCCTTGACCTGCGTCGTCGCCTGGTTGGCCTGGCGCGCGCTCTCGGCGGTCTGCCGCACCGTGGCGGTGAGCTCGTCCAGCGCGGTCGCCGTCTCCTCCACGGAGGCCGCCTGCTGCTCGGTGCGGCCTGCGAGGTCGTCGGCCGCCTGGCTGATCTCGATCGAACCCGCCTTCATGCTCTCGGTGTTGGTCGCGATCTGCCGCATCGTCTCCTGCAGCTTGCCGATCGACGCGTTGAAGTCGTCGCGCAGCTTGGCGTAGTCGGAGCCGAAATCCTCTGTAATGCGATAGGTCAGGTCGCCCTCGGCCAGATGCTCGAGGCCGGTGCCGAGCGCCGCGACGACGCTCTCCTGCGTCCGGGAGATCTCGGCCCGCTCGGCCTCGCTGCGCCGGCGCTGGCCGTCCGCCGCATCACGATGCCCGGCCGCCTCCTGCTCGGCGCGCGCCTTGTCGGCCTCCATCGCATCCTTCGCGACGGCGGCGTCGCGGAAGACCACGAGCGCCCGCGCCATCGAGCCGATCTCGTCGGGCCTGTCCTGATGCGCGATGGCGGTCTGGAGATTGCCCGCGGCAAGCGCATTCATCGTGCCCGACAGCGAGGTCAGCATTCCATTGGCGCGGCGGCTCAGGACGATCACGAGCCCGAGCATGAGCAGGCCGAGCGGCACCAGCACCTTGGCGACGCCACCCATCAGGCCGAGGAACTTGGCATCGACATCGTGGACGTGGAGGCCGGTACCGACGGCCCAGTTCCAGTCGGCGATACCGCTGACATAGGCGATCTTGCGGGTGGGCTCCTTGTCGCCAGGCTTCACCCAGAGAAAATCGAGATAGCCGCCCTTGCCACCGCCCTTGGCGATCGACAGCAGCTCCTGCACGATCGGCTTGCCGGCGGGGTCCTTGAGACCCATCAGGTTCTTGCCGATCATGTCGGCGCGGGGATGCGTGACGCTGACGCCGTCGAAGGTGTAGACGAAAAAGTAATTGCCGTCGTCGAAGCGCGCGCCGGCCACGGCGTCGATAGCCAGCTTCTGCGCCTCGGGAACAGGAATCTCGCCCTTCTTGGCCTTGTCGCGATAGAACTCCACCGTCGTGCGCGCGATGTCGGTGGCGTTCTGCACCTCCTGCCGCTTCAGCTCGACCATCTCGTTGCGGGCTTCGGTCAGCGTGTAGCCGACACTCCCGACTGCGATCACGACAGCGAGCCCTGCGATCAGCGCAAAGGAGCGGCTGATCGACAGGGTGGCGAGCTTCTTCGTCAGCGACATGCGCAAGACCCCTACGAAATGAGATTCGCAAGAGTCGCAAGGAATGGCTAATACACGCTTAACGTTAAGCGAGCCTGCGGCCGATTCTTAACCTTGTGTCAGATCGCAGGCGCATAATCCTCGCCTTCGCGGCGCAGACTCTCATCCGAGCGCTCGCGCCGGCGCACCGTGGGGCGACGACCCGAGCAAAGCGCCCGCGCCAGTCCGCGCAGCGGCGCTGTCAGCCGGTGAACGTCCTCGACGCGGGCCATGATGCGTCCCGCCGTCTTGAGCTCGCGGTCCAGCCGCGCCATGGTGCGCGACAATTCGGGCTCGTCATCCTCGAGCCAAACCTCGGAGACACGCGCCATCAGCAGCACCGCGCCCTGCACGCGCACCATGCCCATCGCGTCCTCCGTCGGGATTCCGGCCGAGGCGAGCATGTAGCGCCAGGAGTTGATGGCACCGCGATTGAGCGCCGCCATCGTCAGCGGGTCGCGCCGGATGACGGGCGCGATCCGCCGCAGGCCCGGCTTGTAAGGCGCCAGCGCATCGAGCCGGCGCATCACCAGGTCGAACAGCCGCTCGCGAACCGGCTCACCGGCCAGATCGTTTGACGTATCCGCCAGCACGACGTCGTCGACCAGGCGCGTGAGCCCGCCCAGCATCGCCAGCTTCGACGGGAACAGGCCCCGCAGCTTGGCCAGCGGAAGCCCGGCCTCGCTGGCGATATCGCCGAGTTCGATCTCCTCCCAGCGGCGGTTGGCCGCCAGACGCATCAGCGCCGCGATCGCCTGCTGGCGCGGATCGGTGAGCGCGGATGCCGCGGTCGGGGCGGCCGGGGTCTCGGGGGAAGCGGGTTTGCGAGCCATGCGAGTTCTCCTTCGCGACGCAGCTGGGGAGAAGCTAGGCTGTGATCGCGGCCTATGAAAGGCCGTTCAGCCCGAAAGCTCCCCGGCGCGACGTTTGGCGGCAGCCACCGTCTCGACCACCAGCGGCTCCAGCGGGCCCATCAGCACGGAGAGCCCCGCAGCCGTCGTCCCCGCCGGCGAGGTTACGTTCTGGCGCAGGGTCGCTGGCGACAGCGGCGACTGATGAAGCAGTTCGCCCGCCCCCTCGATCGTCGCACGCGCCAGGCGTTCGGCGATGTCGGCAGGCAGACCCGCCGCCTTGCCGGCTGCCGCGAGGCACTCGACCAGATGGAAGACATAGGCCGGCCCAGAGCCCGACACCGCGGTGACGGCGTCGATGAGCCCCTCATCCTCGAGCCACTCCACCGTGCCGATGCTGCGCAGCAGGGCGTCCGCCATGGCACGCTGGGCGCTGGTGACGCCGCTTCCCGCCGCCGCGCCGGTGGCACCGCGCTGGACCGAGGCCGGCAAATTGGGCATCGCCCGGATCATCGCGTTGGCGTTGGGAAGCCGCGCCGCGAGGTCGGACAGCGTCTTGCCGGCGAGGATCGAGATCAGCAGCGTCTCGGGGCGGATCAGCGCCTGAACCGCCGGGGCCGCCGTATCGAGCATCTGCGGCTTGGTCGCCAGGACGAGGACGTCGACCGCCCGCAGCGAGGCGGGATCGGGGTTGAGCGCCATGCCCTTCGCGGCAGCGAGCCCGACCATCTCGTCGGACGGGTGGGGATCGATCAGGCTGATGCCGGCGGGGTTCATTCCGATCCGCAGCCAGCCCTCCAGCATCGCCCCGCCCATCTTGCCGGCACCGAGGAGGACGAGCGATTGCGGCAGGGGGCTGGACGGGCTCTGGCTGGACATGGGGTACTCTCAGAAAGGCGTCATTCTCGGGCTTGCCCCGAGAATCTCATGCCGCAAAGGTCACTTGCCCGAGATGGTCGGGTCAAGCCCGACCATAACGTGCGCCCGAGGCCTCAAGCCTCGCCGACCGTCTCCAGCATCGCACCCTCGAGGCCCTCTTTCGCCGTTTTTCCGGCCCAGACGACGAACTGGAAGGCCTGGAAATAGCGTTCGCAGGCATCGATCGCCGCCTTGATCAGGGCGGCCGCCTGCTCGTCGGTCGGCTCCGCCCCGCCCGATAGCAAGAGCGCATGGCGGTACATCACCACGCTTTCCGAGCTCCAGAGATCGAAATGGCCGAGCCAGAGCTGCTCGTTGACGAGGCTGACCAGCTGCAGCACCTCGCCGCGCCGCCGCTCGGGCACCTTGAGATCGAAGGCGCAGGCGATGTGGATCGCCTCGACCTCCTCCAGCCAGGTGATGGCGACGTGGTAGTCCGACCAGCCGCCGGAGACGGCGACCGACAATTCGTCGTCGCTGTCGCGGTCGAAGGCCCAGTTGTTGAGCGCGGCCAGCCGTTCGATCAGGTCCAGTGGGTTGGACGGCCGTTCGAGTTCGCTGTCCAGTTCGAGATCCATCATGCCCTTGGGTCCAACTGCCGGACGCCGCGGGGGCGCGGTCCGGCGCGTTCGAGAACGGGAACACGGCGACGGGAAAGCTGAAGGAACACAACCCACAGGCGCAGAGCCGGACGAAAACCGGGTGCAACGCTTCGACGAACCCGGCCTAAGCGGCTGGACTGACGAATCAATTTCTCCACCGACGTTAGCGCAGGGCGTGTGACACTCCCAACACGATGTAACGCTCGGCGGATTCGGAGGTGGGCTCAATCCCCGTCGGAGCCTGTCCACAGCACATGGCTGTGGACGCAGCCGTCAGGCGTCGGCCCATGGCCGCACCCGCGAGCGTCCGGCGCAAGCTTCCGTGAGCAGCAGACGGTGGTGTGTCCCAGGCGTTTGACGCGGAGCCCGCCTCGGGGCGGGTTCGGTCAGGGCTTGGGCTGCGCGGCCTCGAGCGCTGCGAGGCGCTGGCTGAGCTTGTCGTTCTCCTCGCGGGCCAGCACCGCCATCTCGCGCACGGCCTCGAACTCCTCGCGCGTGACCACGTCGAGATCGCGCAGGAGGCGCTCGATCTGCGTCTTCACGACGGTCTCGACCTCGCGACGCACGCCCTGGGCCGCACCAGCGGCATCGGTGGCGAGACGGGCGATGTCGTCGAGGATACGGCTGCTGGTCGTGACCATGGGGGCTCTCCGGTCCGGGCCTCATGCGCCCTGTCGCCGGTTATATGGGCGAGGATGCCGCGCGCCGCAATCGCGGCGCCGGGACGCGGGCAACCCGGGCCCGGACGGACGATCTGGACCTCGCGCGGCGTTGCGCCTAGAAAGGCGTCACAGGGACTACCCAGGCACTCCAACCCGTACGCGCAAAGACAAGCGGGAGGCGTCATGATCGATCGTTTGAGCGGCCTCGTTCTGGGGCCCGCCTTGGCGCTGGCGCTTGCCGGCTGCCAGGAAACCACCACGGCCGCGCGACCGCGCGTCGATGCGCCGGGCGTGCCGGTCTCCGTGCAGAGCATTTCGGGTGCACCTGATGCCGTGACGACCCGCTTTGCCGGGCTTCTCGGCGAGGCCGCCGCCGAGCGGCGCATGGAAATCGTCCCCGGCGACAAGCCGGCCCGCTTCCGCGTTCGCGGCTATCTCACAGCCCAGCCGACCGAGGACGGCCAGACCTCGCTCGCCTTCGTCTGGGATGTCTATGACGAGACCAAGAAGCGCGCCCAGCGCGTCCAGGGCGAAAGCCTCGGCCGGCGCGGCGGCACCTCGGATCCGTGGTCCGGCATCGACCAGACCATCGTCGCCAAGGCGGCGGCCGAATCGATGGACGCGATCGCGAGTTTCCTGGTGACGACGCCGGCCGTCGAAACCGTCCTGCCAGCCGACAAGGCCAAGGCGACGACCGCGCCGGCGACCGGCCGCACCGCCGCCACCGCATCGGCGGCGGCCGGCAAGAAACTCTGACGAACAGGACGCTCTGGAGGCGGGAGCCGCGATCGGCCCGGGCGGCCCCGGACCCCGGCCGAGCCCCGGAGCGTCAGCCGTCGATCCGACAGAAGGGCGCCGAAAGCCGCCCAGCAACCATTTCACACGCCTTTCGCAGTGCAGCGGTCGACTCGCTGTCACACCGCTGTTAAGAGCCCTGCGACCCGAGCCGGCTTCATGCAGGCCCGCCCAGCCAGCTGTAAACGGTGCGCCACGGCATGCCTTCTTCGTTCAAAGTCGTCGCCGGCAATTCCAACCGGCCGCTCGCGGAAGCGATCTGCACCCATCTCGGGATTCCGCTCGCCAAGGCGGTCGTGCGGCGTTTCGCCGACATGGAGGTCTTCGTCGAGATCCAGGAGAACGTGCGCGGCCAGGATGTCTTCATCATCCAGTCGACCTCCTTCCCGACCAACGACCATCTGATGGAACTGCTGATCATCACCGATGCGTTGCGCCGCTCATCGGCGCGCCGCATCACGGCGGTGATCCCCTATTTCGGCTATGCGCGGCAGGACCGGCGCGCGTCGGGCCGCACGCCGATCTCGGCCAAGCTCGTCGCCAACCTGATCACCCATGCCGGCGTCGACCGCGTGCTGACGCTCGACCTGCATGCCGGGCAGATCCAGGGCTTCTTCGACATCCCGACCGACAACCTGTTCGGCGCCCCGCTGATGTCGCGCGATATCAAGGAGCGGCTCGACTACAAGAACGCCATGGTCGTCTCGCCCGACGTCGGCGGCGTGGTACGTGCCCGTGCGCTCGCCAAGCGCATCGACGCCCCGCTCGCCATCGTCGACAAGCGCCGCGACCGGCCCGGCGAGTCCGAGGTCATGAACATCATCGGCTCGGTCGAAGGCCGCTCCTGCATCCTGCTCGACGACATCGTCGATTCCGGCGGCACGCTGGTGAACGCCGCCGAGGCGCTGCTCGCCCAGGGCGCGGCAGAGGTCTACGCCTACATCACCCATGGCGTGCTCTCGGGCGGCGCCGTGGCGCGCATCGCCAATTCCAAGCTCAAGGAGCTCGTGATCACCGATTCGATCATGCCGACCGAAGCCGTGAAGGTCGCGCGCAACATCCGCGTCCTCTCGATCGCGCAACTGATGGGCGAGGCGATCGAGCGCACGGCGCAGGAAACCAGCGTCTCCAGCCTGTTCGACTGACAAAGTGTCGGCATTATTCACAGCCCTCATCCTGAGGAGCCGCGCAGCGGCGTCTCGAAGGATGCTCCAGCGCGCTCTGGAACATCCTTCGAGACACGGCCTTGCGGCCGCTCCTCAGGATGAGGGCTGAGGAGAACGAGATGAGCGACAGCCGCGCCCTCGTCCTGTTCTCGGGCGGCCAGGATTCGACCGTCGCGCTCGCCTGGGCGCTCGACCGCTTCGATGCGGTCGAGACCGTCGGCTTCGACTATGGCCAGCGCCACCGCGTCGAGCTGGACTGCCGGGCGGTGATCCGCGACCGGCTGCCGGCACTGTCGCCGACCTATGCCGCGCGGCTGGGCGCCGATCATCTGATCGACCTCGCCGCGCTGGGCGCGATTTCCGAGACCGCGCTCACCCGCGACAGCGAGATCGCCTTCGCCGAAACCGGCCTGCCGACCACCTTCGTGCCCGGCCGCAACCTGATTTTCCTGACCTTCGCCGCGGCGCTCGCCTATCGGCGGGGCGCACGGCATATCGTGCTGGGCGTCTGCGAGACCGACTATTCCGGCTATCCCGATTGTCGCGACGACACCATCAAGGCGATGCAGGTCGCGCTGGGCCTAGGGCTCGATCGCAGGCTGGTGCTGCACACCCCGCTGATGTGGCGCGACAAGGCCCAGACCTTTGCGCTCGCCAGGGCGCTGGGCGGAGAGCCCCTGCTCGATCTCGTCGTCGAGGACAGCCACAGCTGCTATCTCGGCGACCGTTCGACCCGCCATCCCTGGGGCTATGGCTGCGGCCACTGCCCGGCCTGCGACCTGCGCGCCAGGGGCTACGGCGCCTATCTGATTTCTCCCGACGACAGCGGACCATCCTATGACTCTTGACCGCCAGCGCAGGGTCGAAGGGCTCGTTGCCCTCGCCCTCTTCACCCTGACCATTCCGGCCGCCAACTGGCTGATCGGCAATGCCGGCACGGTCTGCGTGCCCAATGGCCCCTGCCTCGTCCCGGTCTGGCCCGGCATCAAGGCGCCGAGCGGCGTGCTGATGATCGGGCTGGCGCTCGTGCTGCGCGACATCGTCCAGCGTCGCCTCGGCGCGCCCGCGGCGCTGGGCGCGATTGCGGTCGGCGCCGCGATCTCGGGCTTCCTGGCGCCCCCCGCGATCGTGGTCGCTTCGGTCGCCGCCTTCCTGTTGTCGGAGCTCGCCGATTTCGCCGTCTACACGCCCCTGCAGAAGCGCCGCTTCGTCACTGCGGTGGTCGCGTCGAGCCTGATCGGCCTCGTGGTCGACAGCATCGTCTTCCTGCAGCTCGCCTTCGGCAGCCTCGATTTCCTGAGCGGCCAGATCATCGGCAAGGCCTGGATGGTGCTGCTGGCTCTGCCCCTGATGCATCTGCTGCGCCGCCGCGACGAGCGGCTCGGGCTGGCGGCCGCCTGAACGCCCGAAGGCGCGTGGCCGGAGCGCGATTTTCGGATCCGCGCAATTTGAAACATCGCCGAAACCTCACTTTCACGCCGCGCCGGCATAGCTGCCGCATGGTCAAGGTGGGCGTCGATGTGTGAAAACTGTTCGTCCGAGCGCCTGCAAGCGCTCCAGAACGAAATTCTGGAGGCCATTGCCCGCGGGGAGGCCTTGCGCGCCATCATGCAGCGCTTGTGCCTGCGCGCCGAGGCCATCGCCCCTGGCGTGATCTGCTCGGTCGTGACCGTCGACAGTGACAATCGCCTGATCGCGCTGGCGGCCCCGAGCCTGCCCGATGCCTACGCCGCCGCCGTCACCGGGGTGCCGGCGGGACCGCGCGTCGGCTCCTGCGGCACGGCGATCTTTCGCGGCGAGCCGGTCTGCGTCACGGATATCGCGACCGATCCGCTCTGGCAGGGTTTCACCCATCTCGTTTTGCCGCTTGGCCTGCGCGCCTGCTGGTCGAGCCCGATCAACGCACGCGACGGACGCGTGGTCGGGAGCTTCGCCTTCTACTACGACCACCCCCGCGGCCCCGACGCCATCGAGCGCCAGATCGTCGCGACCTGCCTCCATCTCTGCGCGATCGCGATCGAGCATGAGGAAGTCCGCGCCCGCAATCATCGGCTCGCCTATTTCGACACGCTGACCGGCCTGCCCAACCGGGCGAGCTTCAACGAATCGATCACCCAGATGAACGCCGGGGTGACGACGGATTTCGGCTTGATGCTGATCGACATCGACCATCTCAAGGTGATCAACGACACGATGGGCCATGCCGCAGGCGATGCGCTGATCGCGACGGTGGCGGCCCGCATCCAGGCCGTTGTCGGCCAGGCCACCGCCTTCCGCATCGGCGGTGACGAATTCGCGGTGCTCCTGCCCAAGGGGAGCCGCGCCGCGGATATGCGCCTCGTCGCCAGCGCGATCATCGCCGGCATGGCACGCCCGCTCGACCATGACGGCAATGGCATCATGCCGAGCGTGACCATCGGCGCGGCGTTGGCCGACGAACAGCGTGGCGACACCGTCAAGCTGCGGCAGGACGCCGACTTCGCCTTGTACCACGCCAAGGAGACGCGCCGCGGAGGCTATGTCCGCTTCAGGGAGGGCCTGCGCTCCTCGATGATCCGCCGTCTGCAGACCAAGCGCGATGTCGCCGAGGCCCTGACCGAAGGACGCGTGATCGCCCATTACCAGCCCGTTGTTCGCATCGACACCGGCGAGATCGTCGGCCTGGAGGCTCTCGCCCGCATGCGGATGCCGGACGGGCGCATCGCCTCGGCCGGCGAGTTTCAGGAGGCTCTCGGCGACCCGAAAGTCGCCTACCGGCTCACCGGGCAGATGCTCGGCGCCGTCGCCGGCGACATCGCAGCCTGGAAGCGGGCCGGCCTCGACATCCAACATGTCGGCCTGAACGTGACGGCCGCCGATTTCGAGAAGGGCGACCTCGTCCAGCGCATCGTCAAGGCGCTGGAGCGGGTCGGGGTCCCGCCTCGGAATCTCGTCATCGAGATCACCGAGCAGGTCTTCATGGGCGGCCGCAAGGACGGCGTCGCCCGCACGATCGCGGCGCTGCGCGAACACGGCATCTGCGTGGCGCTCGATGATTTCGGCACCGGCTTCGCCTCGCTCACGCACCTCCTCGACTTTCCCGTCGACATCATCAAGATCGACCGCTCCTTCATCGCGGCAGCCCAGAGCAGCGCCAAGAGCAGTGTCATCGTCGAGGCGATGGTTCGGATCGCCAACCGGCTCGACATGAAGATCATTGCCGAGGGCATCGAGACGCAGGCCCAGGCGGACTGGCTGCGCGCCAAGGGCGGTCGGCTCGGTCAGGGCTTCCTTTATGCGCCGGCGATGCCCGCCGGTCTCGTCGGCGAGTTGCTGCAGCGTCTCGGCCGCAAGCCCGACCGGCCCCTCGCCGCGCTGCAAGGCGTCACCGCCTCGGCGGCTTGAGCGGTGCCTGCGGGCTTGAGATCGACACGCTTTTCGCTTATGAGCCTGCCAGCACCCGACTGACACCCTTGGAGGCACGGGCGCAAAACTGCCATGAGGCCGCCAGCAGGCGGCCTTCTCATTTCAAGCAAGGACTAAACCATGACCGCCGTGAAGCAAATCGAGGCTTCGGCGCGCGCACAGGTCGGCAAGGGGGCCGCCCGTGCAGTTCGTCGTCAAGGCCTGACACCCGCCGTGATCTATGGGGGCGGCGCCGCTCCCGAGGCGATCGCGCTCGACGCCAACAAGACCCGCCTGATGATCTATGGCGGCCATTTCCTGACCACGCTGTTCGAAATCAGCGTCGACGGCAAGACGCAGCGGGTCATCCCGCGCGACTACCAGCTCGATCCGGTCAAGGATTTCCCGATCCACGTCGATTTCCTGCGTGTCGCCGCCGGCCAGACCGTGACGGTCGAGATTCCGATCCATGTCGTCGGCCAGGATGCCAGCCCGGGCGTCAAGAACGGCGGTGCCGTTCAGATCGTCGAGCACGCGCTCGAGATCACGGTCGAGCCCGAGAACATTCCCGAGGCCTTCGAGGTTTCGGTGGCCGGTCTGGAGATCGGCGACTCCCTCGAAGCCAGCGTGATCAAGCTGCCCAAGGGCGCCAAGCTCTCGGTCGGCTCCGACGCCACCATCGTGACGATCGTTCCGCCGATGGCTGAGGAAACCGAAGACGCGGCTGAGGCCGCCGCCGCTCCTGCCGAGACCAAGCCGAAGGCTTGATCAGGCACGATCGCCGACTTCAGAGACTGCGGACGGCCGGGGCTTCCCGGCCGTTTTGCTGTGAGGCACAACCATCACCATGCTGATCTTCGCAGGACTGGGCAATCCGGGCGCGCGCTATGCCCGCAACCGCCACAATATCGGCTTCATGGCGCTGGACGCCATCGCGCGTACGCATCGCGCCTCGCCCTGGCGCGGCCGCTTCCAGGCCGAGGCCTGCGAGGCGACGATCGGGACCGAGAAGGTCGTCCTGCTCAAGCCCCAGACCTACATGAACGAATCCGGCCGCGCGATCGGCGAGGCCGCACGCTTCTTCAAGGTCGCGCCCGCCGACGTCATCGTCTTCCATGACGAACTCGACCTCGCCCCCGCCAAGCTGCGGGTGAAGCTCGGTGGCGGCAATGCCGGCCATAACGGCCTGCGCTCGACCACGGCGGCGATCGGCAACGAGTACCGCCGGGTCCGCATGGGCATCGGGCATCCCGGGCTGAAGGAGCTCGTGCACGCCTATGTGCTGAACGATTTCGGCAAGGCGGAGGGTCCCTGGGTCGAGGATCTCTGCACCGCCTGCGCCGACAACGCCGAGTTGCTGGCGAAGCACGACGACGCCGGCTTTCAGAACAAGGTGCACCTCTTCATGGAGGCGCGCGGCCACGGCGCGGTGAAGCGCCTCGGCGAGAAGTCCGGCGACTGAGGCCGTTCAGTAGGGCAGTTGCGCGCCGGGCTTGGCGAGCGTCACGCGGCTGGCGCTGAAGCTGCCATCGGCCTGTCTGGTCGCCGTCATCGCCACCTGCGCGCCCGCCTTCAGCTCCGAGACGTCGGCCGGCGCGGCCATGATGATGTTGGCATCGGCCGGAATGGTCACTCTCTGCTCGCCGCCCGGATAGCTCAGCACGATGCCGGCGCCCTCGACGCGCGAGACGGTCTCAGCGACGGTGGCGTTGGTCATGGTCGAATCCGGCAGCACGCCCCAGGGGCGGTGCCCCTCGCCCGTGCCGCGCATCGCCTCGGGGAAGATGAAGACCTGCACCGCCAGCAGCGAGCCGTCCGGCTGCGGCCGCGCACCGACGCCGACGAAGCCGCCCTTCTTGATGTCGGCCGTCGTCGCCTTGACCACGCCACCGACCGAATAGCCCGGCGCCAGCGCGACCTTCGCCGAGGCGCCATCGACGGTCTTGATCATGAGCGTGTTGCCCTCGGCGGTCTCGACCTCGCCACGAATGCGCGTCGTCGGCGACTGGGCGGAGGCTGAGACGGTGAGGCCGAGGATGAGGCAGGCAGTGGCGAGCGAGCGCATGGGCGGGGGTTCCAGTGCTGAAGAATGTCGCGGGACAGTCGTGGGCTCCCCTCCTCGTCCTTGCCACGCACGTTCGCGTGAGGGCACTCCCAGCGCAACGGGTTGCCAAGAGCGCCCCGCGAGGCTTGACACGAAAACACGGAAACACGACAAGAATGCGCGTGGAGCCGCGATGAAGAACATCACCATCACTTTGCCCGATGATCTTTACAGCCGGATGCGCGTCGAGGCGGCGCGCGAAGGCAAGAGCATGTCGAAATTCATGGCGGAGTTGGCGGAAAGCAGGCTCGGTCGCGCAATGACGCAAAGGGCGGCGCTGGATGCTTTCCTCGCCGGGCCTGATCTTCCCGGCATCGCGAGCGAGCGGACCAGTCGCGAGGACATCTATGCCGAACGCCTGTTTCATCGACACGAACGTGATGCTGTATCTGAACGATTCCCGCGAACCGCAGAAGCAGGCGATTGCGCGGCATTGGATCAGCGCGCTCGCCGAGCGTGACCTGATCGTCATCAGCCCGCAGGTCATGAACGAGTTTGCCCACAACGTCCTGCGCAAGTTCCCCTCGGTGACGCGGGACGAACTGGCGCGTTTTCTGCTGGCGATGACACCATGGTGCAAGGTCGCGATGACCGCGCAGACATCGCTCGACGCCTTGTCGGTCCATGCTCGCTACCGGTTCTCGTTCTTCGATTCGACATTGATCGCCGCCGCGCTAGCGCATGGCTGCGACATCTTTCTGTCCGAGGACCTTGCGTCCGGCCAGCAGATTGGCGATCTGACGATCCTCAATCCATTCTCGACGGCAGTCGACGCCGTACTCACCATCTGACAGTTCGAAAGACCACCATGGGTTTCAAATGCGGTATCGTCGGCCTGCCGAATGTCGGCAAGTCGACACTCTTCAACGCGCTGACGCAGACGGCGGCCGCCCAGGCGGCGAACTACCCGTTCTGCACGATCGAGCCCAATGTCGGCGACGTCGCGGTGCCTGATCCCCGGCTGGAGAAGCTCGCCGCCATCGCGGGCTCGAAGGAGATCATCCCGACGCGGCTGACCTTCGTCGACATCGCCGGCCTCGTGCGCGGCGCCTCGAAGGGCGAAGGCCTCGGCAACCAGTTCCTCGCCAATATTCGCGAATGCGACGCCATCGCCCATGTCGTGCGCTGCTTCGAGGATGGCGACATCACCCATGTCGAGGGCAAGGTCGCGCCGATCAACGACATCGAGATCATCGAGACCGAGTTGATGCTGGCCGATCTCGAAAGCCTCGAGAAGCGCGTCCTGCCGCTGGAGAAGAAGGCCAAGACCGGCGACAAGGAGGCCAAGGAACTGGCCGATCTGATGAACCGCTGCCTCGTGCTGCTGCGCGAGGGCAAGCCGGCCCGCCTCGTCCAGGTCGCGGCCGACGAGCGCAAGATGTTCGAGACGCTCGGCCTGCTCTCCTCCAAGCCCGTCCTCTATGTCTGCAATGTCGAGGAGGCCGCCGCCGACAAGGGCAATGCCTTCTCCGAGCAGGTGAAGGCCCGGGCGGCTGAAGAGAACGCCGTCGCTGTCGTCGTCTCCGCCAAGATCGAGAGCGAGATCGCCGTCCTGCCCGCCGCCGACCAGAAGGACTATCTCGAGGCCGTCGGCCTGGAGGAGCCTGGTCTCAACCGCGTCATCCGTGCCGGCTACGCCCTGCTCCACCTCGTCACCTATTTCACGGTCGGGCCGAAGGAGGCGCGCGCCTGGACGATCGAGAAGGGCACCAAGGGCCCCGCCGCCGCCGGCGTGATCCATAGCGACTTCGAGAAGGGCTATATCCGCGCCGAAACGATCGCCTATGACGACTACATCGCCAACAAGGGCGAGAGCGGCGCGCGCGAGGCCGGCAAGTTCCGGCTGGAAGGCAAGGAATACGTCGTCGCGGACGGCGACGTGCTGCATTTCCGCTTCGCCAACTGAACGGGCGCCAACGGCGATGCTGTTTTTCGAGGACTTCATCGTCGGCGAGACGGTGCCCATGGGCAGCCTCGCGGTCGCAGAAGGAGACATCGTCGCCTTCGCCTCCCGCTTCGACGCGCAGGATTTCCACGTCGATCCCGAGAAGGCGAAGGCGAGCTTCGTCGGCACGCTGATCGCCTCGGGCTGGCACAGCTGCTCGATCCTGATGCGGCTGATGGCGCAGAGCTTCCTGCTCAACTCCTCGGGTATGGGCGCGCCCGGCGTCGAGGAGGTGAAATGGCTGCGCCCGGTCCAGCCGGGCGACATGCTGCACGGCCGCCGCACCGTCACCGAGATCAAGCCCTCGCGCTCGCGCCCGGAAATGGGCCTCGTCCGCTTCAAGCTCGAACTGCTGAACCAGCGCGACGAGCCGGTGCTGGAGCAGGCCAACTGGATCATGTTCGGCCGGCGCGGCGTCGCCGCCCTGCAGCCCGCAGGCGACTGGCTGGCCCATCCGCCGCTCTACGTCCCGCCATCCTCGCCCTCCCCGATCGAGCCGCCGACCGAACCGACGCCGGCCGCGCGCTTCTTCGAGGACATCGCGATCGGCGACCGCTTCGAGCTCGGCAGCACGGTCTTCACGGCTGACGAGATCGTCGCCTTCGCGCGCGCCTTCGACCCCCAGCCCTTCCACATGGACGAAGCGGCGGCGGCCGCCTCCTCCTTCGGCCGGCTCGCCGCCTCGGGCTGGCATACGGCCTCGGTCTGGATGGCGACCATGGTCACCCATCGCCGCCGCCAGCTCGCCGCTTTTGGGGCGGGCCACGCGCCGCGGCTGGGGCCCTCACCGGGATTCAAGAACCTGCGCTGGACGCGGCCGGTCTTCGCCGGAGACCGCATCACCTACCATTCCGAGGTCACCGACAAGCGCGCCAGCACCTCGCGCCCGCAATGGGGCCTGTTCTTCCACCGCAACACCGGTGTGAACCAGAACGGCGAAGAGGTCTTCAGCTTCGACGGCTGCGTTTTCGTCGAGCGCAAGCCGGGTTGACGCCACCCGCCCTGCTTTCCCCGACGAGCCCCATCGCAGCCGTGACGCTTCTGCGGGCCCGGCACAGCCTGTAGGGAGGGTGCGCGAGGTGGCCGCAGAGCCGCCCGCCAGACATCTCCGGGAGGAGCGCATCGTGGCGGCAGCCCGCATCTTCAGCACGGCCCAGATGGCGGCGCGCGCCCGCAAGCGCCTGCCCCGCGCGGTCTACGACTTCATCGAGGGCGGCGCCGGCGCCGAACAGGCGGTCACACGCAACCGGGCACGCTTCAGCGAGATCGCCCTGATGCCGCAGGCCCTGCGCGACTGCGCGGCCGCGCACACACAGGTCACGCTGTTCGGCCGCCGCTATGCCGCCCCCTTCGGCGTCGCGCCGATGGGTTTCGCCGATCTCGTCTGCCCCGGGACCGACCGCGCGCTCGCCGCGGCGGCCAAGGCGCAGAACATCCCTTACGTGCTCTCGACCGCCGCCACGACCTCGATCGAGACCATCGCCGGCATCGCCCAGGACAATCTCTGGTTCCAGCTCTACCCGGGCGCCGACGAGACCATCGCCGCCGGGCTGATGCAGCGGGCGCTCGCGGCCGGCGTGACGACACTCGTCGTCACCATCGACATCCCCGTGCCGGCGCGGCGCGTGCGCGACCTGACCAACGGCCTCGCCATCCCCCTGAAACCCTCGCTCGCCACCATCCTCGACGTCGCGCGCCATCCCGGCTGGCTCTGGCGGGCCGCGCGCGGCGAACGGCCGGGCATGGCGAACTTCATCGAGAACAAGGGGTCGCTGAGCGGCCTCGCCCATGCCGAGTTCGTCGCCCGCCAGCTCTCCTGCCCCGGCCTCGACTGGGCTCGCATCGAGGCGATCCGCAAGGCCTGGCCGCATCATCTCGTCATCAAGGGCATCCTCAACCCGCAGGATGCGCTGATGGCCGAGCGCATTGGCGCCGACGGCGTCGTCGTCTCCAACCATGGCGGGCGCCAGCTCGATTCCGCGCCGTCCTCGATCGAGGTGCTGCCGCGCATCCGCGAGGCCTGCGGCGACCGGCTGGCCCTGATCCTCGACAGCGGCGTGCGCACCGGCGACGACATCGCGCGCAGCCTCGCCTGCGGCGCCGATTTCGTCCTGCTCGGCCGGCCGTTCCTGTTTGCCGTCGCGGCGCTCGGTCTGTCCGACGGCCCGAGGGCGATCATCGACATCCTGCGGGCGGACTTCCTCAACACGCTGATCCATCTTGGTTGCGCCGAGCCCACGGAGCTGGGTAGCGACCATCTCTGGCCCAGGCAGGGAGCCAACCGATGAATATCGCTATCATGGGAGCCGGCGGCGTCGGCTGCTATTACGGGGCGATGCTGGCGCGCGCCGGCCATGGCGTGACGCTGATCGCGCGGCCCCCGCATGTCCAGGCGATCGCGCGGCACGGCCTCGTCTTCGAGGCACGGGGGACGACGGAGACGCTGCCCGTCAAGGCCACGACCGTGCCCTCGGGCGTCGCCGGCGCCGACATCGTGCTGTTCTGCGTGAAGTCGGGCGACACGCAAGAGGCCGGCCGCGCCATCGCGCCCCACCTCGCAGCCAACGCCACGATTCTGAGCCTGCAGAACGGCGTCGACAATGCGCCGCGCCTGCAGGACGTCCTCGGCCGCCCGGTGATCCCGGCCGCGGTCTATGTCGCCGTCGAGATGCCCGGCCCCGGCCATGTCCGCCATCACGGGCGCGGCGAACTCGTCATCGGCCCCGGCGCGACCAGCGCCGCCATCGCCACGAGCTTCGGCCAGGCCGGCATCCCCACCGAGGTCTCGGAGAACGTCATCGGCGCGCTCTGGACCAAGCTCGTCGTCAACTGCGCCTACAACGGCCTCTCCGCCATTCCGCAACTGCCCTATGGCCGGATGATCGCGGTCGAGGGCGTGCGCCACAGCATGGCCGACATCGTCGCGGAGTGCCGCGCGGTGGCGCAGGCCGCCGGCATCGCCATCGGCCCCGAGATCCTCGACACCGTCCTGGCGCTCGCCCCGGCCATGCCGGCGCAATCCTCCTCGACGGCGCAGGACCTCGCCCGCGGCAAGGCCAGCGAGATCGACCATCTCAACGGCTATGTCGTGCGGACCGGCGAGCGGCTCGGGGTCCCGACGCCCGCCAACCGGTTGCTGACCGTCATGGTCAAGCTGATGGAAGAACGTGCCCGCGCCTGAGGCGCACCGGCCTCGCCCACTGCCGGACGGTCATGCAATGGCGCTCGTTGCCCCGCCCTCGCGCGCCATGCCAAGCTGCCGATACGCCGATCACGGCGACATAAGAACAATGGGCAGGAAACGACGGTCATGAAGCGCAGATTATTGTTGAAGGGCGCCGCGGCAGGCGCGGCCGCCGGCATCGCCGCCCCGGCGATCGCTCAGAGCACGCCCACCGTGACCTGGCGACTGGCGTCGAGCTATCCCAAGTCGCTGGAGACGCTCTATGGCGCCTGCACGCATCTTTCGGAAGCCGTCTCGGCCGTCACCGACGGCAAGTTCAAGATCCAGGTCTTCGCGGCCGGCGAGATCGTACCGGCGCTGCAGGTCGCCGACGCCGTGACCAACGGCACCGTCGAGATGGGCCATTCCGGCTCCTATTTCTATATCGGCAAGGACACCGCCTTCGCCTTCGGCACGGTCATTCCCTGGGGGCCCAACAGCCGCCAGATGCAGGCCTGGCTGTTCCATGCCGGCGGGCTCGAACTGCTCAACGAGTTCTATGCCAAGTTCAACATCTACAATCTGCCCGCCGGCAACACCGGGGCGCAGATGGGTGGCTGGTTCCGCAAGGAGATCAAGTCGGCGGCCGATCTCCAAGGCCTGAAGATGCGCATCGGCGGGCTGGGCGGCAATGTCCTGCAGAAGATGGGCGTGGTGCCGCAGCAGCTCGGCGCCGGCGACATCTACCCGGCGCTGGAACGCGGCGTGCTCGATGCGGTCGAGTTCGTCGGTCCCTATGACGACGAGAAGCTCGGCTTCGCCCGCGTCGCGCCCTATTACTACTATCCCGGCTTCTGGGACGGCTGCGCGGAACTGAGCTTCTTCATCAATCTGGAGAAGTGGAACAGCCTGCCACCGACCTATCAGCGGGTGCTCAAGACCTGCGCGATGGCCTCCGGCCACGACATGCAGGCGAAATATGACGCGCTCAACCCGCCGGCCCTGAAGCGGCTGATTGCCGGCGGCGCGCAGCTACGCCCGCTGCCCAACGACATCCTCAAGGCGAGCTACAAGCACACCAAGGATCTCTACGCCGAGATGTCGGCCGCCAACCCCGCATTCAAAAAGATCTACGACCACCTCTGGGCCTTCCAGCAGGACAGCACGCGCTTCTGGCAGATCTCCGACCTCTCCTTCGACCTGATGTCGGCGACGGCGCTGCAGCAGCGCTGGCAGGACGGCTGAGCCCAAAGCCGATCCGAAGCCAGACGATCCGGAGGCGCCGCTTCGCCCGCGCCTCCGCCTTTCGGGAACGATCCATGTCCCCTAATGGCAAGGGCGGCGCCGACGTGGCGCCCCCCTTCCTCCCTTTGCCCAGCCTGATGCTTAAGGACAAGCGACCATGACGACCGGAGTAGGCGGATCGAGCTTCGAGGCGGAACTCGCCGGGCTGAAGCCGATGACCGACGGGATCGAGCCGATCGCGGTGACGGAATTCAAGCAGCGCGTCGCCCGGGCGCAGGGCCTGCTGCGCGCACAGGGCCTGCAGGCCCTCTATCTGGATACCTCGACAAGCCTGGCCTATTTCACCGGCATCGAGCTTCATCCCAGCGAGCGCCTGCACGGCGCGATCATCCCCGCCGAGGGCGAGATCGCCTATCTGAGTCCCGCCTTCGAGGAGCCCAAGACGCGCGAATACATGCGCTTCGGCGACGATGTCCGCTGCTGGGAAGAGCATGAGGACCCGACGCAGCTGGTCATCGAGACCATCCGCAGCATGGGCTATGACAGCGGGCAGGTCGCGCTCGACCCGCAGACCCCGTTCTTCATCGTCGACGGGCTGCGCAAGGCCGGCAACCGCTTCACCTTCGCACAGGGCGGCACGATCACTGCCGCCTGCCGGCAGCTGAAATCAGCCGCCGAGATCGCCCTGATCCAGCGCGCCATGGACATCACCCTGGCGGTCCACCGCGCCGCCGCCCGCGCCCTGCAGGCCGGCGTGACGACTGCCCAGACCCGGGACTTCCTCGACCGCGCCCATCGCAAGCTCGGCATGAGCACGTCCTTCGGCGCCGCCCAGTTCGGCGAGGCGACCGCCTACCCCCATGGCGTCCCCCATGAGCAGACCCTGGTCGAGGGCGACATGGTGCTTATCGACATGGGCACCAAGGTCGGCGGCTATCGCTCCGACATCACCCGCACCTATGTCTTCGGCGAGCCGAGCCCGCGCCAGCGCGAGATCTGGAACCTGGAGAAGAAGGCCCAGCTCGCCGGCTTCGCGGCCGCCCAGCTCGGCGCGCCCTGCGAAAATGTCGACATCGGCGCGCGCGGCGTCATCGAGGCGGCAGGATACGGTCCCGGCTACAAGGTACCCGGCCTGCCCCACCGGACCGGGCACGGGCTGGGTCTCGACGTCCATGAGGAGCCCTATATGGTCAAGGGCAACAAGACCCCGCTGGCCGTCGGCATGTGCTTCTCGGTCGAGCCGATGATGTGCATTTACGGCGAGTTCGGCGTCCGCCTCGAGGACATCGCCTATATGACGGAGGACGGCGCGCGCTGGTTCACGAAGCCCGCCCACACCATCGACGACCCCTTCGGCCAGGACGCCTGAGGGCCACCAATCCCGAGGCCCACGCCGCGCTCCCGTTTCCCCGATCAAACTGGCCCACGCCCACACAAAGGACACGCTCCATGGCTTCGGATGTCTTCGCCGGCACCATCCCCGCCCTCATGACGCCCTGCCGGGCCGACAGGACGCCCGATTTCGACGCCCTTGTTCGCAAGGGCCAGGAGCTGATCGCGGCCGGCATGTCGGCGGTGGTCTATTGCGGCTCGATGGGCGACTGGCCGCTGCTGACCGACGAGCAGCGCATGGAAGGCACCGCGCGGCTGACCAAAGCGGGCATTCCGGTCATCGTCGGCACAGGCGCGCAGAACACGCAGCGCGCCGCGGCGCTCGCCGCCCATGCCAGCGCGGTCGGCGCCAAGGGGTTGATGGTCATCCCCCGCGTGCTCTCGCGCGGCCCCTCGCCGTCCGCCCAGAAGGCGCATTTCGCCGCGATCCTGCAAGCCGCCAACGGCCTGCCGGCGGTGATCTACAACAGCCCCTATTACGGCTTCGAGACCCGCGCGGACCTGTTCTTCCAGCTCCGCGCGGACTTTCCCAACCTGATCGGCTTCAAGGAATTCGGCGGCGCCAAGAGCCTGACCTATGCGGCCGAGAACATCACCGGCCAGTCCGACGACATCACCCTGATGGTCGGCGTCGACACGCAGGTCTTCCACGGCTTCGTCAATTGCGGCGCCAGCGGCGCGATCACCGGCATCGGCAACGTGCTGCCCAAGCCCGTCCTGCATCTGGTGGCGCTCTGCGAGCAGGCCGCCACAGGCGATGTCGCGGCCCGCGCCAAGGCGCTCGAACTCGACGGCGCACTGGCCGTGCTGTCGAGCTTCGACGAGGGCCCCGACCTCGTGCTGTTCTACAAATATCTGATGGTGCTCGAGGGCAGCCCCGAATACGAGCTGCACTTCAACGCCTCCGACAGCCTCAGCGACGGCCAGAAGCACTACGCCCGCACCCAGCTCGCGCTGTTCAAGCGCTGGTATGCGGCCTGGACGAAGGGCTGACGCGGTACGGCCCGGCCGTGTGGCGCCGCTCAGGCTCCAGACGGTCCGGTCAAGCCAGGCGGCGCGTGCCCGGCAATGGTTGCGACTCGATCCGGTCGCGACCATTGCGCTTGGCCGCGTAAAGCGCCTCATCGGCGCAGCCGTAAAGCATGTCCTCATCGATCGGCCCCTCGGCGGAGCAGAGCCCGATCGAGACCGTCGCGCGGTCGAGCTCGGGATGGAGGCTTCGCCATGGCGCGCGGGCCAGCGCCGCGCGGATTGCGAGCCCCATCCGGTGAGCGTCCGCCAACGAGGCTCCGCCGAGGACCACGCCGAATTCCTCGCCGCCGATGCGGGACACGAGCCGCCGGTGGCCGCTGGCCTGCTCGGCCACGATCGACCCGATCATCCTCAGACAGGCGTCACCGACCAGATGGCCGAAGCGGTCGTTGATCGCCTTGAAATGATCGACGTCGATCGCCAGCAGCGACAGCGGTCTGGCGATCCGGGCCTCGGCCGCGAGGAACGCCATGAAGGCGCGCCGGTTGGCGAGGCCCGTCAGCGCATCGGTGCCCGCGAGCTTTGCCAGTTCTTCATTGGCCCGTTGCAGCGCGGCCTGCGCCTCGACGAGTTCGATGTGCTGGCGCTTGGCGGCCGTGATGTCGGCGTGGGTGAAGAAGCCGATGCCGCCGAGGCTGTGGCGGGCGACGACCCTCAGCCAGCGCTGGCCGGGCAACTCGATTTCGAAGGGCGCACCGTCATAGCGCAGGCCATTGCGAATGGCGGCACGCCAGGCGCCTGCCGGTGAACCATCGCGCCAGCACCAGGCGGTGATGTCGTCGAGCGTGCAGCCGACCACCGGCCGGTCTCCGGGCAGGCCGTAGAGCTGCCTGAACGCATCGTTGGCGGCGACGATCCGATCATCCGCGTCCAGAATGGTCGCTCCGTCGGGAATGAAGGGCAGCGCCTCGAACACGGGCAGCACGCGTTCGGGAACGGCCTCCGCCCGATGTTCGGCATCCAGCCGCTGCCACAGCCGCACACGCCCGCCATCGGGAGCGCGAAGCGACGAGGCGCGCAGCCGCCGACCATGATGAATGAATTCGAAGGGCTGCGTCTGGTTCGCGTGGCGCGCAACGCCCTCCGCGATGTAACGCTCGACCTCGGGCATCTCCTCCGGAGACAGGCGACAGTGATAGAAACGGACGAGATTGTCCGCGTAGGGCTCGCCGACATAGATCTCGCCGTCATCCTCCGGGAAGAACTGGAGGAATGTGCTGTTCCAGCTGACAGCATCCAGCCGCGCGTCATACTCGCAGGCAGCAATGCCGAGCATATCCAGGGAGGCATGCAGGTACGGCGACAGGATCATAGGCTTTCATGCCGCATGGGCATTAACAAGCCGTAAGATACCCCAGCACCAAGGCCCTGGCCTCAGCCGACCTTGCCGTATCCCGCGAACTTCGCGCTCACCCGCACCATTTCCGCCTCGTCGAGGATGACCGGCTCCAGACCCGCAGCGAGGATGTCGAGATACTGGCCTGCCAGGTTCTCGACCTCCGCCACGATCTGGTGCGCCCCGGCGAGCGAGGCGCCGAGCGCGATGACACCGTGATTGGCGAGCAGCACCGCCTTGCGCCCCTCCAGCGCCCGCACCGCGTTCTCCGCCAGTTCCGGCGTGCCGAAGGTCGCATACTCCGCGCAGCGCACATCGGCCCCGCCGCAGAGCGCGATCATGTAGTGGAAGGCGGGGATGCCACGCCGCGTCGAGGCGAGCGCGGTGGCCCGCGGCGAATGCGTGTGGACGATCGCCTGCGCCTCGCTTCTGGCCTGATAGATCGCGGCATGGAACGGCCATTCCGAGGACGGCTTGCGCCCGCCCGATAGCACCGCGCCGTCGAGCGAGAGCTCGATCAGATCATCGGGTGTCGTCTGCGCATAGGGCAGGCCCGAGGGCGTGATCAGGAAGCCGGCATCCGTCCGCGCCGAGACATTGCCCGATTTCGACGGGCAGAAACCCGCTCTGTCGATGGCCTGGGCAACGGCGACGATCTCTGCGCCGAATTCGTGTCTGGTCATGGTCTCATCCTGCTCAAGCCGCCGGCCGTCCGGCGCGCGCGGGAAACAGCCGCGCCAGCCCCTGAGCGCTCGCCTCGCAGACGCCGCGCTCCGTGATCAGCCCGGTCACGAGACGCGCCGGCGTGACGTCGAAGGCCGGGTTGGCTGCGGGACTGCCCGGCGCGACCACCTGGAAGGACCGGACCTCGCCATCGTCGCCCAGCCCGGAGAGATGCGTGACCTCGCGAGCCGAGCGCTCCTCGATCGGAATGCCCCGCACACCATCCGACAGGGTCCAGTCGATCGTCGGCGAGGGCAGCGCAACATAGAAGGGCACGCCAGTGTCATGCGCGGCCAGCGCCTTGAGATAGGTCCCGATCTTGTTGGCGACATCGCCGCTCGCCGTCGTCCGGTCGGTGCCGACGATCACCATGTCGACCTGGCCGCGCTGCATCAGATGGCCGCCGGCATTGTCGGTGATCACGGTATGCGGCACGCCATGGGCGCCGAGTTCGTAAGCCGTGAGCGCCGCGCCCTGGTTGCGCGGCCGCGTCTCATCGACCCAGACATGTACGGGGATGCCGCCGTCATGCGCCAGATAGATCGGCGCCAGCGCCGTGCCCCAGTCGACGGTCGCCAGCCAGCCGGCGTTGCAATGGGTCAGGATGTTGAGGGTCGCGCCCTCCGCCTTCTCGGCCTGGATCGAACGGATCACGCCGAGACCGTGCTCGCCGATCGCGCGGCACAAGGCGACGTCCTCGTCGCAGAGCGCCGCCGCCTCGGCATAGGCGGCCGCCATGCGCTCCTGCGATGGCAGGGGTGCCAGCCGCTCCCGCATCCGCGCCAGGGCCCAGTGCAGGTTGACCGCCGTCGGTCGTGTCGCGCCGAGCAGGACAAGCGCCGCGTCCAGCGTCGCGTCGGAGGCCTCCATGCGCATCGCCAGCGCCACGCCATAGGCGGCGGTCGCCCCGATCAGCGGCGCGCCGCGCACGACCATGCTGCGGATCGCCTCGGCCGCGGCCTCCGCCGAGGACAGGGTCACCGTCTCGAAGCGGAAGGGCAGCCGCGTCTGGTCGATGACGCCGACTCGCCAGCCATCGGGCGCAAGCCAGATCGTGCGGTAGGGCTGACCGTGGATCTTCATCGAAGCCGCCTTCAGTGCCCGCCGAAGGAGACCAATGTGCGCACCGGCACGCCCAGCCGCCGGACCCTGTCGGCGCCGCCGAGATCGGGCAGATCGACGATGAAGCAGGCCGCGACCACCTCGGCCCCCAGGCGCGAGAGCAGGTTCACGGCGCCTTCGGCCGTGCCGCCCGTCGCGATCAGATCGTCGACCAGCAGCACGCGCTCGCCGGGCGAGACCGCATCCTTATGGACCTCGATCTCGTCGGTGCCGTATTCCAGCTCATAGGTGACGCTGACCGTCTCGTGCGGCAGCTTGCCCTTCTTGCGCACCGGGACGAAGCCGGCCGAAAGCTGGTGCGCGACGGCCCCGCCCAGGATGAAGCCGCGGGCCTCGATGCCGGCGATCTTGGCGATCTTCAGCCCCGCAAAGGGCTGCACCAGCTCGTCCACCGCCCGCCGGAAGGCGCGCGCATCGCCCAGAAGCGTGGTGATGTCGCGGAAGACGATGCCGGGCTTGGGATAATCCGGGATCGAGCGAATGCTGTCGGCAAGGTTCATCGTCGTCAGGCCACTTTCAGCACACGCCCGGCCACCGCATCGAGCTTGGCCAGCAGAGCGGGATCGCGAACGTCGGGGGCGGTGATGATGGCACTGTCCAGCGCGTTGTGGGAGCCCACCGGACAGGGGATGCGCTGCGCCGGAAAATCGGCCGCGAGCCGGGCGACCAGCCGCTTGGCCTTGTCGGCGTTCTCATGCAGCACCTTGACCACGGCGGCGACGTCGACGGGCCCATGGTCCTCATGCCAGCAGTCGAAATCCGTCACCATCGCGACGGTCGCATAGGTGATCTCGGCCTCGCGCGCGAGCTTGGCCTCGGGCATCGCCGTCATGCCGATCAGGTCGTAGCCGAGGGTCTTGTAGGTCATCGATTCTGCATAGGTCGAGAACTGCGGCCCTTCCATCGTCACCAGCGTCCCGCCGCGCACGAAGGCGAGCCCCTCGGCCGTCGCCGCATCGGCGATTCGGCTCTGCAGCGCCGGCCCGACCGGATGGGCGAGCGAGACATGCGCGACGCAGCCACGGCCGAAGAAGGAGCTTGGGCGCCCGCTGGTGCGGTCGACGAACTGGTCGACCAGCACGAACAGCCCGGGATAGTGCTCCGCCTTGTAGGAGCCGCAGGCCGACAGCGACACCAGATCGGTCACGCCGGCGCGTTTCATCACGTCGATATTGGCGCGGTAATTGATCTCCGAAGGCGGGATCGCGTGGCCACGACCATGACGCGGCAGGAAGACGATCCGGGTCTGCCCGATGCGCCCCATTCGCAGCACGTCCGAAGGCTCGCCCCAGGGGCTCGCCACAGCTTCCTCGCGCAGATCCGTCAGCCCCGGCAGGTCATAGATGCCCGATCCGCCGATGATCCCGAGAACGGCTTCGCTCATGCTGTTGTCCTTCGTTGCAGGGCCGGGCCAGGGAGGCTTGGCTCTGGGCCCCTTCGCACACCCGCCCCATCCCTACAATGACAGCGCAAGCCGCCAACGAAAAAGGCCCCGTCACCGGGGCCTTCTCTCTATCCGTCGTTGTCAGTGCGCCGGCGTGCCGTCGGGCATCCGCGACCAGACCTTCTTCTTCGTGTAGTAGAGCAGCCCGCCGAAGAGCAGCAGGAACAGCATGACCTGCAGGCCGATACGCTTGCGCGCCTCGAGATGCGGCTCGGCCGCCCACATCAGAAAGGACGTCACGTCCTTGGCATACTGCTTGGCGGTTTCGGGGACCTGGGGCTGGCCATCGGGGCCCTTGGGATATTCGACCTGGCCGTCGTTCAGGACGTTGGGCATCGCGATCAGGTGGCCGGGCATATAGGTGTTGTAATACTGGCCCGGCAGCAGGGTGACGCCCTCGGGCGGCGGGTCCTTGTACCCCGTCAGCAGCGCGGCGACGTAGTCGGGCCCCTGCTCCTGATACTGGGTGAACATGTCGAAGACGAAGCGCGGGAAGCCGCGCTCATAGGTGCGCGCCTTGGTGATCACGGAGAGATCGAGCGGGTAGGCCCCGCCATTGGCGGCGCGCGCCGCCTGCTCGTTGGGGAAGGGCGAGGGGAACGGATCGGCCGGGCGACCGGGACGCTCGAACATCTCGCCCGCGTCGTTGGGGCCGTCCTGCACCTGGAACGTCGCCGCCAGCGCGGTGATCTGACCGGCCGAGAACTCCGGCCCGCCGGGCTGCGAGAGGTTGCGGAAGCGCAGCAGCGACGCCGCGTGGCAGTTGGCACAAACCTCTTTGAAGACCTTGTAGCCGCGCTGGAGCTGGGCCCTGTCGAAGGTGCCGAACGGCCCCGAGAACGACCAGCTGAGGGCCGGGGGCTCGACGCGTTCGCCGGCCGCCTGGGCGGTCAGCGGAAGCGCGGCAAGCAGGAGGCCGAAGGCGGCCGAGCGGACCGAAATCTTGCTCATGATTCGTCTCAGCCCTTGGCGTTGGGTTCGGCAGCGGTGGCGACGGCCATTCGCGCGCCCGACCCACCCTGGATCGAAGCGAAAATGGAATCGGCGATCGAGGTCGGCAGAGCCTTCGGCCGCTCGAACAGCCCCACCACGAACAGCGCGACGAAGTAGCCGAAATACAGCGCCGTGAAGATCTGCGAGGCGATGACGTAACCGCCCTCCGCCGGCATGGCGCCGAGCCAGCCCAGCGCGATGCAGACCACCACGAAGGCCCAGAACAGCTGGCGCGCGATCGGGCGATAGCTCATCGAGCGGACCTTGGAGCTGTCGATCCATGGCAGGAAGGCCAGCACCACGATGGCACCGCCCATCGCGATGACGCCGCCGAGCTTGTCGGGAATGGCGCGCAGGATCGCGTAGAAGGGCAGGAAGTACCATTCCGGCACGATATGAGCCGGCGTCACGGCCGGGTTGGCCGGGATGTAGTTGTCGGCATGACCCAGGAAGTTGGGCAGGTAGAACACGAAGTAGCTGAACAGGCCGATGAAGCACACCATCGCGAACAGGTCCTTGACCGTCGCATAGGGCGTGAACGGGACCGTATCCTTGGCGACGTTCTTGACCTCGACGCCGGTCGGGTTGTTCTGCCCGACATGGTGCAGCGCCCAGACATGCAGGATCACCACGCCGAAGATCATGAACGGCAGCAGGTAGTGCAGCGAGAAGAACCGGTTCAGCGTCGGATTGTCGACCGAGAAGCCGCCCCACAGGAAGGTCACGATCGTCTCGCCGACGATCGGCAGGGCCGAGAACAGGTTGGTGATGACGGTCGCGCCCCAGAAGGACATCTGACCCCAGGGCAGGACGTAGCCCATGAAGGCGGTCGCCATCATCAGCAGAAGGATCACGACGCCCAGGATCCAGAGCACCTCGCGCGGGGCCTTGTAGGAGCCGTAATACAGCCCGCGGAACATGTGGATGTAGACGGCGACGAAGAACATCGAGGCGCCGTTGGAGTGCAGGTAGCGCAGCAGCCAGCCATAGTTCACGTCGCGCATGATGTGCTCGACGGACTTGAACGCCATCGTCGAATGCGGCGTGTAGTGCATCGCCAGGATGATGCCGGTCACGATCTGCGACACCAGCATCAGCATCAGGATCCCGCCGAAGGTCCAGAAGTAGTTCAGGTTGCGCGGAACCGGATAGGACACGCCGGCATCATGCGCGAGGCGCACGATCGGCAGGCGCGCATCGAGCCAGCGCTCGAAGCCGGACTTGGGAACGTAGGTGCTGTGACCACTCATGCGGAATGCCTCAGGGCTGTCTCTGCAAGGCTGGAACGGAAGACCAGGCTGGAACGGGGAAAAGGCACCGCTCAGCCGATCCGGATCTTGGTGTCGGCGCTGAACGTGTAGGGCGGCACCGGCAGGTTGGTCGGCGCCGGGCCCTTGCGGATGCGGCCGGACGAGTCGTAGTGCGAGCCGTGGCAGGGGCAGAACCAGCCATCGTAGTCGCCCTTCGGATCGCCGGGAGAGTTGCCTAGTGGCACGCAGCCCAGATGGGTGCAGTTGCCGTAGACCACCAGGAACTGCTCATGGCCGGCCTTGACGCGGGCCTGGTCCGGCTGCGGATCGGGCAGCGAGGCGACGTTGACCGCACGCGCCTCGTCGATCTCCTTTTGCGTGCGATGACGCACGAAGATCAGCTTGCCGCGCCAGAACAGCTTGATCGCCTGGCCTTCCGCCACGGGGGCGAGGTCGAGATCGATCGGCGCGCCTGCGGCGACCGTCTGCGCGTCGGGCGCGAGCTGGCTGACCAGCGGCACGACGACTGCGCCCAGTCCGACCACGCCGACGGCGCCGGTCGCCAGCATCAGGAAGTCGCGGCGGTTAGGTTCGGTGGGCTTCGTATCGGTCGCGTTCGCCACGATCCAATCCTCTACAACGTCGATCGAGCCTTTGAACGACTCGAAATTACAGGCCTGCGCCGTATGTACGGGCGTGTGATCACGGCCGCAATGCGGCGGCGCGTCACTGTCGCGCTCTTTGGCATGCAGTTTGGACGAAGTCTACTGTTGTGCCCGGGACAAGCTGAACGGGGAAAGCGCCCGCGCCGCGCGTCGCGGCAGGCGAGGGTTGAAGCACTCCGGTCCGGTACCTTTCCCGGTTTTGCGTACCCTGAGACCCCGTCAAGCCACCCTGACAATCCACGCTCCACCGAGCGTCAAGGCAAGCGGCTTCCGTAAGGGAAAATTAACGCTGCGTGACCACGCTGCTTCAAATCTTAGCAACAGGCCCAGCCCCCATCATGAGTGTTTTGACTTGGCTGCCCGCGGTGGCGATCGGGGCGGTTTCGACGATGCTCGTCCCGATCATGGCGGCCCGCCCGCTGAGCGCGTCGATCGCGGCCGGCGTCTTTCCGCCATGGTGGAGCAACACCGAGATCGTCTCGGCGGCGTCGCGCGCCGGCTCCATCGTGGGCAGCGGAACGCTGCCTTTCGTCATCATCGTCCGCGTCGAGGAGGGCGAAGCCGCCCAGCGTCTCAGCGAACAGGGCGCGCTTTTCTCCCTTGACCCAAGCGGCGCCCCCCTGTGCGCAAGGATCGAACGCTAATGACGCTGTCCATCTCTGACTTTCGAAAACTCGGCAACGGCATGATCGTCGCAACGATCTGGACCGCGGTGCCGGCCGTCCTGCTGACGGCGGCCTCGCCGGTCGGCATCGGGGTCGCCGCAGTCGCCTTGAGCCTGTGCGCCACGGTGCTCGCCTGGCTCGACCGGGGCGATAGCGGCACGCCGCTCGCGCTCGGCGTATCGCTGATGGTCGCCGTTTCGCTGGTGGTTGCCGCGCTCGCCGGCAATCCCTGGCAGATCGATCTCCACATGGCCTATTTTGCCGCGCTGGCAATGCTGATTGTCTATTGTGACTGGAAGGTCATCGCCGCTGCCGCCGGCGTCGTCGCCGTGCATCATCTGCTGCTGTCGCTCGTCATGCCCGGCCTCGTGTTTCCCGGCGACGGGGCGCTGGATCGGGTCATGATTCACGCGGCCATCCTGGTCGCCGAGGCGCTGACCCTGGCTTGGGCGGCACAAACGATTCGCGCCACGCTGGCTGCCGCGGAGAGCTCGCTGGCCAGGGCCGATGCAGCCCTCGCAGAGGCCGCGACGGCGCAACAGGCGGCCGAGGAGGCCAGCGAACTCACGCACAAGGCCCGCAACGCACAGCAGACTGCCATGGCCGACAGCATGGCCTTGCAGCAGGTTGGTGAGCGGGAGCGCATGCTGGTTGTCGCAGGCCTCGCACAGGGATTGGACAGCCTGGCCCGGGGCGACCTGACGCACCGGATCGAAACGACATTCCCGGCCGACTACGAGAAGCTGCGCTCCGACTTCAATCACGCATCCGAACGGCTGAACGACACGATGCTCAGCATCACCAACGTCGCTGCCAGAATTCGGGGTGCGGGCGAGGAGATCAGCAGCGGTTCGCTGGACCTCGCGCATCGGACGGAGCAGCAGGCGACCTCGCTGCAGGAAAGCGCATCGACCGCCGAGCAACTCGCCGCGTCCGTCAAGCTGACGACGCAATCGTCTCAGAAGGCGGTCGCACAGGCTCGCAACGCCACCGAGATCGCTGAAAAAGGCGGCCAGATCGTCGGTTCAGCCGTGCGCGCCATGGAGGCGCTCGAAGCCTCCGCCCAGAAGATCTCCGACATCACGAATGTCATCGACGACATCGCCTTCCAGACCAACCTGCTGGCGCTCAATGCCGCCGTCGAGGCCGCCCGTGCGGGCGATGCCGGCAAGGGGTTCGCGGTCGTCGCAGCCGAAGTCCGGGTGCTGGCCCAGCGCTCCGGTGAGGCCGCCAAGGATATCGAGACGTTGATCGCGGCCTCGAACAGCCACGTCGGCGACGGCGTGCGGCTGGTGCGGTCGTCCGGCGAAGCCCTGCAGGACATCGTTCTGGCGTCCACCGGTGTCGCCGCGACGATCTCGGATGTCGCCGCCGCGTCGATCGAGCAATCGCGGGGCATTGAGGAGATGAGCCGGACCGTCGCCAAGCTCGACGAGATGACCCAGCAGAACGCATCGCTGGCGGAGGAAAGCTCTGCCTCCGCGACGTCGCAGACCACGCAGATCGAGACGCTGACGCAACTGGTACGAAGCTTCCGGACGACGTCGGACGGAGCAGTCCGGGGATATCAGCCTGCGGACCGGCTGGCGCCCCGTGCCAGCCTCCGCCGAGGAGCCTGACACCCGCAGAAACACGCGCTCTCGGCGCTAAGCCGGGAGCTTTTCGGGGTCCGCGGCCGCCAGGAAACCGCCGGACTGGCGCGACCACAGCCGCGCATAGAGCCCGCCGCGGGCCACAAGTTCGGCATGGCTGCCAATATCGACGATCCGGCCCTGATCGAGCACGATCAGCCGGTCCAGCGCGGCGATGGTCGACAGGCGATGCGCGATCGCGATCACCGTCTTGCCCTCCATCAGCGATGTCAGCTGGTCCTGGATCGCCGCCTCGACCTCGGAATCGAGCGCCGAAGTCGCTTCGTCGAGGATCAGGATCGGCGCATCCTTGAGCAGCACGCGCGCGATCGCGATGCGCTGGCGCTGGCCGCCCGAGAGCTTCACGCCGCGCTCGCCGACGCGCGAATCGAACCCCTGCCGGCCGTCCTGGTCGGTCAGGCCCTGGACGAAGTCGTGAGCCGAGGCCTGCCGCGCGGCCTGGGCGATGTCCTCGGCGGTCGAGCCGATCCGGCCATAGGCGATGTTGTCGCCGATCGAGCGATGCAGCAGCGAATTGTCCTGCGTCACCATGCCGATCTGGGCGCGCAGCGAGTCCTGCGTGACATGGGCGATGTCCTGCCCGTCGATCAGGATGCGGCCGCCCTCCAGCGGGTAGAGCCGCAGCAGGAGGTTCACCAGCGTCGACTTGCCGGCGCCCGATGGGCCGACGAGGCCGATCTTCTCGCCGGGCGCGATCGTCAGATCGAGCCCGTCGAACAGGCCGGCGCTCTTGCCGTAGTTGAAGCGGACCTTGTCGAAGCGGATGCCGCCCTGGTCGACCACGAGCGGCGCGGCATCGGCCGCATCGGTGAGGTCGTGCGGCTTGGCGATCGTCTCCATGCTTTCCTGCACGGCGCCGATGTTCTCGAACACACCGCGCACGAGATGGATCAGCCAACTCGACATCTGCACGAGCCGCAGCACGAGCCCGATCGAAGCCGCGACCGCGCCCGGCGTCATCGTGCCCTGGCTCCACAGCCACAGGCACAGCCAGGCCGTGACCACGACCAGGAGACTGTTCATCGTCTGCAGGATGACGCTGACGCCCGTGATCAGCCGCGACAGGTTCAGGAAGGACGCGTTCCAGCGCGTCAGCGCATCGCGCACGGCCGAGCGCTCGGCATCGGCCCGGGCGAAGAGCTTCACCGTCAGGATGTTGGTGTAGGCATCGACGATGCGCCCCGTCGTCGAGGAGCGGCCGAGCGAGTTGGCTTCCGAGCGCTTTTTGGCGCGGGGCACGAAATAGGTCAAAAGCGCGGCATAGGCGGCAAGCCAGACCAGCACGGGCAGCGCCAGCCACAACGACGTCGAGCCGAAGAAGCCCAGCGCCACCGCCGCGAAGATCAGCGCGTACCAGAGATCGTCAATGACCTCGATCGTGGCGCCGCGGATCGACTGGCCCGCCTGGAGCACGCGCGAGGACAGCCGGCCGGCGAAGTCGTTCTGGAAATAGCCCAGCGCATGGCCGAGTGTGTAGACATGGTTGCGCCAGCGGATCTGGTTGGTGATCTGCGGCACCACCACCTGGTCGACAATGGCGTGGTTGGCGAAATAGATCAGCGGACGCACGACGACGAGCAGGAAGGCGGCGCCCGCCAGCGTCCAGCCATGGTCGCGGAAGATCGACTCCGGCGACTGCGTCGCCAGCAGATCGACGAACCAGCCGACCATCAGATACATCGCCGCTTCGATGCCGCTGAAGCCCAGACCCGTCAGCATGATCAGGGCAAGCCAGCCCTTCACGCCCTTGATGTGGTGCCACATGAAGAGCCAGACGCCGCGCGGCGGCGTCTCGCGCTCGTCGAAGGGCGCGAAGACGTCGATCCGGCTCTCGAGCCAGCGGAACAGGGGGGCAATCATGTCCGCCCTCCTCTGGACCGGCATGGCGACGAAATCGGGGCAAAGCTGGCGCGATGACAGGCCGGCCTTCATATCGATATGGCGCGTGGCCATGCCGAACGCCAGCCTGCGCGACGCATGCCCGGCGACGGCCCTGCCTTCTTGACGCATCTTCGACCGTCATCCCATGACAGCAGACCATGCTGCGTCTCGCCCTCTATCAACCCGACATCCCCCAGAACGCCGGGACCCTGATCCGCATGGCGGCCTGCCTCGGGATCGCGGTCGACATCGTCGAGCCCGCCGCCTTCGATGTCTCGGACCGGCATTTCCGCCGCGCCGGCATGGATTATCTCGATCGCGCGGCCGTGACGCGCCACGCTTCCTTCGCCACCTTCGAGGCCTGGCGCCGGAACGCCGGCCACCGCCTGATCCTGGCCGAGACGGATGGCGCGGTGGCCCATCTCGACTTCGCCTTCCGGCCCGGCGACATCGTCATGGTCGGCCGCGAATCCGCCGGCGCCGCGCCCGAGGTCTATGCCGCGGCCGACGCCGTGGTGCATATCCCGATGCAAAGCGGCCTGCGTTCGCTCAACGTCGCGATTGCGGCCGCCCTGGTTCTGGGCGAAGCCTTGCGGCAGGTCGGCGGATTTGCGACGCCATCCGACGGGACGCCGTCCGCCCCCCTGCCCCCGGCAGGAGCGCCCGGCGCCCGATGATTGTCTGCCGATGCCCTGAGGAGATGGGGATGACCGACCAGAAGGCCGCCGGAGCGGCCCAGACCGACCCTGCCGCGATGACACTGGCCGAGGCGATGAAGCCTCGCGCAAAGGCCTGGTTCGAAACCCTCCGCGACCAGATCTGCGCCTCCTTCGAGGCGATCGAAGCCGAGGCGACAGGGCCCTTTCCGCCCGAGACGCAGGCCCCCGGGCGTTTCGTCCGAACCCCCTGGCAGCGCAACAACCATGACGGCGCGCCCGGCGGCGGCGGCGTGATGTCGCTGATGAGCGGCCGCGTCTTCGAGAAGGTCGGCGTCCATGTCTCGACCGTCTTCGGCACCTTCCAGCCCGAATTCGCCGGCCAGATCCCCGGCGCGGCGGAAGACCCGCGCTTCCACGCCACCGGCATCTCGCTGATCGCCCATCCCTGGAATCCGCATGCGCCCACTGTCCATATGAACACGCGCTTCGTCGTCACGACGAAGCCCTGGTTCGGCGGCGGCGCCGACCTCACCCCGGTCCTCGTCGCCCGCCGCAACCAGGACGACCCCGATGCGATCGCCTTCCACGCCGCGATGCGCGAGCCCTGCGAGGCGCATGCGCCGATCGCCGACTACGACCGCTTCAAGACCTGGTGCGACGAGTATTTCCATCTGAAGCACCGCAACGAGCCGCGCGGCATCGGCGGCATTTTCTACGACTATGTCTGGTCCGGCGATCCCGAAGGCGACCTCGCCTTCACGCAAGCCGTCGGCGAAGCCTTCCTGAAGGCCTATCCGCCGATTCTGCGCGCCAATATGGCTAAGGCCTGGACCCCGGCCGACCGCGAGGAGCAGCAGATCCGCCGCGGCCGCTATGTCGAGTTCAACCTGCTCTATGACCGCGGCACGATCTTCGGCCTGCGCACCGGCGGCAATGTCGATTCGATCCTGTCCTCGATGCCGCCGACGGTGAGGTGGCCCTGAGCGACTATTGCGCGGTCCCGAGCGTGGCGACCGCCCGTGCCACCGCAGCCATCTGCACGGCCTCGTCGGCCGGCGCGCCGCTCTCGATCCAGCCGCGCCGCGCCGCCTCCAGAACCTGCCCGACCAGAGGCCCGGCCGGCACACCCAGCGCGATCACGTCGCGCCCACCGGGCAGGAAGCGCGGCGTGCGCGCCAATACAGCGATCGTCGCCTGCGTCTCTCCCTGTGCCTGCGGATCGCCACGCGCGCCCAGCAGCACGAGCCCGGCGGCAACCGCATCCTGACCGACGCGATGGGCAAGGTGGCGCAAGGCCGCGAGGGTCACCGGCGAGGCCCGCCCCGACAGCGCCTCCAGCGCCAGCGCGGTCCGCTCGATCCGGTCGAATTCGTCGTTGGACAGTCGCAGGGTCTCGCGCAGCCGCAGCGCGTCCTCCCGCACCATCACGCTGAGCGCCGCCAGCCGGAACGCCGGATGGACCAGACTGCCATCGCCCCCCTCGGCCATCGCCGCGAAGCGCGACAATTGCGGCACGCCGCCGATCACCGGCATCAGCAGACCGGCGCCCGCCATCGCCTCGATGACGCCGACCACGCCCGGCGCGACCACAAGCTTCATCACCTCGGCCCGGACCCGCTCGCGCGAAAGGCCCGCCAGCCCGGCGCGGCCCGCGATGCAGGCGGCAAGGCCCTCAGGATCGGGCGCGCCTGCGCCATAGCGGGCATGGAAGCGGAAGAAGCGCAGGATCCGCAGGTAATCCTCGCGGATGCGGCTGCCCGCATCGCCGATGAATCGGATGCGCCGCACCGCCAGATCGGCGAGCCCGCCGGCATGATCGTGCACGGTACCGGTCCCGTCGAGCGCCAGCGCATTGACCGTGAAATCCCGCCGCAGCGCGTCCGCGACGAAATCGCGGCCGAAGCGGACCACCGCCCGGCGGCCATCGGTCTCGACATCCTCGCGCAGGGTGGTGACCTCGAAGCCGATGCCCTCAGTAACCAGCGTCACGGTGCCGTGCTCGATCCCCGTCGGCACCGCCTTGAAACCGGCGGCCTGCCCGCGCCGGATCGTCTCCTGCGGCAGCGCCGTGGTGGCCAGATCGACATCGCCGACGGCCATGTCGAGCAGGAGGTCGCGCACCGCACCGCCGACGATCCGGGTTTCCTCGCCCGCGCCGTTCAGCGCCTCCAGCAGGCGCGCGAGCGGCGGCCGCGCCAGAAAGGCGGCGATGCGCGCCTGCGGCAGCGTCATTTGAACCGGCCGGGCACCAGCGTCCCGTTCTCCATATGCGGCGGCTCATAGGCGCCGGTGGCGCGCGGCGCGGTCCAGCCGCCATAGGCGACGAGCGCGATGGCAAGACCCAGTCCGACGATTGCCAGCCAGAAGACGTGCCGGCTCCAATGCTCGACATCGAGCGGGTTGCGCCGCTTCACGATGAGGTAGCCCGCGAAAATACAAAACGGCAGGACGAAGAGAAGCACCTCTTCGATGATCGAACGCAGCATGGCCTTGGTGGTCCAATCGGTTCAGCCGGCGAGCCGCTCGTAAAGATTGCGGATCATCCCGGCGGTTGCGCCCCAGATATAGCGATCCCCGAACGGCATCGCATAATAGGTGCGGTGGATGCCCTGCCACTCCCGGCCTTCGCGCCGGTGGTTGGCCGGATCGAGCAGGAAGGACAAGGGCGCCTCGAAGGCGTCGTCGACCTCATGAGCATTGAGCACCAGCGAGAAGGGCGGCTCGACCAGCGCGACCACCGGCACGATCCGATACCCTGTCCCCGTCAGATAGGCGTCGAGGAACCCAAGCGTCTGTACGCGCGAGCGCGGCAACCCGATCTCCTCCTCCGTCTCGCGCAGCGCCGTGACGAGGGGCGATCCGTCGATCGCATCGACCCGGCCGCCCGGAAACGCCACCTGCGACGAATGGCTGCGCAGGCTCGCCGCCCGCTGCGTCAGCAGCACCGTCGGCCCCGCCGGACGCGGCACGATGCCGATCAGCACCGCAGCCGCAACGGCCTCCTGTTCGTCGGGCGCCGCCATCGGCTGCGGCTGCAACTCGTGGTCGCCGCGCGGCCGGCTGATGATGTCGCCGAACGCGGGCGGCTCCGCCCGCAGCCGCTGCTTCGCCAGGGCGGCAAACTGGTCGGTGGTCAGATCCAGTGCCCGCATCACAACCCATCGATCTCGCTGGCCGGCGCCGCCGCGTAGAACGTGCCGGCCGCAGCGATCCCGAACATGGGCACGCCATCGACCGCGCGCACTTCGCCCAGCGCCAGGAGATCATAGCTGAGCGCGCGCGTCAGGCGGGCCCAGAGATTGCGCCGGACATGGACATAGGGTTTCAGCCCGTCCCCGGCCGCGCGCTCGAAGCGAATCGCATGGTCGGGCCCGACCTGGACGAGGTCGTCGACCAGCGTGCGAAAGGCGATCGCACGGGCATCGCCATCTCCCTCCACCGCCATCTCGACCGCCTGGAACGGCGCATCCTCGACCGTGATGCCGAGCTTTTCGACCGGTGTCACGAGAACGTAATCGTCGCCGTCGCGACGCAGGACGGAGGAGAACAGCTTGACCAGCGCGGGTCTGCCGATCGGCGTGCCCAGATAAAACCAGGTGCCGTCGGCGGCGATCCTCATATCGATAACGCCGCAGAAATCGGGGTTCCAGCGCTCGACCGGCGGCAGACCGCGCTTCGGGTCGCTGTTGAGCGCCGCCAGCAGCCGCTCCATCGCGCCGCCCTCGCCACTCATCGAAAAGCCTGCCGGCGCCGCATGCGGCATAGTGGTTGCATCGTCGCCTCTGCCTTGAACTCCACATAATCGTGAAGCCGTGTTCTGTGCATCGCGCCATTCCGTCCTTGAGCCGGCATGGCGCCCCGTCCACACTCAACGGCTCAGGCCGTTGCAAGGTTGCGAAACGCTCGTCGGCGCGACCCAGAGGGTGAAGGAGATCGATATGGTGGCGCAAGTCCGGGCGGCGGAGACCAACCCGCCGATCAGCCTCGATACCGGAATCGTCGAGGCGGCGGAAGCCGCGCTGGGCGCGATCGGTGCGGCCCGCACCGAAATCGGCCGCGTCATCTTCGGCCAGCAGAAGGTCGTCGATCTCTCGCTGATCACCCTGCTGGCGGGCGGCCACGGCCTGCTCGTCGGCGTGCCGGGCCTCGCCAAGACCAAGCTCGTCGAGGCGATGGGCACCGTGCTCGGCATGAGCGCACGCCGCGTCCAGTTCACGCCGGACCTGATGCCCTCCGATATCCTCGGCTCCGAGGTTCTCGACGAGAGCGCCGACGGCAAGCGCCATTTCCGCTTCATCAAGGGCCCGGTCTTCGCCCAGCTGCTGATGGCCGACGAGATCAACCGCGCCTCGCCGCGCACCCAGTCGGCCCTGCTGCAGGCGATGCAGGAGCACCACGTCACCGTCGGCGGCGAGCGCTACGACCTGCCCGCGCCCTTCCATGTTCTGGCGACGCAGAATCCGATCGAGCAGGAGGGCACCTACCCCCTGCCCGAAGCCCAGCTCGACCGCTTCCTGCTCGAGATCGACGTCGAATATCCCGATCGCGACGCCGAGCGCCGCATCCTGATGGAAACCACAGGCGCCTCCGAGCACAAGCCGGCCCAGGCGATGTCGGCGGAGACGCTGATGTCGACGCAGCGCCTCGTGCGCCGCCTGCCGGTCGGCGAGACGGTCGTCGATGCGATCCTCGATCTCGTCCGCTCCGCCCGCCCCGGCCCCGGCAGCGACGCCGCGATCACCGACAAGCTGGCCTGGGGTCCCGGCCCGCGCGCCAGCCAGTCGCTGACGCTGGCCTGCCGCGCCCGCGCGCTGGTCGAAGGCCGCCTCGCCCCCTCCGTCGACGATGTCGTGGCGCTGGCGGTTCCCGTCCTGAAGCACCGCGTCGCGCTGACCTTCGCCGCCCGCGCCGATGGCGAGACGGTCGAGGGCATCATCGGCAAGCTCGTCGAGAAACTGGGATAGGAGGAGCCGAGCCGATGCTGCGCACGCGCGTTCTCGGGTCCACCGAACGCCAGCCCGCCAGGCCGGTCGTCACCGCCTCGCTCGATCTCGCCGCGCGACTGCCGCGGCTGATCCTGGAGGCGCGCCGCGTATCCGCCAGCCTGCACGGCATCCATGGCCGCAGGCGCGCCGGCCCCGGCGAGACCTTCTGGCAATACCGCCCGCTGGTGACGGGCGAATCCTCGTCGCGGATCGACTGGCGCCGCTCGGCCCGGGACGGCCATCTCTTCGTGCGCGAACGCGAATGGGAGGCCTCGCACGCCATCTGGCTCTGGATCGACCGCTCCGCCTCGATGGGCTTCGCCTCCTCGCTGGCGCTGGCCTCCAAGGTTGATCGTGCGCTGATCGCGGGCTTTGCCCTGGCCGAGACGCTGGTCGATGGCGGAGAGCGCGTCGGCCATCTCGGGCTGACGCGGGCGCTGGCCTCGCGCCGCATCGTCGAGACGCTGGCGCAGGCGATCCTGGCCGATGCGAAGGGGGCAGAGCTCGATCTGCCGCCCGACGGGCCGCTGCCGCGTCTGGCCGATGCGATCATCATCACCGACGGCTTGTCGCCATCCGCCGCGCTCGCCCAGCGCATCGCGACGCTGTCGTCGTCGGGCGCGCGCGGCCATGTCCTGCTGATCGCCGACCCGATCGAGGAAACCTTCCCCTTCACCGGCCAGGCCGAACTCTTCGATCTCGAGGACGGGCTGTCTCTGCGCGTCGGCGATGCCGGCGCCTGGGGCGCGGAATACCGCCAGCGGCTCGAAGCCCATCGCGACGCGATCCGCGAGGCCTGCCGCAAGGCCGGCTGGACGCTGACGCTCCACCGCACGGACCGCCCGGCGAGCGAGGGCGTCCTGCGCATCGCCAGCCTGGTGGCGGCGGCGCGGGGGACCGGGCGATGAAGGCAGCCGCTTTTCTCCGAAACACGTCCTGTCATTCCGGAGCTTCGCGCAGCGAAGAACCCGGAACCCACGACCGGGCACGACAGAATTTCGATGGTGCCCTGAGGTCAAGCCAGGTCGTGGGTTCCGGGCCCGGCCCTTCGGGCCGTCCCGGAATGACAGAGGAAGCGGGCCCATGCTGAGCTCGTTGCCCCTCGCCTTCTCCGCCCCGCTCGCGCTCGCGGCACTCGCCCTGCTGCCGGCGCTGTGGCTGATCCTGCGGGTGACGCCGCCGCGGCCCCGCCGGATCGATTTTCCGCCGCTCAAGATCATGGCCGACCTCGTCGCCAAGCGCGAAATGCCGGCCCATACGCCGTGGTGGCTTCTGGCGCTGCGCATGCTCGTCGCGGCGCTGGCAATCCTGGCCGTCGCCGGCCCGGTCTGGAACCCGCCGCGCGAGGCCGGTCCCTTGCGCGGACCGATGCTGCTCATGATCGACAACGGCTTTGGCGCCGCGACCGATTGGCCCGAGCGCCTGCTGGTGGCCGAATCCCGTGTCGCCGCCGCCGGCCGCGAGGGCCGCCCGGTCGCGCTGCTGGGGCTCGCCGAGAACCCGAGCGAGATCGCGCTGTCGGAACCCCGCGCCGCGCTCGACCGGCTGCGCGCGTTTGCGCTTCAGCCGCATGCGCCCGACCGCTCGGCGCATCTGCCCCGCATCGAGGCCTTTCTGCGCACCGCGCCGGACGCCGAGATCGTCTGGGTCGCCGACGGGCTATCCGTGACCGATGATTCGTCCTTCCTGGCGCGACTGAAGCAGGTCGCCGATGCGCGCCGCCTCTCGATCCATGCCGGCGCGATCGACCAACTGGCCCTCGCCGCACCCGACAACCTCGCCGGCGCGCTGGCGGTCAAGGTGCTGCGCCCGACGCCGTCGGCCGCCGCCAGCGGCCAGGTCCGCGCGCTCGACCTCAAGGGCCTGCCGCTCGGCGATGCGCCCTTCGTCTTCAGCGGGTCCGACCTGCAGACGACCGCGCGCCTGACGCTTCCGATCGAAGTCCGCAACGCCGTCTCGCGGCTCGAGATCGTGGGCGAGCGCAGCGCGGCCGCGGTCGCCCTGCTCGACGACCGCGCCAAGCGTCGCCGCGTCGGCATCGTCTCGGGCGCCACCACTGACACCGCCCAGCCGCTGCTCTCGCCGACCTATTATGTCTCGCGCGCCCTTTCGCCCTTCGCCGAGATCCGCGAACCGCGTCCGGGCTCGACCGACCCGGTCGGCGAATTGCTGGCGCAGAACCTCTCGGTTCTGGTGCTGGCCGATATCGGCGCGCTCGACGCCGACACCGCCGGCAAGATCAACGCCTTCATCCAGCGCGGCGGCGTACTGCTGCGCTTTGCTGGGGCGCGTCTGGCCGCGGCATCGGACGATCTGACGCCGGTGCGCCTGCGCCGCGGCGGCCGCACGCTCGGCGGCGGCCTGTCCTGGGAAACGCCGCGCAAGCTCGCGCCCTTCACCCGCGAGAGCCCTTTCTTCGGCACCCAGATCAACGATGATGTCCGCGTCAGCAGGCAGATCCTGGCCGAGCCCGAGGCCGACCTGTCGCGCAAGACCTGGGCGGCGCTGGAGGACGGCACGCCTGTCGTCACCGGCGAGCGGCGCGGCGACGGCATGATCGCGATGATGCATGTCACCGCCGATACCACCTGGTCGAACCTGCCGCTGTCGGGCCTCTTCGTCGAGATGCTCAGAAAGATCGTCGGCCTGGCCGGCACCGGACCCGCCGCAGCCGAGGGAGAGGATGCCCGCGTGGAAACCCTGTCGCCGACCCGCGTTCTCGACGGCAGCGGCGCCTTCCGCAGCCCGCCCGCCACCGCGCAGCCCGTCGCTCGCAGCTTCACGGCGCGCGCCACCCTCGCCCACCCGCCGGGCATCTACGGCCCCGCCGACGGCTCTCTCGCGATGAACGCGCTCAACCCGACCGACACGCTGCGCGCCATCGACCTGGTGGCACTCGGCGCGCCGATCCTTCCCGTCGACAAGCCGGTCGCGCGCGACATCCGCCCGCAATTGCTGGTGCTGGCGCTGCTGCTGCTGGTCGCCGACACGCTGGCGACGCTCTGGCTCGGCGGCCGGTTGTCCTTTGCCCGCAAGGCCCGCCGCGCCGCGCCTGCCGCGATCCTGCTGGCGCTGGCTGTCGCGGGAGTGGTGGCGTCGCCTGGGCCTGCCATGGCTCAGGCCACCCCACCGTCGGCGCCCGCTATTGCCGCTGTCGACCCGCGCCCGCCGATCCCGCGCGAACTCTTCGCCGCAGGTGCCGTGACCCGGCTCGCCTATGTCGTCACCGGCGACAAGGCGGTCGACGACATGTCGAAGGCCGGGCTCGCGGGGTTGAACATCGTGCTCGGCGCCCGCACCGCGCTGGAGCCCGGCGAGGCCGTTGGCGTCAATGCCGACCGCGACGAACTCGCCTTCTTCCCGGTGCTGTACTGGCCCATCGTCGCCGGCCGGCCGATTCCCGCCGCCGAGACGCTGCGCAAGCTCGAAGCCTATATGAAGGGCGGCGGGCTGGTGATCTTCGACACCCGCGATGCGATGAGCGCGCGGCCCGGCGGCGGCACCACGCCCGAGGGCGAGCAATTGCGCCGCATGCTGCAGACGCTCGACATCCCCGAGCTCGAGCCGCTGCCGCGCGACCATGTCCTGACCAAGACCTTCTACATCCTCGACGGCTTCGCCGGCCGCTATGACACCGGCACGACCTGGGTCGAGATCCTGCCGCCCGCCGGCGCCGATGGCCGCCGCCCGGCCCGAGCCGGCGACAATGTCTCGCCGATCGTCATCACCTCCAACGACCTCGCCGCGGCCTGGGCGATCAACCGGCGCGGCGAGCCGCTGGTGCCGCTGTCGGGCTCCGACCCGCGTCAGCGCGAAATGGCGCTGCGGGCCGGCGTCAACCTCGTGATGTATGCGCTCACCGGCAACTACAAGGCCGACCAGGTCCATGTCCCGGCCCTGCTCGAAAGGTTGGGCCAGTGACGGCTGAGGGGATGCTCGAACGGCGCGCGGGGCGCGCCAACAGGAACCCGATCTGATGTGGAGCCTCTCCTTCGCCCCCCTCGTCCCGCTGCCACTGCTGATCGGGCTCTCCGTCCTGGCGGCGCTGGCGGCGGGCGCGGCGATCGTGCTGGCAGGCAGGAGCGCCATCCTGCGGGCGCTGGCGCTCGCTGTGCTGACAGTGACATTGGCCGATCCCTCCCTCGTCTTCGAGGATCGCGAGCCGGTCAAGGACGTCGTCTCCGTCGTCATCGACCGCTCGGCGTCCAACCGTCTGGGCGACCGCACGGCCCAAACGCAGGCGGCCGAGGCCGAGGTCGAGCGCCAGCTGCGCGGCCTGACCAATGTCGAACCCCGCATCGTCGAGGTCCGCGATGCCCAGGGCTCCGGCGACGGGACCCGCCTGTTCGAGGCTCTGGCCGCCAGCCTCGCCGACGTGCCTTCCGAGCGCGTGGCCGGCGCCATCGTCATCACCGACGGTCTCGCCCATGACGCGCCGCCCACAGCCGAGGCGCTGGGCCTGCGCGCGCCACTGCATGTGCTGACGACCGGCCGCGAGCGCGAGATCGACCGCCGCATCGTGCTGGTCGATTCGCCCCGCTTCGGCATCGTCGGCAAGGACCAGACGGTGCGCCTGCGCGTGCTCGAAAAGGGCGGCCCCGGCCGCGCCGGCCTGATCGTGCGCCGCGACGGCGAGATCATTGCGCGCCGCGAGGTGATCGTCGGTGAGACCGTCTCGGTGCCGGTGCGGATCGACCGCGGCGGCCCCAATGTCGTCGAGATCGAGGCTGCCCCTCTCGACAACGAGCTGACGCTCGCCAACAACCGCGCCGTCATCACCATCGACGGCGTCCGCGACAAGCTGCGCGTGCTGCTGGTCTCGGGCGAGCCGCACCCGGGCGAGCGCACCTGGCGCAACCTGCTCAAGGCCGACGCCAATATCGACCTCGTGCACTTCACCATCCTGCGCCCGCCCGAGAAGCAGGACGGCACGCCGATCAACGAGCTCTCGCTGATCGCCTTCCCGACGCGCGAGCTGTTCCAGGTCAAGATCAAGGAATTCGACCTGATCATATTCGACCGCTATGCCAACCAGTCGATCCTGCCGCTGGTCTATTTCGACAACATCGTCCGTTATGTCCGCGAGGGCGGCGCGCTCCTGATCGCGGCGGGTCCGGAATATGCCGGCGCCCAGTCGCTGGCGCGCACGCCGCTCAACCAGATCCTGCCGGCGATCCCGGACGGCTCGGTCATCGACGAGGCCTATCGCGCCCGCGTCAGCGATCCCGGCAAGCGCCATCCGGTGACGCGCGATCTACCGGGCTCCGAGGTCGAGCCGCCGCAATGGGGCGAATGGCTGCGCATGGTCGGCGCCCGCGCCCGCACCGGCTCCTCGGTCATGACCGGCCCCGGCGAGCGGCCTCTCCTGGTTCTCGCGCGCGAACAGAAGGGCCGCGTCGCGCTGTTTCTCTCCGACCACGCCTGGCTCTGGGCGCGCGGCTTCCGCGATGGCGGCCCCCATCTCGACCTGCTGCGCCGCCTCGGCCACTGGCTGATGAAGGAGCCTGATCTCGAGGAGGAGGCGCTGCGTGCCGTCGCGCGCGGCGGCGTCATCGAGGTCGAGCGCCAGACGCTGGGCGAAAATCCGGCGCCCCTGACCGTCACCGGGCCCGACGGCCAGTCGCGCTCGGTTCCGCTCGAACCCGGCCGTCCCGGCCTGTTCACCGCCCGCATTCCCAGCAGCGAATTCGGCCTGCATCGCATCTCCGGCGACAACCTCACCGCCTTCGCCAGCGTCGGGCCCGAGAATCCGCGCGAGCTGATGGAGGTCGTCAGCAATCCGACGGCGCTTCAGGCCCTGGCCGAGGCGAGCGGCGGCTCCGCGCGTCGCATCGGCCAGGAGACCGGCTCCGGGGTGAGCGTGCCCCGCATCGTCCCGGTGCGGTCGGGCAGCCAGTTTTCCGGCTCGGACTGGATCGGCCTGCGCATCAGCGATTCCGGCATCGTGCGCGGCGTCCAGATTTCGCCGCTCTTCATCGGCCTGATCGGGCTGGCGCTGCTCTTCGGCGCGCTCGTCGCCGGCTGGATCGGCGAGAGCGGTCGCAGGTTCAACCGGAAGCCCGACCCGGCCTAACCCTGTCATTCCGGGGCGCTGCGCAGCAGTGAACCCGCAACCCATGACCGGGTGAGCGTTGTCTCGAGCTGACGGCCAGGGAAGCGCCCGGTCGTGGGTTCCGGGTTCTTCGCGTCGCGAAGCCCCGGAAAGACAAGCGCGCCTCACCTGATCGCCGTGACCGCGCCGCGCCGCTGCGCGAGCACGCCCGTGACCAGTTCCAGCGCCAGGAACCGCGCCGGATCGGCCGGCCCCGGCAGGACAAGCTGCCCGGGCGGGATCCCCGTGAAGCCGAAGCGGGCATAATAGGGCGCGTCCCCCACCAGCATGATCAGGTCATGGCCCGCGGCGCGCGCCGCATCGATCGACCGGTTCATCAGAGCCGCCCCGATGCCACGTCCCTCGAAGGCGGGATCGACCGTCAGCGGGCCCAGCATCAGCGCGGTGTGGCCACCGGCCGCCACCGGCGTCACCCGGATCGAACCGACGAGGAAGGTGCCGACATGGGCCGCGAAGGTCAGATCGGCGTCCGGCGGCACGCCCTCGCGCAGGCGAAAGGCGGTGCGGGCGAAGCGCCCCGGCCCGAAGGCGCGTTCATGCAGCCGCTCGATGGCGGGGCCATCGACGGGAAGCTCGTGGCGAATGGTCAGGGGCAGCGATGTCATGACGAGGAAGACCTGCAGGCGGGCAGAGAGGCTGGCGGGCGAGCGCAGGGTCCGCGCAAGGCGCGTCCATGCCGGGATGCGCGTTCAGCGCGCCGGTCGTCGCAGCAGGGAGGTCGGGAGCCCATTCGTCATGATGGCGGCGCTGTAGCAGAGCGCCGGGCGGGCGTCCATCCGGCAGGCGCCTTCACCAATCCGTCGCCGGAGCTTGTCCTGCAGCGATCTCCTCGAGCCGCCGCCGCGTCGCCGGTGTCAGCCCCTTCGGCAGGGCGTCGAGCCCGAACCACCCCGCCTCGGCGATCTCCCGATCCGGCCTCTTGACCTCCTCCACTACGAAGTCGCGCACGACATACAGCGCCACGTGATCGCGGCGCGAGACCTTGCGGTTGAAGTAGACGCCGAACAGCTGCGCAGGCCCGCTCAGGCTGATCCTGGCCTCCTCCTCAAGTTCGCGCGCCAGCGCCTCGATCATCGGCTCGCCGGCCTCGACCCCGCCGCCCGGCAATTGCCAGCCCGGCGTGTAGGTGTGGCGGACCAGGAAGACCTCGCCTGTCTGGCTCAGAACAGCGGCCCGCACGCCCAGCGTCATGCCGCGAGCAAAGCGAAAATAAAGATGCAGCAGGCGGATCATCAGGCGCTGCGGCCCCGTCAGCCCCCTCTCCCGCCCCGGCTGCGGCCCGGGCGGATCTGACGCCTGTGACATGTCCGGCACGCTCGAAGCCCTCTGGTTAATCAATTGTATATGCAATTGGCGCATGGCGGACCGTCGTTCCACGTGCCGCTGCGTCACAAACGCGCCGCAAACAAGGACGATATCGCTGCCTCACGACTTGGAAAGTTCCGTTATGCTGCTCTCGTTCATTATTGCTCGCTTCCGCGCCAAGCGCGCCTTCGTCTGGCAGCCGGCTTTGACCCTCACCGATTCGCGTATCGTCTCCGAACTGACCGGCGCCGCGAACTGAGACCGCGCCTCGTGACGGAGGCTGCCAGCCGGCATGCGACCTCACGCTTGACGACGGGTGGGCCGCAAGGCAAGCGCTGAGACTGTGTTCACGCTCGCGCATCTGTCCGACCCGCATCTCGCCCCGCTCGCCGGGTTTTCACTGCATCAGCTTCTCGGCAAGCGGGCGACGGGTTACGTCAATTGGCGCCGGAAGCGCCGGCATGCGCATGACATGGACATCCTGGCGCTGATCGTCGCCGATATCCGCGCGCAGACGCCCGATCATGTCGCCTGCACCGGCGACGTCTCCCATATCGGGCTGCCGCAGGAATTCAGGACGGCCGCGACCTTCCTGGACACGCTGGGGCCGCATGAGGCGGTGAGCTTCGTGCCCGGCAATCACGACGCCTATGCGCGCTCCTCCCTGAAGGCGCTGGCGGGAATTCTGGGTCCCTGGGTGGCCAGCGACGACGGGCGCGCCGGCTATCCCTGGTATCGGCGGCGCGGCGACATCGCGCTGATCGGCATGAACACCGGCGTTCCAACCCTGCCGCTGATGGCGACCGGCAAGGTCGGCCGCGATCAGATCGCGAAAACCGAGATCCTGCTCGATCGCGCGCGCGAGGAGGGCCTGATCCGCGTCGTGCTGATCCATCACCCGCCCTATGTCGGCGGTGCGAGGCGGTCACGCGAACTGGTCGATGCGGCTGCGTTCGAGGCGATGCTGGCGCGCAAGGGCGCCGACCTCGTGCTGCACGGCCATAATCACAAATTCTCGCTTGCCTGGCGGCCCGGCCCCGGCCGCGACGTGCCGATCGTCGGCGTGCCCTCGGCCTCGATCGGCCCGCTCGGCCATGGCGAGATGGCGAGCTGGCACCTGTTCCGTATCGAGGGCGACGGAAAAGCCCCGCACATCACGCTCGAGCAGCGCGGCTTCGAGCTCGACGGCACGGTCATGCGACGCCAGGAGATCGCGCTTCACACCAAGCCGGTATGAAGCTCGGCGCACCGCCTGAGAGCAGCTGACAATTCGTCAGCGTGAGTCGGCTGGCGCGGCGTTCGAGAACCGGAGCGGAGCGGACATGGGTCCGTGAGCACCGGAAGCGCAGAACGCCGCGTCAGACGGCCGCGATGGCGGATTGGCAGCGCTCTCAGATGCAGCGGCCGCCGTCGACGGCCAGCACTGAACCGGTAACCATCTCCGCCTCGTCCGAGCACAGGAACAGCGCCGCATTGGCCATGTCCTGCGGCGTCGAGAGCCGGCCCCAGGGAATCGTGGCGCGGAACTGCGCGCGCTTCTCCGGCGTATCCTCGCCCATGAAGGTCGCCAGCAGCGGCGTTTCGCCCGCCACCGGCGCAATCGCGTTGACGCGGATCCGATCCGGCGCCAGCTCCACCGCCATCGACTTCGAGAGCAGGTTCACCGCGCCCTTGGAGCCGTTGTACCAGGTCAGGCCGGGCCGCGGCCGGACGCCCGCCGTCGAGCCGATATTGAGGATCACGCCGCCGCCCTGTTCGCGGAAATGCGGCACCGTCGCCTTCGCCATCAGATAGATCGACTTGACGTTGACGGCGAAGACCCGGTCGAACTCCTCCTCGGAGACGTCGGTCATCGGCATGTTGCGATGGCTCGTGCCGGCATTGTTGACGACGATGTCGAGCCGGCCGAACGCGGCGATGATCCCTGCCACCGCCTCATTGACGCTGGCGGCCTTGGCGACGTCGCAGGTCACGGCGAAAGCCCCGCCGCCGATCGCGCCGGCGGCTTCCTTCGCCTTCTCGCCGTTGAGGTCGAGCACCGCGACGCGCGCGCCTTCCCTGACGAAGGTCTCGGCGATGCCGAACCCGAATCCCTGTGCCGCGCCGGTGATCAGCGCCGTCTTGCCGTTGAGTCTCATCGCGTATCCTCGCCTTGTGATGTGGCGCGATCTTTGGGCAGATTCCGCGCCGTCAACAAATGCGTTTTCGCGATTGGGCCGAGACGGGAAATGTATGGCGGATGGGCGTCAGGCCCCGATCTCCTCCTGCAGCATTTCCAGCGCCAGCCAGCGTTCCTCCGACTGGGCGATCTCGCGGGTGACCTCTTCCAGCCGCGCCGTCGCCTTGGCGAAGAGCTTGGGGTCGCGGGTGTAGAGGTCGCCGGCCATCGCCGTCGTCAGCTTCGCCGCCTCCGCCTGAAGGACTTCGATGCGCTTGGGCAGCGTCTCCAGCGCATGCTTCTCGTTGAAGGAGAGCTTGCGCTTGTTGACGAGAGCCGGTGCGGTCGCGACCGGCGCAACCTCGCCGGCCGGCGACTTGCCCGAGACGGCCCGCACCTTCGCCCCGACGCCGCGGCCGCGCTGCGCCAGCATGTCGGTGTAGCCGCCGGCAAACTCGGTCCAGACGCCGTCGCCATCCGAGATCAGCGTCGCCGAGACGACGCGGTCGATGAAGTCGCGGTCATGGCTGACCAGCAGAACCGTGCCCTTGTAGTCGGCCAGCAGCTCCTGCAGCAGGTCGAGCGTCTCGAGGTCGAGATCGTTGGTCGGCTCGTCCAGCACCAGCATGTTGGAGGGCTTCGCCAGGGCGCGCGCCAGCATCAGCCGGCCGCGCTCGCCGCCTGACAGCGCCCCGACCGGCGTGCGCCGCTGCAGCGGCTGGAACAGGAAATCCTTCATATAGGCGATGACATGGCGCGGCGTGTCGCCGACCATGACCTGGTCCGAGCCACCGCCGGTGAGCGCATCTCCCAGCGGCGTCGCGGGATCGAGGCTCTCGCGGCGCTGGTCGAGCGTCACCATCTCCAGCGAGACGCCGAGCTTCACCGTGCCGGAATCGGGCGCGAGCTGCCCGGTCAAAAGGTTGATCAGCGTCGTCTTGCCAGCGCCATTGGGGCCGACGATGCCGATCCGGTCACCGCGAGCGACGCGCAGCGACAGATCCTTGATCACCACATTCGAGCCGAAGGCCTTGGCGACATTGACCGCCTCGATCACCAGCTTGCCCGAGGTCTGCGCCTCGCTGGCCTCGAGCTTGACGCTGCCGACGGCGAAGCGCGCGGTGCGGCGCTGCTCGCGTAGGCCGTGGAGTTCGCCCAACCGGCGCTGGTTGCGGGTGCGGCGCGCGCTGACGCCGTAGCGCAGCCAGTCCTCCTCGCGGGCGATCTTGCGGTCGAGCTTGTGCCGGTCGATTTCCTCCTGGGCGAGAACCTCGTCGCGCCAGGTCTCGAACTCGCCGAAGCCCTTGTCCATGCGCCGCGTCAGGCCGCGGTCGAGCCAGATCGTGGCGCGTGACAACGTCGTCAGGAAGCGCCGATCATGGCTGATCAGCACCATCGCCGAGCGCAGCGACTTCAACTCCTGTTCGAGCCATTCGATCACCGGCAGGTCGAGATGGTTGGTCGGCTCGTCGAGCAGCAGGATGTCGGGTTCCGGCGCCAGCACCCGCGCCAGCGCGGCACGGCGTGATTCGCCGCCCGACATCGTCGCGGGGTCCTCGTCGCCGGTAAGGCCGAGCTCGTCGATCAGATACTGCGCGCGATACGCGTCGTCGCCCGGTCCCAGCCCCGCCTCGACATAGGCCAGCGACGTCTTGTAGCCGGTGAAGTCCGGCTCCTGCGGCAGATAGCGCACGGTGCAGCCCGGCTGGACGAAGCGGACCGCCTTGTCGGGCTCGACCAGCCCGGCGGCGATCTTGAGCAGGGTCGACTTGCCCGAGCCGTTGCGGCCGACAAGACAGACGCGCTCCCCGGCCGAGACCGCGATTTCGGCCGCTTCCAGCAGCGGTTGTCCGCCGAAGGTGAGCGCGACGTCGCGCAGATGGAGCAAGGGAGCCATGGTGGTGTCCGTGAGGGGGAATGCAGGCGGGATAGACCGGCAGGCCCGAGATGTCACGCCCGCAGCTTCTGGCGCGAGGCTTGCGTGTGCCGCTGTGACCCCTGACATGGGGTCACAGGCTCCGGAGTTCAAAGACCATGCCGCGTCGACGCACGATCGGGATCGGCCATAATGGCGGCCCGCCGCTGAAGCCGCGCAAGCGCCGCGCGGCGACGGGCTCCGGCGCCATCGGCAGCACCTTCGACTGGCGCTTTGCGCATCGCAAGGCCTGGCGGAAGCCGCGCGACATTGCCTTGCGCCGCGAGGACAACGCGCAGGCGCTCGGCCTGACCTACGAGGAATATGCCCTCGAAATCATGGAGCGCGGCTATTATCCGCAGCCCGAGCATGTCGAGGCGATCAAGGCCCGGCGCGCCGAGCGCCGCCGCAGCGGTGGCGTCGTCGGCCAGTCGCTGAAGGGCCGGCGCCTGCGATAGGCAGGCCGCCTCAGGCGCCCGACCACCGCCTCAGCCCGCGCGTCACGGGAACCTCGAACAACCGGTGGACGACCAGCGCCGCGACGACCGCCCCAGCCAGCGCAACCGCGACGAACAAGCCGGGCTCATGCAGACCGATGCGCATGAAGACCTCGCGCAAGCCGCGGATCGCGAAAGGATGAATGAGGTAGAGTGCGTAGGACGCGTCGCCCACCCGTGCCAGGGCCGTCAACAGCGGCGACGGCGCGCCCTCCTGTCGGCCCGACACCGCAGCCAGCACCAGAAGCGTCGCCGCGGTGCCGTGCAGGGCGAGATCGCGCCAGGGGCCGGCCTGCAGCGGCAGATGCTGGCCCAGCAGCAGAAGCAAGAGGGCGCCCGCCACCAGCGCCCCACGCAGGGCCGCGTTCAGCCGCAGGCCGCGTTGCCGCAGCAGTGCCAGGCCCATGCCGGCTGCGAACTCGAGCACGATCGGCTGGCCCCAGAAACCGAAGGGCAGCGGCAGCGGCCCGACCAGCGCCTCGCTCCCGACCAGCGTCATCAGCGCCAGAGTGACCGCCGGAACCACGAAGCGCCGCGGCAGCAGTAGCGCCGCGGCAAACAGCCCGTAAAACAGCATCTCGTAGTTCAGCGTCCAGCCGAGCGAGTAAACTGGCTGGACGACGCCTTGGGTCGATGCAGCGGGCCAGAACAGATAGGAGGCGGCGATCTGCCCCAGGCTGGGCGCGCCGGAGTTGAGCAGTGCCGGGACGAGCAGGCCCATTATCAGGAACAGTGACGTCGCCACCCAGTAGAGCGGCACGATCCGCACCAGTCGGCGTTGCAGGAACAGCGTCGGCGCGCCGGGACGCCCGAACAGCGCATCCGAGGCGTGGACCATGATGAAGCCGGAGACGACGAAGAAGATGTCGACGCCCGCCATCCAGGGCAGCCAGTCGTTGCGTTCGAAGCTCAGTCCGGCCTGCCGGGCGAGCACCATGGCGTCGGGCTGGACATGATGCACGGCGACCATGAAGGCCGCGAGCGCGCGGAGCGCCTGTATGGGGAGGATGGCGAACAAGGCGGCGCGCGACGGTCGGTTAGCAGCCCGCCGGCCGGCGCGCTTGGCTCAGGCAAACCACAACCGCGCGGGATCGTCGAGGCCGAAACGCTCCGGCGCAGCGGCGATCGCAGCCAGGCCCCGCTCGGCGCCGTCGCCCGCCGTGATGACATGCAGGGCAAAGCGCGCCGCCAGATCCTCCATCGGCGGCTTGCCGGCGAACACCGCGCCGATCGCGCCGCGCTCGGCCAGGGGCAGCAGGCGCGGCACGATGCCGCCGGAGATGTAGACACCGCCCGTCGCCTTGAAGGCGAGCGCGAGATCGCCTGCCACCCGCGCCAAAAGCCGCCAGAAGCAGACCACCGCCATCAGCGCGGTCGGATCGCCGTCGAGCGCCAGCGTCGTCACGTCGGCGGCGCTGACATCGAGCTCGAGCATGCCTGACTCGCTGGCGACCGCCCGGTGGAAGCGCACCAGGCCGTCGCCGCTGAGCAGGCCTTCCACGGTGACGCGCGGCAGACCCACCGTCAGCGCCGACCAGATCTTGTGTTCAGTCGGATCCTCCGGGCCGATGCCGATATGGCCGCTTTCCGTGGGCACGATGACGCCGCGCCCGGCCCGGGTCACCAGCGCCGCCGCCCCGAAGCCCGTGCCCGGCCCAAGCACGAGACGGGCGCCCTGCGGGTCCGGATCGCCGGCGACCAGCGTCGTCACATCGGCTTCGCCCAGGACGGCGAGCGACGCCGCCTGGGCCTCGAAATCATTGACCAGCAGCCCCTGCTCCAGCCCCAGCGCGCGACCGAGTTCGGGGCCGTCGAAATGCCAGCGGGCGTTGGTCAGCTGGGCGGCGCGCCCCTCGAGCGGCCCGGCGACAGCCAGAACCGCCGAGCGCGGCCTTTGCGACAGCGTCGTCAGGACGGCCTCCAGCGCCGCTTCCGGCGTCGCGTGGTTGCCGGTTGGGACGCGCGCGAGATGAGCCGGCGCCGAGCCGGCCTGCGCGACCAGCGACAGACGACAATTCGTCCCGCCGACATCGGCGACCAGCAGCGGATAGGAGAAGCCCACCATCAGGCGATGTCCAGCGGGTCGGGGCGGGGGAAATCATGGCGCCGATAGGGCGCAAACCAGCCAAGCCCTTCCAGCGTGCCGGCGCGCGGCCGGTACTCGCAGCCGACGAAGCCATCATAGCCGAGCTCGTCCAGCAGCCCGAAGAGCGCCGGATAATCGGGGCCGAGTCCGTCGGGCTCGTGGCGTCCCGCCGCGCTGGCGATCTGGACATGGCCGACGAGGGGATAAAGCGCCCTCAGTTTGCCGGCCACGTCGCCATGGATCAGCTCGCAATGATACATGTCGAACTGCAGCTTGACGTTCTGCCGCCCGGCCTCGCGGACATAGGCCGCAGCCCGGTCGAAATCATTGAGGAAATAGCCCGGCATGTCCCGGCCGTTGATCGGCTCGAGCAAAAGGTCGATGCCGTGGGGCGCCAGCGCATCGGCGGCGAAGGCGAGCGAGGCGCGATAGGCCGCCTGCGCGTTGGCGTCGTCGGGGTCGGCGAGACCCGCCATCATGTGCAGACGCTTCACGCCCGTTGCATGGGCATAGGCGAGCGCAGTCTCGACACCTGCCCTGAATTCGTCCTCGCGGCCGGCGAGCGCCGCGATGCCACGCTCGCCCTTGGAAAAATCGCCCGGTGGCAGGTTGAACAGCGCCTGCTGAAGCTCTCCACCGGCAAGCGCCAAACCGACCTGCTCGGCCGCGTGCTCATAGGGGAACAGGAACTCCACCGCCGCAAAGCCGGCATCCGACGCCGCCTTGAAGCGGTCCAGGAACGCCCATTCGGTGAACATCATCGACAGATTGGCGGCAAAGCGCGGCATGGCGGTCTCGAAGCTGGTGACGGTCCCGCAAGGCTAGCGCGATGCGCGCCCCGCGTCATGCGGCAACGCGTCAACGACGTGAAGCGTTCCGGAACCGCGTGATTGCCAGCGCAGCGAAGCGATCCGGATCGGCGCAGAGCGCGGCCGTCCTGGACTGCTTCGCTGCGCTCGCAATGACCGAACGTCCTACTTCTTCGCCGGCGGGTTCGGGTCCTTCGAGAAGTTCCGGAAGACCATGTCGGGCGAGGAGGTGTTGTGACGCGAATGGGTGGTGCGGCCCATCCAGATGTCGGTCGCCTTGCCGCCCGTGAACGGCATCAGCTTCTCTTCGCGCCAGCCCTTGGCGCCGGGCTCGCGAAGGGCGATGTGCGCGACATCGTTGTTGCCCTCTGTGACATACATCGAGCGCAGCGCCACGAAGGCGTTGCCGCCGGTCACCGGCCTGTCGAGCACGACATCCAGCACCATGCGGTTCTCATCGACGCCCTCGAGCTTCAGCGTGCCGTTGGAACCGTCCTTGAAGCTCAGCTTGAACGAGGTCGTCTTGGGGTCGAACTCGATCTCCCTGATGTTGACGACGGGTCGCGCGCCATCCTGAACGATCGGGCCGACCAGAAAGGACGAGCCATAGGCCGTGGCGGCGAGCTGCGAGGGCGGCATCGGCCTGGCGCGCCAGTAGCCATCCTGCGGATAGACCACGAGCAGCTCGTGCGAGCGGTCCTTGCCAAGCTTCCAGAGCTGGACGAGATGCAGGCCCTTCTCGACCCGGTCGCCCACCTTGAAGGTCGTATCGGACGGGCGCCAGAAGGTCGGGAAGGTGTAGCCCACGAGCCAGTACTCGATGCTCTCATAGAAGGTGACGCGGCGTGGCGGGGTGGCGGCGGCGAAGACGGGGTCGCCCGTCATGTCGCAGGCGGTCCAGTCGGCCTCCCAGTTGTCGCGGATCAGGCCGGCGATATAGGCGGGATGCGCGGCCTCGATCTGGAAGCGCCGCACCTCGGGCGAGATGGCCTTGATCGTGACGTTGTCCTTCTCGGCGCAGAGCACCGGCTCGGACTCGTTCCTGACCTCGACGGCGACGTCGCTGGCGGCCAGCGCGGGCGCAGCGGAGAGAGCGAGGGCGAAGATGAGGGGGCGCAAAACAGCGTGCATGATGGATCCTGATGATGTGGCCGACATGCCGGCGGCGGGAACGATCACACACGCCATAGCAAGGACTGCTGATTTTAGGTATGGTTGGGCATGACCAAACTGCTCCAACAGGCGTTGGCCGCAACGGAAGCATTGTCTCCGGACATGCAGGACGAACTCGCTCGTCAGATTCTCGCCTTCACAGCCCGCGAGAGCGAGGTATATCAGCTGTCGGAGGAGGAACTTGCCGCGCTGGACGAAGCCGACCGTGGCGGTTTTGCATCGGACGACGAGGTGGCTGCGTTGTGGACGAAAGCCGGCCCGTGAAGCTGCGCTACAGAAGCGCCGCCCGGTCCGACATCACTCGGATTTTCGATTATCTCGATGGCCAATCGCCTCAAGCGCGCCAAATGCTAGAGATAGTCCTCAAGGCGGCGCTGGAACGCCTTCTTCAATTTCCATTCGCGGGAACTCCCACGACGCGCCCAGGCACAAGACGGCTCGTCGTGCCCCCTTACCCCTATGCAATCTTTTATCGTGCAACGACCGACGCCATTATCGTCATTGCAGTCAGGCATACCGCGCGGCGCCCATCGCAGGCCTTTCCACATTGACCGCAGTCACGGCGTGAGCACCGCATAGACATCGCCCGAATTCGCCTCATGCGGCAGCGCGCGCAAATAGCCGCCCATCGCCTCGGCGCTGGCGGGCTCGTCTAGCTCCAGCTGCTGGCTCTCGCCCAGTGCGACATTGAAGCGATAGGGCCCCAGCGTCTCCAGCAAGGCGAGGCAGGCTTCGGCGACGTCCCGTTGGATTGTGGTGAACTCGAAGGAGATCGCCGGCACGGGACGGGTCAGCCCCGCCAGCACATGCGCCTCGAAACCCTCGACATCGATCTTGAGCAGGGCCGGGACGCCGTGGAGCGCGATCAGCGCGTCGAGCGTGGTGCCGGGAACCTCGATCTCATGGTCCCAGACCTGTTCCTGCCAGCCCTGCGAGCCTTTCGCCGCGCCGATGAAGGCGGTGGAGGCGGTCGAGACGGTCGGATTGGCGCTGTTGATCCGCAGTGTCACCGGCCCTTCCTTGTCGCCGCAGGCGGCCTCGACCAGCGTCACCTGCGGGTCGCGGCCATGGATAAGCCGCAGGACGCGGGCAGGCCCCGGCTGCGGCTCCAGCGCGACCACGCGCGCGCCGAGCCGGCGAAAGGACGAGACCCGGTCGCCGACATGCGAGCCGATGTCGAAGGCGAGATCGCCCGGCTTGAGGAAGCGGCCATATAGCGCATCCATCACGGCGTTGCGGGCAGGATCGCCATGATAGACGCGCAACGACCGGCTCAGCGCCTTGGCCGTGCCCGGCCGGTAGATCGAGGCGTTCATGCGCTGTGGCCCTGGCGAATCGAGATCAGTTCGGCGGGAGGGTCGAAGTCCTCGGGGATGCCGCAGAGCCCGTGGCGCGCAAACCAGGTGCCCAGCGCCGGCAGCGCGGTCACCATGGCGAAGGGGATGGCCAGGAGATAGCCCGCCGTCAGCGGCAGCGACCAGAGCAGCATGGCGGGCGAGATCACGATCAGCGTCGTGAACAGATAAAGCGCCAGCAGCAGATGCGGCCACAGCCCTGCAAACGCCGTCGCCAGGGACAGCGCATGGGCATCGCGCGCCTGCCCGCCCCAGCCGATACGGGAACGCCCGAACAGCAGCCCGATCATGAACAGCGTGGTCCGGAAACTGGAGACCGCGCCCTGGAGGAAGGCGAACACCACCTCAATGGCAGCCGAGATGATGAAACGCGGGGCTCCGCCATACTCCCGGGCGCCGCCCTTGCGCAGCAGGATGTCGGCGAAGCCCGCGAGCTTGGGCGACAGATACATGGCCAGGAACAGGAGATAAAGGCCGGCGGCGAGCCCCGCAGGGTAATCCGCCAGGGCGCGATCCTCGATCACCTTCAGCGGCAAAAGCGCGATCATCAGCGTCCAGGCCGGCAGCCCGAGGAACATCAGGATCGCCCAGAACAGCTGGAAGCGGCTCATCGGTCGCAGGTCCGGGAGGTGGAGCAGCTTCAGATATTGCAGGTTACCCAGGCACCAGCGCAGGTCGCGCTTGGCGAAATCCAACATGGTCGGCGGGTTTTCTTCCCAGCTGCCCATCTCAACGGGCAGCACGCGCACCTCGTAGCCGGCGCGGCGCATCAGCGTCGCCTCGACCTGGTCATGGCTCATCACGGCTCCGCCGAGAGGCGGGCCGCCCGGCAGCACCGGCAGATGGCAGCCGTCGCGAAACGGCGCGATGCGGACCATGGCGTTATGCCCCCAGAACGGGCCGCAATCGCCGATCCACCAGGCCGAGCCCATGGTGTAGGGCCGCATGCCCTGGCGCATGCCGAACTGGAACACGCGGGCAAAGGCCGACTGACTCGGCATGCCCACCACGAGGCTCTGCAGGATGCCGAGCTTCGGATAGGCCTGCATCATCCGCGTCAGCTTCACGATCGCCTCGCCCGACATGACGCTGTCGGCGTCGAGCGGCAGCATGATCTCGTAATCGTCGCCCCAGCGCTCGCAGAAATCGCGGACATTGCCGGCCTTGAAGCCGGCATTGTCGCTGCGGCGGCGATAGATGATGCGGCAATCCTCGCCTGCCTCGGCCTGCCACGCGGCGGCCAGCCTTTCCTCGGCTGCGGCGACCTCGGGATCGTTGGTGTCGGACAGCACGAAATAGTCGTACCAGCCGCCCTCGCCCGTGGCGTTGACGCTCTGCTTGACCACATGCAGCCGAGCGAAGGCGCGGGCAGGATCCTCATTGCGCAGCGTCATGAGGATGGCGGTGCGGACCGCAACCGGCGTCGGCAGATCGCCGGCGGCCGCGAAGGGGGCGACGCGTTCCAGCCCGTCCTTCACGCCATGCAGCAGCCAGAAGCCGAGCACGGCGTTCCAGAACCCAAGCACGGTCCAGGGCGCTCCGAACAGGAAGGCGACGAAGATAGCGCCATCGGCAATCGTCCAGCCGCCCGCGCCCAGCACATGCGAGAGCCCGTAGAGCAGCGCCGCCAGCGTCGCCAGATTGACCGCCAGCACGAGGCGCCGCCGCCTGGCGAGCACCGCTTCGGACTGGAGTCCGGCCGGTGTCAGGCCCGGCAGCGCGACCGCCTCCTGCGGCGTGGCGAGCCCTTGCGCTGCCGGCTGGAACGTGGTCGGAGCGGGGCGCGGGTTCATGGCGGTCTCTGTCATGCGATCCATCAGGGCAAGGCAGGCGAGGCAGAACGGACGAGGGACGCAGACATGGCGCTCAACGATACGGCGCAGGAGCTAAAGCCGTCATTTTCGTCCAGCGCAAGCGCATCCGTGACGGCGCTCTGGTATGTCGCGCCGCGTGAATGCGCCCTGAACGCGCAAGCGCTTCCCGCCCTCACCGCCGGGGACTGTCTCGTCCGCACGCTCTGGAGCGGTGTCAGCCGCGGCACCGAGCGCCTGGTCTGCGAGGGCCGGGTGCCTGTGGGTGAATACGAGCGCATGCGGGCCCCCTTCCAGCAGGGCGATTTCCCCTTCCCCGTGAAGTACGGCTACTGCGCGGTCGGCGTCGTGGAGGCAGGGCCGCAGGCCATGCTCGGCGAGACGGTTTTCTGCTTGCATCCGCATCAGGACCGCTTCATCGCCCCGGTCGATCGGCTCACACGCGTGCCCGCAGACGTGCCGGCGCGGCGCGCCATCCTCGCCGCCAATATGGAGACGGCTCTCAATGCCCATTGGGACGCCGGCTCCGGCCCGGCCGACCGTATCGTCGTCGTCGGTGGCGGCGTGCTGGGACTGCTTGTCGCATGGCTGGCGGCGAGGCTTCCGGGTGCGCAGGTCACGCTGGTCGATGTCGAGCCGGCCCGCGCCATTGTGGCGCAGGCGCTCGGTTTCAGCTTCGCCCTGCCCGCCGATGCCCCCGCCGAGGCCGATCTCGTCTTCCACGCCAGCGCCTCGGCGCCGGGCCTCGCCACCGCCATCGCCGCCGCCGGCCTCGAGGCCCGCATCGTCGAACTGAGCTGGTATGGCGACGGCACGGTTCCAGCCCCGCTCGGCGGCGCGTTCCATGCCAAGCGGCTGCAACTCGTCTCCACGCAGGTCGGCGGCATCTCGCCCTCGCGCCGGCCGCGCTGGGACTACGCCCGCCGCTCGGCTGCCGCCATGGCGCTGCTCGCGGACGACAGGCTCGACGTGCTGATCACGCAGGACGTCCCTTTCGCGCAGGTACCCGAGCGGCTGCCCGCGATCCTCGATCCCTCCTGGCGTGGCCTGACGGCCGCCATCTGCTACTAAGCGCGCCATGACGCCTCGCTCGCATCCCCGCCCCGCGCTCGTACCCGAGCTTTACATCACGGCATTGCCCACGAGCCTCGCCTTCTGGCGCGATCTGCTCGGATTCAGGGTGCTCTACGACCGCCCCGAGCAGGGCTTCGCCGCCATCGAGCGCGACGGCGTCGAGTTCATGCTGGAGGAATACGAGACAGGCCCCTCCGAGCGCTGCTGGGATACCGGCCCCCGCGAAAAACCTTATGGCCGCGGCATCAATTTCGAGATCATGGTCTCGGATACGGACGTGCTGCTGGCGGCGCTCCGCCGGGCGGCATGGCCGCTTTTCTTCGGTCCGGAAGAACGTTGGTACAGGATCAGCGACACCGAAGAGACCGGCGTTCATCAATTTCTGGTTCAGGATCCGGATGGCTATCTGCTGCGTTTCTCGCAATCGCGCGGCCGCAGGCTGCTCTCCGCCTAGCCTTCACCGAAGCCAACCCCAAGGAACGCCCATGTTCTCCGTCGAAGTCCGTGACCGCATCATGATCGGCCACTCCTTGCCCGATCCGTTTTTCGGCCCCGCCCAGAACATGCATGGCGCGACCTTCGTCGTCGACGTCGCCTTCTTCCGGCCGACGCTGACCAGGCAGAACGTCGTCGTCGACATCGGCGCGGCGCTGGATGTCCTCAACAAGACGCTGAAGCCGCTGAACTACCAGAATCTCGATGTGCTGCCGCAGTTTGCCGGCGTGCTGACGACCACCGAATTCCTCTGCAAATACATCTTCGATGCGATGGCGGGCGCGGCCAAGTCGGGTGCGCTCGGCGAAGATGGCGCCGGCCTCGCCCGCATCCGCGTAACGCTGCACGAGACCGATCTGGCGCGGGCCACCTATGAGGGCGCGCTCGCGTGAGCGCGATCGCCTTCGCGATCCCTGGCGACATCGACCTGCCGACCGGCGGCTATGGCTATGATCGCAGGCTGTTGGCGGAGTGGCGGGAGACGGGTATCGAGGCCCGGCATGTGGCGCTGCCCGGCTCCTTTCCGTTTCCGACGCAGGACGATCTGGCGCAGACCGGCCGCGCGATCCTGTCGCAACCCTATGACGATGTCCTGCTGATCGACGGGCTGGCCTATGGCGCCTTTCCCGAAGGCATCGCCGCCGGGTTGGCCGGGCGCGTCGTCGCGCTGGTCCATCATCCGCTGGGGCTGGAGACCGGGCTCGAGCCCGAGACGGCCAGGGCGTTGCTCGCCCGCGAGACCGCCGCGCTGCGCTATGCCCGCGCCGTGGTGGCGACGAGCCCGGCGACGAAGCAGCGGCTGATCGCCGATTTCGGCGTCGACGAAGCGCGCATCACGGTGGCGGTCCCCGGGGTCGATCCGGCCCCGCGGGCCAGGGGGGGGCCGGTCGGCGGGCCGCTCAATATTCTGGCTGTAGGCTCGATCGTGCCGCGCAAGGGCTATGGCGTTCTGGTCGAGGCGCTGGCCGGACTGAGCGACAGGGATTGGCGCCTGACCCTTGTCGGCGCGCCCGACCGTTCGCCCGAGACGACGCGCGACCTGACCACCCGGATCGCCGCGGCGGGGCTCGCCGAGCACATCACCCTCGCCGGTGCCGTCGATGAGGCTGCCCTGGCTGCGGCCTATGATACGGCCGATCTCTTCGTGATGCCCTCGCTGTTCGAGGGCTACGGCATGGTTCTGACCGAAGCGCTGGCCCGCGGCCTGCCGATCCTCTGCACGACGGGCGGCGCCGCCGCCGAGACGGCGCCCGACGCCACTGCTGTAAAAGTCCCGCCCGGCGATGCCCCTGCACTTGCCAAGGCCCTGGCAAGCCTGATTGATGCGCCGCAAAGACGCTCGGCCATGGCCGATGCAGCGTGGATGGCTGCGACCAGCCTGCCGCGCTGGCGCGAAACGGCGGCGATCGTCGCCGGAGTCTGTCTGCCCGAGAGCGGGCGAAAGGGTTTCTGATGGCCGGTTTCTCTCCCGAATGGCTGGCGCTTCGCGAGCCGGCCGATCACGCGGCGCGCAATCCCCAGGTTCTGGCCGCCGTCGGTGCGCATTTCGCCGCCAAGGCCTCGGTGACGGTCGTCGATCTCGGCTGTGGCGCAGGCTCCAACCTGCGCGGCACCTATGCGGCCCTGCCCTCGCGCCAGCACTGGACGCTGGTCGACCTCGACGAGCGCCTGCTCGCCGCCACTCGCCAGACACTGGCCGGCTGGGCCGACGAGGCGCGCGAGCAGGGCGAGGAACTCGTCCTGACCAAGGGCGATCACATGATCACCGTCGATACCCGCCAGGCCGACCTCAACAAGGACCTCGAATGGGTCCTCGGCTGGCAGCCCGATCTGGTTACCGCAGCCGCCCTGTTCGACCTGACCTCGAAGCGCTGGATCGAGCGCTTCGTCGCCGCGCTGACCAGCCTGCGCCTGCCGCTCTACACCGTGCTGACCTATGATGGCCGCGAGATCTGGCAGCCGCCCCACCCCGCCGATGCCAGCGTTCTGGCGGCGTTCAAGCAGCATCAGCACACCGACAAGGGCTTCGGCCCCGCCGCCGGCCCGGACGCCACCGATGTCATGGCGGAGGCGTTCCGCAAATCGGGTTTCGCGGTCTCGATCGGCGACAGCGCCTGGCGGCTCGACGGGCACAGCGGCGAACTCACGCAGGCGCTGGCGAGGGGCATTGCCGATGCGGTCCTCGAAACCGCCAAGGTCGATCCCGACACCATGGCCGGCTGGTTGGCGACCAAGACGCAGTCGGCTTCAGCCCTCGTCGGCCATCACGATCTCTGGGCCCGTCCGGTCTGACAACACGCCGGGTCTATTTCAGCCCGGGCAGCATCCGGCGCAGCACGCCGTCCTTGCGGATCAGGTGATGGTAGAGCGCCGCGCCGATATGGGCGCAGGCGAGAAGCCCCATCACGATGGCGAGCGTGCCATGGATCTCCAGCACCTGGCCCGCGAGATCCTGGTTCGGCGTGGCGATGGCGGGCAGGCTGAAAAGCCCGAACAGCTTCAGCGAGGGGTAGAGCGAAACCCCGATCCAGCCCAGCAGGGGCACGACGAGCAGCAGCCCGTAGAGCAGCCAATGCACCAGATGCGAGCCGGCCTTCTGCCACCACAGAAGCGTCGGCTCGTCGGGCGGCGCGCCTTTCAGCAGCCGATAGGCCAGACGGCCCGCGACCAGCCAGAGCACGAGAAAGCCCAGCAGCTTGTGCGAGCTGTACATCGCATTGGTCAGCCCGTCCCAGATGTTCAGCGTGTTGCCGCGATAGGTCATGACGAGGCCCGCGGGGATCATCGCCAGCACCGCAGCGGCAGTGACCCAGTGCATATGGCGCGCCGCGGCGCTGTAGACCGCGCCCCGGCTGGCAGTGTCCCGAACCTGCGTCATCTCGACCTCCCTGCCCGTCCGGTGGCTTTGCCGGCTTGAAGCGCCGGTCTGCGCATTCATCCAACGTTCAAGGTCGCAAGACTATACGGAAGATTAACGGAATGCATGTCGCCCAAGGCCGCAGGCGCTGCCATCGAGAATGCGCCTGTCGTGGAACTGCTCTCGCCTCAGGCACGTTGATGGAAAAGGGTGCAGCGTTGATCTATACCGGCGCTGCGCCCGTACAAGCCTACTCCCCCCGGCAGGCACAGGTCTTCCTGAGCGCCAGCCCTATCTGACGGACAATCCGATGCTTCAGTCGCGTACGCTGTTCGGACGCCCGCTCGAGACGAGCCTCGTGGCGGTGGACCGGGCCATTTCCGAATTTCGCGCCGGTCGCCCGGTGCTGCTGCGGGCTGGCGAGCGGCTGGTGCTGGCGCTGTCGGCAGAGCTCGCAGATAGCGATCTCGTCGGCCGGCTGGACGCATTGGCCCTGGGCAAGGCGCATCTGGTGCTGAGCCCGGCCCGGCTGCGACGGCTCGGCGCGAAGAGCCGCGCCGAAATCGGCATCCTGGCGATGCCCACGCTCGACCTCGCGCGCATCGAGATGCTGGCTCTCAAGATCGACGGCAAGGTCGACGCCCCCGTGGCCCCTGCATCCGACCTCGACGACGCGGCGCTCGAACTGGCGCGGCTCTCGCTCGTGCTACCGGCCACGATCATCGTTCCTGTGACGGCTGCCCAGATCGCCGGCGAGCCTCTGATCGAGGTCGCGATCGAGGCGGTCAATGGCTATCGCGCTGCCCAGGCCGCGACGCTGACCATCGTCGGCCGCGCGCCGGTGCCGCTCGAAGGGGCGGCCGAGACCGAGTTCGTCGTCTTCCGCGGCGGCGAGGGCCTGCGCGACCAGGTCGCGATCATCGTCGGCAATCCCGATCTGACCGCCGCCGTGCCGGTTCGCCTGCACTCGGCCTGCCTGACGGGCGACCTGTTCGGCTCGCTGAAATGTGACTGCGGTGACCAGCTGCGCGAGACCGTGCAGTGGATGGCCGAGAACGAGGGCGGGATCCTGCTCTATCTCGACCAGGAGGGCCGTGGAAACGGCATCTCCAACAAGATGCGCGCCTACAAGCTGCAGAGCCAGGGCTGGGACACCTATGATGCCGACGAGGTGCTGGGCTTCGATCTCGACCAGCGCCAGTTCGACTTCGCCGCGACGATGCTCAAGCAGCTCGGCGTCACCCGCGTCACCGCGCTGACCAACAACCCGCTCAAGGTCGGCGCGATCAAGGCGGCGGGCGTCGAGGTCGTGGGCACCCAGCGCGTCCTGGGACGGCCCAATGTCCACAATGTCCGCTATCTCGCCTCCAAGCGGGACCGCGCCGGCCATTCGATCGACATGGACGCGCTGATGGCGCGGGCCGCGCCGAAGGATTGAGCCGCGCCAGGGCGCGCGCCATGGCGCCGACGCGGGCTTGCGAGAAGGACTTGAACGCGATGACGACTTCGGGCACCGCAGCCTGATGTCGCCCATGCCGAGCCCGCCATCCGCCGTCCCGGCCGCGCCCTGGCCCCTCGCCCGGGTCGTCGCCATCGTCGTCCTCGCCTGGATCGCGCTGTCCTGGCCCTGGCTTTCCGGCGTCGTCACCATTCCCTGGGACGCCAAGGCGCATTTCCAGCCCCAGCTCCAGTTTCTGGCGGAAGCCTGGCACAGCGGCCGCTCGCCCTTCTGGACTCCTTACGTCTTCGCCGGCTCGCCGCAGATCGCCGATCCGCAATCGCTGATCTTCTCGCCGCCCTTCGCGCTGATCGCCGCGCTCGAACCTGCTCCCGGCTTCCGGCTCGGAGACGGGGCGGTGCTCGGCACCCTGCTGGCCGGCGCGCTCGCCTTCGTCGTCATCTTCCGCGACCGCGACTGGCACCCGGCGGGCGCGGTCGTCGCGGCCCTCGCTTTCGCCTTCGGGGCGGCGGCCGCCTGGCGCATCCAGCATATCGGCCAGGTGCTCAGCCTCGGCTATTTCGCGATCACGCTCGCGCTGATCGCACGCGCGCTGGAGCGCGGCTCGCTGGCCTATGGCTTTGCCGCGGGCATCGTCGCCGGCTTCATGGTGCTCGGCCGCGACCAGGTCGCGCTGCTCGGCGTCTATGTCCTGGCCGGGCTGGTGATCGCCGCCATCGCCATGGCGCGCCAGCCCTGGCGGGCGCTGAAGACGAGCCTGCTGCCTCTATTGGCAGGCGGGCTCGGCGCGGTGCTGGTCGCGACCGTGCCGATCCTGCTCACGGCCGTGCTGGCGGAGGGCTCGAACCGCCCGGCGATCGACCTGACCGGCGCCGGCAAGGGCTCGCTGCACCCGGCCGCCCTACTGACGGGGCTCTTCGCCAATCTCTTCGGCGCGGCCGGCCCGCTGGAGAATTTCTGGGGCGCGCCGAGCCCCGCCTTCGAGGCGCGCTTCGGGCCCCAGGACCTCTACCTCGCCCGCAACATGAGCCAGCTCTATCTCGGGCTGATCCCGACGGGGCTGATCCTGACCATCGGCGTCGTCCGCGGCGCGCTGCTGCGCCGCGAGATCGTCGCGCTCAGCGTCGCGGCCCTGCTCGTTCTGATCTTCGCGCTCGGCCGCTTCACCCCGGGCTTCCGCCTGCTGTTCGAGCTTCCCGGCGTGTCCTTCTACCGCCGCCCGGCCGACGCGCTCTTCATCCTCGGCGCGCTCCTGGCCCTGCTCGGCGGCTATCTGACCCATCTCGTCATGACCGATGCCGCGCCGCGCGCGAAGCCCTGGCAGCGCCTCCTCGAGGTCGCGATCTTCACGGGTGCGCTCGCACTCGCGCTCTGGCTGGCCTGGACGGTGGGGCGTCTCGCGGTCGCGACTGTTCCGCTGGTCACCGCGCTGCTCTGCGGCGTGCTCGCCATTGGCGCACTCGTCGCCGCGCGCGGCTTTGCGCTACGAGGGGCGGGGCTCGCGGCGACGATCGTGCTGGCCGCGACGCTGACCATCGATCTGTCGGTCAACAATGGTCCCAGCGAATCCACCGCCCTGCCCGCGCAGGATTACGACGTGCTGCGCGCCGACAGCGACAATGAGACCATCGCTGTCCTCAAGCGCGAGACCGCCCGCACCGCCGGCCCCGACCGGCGCGACCGCATCGAACTCGCCGGCATCGGCTTCCACTGGCCCAATGCCAGCCTCGTCCACCGCCTCGACAACACGCTCGGCTACAACCCGCTGCGGCTCGGGATCTACAGCAAGGCGACCGGCGCCGGCGACCATGTCGCCCTGCCCGACCAGCGCACCTTCTCGCCGCTGATGCCGGGCTACCGCTCGTTGCTGGCCGACATGCTCGGCCTGCGCTTCATCGCCACCGGCGTTCCCGTCGAGCAGATCGACAAGGCGCTCAAGCCCGGCGACCTCACCCAGATTGCCCGCACGCCCGACGCCTATGTCTACGAGAACCCGCGCGCCCTACCCCGCGTGCTGCTCGTACCCAGGGCGGAGACCGCCGATTTCGACGCGATCCTCGCCACCGGCCAGTGGCCCTCAGGCTTCGACCCGCGCCGGACCGTGCTGCTCGACCGCGCGCTCCCGCCCCTGCCGCGCGACCCGCTGGCGACCGGCCGGCCCGCAGGCACGGCGGCACCCGCGGGGGCCAACCCACCCGGCCAGAACCCGGCCGGCAGCGTCCGCATCACCGATTACGGCACCACCGAGGTGACGCTTCGGGTCGAGGCGCCCCAGGGCGGCTATGTCGTGCTGAACGACGTCTGGCACCCCTGGTGGCAGGTCGAGATCGACGGCGCCCCCGCCGAAATCCTGCGCGCCAACGTCCTGTTCCGGGCCGTCGCCGTGCCGCCGGGCCGTTCGACGGTGAAATTCGTATTCCGGCCGTTCCGGGGGCTGTTCCAGGATGTCGGGAAGCGGCTGCGGGCGGGGCGGGGCTGAGGGTTGCTGGCTTTCAGACGCTAAGCCGCGTCCTTGACCCGGATTTCGATCTCCAATTGCGCCGACGCGGCAATGTTGACGAGCGCGTCGAGCGAGAATTTGGCGAGCTTCCCGCGCAATAGGTCACTGGTACGAGGCCGCGTCAGCCCGAGCCGCTTGGCGGCTTCCTCCTGAGGCAAATCCCAACGCTGGACCGCCTGGCGGATCGCGTAGAGCAGCGCCGAACGGGCCTTGAGGTTGGCCGCTTCCTGCTGGGTATCGGCCAGGGCGTCCCAGACGCTCTCGGAGATGTCCGCATTCATCGCTCTGCCTTCCATCGTTTCAGCCGTTGAGCCGCGAGGTCGAGGTCTTTCTTGGACGTGGCCTGCGTCTTCTTCTGGAACGCGTGAAGCACCAAAACGCGGTCCTCGATCGTCGCCAGATAGATGACGCGGAATGCGCCCGATGCCTCCCGAATCCGGATTTCCCTGACGCCGGGCCCCACGCTCTGCATGGGCTTCCAGTCGTCAGGATCCTCTCCGCGCTGAACCAGTTCGAGCTGCCAGCCAGCGTCGATCCTCGCGTCATCAGGGAAAGCGCGGACATCGGCTCTGCTGCTTCCAAGCCACTGGATCGGCTTCATCGGACAGAATGTATCGATCTCGATACATTCTGTCGAGATCGAAGTTGCTCGGTGCCGGCATCGACACCCGTGGCCGCTGCCCCTACCCCAGAGCCGCCATCGCCGCGACCGGCTTCACCGGGCTCCCCGCCAGCACGGCCTCGAGCCCCGCCGGATCGAGGACCCCATCCCGCATCGTCTCGTCGCGGTGGATGCCGCCGGCAATGAACAGGCTGTCGAAGCCCATCAGCCGCGCGCCGGCGAGATCGGTGCGGACCGCATCGCCGATCACCAGCACCTTCGCCGGATCGACCGGATGGCCGCCGCGCGCCGAGCGGGCCGCCTCTAGGGCCAGGTCATAGGCCGGGCGATAGGGCTTGCCAGCATAGGCGACGCGGCCGCCGAGCTCCTCATAGATTAAGGCGAGCGAACCGGCACAGGGCAGCAGATCGTGCCCGACATGGACGACGAGATCGGGATTGCCGCAGATGAAGGGCAGCCCCCGCGCCGCGAAGCGCTCCAGCAGCGGGCGATACTGCTCCGGCTGCTCGGTGCGGTAATCGTTGAGCTCGGTCGCGACGACGAGATCGGCCTCGTCCTCGGAGACCAGCTCGACATCGGCATGGTCGAAGACGGCCCGGTCGCTCTGCCAGCCGATATGGAAGATCTTGCGGTGGTGGCTCTCGGCGATCAGCGAGCGCGTGACGTCGCCCGAGGTGATCAGCCGGTCCCAGGCGCTGCGCGGCACGCGCTTCTTGTCGAGGAGGTCGGCGACCTGTTCGGACGGGCTCGGCGCGTTGGAGAGCAGCACCACCGCCCCGCCCTGCTCGCGGTAACGCGTCAGCGCCGCGCAGGCCGGCGGCAGCGCCCAGACGCCGTCATGCACCACACCCCAGACATCGCTGATCAGCACGTCGTAGCGGGCGAGCAGCGCGCCCGCCTCATCGAGAACCGGAACGGCCATCAGTTTGCTTTCTTCGCCTCGAGAGCCATCCGCGCCTCGACATCGGCGCGGCGCGGCAGGGGTGCCACCGCACTGAACCCCTGGGTGGACAGGGCCGCAGCGACATTGGCGTAGGCTCCGGCGGCAAAAGCGTCGCCGGTGCGGATGTATTCGGCGAGGAACGCGCCGTCATAGCAGTCGCCGGCGCCGGTGGCGTCGATCGCGTCCACCTTGATCGGCACCAGCCGCTCGCGCCGCTCCGGCGTCGCGACCAGCGAGCCCTCATGGCCGAGCGTCAGCGCCACGATCTTCGCGCCCAGCCGCAGATAGAAATCGGCGATGGCGTCGGCATCGCTCAGGCCGGTGAGCTGGGTGGCGTCGTCATAGCCCGGCAGCACGATGTCGGCCATGCCGCAGGCGGCATTGATGATCGCCTTAGCCCGCGTCAGCGGCCAGAGCTTCAGGCGCAGATTGGTGTCGTAGGCGGTGGTCACGCCGGCCTCGCGCGCGATCGCAAAGGCCTCGAACACCGCGTCGCAGGCGGAGGCCGAGATCGCCTGGCTGATGCCCGACGCCTGCACGATCCGGGCGGAGGTGACGAGATCCCGCGGCACGTCGCGCGGCCCCATCAGGCTCGCGGCGGAGCCGGCCCGCAGATAGGAGAAGACATGCCCCGACGGGCCGTGATCGACGAAGTAGAGCCCGGTCGGCGCGCTCGGATGCGTCGTGACATGGGCATCGTCGACGCCTTCGCAGCGCCAGAGATCACGGATCGAGCGGCCTGCCATGTCGTCGCCGAGCGCACCGAGATAGGCCGTCTTCGCGCCCTGGCGCGCGGCGGCGATGGCGCAGTTCGAGGTGTCGCCGCCATGGCCGAACTGGAAGGCGCCGCTTTCGGCGCGGGTGGCGTTGAACTCGCCCAGCGGCTCGCCGATGCAGAGGAGATCGTAGCGGGTTTGGGTCACGGGGCGAAGACCATCTCGTTGGAAGCAGGGCGACCGAAGCGCAGGCGCGCCTTCCTAGAGCATCACCGCGGCAGGGGGAACGGCGTTTGCAAGGGAAAGCGTGCTACTCGGCCGCTTCCTGCTGCGGCGGCAGGTTCATCAGCCGCTCGGCGACCGCCATGATCTCGCGCCGCAGCGCGGCATTGGCCTCGGGGGCGGCAACCGCGGCATTCGCCCCCGCCTTGAGGGCACGGGTGGCCTCGGCCTTGAGCCTGGCACGTTCGGCGCGCGACTGCTCCAGCGCGCCCTTCAGCGTCTGGACCTCCGCATGCACCGTCTCGATCTGCGCCTCGCGGGCGCGCAGCTCCTCGCGCAGGCCGGCGAGCGCCAGCGCGGAATGCTCCCGCTCGGCATCGAGCGCCGCCTTTGCCCGGGTCAGTTCCTGCTCCAAAGCCTGCCTCGCCTCGCTGTCGGCCTGATGCGCCTGCACGTCCTGCGCCAGCAACGCCTGAATGCGCAAGGCCTCGGCGCCCGCAGCCATCGCGCGCGCATCGGCTGCGGCGAGCCCGGCCTCGGCCTGCTCGGCCCGGGCGGCCAGCGCATCGGCCAGCAGCCGCTCGCTGTCGCGGTCGACGGTCATCGCCGAAAGCGCGGCCTCGCTGTCGGCGAGGCTCTGCTCCCGCGCCGTCAGCCGGTTGGCGAGGTCGCCGGCCTTGGCGTCCAGCACCAGGATCCTGGTGCGGTCCTCGACCTGCGCCACCCGCATCTGGTCATAATCCTGGCGAAGCCGCAGCAACTCGGCCTCGCGTTCGGCCAGCAGCGCCTGGCTGCGGCCGAGCGTCTCGCGCTCCCCGGCAAGCTCCACCTCGCGCGCCGAGAGATCGGCGCTGGTGCCGGTCAACGAGGTCCGCGTGTCCGCCAGATCGCGCTCCAGGCTGGCGAGGTCGGCGATGCGCCTGTCGAGCGTCGCGCTCGTCTCGACGAGGGCTGCGCTTTCACGGGCGAGCGCCGCGCGCGTGTCGGCCAATGTGCCGCGCGTCGCGTCGAGGTCGCCATCCAGCTGCGCGATCCGCGCCTCGCAGTCGCGCACGACGCCATCGAGTTCGCCGATCTTCATGTCGCGCCGGCCGAGTTCCTGCATCGCGGCCGCCTTGGCTGCGAAGCCACGCTCGGCCTCCTGTTCCAGGGTCCGCGCCCGCAGCGCCAGCTCCGCCCGCAAATGGTCGCGATCGGCGGCGATCTCGGCGAGCGACAGCGGAAAGGCGGCCTCCGCGCGGCGACGCGCGAGCCTGTCGGCCCTGCGGTTCAGCGCCGGCACCACCGCCAGCCCCAGCAGGCTGGCGCACAGGAAGCCGAGCGCGACGAGCATGACGGCTTCGATCAAGACAGGCGGCTCCACATCGAGGGAAGCGACAGGTTAGGACAAGTCGGCGGAAAGCGGAAATCTGTTCGGATGCTGCAGCATTCCACGTCTTGCCTTGCGGCAGGAAACCGACGGATCGATCGTCTGCTTGGCGATCGATCCGATGGTCAGAAGGGGTTCCACGTCGCCTGCGGCGTGAACTTGAGGTAGCCGAGATTAACGCCCAGCCGCCAGCCGACGCCGGTACGGATCGGCACCACCGTCACGCCTTCCGCCGCCAGCGCCGTGAAGCCGAAGCCGCCGATGAAATAGGCCGAGCCATCGACCCCGACGAAGCGCTGGTAGAGCGAATCGACCGCCGGAAGCCCATAGACCAGCATCATCGTGCGCGAGCCTTCGCCGCCGAAGTCGAAGCCCACGGACGGGCCTTGCCAGAAAACCTTGCGATCCCCGGCATTGCGGGTGAACAGCGTGCCTTCGCCATAGCGAAGCCCGCCGACGAAGGCGCCTGCTGCCTCCTGGCCGAGCACATAGCCGTTGGGCTCGCCCCAACGCCGCACGGCCTCCTCCACGGCGAGGGCGAGCCCGCGCGAGACATTGCCGAAAAACTGATGACCGGACGAGACGAGTTCGTTCTGCGAGAAGGACCGGCTCTGTCCATAAGACTGCTGGGCGATGGCCGGCGCTGCCGCCAGGGTCGCCAGACTGGCGCCGGCGAATGCGAGGCCACCTTTGATCAGGTTGCGTCGGGTCTGGGTCATGAGATGCGATCTCCGGGTAGGGGGTTCATCGCGCTGTCGATCCGCATGCGCACCGCGGCCGCGAGGGGGACGGGTGACCGCCGGGCGGGGCCCGACCGGTGGAAAAGGCGGGACCGAAGCCGCGGGATTTCGATCAAATCCGAAGGTCAGACACGATTGGGAGCAATGCGAACCAATTCCGTAACCCGTTTGATACCCTCGAAAGCGTATCCAAGCCGTGAAGATTGCTGCCTGGGTCCGAAAACCCGCGGCAACATCCACGATCAGGATTTGACCGCGATGAAGGCTGGAACAAGGCAGCGTTGGATTTCCATGGCCATGAGCCCGTTCGGCCGGCTCGTCCGGCAGGTCTGTGTGTTCGCGGTTCTGGCGCTCACGCTGCAGGCAACCGCCGACGCCGCCACGGCCGGCCTGCCGGAAGGGCTGCCGGAATTGCCGTCCTTGACCGAGACGACGCAACACGACAGCGCTTCAGGTCTCGCTCTCGACGGCTACGACCCGGTCGCCTACCGGATCGATGGCCGCGCCGTCGCCGGCGACCGCGCCTACGAGGTCCTTCATCAGGGTGTCGTCTGGCGCTTCGTCTCGGCCGCCAACCGGGCGGCGTTCCGCGACGCACCGTCGATCTATGCTCCCGCTTACGGAGGCTTCGACGCGGCCGCGGTGGCGCACGGACGCGCCGTCGATACCGATCCCCGCCAGTTCGCCATCATCGGCTCGCGGCTGTTCCTGTTCCGCACGCAGGAAAACCGCCAGAGCTTCGTCGCCGATGCCGCCCTGCTGCGGATGGCCGACAACAACTGGAGCAGCGTCGCGCAAACCATCGCGCGCTGAACCGGAGCGGTCTACGCAGTGGTTCAGATCTGCGCGGCCTGCAGAGCCCGGCGCGCCAGAGCCTCGCTCGACGCCGCGACGAAGGACGGGTTGCAGAAGCCGCGATCCACGCAGCCATAACGCGGGATGCCGCCTTCGAGCGTCAGGATGATGCCGCCGGCCGCGCAGAGGATCGCGTCGCCCGCGGCGATGTCCCACTCCATCGTCCGGCCGCCGCGCACATGCAGATCGGCCTCGCCCGACGCGATCAGGCCGAACTTCACCGCCGACGACATCGGCATCGTCGCCGTCGACCCCATCGCCGCCGAAACGCGCTCGCTCAACGCATCGCCATGGAAGCGGCTGACCAGCGTGGTCGGCCCCAGCGCCGGCAGGGCGCGAACGTGCAGCTCGCAGGCTGCGCCCGTCGTCGTCCCGTCCGCGGCCATCGGCTGGGCGAAAGCCTGTTCCCCCGCAAACCATGACCGCCCGCTGGCCGGCGCGGCGATCGCGCCCGCCACCGGTCGATCCCCGTGGATCAGGGCGATGGCGACGCAATAGCTGTCGCCGCCGGCGAGGAATTCACGCGTGCCGTCGAGCGGATCGAGCAGGATGAACAGCGCGGCCGGCGCAACCTCGCCCACGCTTTCCTCGCTGATCACCGGAATGCCCGGCAGGAGACGCGCCAGCGCACGTTTGGCCGTATGATCGGCGGCGAGATCGGCCGAGCAGACCGGAGAGCCGTCGGCCTTGATCTTGACATCGCGCGCCGCGCGCATCGCCAGCAGCACGGCACCGCTGAGCCGCGCCGCTTCCGACAGGCAGCGTGCCAGACCGTTGCGGTCGGCCAGGCGCGGATCGTCTTGTCGCAAGCCTTGCTCGGCCATCGTCACCGCTGCTCGCCCTTTGCTGATCCCGGCAGATTATCGGGGCTTAACCACATGAAAACCAGGATAGCACCATATCTGGTCAAACGGCGGACCGTCTGCCCCGTGCGCCGCGCAGCAATGACCCCAGGACAAGTCCCATGACCGCCATCTCGCTCGAGCCGCTCGATCTGGCAGCGCTCCTCTGCAGCCGCGTCTGCCACGACGTGATCAGCCCGGTCGGGGCCATTGTCAACGCGCTCGAGGTTCTGGAGGAAGACGACCCCTCGATGCGCGACTTCGCGCTCGAACTGATCAAGAAGAGCGCCCGCAACGCCTCGGCCCGGCTGCAATTCGCGCGGCTCGCCTTCGGCGCAGCCGGCTCCGCGGGCGCGATGATCGATCTCGGCGACGCCGGCAATGTCGCCAACGGCTTCCTCAACGACGAGAAACTCTCGCTCGACTGGGAGGCGCCGCGCGCCCTGCTGCCGAAGAACCAGGTCAAGCTGCTGCTGAACCTTCTGGTGCTGGCGGCCCAGGCGGTTCCGCGCGGCGGCAAGCTGGTCTCGCGCGCCACCGTCGAGGGCGAACAGGGCAGCTACACGATCACCGCGACGGGGTCCCATGCGCGCATCCCCGCCCATGTCGAGGAGCTGATCGCGGGGCATTCCGAGACCGGCACGATCGACGCCCATGCCGTCCAGCCGCTCTACACCGGGATGGTCGCGCGCGCCGCCGGCATGGCCATCACCTTCGCGATCGAGGGCGACACGGTCACCATCACCGCCAACAAGGCGGCGTGAAGCGAGGCCAGCGCCAAATCGCGAAGTTTTGGCGCCGATCTCAACTGATCATAAACCCTTCTGCTGCTTAGCTGAGGCAGTGTGTTGTCGCGTTGAGTGGTGGTCCCCTGCATGGACGACTTGCTACAAGAGTTCCTGACCGAGACCGGCGAAAACCTCGACACCGTCGATCGGGAACTCGTGCGCTTCGAACAGGAGCCCAACAACCGCGACATCCTGCGCAACATCTTCAGACTGGTCCACACGGTCAAAGGCACCTGCGGCTTCATCGGGCTCCCCCGGCTCGAGGCTCTGACCCACGCGGCGGAATCGCTGATCGGCCAGTTCCGCGACGGCGCGAGCGTCAGCGCCATCGCCGTGACGGCGGTTCTCGAGACGATCGACCGCGTCAAGGACATCCTCACCGAACTGGCGGAGAAGGGCGAGGAACCGCTCGGCAACGACGAGAACCTGATCAGGGAACTCGGTATCCTGGCCGAGCACGCCAAGGCGGAGCTGTACAAAAAGCAGCCCGCAGCCGCAGGCGCCGCCGACCCCGTCGCCGCTTATCTGGCCCGACATTCCGGACTGGCCCCGGAAGCGCCGAGCGAGGATGGCCTCGACCTCGTCTTCAGGAGTGCTCCGGGTCCGCAGCGCGGCCGCGACGGCCGAATCGCCAAGGTCGAGGCCGGCGCGCCGGGGGAGGACACGTCCGCCCGCGACAACCGCCCGATCGGCCCCGCGACGCTGCGCGTCAATGTCGACACCATCGAACACCTGATGACGATGGTGTCCGAGCTGGTGCTGACGCGAAACCAGCTTCTCGAGATTTCACGCAAGCAGGACGACAACGGCCTGAAGGGGCCTTTGCAGCGTCTTTCCCTGATCACGGCGGAGCTGCAGGACGGCGTCATGAAGACGCGCATGCAGCCGATCGGCAACGCCTGGTCGAAGCTGCCGCGGATCGTGCGCGACCTCGGCGCCGAACTTGGCAAGCGCATCGAACTGGTCACCGAGGGGGCAGACACCGAACTCGACCGGCAGATCCTCGACCTGATCAAGGATCCGCTGATGCACATGGTGCGCAACTGCGCCGACCATGCGATCGAATTGCCGCAAGAGCGTCGCGCCGCCGGCAAGCCCGACCATGGCACGATCCGCCTCGCCGCCTATCACGAAGGCGGATCGGTGACGATCGCGATCGCCGATGACGGGCGCGGCCTCGATATCGACCGCATCCGGCGCAAGGCCCTGCAGCACGGTCTGGCGACGGATGTCGAGATCGAGCGCATGACCGACGCTCAGGTCAGCCGCTTCATTTTCCATCCCGGCTTCACCACCGCCGACAGCGTCACCGCCATTTCGGGGCGGGGCGTCGGCATGGACGTGGTCAAGGTCAATGTCGACGCCATCGGCGGGCTGATCGACGTCGTCACCAAGCCGGGGCTCGGCACCACGATCACGATCAAGATTCCCCTGACGCTGGCCATCGTCGCCGCGCTGATCGTCGTTGCTGGCGACCAGCGTTTCGCCATTCCCCAGATCGTCGTGCGCGAGCTCGTCCGGGTCAAAGCCGGGGCCGATCATCGCGTCGAAGACATCAACGGGGCGCCGATCCTGCGGCTGCGGGGGCGCCTCCTGCCGGTGATCGCGCTCTCGGCGCTGATGGGCACGGCCGAGCCGACCTTCGAGGACGGCTTTATCGTCGTCACCCAGATCGGCGAGCGGCAATTCGGGATCCTGGTCGACGGCGTCTTCCACACCGAGGAAATCGTCGTCAAGCCGATGTCGAGCAAGCTGCGGCACATCCCGCTTTTCTCGGGCAACACGATCCTCGGCGATGGCGCCGTCGTGCTGATCGTCGACCCCAATGGCGTGGCCCGGCTGGTTGGCGCGGCCGGTGGCGGCGATGCCTTTCACGTCGAGGCGCCCTCGGCCATCGCGCCGACCAACGACAGGACGACCATGCTCGTCTTCAAGACGGGATCCGAGGGCTTCAGGGCTGTGCCTCTCTCGCTCGTCACCCGGCTCGAGGAGGTCGATGCCGCGCAGTTCGAGCATGGCAGCGGCCGCACGCTCCTGCATTACCGCAACCGGCTGGTGCCGGTCGTGCCGGTGGGCGACACCCGCCTGCGCGAGCAGGGCCTGCAGCCGCTCGTGATCATCTCCGAGGGCGACATGACGGTGGCGCTCGCGGTCGACGCGATCGTCGACATCGTCGACGAGGTCCTCGACATCGAAATGGCGAATGCCCACGACCGAGGCGTCGTCGGCTCGGCGATGATCCGCGGCCGCGCCACGGACATCATCGACCTCGCCCACTACCTGCCGATGCACGAGCGCGGTTGGCGCCAGGCCGGCGCCGCCCCGGGCGATCCGGCCGCGCCCCCGCAGATCCTGCTGATCGAACCCTCGCGTTTCCTGTGCGACATGCTGACACCGGTCCTCAAGGCTTCCGGGCACCGCATCGCCGTGGCCGGCGACTTCCAGGCCGCCCAGCAGAAGCTTGCGGCAGGCGTCATCAGCACCGTCCTGATCGACCTCGACGGCGACATCGACAGCGCGTTCTCCTTCGTCGCCACAATGCGGAACGGCGCGGATGGCGAGCGCCTGCGCTTGATCGGCCTCACGGCTCTGGTGACGCCCGATCTCCACATGCGCGCCGGCCAGGCCCGGCTCGACGAGGTCGTCGCCAAGTTCGACCGCCGCTCGCTGCTGGGCGAATTGTCGGAACGGCGCCCCGGTCTCAGGGAGGCGGCATGACCCTTCACCAGACAGAGACGCGTAACCCGGCTGAGGCCCGTCCGGTGGCCGAGCCGGCGCCGGGCACCTTCGATTCGCTCGACTACGTCACCGTGATGATCGGCGACCAGATTCTCGGCCTGCCGATCGGCCGCGTGCATGACGTGTTCATCACCAACCGCATCACGCTCGTGCCGCGCGCGCCGTCCGAGATCGTCGGCCTGCTCAACCTGCGCGGACGCATCGTCACCGCCATCTGCCTGCGCCGCCGCCTCGGACGACCCGTCACCCTCAAGCAAGATCGCGAGGGCAAGACAGAACTGGTCGCCGTCGGCATCGATCACCAGGGCGAGGCCTATGCTCTGATCGTCGATGCCGTTGGCGAGGTCATGCGCCTGGATCAATCCACGCTGGAGCCCATGCCCGTCCATCTCGACCGCGCCTGGGCGGCCCTCGCCGCCGGCGTCCACCGCCTCGACAACCGCCTGCTCGTCGTTCTCGACGTCGACGCCATCCTCGCAATTGACCTGGCTGCCGCAGCCTGACCCGCCGCAGCACCGATCTGGAGACCGATTATGAAATATTGTCTCGTCGTCGATGACTCGGCCGTGATCCGCAAGGTCGCGCGGCGTATTCTCGAAGGCCTCCAGTTCCGCATCGCAGAAGCCGAGGACGGCGCGCGCGCCATCGACGCCTGCAAGGGCGAGATGCCCGATGCCGTCCTGCTCGACTGGAACATGCCGATCATGGACGGCTACGATTTCCTGCGCACGCTGCGGCAGATGCCGGGCGGCAAGCGGCCCAAGGTGGTGTTCTGCACCACCGAGAACGACATCGCCCACATTGCGCGCGCCATGCACGCCGGAGCCGACGAGTACATCATGAAGCCCTTCGACAAGGAGATCGTCGCGTCGAAGTTTCATCAGGTCGGCTTGCTTTGAGCCCCTCAGCGACACGGCCGCTCTTCGAACAGCCGGGTCGCTCGGCATCGGCCGGCGATGCGCCTGCCCGCGCGTCGCGCCGTATGTGTGACGCATGAACATCTCCTCCCCGGCGGGCGCCCAGAGGCACAGGACCGTGGTGATCGCCGATGATTCGGTTGTCGTGCGCGGCCTGTTTGCCCGGTGGCTCGGGGAGAGCGGACAGTTTCACCTGGTGGCCGTGGCCGGTGACGGCGAAACCGCCGTCGCCCATGCCGGACGCTTCAAGCCCGACGTGATGGTCCTCGACCTCGACATGCCCGGCGTCGATGGCGCGACCGCTTTGCCCCAGATCCTCAGGGAAAGCCCTCACACCGGCGTCCTGATCGCGACCACGCTGACCGAACGCAACACCCGCATCGCGCTCGAATGCATGACGAAGGGCGCGATGGATGTGGTCTCCAAGCCCGACAGCCGCAGCGGCCTGACGCTGTCGCTGGATTTCCGCAGCGAGTTCCTGCTCAAGCTCGGCAACATCGCCCAGGCCAGAGGCCGATCCGGCAGCCTGCCACTCGACATCGATGTCGATTTCACGCCGGTCGGCCCCGCGAGCCTGCGCCAGCTCGTTTCGGCCGTGCCGCGCTATCTCGTCATCGGCGCCTCTACGGGTGGCCCGCGTGCGGTCGCCAAGGTGCTGTTCGACATCGGCGACGGCCTGCAGGACCTGACGACCATCATCGTCCAGCATATGCCGCCGCTCTTCACGGCGTCCTTCGCCGAGCAGATCGCGAGCTATATCGGCATCCCGGCGCGCGAGCCCTTCGATGGCGAGCGGCTCGTCCGCGGCACGATCTATATCGCGCCGGGCGGCCGCCATCTCGGCATCGACCGCCGGCTCGGCCATATCACTGCGAGCATCGGCGATGGCCCGCCGGTGCGCTTCTGCCGCCCCGCGGTCGACGTCCTGTTCAACGATGCCGCGCGCCATCTCGGCCCCGCCGCGCTCGGCCTCGTCCTGACGGGCATGGGCGCGGACGGGACGGAGGGCGCCGGCGCGCTGCGCCGGGCGGGCGCGGCCGTCATCGCGCAGGACGAACAGAGCAGCACGATCTGGGGGATGCCCGGTTCGGTCGTCCGCGCCCAGCACGCCAGCACCGTCATTCCACTGGATGACATCGGCAGCGCGATCCGCAGCCTCGTACGCACGGGGCAGCCCTCATGACCGAGGCCGATTTCAACTTCCTGCGGCTGCTGCTGCACCTGCGCTCGGGCCTCTCGCTCAGCCCTGAAAAACGCTACCTCGCCGAAAGCCGGCTCGGCATCCTGTGCCGTCGGCGCGGGATCGACGGGCTCGCCACCCTCGTCCAGATGCTGCGGCCGGGCACCGACGCGGCGCTGGAAAACGCCGTCATCGAGGCGATGACGACCAACGAGACACTGTTCTTCCGCGACCAGACGCCGTTCGAGCTGTTTCGCAATGTCATCCTGCCCGAGCGGCTTGCCCTGAATGCGGCGACCCGCTCCCTCCGGATCTGGTGCGCCGCCGTCTCGACCGGGCAGGAAGCCTATTCGGTGGCCATGATCCTGGACGAGATGGCGCCCCGCCTGGCCGGCTGGAAAGTCCAGATCGTCGGCACCGACATCTCGGGCGAGGTGCTCGAGCGGGCCCGCGACGGCATCTACAGCCAGTTCGAGATCCAGCGCGGCTTGCCGATCCAGATGCTCCTGAAGCACTTCCAGCAGAATGGCGACAAGTGGCAGGTGTCCGAACGGCTGCGCGCCATGGTCGAGCTGAAACGGCATAATCTGCTCGAACCCAGCGGCCATCTCGGCCAGTTCGACGTGATCTTCTGCCGCAATGTGCTGATCTATTTCGACCTCCCGACCAAGGCCAAGGCGTTCGAGGCCATTGCCCCGCGCCTGGCGCCTCAGGGCGCCGTCCTGCTCGGCGCGGCTGAAACGGTCGTCGGGATTTCCACGGTCATCGTCCCCGACCGGCAGCATCGCGGCATTTTTCGCAGCAGGGACTGCATCCAGGCCCAGCCGGCGGCGATCAGCCTGCCGGTCGAGCCGGTCCGGGCCGCCGGCGGCAGCCGCTTCTGAGGCCAGCCGGCCATTCCCGCGGCGCAATCAGCCTCCAGACACCCTGCCCGCCAACGTTGCATCAAGGCAGTCGCCAAACAAAAACCCCGCCTCTCGGCGGGGTCCCCGTCAACCTGTCGTGTACATCCGACGATCAGGCCGCATTCTGTCTCGCATCGAAACGTGACCGCCGCGTGACGGTCGCGGGCCGGATTTAGGCCGGGATGCGTTCCTCGACTTCTGACGGCTCGCGCAGCACATAGCCGCGGCCCCAGACCGTCTCGATGTAGTTCTTGCCGTCGGACGCATTCGCGAGCTTCTTGCGCAGCTTGCAGATGAACACGTCGATGATCTTCAGCTCGGGCTCGTCCATGCCGCCATAGAGGTGGTTCAGGAACATTTCCTTGGTCAGCGTCGTACCCTTGCGGAGCGAGAGCAGCTCCAGCATCTGGTATTCCTTGCCGGTGAGGTGGACGCGGGCGGCATCGACCTCGACGGTCTTGGTGTCGAGATTGACGACGAGATCGCCCGTCGTGATGACCGACTGGGCATGGCCCTTGGAGCGGCGCACGATCGCGTGGATGCGGGCGACCAACTCGTCCTTGTGAAACGGCTTGGTCAGGTAGTCGTCGGCGCCAAAGCCCAGGCCCTTGACCTTGTCCTCGATGCCGGCAAGCCCCGACAGGATCAGGATCGGCGTCTTGACCTTGGCGACGCGCAAGCTGCGCAGGACCTCGTAGCCGGACATGTCGGGCAGGTTCAAGTCGAGCAGAATGATGTCGTAATCGTAGAGCTTGCCGAGATCCACGCCTTCCTCACCGAGATCGGTGGTGTAGACGTTGAAGCTTTCCGATTTGAGCATGAGTTCGATGCTCTGAGCGGTTGCGCTATCGTCCTCGATCAGCAGAACCCGCATGTTCACGTCCCCAATTTCGCCCGCAGGCAAGCTGACCGCTCATCTCGTCCGAACCCCCACGGTCCTGGACGACGACGTACTTGCCTGATGAAACGCCACGCGACACGCTACGGGGAAGTGGTTAACAAACCGTGATTCCCGTGCGCAAGCGCTTCCTGGGAGAAAGACGACGATCCTTGCCGGGGTGAGTCGAATTTGACACGGATCGCTTCGCCATTCGCCCGCGAAATTGCCTTTCGCGAAGACTGCCGTGCGGAACCGGGTCGAAATGACCCCGCGCTGCATGGCGGTCTCGAAACACAGTGTTAATCACTCGGCTTAATGAAGGGTAAACGGACTGCGTCGCTTGCGCGGTTTCGTCGGCGATGTCCCCATCCACCGATCGTCCGCCGCGAGCCGCCGGTCAGGGCGACCGGCGCTGGATGTAGAGGCCGGTCAGATAGCCCGAGCTCAGGGCGAGCAGATGGCCAGCGAAGATGAAGAAGCTGAAGATGTCGACCTCGCTGAACAGCACCCAGGAGACGAACAGCAGCAGGATCGCCATGATCAGCATGATCGCCCGCGAGACGCCGTCATACATGAGGCCGGCACAGGCCCCCAGGGTGAATAGCGCCAGCGCCAGGATCATCGAGCGGTTCCATTATGTGACCGCACCGGCCTAGGGTTGGGCTCCTTTCGGCTCTCTTCTCTGTCCACAGACAATCCGACTCAAATGCGACGGGTTTTGCACCCCTCGCGAAGGTCCCCGGCGCAGCGACCGGACAGCCCGCCCGATCGCCCCCTGAGCCAGAGCCGGCGGCTGCCAACCTTGCAGCCACCGCTCAAATCGGTGAGACGATAGCGGCGCGGCGCGCGGCTCCGCACTGGCGCAGCGGCGCCTGAAAGGTTTACGGAGGCGGTCATGAACAGCCCCGCCCATGGTCAGGATCGCCTCTCCGCCCTCGCCGCGACGATTGCGGGGCTCGACCCCGTCACCGTCTACGGTCGTGTCATCGCGGTGCGCGGGCTGCTGGTCGAAATCGCCGGGCCGATCGGCGCCATGAGCCTGGGCGGCCGCATCGGCATCGAGATCGCGCCGGGAACCCGCGTGCCCTGCGAGGTCATCGGCTTTTCGGGCGACCGGGCGCTGGTGATGCCCTATGGCGGGCTCGACGGCGTGCGCCGCGGCTGCCCGGCCTATATCGACAAGGCGGCGCCGGGCCTCAAGCCGACCTCCGCCTGGCTCGGCCGCGTCGTCGATGCGCTCGGCCGCCCCGTCGATGGCGGCCCGCCTTTGCCCCAGGGCGAGGCGCTCTACACCTTCCGCAACGACCCGCCGCCCGCCCATTCGCGCCGCCGCGTCGGCAAGCCGCTCGATCTCGGCGTGCGCGCGCTCAACGCCTTCCTGACTTGCTGCCTCGGCCAGCGCATGGGCATCTTCGCCGGTTCGGGCGTCGGCAAATCGGTGCTGCTCTCGATGCTCGCGCGTTATGCCCGCGCCGACGTCAACGTCATCGGCCTCGTTGGCGAGCGTGGCCGCGAGGTCCAGGAGTTCCTGCAGGACGATCTCGGCCCCGAGGGCCTGGCGCGCTCGGTCGTCGTCGTCGCGACCTCCGACGAGCCGGCGCTGATGCGCAAGCAGGCCGCCATGACGACGCTGACCATCGCCGAATATTTCCGTGACCAGGGTCTGCAGGTGATGTGCCTGATGGATTCGGTGACGCGCTTTGCCATGGCGATGCGCGAGATCGGCCTGGCCGCCGGCGAACCGCCGACCACCAAGGGCTATACGCCGACCGTCTTCGCCGAATTGCCGCGCCTGCTCGAGCGCGCCGGCCCCGGCATCGGCGACGGCGCGATCACCGGGCTCTTCACCGTGCTGGTCGATGGCGGCGACCATGACGAGCCGGTGGCCGACGCCGTGCGCGGCATTCTCGACGGCCATATCGTGATGGAGCGCTCGATTGCCGAGCGCGGCCGCTATCCGGCGATCAACATCCTTAAATCCGTCTCGCGCACCATGCCGCGCTCCTGCGACCCCTCCTTCTATCCGGTCGTCCAGAAGGCCCGCGCAACGCTGGCGACCTATGCCGACATGGAGGAGCTGATTCGGCTCGGCGCCTATCGCCAGGGCGCCTCGGCCGAGGTCGACGAGGCGATCAGGCTGAACCCCGCACTCGAGGGCTTCCTCAAGCAGGCCAAGGACGACGCGACCCCGCTGGCGGAGTGCTACACCAGGCTCGCGACCATCATGAACGGCTGAGGCCTCAGCCCCGCGCCAGCAGGCGCAGCAGCGCCAGCATCGCCACGACCGCGACGATCTGGATGGCGGCCGAGGCGATCAGCGCCCAATCCCGCCCGACATGCGCGATCATCGCCGCAAACAGCAGGGGCGAGGCGGCGAAGGCGATATTCTGCGGCACGGTCAGTCGACCCAGCAGGGCGCCGATCCCGCCGCGGCCGAACAGCGCCAGCGGCAAGGTCGCGCGCGCCACCGAGATCACGCCCATCGCCGCGCTGAAGCAGATCACGAAAGCCGCCGCCGCCAGCGGCACCCCAGGCGCCCAGACCAGAAGCATCAGCGACAAGGGCCCCAGCAGCAAACCGGCCAGAGCCGTCTGCTCGACCGGGAACCGGTCCCCGACCGTCGCATCGACGAGCCGCGCCAGCAGCGTCGCGGGCCCGCTCAGCGCGGCGATGCCGACGGCCTCGGTCGCGCCGATGCCGGCCTGGCGCATCAGGTCGATCAGATGCAGCGGCAGCCCCCAGGAGACCAGCCCGCTCGCCGAGAACACCAAGGCCACCAGCCAGAACGCCCCCCGGCGCTGCGCCACCGCAACCCGACCGCCGTCAGCCGCGCTGTCTGACGACGCCGCAGGCGTCGCGCTCGGCCCAGCCACGGGCGCCAGACGCGGGATCATCGCATAGATCGGCAGCACGATGACGATCTGCAGCGCCGCGAAGACGACCCAGGTCGCCCGCCAGCCATAGGCCTCCGCCAGCACCGCCGTCAGCGGCCAGAACACCGTCGAGGACAGGCCCGTGGCCAGCATCATCAGCCCGATGACGCGCCGCGTCCGCTCGCCCATCAGCTGCGCGACCGTGACGCTGCCGACATTGGCCAGCGAGAAGGCGTGCCCGATGCCGATGACGACCCAGGCCGCGAGATAGCTCACCGGCCCCTGCGCCAGCGCCAGCAGACCGAGCCCGACGGCGCAGGCGACCGCGCCGATGCACATCGCGCCGCGCGTGCCCTCGACGTCGAGCCTCTTGCCGATGGCGGGGCCGAGCGCCGCCCCGGTCAGCAGCAGGAGCGTGATGCCGCCATAGACCAGGGTGACGTCGAGCGAGAGATCGCGCTGGATGTCGCGCGCCAGCACCGACAGCGCATAGAAGGTCGTGCCCCAGCCGATGATGCGGGTGACGACGAGGCCGCAGATCAGCAGCCCATGCGGCGGAAGGCGCGAGAAGACGGGCAGAATGGCAGGCAAGGCAGGCGTTCCACGGTCGGGCGCGAGCGGCGAGCCCGCTCCCCGGCCGCCCGTTACTAGACCGCCCCGCCGCCCTGCGTCAGCAGCATCGGCGCGACCGCGCCATGCATCGAATGCGGCGGTTTTCGGTAAGGAACGGTCAACCTCCTTGCGCCATTGTGCTTTTTGTCTCGCGGGATGGAGTTGCGGGCGCGCACTGAGGGGTCGGTGCACGCCCGATGCGTAATCAGGAGTTGGAACCGACATGAAGTCGCGAGACACATTGCTGCGTCTCAAGCGCTTCCAGGTGGACGAAAAGCGTCGCCGGGTAAGCCAGATCGAGATGATGATCGCGGATTTTCACCGCATGGCGACCGATCTGGACCGCGAGATCCAGAGCGAGGAAGCCCGGGCCGGCATTTCCGACCCCGCCCATTTCGCCTATCCGACCTATGCCAAGGCGGCGCTGGGCCGCCGCGACAACCTGCGCCAATCGGCCGACAACCTCAAAGGCCAGCTCGACGAGGCCAAGGCCGAATTGCAGGAGGCGTTCGAGGACATGAAGAAGGTCGAGATCCTCGACGACCGCGAGAAGGCGACCGAGCGCGCCGCCGAAGCGGCGCGCGACCAGGCGATGATGGACTCGATCGGCCTGCGCCCGAGGGCGTGAGCGGGGTTTGAGGTTGTGAATTTGAAAGGCCCGCCGGGGTGTCCGGCGGGCTTTTTTGTTCGGGTGGAAGGATCAACGCGCATCACGAAACCAAAGTCCGCTACGGGTCGGAAGCGGGCATTGGAAAGCGGTCGCAAGGGTTTTTAAGAGTCCCGCCCTTAGCCTTTGCATAATGAGATGAGCGCAGAGGGTTGCGTCGTGAATTTGAACACGAAAGCCGCGTTCGGTTACACCATCATTGTCCTTTTGGGCGCAGGCTTGCTGTTTGGCGGTATGATCTGGCGCGAGCAGCGCAACCGGCATCGCCTTGAAACGATGCCGTATGTCCCCGGCACCATCCTGTCATTTCAACGGATGAAAGGCGGCACACGAGCTTGGATCGAGTTCGCGCGGATGGAGAACGGTTATTCGGTAGCTTGCCGAACCGAAGTCAACGTAGGGACCGGCAGCGTCGCAGTGGGGCAGACGATATCCGTTGTCCCTCGTCCAGACTCCTGCGGCGAACCCGCCGTTGCCATCAGCCGGTAGGATGGGATCGCCGATGTCCCCAACGGGTCCAAAGCTGACCCAATCGCCATCATCCGAGCCTCCATCCACCTACCCAACCACCGGATGATGCGGCGCGCAATCGCGCGGCATCTGCCCCTCGAGCCGCGGATCGTCATCGACCTCCACCCCCCGCTTGAACACCGAAAACCCCGAGCGCTGATAGAACTCCGGCGCGGACGGGTGGTCGAGCGTGCAGGTGTGGACCCAGAAGCGCGCGATCGGCTTCGCCCAGGCCAGCGCGAGCGCCCGGTTCATCAGCCAGCGCCCGGCTCCTTTCCCCACCACCGCCTCGTCGAGGCCGAAGAAGGCGAGCTCCGCCTCACCCGCCACCCGGAAATCCAGTTCGAGCAGGCCCCAATCGGCGCCCTCGCGGCGGACCATGTAGGTTTCGACGTTCGCGTCGGCGAGGATCGCCGCGACCTCGGCGCGGGGCTTGACCAGCCGGCTGAACCACATCCAGCGCTCGCCCAGCCGCCGGTACATGGCGAGATAGCGGTCGAGCTCGTCCGCGCCGATCCGCTCCAGCGCAAACCCCTCGAGCCCCGGCGGGTCGGGCCGCTCGGGCGGGCGGGCGCGCATCTCCAGCGAGGTGACGATGGCGGCGATCTTGCCGGGCGGCAGGTCGGTGGTGCCGGTGAGGCTGATGGTCAGGGTCTGGGTCATGGACGATCTGCGGAAGGGGTGGGCCGTTGGGGAGGCGCAGTATGGGGATGCGTGCCGACGACGGAAAGAGCGCGGCGAGGTCGACGCCGCTTGCCCTTCGCTGGCCCCGCTGGCACAGAGGCGCCAGCGGTGGCCATCGCACCCCGGTGTTCGCGCGTCCTGTCCCAAGCTCCACGCAGCCCGCGGGTCCCATGAAACGCTATCTCGACTATCTCTGGCCGATCATCGGCCTTGTCGCGGTCGTCTGGTCGGTCGACCTGCTCTGGGAAAAGCTCAAGGCCGAGGCCGGCACCGACGCCGCCATCGAGGCGCTGCTCGCGCAGGGCAGCCTCTGGGACAATCTGCGCATCGTCGCCAGCCGGATCGGCCAGAAGATCGCCGTCATTCCCGGCGACGCCTTCTTCCATGCCGGCCTGGCGACGCTCGTCGCCTATGCCGCGCTCGCCTGGTATGACCGCATCGCCCTGCTCCATCTCGGCAAGGAGAAGGGCATCTCCTGGATTTACATCTCGGTCTGCTCCTTCGTCACCTATGCGCTGTCGCACAACATCGGCGCCTCGGTGTTTTCGGGCGGCATGGTGCGCTACCGCGCCTACACCGCCAAGGGCCTCAACGCCGGCGAGGTCGCGGTGCTGGTGGCTTTGTGCTCCTTCACCTTCGCCTTCGGCACGATCCTGCTGATGGGCCTCGTCCTGCTCTATGAGCCGGAGATCCTGCGCCCGCTCGGCAGGCTGTCGAGCTGGTTTGCCATCGGCGACGGCACGGCGCGGCTGATCGGCGCCGGCATGCTCGCCTTCGTGGCGCTCTACACCATCGGCTCCTGGCTCGGCTTCCGGGCGGTCCGGATCGGCAAGTTCGAGCTGGTCTATCCGCGCCTGCGGATCGTCGCGCGGCAGTATCTCGCCGCGCCGATCGAACTCGCCGGCGCCGCCGGCATCATCTATTTCGCGTTGCCCGAACAGGGCAATCCCGGCTTCATGATCGTGCTCGGCGCCTTCCTCTTGTCCTTCTCGGCGGGGCTGCTCAGCCAGGTGCCCGGCGGCGTCGGCGTCATGGAGGCGGTGTTCCTGGCGGTGATGCCGGGCATGCCGGCCCCGGCGGTATTCGCCGCCCTCTTGGTCTGGCGGATGTTCTACCTGATCATCCCGCTGGTGCTGTCGCTGCCGGTCGTGCTCGCCTTCGAGCGCAGCCAGCTCACGCGCAACAGCCGAACCCCGCCGCCGCCCTGACGGCGCGCCTCAGCGCCTGAGCGCGATCGCCGCCGCGCCGAACATCAAGACGGCGCCGAACCCTTCGGCCCAGCCGAACGGCTCGGCCAGCACCACGACGCCCGCCGCCACCGCGATCACCGGGCTGACGAAGGCGTAGAGCCCGGCCCGGAACGCGCCCCAGTCGCGCAGCAGCCGCAGATAGACCGTGTAGCCGATCAGCGATCCCGCCACGATGATGAAGCCGAGCGCCTGCGCCGTGGGCCAGGACGCCAGCGCGGCGACATGGTGCAGCGTGACCGGCTCGATCGCCAGCGACAGCGCCACCAGCCCCGCCGCCCCGATGGTCGACTGCCAGCCCGCCAGCGCCAGGGTCGGGATCGCCGGCGCGATCGCCCGCGTCAGCACCGCGCCCGTGCAGTAGGACAGCGTGCCCAGCGCGACCGAGGCCAGCCCCCAGAGTTCCAGCGGGTCGCGTGCGGCCGCATCCAGCCCCCCGGCTGCCCGCGTCCAGAACAGGAAGCACAGCCCGAAGAGCCCGAGGCAAACCGCGGCGACCTGGCGGCCCGTGATGGGCGTGCCCTCGACCAGGCGGCTGGCCAGCAGCGACCAGATCGGGATCGAGGCGAGGTTGACGATCGCGGCCAGGCCCGTCGGGGCATGGGCCGCGCCCCAGAACACCAGGGCGTAGCAGGCGGTGTTGACCAGCATCGCCGTGCCCAGGAGGCGCCAGCGGGCGGCGGCCGGCACGCGCAAGGCGTCGCGCCCGGCCCAGGCCAGCAGCAGCGGGCCGGCGATGACGAAGCGGGCGGCGGCGAAGAAGATCGGTGGCACATGCTCCGCCGCGATCTTCACCGGCAGGAAGGTGAGCCCCCAGACGAGGCACATGGCGACGAAGTAAAGCGCATTCCGGGACATCGGGCCGGCTTAGCGACACCCGGGAGGGGTGACCATTGCGCCGCGGTCATCCCTCACCCGTGGAAAAGGGCGATAGCGGGCCGCTTCAGACCGTGCCGACCGTCTTCAACCGGACGCGCGGGTGGATCTCGGCCTGCGACAGCACCGGCGTCTCGCGCCGGAAGCGCTCGACGATCTGGCGCACGAAGGGCCGTGCCATGCCCGAGGTGACGAGCGCCGGCATCTCGCCGATGCGGGCGGCATCCTCGAACTTCTCGCGGACCTGATGCACGAATTCCTGCAGGCGGGAGGGTTGCATCGCGAGATGGCGGTCCTCGCCCTGCCCGATGATCGATTCCGCGAAGACGCTTTCCCAGGCCGGCGAGAGCGTGATGATCGGCAGGTTGCCCTGCATGTTCGAGAACTGGGCGCAGATCTGGCGGGACAGCCGCATCCGAACATGCTCGGCGATATCGCGGGGGTTCTTGAGGCCGCCTGCGGCCTCGGCGATGCCCTCGATGATGGTGGCGAGGTCGCGGATCGAGATCCGCTCCGACAGCAGGAGTTGCAGCACGCGCTGGATGCCGGTCGTCGAAATCTGGCTCGGCACGATCTCCTTGACGAGATCGGCATGGTCCTTGGGCAGCTCGCGCAGCAGCTTCTGGACCTCGCCATGCGAGAGCAGCTCCGGCATATGCGATTTCAGCACCTCGGTGAGATGCGTCGAGATCACGGTGGCCGCATCGACGACGGTGAAGCCGCGCAATTGCGCCTCGTCCTGCAAGGCGCCGTCGATCCAGGTCGCGGGCAGGCCGAAGGTCGGCTCCAGGACGTTGTGGCCGGGCAGGTTCACGCTGCCGCCCATCGGGTCCATCGCCATGTATTGCCCGGCATAGACGACACCATGGCCGGCATCGATCTCCTTGATCTTGATGTAGTAGTGGTTCGCCTCGAGCTGGACGTTGTCGACGATGCGCACCGCCGGCATGACGAAGCCGAGTTCGGCCGCGAGCTGCCGGCGCAGCGCCCGCACCTGGTCGGTCAGGCGGTCCTGACCGCCTGCCGAATTGACCAGCGGCAGCAGGCCGTAGCCGATCTCGATCTTGAGCTCGTCGAGCTTGAGCAGGTCGTTGAGCGTCTCCTCCTTGGGCGAGCCATCGGCCTGGAGGGGCGAGGCGGCCTGGGCCGCATCGGCGACCTCGACCTCCTTGGCCTTGGCGAGCTGGCCGAAATGCCGGGCGAGCCAGGCTGCGCCGAGCGCCAGCCCCAGGAAGGGCACCATCGGAATGCCGGGCAGGATCGCGAGCAGCGCCATCACCGCCGCGGACATGCCGAGTGCCTTCGGATAGCCCGAGAGCTGCTTGCCGAGTGCCTTGTCGGCGGCGCCGCGCACGCCCGATTTCGAGACGAGCAGGCCCGCCGCGGTCGAGACGATCAGCGCCGGGATCTGGCTGACGAGACCGTCGCCGACGGTCAGCTGCGTGTAGGCGCGCGCCGCATCGCCGAAGCTCATGCCCTGCTGCGCGACGCCGATGATGATGCCGCCCAGCACGTTGATGAAGGTGATCAGCAGGCCCGCAATGGCGTCGCCGCGCACGAATTTCGAGGCGCCGTCCATCGAGCCGAAGAAGTTGGCCTCGTCCTCCAGCGCCTTGCGGCGGGTCTTGGCGGTGTCCTGGTCGATCAGGCCGGCGCCGAGATCGGCGTCGATCGCCATCTGCTTGCCGGGCATGGCGTCGAGCGCAAACCGCGCCGCGACTTCGGCGATACGGCCCGAGCCCTTCGTGATGACGACGAAATTGACGATGATCAGGATGGTGAAGACGATCACCCCGATCACGAAATTGCCGCCCATCACGAAATTGCCGAAGGCTTCGATGACATGGCCGGCCGCCGCGCTGCCTTCATGGCCATGGGCCAGGATCAGGCGCGTCGAGGCGAGGTTCAGCGACAGCCGCAGCATCGTGACGATCAGCAGGACCGTCGGGAAGGCCGAGAACTCGAGCGGCTCCTCGATGAACAGCGCCGTCATCAGCACCAGCACCGAGAGGATGATCGACAGCGCCAGCAGCATGTCCAGCAGCAGCGCGGGCAGCGGGAAGATGAGCACCACGAGGATGCCCATGACGCCGATGGCGAGGAACAGATCCGGGCGGTTGAGGAGTTTCCCCATCGCGCCGCGGCTCATGTCGAAGCCGTCACCCGGGCCAGCCGTTACATCGCTCATCGACCAGCCCGCTCCCTGCGCGAAAAACCATGCGCAACCCGGCAATTCTTGCCGGGCTTATGGTGAACGAGTGGTTAAGACGGGCAAAAAATCCGGTGTCGGAACCCTTTCCTGAACAGACCGTTATCCAATGGCCGCTCTCGGGCCGCATTTGGAACGCTCCCTGGGTGCGTGGGGATCATCGGTTCCAAGAACCAGAAATACTGGAGAATGATTTTGGATAGACGTTCGTTCGTAATGAGCATTTTCGGTGGCCTGGCCGCGGCCAGCCTGGGTGGAATCGCCCTGTCCCACGCCGCCGAGCAGGGCCCGGTGACCGCCCCGATCGCGCCGGGCGACCTCGATGCCGCCACCAAGGCCGGCCTCGACAAGGCCGACGCCGACTTCAACCAGGTGGTGGTGCGCGAGCGGGTCATTCGCCGCCGCGGCCCCTATGGCCGGCCGGTCGTCCGCCAGCGCGTGATCGTCCGTCGCCGTCCGCGGGCCTATTACGGCCGCCGTCGCGGCCCCGTCGTGCGCCGTCGCGTGATCGTGCGCTGATCGACTTGTCGGCGCCACCATCCCTGGCGGCGCCGACGACCGGATCGGAAAGGCAGCCGACGCAACCGCGCATCCTTCATATGCATTACCCGGGAGCGCGGTTGTCAGGTTATGAACGTAAGGTAAGCTCAGCAACCCAACAGACTCGGAGGACGCCGTGGACAGACGTTCATTCATCGCGACACTGATTGGCGGCCTCGCCGCAGCAAGCCTCGGAGGCATGGCCGCGGCCCAGGCGGCCCAGCCGGTGCCAACGCCGACCCCGGCGCCGGAACACGGTCCCACGCGTGACGACGAGACGGTTAACGCCGAACTCGCCGAGGGGCTGGACAAGACCGATGCGGAGTTCAGCCAGTACTATTACAGCCGGCCGCGCTATTACGCCCGGCCCCGGTATTATGCCCGCCCGCGCGTCTATGCGCGTCCCCGCTATTACGCCCGGCCGCGTTACTATGCCCGCCCGCGCTACCGTCGGCGCTATTACTGAGCGGCGGGAGACGGATCAGAGCGCGTTGACGCGCGCCTGACCCGGCTCGGCGACCGCGATGCCAGCGGATGTGTATTCGCTGAGCTTGTTGCGCAACGTGCGGATCGAGATCCCCAGGATCTTGGCCGCATGCGTGCGGTTGCCCAGCACATGGTCGAGCGTGTCGAGAATCAGCTCGCGCTCGACATCGGCGACGGTGTGGCCGACCAGCGAGCGCGTCATGGCCTCCGCCGTCTGCGCGGCGCGCGCGGCCGTGTCGCGTCCCGAGGCCGGTCCCAGCGTCTCGCCCTCGGGCGTCATCACGGCCTCGGCGCCGATCTCGGCGCCCTTTGCCAGCAGCACCGCACGATGGATCGTGTTCTCGAGCTCGCGGACATTGCCGCGCCAGCTGTTCGTCAACAGCAGCTTGCGGGCATCGGTCGCGATCGGTCGCAGCGGCATGCCGTTGAGCTCGGCGTATTTGCGGGCGAAATGGTCGGCAAGCGCCAGGATGTCGCCCGGCCGCTCGCGCAGCGCCGGCAGGCGCAGATGCACGACGTTGAGACGGTAGAACAGGTCCTCGCGGAACGAGCCCTCGCGGACCGCATCGCCGAGATTGCGGTTCGACGTGGCGATGATGCGCAGATCGACCTTGACCGGCGTCGTGCCGCCGACGCGGTCGATCATCCGCTCCTGCAGGGCGCGCAGCAGCTTCGCCTGGAGGCGGACATCCATCTCGGACACTTCGTCCAGCAGCAGCGTGCCGCCATTGGCCTCCTCGAACTTGCCGATCCGACGCGCGATCGCGCCGGTGAAGGCGCCCTTTTCATGCCCGAACAGCTCGGATTCGAGCAGGTTGTCGGGGATGGCCGCACAGTTGACGGCGACGAAAGGCTTGTCCTTGCGCAGCGATTTCTGGTGCAGGTGACGCGCGATCACCTCCTTGCCGGTGCCGCTCTCGCCGGTCACCAGCACCGGCGCATCCGAGCGCGCGATCTGCGCGGCGAGCTGCACGACCCGCTCCATCGCCGGATCCTTCCAGATCAGGCTCGACTGGTCGGCCGCGACGGCTTCCAGCACGGCCGCGATCAGTTCCGGGTCGGGCGGCAGCGGCACATATTCGCGCGCGCCCGCCTGGATCGCGGCGACAGCGGCGCGCGCATCGGTCGAGGTGCCGCAGGCGACGATCGGCGTGCGGATGCGCTCGGCCTCGAGCGCCGCGACGAACTGCGCCACCGGCAGCGTCACTTCGACCATGAGCAGGTCGGCGCCCTTGGCGCGCAGAACGGCCAGGGTCTGATCGAGGCTTTCGGTATGGGTGACGTTGGCGCCATGGGCGATCGCGATCTTGGCGGCCGCGATGAGTTGCCCCTTGAGACCGCCGGCAATGATGAGGCGCATGGCTCAGGCCTTTCTGCGTGAATGCGTGACGAGCGGGCCGGGCATCACCGGTCGGCCTTGATGATTTCGGTCATGGTGACGCCGAGCCGGTCCTCGACCACGACGACCTCGCCGCGCGCCACCAGGCGCTCGTTGACGAAGATGTCGATGGCCTCGCCGACGCGCCGGTCGAGCTCGAGCACGGCTCCAGGCACGATCTGGAGCAGATCGCCGATCGCGATCTTGGACGAACCCAGCACCGCAGAAACGTTGACCGGCACGTCGAAGACCTGCTCGAGATCCTCGGCCGTCTTGACCGGGATCGGCCCCGACCGCGCCACCGAACTGTCGTTGTGGTCGAAGGACAGGTCCGCCGGGTTCAGGGGCGGCAGCTTGAGATCGTTGTCCGCGCTCATCTGTCGTCCTCACTCGCTGGGGGCCGGAAGCCCGGAAACATCGTCGCAACGGCCTGATCGACCAGTTGCGCCAGACGTTCCGACTCGATGGCGAAACCGCCATCGGCCCATTCGATGCGGCCGTCGCCGGCCGCGATGTCGGGGTCGCCCAGCACCACGACGCGACCGGCGAAGCCCATTTCCTGGACCAGGCGCTTGACCAGTCCTTCCGCCGCTTCGACGGCGCCGTCGTTGACGCGCATGACCAGATGGGGCGCCAGGCGCGCATGGCCGAGGCATTCGCGCAGACCGCTTTCGAGAGCCGCGGCCGGACGCTCGTTCAAGGCCGCTCCGGCCAGCGCCTTGGCGGCGACGATGGCGACATAGGCCGCCTGTGCCTCGACCTCGGCGGCATGGACGGCCTGCTGCGTGACCAGCCGCTCGGCAGCCCGCGCCAGTTGCGCCACAAGCCCGTTCAGCTGCATTTCAGCCTCGCGCCGGCCCTGCTCGCGGCCGGCGGCCACGCCCTCGGCGCGTGCGGCCGCGACGTCGGCCTCACCCGCGGCGCGCCGTCCCCCTTCACGGAAATCGGTGCCGAACGTAAATTTCTGGGCGGTGCTCATCATCAATAGACCAGTTCGTCTTCCGAATTGCCCTTGGACAGCACGATCTCGCCCTTGTCGGCCAGGTCCTTTGTCAGCGTGACCAGCTTGGTCTGCGCCTCGTCGACCTCCTTGAGGCGCAAGGGGCCGAGTCCCTGCATGTCGTCCTGCATGTTCTTGACGGCGCGCTGCGACATGGCGCTGAAGAAGAAGTCCCGCATCGTCTCGCTGGCCCCCTTGAGCGCGCGGGCCAGCGTGTCCTTGTCGATCTGGCGCATCAGCGTCTGCAGCCCCGCGGGGTCGAGCTTGCCCAGATCCTCGAAGGTGAACATCAGCGCCCGGATGCGCTCGGCCGATTCCTGATTGGAGGCGTCCAGCGCCGACAGGAAGCGCATTTCCGTCTGCCGGTCGAATCCGTTGAAGATTTCCGCCATCATTTCATGGGGATCGCGGCGACGCGTCTGGGTAAGGGTCGCGACGAACTCGGTCCGCAGCGTGTTCTCGATATGGTCGAGCGCTTCCTTCTGCACACCCTCCAGCCTCAGCATCCGGCCGACGACCTCGATCGAGAGATCATTGGGCAGATTGCGCAGGACATTGGCCGCATGATCGGCCCGGATCTTCGACAAGATCACCGCGATCGTCTGCGGGTATTCGTTCTTGAGGAAGTTGGCGAGCACCACAGCGTCGATGTTGCCGAGCTTCTGCCACATGTTGCGGCCGGCCGGACCACGGATCTCCTCCATGATCATCGCGACCTGATCGGTCGGCAGAATCTTCTCAAGCAGCGAAATCGTGCGGTCGAACGAGCCGGTAACGGCGCCGGCGCTCGACAATTTCCCGACGAAGTCGAGCATCAGCCGTTCGACGTCGTCGGAATCGACCGTGCCGAGCTCCGCCATCGCCCGGGTGATGATGCGGATTTCCTCGTCGTCGAACTCCGACCAGATCGTCTTGCCGTGCTCCTCGCCAAGCACGAGCAGGATCACGGCCGCGCGCTGCGGGCCGGTCATCTCGTCGATGTTGGTGACGCCGCCGCCGCCGCCCTCGATGGAGTCGCCGGAGTTTCGGGTGGCGATGGAACGTGCTTCTGCCATGGTTCAGAGCCCCGTCATGCCGGAGCTTTTTCGTGGATCCAGGTCCGCAGCACGGCGACGCTGTCGGCCGGATTCTGCGAAACCATCTTGCCGATCTTTTCGACCGACTGCGCCTTGAGCTGCCCCTTGATCTGAGCGACGGCGAGCATCCGCTCGGACGGCATGTCGACCTGAACCCCGTCGCTGTCGCCGACCGCGGCGAGCGTGCGCGTTCCCGCCGGATCGCCGGTGGTCTCGGGCCCGGCGATCGCCACGCCGTTGCGCATGAACATCGGCAACGCCCGCGCCACGCCCGGATCCGGCGCCAGCACCTGCTTGAGCAGCGGGCGCACCACCACCATCAGGACGATCAGCGTCAGCAGTGCGATCACGCCGAGCTCGGCGAACCGCACCAGATCCTCCTTGGTGAAGGACAGGAGCTGTTGCACCAGGCTCTGCTCGACCAGCTCCGTCACGGCCGGCGGCGCCTCCGCGAAGCGCAGATTGACGACCTCGATCTTGTCGCCGCGCCCATCGTCGAAGCCGACCGCCGTCCGCACCAGCTGGCCGATCCGCTCGAGTTCCTCGGCGCTGCGCGGCTGATAGGTCACCTCGCCATTGGGCGTGCGCGTGTAGGTGCCGTCGACGAGCACGGCGACCGAGAGCTTCTTGACCCGGCCGCCTTCGAGCACCTCGGTGCGGGTGGTGCGGGAGATCTCGTAATTGACGACCTCCTCGTTCTTCTGCGTGGCGTCCTTGGGCGCGGCATTGCCGCCCTGCCCCGGCTGCGCACCGGGCAGCTCGTTGCCGACCGTCACGCCGCCGCCGCCTTCCGTGGTCGTCGAGGCTTCCGTGCGGTTCTGGCTCGAGCGAACGACCCGGCTCTCGGGATCGAACGTCTCCGACCGGCTTTCGACCCGGTTGCTGTCCAAGGCAGCGGAAACCTGCACGCGAGCCCGGCCATGGCCGACGATGCTGGCGACGATGTCCTCGATCTGGAGTTTGAGCCGCTTTTCGATCCCAACCTGGCGCTCCTCGATGCCGAGGCCGGCCACGCCATTGTCGGACTGCGCGCCGTCCGCGAGCAGGCGCCCACGCTCGTCGACGATCGACACGCGCTCAGGCTTGAGCCCATCCACGGCCGAGGAGACGAGGTGGCGCACCGCGCGCACCTGAGCCGCGTCGAGATCGCCGGCGAGCTTGAGCGCGATCGAGGCGCGCGGCGGCTCCCGGTCGCGCTCGAACAGCCGCTTCTCAGGGATAACGAGATGGACGCGCGCGGCCTGGACCCGGCTGATCGACCGGATGGTGCGCGAAAGCTCGCCCTCGAGCGCACGCAAATGATTGATGTTCTGGACGAAACTGGTCGACGAGAAGGCGTCGCCCTTGTCGAAGATCTCATAGCCGACGCCGCCGCCGGCCGGGATGCCCTTGCTGGCGAGGTCCAGCCGCAGCCGCGGCACCACGGTCTTGTCCACCAGGATGGTCTGGCCGTCGGCGCGCAACTCGTATTTGACGCCGCGCGTGTCGAGATCCTTGAGGATCGCGCTGACATCCTGCTGCGAAAGATCAGAAAACAGCACGCTCATCGCCGGCTGGGACATGCGCATCATGACGAAGCCGAAGAAGCCGACGAGCGCGAGCGTCACCGCGAGCATCGCCGCAAGGCGCGGTGCTCCGAAACGCGAGAACTGTTGGACGATGCCGCTCACACCGCTATCCGTTTCACAAAGTCGCCTCGCCCGCGCCGGGATGCGGGTCACTAGGCAAGTTTTTCCCGGTGCGTGGTTAGCGTCTGGTTAATTTTTGCCGAGCGGCCGCGAAAGATTGTCCGCCCCGGCCTTCGCCAGGGCGCCGCTCTGGGCCCTCGGACGGGCGCAACTACCAACGAAAAAGGCGCCGGACCCTGGGGACCGGCGCCTCGAACGGCTGCAAAAGCGTGCAGGCGGGACTACTGGCGATAGTGCTGGATGCGCGTGGTTCGCAGGCCGGCGAGGCCATGCTGGTCGATCGACATCTGCCAGCTCAGGAATTCATCGACTGTCAGCGTGTAGCGCTGGCAGGCCTCTTCAAGACTCAGAAGGCCCCCGCGCACGGCGGCGACGACCTCTGCCTTGCGCCGGATCACCCAGCGGCGGGTATTCATGGGCGGGAGATCAGCGATCGTCAGCGGACTGCCGTCCGGCCCGATCACGTATTTCACCCGCGGTCGCAAAGGCTCGCTCATGGTACACTCACACAACTCAACAGAGCTACTTGTGCTGAGCATAGGCCCGCCGCTTTAAGAATTGCCTAAGGCAAAGCAACTGGCTGTCGGCATCGCTGATTCGCCTCAATTCGTCCGGACGACGCTCTTGACCTTGTCGATCGGAACGCTGATCGCGCCGATCTTCAGGGTCGGGATCGAACCGGTGAAATCGACGCCGTCGACGACGCCGGCGATCTTCGTCGTCGCCGTCATCGCGGCCCCGGCGTTGTCCTTGGCGTCGATCGTGATCGTGTACTCGCCGTCGGCCGCCGTCTGGGCGGTCGAGGTCTTGCCGTCCCATTTATAGGACTGGTCGCCCGCGACGAGGGTCTTGGTCAGCGTCTGCACGACGCTGCCCTTCGAATCCTTGATCGTGATCGTCGCGGCGCCGCCGCGCGGCACGTTGACCTGCCACTCGGCCTTGCCCTTTTCCAGACGAGTCGTGGCGCCGTCGGCGGTGATGGTCGAGCCGATGAAGCCGACCGCGCTCGTCGCCGTTCCCGCCGAATTGAGGCTGAGCAGCGACGTCAGCGTCTCGTTTGTCTTGAGCTGCTGCTCGACTCCGGCGAACTGGACGAGCTGCGCCGTGAACTGGTTGGTGTCGAGCGGATCGAGCGGCGACTGGTTCTTGAGCTGCGTGGTCAGCAGGCTCAGGAACTGGTCGAAGTTCTGCGCGATCGCGGCGCCGCCGGTGGCGGTGGTGCTGCTGCTCGCCGATGAGGCGGCGGCATTGCTCGTGGTGCCGGTGGTGTTGGAGACGGCCATGGCGCTCCTCCTCTGGTCAGACGCTCATATCGACGCCGCCGAGCCGCACGAAGCGGCGTAGCGGCGCAGACAGCGCGGGAATGGATGTGTTTTCGTCGGTCTCGGAACCCGTGACGGGGCCACGCCGCTGCTGCGACGCCTCGTCCTGCTGCCGGTTCTGCCGGAAGCCCGACTGGTCGGCGGGATCGCGCAGCGAGATGTCGACACCGGCATCGGAGGGTTTCAGCCCGGCCTGTTCGAAGGCCCGCTCGAGCGTGCGGGCGTCGCGCTGCAGCAGATGCAGCGTCTCGACGCGGTCGACAACCATCTTGGCGCTGACTTCGCCGGACTCGGAGATCGAGAGGCTGACATCGACACGCCCGAGTTCGCCGGGGTCGAGCCTGATCTCGAACTGGCGGGCCCCGGCGAGCGCCCGCAGACCGATCTCGATCGGCAGCACATGCAGCGGGGTCGGCTGGCTCGCCGCCGTCGCCTGACCTTGCGGGGCGCCGGGCTGGGCGGCCATCGGCTCTTGCGTCGTCATCAGGCGCAGGGGGTCGGGCCGCGCAGCCCCCTGGGCGTTGCCCGCCGACAGGTCGACAGCGTTGAGCGCCTGCTCGAAGGTCTCGAGGGATTTGGGCTCCGGCGCGGCGGGTCCCGGCGCCGGGGTCGCGCCGCCTTGCAGCTTGGCGGCCTCTTCGCCGCCCTTGGCCACGGCGCCGGTCTTGGCCGGCTGCCCGGCGTCGCCGGTGACCGACAAGGTCGCAGCCGAGATCGCGGCCAGGGTCGCAGGGATGGCCGACGCACCGGTCGGGGACGGGATCCCGGATGCCGGCTCGGCCGTGGCGGTCGCGCCCGCTGCGGCAGCGCCTGTCGCGCCGGACTGCCCCGGCAGCACCGGCATGGACCCGGCCGCATCGGAGCCGTCGGCGTCGGCCGTCTCGGGCCCAGCCGCAGCCGGGATCACCACTACGCCTGGCGTGGATTGCGCCTTGCCGGCGAGCCAATCGCCTTCGCCTTCTCCTTCGGTAGCGGGCACGTTGACCGCGAGCGCCACGTCGATCGGCAGGGCCACGACCGGCGCGGACGGCGTCTGCGCCGCAGCGATGGGGTCGAGCGGTGCGATTGCGACGTCGACGCTCACCGTCTCCGGCAGGGCCGCGGACAGAGCATCGGCCCCGTCCTTGACCTGCGTGCCGACAGGCTTCTCGCCCACAGATTGAGTGGCTTCGCCAGACTGCGTCGGCAGATTTTCGCCCTCGGCGGCGGCCGCAATGCTGACCAGGGCCGCGATGTCGAGATTCGACGGGGCCGGTGAGGCCTGGGGAGACGCGCTGGCGACGCTGTCGCCCACCGCTCCGCCGGGTTTGCCGGACGCCGGGGCCTGCGCCTTCGCGCCGGTGTCGGCTGAACTCGCCTGGCTCTTGGTCTGCGTTTCGGCCGCGTCTTCCGTGGCCGCAGCAGCGTCGGCCGCGCGCCGTGTCTCGCCGGCCTCACGACGCGCTTCGCCGGACTGAGAGGCGGCGTCCTTCCGCGCCTCGCGGACGGACGTCGCATTCTCCCGAACGGGCTCTGCCGGCGGCAGGGCGAAGCTCTCCCGCGCCGAGCCGTCATCGCGCTCGGCGGAAGGCCGGCGCTGGCTGACGGTGTCCGCAGGAGGCGGGGAACTCAACACTGGCTGAATCGACATTGTTTCGTCCGCAACAGGGGGCACGAGGCGCCCAGCACTCTCCAGCAAGGGCCGAGCCAGACATGATTTCCAATTATTTCAGAAGCTTAAGGCATAAGCCGGGCCCCAGATGGCGGCAAGAACAGCCGCACTGACCCGGGCGGGCGGCAGGTTTTGCCCATCGCGGCTGGCAGCGGCGCCCCAAAGCCGGTATAGACCCGCCTATGGCCCGCCTTCACGCCGCAGAACCGCAGCATTCCATGACGACGCCCCGCAACTCCCTCGACATCGCCAAGCCGCCCGCAGGCACACGCGTCGTCGCGGCGATGTCGGGCGGCGTCGATTCCTCGGTCGTGGCAGCGCTGCTGAAGCGCGAGGGCTACGACGTCGTCGGCGTGACGCTGCAGCTCTACGACCACGGCGCCGCCGTCCACCGCGCCGGGTCCTGCTGCGCCGGCCAGGACATTCATGATGCGCGCCGCGTCGCCGAGCAGATCGGCATCCCCCATTATGTGCTCGATTACGAAAGCCGCTTCCGCGACGCCGTGATCGAGCGCTTCGCCGAGAGCTACCTCGCCGGCGAGACGCCGATCCCCTGCGTCGAGTGCAACCGCACCGTGAAGTTCCAGGATCTGCTCGGGCTCGCCCGCGAGCTCGGCGCCGAGGCGCTGGCGACGGGCCACTATGTCGTCTCGCGCGAACTACCCAACGGCCATCGCGGCCTGTTCCGAGCGGCCGACGCCAGCCGCGACCAGAGCTACTTCCTCTATGCCACGACGCAGGAGCAGCTTGACCTACTGCGTTTCCCGCTCGGCCATATCGACAAGGCGCAGACCCGCGCTCTCGCCGCCGAACTCGGGCTCGGCATCGCCGACAAGCCCGACAGCCAGGACATCTGCTTCGTCCCCAATGGCCGCTATGCCGACGTGATCGAGCGGCTGAAGCCGGGCGCGGCGCGGCCGGGCGAGATCGTCCATCTCGACGGCCGGGTGCTCGGCCGCCACGAGGGCGTGCTGCGCTTCACCGTCGGCCAGCGCAAGGGCCTGGGCCTGAGCACGCCGGAGCCACTCTATGTCCTGCGGCTCGACGCCGACGAGGCCCGCGTCATCGTCGGCCCGCGCGAGGCGCTGAATGTCCGCGAGGTCCGGCTGCGCGATCTCAACTGGCTCGGCGACGTGCCGCTCGAGGACCTGCCGCCGGAAGGCCTCGACGTCGCCGTGCGCGTGCGCTCGACGCGCCCGCCCCGCGAGGCGCGGCTCTTGCGCGACGCGGCCGGGCTCAAGGTCGAGCTCGCCACCGACGAAGAGGGCGTCTCGCCCGGCCAGGCCTGCGTGATCTATGCCGATGCCGCCCCCGGCGCCCGCGTGCTCGGCGGGGGCACCATCATCCGTCCCGAATTGCGGATGCCGCAGGCGAGGCCCGTCGCCGACCTCGCCCTCTCCTGACGCCGGCCGCCCGGCTCATCTTCGTCCATCCTGCTCGCGAGCCGTTCCATGCCGGTGCCAGACCATCTCGAAAGCCAGAAGCGCGTCTATGCCGTCTGGGCGCGCATCTATGACCGGATCTACCAGAACCTGCTGGCCGGGCCGCAGCGCGAGGCCGTCGCCGCGGCCTGCGCCTGCGGGCCCGACATCCTCGAGATCGGCGTCGGCACCGGCCTGACCCTGCCCTATTTCACCCCGGGCTCCCGCGTCGTCGGCGCCGACCTCTCGCTCGACATGCTCAAGGTCGCCAACCGCAAGGTCGCGAGCCAGGGCCTGTCGCATGTGCGCGGGCTGATGGTGATGGATGCCTGCCGGCTCGGTTTCGCCGACGAGGCCTTCGACGCCGTGACCGCGCAATTCGTCATCACCCTGGTGCCTGACCCCGAGCAGGCCCTGACCGAGATGGACCGGGTGCTGAAGCCCGGCGGCGAGATCGTGATCTCGAGCCGCCTCGTCGACGATGGCGGCCCCTTCGCGGCCTTTTGGACCGCTCTGGCTCCGCTGGCCCGCGCCGTCGGCTGGAGCTCCGACTTCAAGGTCAGCCGGCTGACCGGCTGGGCCGCGAAGACAGGGCGCTACGAGACCGCCCATGTCGGCTCCGGTTATTTCAAGGTTGTGCGCCTGCGCAAACTTGCCGCGACGAAGGCTTGACGAGCATAGGCCCACCCCCCTATATCGCGGCCTCTCACGGGCCACCGCTTCGCGGTGACCCGCTCGTGGGGCGGGGTAGCTCAGCTGGTTAGAGCAGCGGAATCATAATCCGCGTGTCGGGGGTTCGAGTCCCTCTCCCGCTACCATTCGACCGCCGCGAGGGCGGCGGGTCAGCCTTATCCGGTCGAGCCTCGTCAGAACACCCGGACGGTCGCAGTGCGCCACGGCCGCGACGGATCGCCCATCCCGCAAATCGCGCCGGCATCAGCTGAGCAGGGACGACGTCCGGCCACCGGAATCGGGCTGCGGCGCCTTCCATTTGATCAAACGCAAGGCGGAGCCGCACATCGCAAGCCAGAATTCCGCTTGGATGACCAAAAGGCCCCGAGCCGCGAGACAAACCGGACCCGGCGACCGCTTTCATGTCGCGACGGGGCGGCGTCCGCGAGAACGGGGCCGCCTCATCCCGGCCGACGGGATACGCCCGATCGCCGCTGCACAGTGACGGGAGCGTAAACGATGACGATGACGCGGACGGCCTATATGCCTCTGGGGACCTATGGCGAGGTTGTCGCGGACGAGGCCATTCTCGCCGCGACCGGCTTCGCAGCGGCGCTGCGCTGCAACCTTCATGTCGGGGCCTTCACGGTGGATCTGCCGCCGGTCTATGCGCCGCTGGGCGGAGCGCTCCTCGACATTCCCGGGCTGGTTCGCGCCGCGGAAGAAAAGAGCAGCGCCGAATGCGAGCGGCTGCGGGGCCTCGTCGAAGCCGCCTGCCGCGCGAAAATCGAACTGGGTTTCAAGACCCGGAAGGTGGCGATGGGGGCGGAGCCCGACGCGGCTGCCGCACAGGCGCGCTATTTCGACCTGTCCGTGCTGCCCTGGGCCAATGAAGCCTACGGGGCACAGGACATCGCGCAAGGCGTGATCTTCGGCTCGGGCCGCCCGGCGGTTCTGGTGCCGGCCTCGGCGAAGCTGGCGAGCCTCGATCACCTCGCGATCGCCTGGGACGGCAGCCGCGTCGCCGCGCGCGCCTTGGGGGATGCGCTGACCCTGCTGGCCCCTGGCGGTCGCGTCACGGTCCTGACGGTCACCGACGAGAAGACGCTGCAGGGCGCCGATATCGCAGGCGCGCTGACATCGTCCCTGCAGGCGCGCGGTGTGAACGCCACGGCGAGCAACATCACGCTCGGCGCCAGAACCATCGCCGTGGCCCTGCAGGAGGCCGCCCTCGCAGCCGGCGCGCAGATGCTCGCCATGGGCGGTTTCGGCCATTCCCGCCTGCGGGATTTCGTCCTCGGCGGGGCGACCAAGAGCGTCCTCGCCGAACTGCGCCTGCCGGTCCTGCTCGCCCATTGACGCGCGGACCCATAGAGAGGCCGCACAGGCCGGAGCCTTCAGACACGGCGCTCGCGCGAGGGCAAAACGCAGCCCTCCGGCCCTCCGGCCCTCCGGCACCAGCCGGCGGGCCTACAGACAATTGACCCACAGAACCCGCGTCTCGCCGTCTGCCGCATTGGAAAAGCGATGCGGTCGAGAGGACAGGAAACGGAAGCTGTCGCCCTCCAGCAGCGTCCAGCTTTCGCTTTCGACGCGAAGGGCCATCGCGCCGCTCATCACCAGCCCGGCCTCCTCGCCGCCATGGGTGTAGAGTTCGTCGCCGGTGCTCGCGCCGCGTTCCATCTCGACGAGATAGAGGCTCAGCTTCGAGCCCTCGGTATGAGGGGTGAGCAACTGCTTGCGAATGCCCGAGCGCCAGAGTTGCAATGCGCTGCGAGCCCCCCCGCGCACGATCGTCGCGGTCTGGTCGCCGACGACGCCGGTCTGGGGAAACAGATCGCCGATCCCCACCCCGAGCGCGTCCGCCATGCTGGCGAGCGCCCGCAGCGTCGGCGAGGATTTGCCGCGCTCGATCTGGCTGAGGAAGCCGATCGAGAGATTGGTGCGGGCCGCCAGGTCGACCAGCGACAGGCTGCGCTCGCGCCTGAGGCGGCGCAGGCCGGCCCCGATCTCCTCATCGACCTGCGGGGCGGACGGCGTGGCGGCAGGGCTGCTCATGAAGGCTCCATTCGTCGCCGCTATTTCATGCACGTGAAATAGCTTGCCGACAAGATCGTCCTATGCTCGTATCTTCACGCAGATGAAAATTGTGCCGGACAGATCAGGCACGCGCACAAGCAGGGGATATCGCCATGGAACGTCGGACATTTCTGTCGATGCTGGCAGGCAGCGCGCTCGCGGCCGGGATCGCTCCGGCCCAGGCGCAAGCGGTTCTCAAGGTCGGCTCGACGCCGACGGGCAGCCCGTTCACCTTCCTCGACACCAAGACCAACACCATCGAAGGCGTGATGGTCGACCTGATCAGGGCGATCGCCGCGGCGTCCGACTTCAAGGTCGAGGTCGAGGGCATGCAGTTCTCGACGCTGATTCCGTCGCTGACGGGCAGCAAGATCGATATCGTCGCCGCCGCGATGTACATCACCCCGGTCCGCCAGGAGGTGATCGATTTCTCGGCGCCGATCTACACCTATGGCGAAGGCCTGATCGTGCCGGCGACCGACACCAAGGATTACGTCTCGTTCGAAGAGATGAAGGGCATGACGATCGGCGTGCAGATCGGCACGGCCTATGTCGACCGACTGCAGAAATCGGGCCTGTTCTCGGAGGTGAAGCTCTACAAGACCCTGCCGGACATTCTCGCCGACGTGAATGCCGGCCGCGTCCAGGCCGCCGTCTTCGACCTGCCGATCATCGCCTACAATCTCTCGCAGGGGCAGTTCCCCCGCGTGCGCATCGTCAAGAGCTACAAGCCGGTCATCTCGGGCTCGGTCGGCATCGGCGTGCGCAAGACCGATGGCGAGCTCCTGAAGAAGATCAATGCCGGCCTCGCCAAGCTCAAGGCCGACGGCACGGTCGACAAGATCCTGGCCAAATGGGGCCTCGTCTAATCCGGTAGCAAAACCGCCCCCGACGCCGTCATCCCGGACAAGCCGCGAAGCGGCGCCGATCCGGGATCCATGCCGGAACGGTTCCGGAATGGATCCCGGGTCTTCGCTTCGCTGCGCCCGGGATGACGAACCGTGGTGAGCGGGCTGCCGCGATATCCTTTCGACAACCACCGTCAGAACCGCATGCAAACCTTCCTGCGCGACGCCACCCAGTTCCTGCCGCTGCTGCTGCAGGGCGTGAAGTTCACGCTCATCGTCGCGCTGGGCTCGCTCGCGCTCTCGACTGTGCTCGGCCTGGTCTGGGCGCTGATGCGGGTTTCGGGCATCGGCTGGCTGTCGACGACCGCAAAGGTCATCGTCAACACGCTGCGCGGTATCCCGATCCTGGTGCAGCTCTTCTACATCTACTTCGTGCTGCCGGAGTTCGGCATCGCGCTGACGGCGCTGCAGGCGGCGATCATCGGGCTCGGCATCGCCTATTCGGCCTATCAGTCCGAGAATTTCCGCGCCGGCATCGAGGCGATCGACCACGGCCAGATCGAGGCCGCGCAGTCGATCGGCATGGGCTGGGGCCTGACCATGCGCCGGGTCATCCTGCCGCAGGCGATCCGCCTCGTGCTGCCGCCCTATGGCAACATCATGGTGATGATGCTGAAGGATTCCTCGCAGGCCTCGACCATCACGGTGGCCGAGCTGACGCTGCAGGGCACGCTGATCGCCTCCTCCACCTTCAAGAACATGACCGTCTACACGCTGGTCGCCCTGCTCTACCTGGCGATGTGCCTGCCGCTGATGGGGCTGGTGAGCTGGCTCGAACGCCGCTTCGGCAAGGGGGCCAGGCGATGACCGGGCATGTGGTCGCGGGCGCGCCGATGATCGAGATCACCGGCGTCACCAAGAGCTTCGGCTCGTTTCCGGTGCTGAAGGGCATCACGGCGAGCGTCGCCAGGGGCGAGGTCGTCTGCCTGATCGGACCGTCCGGCTCCGGCAAGTCGACGATCCTGCGCTGCATCAACGGGCTCGAATCCTATGATGGCGGCGCGATCACGATCGACGGCGAACGCGTCGAGCGCGACAAACCCTCGATCGTCGGCATCCGCACGGCGATGGCGATGGTGTTCCAGCGCTTCAACCTGTTCCCGCACCGCACCGCGCTGGAGAACGTCGTCGAGGGGCCGATCTTCGTGAAGAAGGAGCCGGCGGCGCAGGCCATGGCACGAGGGCGCGAACTGCTCGACCGTGTCGGCCTCGGCAACAAGATGGATGCCTATCCCGGCCAGCTCTCGGGTGGGCAGATGCAGCGCGTCGCCATCGCGCGCGCGCTCTGCATGCAGCCCAAGGCGATCCTGTTCGACGAACCGACCTCGGCGCTCGACCCCGAACTCGTCGGCGAGGTGCTACAGGTGATGAAGAGCCTCGCCGAAGACGGCATGACCATGCTCGTCGTCACCCATGAGATGGGCTTCGCCCGCGAGGTGGCCGACCGCGTCCTGTTCCTGGATGGCGGCGTCATCGTCGAGCAGGGACCGTCGCGCGAGGTGCTTAGCGCGCCCAGCCATCCGCGCACGCAGGATTTCCTGCGCCGCGTGCTGCGCCCGATCTGAGGAGCCTGCCGATGGCCGAACCCTTCCCACTGGAGCCCTCGCTCTGGTTTGCAACCGCACCGGCCGCCGCGCCGACACCGCCGCTGGCGCAGGATGTCAGCGCCGATGTGTGCGTGATCGGCGCCGGCTTTGCCGGGCTGTCGACCGCGCTGCATCTGGCGGAGGCGGGCGTCTCCGTCGTGGTGCTCGAGAGCCATGAGCCCGGCTGGGGCGGCTCGGGCCGCAATGGCGGGCAGGTCATCCCCGGCATCAAATATGATCCGAGCGAAATCCTCGCCAAATTCGGCCCCGTCGCGGGAGAGGCCCTGATCGGCTTCGTCGGCTCGACCGCCGATCTCGTCTTCGACCTAATCGCGAAACACGGCATGGACGTGCCGCACAAGCGCACCGGATGGATTCAAGGGGCGCATACGCCGGCCATGGTCGAGACGGTGAAGCGGCGCGCCGCCGAATGGCAGTCGCGCGGCGTCGATGCGCAGTTCCTCGACAAGGACGGCGCCGCTCGCCTCCTCGGCACCGACCGCTACCTCGCCGGCTGGGTCGACCGGCGCGCCGGCGGCGTGCAGCCGCTGGCCTATGCCCGCGGGCTGACGAAGGCGGCGCTCGCGGCGGGCGCCGCCATCCACGGCCAGAGCAAGGTCGTCTCGCTGACGCGCAGCGCCGCGAACTGGACCATCCGGACGGCGCAGGGCGCCTCCGTGACGGCCCCGCGCGTCGTCGTCGCCACCAATGGCTACACCGGCGACCTGATCCCGAAGCTGCGCCAGACCGTGATCCGGCCCAACTCCTTCATTGTCGCGACGCAGCCGCTGTCCGACAATGTCGCCGGCACGATCCTGCCCGAGGGCCAGGTCGTCTCGGACACGCGCCAATTGCTGCTCTATTTCCGCAAGGACCATCAGAACCGCCTGCTGATGGGCGGGCGCGGCCCGTTCCGCGAACCCAAGGACGCCGCCGACTGGGCCCATCTCGAGCGTGTCGTCGGCAAGATGTATCCCCAGGCCAAGGGCGTGCCCTTCGACTTCCGCTGGTGCGGTCGTGTGGCGCTGACGCGCGATTTCCTGCCCCATCTGCACGAGCCGGAGCCCGGCCTGCTCGTTGACATCGGCTGCATGGGCCGCGGCGTCGGGCTGCAGAGCGCCATGGGCAAGGCGTTGGCCGGCTACATCGCGACCGGGGACAAGGGCTGCCTGCCCTTCCCGGTCGTGCCGATCACGCCGCTGCCGCTGCATGCGCTGAACGAGCTTTACGTCTCGGCCATCATCGCCTGGTACCGCCTCACCGATGGCGGCATGAAGGACAAGGCAGCCTGAGCCGTCGAGAGCGGGGCGACGCCTCCGCCCTCATCCTGAGGAGCCGCGAAGCGTTGTCTCGAAGGATGCTCCAGCCATCGCCGGAACCCCGGCGCCGTTGACGCGCGCTTCCGCACCAACGCCGCTTCAGCCCAGGTCTCCCGCCTCGCTGCATGCTCCAGACTTATGGCCCGGATCACGATTCGGTCTTTGACAGCGCATGGCTTTTGCGGCCCGATGCCGGCAACAACCAACAAGCCTGCCGAGGAAACGCCTGCATGAAAATTCGCGCCGCCGTCCTGAACGCCAGCCCGGTTTCCGCGCCCTATGCGCACAGCCGCCCGCTTTCGATCGAGGAGGTCGAACTCGCCCCGCCCGGCCCGGGCGAGGTGCTCGTGCGTGTCAGGGCAGCGGGCCTGTGTCATTCAGACCTCTCGGTGATCGATGGCAACCGCATCCGCCCCGTGCCGATGGTGCTTGGCCATGAGGCGGCCGGCGAGGTCGTGGAGCCCGGCCCGGGCGTGCAGGATCTCAAGAAGGGCGACCGCGTCATCATGGTCTTCGTGCCCTCCTGCGGGCATTGCTCGCCCTGCGCCGAAGGCCGCCCGGCGCTCTGCGAGCCGGGCAATGCCGCCAATGGCGTCGGCGAGCTGCTCGGCGGCGGGCGCCGGCTCTCCGTCGGCGGAAAGCCGTTGAACCATCATGTCGGCGTTTCCGCCTTCGCCGAATACGCTGTGATCTCGCGCCATTCGCTGGTGAAGCTTGAGGCCGACATCCCCCACGAGATCGCCGCGCTCTTCGGCTGCGCGGTACTGACCGGCGTCGGCGCGGCGGTGAACACGGCCAAGGTCCGGGCCGGCGAAACGGTCGCCGTGGTTGGCCTCGGCGGCGTCGGCCTGAGCGCGCTGTTGGGAGCCGCCGCCTGCGGCGCGTCCCGCGTTATCGCTGTCGATCTATCGGATGAAAAGCTTGCGATCGCGCGCGATCTGGGCGCGACCGACACCTTCAACGCGGGCGACCCTGGCGTCATTGAGGCGATCCGCGCCGCGACCAAGGGCGGCGTCGATCACGGGCTGGAGATGGCGGGCTCGGTCAAGGCGCTCGACCTCGCCTACCAGATCACGCGGCGCGGCGGCACCACCACGACGGCAGGCCTCGCCAACCCCGCCCACACCCTGTCGCTCTCGCCCGTGCGCCTCGTCGGCGAGGAGCGCACGCTGAAGGGCTCCTATGTGGGCTCCTGCATCCCCGTGCGCGACATCCCGCGCTTCGTCGATCTCTATCTGCGCGGCAAGCTGCCGGTGGACAAGCTAATGACCAGCCAGAGCGGGCTCGACGGCATCAATGAGGGCTTCGACGCATTGAATGAAGGCCGCACGATCCGCCACGTCATCATGATGTGAGGGTTTGTCATTCCGGGGCGCGCCAACGGCGCTGCCCCGGAATGACAGTTCTCACCCGTGCTTGTGCACGATCGTCTTGGTCACCGCGAACTCCTCCAGCGCGGCGAAGCCCTTTTCGCGGCCATGGCCGGATTTGCCGGTGCCCCCAAAAGGCAACTCGATGCCGCCGCCGGCGCCATAGCCGTTGATGAAGACCTGGCCGGCGCGGACCTTCTTGGCGACACGCTGCTGGCGCCCGCCATCCTTGGTCCAGACCGCCGCGACGAGGCCGTATTCGGTGGAATTCGCCAGCTTGATCGCATCCGCCTCGTCGCTGAAGGGGAAGGCGGCGAGCACCGGACCGAACACCTCCTCCTGCTCCAGCCGGTTGCCGCGCGGCACCTTCCCGAACAGCGTCGGCGTCACATAGAAGCCGCCATTGGGCACGCCCTGCGCGATCTGGCCTTCGGCGATCACCGGGATGCCGGCCTCGCGGGCCTGGTCGATGAAGCTCTGCACGCGGCCACGCTGCTTGGCGTTGATCACCGCGCCGCAATCGAGATCCATCTCCGGCGTGCCGGCGCGCAGCTTGGTGAACTCCTTGGCGACCGCGCCCATGAAGTCGTCATAGACGTGGCTCTGCACCAGCACGCGCGAGCCGGCCGAGCAGGTCTGCCCGGTGTTCTGGACGATCGCCTTGCAGACGATCGGCACGGCGGCGTCGAAATCGGCATCGTCGAAGACGATCTGGGGCGACTTGCCGCCGAGCTCCAGCGTGCAGGGGATCAGATGCTCGGCGCAGGCGTGCTGCACCATCTTGCCGACCTCGGGCGAGCCGGTGAAGGACATGAAGTCGACGCCGTGATGGGCCGAGAGCGCCGCGCCCGCCTCGTGCCCGCGGCCGGTGACGATGTTGATCGCGCCATCGGGGAAACCGACCTCGGAGGCCAGAACCGCCAGCCGCAGCGCCGTCTGGCAGGCCTCTTCGGCCGGCTTCAGCACCACCGCATTGCCCATGGCGAGCGCCGCCGTCAGCGACCGCCCGAACATCTGCGCCGGGTAGTTCCACGGCAGGATATGCCCGGTGACGCCATGCGGCTCATGGATGACGTTGACGCTGTAGCCGTTGAGAAACGGCACGATATGCCCGTGCACCTTGTCGGCGGCACCGCCATAGAACTCGAAATAGCGGGCGGTCGCCTCGATATCGGCACGCGCCTGCGCCATCGGCTTGCCCGTGTCCTGCGCCTCCGTGCGGGCAAGCTCGTCGAAGTTGTCGAGAACCTTGAGCCCGAGCTTGGCAATCAGCCGGCCGCGCTCGGCCGCCGTGAGCCTGCCCCAGGCACCTTCATAAGCCGCGCGCGCCGCCTTCACGGCGTCGTCGATGTCCTCGGCCGTGCCGCAGGCGATGCGGGTGAACTCCTCGCCGGTAGCGGGCGCCAGCACGGCCATGGTCTCGCCGCTGCGGCCCGCCACATGGCGGCCGTTGATGAAGTGCTGGGTCATGTCTTTACTCCTATTGAAGCCCCAAATCCGGGGCGCATATCTCGTTTGAGGTCCACCCGCTCAGGGCAGGCTGATGCGGTTCATCTCGATCCCGCGAGAAATGGGTTTCGGACGGTGAGGCGTTCCTCCACGACCAGCCCGTCCTGCAGATCCTCCGACCAGAAGGTCGTGCAGCGGAGGTGCAGAGCCGCCGCGATCATCATCGCGTCATAGACCGAGAGCCGGTGGCGCTCGGCGAGTTTGATGCCGACGAGATGCGTTTCCAAATCAAGGGGGGCGACCGCAGAGAGCAACGCTCGGATCGCGTCCAGAGCCTCCTGCACTTCCCGCCACTCCATCGCGAGCTTGCGCCGCGCGACATTGGCGAATTCGTTGAGCGCCTGCACGCTGCTGGCACAGCCCTTCGCCAGCAGGGCTTCGGCACGGGCCGAGCGAGGATCATCGGAAAAGGCGTAGATCAGCACATTCGTATCCAGGAATTCGTGCGGTGCCGTCACCGCGCATTGGCCTCGTCGCGGTCGAAACGCCAGCCGGGCGGCAGGGGCCTGCGCAGCGCGCGGACACGTTCGAGCGCCCGTTCGCGGCTACGGTCGAGCCCCACGTCGAAGGCACGCTCGCCGGCGACGCGGATCTCGATGTCGTCGCCTTCCTTGAGGCCGAGTGCCTCGACCACGGATGCAGGCAGACGCACGGCCAGACTGTTACCCCAACGCGCGACCTGCATGACGCAATCTCCTGATATACTCCCTAAGATGTATATCCTTGGCGGCTCATTGTCCAATGCCAGCCGAGGGCAGAGCCCATCCTGCGCCTAATGCAGCCCCGCCGCTTCGAGCGAACTCGCCGCCAGGCCGCCGGCCACCTCCGTGACCTCGCCGCGCTCGATCGCATAGGCGCGTTCGGCGAAGCTGCGCAGCAGACTGGGGTTGGATTCGGTGATGAGCAACGCGATCTCGGGATGGCTGTCGCGCAGAGCGCGCAGGGCGGTCGCATAGCGCTGCGCCAGCACCGGCGCGAGGCCCTGGAACGGCTCGTCCAGCAGGATGACGCGCTGCCCCACCATCAGCGCCCGGGCCAGCGCCGCCATCTTGCCCTGGCCTCCCGAAAGCCCCGCCGCCGCGCGGTGGCGCAGATCGGCCAGTTCCGGCAGCACCTGGTAGATGCCCTCCAGCCGCCTGGCGATCTCGGCGCCCGGCACCTTCATGACTTCGGCCGGCAGGCGGATGTTCTCCTCGATCGAGAAGCTCGAGAACAGCCGGCGGTCCTCCGGCGCATAACCGATGCCGAGCCGCGGCCGCTCATGCGGCGGCATCGTCAGGATTGGCCGGCTGTCGAAGGCGATGGTGCCCTCCGTCACGGTCATGAAGCCCATGATCGCGCGCAGCAGGCTGGTCTTGCCCGCGCCGTTGCGGCCGATCAGCGCCACCGTCGCGCCCTCGGCCAGCGCAAAATCGACCTTGCGCAGCACCTGCACGCCTTCGATGACGGCAGACAGTCCCCTGATCTCCAGCATGGCTAGACTCCCACCCCGATCACGGTTTCGCGCACCTCGGGATGATTGAGGATCTCGTCGGGCGTGCCCTCCAGCGCGATGCGGCCGCCCGACCAGACGGCGACGCGGCTGGCGTAGCGCGCAACCACGTCCATGTCGTGCTCGACGAAGATCGCGGTCGTGGCGCGGGCATCGAGTGCGCGCGTCAGCGTGTCCATCACCTGGAACTTCTCGGAGCTGGAGACGCCCGAGGTCGGCTCGTCCATGAAGATCAGCTTTGGGTCCAGCGCCAGCGCCACAGCGATGTCGATGAGCTTGCGCATGCCCTCCGGCAGCTCCCGCACGAGCCGTTCCGCAGTGTCGCGCAGGCCGACACTGTCGAGCAGCGCGACCATCTCCTCGCGCTTGGGGTGGCGGTCGAGCCGCAGGAAGGGCGACCAGGTGCCCTCGCGCGCGCTCAGCGCCAGCAGCAGGTTCTCCATCACCGTGTTGTCGGTGAAGAGCTGCGGAATCTGGAAGGAGCGGCCGATGCCGCGCCGCGTGATCGTGCGCGGCGACAGCCCCGTCACGTCCTGCCCCGCGAAGATCACACGTCCCGATTGCGGTTTCAGATAGCCGGTGCAGAGGTTGATGAAGGTGGTCTTGCCGGCGCCGTTGGGGCCGATGATGGCGATGCGCTCATTGGCGCGCACGCTCAGGCTCGCGCCATTGGCGGCCAGCACGCCGCCGAAACTCAGGTTCAGGTCGCGCGCCTCGAGAATGAACTCGCTCATGGCGCGGTCTCCTTCTGCGCAGCGGCGCGCTTGCGACCCGCGATCAGCCCGTAGAGCCCGCTCGGCGCGAAGAAGATGATCACCAGCAGCATCACGCCCAGCACGGCATGCCAAGTCTCGGGCGCGTGGACGGCCGCATAGCCGCGGATGATCTGGAACATCAGCGCGCCCAGGAACGGCCCCGCCACGCCGCCGACGCCGCCGAGGATCGCGATGAAGACGAACTCGCCAGAGCGCACCCAATAGGCCAGCTCCGGCGTGACATGGCCCGAGACCAGCGCGATGATCGCTCCGCCCAAGCCCGCCAGCAGCCCCGACAGCAGATAGGCGCCGTAGAGCACCTTGCGGCTGGAGACGCCGAGATATTCCAGCCGCGTCTCGTTGGACTTGATCGCCTCCAGCGCTTTGCCGCCGGGCGAGACGAGATAGCGTGCGACGCCGAGCGCCGCGACCACCGCCAGCGCCAGGGTGATGTAGAACATCCAGAACTCGAAGGTCTCGCGCTCCAGCGTCATCCCCGCCAGCGTCGGCCGCGGCACGCGCTTGCCGTCGGCCCCACCGGTGATCGAGAACAGCTTCTCCAGAAGCGAGAAGAACACCATCGAGATGGCGAGGTTGAGCATGCCGAAGAAGATCGCCCGGTAGCGCACCATGAAGAGCCCGACCAGCGCGGCGACCAGACCCGACGCCGCGGTGGCGATCGGCACCAGCAGCAGCACCTCGTGTCCGAAGCTCGCGGCCGCCATGAAGGCGACGACATAGGCCGAGAAGGCGAAGAACAGCCCATGGCCGAAGGAGACTTGGCCCGCCCGCAGCAACACGAGGATGCCGAGCGCCGCCAGCCCCTCGCAAAGCGCCACGGTGAGAATGACCGTCGCCCAGGGCGAGATCACGGGAAAGACGATGAGCGCGATCAGCAGCGCCGCGCCGATGAGATACTGGCGCGCCATCAGACTTTCCTCGTCTGCAGCGTGGTGAACAGCCCTTCCGGCTTGATCAGCAGCACCGCGACCATGATCAGATAGGGGATCAGCACGTCGAATTCCGGCGCGAAATAAACCGCCGCCGAGCGCCCCAGCCCGATCATCAGGGCTGCGACCGCCGCACCCTCGATCCGCCCGAGCCCGGCCGTGGCCGCCACCGCGAAGGACAGCACGATCATCCCCGAGCCGATGCCCGGCGTCAGCGAGGTCGTGGCCGAGGACAGAGCCCCGCCCAGCGCCGCCAGCGAGGCCCCGATCATGAAGGTGAAGAGATAGATGCGCGTCGCATTGATGCCCATCGCCATCGCCGCCTCGCGGTCCTGGGTCACCGCGACGATCGCGCGCCCGAAGGCGGTCCGGCGCAGGAACAGCCGCAGGCCCACCAGAACGGCCAGCGCCACCAGCGGGATCAGGATGAGCTGGTAATTGGTGTAGTAGATGCCGAAGACCTCGATCGTGCCGAGCCAGTTCATCGGCGCATTGGCGAAAAGCGGCTGCGTGCCGAAGACGACCTTCTGCGCGTCCTCGAGGATCATGAACACCGCGAAGGTGACGAGGAGCTGCAGCACCTCCTCCTTGCCGTAGATTCGCCGCAGCAGCAGCGCCTCGACCAACCCGCCGACGACGACGCCGACGAGAACGGCGGAGATCAGAAAGAGCGGGAAGGCGAGCCAGGTCGGCAGACCCATCCCGGCCGCCGCCAGCACGGCGCTCGCCGCGACATAGGCGCCGATCGCGTAGAACGAGCCATGGGCGACATTGAGCACGCCGAGCACGCCGAAGATCAGCGACAGCCCGACCGCCACCAGGAACAGCAGCGAGCCATAGGCGAGGCCGTCGAGCGCGGCGAGGAAGAGCATTTCAGGAGGCATTGAGAACCGTTCTTCAGTCCGAACATCCTCACGCCGTCATCCCGGGCGACCGAAGGGAGACCCGGGATCCATGCCGGAACAGTTCAGGCATGGATCCCGGATCATCGCGGCTTCGCCGCTCGTCCGGGATGACGACGTGGATAAGGGAACGCGTTACTTCGAATATTCGAAGGTCTCGATCGACTTGTCGTTGACCAGATCCGGCTTGATCTTGGCGAACCATTCCAGCGACTTCTCGCCGACCGGGGTGGTCACCAGCTTGCCGGGATAGAGCGCCATCTTGTCGTAGACGGCGAAGGGGTATTCCGGCACGCGCTTGGTGGTGCCGAGCAACTGGTCCTCGAGGCCCTGATGGTCCGAACGGATGGTGATCGTCCCGGTCAGCGACTTGAACTCCAGCCCCTCGAAGGCAGCGATCACCTGCTCCTTGGTAGGCCACTTGCCGCCATTGGCGGCGCTGGCCTTCTCATAGGCCTTGGTGAGGCCGGTGACGGCCTGGTTCATGTGGAAGGTCGGATAGATCGGATAGACGTTGGTCTTCTCGCGGTACTTCTTCACGAAATTCTGCATCTCGGCCGAGTTCTTGTGCTTGGGATGCAGGAAGTAATGGTCGCCGCGGCCGCCGACGATGACGCCTTCGGGCATCACGGCGCCGAGGCGCTCCATCGAGCTTTCGGCGAGCGGCAGCACGAAAGTCGACTGCTTCAGGAGGCCGCGCGCCGCGGCCTGCTGGACGAAGGTGTCGAGATCGCCGCCCCAGGAGGTCGAGAGCACGACATCGGGCCGCAGCGCCGAGAGGCGCGTGATCTCGGTCGAGAAATCGGGCGCGCCGAATTTCGGGAACAGCTCGGCGACGATCCTGACATCCGGCTTCAGAGCCTTCAGCCCGGCCTGGAACAGCGCCCAGGACTCACGGCCCCAGGCATAGTCCTGGTTGACCACCGCGATCGTCTTGAAGTCCGGCTTGACCTTCATCAGGTAGAGCAGCGTCGCCATCATCTCGGCGCCGGCATGGCCCTGGGTGCGGACCGAATACTTCCACTTGCCCTCCTCGAAGATGGTCTGCGTGCCGCAGTCCCACATCACGTTGACGACCTTGAGGTCCTCGGCGACGGGGGCGAGCGCGTTGCAGGAGCCCGACGAGATCGCGCCGAACATCACCTGCGCGCCCTGGTCCTGGACGACGCGGCGATACTCCGAGATCAGCTGGTTGGTGCCCGCGCCCTCGTCGACATAGACAGGCTTCACCGGCACGCCGAGGATGCCGCCCTTGGCGTTCAGCTCCTCGATGAACAGATCGGCGGCATTGCGGCCCGGCACGCCGAAGACCGAAGCGGGTCCGGACAGGAAGGTCGCGATCCCCACGACGAGTTCCTTCGGCTTGTCCTGCGCCTGCGCCGGCAGCGCTATCAGCGCTCCCAGGGCGAATGCGGCTACGGCTGATCTCTTGGTGCCCATCGTGACCTCTCCCTGAATGGTTTCTGGAGCGCGCTCTTGGGTGGCACGCTGCCTGGAGCGCAGAGGGGTGCATGGGCGGTCGGGCGGGGCAAGTAGGATAAAACGATGAGGGCCATAGCGATAATCTATGGAGATCGCGGCGCAGCGAGCATTTCGCTATGCCCCTCATCGCAAAACCCTATTTGACTCCGCCTGGTTTCGACCGCCCGTCTGGCGCCATTGCGACGGGTAAGGCGGATCGCCGGGACGATGAAGAACGCCCTCGAGGGAATTCTGGTGGTGGCGCTGGAGCAGGCGGTAGCCGTGCCGACCGCGACCTGCAAGCTCGCCGATGCCGGCGCGCGCGTCATCAAGCTCGAACGCGCGGAAGGGGACTTCGCACGCGGCTATGACGACTATGCGAAGGGCCTGTCCTCCTATTTCGTCTGGCTCAACCGCGGCAAGGAATCCTGCCGCGTCGATCTCAAGCAGGCCGATGACCGCGCCATGGTCGAGACGATGCTCGCTCAGGCCGATGTCTTCATCCAGAACCTCGCACCGGGTGCCACCGGCCGGCTCGGCCTCGGCGCGACCGAGTTGCGCGCGCGCTATCCCCGGCTGATCACCTGCGACGTCTCGGGCTATGCGCCGGGCACACCGCACCACACCCGCAAGGCCTATGACCTGCTGGTCCAGGCCGAGTCCGGCCTCGCTGCCATCACCGGCACGCAGGCCTCGGGGCCGTCGCGCATCGGCGTCTCGATCGCCGACATCGCCACCGGCCAGGCCGCCTATGCCGCGATCCTGGAGGCGCTGCTGCGGCGTGCGAAAACCGGCCAGGGCTCCGCGATCCAGCTCTCGCTGTTCGACACGCTCGGCGACCTGATGAACGTGCCCTATCTGACGCGGCGCTATGGCGGCATCGAGCCGCCGCGGCTGGGGCTCGCCCACCCCTCGATCGCCCCCTATGGCGTCTTCTCGACCGCCGACGGCGATGTGCTGATCTCGATCCAGAGCGAGCGCGAATGGCAGATCCTGGCCCGCGAGGTCCTGGGCAGCGCGGCGCTCGCCGAGGACGCCCGCTTCGCCACCAATGTCCTGCGGGTGCGGCAGCGCGAGACGGTGGATCGCGAGGTTCAGGCCCTGCTCGCCACGCGGCCCTTCGCCGAGGTCACCGCCGCGCTCGATCGCTACGCCATCGCCTATGGCACCGTCTCCAGCGTCGGCGATCTGATCACCCACCCTGCCGCGACCGCCCTAGCGACGCCGACGCCGTCCGGCCCCGTCGAGGTCCTCGCCCCGCCCGCCATCGTCGACGGGCAGCGCGTCACGATGCGCCCCGTGCCGGCGCTCGGCCAGCATGACGAGGCGTTACGGGCCGAGTTTGGCCCATCGCCTGCCTCACGAACCTCACCGTCATTCCGGACAAGCGGCGAAGCCGCGCAGATCCGGGATCCATCGTAGAGCGAGCCCTCTGGGCCGTATCCGCCCTACGATGGATCCCGGAGCTCCGCTTCGCTGCGTCCGGGATGACGTAGAGGTTGATCGAACCCGACAGCAGAACAAGCGACGCCATGCAGCACCCATCCGACCATGCCGAGATCCGCGACGCCGTCGCCCGCCTCTGCGCCGGCTTCCCTGGCGAGTACTGGCGCAAGCTTGACCGCGAGATGGCCTATCCGACCGAGTTCGTTGCGGCGCTCACCGAAAGCGGCTTCCTCTCGGCGCTGATCCCCGAGGCCTATGGCGGCGCCGGCCTGACGCTGTCGGCGGCATCAGTCATCATGGAGGAGATCCAGCGCCAGGGCTGCAATGGCGGCGCCTGCCATGCCCAGATGTATGTGATGGGCACGGTGCTGCGCCACGGCTCGGAGGCGCAGAAGCAGGCCTGGCTGCCGCGCGTCGCCTCGGGCGAACTGCGCCTGCAGGCCTTCGGCGTCACCGAGCCGACCAGCGGCACCGACACCACCGCGCTGCGCACCACCGCGAAACGCGAGGGCGACCATTACATCGTCAACGGCCAGAAAATCTGGACCAGCCGCGCCGCCCAGTCGGACCTGATGCTGCTGCTGGCCCGGACCACCCCGCGCGACCAGGTCGCCAAGCGCACCGACGGGCTCTCGGTCTTCCTGCTCGACATGCGTGAGGCGCTCAAAAGCGGGCTCACCATCCGGCCGATCCGGACGATGATGAACCATGCCACCACCGAGGTCTTCTTCGACAATGTCCGCATCCCCGCTGACAACCTCGTCGGCGAGGAGGGCAAGGGCTTCCGCTACATCCTCTCGGGGATGAACGCCGAGCGCATCCTGATCGCCGCCGAATGCGTCGGCGACGCCAAATGGTTCATCGAGAAGGCCTCGGCCTACGCCAAGGAGCGGCAGGTCTTCGGCCGGCCGATCGGCCAGAACCAGGGCATCCAGTTCCCGATTGCAAAGGCCTACGCCAATATGCGCGCCGCCGAGCTGATGGTGCGGGAGGCGGTGCGGCTTTATGAGGCCGGCGAGAATGCAGGCGCGGAGGCGAACATGGCCAAGATGCTGGCGGCGGACGCCTCCTTCGAAGCAGCCAATGCCTGCATCCAGACCCATGGCGGCTTCGGCTTCGCCGAAGAATACGATATCGAGCGCAAGTTCAGGGAGACGCGGCTCTACCAGGTGGCGCCGATCTCGACCAATCTGATCCTGTCCTATCTCGCGGAGCATGTGCTGGGCATGCCGCGGTCGTACTGAAAGCGTTCGTACCGATGGACATCGACCATCTCCGCAGCTGGATCGGCCGCACGGAGGAAGCCTCGGACCTCGTTACGCCACGCCTGATCGAGAGCTATGCGGCCACCTTCGCGCCCCATCTCGCGCCCGGCCCGCAGGGCGCAGCGGCCTTAGCGCTGCACTGGTGTCTCGCACCACCAATCGCGCCGATGAGCGCGCTCGGACCCGATGGTCATCCGGCGAAGGGCGATTTCCTGCCGCCGGTGCCGCTGCCGCGCCGGATGTGGGCGGGCGGGCGCCTCGAGGCGCTGGCGCCGCTGCGCGAGGGCGATGTCGTCACGCGCCGCTCGACCATCGGCGAGGTCACGGCCAAGGAGGGCCGCACCGGCGCGCTCTGCTTCGTCGCCGTCCATCACGAGGTCTCGACCCCGCGCGGTCTCGCCCTGCGCGAGCGCCACGACATCGTCTACCGCGAGGCCTCGAGCCTGCCGGCCGCAGCGCCCGCCGCCAACGCCGCGCCGGAGCCGGCCGATCTCATCTGGGAGGTCGAGGCCAGCCCGACCCTGCTCTTCCGCTACTCGGCCCTGACCTTCAACGGCCACCGCATCCATTACGACCAGCCCTACGCGACGGCCGAGGAAGGCTATGCCGGGCTCGTCGTCCATGGCCCGATCCAGGCGACGCTGATGCTCAACATCGCGGCCACGCTGGCGGGGACAACGACGCTCGCGCTCGACTACCGCGGCCTGAGCCCGCTGATCGCCGGCGGGCATTTTCTCGTCAAAGCCCGGCGCAACGCCGACGGCAGCCTCCGGACCTGGACGGAAGGCGCCGATGGGCGCCTGCGGATGGAAGGAACGGCGCGTCCGTTGTAACCGGCGCGCCGCCAGCCTCACCCGTACAGCGTCGGCGGCCCGCCATCCTGGCCCAGCGTCGCCGTCCAGGTCTCGTCAGTGACGAGTCCGCGCAGGATCTCCCAGGACAATTGCCCGATGGCGCGCGCCGCCGCCGGCATCGGCCGCTCGGTCGAATAGGCGAGGTAGACCTTGCGGTAGAGCGTCGGTCGCTCCAGCGGCCAGGTCCGGAACAGCCCGGCCTTCTCCTGCGCCGCCACCGCCATCCGCGGCAGGATGCTGTAGCCGAAGCCCTGCTCCACCAGCCGCTTGATCTGGCTGTAGGATTCGATCTCGATCGCCGGCTGGATGGTTGTCCCCGCCGAGGCCGCCGCCTCGTCGATCTGGTCGCGCAGGCCATGGCCGATGCCGGGCAGGATCAGGTCGAGCGACGCGGCGTCGGCCATGGCCACGGCCTGCCCGGGCGCAGCCGGCGCTCCCGCCGTCCCCGCCGCCGAGAACAGGCAGAGTTCCTCGGTCAGGACATGGTGGATGCCGAGCCCCTTGGGGTCGGAGGTCGAGTAGATCATCGCGAGATCGACCTCGCCGCGGCGCAGCCAGTCGAGCACGAAGCCGCTCATCGCCTCGGCGATGCGGATGCGGATGGCCGGATAGCGCTCGCGCGCCGCCTGGATCAGCGGCACGCTGAACTGCTCGCTCACCGTGCCCGGCAGGCCGATGCGGACCTCGCCGCCCGGCAGTTCGGCCTCGCCGCGCACCGCCTCGCGCAGCGCCCCGAACTCGGCCAGGATGATGTGGGCGCGGGCCAGCAGGCGCTCGCCGGCTTCCGTCGGCAGCACACCGCGCGTGCCGCGATGCAGCAGCGCGACGCCGAGCTCATCCTCCATATGCCGCAGATGCTGGCTCAGCGCGGGCTGCGCCACGCGCAGCTTGGTGGCGGCCTTCGAGAAGGAACCCTGCTCGACGATGGCCGCGAAATACCGGAGCTGCCGTAGATCCATGCCCGATTTGGTCTCCTTGAGGCCTGCGGCGAGCCGCATGCCTGCATAACGGCGCTGGGCGCCCGTGACCAGCGACGCCCAACCCTCCCGCCAGCTTTGCGTTATGGCCGCTAGAGCGAACCGGTATTGGTCCGCCCGCCGACGCAGGTGCATCGTCCTCCCCGGAGCCGAGGCGAGGCCGAATGCCCCCTCGTGCAAACCCAAGAGCACAGGCCGCAAAGCCGGCCCCCACTGCCATCAGGAGGACATGCCATGTCGAACGACCCATTCCGTCTGCCGTCAGCGAGCCGCCGCGGCTTCCTGGGCGCAGCCGCCGCGCTCGCCGCCACCGGTGGAAGCGTCCCGCTGATCGGGCCGGCGGCCGCCAAGGCGCCGCTGTCGAAGACGCAACCGGCTTATTTCTACCGCTTCATGCTCGGCACGGCGGAGGTCACCGTCGTCTCCGACGGGCCGCTGCCGCTCGGCGACCCCGGCACGAGCTTCCTCGGCGTGCCCAAGGACACCGTCTACGGCATGCTCGAGAGCAGCTTCCTGCCCAAGGACAACGTCGTCCTCGAGCAGAACATCCCGATCGTGAATTTCGGCGACCGGCTCGTCATGTTCGATACCGGCATGGGCTTCTCCAAAGCCTTTGGCCCCACCACGGGCCGGCTGTTGAAAAGCATGGAAGAGGCCGGCATCAAGCCTGGCGACATCGACGACATCGTCTGCAGCCACGCCCATATCGACCATATCGGCGGCATCTGCACGGCCGATGGCAAGCCGCTCTTTCCGAATGCCCGGATCCATATCAGCCAGATCGATTTCGATTTCTGGACCGACGAGAGCAAGCTCGGCTCGCCGCTCAAGGCCTTCATCGAGCATGCCCGCGCCAACCTGATGCCGGTGCGAGACCGCATCGTCTTCTTCAAGGACCAGCAGGAATTCCTGCCCGGCGTGCAGGCGATCGCGGCACCCGGCCACACCGCCGGCCACCACATCTTCAAGGTCGCCTCGGCCGGCAAATCCTTCGTCTTCCTCGGCGACCTGACGCACCACGCCGTGCTGCTGACCGAGAACCCGCGCCTCGAATTCGCCTATGACAGCGATCCCAAGCAGGCGGTTCAGTCGCGCGTCCGGCTGTTGACGATGCTGGCGCAGGAGAAAACGCCGGTGATGTCCTATCACTTCGCCTGGCCGGGCTTTGGCAACCTCGCCAAGGCGGGCGAAGGCTTCCGCTATTACCCGGCGCCGATGCAGTTGATCCCGGTCTGAACGCGATCAAGCGCCCGCATCGCTCGCGCCTGGCGGCCCATAGCCCGGCAGGCGCGACACCACCCCGGTCACGGGCCGCAGATGCTCGTCGAGGACGGCGCGCGCGCGCCCCTCGTCGAAGGCCCGCAGCGCCGCGATAAAGTCGCGGTGCTCGACGCGGATGCGCTCGATCCGACCCGGATCCACCGCCAGCGCCCGCATGGCGACGCGCTGCTGGCGCGCCCCCAGCGACTGGTAAAGTTCCGACAGCACCTCGTTGCCCAGCGCCTGCACCATGCCGAAATGGAATTCGCGGTTGAGCTCGACGCGGGCGAAATGGTCGCTGCCGGCGATCGCGTCGAGACGGTCGAGAATCGCCTCCATCGTCTCGGGCAGCACGATCTTCTCCCGGCAGATGCGGGCGACGGCATAGCCCTCGATCATGCGGCGGGTCTCGTAGAGATCGGCCAGTTCCTGTGCCGTGACCTGCCGCACCAGCGCCCCGCGGCGCGGCAGCAGGTCGATGAAGCGCTCCGCCTCGAGCCGGTGAAACGCCTCGCGGACCGGCGTCCGCGACACGCCCATGACAGACGAGATCGCCTCCTCCTCGACGAAGGAGCCTCCGGCATAGACGCCGCGCAGGATCTGCTCGCGGATATGGGCATAGACCCGCTCGCGAGCCGGCCGGCTTTCCGCATCCTGCGCCTGGGGCGGCGTCATTACGTTCACGGTCGAGCGTCCTCATCCGGCATGTCGATGCGGCAACTCTAGGCGCTTCGGTGCCAGACATCAAAAATCCGCCATGTATACACGACGCATGGCCGCCATGCGCTGCCGGACTGGCGTCGCAGCCCCGATGGCGCTCTTCTTGCCAGACGAGGGACGCCGGACAGATGCGACAACGCGCACGGCGACGACGACCACAGCGAGGAGAAAGCCGATGACGATCTCACGCCGCACAATGCTGGCCGCCGGCTTGGCCGCGCCCTTCGCGAGCCTGCCGCTGCTCTCCCGCCCGGCCAGTGCGCAACGCGCCGCCGGCATCCTGCGCTACGGCCTGTCGGCCTTTCCGCCCAATCTCCAGCCCTGGGTCTCGACCGGCGCCTCGGCCGGCACGGTCAAGATGCTGATCCACCGCAGCCTCGTCTCCTATGGCGCCAATGGCGAGCTGCGCGGCGAACTGGCGACCTCCTGGTCGCTCGACGGCGACGGCGCCTGGGTCTTCAAGCTGCGGCCCGGCTGCGTCTTCCACAATGGCGATCCGGTCACCGCCGAGGACGTGAAGTGGTCGATCGAGCAGATCGCCGGCGAGAAATCGACCGCCTATATGCGAAGCCAGTTTCAGAGCGTGGAGCGCATCGAGATCCCCGATCCCGGCACGGTCCGTCTCATCACCAAGACGCCGCAGGCGACGCTGCCGAGCTGGTTCGGCAACTACAACACCTTCATCCTCTCGCGGAAATCCACGCCGGCCGAGTGGATCGGCGCCGGCCCCTTCCGGCTGCTCGGACAGGAGCGGGGCTCCTCGGTCGAGATCGCGGCCTTCGACAAATTCTACAAGCCCGGCATCCCGAAGCTGAAGGGCATCAAGTTCGTCGTCTATGCCGACGAGAACCTGCGCTTCGCCGCCCTCCAGTCGGGCGATGTCGACATGATCGAATACGTCCCCTGGCAGTCGATGGCGGCGGTCGAGGCCGATCCGCGCCTCAAGCTAGACACCCAGCAGGGGCCGTTCATGGACGTGCTGTTCAACGGCTCCAAGCCGCCCTTCAACGATCCGCGCGTGCGCCGCGCCGTCGCCCACGCCGTGCGGCGGGAGGACATCGTCAAGGTCGCCTTCTTCGGCCGCGGCAAGCCGCTCGAGGGCCTGCCGATCGCCGAGGGCACGCCCTGGTGGGACAAGGACCTCGCCCATGGCTGGAACTACGACCCCGCCCGCGCCAAGGCGCTGCTGACGGAAGCGGGCTTCGGCAACGGCTTCCAGACGACCCTGCTCGCCACCGCCCAGTTCGGCATGCACAAGGACACCGCCGAGATCGTCCAGCAGCACCTCGCCGCGGTCGGCATCCAGTGCGAACTGCAGTTGCCCGACTGGTCGACCCGCGTCGCCCGCGGCTCGAAGGGCCAGTACGACATGGCGATCCACGGCGTCTCCTCGGACAACAACGATCCCGACGGACTGACGGTCGTTCTCGACACCTCGCTCTCGCCGAGCCATGGCCGCTCCTTCCGCGTCGACGCGCCGCGCACCATCGCCGCCCTCGCGAAGGGCCGCGCCGAGTTCGACCAGGCCAAGCGCGTCGAGATCTACAAGGAGATGCAGCGGGCCGCGCTGGAGGAGGTGCCGCTCGTCGGCCTCGCCTGGCGCAGCCAAGGCTACGGCATGGACAAGAGCGTGATGGGCTTCACCAACCTGCCCGGCGCCCTCTCCAACTCCTCCGGCAACATGCTCGAAGAGACTTATTTCGGATGAGCATGACCTGGCTGGCGCGCAAGCTGACCGTCGTCGCAGGGCTAGCCTGGCTCGTCGCGACGATCGTCTTCCTGGCGCTGCACATGGTGCCCGGCGACCCCGCCGAGCTCCTGCTCTCGACCGGCGGCGTCTCGCCGGACCCGGCCTCCGTCGCCGAGCTGCGCGAGAAGCTAGGGCTCGAGCGGCCGCTCTTCGTGCAATACGCCGCCTTCATCAGTGGGCTGCTGCGCGGCGATCTCGGCACCTCGCTCATCGACGACTACCCGGTGATCAGCGAGATCGCGCTGCGGCTGCCGCGCACGCTCGAACTGATCGCCGCTGGGAGCGTCATCGCGATTCTGGTCGGCGTTCCGGCGGGCGTCTTCGCCGCGCTCGATCGTGGTGGCGCCTTCGACCGCGCCGCCTCGGGCGTCACCGCGCTGCTGCTCGCCGTGCCGGTCTTCGTGCTGGGCACGCTGCTCGTGCTGCTCTTCGCGCAGACGCTGCGGATCATGCCGGCCGGCGGATTCGTGCCCTTCGCGCAGGACCCCGTGCAGCATCTGAAGCTGCTGATCCTCCCCGCCATCGCCATCGCCAAGGGGCTGGCGGCGGTGCTGTTCCGGATGACGCGCGCTGCGATGCTGGACGCGCTCGCCAACGACTATGTCCGCACCGCCCGCGCCAAGGGCCTCTCGCCCACCCGCGTCATCGTCGTCCACGTCCTGCGCAACGCGCTGAACCCGGTCGTCACCGTGCTCGGCCTGCAGATGGGCACGCTGCTCGGCGGCACGGTGCTGGTAGAATACGTGTTCAACTGGCCGGGCATGTCGACGCCGCTGCTGCGCGCCGTCGAGGGCCGCGACTACCCCATGGTGGTCGGCATCGTGCTGACGATTTCGGTGCTGTTCCTGCTGCTCAACCTCGTGGTCGAGCTCGTCCACGCTTGGCTCGACCCGCGGGTGGCCCATTCATGAGCGGCAACCGTCATTTAAAGCGCCTCTGGCTGCCCGGCGGCTTTGTCGCCCTGATCGCGCTGGCGGCGCTCTGCGCGCCGCTCTTCCCCCTGCCCGACCCGATCCGCCAGGACGTCGCCAACCGGCTCGCCGGCCCCATGGCGGGCTCCTGGCTGGGCCGCGACGAGTTCGGGCGGGACGTGCTGGCGCGCCTGCTCTGGGGCGCGCGCACCAGCCTGGGCGTGGCCTTCGTCTCCGCCCTGACGGCCGGCGCCATTGGCGTGCTGCTCGGGCTGATCGGCGGCTGGGGCAAGGGCGCCGCGGCCTTTCTCTCGGTGCGCAGCATGGACATCGTGCTCTGCTTCCCGCCGATCCTTCTGGCTCTTTTGGTGGTGACCCTGCTCGGCCCCGGCGCCGCGACGCTGATCCTCGTGCTCTCGGTGCTCTATCTGCCGGGCTTCGCGCGCGTCACCCATGCCGAGGTTCTCTCAGTGAAAGGCCGCGACTATGTCGAGGCGACGCGCGCGCTTGGCGCACGGCCCGCCTATCTCCTGCTGCGGACCGTGCTGCCCAACATCGCCGGGCCGATCCTGGTCCAGCTCTCGCTCGCGGTCGCCGCCGCCGTCGTGCTGGAGAGCGGGCTCTCCTTCCTTGGTCTCGGCGTCGTCCCGCCCGCCCCTTCCTGGGGGCTGATGATCCGCGGCGCGCGCGCCACCATGGAGCAGGCGCCGCTGCTGCTGGTCTGGCCCTGCGCCGCGCTGACGCTCACCATCCTCGCCATGAACCTGCTCTGCGACGGCCTGCGCGACGCGCTCGACCCGCGCACCGCCAGCCGTTGACCCACAACCGAAACCTGCAAGGACACAGTCCCATGGCTGCCAAAACCGATCCCCTCGTCCATATGGGCACCATCACCGGGGGCGAGGCCCGCGAGATCCTGAAAGACAACCCCATCATCCTGCTGCCGATGGGCAGCCATGAGGACCAGGGCCCGCATGCCCCGATGGGTGACTACCTTCTCGCCGAGAAGATCGCCGAACTGGCCGCCATCCGCGCCAGCAAGGCCGGCACGCGCACGCTGGTGGCGCCGGTCCTGCCTTTCGGCGGCGCCGACTGGTTCGGCTCGATGACCGGCGGCATTGCGATTTCGCAGGCGACGCTGACCACCGTCATCGCCGAGATGGTGGATTCGCTGCATCGCAATGGCCTGACCCGGATCATCGTGATCAACGGCCATGGCGGCAATGTCGGGCCGATCTCGGAGGTCGCCCGCGAACTCTATCTGCGCGAGCAGATCGTCCTGCCGAGCCTCTATCTCTGGCGTATCGGCTACGGCCTGCTGCCGGGCATCCTCGGCGGAGCCGACAAGGCCGCTGCCGTCGCCGGCCACGGCGCCGACCCGCTGACCTCGATCGGCCTGCATCTCTTCCCCGAGCTGATCCGCAAGGACCTGATCCCCGACGCCAAGCCGCTGAAGCGCGACCCCATCCTCGACCTGCCCTTTACGGGCCTCGGCCTTGCGAGCTTCGAGGGCCATGAGGTCGCGATGCCCAACGAATATGACGAGACCTACAATCTCGGCGTCGCCAAGGGCGATCCGCGCCTCTGCTCGGCCGAGACCGGCGCCGCGCTGACCGAGAAGCTGACCGACATCTGCGCCCGCTTCATCGCGCATTTCGCCAGCAAGGTCGAAGCCTGATCCTGACGCCGCCGCGGCATGCCGCGGCGGCCCTCCCCAGCCTCGTCGGAACGGGAGATGCTGTCACGGCCCGTCCCCGATCCGGAACCACGAACGCCATGACCGCCACCGCCCGCGCCCCCCGCGTCACTTCCTTCACCTGCGACAAGAAGCCGGCGACCGGCTCGCGCGGCATGGTCGTCACCAACCATCCCCTCGCCTCGGCGGCAGGCTCCCAGATGCTGCTGGCCGGCGGCAACGCGGTCGATGCGGCGGTGGCCGCACTCTTCGCGCTGACCGTGGTTGAGCCGATGATGGTCGGCATCCTCGGCGGCGGGCTCGCCCATATCCGCATGGCCGATGGCCGCCATGTCGTGCTGGACGGGCTCTCGACCGCGCCGCGGCGGGCAACGCCCGACATGTATGACTGCCTCTCCGACGAGATCGGCAAGCAGCGCGACGTGCGCGACCGCGAGAACGTCGTCGGCCCCAAGGCCGTCGCGGTGCCCGGTGCGCTGGCGGGCTGGTGCGAGGCGCTCGCCCGCTTCGGCACGCTGCCCCTGGCGGACGTCCTGCAGCCGGCCATCGCGCTCGCTGGCCGCGGCTTCACGGTCACGCCCTATCTCTCCAACTGCATCGCCGACAATGTCGCCGATCTCGCGCGCGATCCGGGCCTCGCGGCGCTGTTCCTGCGCGATGGCGCGGCCCTGCCTGCCGGCACGAGGCTGGTTCAGAGCGACTACGCCAAAAGCCTGAGCTTGATCGCCGAGACCGGCCCCGCCGCGCTCTATGGCGGCCCGCTCGGCAAGGCGCTGACCGTTTTCATGGAGGCCCATGGCGGTTTGATCGGCCAGGACGATCTCGCCGCCTACCGGGTCGAGACGCGCGAACCCATTCGCGGGAGCTATCGCGGCCACGAGATCCTGGGGCCGCCGCCGCCGGCCTCGTCCGGCGTCCACATCGCGCAGATGCTGAACATCCTCGAGGGCTACGACATCGGCGCGCTCGGATTCGGCTCGCCCGACGCCATCCACCTCCTGGCCGAGGCGCTCAAGATCGCCTTCGCCGACCGGGCCGTGGCGACCGCCGACCCGGCCTTCGTCAAGGTCCCGGTCGACCGGTTGATCGACAAGGCCTATGCCGATGAACGCCGCGCGCTCATCGTGATGGATGAGGCCAAGGCTTGGTCTGCGGGCCTGGCGCCGGGCGAATCAAACGACACCACCCATGTCACGGTCGCCGATGCAGACGGCAACGTCGTCACCGCGACGCAGACCATCAACGGCCTGTTCGGCGCCTCCACCCAGATCCCCGGCACGGGGATGCTGACCAACAACTACATGTTCAATTTCGACCCGCACCCCGGCCGCGCACTCTCGATTGCTCCGGGCAAGCGCGTCTTCACCTCGATGTCGCCGATGATCGTGCTGAAGGAGGGCAAGCTCGCCTTCGCGCTCGGCCTGCCCGGCGCGCTGCGCATCTTCCCCTCCGCCTTGCAGGCGATCGTCAACCTGATCGACCACGGCATGAGCCTGCAGGAGGCGGTCGAGGCGCCGCGCATCTGGACGGAAGGCGGCGTGCTCGAACTCGAGGAGGCCTTTCCCGAGACCGTCGCCGAAGCGCTGCGCGCGCGCGGCCACCGCATCGTCCGGATGCCGCGCATTGCCGGCGGCATGAACGCGATTCGCTTCAACGACGACGGCACGCTGACCGGCGCCGCCTGCTGGCGCGCCGACGGCACGCCTGTCGCGATTTCGGGCGGCCTCGCCCGCGCCGGCGCCCGCTTCACGATCTGACAACGGAACCAGACGATGACCGAGACCATCTGCCTCCTCGACATGACCACGCCGGCGCGCGCCGAGAAGCTGCGCGCGCTGCTGCCGCCGGGCTTTGTGCTGACCCATGGCACCGCCCGCGGCGACGCGCACATGAAGGAGATCATCGCCGAGGCGGATTATGCCATCTCCGGCCAGGTCGCCGTCTCGGGCGACGTCCTGCGCGCCGGCAAGAGGCTGAAGCTGCTGCACAAATGGGGCGTCGGTTACGACAACATCGACATCGCCACCGCCAGGGAACTCGGCATCAAGGTCGCCCGGACCACGGGCAGCAACGCGCTCCCCGTCGCCGAATTCGCGCTTGGGCTGATGCTCTCGGCCCTGCGCTATATCGGCTACGGCCATGCCGAGCTGAAGAAGGGGCATTGGAGCACCGGGAGCCTGCCGGGCGAGACCTTCATGCTCTCGGGCAAGACGGTCGGCATCGTCGGCTTCGGCGCGATCGGCCAGAACGTCGCAAAACTACTCAAGGGCTTCGGCTGCACGACCCTCTACACCAAGCGCCAGCCCCTCGACGCAGCCGAAGAGGCAGCTCTGGGCGTGCGCTATGCCACGATGTCAGAGATACTGGCGCAGGCGGACATCGTCTCGCTGCATTGCCCGCTGACGCCGGAGACGACCGACCTGATCGACCGGGCGGCGCTGGCCGCGATGAAGCAGACCGCGATCCTGATCAATGTCGCGCGCGGCGGCGTCGTCAACGAGGCCGATCTCGTCGTCGCCCTGCGCAACCGCGTGATCGCGGGGGCCGCGATGGATGTCTACGCCATCGAGCCGCTGCCGGCCGACAGCGACCTGCTGACGCTCGACAACCTCGTCGTCACGCCCCATCTCGCTGCGATGGCCGCCGACAATTTCGCCCCGACCGTGTCGCGGATGTTCGCCAACATCGCCCATGTCTCGCGCGGCGAGCCGGTGCCGGCCAAGGACCTCGTCGTCTGAGGCTGCGACACCCCGTCCCGCGACCCGCTTGACCTGAATCAAGGCCCGCGGGCGCCGCCCCCTCTAAGGCTCGGCTCAGATAGCGTGCGCGACAGCGCCGCAAGGTGAGCAGGGGCTGGGCATGGCGACGACGGGCAATCCGATCAGACAGGCGACGACGGGCGAAATTGCGGGCATGGCGCTCGCGGCGGTGGCCTTCCTGGGGCTGCTGCTGATCGCGGCCAAGACCGAACACGGCGCCTATGCCTTCCATGCCATCGTCGGCATGGCGGCGGCGCTCGGCACCGTCTTCCTGATCGCCAACCGCTGCTTCAAGCCGGACACCGGGCCGGCACCGCAGGAAATCGACGGCCGGCCCAACTACAACATGGACCCGGTGAAGTTCGGCACCATCGCGGCGCTGTTCTGGGGCATCGCCGGTTTCACCGTCGGGCTGATCATCGCGCTGCAGCTCGCCTTCCCGGTTCTGAACTTCGATCTGCCCTGGATCAATTTCGGCCGCCTGCGCCCGCTGCACACCTCGGCGGTGATCTTCGCCTTCGGCGGCAACGTGCTGATCGCGACCTCGTTTTATGTGGTCCAGCGGACCTCGCGCGCCCGCCTCGCCGGCAACCTCTCGCCCTGGTTCGTGGTGCTCGGCTACAACCTCTTCATCGTCATCGCCGGCACCGGCTACCTGCTCGGCATCACGCAGGGCAAGGAATACGCCGAGCCGGAATGGTATGCCGATCTCTGGCTGACCATCGTCTGGGTGACCTATCTCCTCGTCTTCATGCTGACGCTGGCGAAGCGCAAGGAACCCCACATCTATGTGGCGAACTGGTTCTACCTCGCCTTCATCGTGACGATCGCGGTCCTGCATCTCGGCAACAACCTCGCCCTGCCGGTCTCGATCTTCTCGCCCAAGTCCTACATCGTCTGGTCGGGCGTGCAGGACGCGATGTTCCAGTGGTGGTACGGCCATAACGCGGTCGGCTTCTTCCTCACCGCCGGCTTCCTCGCGATCATGTATTACTTCGTGCCCAAGCGCGCGAACCGGCCAGTCTACAGCTACCGGCTCTCGATCATCCACTTCTGGGCGCTGATCTTCATCTATATCTGGGCCGGTCCCCACCACCTGCACTACACCGCCCTGCCCGATTGGGCGCAGACGCTGGGCATGACCTTCTCGATCATGCTGTGGATGCCCTCCTGGGGCGGCATGATCAACGGAATCATGACCCTCTCGGGCGCCTGGGACAAGCTGCGCACCGACCCCGTGCTGCGCCTGATGGTCGTCTCGCTCGCCTTCTACGGCATGTCGACCTTCGAGGGCCCGCTGATGTCGATCAAGGCCGTCAACTCGCTGTCGCACTACACCGACTGGACCATCGGCCACGTTCATTCCGGCGCGCTCGGCTGGGTCGCCTACATTTCCTTCGGCGCGATCTACTGCCTCGTGCCCTGGCTCTGGAACCGCAAGGAGCTGTATTCGCTCAAGCTGGTGAACTGGCACTTCTGGGTCTCGACGCTCGGCATCGTGCTCTACATTTCCGCGATGTGGGTCTCGGGCATTCTCCAGGGCCTGATGTGGCGGGCCTACACCTCGCTCGGCTTCCTCGAATACTCGTTCATCGAGACGGTCGCCGCGATGCACCCCTTCTACGTCATCCGTGCGCTCGGTGGCGCGCTCTTCCTGGCCGGTGCGCTGATCATGGTCTTCAACGTCTGGATGACCATCCGCAGCGGCGAGCCCGAGAGCGCCCAGGACCACGCCCCCCTGCAGCCCCGCCTCGTGCCGGCCGAGTAAGGATTGCTTTTCATGACGAGCATCGAAAACAAGGCCCCGCGCAAGTCGCTCTGGGCGAAGCACAAGATCTTCGAGACCAACTCGATCATTCTGGTCATCGGCGTGCTGCTGGTGATCTCGGTCGGCGGGCTGGTCGAGATCGCCCCGCTCTTCTACCTGAAGAACACGATCGAGAAGGTCCAGGGCATGCGCCCCTACACGCCGCTCGAACTCGCCGGCCGCGGCATCTATGTCCGCGAGGGCTGCTACAACTGCCACAGCCAGATGATCCGGCCGCTGCGCGACGAGATCGAGCGCTACGGCCACTACTCGCTCGCCGCCGAGAGCATGTACGACAAGCCCTTCCAGTGGGGCTCCAAGCGCACCGGGCCCGACCTCGCCCGCGTCGGCGGCAAGTATTCGGATGAGTGGCAGCGCGCCCATCTCGCCGATCCGCGCGCGCTGGTGCCGCAGTCGATCATGCCGGGCTACCCCTTCCTGGCCAAGACCGATCTGAGCTTCAACGAGATCGCCGACGAGCTGCGCGCCAACCGCGGCGGCGGGGTGCCCTACACCGACGAGATGATCGCCCAGGCGGCAACCGACCTGCGCGCCCAGGCGACGCCGGAGCACCCCAAGGCCGGCGAACTCGAGGGACGCTACCCCAAGGTCCAGGCCCGCGACTTCGACGGCGACCCGGCCCGCATCACCGAAGCCGACGCGCTCATCGCCTATCTCCAGGTGCTGGGCACGCTCGTCGACTTCAAGCTCTACGACAACAAAGCCAACATCCGCTGAGCGAGGTCATCATGGACACAACCTATCAGTGGCTGGCGCGCTTCGCGCAGTCGGCAGGCCTGCTCTACTTCGTCGGCATCTTTCTCGCCGTCTGCCTTTACGCCTTCTGGCCATCGAACAAGGCCCGGTTCGAAGAGGCCGCCCGCACCCCGCTGCAGGACGATTGAACATGGCTGAGAATCACGACAAGCACGAGGTCGACGCCCATACCGGCGTGTCCACGACCGGCCATGAGTGGGACGGCATCCGCGAACTCAACACGCCGCTGCCGCGCTGGTGGCTCGGCATCTTCTACGCCACGATCGTCTGGTCGGTGGGCTACTGGATCGTCTACCCGGCCTGGCCGCTGATCAACGGCGCGACGCAAGGCGTCATCGGCTATGCCTCGCGCATCGAGATCGCCAAGGATCTCGCCTTGCTGCAGAAGCACCGCGCCACCCAGTCGAGCGGCCTCGCGGAAGCCTCGCTCGAGCAGATCAAGGCCGATCCCTCGCTGTTCCGGATCGCCATGGCGCAGGGCAAGGCCGCCTTCGGCGACAATTGCGCCGCCTGCCACGGCGTCGGCGGCGCCGGCTCCAAGGGCTATCCCAACCTCAACGACGACGACTGGCTCTGGGGCGGCACGCTCGACCAGATTCACCTGACGCTCCAGCACGGCATCCGCGTCGCCGGCAACAACGACACGCGCATCAGCCAGATGCCGGCCTTCGGCAAGGACGGGCTGCTCAAGCCGGCCGAAATCCGCGCCGTGGCCAACCATGTCCGCGAACTGGCCGGTCTGCCGACGGAAGCGGGCGCGGACCTCGCCAAGGGCCGCGAGCTCTTCGCGACCAACTGCGCCGCCTGCCATGGCGACGCGGGCAAGGGCAATCTCGATCTCGGCGCGCCCAACCTCTCCGACGCCATCTCGCTCTACGGCATGGATCTGGCCTCGCTGACCGAGACCATCACCAACAGCCGCGCCGGCGTGATGCCGGCCTGGGGCCCGCGCCTCGATCCGACAACCGTGAAGGCGCTGACGATCTATGTCCATTCGCTCGGAGGGGGCCAGTAACATGGCCTCCCAGGAGACGGAGCTCGGCGACCTGCCGCTGTTTGCGGCGACGAAGAAGGTCTATCCGCAAAGCGTGTCCGGTCCCTACCGGCGCGCCAAGTGGCTGATCCTCGGGCTCTGCCTCGGCGTCTACTACCTGCTGCCCTTCCTGCGCTGGGACCGCGGCCCCAACCTGCCCAACCAGGCGGTCCTGCTCGATCTCGCCAATGCCCGTTTCTACTTCTTCTTCATCGAGATCTGGCCGCAGGAGGTGTATTACTTCACCGGCCTGCTGATCATGGCAGCCTTCGTGCTGTTCATGATGAACGCCGTCGCGGGGCGGGTCTGGTGCGGCTATCTCTGCCCCCAGACGGTCTGGACCGATCTGTTCCTGGTGGTCGAACGCTATTTCGAAGGCGACCGGCGCGAGCGCATCAAGCTCGACGAAGGCCCCTGGACGGCCAGCAAGGTCTGGCGCAAGAGCGCCAAGCACTTCGTCTGGCTGATGATCGCCTGGTGGACCGGCGGCGCCTGGGTGCTCTACTTCGCCGACGCACCGACGCTGGTGCGCGACCTGGCGACACTGCAGGCCCCCTTCACGGCTTACGCCTTCATCGCGATCCTGACCTTCACCACCTATTCCCTCGCCGGCATCATGCGCGAGCAGGTCTGCAACTATATGTGCCCCTGGCCGCGCATCCAGGCCGCGCTCACCGACGACGACGCCCTGAACGTCACCTATCGCTACGACCGCGGCGATCCGCGCGTCTCGGTGAAGCAGGCCGAGCGCCTGCGCGCCCAGGGCGAACCCGCGGGCGACTGTGTCGATTGCCGCCAATGCGTCGCCGTCTGCCCGACCGGCATCGACATCCGCGACGGCGCGCAGCTCGACTGCATCCAGTGCGGGCTGTGCATCGACGCCTGCGACAACGTCATGGAGAAGGTCGGCCGCCCCAAGGGGCTGATCGCCTACGACACGGACGACAACGTCAAGCGGCGTATCGCCGGCGAGAAGCCGATCTACAATCCGCTGCGCCTGCGCACGATGATCTACGCCGCGCTGATCCTCGTGGTCGGCGGCGCCATGGTCTACCAGCTGGCGACGCGCCGTACCGTCGAGATGTCGGTCCTGCATGACCGCGCGCCGCTGTTCGTCACGCTGAGCGACGGCTCGATCCGCAACGCCTACACCATCCGCATCCTGAACAAGCGCCCCGACGAGCGCCCGATCGCGCTGACCGTTCATGGCATCCCGGGCCTGCGCCTCGAGGCCGTCGGCGTGCCCGCGACCGCGGATCTGCGGCCGATCGTGTCCGTCCCGCCCGACAGCTCCCATGAGGTCCGGGTTCTGGTGACGCGGCCGGCGGGCAGCCAAGCCGAGAAAACCCAGACGATCACCTTCACCGCCGCCGACCTCTTCGCCGGCGAGACCGTGACCGCGACGGACCATTTCATCGCACCCTGAGGGGGCAAACCCATGTCCTGCTGTGGAGCCTTCATCATGCCCATCGATCTGACAGCGCCCGTGCAACCGCGCCGCAACCAGCCTTTCCGCCTGACCGGGCGCATGGTGCTCGCCGGCATGATCGGCTTCTTCCTGGTCGTCGCCGGCGTCAACGCGGTGATGATGACTATCGCGATCACCACCATGCCCGGCGTCGACGTGAAGAGCGCCTATGAGACGAGCCAGCGCTTCAACGGCGAGATCGCCCGCATGCAGGCGCAGGAGCAGCGCGGCTGGCAGGCCGGCGCGCAGTTTCGCCGGTCCGGGGCCGATGCCGTGGTGACGCTGTCGCTGCGCGACAGCGCCGGCGCGCCGGTCACCGGCCTTCTCGTGGAGGCCCGGCTCGAACATCCCGCCGCCCGTCGCGAGGACCATGCGGCGTCGCTGAGCGAAGGCGCCGCAGGCGACTATACCGCCACCATCCCGGCGGTTCACGGCGGCCGCTGGACGCTGGCCGTGCAGGCCGTTCAGGGCACCGAAACGGTCTTCGTCTCGCGCAGCCGCGTCGTACTGAAGGACTGAACCGGTATGGCCACGCAGCAGGATCTCTCGGTCTTCGTCCGCCATGGTGAAGGTGGCGTCGCGGGCATGGAGCTGGCGGTCGAGGGCATTCGCTGCGCCGGCTGCATGCATGCGATCGAGAGCGGGCTCGGCCGGGACGCCGCAATCCTCAAGGCGCGCGTCAACCTCGCTTTGAAGCGGGTGACCGTGGAGTGGACCGAGGGTGCGTTGCGGCCCGAGGGCGTGATCGAGAAGCTCGCCGCACTGGGCTTCAAGGCCTATCCCTTCCTGCCGTCGGCCGAGCGCGACAGCGTCACGCTGGAGGAGAGGCGGCTGCTGCGCTACCTCGCCGTCGCGGGCTTCGCCGCCATGAACATCATGCTGCTCTCGGTCTCGGTTTGGTCGGGCGCCAATGGCGACATCAGCCCGGTCACGCGCGACTTCTTCCACTGGCTCTCGGCCCTGATCGCGCTGCCCACGGCGGCCTATGCCGGGCGCCCCTTCTTCGAGAGCGCGCTGCGGGCCCTGCGCGCGGGCGCGGTCAACATGGATGTGCCGATCACGCTCGGCATCGTGCTGGCGCTCGGCATGTCCGTCGTCGAGACGGCCAACCACTCCGAGCACGCCTATTTCGACGGCGCGATCATGCTGATCTTCTTCCTGCTGATCGGCCGCTATCTCGACCAGATGATGCGCCGGCGCACCCGCGACCTCGCCGGCAACCTCGCCGCGCTCAAGGCCGAGTCGGCGACACGGCTGATGCCCGACGGGACGATGACGACGCTGCCGATCGCAGCGATCGCACCGGGCGACCTCGTGCTCGTCCAGCCGGGCGAGCGCGTCTGCGTCGACGGCATCGTCGAGAGCGGGCATTCCGAGATCGACCGCAGCCTCGTCACCGGCGAAACCGACCCGGCCCCGATCGTGCCCGGCGTGCAGGTCTATGCCGGCACGATGAACCTGACGGGCGCGCTGAGCGTGCGCGTCCAGGCGGCCGGCACCGGCACCCTGCTCGACGAGATCGACAAGCTGATGGCCCAGGCCGTCGAGAGCCGCTCGCGCTATGTCCGCCTCTCGGACCGTGCCGCGCGGCTCTATGCCCCGCTCGTCCACGCCACCGCGCTGGCCACCCTCGTGGGCTGGATCGTCTTCGGCCTGGCGTGGCAGCAGGCCCTGATCATCGCGATCACCGTCCTGATCATCACCTGCCCCTGCGCGCTCGGACTGGCCATTCCCGCCGTGCAGGTCGTCGCGGCTTCGGCCCTGTTCCGGCGCCAGATCATGCTCAAGGAGGGCGATGCGCTCGAGCGGCTGGCCGAGGCCGACATGGTCGTCTTCGACAAGACCGGCACCCTGACCCTGCCCGAGCCCGACCTGCTCAACGCCGAGACGATTGACCCCGAGACCCTGCGCGCGGCCGCGGCGCTGGCCACTGCCAGCCGCCACCCCCTCGCCCAGGCGATCAGCCGCGCCGCCGGCAGCCCTGCGCCCTGCCGCGAGACGCAGGAGCATCGCGGCCTCGGTCTCTCGGCGATCGTCGATGGGACCGAGATGCGGCTGGGCAGCGCCGAATTCTGCGAGGCGCAGGCGCTGACCGAGCAGGTCGGCGGCAGCTTCCCCACCGCCTCGCTGATCGCCTGGCGGCATGGCGAGGCTTGCGCGGTCTTCGCGGTCGGCCAGCGGCTGCGGCCGGACGCCCAGTCCAGCATCGGTGCGCTGCGGCGGCTCGGCCTCGAAGTGATGATCCTCTCCGGAGACCGCGAGACCGCGGTGGCAGCCGTGGCCCGGGACCTTGGCATCGCGACCTGGCAGTCGGGCCTGCGTCCCGACCAGAAGCTGCATGTGCTTGACGATCTCGCCAAGCGCGGTCGCAAGGTCCTAATGGTCGGCGACGGGCTCAACGACGCGCCGGCTCTCGCCAAGGCCCATGTCTCGATCTCGCCGATCAGCGCGACCCATCTCGCCCAGGCCGCGGCCGACATCGTCTTCCTGGGCGACAGCCTGAGCCCCGTCGCGTCCGCCATCACCATCGCCCGCAAGGCGCGGGCTCTGATGGTCGAGAACCTCTGGTTCGCGGTGCTCTACAACGCGGTCGCGGTTCCCATCGCGGTGGCCGGGCTGGCGACGCCGCTCGTCGCCGCCGCCGCCATGTCGGGGTCGTCGCTGGTCGTGACGCTCAACGCCCTGCGGGCCGCCCGGCGCCCGACATCCGCTCTGCACAAGGCCGCGTCATGAACATTCTCGTCATCCTGTTCCCGCTCGCGCTGGGCCTGGGCCTGGCCGGGCTCGGCGCGTTCTTCTGGTGCATGCGCAACGGCCAGTATGCCGATCTCGAAGGGGCCGGCTGGCGTGTGCTGCAGGATGACGATCTGGCGCCCGACGCCCGCCTTCCCGACGGACGCGCCGACGAAGCGGCTCCACCGGTTCGAACCGCCGACCGCTCCAGCCAGGCTTGATTGACACGGGCCCCGATCTGCAAGATGGAATCAGCTCTGGGAAGCGGGTGTCGCGCGCGCTTCCGCGCTGTCCCCCCGACGGGCGAGAACGGGCCTCATGACCACTGTTTCAGCCGGCCGCGTCCTGCTGACGGGCGCAGCCGGCTTCGTCGGCTTCCACGTCACGCAAGCCTTGCTGGCCCGCGGCGTTCAGGTTCTGGGCATCGACAACCTGACCCCTTACTACGATCCGGCCCTCAAGCAGGCTAGGCTCGACCAGCTGCTGCCGCGCAACGGCTTCAGCTTCTCGGCCACCGATATCGCCGATTACGACGCCTTCCAGGCCGTCTTCGCCGCGTTCCGGCCGGAGGTCGTGATCCATCTCGCGGCCCAGGCCGGGGTGCGATACTCGCTCGACAATCCGCGCGCCTATGCCCATTCCAATCTCGACGGCTTCCTTTCGGTGCTGGAGGCCTGCCGGCACAACCCGGTCGCCCACCTCGTCTACGCCTCGTCGAGCTCGGTCTATGGCGCCAATGCCAAGGTGCCGTTCAGCGAGCATGACGGCGCCGACCACCCGATTTCGCTCTATGCGGCGACCAAGCGCGCCAACGAGCTGATGGCCCACAGCTATGCGCAGCTCTATGGGATACCGGCGACGGGCCTGCGCTTCTTTACCGTCTACGGCCCCTGGGGCCGGCCGGACATGGCCTATTTCAAGTTCACCAAGGCGATCCTCGAAGGCCGGCCGATCGAGGTCTATGCCGAGGCCGAGATGAGCCGCGACTTCACCTATGTCGACGACATCAGCGAGGCGATCGTCCGGCTTGCCGCGCTGCCGCCCGCGCGCGGCGCCGGCGAGACCCCGCATGGTCCCGCCACCTCGGCCGCGCCCTGGCGGATCTACAACATCGGCAACCACACGCCGGTCCGCCTCGACCGCTTCATTGCGGTGATCGAGGCCGCCTGCGGCAAGGCCGCGATCAAGCGGCACCTGCCGATGCAGCCCGGCGACGTCCGCGCGACCTATGCCGACGTCTCCGATCTGATGGCGCGGGTCGATTTCAGGCCCGACACGCCGATCGAAACCGGCATCGCGCGGTTCGTCGCCTGGTATCGCGAGTTCTACGGCGAGCGCGAAGGCTGATCAGCCCCCGACGACCTGACGGGAGAAGCGCGCCACGGATTCGTCCAGTCGCCGGGCCGATCCGTCGACGCCCGCAGCGGCGTCCGAAACCTGCCGGCCATTGTCCATGGTCAGGGCGGCGTCGGCCGCGACGAGATCGATCGCACCGGCAGCGCGCTGCGTCTCGCGGACCGCGCGCGTGAGCAGGTCGACCATGGTCCGGATCGCTTCGGCCTGGTGGTCCACCGCCAGAACGATCCCGCTGGTCGCGCCCACGATCGCATCTGTCGAGACGCTGATATTCATCACCGCCGCGAGGGAACGCTCCGTAGCGGCACGCACCTCCTCGACGCGTTCGGAGATTTCCTGGGTCGCGGCCTCGGTCCGGGCCGCCAACCCTTTGACCTCGGTCGCCACCACCGCGAAGCCACGGCCCGCCAGTCCGGCACGGGCCGCCTCGATCGTCGCATTCAGGGCCAGGAGATTTGTCTGCGCCGCAATCTCGCGGATCAGGTCCGAGACCTCTCCGATATCGTGGACCGCCTGCGTCAGCTGCGAGCGGACGGCGACGGACGCGGCGACGTCTGTGGCCGCCGTCCGCACCAGTTGCGTCGTCCGGTCCGCTTCGGCGCGGATCAGCGAGATGGTGTCGGTGAGCCGGTGCGAGCAGGATTCGACCGAGGCGATGTCGCGGCTGGCTTCGCCCACCTGCATCAGCAGCCCGCCGAGCTTGTCCTGAGAGCGCTGAGAAATGGCGACGAGTTGCTCGGCCGCACCGTTCATGTGATCGACAGACTGGAAGACCGGCTGCAGGATGGCGCCGATCTCCCGTCGGAAGGCTTCAGCCTGCCGCTCGACCGCTTCGCGTCGCGCCTCCTCGACGCGCGCCTGGGCCTTCGCTTCCTGCCCGAGCGCCTGAGCGCTGCTGATGGCGCGGACGCGGTCGATGAAGAGTTGCGCCATGCTGCGCAGAGAGACCAGCATCACCGAGCCGTAGATCGCCTGGAAGGTCAGGTTCTCGAGCATGTGATCACCCGGCGACAACGCAATGTGGATCACGCGCGCGCCGAGGATGATCCCGGCGAAGAGCAGCGCCGCCGACGGCATGCTCGCCATTGTAAAGGTGCCCGCGCAGACGAGCCCGGCGAGCAGCGTCGCGGTCAGCACCTCCATCTCCGGGACGGCGATGGGATTGAAGACCACGGCCATGACGACCCAGGGCAGCGCCATCAGGGCGGAATCGATCAGGATCTTGTCGTTGAACTTGATCGAGGGGGCGTCTTCGCGCGCACGCTCCCTGATGCGGGTGATGCGCAGGATGCCGAGAACGCCGATCGCGACCACCGCAGCGCCCCAGAGCAGCGGAAACCAGAGCCAGCCATGGATCATCGCCGTGATCGCGACCAGGACCGCAGACAGAAGATTGGAGAGCAGAATCGGCGGCAGCACGCGCCCGAACTGTTCGCCTTGCGCCTTCCGCAGAGCCGCCGCATCGCTGTCGTCGAGCCGGGTCATGCCGAACCGGCGGTTGACCCAGGCGTTATAGCGCGCCGGCCATGAGGCTCTCACTGGGAGGGCTGTCGACGCCGGCTTCATCACGTTCACGCTCAACTCCCGCGAGCAGGGGCAAGCGCGAAACCTCGCAGAGAGGTCTCAAGCATACGTTAACGATAACGTTGAGGAAGCCGCACCGCCAAGGGGCGGCGCGGCTTCGTTTCGTCACACAGCGCCATGCGCCTCGACATAGAGAGCGTAGAGCGAGTGGCTGCTTGCCATATACAAGCGATTGCCCTTGGGGCCACCGAAGCAGAGATTGGCGCAACGCTCGGGCAGGCGGATGAAGGCGAGCGGCTTGCCGGCCGGGCTGAACACCATGACGCCGTCGAGGTCTTCCGGCTTGCCGCGCAGGCCGAAGACCTTGCGGCCTCCGGTCTCGGCTGGCTCGCTGTTCAAGGCGCCGTTGCTGCCATAGCCGCACCAGAAATTGCCGTCGCGATCGATCTTGAACCCGTCGAGCGCACCGAAATCGGCGGCATCGACGACCTTGGTCTTGTTGGAGGCCTTGCCCTGCGCGTCGATGTCGAAGCTCCAGATGCTCCGGTTCGGCGTGCCGCGCCATTCGACGACATAGAGCTTCTTCTCGTCGGGCGAGAAGGCGAGCCCGTTGGGATTGAGCAGATCCGTGACCGCGGCGCTCAGCTTCCCATCCGTGCCGATGCGGTAGACATTGGTCGTCGCCTGCTCGGGCTTGGCGCGCGAGCCCTCCCATTCGCCGTTGATGCCGAACAGCGGGTCGGTGAACCAGATCGTGTCATCCGACTTCACGATGACGTCGTTGGGCGCGTTCAGCCGCTTGCCCTCGAAGCGGTCGGCCAGGACGGTAATCTTGCCGCTCTTCTCGGTGCGGGTGACCCGGCGCGTGACGGAGTGTTCGCAGGTGATCAACCGGCCCTGCCGGTCGCGGGTGTTGCCGTTGGCGAAGTTGGCGTTCTCGCGGAAGACGGAGAAGCTGTTCTTCACCTCGTCATACTTCATGATCCGGTTGTTGGGGATGTCGCTGACCAGGACGTAGCGCCCCTCCGGAAAGTAGACGGGTCCCTCGGCCCAGCGCATGCCGCTGGCGACCTGCTCGATCGTGCTCGAATAGATCCGGTATTTGCCGAAGCTCGGATCGAGGATCTCGACCGACGGATCGGGATAGCGCTGGTTCGGCTTGAATGGAAAAGCCTGTCCCAGAGCCGGCCCCGCCAGCGCGGAACCGGCGGCGGCCAGCCCGCCCGCGAGCCATTGACGACGTGACGTTTCAACCATGGTGTCCCCCCGGATTTTTATGGTGATGTGGTCGTGGCGGGACGCGCCGCCTCGGCAGCGTCCCGGTTCAGCCCGTGTCACGGCCGGCTTCGCCGTCTTGCCTAGTGATGTGGCGCCGGTGCGGCGCGGCGGCGGTCAGGACCAGCCGGGCCGCCACGCCGCGAATTCGGCCTTGGTCTGCTCGTTCGCCGGATACAGGCCGAACAGGCCCTGCCCGCCGCGCACGCGCTCGGCGACGAAGTCCTCATAGGCCGTCTGCTCATAGACTTCGGGCGCGATCTCGTTGGCGAGATGGGCGGGGATGACGCAGACGCCCTCGCCGTCGCCGACGATGATGTCGCCGGGATAGACGGCGACGTCGCCGCAGGCGATCGGCGCGTTGATGTCCAGCGCATGGTGGCGGATCAGGTTCGTCGGCGCACTGGGGCGGTTGTGATAGGCGGGGATCGCCATCGCAGCGATCTCGGGCGAGTCCCGGAAGCCGCCATCCGTGACGATGCCGGCGACGCCGCGCTGCATCAGCCGCGACACCAGGATGCCGCCGGCCGAGGCCGCGCGCGGATCCTTGCGCGAGTCGATCACCATGACATGGCCGGGCGGGCAATCCTCGACCGCGCGACGCTGTGGATGCTGTGTCCCCTCGAAGGTGCCGAGATGATCGAGATCCTCCCGCGCCGGGATGTAGCGCAGCGTGAACGCCTCGCCGACCATGCTCTCAGCCTTCTGGCCCAGCGGCCGCACGTCCTGGATGAAGACGTTGCGGAAGCCGCGCTTGAACAGCGCCGTGGTCAGCGTCGCGGTCGAGACGCGCTTCAGCTTCTTGCGGTTGTCGTCGGTGAGGGTGGTCGATGTCATCGCGGCGCTATCCGGTTCTTGTGACGCATTGGATGTGGGACGGGCGTCATTCTCGGGCTTGACCCGAGAATCTCAGGACCAGATCGCTGGTTTACGAGATGGTCGGGTCAAGCCCGACCATGACGTCGGCTGTGTCGATCACTCGATCCGGACATTCGCCTTCTGCGCCACATCCGCCCAGCGCTTTGTCTCTGCGGCGATATGGGCAGTGAACTGCTCCTGGGTCGAACCGACGGGATCGACGCCGAGCTTCTTCATCTGGTCGATGACGGCGGGCTCGCGCATGATCGCCTGAACCTCGCTGGAAAGCTTGGCGACGATCTCCTTGGGCACGCCAGCGGGCGCGAAGAAACCGTGCCAGGACGCTGCCGAATAGCCCGGGATGAACTCGGCCAGCGCCGGCAGGTCCTTGGCGACGGCGAGGCGCTCGGGCGTGGCGGTCGCGAGCGCGCGGATCTTGCCGGCCTCGACATGCGGCCAGGCGATGGTGATGTTGTCAAAGGTGATCTGGATCTGGCCGGAGAGCAGGTCCTGCGTCACCTGCCCGCTCGAACGATAGGGCACATGCACCATGTCGGTGCCGGTCGAGACCTTGAACAGCTCCGCCGCCATATGGGTCGAGGTGCCCGCGCCCGACGAGCCGAACGAGTACTTGTTGGGGTTCTTCTTCAGCAGATCGATCAGCTCCGGCACTGTCTTCACGGGCAGGTCGATGTTGACCATCAGGATGTTGGGAACGCTCGCCACCTGCGAGATCGGGGCGAAGTCCTTGATGTGGTCGAAGGGCATCTTGGCATAAACGCCTGGATTGATCGCATGGGTCGAGACCGTGCCCATCGTCAGCGTGTAGCCGTCGGGCGTCGCCCGTGCGGCGGCCGCGACACCCGTGTTGCCGCCGGCGCCGGGCCGGTTCTCGACGATGAACTTGCCGTTGAGGCGCGCACCCAAGCGGTCGGCCAGAATACGCCCCAGCAGGTCTGTCGTTCCACCCGCCGCGAAGGGGACGATGATCGTCACCACCTTGCTGCCGGGATAGTCGCTTTGCGCCAGCGCGGCCGGAGCGGCCAGCAGGCAAGCGGCGGCCAGCGCCGCCCTGCGTGTCATCGTCATCGGTCTTCCTCCCATGGCTGTCACAGAGCCGGCGAGTCTCGCCAGCGCGGTCCGTTGTCGGATCCTTGCCGACTTCGATAGCACAGGATTCCAGATTTGAAATCTGAAATTTCAGTCTTGTCGCCGCTTGTCCTTTGTGGTGAGTGATGCGGAGATGGAGCCGAGACTTCGCGGGCCGCATGGCGGATTCGCGAGGGCCGACGCCCGCCCCCGGACCGACGATGCCCCAGACCCTGACCATCGAACCCGTCGCACCGCATTTGCTGCGCTCCCTGCGTGAGCATGTGCATGAGCGTCTGCGCCGGGCGATCGTGGCCGGGCGCTTCCGCAATGGCGAGCGCCTGAACGAGCGCCATCTGGCCGAGATGCTCGGGGTCAGCACCACGCCGGTGAAGGACGCCATCCGCAAGCTGGAGAGCGAGGGGCTGGTGCGCACGGAGGCGCGCCGGGGCGTGTTCGTCGAATTCTCCGCCCGCCAGGCGCTGGAGATGGCGCTGGGCCGCGCCGCACTGGAAAGCGTCATGACCCACATCGCCGCCAACCGTCTAAGCGAAGCAGATATCGCCGAGATCGCCCGGCTGATCGAGGAGATGGCCCATGCGACGCAGCACAGCGCGCTGGAGGACCTCGTCACCCTGAACGAGGCCTATCACGGCGCGATCCACCGCATCTCGGGCTGCGGCTATCTCGAGCGCCGGCTCGACGGGCAGCGCATGTACGATCACGCGCAGCGGATCGCCCTGCTCTCGGAGCCCTCCGAGCGCGGCCAGGGCTTCGAGGAACATCGCTCCATCTACGAGGCGCTGCGAGCGCGCGATCCCGCGCTCGCCGAAGAGAGAATGCGCCGCCACATCGTCCGCTCGGCGAAAGCCCATGTGCGACAGGTGTTCGGCGCCGATGCGGAAGGGTTGGACTATGACGAGTGATAAAATTCGTGCTGCCTTGCGCGGCATTTCGGGCGTGCATGTCACCGCCTGGGGCGCCGATGGCGAGGCCGACTGGGCCGTGACGGGCCAGATCGTGGCGCGCATCGCCCAGGCTGGCATCCACAACATCGTCTCCGCCGGCAACACGGGCGAGTTCTACCCGATGACGACGGACGAGGTCGTGCGCAGCCATGCGGTGGCCGCCGAGGCCGCCGCCGGCAAGGCGCTGGTCACGGCCGGCATCGGCCGGTCCTTGCGGGAAGCCGTCTCGACCGGCCGGCTCGCCGCCAAGGCCGGCTGCGACGCGGTGATGGTGCACCACCCGCTCGACCCCTTCGCCGCGCCCCAGTCCCAGGCGGACTACATCCTCGCCATCGCGGAGGCGCTGACGCTGCCGCTGGTCGCCTATATCCGCTCGGATGCGATCGGCGTGAAGGACCTCGTTCGCGTCGCGACCCATCCCAATGTCGCCGGCGTCAAGTTCGCCTCGACCAACATGATGCTGCTGTCGGAATGCGTGCGGGCCACACAAGGGACGCGCGCCAACTGGATCTGCGGCCTCGCCGAGGGCTGGGCCGCGCCCTTCTACGCGCTGGGCGCCCGCGGCTTTACCTCCGGCCTGATCAATGTCGCCCCCGAGCGGTCGCTGGCGGTCTGGCATGCGCTGGAAAAGGGCGACTACGCCGCCGCGCGGGTCGAAGTCGACGCCATCGCCGGTTTCGAGACGCTGCGCACCAAATACGGCAACGGCGCCAATGTCACCGTCGTCAAGGAAGCACTCGGCCTGCTCGGCACGAATGTCGGCCCCGTCCGCCTGCCCGGCCTGCCGGAGCTCAACGCCGAGGAGAAGGCGCAGCTGCGCGCCATCGTCTCCGGCTGGGGCGCCCAGCGCGCGGCTGCGGAGTAGAGCCCCTTGTCATTCCGGGGCATCGCACAGCGATGAACCCGGAACCCACGACCGGGTGAGACCTTCAGCACCCACCGGGACGTCGCACCCGGTCGTGGGTTCCGGGTTCGCAGCTTCGCTGCGCCCCGGAATGACAGACGTAACGCACACAAGAAACCACCCGAGGAAATGCCGATGTCGTCCCATCCCCGCAAGGGTCCTGCCCGCAAGACGCCCGACACGCTGCGCAGCAAGCGCTGGTTCGGCGCCAGCGATCTGCGCTCCTTCGGGCATCGCTCGCGGGCGCTGCAGATGGGGTTCGCCCATGAGGAGTTCATGGGCAAGCCGGTCATCGGCATCATCAACACCTGGTCGGAGATCAACCCCTGCCACACCCATCTGCGCGACCGGGCCGACGCGGTGAAGCGCGCGGTCTGGGCGGCCGGCGGCTTCCCGGTCGAGATCCCCGTGATGTCGGTCTCGGAGCAATACCAGAAGCCCACCACCATGCTCTATCGCAACTTCCTGGCGATGGAGACGGAGGAATCGATCCGCTCCCACCCGCTCGACGGCGCAGTGCTGTTAGGGGGCTGCGACAAGTCCACGCCGGCCCTGATCATGGGCGCCTGCAGCGCCGGCCTGCCCTTCATCTTCGTGCCAGCCGGTCCCATGCTGCGCGGCAACTGGGCCGGCAAGGTGCTGGGTTCTGGCGCCGACGTGTGGAAGTACTGGGCCGAGAAGGAGGCCGGCACCATCACCGACGAGCAGTGGAAGGACATGGAAAGCGGCATCGCCCGTTCCCATGGCACCTGCATGGTGATGGGCACGGCCGCCACCATGATGAGCCATGCCGAGGTGCTGGGCCTGACCTTGCCGGGCGCCTCCGCGATTCCGGCTGCCGACGCCGCCCATCCCCGCATGGCAGCGGCGTCAGGCAAGCGCATCGTCGAGATGGTTTGGGAGGATCTGACGCCCGACCGCATCCTCACCCGCAAGAGCTTCGAGAATGCGCTCACCGTGCATATGGCGGTCGCGGGCTCGACCAACGCCATCATCCACCTGATCGCCATGGCCGGCCGCGCCGGCGTGTCGCTGACGCCCGACGATTTCGACGCCTTCTCGCGCACCGTACCGGTGATCGCCAATCTGCGCCCGTCGGGCGAATTCCTGATGGAGGATTTCTTCTATGCCGGCGGGCTGCCTGCCCTGCTGAAGCAGCTCGAGAGCAAGCTCCACACCGACGCGATGACGGTCACCGGCAAGCCGATTGCGGAAACCATCGCGCTCGCCACCGTCTATGACGACAACATCATCCGCCCGCTCGACAACGCCGTGACGACCGCCAATGGCCTCGCCGTGCTCAAGGGCAACATCGCCCCCGATGGCTGCGTCATCAAGCCCTCCGCCGCCGAGCCCCGCCTGCTGAAGCATTCGGGCCCGGCACTGGTCTTCGAGGACTATGATGCGATGATGAAGGCCGTGAACGACGAGAGCCTCGACGTCACGCCAGACCACATCATGGTCCTGAAGAACTGCGGCCCGGTCGGTGGTCCCGGCATGCCCGAATGGGGCATGATGCCGATCCCGAAGAAGCTCCTGAAGCAGGGCGTGCGCGACATGCTGCGCATCTCGGATGCCCGCATGTCCGGCACCAGCTACGGCGCCTGCGTGCTGCATGTCGCCCCTGAAGCCTACATCCGCGGGCCGCTCGCCGCCGTGCAGACCGGCGACGTCATCAGCGTCGATGTCGAGGCCCGCACCATCTCGGTCGCCCTGACAGACGCCGAGATTGCCACGCGCCTCACCGCCTGGACGCCGCCCGACCGCGACTACCCCCGCGGCTGGGGCAAGATGTCGGCCGCCCATATCCGCCAGGCCGACAAGGGCTGCGACTTCGACTACCTCGAGGGCACGGCGAAGATTCCCGAGCCCGAGATTCACTGAAGCGCGTCATTGCGAGGAGCGCAGCGACGAAGCAATCCAGAACCTGCGGCGCCACGCTTCCTGGATTGCTTCGCTTCGCTCGCAATGACGACGAGGCCCAGACGTTCCATCCGCAACCGCGTTGCCCTAGTCTGTCGTCCCGCCCCCGCGAGACGACACACCGTGCCAGCCCAGACGCCCGCCCCCCGCCTCTCCTGGCAGGACGCCTTCGAAACCCCGACGAACTCGCAGATCGAGCAGGAGCGCTGGGTGCTGGCGATGTGCGGCGGACGGCGCGGCGGGCGCTTCGCCGAGATCGGCGCCTTCGACGGCGTCCTCCACAGCAACACCTGCTTCCTCGAAGCAGATCACGGCTGGAGCGGTATGCTGGTCGAGCCCAACCCGATCCTTTTCGCCAGGCTCACTGCGAGCCGCAAGGCCGCCTGCCTGGAGCGGGCCGTCCATCGCGAGGGCGGCCAGTTCCTGTCCTTCGTCCCCTCGCAGGAAATCGGCACGCTCGCCGAATATGCCGAGTCGGACGGCTATGCCGAGCACAGGCGTCAGGCGATCAGCGAGAACGGGCTGATCACCGTCGAGACTGCGACCTTCGACCAGATGGATGCCGCCGACGGGCAGGCGGGCTCGGGCTTCGACTATGTCTCACTCGACACCGAAGGCTCGGAACTCGACATCCTCAGGACGATCGACCTCGCCCGCCACGCCATCGCGCTCTTCACCATCGAGCACAATTTCGTCGAGCCGCGCCGCGAGACGATGCGCGTTCTGCTGGCGGAGGCCGGCTATCAGCGGCTGAATGTCGGCTTCGACGACTGGTACTGGCACGAGGGCCATCTGCGCGCGCGCAATGGCGGGATGCTGCCGGATATCGCCGCCATCAACGCGCATGTGAAGAGCATCTATCTCGACTGAAGCGGGCCTGATCACAGCTCGGCGTCGAAGGCGATGCTGCCGAACGAGGCCTGCACGCGCCCGGCCGCCGAGGCCGTCGCCGAAGCACGCGCCTCGCGGCGCGACAGCACCGTCAAAGCCGGACTTCCGCCCGCGACATTCACCATGCCCGAAACGGCGAAGCTTGCGCTCGGCGTCGCCCGCATTCTGGCCGGCAGCGTCAGGGTCTGGCCCACCGCGCCGCCCGCGGCCTGATAGGCGTCGAGCGAAAGCGAACTCTCGGGCCGCCAGAAATAGCGGGCGCAGAGCAGCTCTTCGAGCGTCGCTGGCCGCGCGACCCAGGCGCTGGCGCGACGCCCGACCTCCAGCTTGATCCGGCGCAGCGTCACGGCAGGCCCGGCCGGCGCAAGACTGACCGAGAGCGCGCCGGTATCGCCAGCAGCCGGCGTCAGCGTCACGCCGCGCCGGCCCGCTCCCGCAGCAATCGAACCCGAGACGCTGCCGACGGTCACCGAGAGCGCCCCACCCGACAACGCCTCGACCGACAGCGTGAGCGGCAGGCCGGCAAAGGACGAGAGCCCCCACAGCGCCGGCTCGACCGGCTGCACGAGCGCCCCGGCACTGAGGGTGAGGTCGTAGCCCGCAACAGCGAGGGTCGTGCCCGCCGGGCCAGCCTTCCAGCGGTCGAAGCCATAGCCCCCCGCCGCCAGCGCGCCGCCGGCGAAACCGCGCTGATTGATCTGCAGATCGCCATTGAGCAGGAGATTGACGCCGCTCGCCCAGGGCGTCGCCGGCAGCGAGACCTCGCCCGTCGACCGCTCGACGGTGAGCGCCTCGGTCCAGGCCGCACCATCGCCGCTGACCTTGAGATGCAAATCATCGTCGCCGGCGAGGCCGATCTCGGCGCGGCCGGAATAGCCGTCCTGGAACAGCAGGCTCGCCGTCTCGCCGGCCGCCGCCTTGTTGAGCTTGAGCTGGTGCCCGGCGCCGTCATGGTTGAACAGGGTCGCGGGCGCCTGCACCACGAAGCGGGTCGTGACGTCGGCCGTGCCGTTGACCCCCCAGAGGCTGGCGCCGAGGCTGCTGAGCGGGCTGTCGCGCCGCCATTCGCTGCCGGTCCAGAGATGGTGCTCGCTCTCATCAGTGACCCAGGCCTGCCAGCCCGGCCGCGGCGCCAGGAAGGTCCAGCCGCCATCCTCGAACAGCGCAACCTGGTCGGTGCGGCCGGCGAAGGCGCCCGTCGCGCCAGGCGGGATGATGAAGGCCGAGAGCTCGGTCGGCACCGCCGGCGGCGTACCCACAGAGCGGCTGTCGACGGTGAGATGCACCAGCGCGTCGAGCCGGGTCAGCGCATCGTTATGGGTGACGTGCTTCTGCGCCTGTCCGGCGGCGAGCAGGGGCAGGGAAAGCCGCGGCGTTGCGGTCATGTAGCCTCGCGGGGTCGGGCGCCGCCTCGGCGCCGGGGAATGCGAAGCCCAGCATCGCCTCCCGCGCAGGCACCGGGGATAAACCCGCTAGGCTATCCCCGCATCACTGCCCTGTCAGAACACCCGCGGCCTCAGGCCCGCATGGAACCAGGTGATCATCGAATAGATGTCGTGGACCGGCCGCCCGGTCGCCGCCTGCACGGCCGCGGCATAGGGCGGCATGTTCGTGCATTCGAGCACGATCGCGCCCACCTCGGGATGCCGCGCCACCAGATCGAGCGCGGCGGCGACGACATCCTGCCGCGCCAGATCGACATCCATATCGTCCTTCTCGGCCTTGATCAGGACGCGGAAGAACTCGCGGCCGCCTTCCGTGCCCGCGACCGGCGTGTCGAGCGGGACGCCCACCTTTTCCAGATGCGCGGGCGTCAGGCTGCCGGCCGACACCGTGACGACGCCGACCCGCTGGCCGGGCGGCAGCGTCGCCTGCACCCAGGGCACCTGCATCAGCGAGGAGGTCGCGACCGGCACGCCGACGGCCGCCGCGAGCTCGCGCTGGAACAGGGAGAGGAAGCCGCAATTGGTGGTGATCGCCTCCGCTCCCAGCCGCACCAGATCCTGCGCGGCGGCGATGAAGTCCGGCAGCAGCCCGTCGGCACCCCGCAGCACCACCTTGTCGGGGCTGGCGCCACCGACCACCCGGTAGAGCACCGGGAAGGGCCAGGTCCCGCCATTGCCCATGTCGCCGAGAATGCGCGGGAAGCGCGCCTCCAGCATCAGGATGCCAAGCGGCGCGCCATAGATGGCCTTGCCGCCGCGCGCGATGCGCGGCCCCTGCAGCCCGAAACCGGTCATCGTCATGTCTGCCTCCCGCGATCTGCGCATGCGAGACCTAACCCGGCGGCCGAGACGGCGCCAAGGCCGCGCGCTCGCGGCGCGCCATGAACGCCCCGCATGCCGCATCGCAGGTGACCGCGAGCCTCGCAAAGGCTATGGTTTGACTCGGCCTTCTGCACGAACACCGTCCGGAGACCTCAAGGACCGCCCGTGGACCATCCTCCGCCACACGGCTGCAACGGCGTGCGCATCCGGCAGGACTGCCTGTCCTGCGAAACGCGCCTCTTCAGCGTCTGCGCCGCCCTGTCCGATCACGATCTCGCCTTGCTGCAGGATCTGGCGAGCCCGGCGCAATTCGCCCCACGCGATCCGCTGCTCGTTCAGGGCCAGCCGGCCCCGAGCGTCTACAACATCACCAGTGGCACCGTGCGCCTCTACACGCTGCTGCCGGACGGGCGGCGCCAGATCGTCGGCTTCGCGTTGCCGGGCGACTTCATCGGCTTGTCGATGCGCGAAAGCGCCAGCCTGTGTGCCGACGCGATCGATCCGGTCGAAGCCTGCGCCTTTGCCAGGCTCCCCTATTCCGCCCTGGTCGATGCGAAGCCGGCGCTGCTGCGGCGCTTGCACGAACAGGCGAGCCATGAGCTCACCCTGGCGCAGGAGCAGATGATGCTGCTCGGCCGCCGCACGGCGGAGGAGAAGATCGTCTGCTTTCTCCTGAGGATGCAGCAGCGCTGGGCCCGGATCGGCCGGTCGTCCGTGACCGTCCAGCTGCCGATGGGCCGGCAGGACATCGCTGATTTCCTCGGCCTGACGATCGAGACGGTCAGCCGCACGCTGACGCGCCTGTCGCGCGACCGCGTCATCCTGCTCGTCCCCGACGGGGTTCGCCTGCTGAACGGCGACCATCTCGCCTCCGTCGCCGCCGGCTGAGCCGGCGACCCAGCCGGAGCGCTCGCGACGCGCCTGTTCCAGAACGGCGCATTCCCTCATCGCCTCGACCGGACGAGGGCCGGAAACGCGGCCTGAACCGGCTGAATCCTGCCGCTCCCGCGCCGGAACAGCCCGACCTGGCACATGCCACGGCGGTATGGCGCTTGCGACCCTTGCCCCGAACCAGCGCTGACACGGCACGCTTGTGCCACAGCGAAACGTCGGAGCCGCACGGCCCAGGCTGTGCGCGTGCGAAAGCGGTCGAGCCAGATGAGCGTCAACGACATGGGTTTCGCCCCGAGTTCCGTCACGCAAGGGCGCGCCAACGCCTGGCGTCACTGGCTCTGGCTCGTCACTTCGGCAACGGACGCGGCGGTGATCATGCTGATGGTCGGGCTGGTTTCGCTGGCTTATCACCTCACGGTCTATGGCGCGCTACGGGCCGACCAGATCACGCTCGAACTCGCGATCATGCTGGCCTCGATCTTCGTCTTCATCAACGCCGTGCAGGGCCGTTATCAGCTCGCCAACTATCTCTCAGCCAAGGGGCAGGTCGCCTCGGCCTTTTCGGTCTGGAACATCACGATGGTGGCTTTCGTCGCCATCCTCTTCATGGCCAAGATCGCCGACCATTACTCGCGCGGCGTCGTCGTCGCGAGCTACCTCGTCGGCATTCCGGTGATCGTGCTGACACGCTCGGCCCTGGTCGCAAGCATCTCGATCGCCAGCAAGACCGGCCGCATCACCAGCGAGCGCGTCTTTCTGATCGGCCGCGAGCCCGATGTGATGTCCTTCGTCCAGCGTCACCAGCCCTGGAATGTCGGCTACGCGATCGTCGATGTCGCCTTCCTGCGCAGCAACGACGCCCGCCGGATCAACGACCCGGCCGCCGCACTCGCCAGCGATCTGGCGAGTGCGGTGGTGAGCTGCCGGCAGAAGCAGCCCGACTCGGTCTTCATCGCGCTGCCCTGGTCGGACCAGGAGACGATCGACGCCTGCATCGGCGCGTTCATGAACCTGCCTGTCGCGATCCATCTCACGCCGGAAAAGATCATGGATCGCTTCGAGCGGCCGCACATCGTCCACACCGGCAGCCTCACCAGCCTGCGCCTGACACGGCCCCCGCTGAGCGCCGCCGCGGTCGCGCTGAAACGCACCTTCGACATCATCACCGCCGCGCTGATCCTCGTCCTCTCGGCGCCGCTGCTTGTGCTCGTCGCGGTCGCCATCCGCCTCGACTCGCCAGGCCCGGTGCTGTTTCGCCAGCGCCGCTACGGCTTCAACCAGCAGGCGTTCCGGATCTTCAAGTTCCGAACGATGACGACGACCGACGATGGCGATGTCATCGTCCAGGCAACGCGCAACGACCCCCGCGTCACCCGCATCGGGAGGTTGCTGCGGCGCTACAATCTCGACGAACTGCCGCAGCTGCTCAACGTCCTGACAGGGCAGATGTCGCTGGTCGGGCCGCGGCCGCATGCCGTCGCCCATGATCAGGAGTTCGAGCGCAAGATCGCGCTCTACGCGCGGCGCCACAACGTCAAGCCGGGCATCACCGGCTGGGCGCAGGTCCATGGCCTGCGCGGCGAGACCGACACCGACGAGAAAATGGCCAAACGCGTCGCCTTCGACCATTGGTACATCGACAACTGGTCGATCTGGCTGGACATCGCGATCCTCCTCCGCACGGCCCTGAGCAAGAAGGCCTTCATGAATGCCCGTTGAGTGCTGCGGGCTTCAAAACGGATCCCTTACCTAGGGCAGCCGCGACCGAGAGGAAAATATAGACAGACGAGACACAAAATTGGGCAAATCATCGAGCGCAATTGTGTAGGGCGGTGACAAAACCAACCAGTGGAGCGCCGGTGATTGTGCTGGTTCGGGCGGCGTAAAACCCGTCCACTGGATAGGCTGGTCCCTTTTGGGGTTGGCGGGGATGTTCGCTGTGGAGGTCTACGCGGCGGTTC
>NZ_JAUYTP010000014.1 GCF_030695125.1 Allobosea sp. | reverse complement strand
ACACTACATGTTTTTTATGAGTGGAAAATTTTATAGAAAAAACAATAGAAAGTCCTTCTCCTTATAGCTATATATAACAGAGACCCCCTTTAACGGCTATTAGTGGGAGGCCAGAAAAGCCTGTGTGTAAGCCTTTCGGATCGAGTGGCACAGGCTGTCCACTCAGAACAACATGTAGTTTGTCCAGCCATCTGGCCCGACATCTGCAGCAACGTACCAGGTGAGCACAAACAGTCAAAATGAATGAATCGTGACAAAACATTTTTTATTTTTCAGTGAGACCTTCAATCAAAATTCTGTAGCCTCATCTCACAATGGGCACAGAGAGACACACACAGGCACAATAAAATATTCAATGAAAATTTCATAAATATTTTTATGAAAATTTCTATAAAAATGATTTTATAAAAAGTGTTAGAAAATTTTATAAAAAATGATGAGAAAATATTTTATAAAAAATGATAAAATATTTTATGATAAAATTTTTGTGTGTGAGTGTGTGATTGTGTGCTCGAAGAAAGAGTTGAGATGAGTTGAGGTGAGGAAGTTTTATTTTCAACGAATAGAAGGGTCAATCGAGGATCGACGCGTGGACACGCAGCTCTTTAAGTTGAGATGAGAAGAATTTTAAAGAAATTCTTCTCAGTGCCTATGGGTGCTGGGAGGTGTTCATTGTCTAGCCGTTGAGGGTCCTCCTTATAGCTAGATATAACTAGGAGGCCCTTTAACGGCTATTCGAGGGGGCCAGAAAAGCCTGTGTGTAAGCCTTTCGGCTCGAGTGGCACAGTGGCTCCACTCACAACAACATGTAGTGTGTCCAGCCATCTGTCCGGCTCAGGGGAGGACGTGTGCATCTATGTACCACGATGCAAATAGCTAGCAATAATATCAAAGACATTATCACTATCTATTTGCATCGTGGCTAGCTCAATCGCCGCACGGCTATGCTACACTGCGTGTTAGCAAGAAAATAATTTTATTTTCATCAACGATGAAAATAAAATTATTTTCTATAAAAATTTCTATGAAATTTTTATTAATTTTTTTATAAAATAAAAAAATTACGAAAAGAGTGATTTTATTGAAATTTTCATGAATAATTTATTGCGCACTTTTTTTTTAAGAAAAAAAAATAAAAAATTGAGCAACTAGAGGGCTCCCATATAGCGCTCAGCCCCTGCC
>NZ_JAUYTP010000010.1 GCF_030695125.1 Allobosea sp. | reverse complement strand
TGAGCACCTCGAGAGTGTCGTACTGCTGGATGACTGCGGGGATGAGTCCGCGCTCGTCGTACGTGAGCACCGGCAGGTCCATCGCTACTCCCCTTCCACGTCAGGGGCGGCCAGGTGCCGCTTTCCCTCCATCGACTCGATCGCTATCTCGATGACCGTCGTCCGCGCGAGTGTGGCATCGGGGATGCCGTCGCCGGTGCTGTCGTACTGGCGCATGATCACGTCGAGCCCCGCACGCTTCTCGTCGGCTGACGAAAGCACGCGCGCCGTCCCGTATCCGATGACGCTCCGGAACCGCGCGGTGAAGCCGCATGCCTTGTCGGCGCGGATGATTGTGCACTCGTCGGCCTCGAAACAAACGCGCGGATCACGAGCGATCGCATCAAGGCGCCGACCCTCAGCGGGACCGTGCACGTAGAGGAGCCCATCCGCGTAGCCGAAGTTGACGGGCACCACATACGGGCCGTCGTCGTCGACCATTCCAAGGCGCAGTACCTCCGCCGTGGCGAGGAACACCCTGGTATCGTCGGGCGACATCCGGTGATCGTCTCTGCGCATTGCTCGCATCGTCGCCTACATCCTCACCGGCACGCCGTGGGCAGCCATCGCTTCTTTGACCTGACGGATGCTGAAGGTGCCGAAGTGGAACACACTTGCGGCCAAGACAGCGTCCGCGTCGGCTTCGATGACGATCTCCGCAAAGTCATCGAGCTCGCCCGCGCCCCCGCTCGCGATCACAGGGATGTTGACTGCGCGCGTGACCGCGCGCGTGAGCGGGATGTCAAAGCCGTCCTTCGTGCCGTCGCGATCCATGCTAGTGAGGAGGATCTCGCCGGCACCGCGGCGCTCGACCTCCTCCGCCCACGCAACGGCATCGATGCCGGTGTTCGTGCGACCTCCGGAGACGAAGACCTCCCAACGCTCGGAGCCAGCGACACGCCGGGCATCGATCGCCACGACGATGCACTGGGAGCCGTTCTGGCGCGAAGTCTCGGTGATAAGGTCGGGCGCTGCAACGGCTGCTGAGTTCATCGAGATCTTGTCGCAACCCGCCGACAGCATCGCGCGGATATCCGCAGAAGAGCGCATACCGCCGCCAACCGTGTACGGGATGAAGACCTCCTCGGCGGTACGGCGCGCCACTTCCAGCATGAGCGGACGCTCCTCGTGCGTGGCGGTGATGTCGAGGAAGACGAGTTCGTCGGCACCCTCGCGATCGTAGATAGCGGCAAGCTCGACAGGATCGCCGGCATCGCGAAGGTTAACGAAGTTGACGCCCTTTACGACGCGTCCCTCATGAACGTCGAGGCACGGGATGACGCGTTTGGTGAGCACGCGACTACGCCTCTTCGCCGTGGCCGGCTTGAATCGCGTCCGCGAGGGTAAAGCTGTTCTCGTAGAGCGCCTTCCCGACGATGACACCCTCAAGCTGCTTCCCGATCGTATGAAGATCGCGGATGTCATCAAGATTGGAGACGCCGCCCGAGGCCGTCATCGGGATGTCGATCTGCCCTCCGAGCGCGCGGTAGGCGCCGTAGTTCACGCCGGTCTGCATGCCATCCTTCGAGATGTCGGTGTATGCAAGGCGCTTCACGCCGAGGAGTTCGAGTTCTCGCACAAGCTCAAGCACGCCGTACTCGGTACCCTCGCGCCAGCCGTTGATGGCGACCTTGCCGTCCCGCGCGTCGATCCCGGCGACAATCGAGCCGCCGAAGCGCTCGCACGCCTCGGTCACAAGCCCGGGCTGCGTCACAAGCGCGGTGCCAAGTACCATCCGGCGTACGCCAACTCCCGCGAGCCGCTCGAGCACCGCCATCGAGCGCAGGCCGCCGCCGGTCTGAACCGGCACGCCGAGCGCGACGATACGCTCGAGAACCTCGATGTTCTTCGGGTCGCCAGTGACCGCGCCGTCGAGATCGACAACGTGGAGCCATTCGGCGCCCTGCGCGATCCACTGGTGCGCCTGATCGACGGGGTCGTCGTTGTAGACGGTGACAGCATCGAGACGTCCCTGCAGGAGCCTGACTGCCTTGCCGTCGAGAATGTCGATCGCGGGAAAGACGATCATCGGGTGCCCCTCTCGGTAACGATGGAACCGAAGTTCGCAAGCAGTTTAAGCCCCGTCGTCGAGGACTTCTCGGGATGGAACTGCACGGCATAAGCGGATCCGGACTCGACCGCGGCCGCGAACGGCACGCCGTACTCCGTACGTCCGATGATACAAGATGCATCGTCGGGCCGCAGACGGTACGAATGCACGAAGTAGAACGCTGTCTCAGGCGCAATCCCATCAAACAGGCGGCTCTCGCGCGGGTACTCGACCGTGTTCCAGCCGATGTGCGGGATCTTCACACCGCCCGGGAGTCGTTCGCAGCTTCCCGGCACGATGCCGAGGCCCTCCCACTCCCCGTCTTCGAGCCCGACCGTCGCCAGGAGCTGCATCCCCAGGCAGATGCCGAGAAACGGCTCGCCGTCATCTACGCGAGAGACGATGATATCCCAGAGACCGCTTGCCTTGAGGTTCGCGCTCGCATCGCGAAACGCACCGACACCCGGCAACACGATGCCGTCGGCCGCACTCAGCACTGCAGGGTCGTCCGTGACCACGATGTCAGCGACGCCTGCGTGCTCGAAGCCCTTCTGCACGCTGCGCAGGTTGCCCATCTTGTAGTCGACGATCGCGATCACAGGGAGCCCTTCGTGCTGGGCACGCCGACGACGCGCGGGTCGATCTCGACGGCCTCGCGCAACGCACGCGCGACGGCCTTGAACGCAGCCTCGATGATGTGGTGTGCATTGTCGCCCGCCAGCTTGTGAACGTGCAGCGTGATGCCGGCATTCGTCGCGAACGC
>NZ_JAUYTP010000009.1 GCF_030695125.1 Allobosea sp. | reverse complement strand
GGGTAAAAAAGTGCACTTTTTCGAGGCCCTAAGGCATTTTTGGTCACTAATAGGGGTTGATATGATACCCGTGAGTGCCAGAGGAAATTTTCATTTTTTTTATAAAAAAAAATTTATAAAAAATTTATGAAAATTTTTATAAAATATTTTATGAAAAAATAATAAATATTTTATAAATAAAATTTCATAAAATTTTATAAGAAAAATAATGAAAATATTTTATGTAAAATATTTATAAAATTTTATTGTGCCTGTGTGTGTATGATTGTGTCCTTCAGTGCCCGAGATGAGATGAGGCTACAGAATTTTGGTATTGAAAAAGTAATATAAAAAGATTTCTTCATTAGATTTCTTAAATACGTTGCTGGTTGAGGCTCGAGGGCAAGTATCCTTTCAGGCGTCGGGCCAGATGGCTGGACACACTACATGTTTTTTCTGAGGGGACAATTTTTATAAAAAAAGAGTAGAAAGGTCTTCTTCTTATAGCTACATATAACAGAGGGCTCCTTTAACGGCTATTAGTGGGAGGCCAGAAAAACCTGTGTGTAAGCCTTTCGGCTCGAGTGGCAAAGAATTGTCCACTCACAACAACATGTAGTGTGTCCAGCCATCCGTCCGGCTCAGGAAATCATGGGGATAGGGTAAAGACCAAAACCATATGTTATATAATGAAAATACAATTAACATCTGATTTTGGTCTTTACCCTATCCATAACACACCTCCACTTCGTCGGTGTGTACGACACGCTGCGCGTTGTCGAGAAAATAATTTTATTTTCATCAACGATGAAAATAAAATTATTTTCTGTAAAAATTTCTATGAAATTTTTACGTAATTTTTTAATAAAAAAAATTACGACGAAAAGAGTGAATTTTATGAAATTTTCATGAATAATTTATTGCGCACTTTTTTTTTAAGAAAAAAAAATAAAAAAATGAGCAACTAGAGTGCTCCCCTATAGCGCTCAGCCCTCCCCAGAGGTGTGCATTTTCTTTGAAAAAGGCCCTGTGGAGGCCCTTTTTGGCCTAGTTTGGGG
>NZ_JAUYTP010000046.1 GCF_030695125.1 Allobosea sp. | reverse complement strand
TGGATATTCCGGACTATGTTGACCCCACCAAGCGGTATCAATTTGCGGCTACCAAAATAGCTTAGTCACGTTGAAACGCATGCCATTCCGGCGGATGCTGACCCCCTTTCAGAGATAGTTGCTCGTATACCGGAGCAAGTTGACCCCCTAAATCGGTGTCGACAAGCAGTCAGGTTCTCTTCGTATTGCGAAGCGTACCGGAGCATGCTGACCCCTCTGTACTTATGGTTTTGGTTCATCTTAGTGATTTATTTATCACTAAGCACGATCACCGATGGCCGGAAAACCACGACCAATGAGTCAGATAAAACAACTATTACGCTTACACCGCCAGGGCTGCTCGATCAAAGCCATTGCCCGCACCCTGAGCATCAGCAAGAACACGGTAAAGTCTTACCTGGTCAAGCTGCAGACGGCTTCATTTAACACTGAAGAACTGCTTATTCTGGAGGATCCGGTATTGGAGAGCCGTTTTCATTCGGGCAATCCAGCCTATAAAGACCCTCGTTATATTCATTTAAAGGGAAAGCTGGAATACTTCTCCAAAGAGCTGAAACGCGTTGGGGTAACCAAAAAACTATTATGGGAAGAGTATATAGCTAGCTTCCCGCAGGGCTATGCGTATTCTCAGTTCTGCTTCCATCTGCACCAGCAACTGGTTGCCCGCAAGCCCACCTCGGTGCTCACGCATGAGCCTGCCGATAAACTCTTTGTGGACTTTGCCGGAAAGCAGATCAGTTATACTGACAGGCAAACCGGAGAGATCATTCACTGCCAGCTCTTTGTAGCCTGCCTTCCTTTTTCGGATTATGCCTTTGCCATAGCAGTTCCCTCGCAAACCGTCAGCGACTTTCTGTATGCATTGTCGCGTTGCCTGGAAGCCATTGGCGGGGTTCCTAAAGTATTAGTGCCAGATAATCTGAAGGCAGCTATCATTAAAGCAGATCGTTATGAACCGGAAGTAAACCGGTCGCTGGAAGACTTTGCCAATCATTATGGGATGGCTGTAGTCCCTGCCCGCGCTGCCAAACCAAGGGATAAAGGTTTGGTAGAGAACCAGGTGAAACTGCTTTACACACGTGTATACGCTAAACTGCGTAACCGGATATTCTTTGATCTGGCCACTCTGAATGAAGCTATCAGTGAGAAAGTGCGGGAGCATAATCAGACCCGGATGCAGAACAAGAACTATTGCCGGGAAGAACGCTATCTGGCTGCCGAAAAGCCGCTGTTGTCGGCTCTGCCTCCCAAACCATTCGAGCTAAAGTACTACGCTGAAGCCAAGGTAGCCAGCAATGGCCATGTCAGTCTTCTAAAGCACTTCTATAGTGTGCCCTATTCGCTTATAGGAAGCCGGGTAAAAGTTATCTATACAAGAACAATGGTGTATATCTATGCACAGGGCAAACAGGTTGGCATTCACTTGAGGAGTTACAGCGGTGGGTACTCCTCCACCAAAGAACACCTGAGTTCTCAGAACCAGGCCTGGCTAAACCGTAGCCCTGAGTATTATCTGGAACGTGCCCGCTACAAATCAGAGGAACTCCACCGGCTTTTTGAGCTGGTCTTTCAGCAGGACCGCTATCCCGAGCAGCTTTATCGAACCTGTGATGGTTTGCTGCGATTATCAAGGAATACAGATCCAGAGAAGTTCAGCCGGGTATGCCGCGTTGCTATCGAGAACAGAATCTGCTCCTATAAGTCTATCCAGAAGATTTTGGAGAATAACATGGCTATTCATCTGGAGGAGGAATCACCAGAACAATCACTTCCGGTTCATACTAATATCCGGGGCAAAGAATATTACACACAATCCACTATAAACTTCTAAAAATGCAAATCGAAACACAACTCAAAGGACTGCGCCTGCATGGCATGTCGCGCAGCTGGCAAATCTTACAGGAAACAAGGCGGCATCACGAGCTTACCCTGGCCGAAGGCCTGGAGCTATTGTTGGGCGCTGAACATGACGCCCGGAACGGCAAACGCTTTGATCGCCTGATTAAAAACGCAGCGTTCCGTTACCAGGCAACTATTGAAGAACTGAACACAGATCCGGCTCGTGGAATCGACCGCTCGTTGATCACTGAACTGACCCTGGGCGGATATATTACCAAAGGAGAAGCCGTGTTAATCAGCGGAGCTTCCGGCGCAGGAAAGAGCTTTCTGGCTTCAGCGCTGGGACATCAGGCTTGTGCTCAGGGTTACCGCGTCGCTTATTTCAATCTTCAAAAGTTGCTGCTACGAACCAAGATGAGCCGCATTGACGGATCCATTTACAAGTTTATTGAAAGGCTCGCCAAGACAGAGGTGCTCATACTGGATGACTTTGGACTCACACATCTGGAAAAACAACAACGAATGGATCTGATGGAAATTATTGAGGACCGGCATGGTCGCAGATCGACGATCATCGCCAGTCAGCTGCCTGTGGCAAGCTGGTACGATGTCATTGGTGAAGAAACCATTGCCGATGCTATTCTGGATAGACTGGTACATACCGCACACAGAATAGAACTTATGGGTGAAAGTCTAAGAAAAAAAAGGTAAAATTGTCAG
>NZ_JAUYTP010000085.1 GCF_030695125.1 Allobosea sp. | reverse complement strand
CCCCCCCCCCCCCCCCCCCCCCCCCCCCCCCCCCCCCCCCCCCCCCCCCCCCCCCCCCCCCCCCCCCCCCCCCCCCCCCCCCCGAATGATGCTACGTAGATTGATGCTAGGGTCTGGCTTTGCCTGCATTGCTCTGTCGGCGGCGTGGTGGCTTTCCTTTTTCCAAAGGGTGGCCCTCGCGATCGGTGTGAAGTGGGAGGGACTGGCGCAGGACGCTTTGCCTTGTCTGTTTTACGCAACGCGCCCCTGCCAGATCGCATACAGTGTTGCTGAGTTGGCGGGGTCGGTGTCGTATCGTCCCTTCCTGACTTGGATCGGTCTTGGGTTGCTCGCGCTCGGTTCTATTCTTTCAGCTGAAAAGGCCACGCTCAAGGACGAGCTTCCGAGGGAACGAAAAGACCCTCGGTTTTGCCGCTCAGGAAGGCGGAGCGCGGCGTGGTATTGCTGGAATGCCAGCGCCCGCTTTGTGCGAATGTAAAGAAGGGGGAGCGCCAGTGGACTTGCCCAAAAGGGACGCGCGTTGGTCATTGGGAATTTTCCTTGGCCTATTTTGCATTGCGACTGCAATAGCGGTAACCGGTCACTATGCAATGTCTTCGGGGTCTCATCAATCGCTTTGGCGAATAGACAATTTCACTGGGGACGTTTCGCTGTGCGTCAATCTCGATATGCGAAAGGAGCCCCGCTGTAGTCCGTGGGGATCGCGGCTATTAGAACCGCAGCAAGCTCCGGCCAAGCCAGCTATTGAAAGCGGGGCACGAACCGACGAGGTTGAGCGCCTGTTCAAGGAGCTAAACTTCGATCCCCAGAAGGCCGACGCCGGACGCTGAGCTTCGTGGAGGTGGGGCGGGTTGTTTGCCTAGAGCCGAAAACACTGTGCATAGGGGGCAACTGTCAGTCGCAGCTTCGTCGAGACCTGTCTCGCACGCATCTCCCTTGTTTGCAGCCAGCGATACGCTGTCATAACCTCGTATCGGCAAACCGATCAGCGAGAATGTAAATGCGCCCCGTCCACGCGAAACTGCTCAGCGGCATTGTAGTTGTCGCTTTAGCAGGCACTGCGATTACCCCCGCTGAGGCCAAACGTTTTCGCATCGGCGGCGGACTCAGGGCAATCGACCGTGCGGCAAAAAACTACGCCGTCAATACCCTAACCCCTGCCCAGCTAAAGAGCTGCCTCACCATCGAGGATAGACTTGAGAAAGCTAACACCGACCTAAAAGCGCGCCACGAAGCAATTTCCCGCCGGCAAGCCGAAATAGAGCTCCGCAGGTCGATGCTCAACGCAAGCCAGGCGGCCTTAGACCGCACGAGCCAGAAGAGCGTAGACGCATTCAACGCGCAGGTCTCCAAGTTGAATGCGACGATTCAATCCACCTCTGCAGCTAGCGCCGAGTATAACCGAAGTGTAGAAGCTCAGAAGCTTGAGAACGTCAGTTTCAATCGGGATTGTGGCGGAAAGCGCTACTACGAAGACGATCTCATCACTGCGCGCACAGAGCTCGGACTCACCGACTGACATTCCCGACGCAGGTTTGGCGTTAGTCCGCACTCACAATGCGCAAGAGTTGGGAAAGGAACTGGCTGGTCAGTCCCCACGAAATGCCTCCATTGAACTCTGATGCTCGTGGCTCGGCTTTGTGGGGTAAGAGTGCGGCCAGCAGTTTCCAGGAGCGGAAGAGCCGGTCCCTAAGGGGCGATCGTCGGTCCCCATGTCGTAGGGATGTGTCTCGCATGTGGAGTGCATTTTTGATTAAGGGATTATCTCTCGGTCTATTGGCGCAACCCACGAGAGGCGGCTACCCGTGCGCCAACACCGTGTAACAAACCCGCTTGACCGCTTCAAATTTTCCTTTAATTTCAAAGGCCTTTGGTCCGAAAAGCGCAATCCTCTCCTGGGCACCACTCTTTTTCCTCAGCAGGACAAAGAGATTCGGTTTTGTAAGGGCTTATCGGGTATCCGCTTTCACACAGCGGTTTCACACATGGCCCTTGCGATGCCACGTCCCTTCGCTACCAAGTCGGGATCCTACTACCTCAACGTTCGGGTTCCGAACGAGCTCCGGGAGGTCGCGCGCGGCCGTCCCGTGACCCTGCCGATCAACGGCGAATCGGTCACCGTGACCGTCACGGACAAGGTCTATGTGTCGCTGCGCACGAAGAGTGCGCGCGAAGCCAAGGACCGCTTCCAGATCGCCCTGAACCGGCTGGTCGCCTATTGGGATTCGCTGCGGACCGTGCCGGTGGCGCTGACGCCGACCGAGGTCAAAGCCCTTGCTGTGGTTCAGTATCGAACCGTGATCCCACCTCAAATGCTGCCAACCCCATTCACGTTGTTCGATCACCTTGTTTCGCAGCAGGTGATGATCGGCGCCGATCGCGACCCGTGAACAATGGCAATATAACCTTGAATTCAATGAATTAGAGGTGGAATTCGGAGGGCCCGTCTTCGGCGCCTGGCCACCATGCGCGTCAAGCGGTTCGTTGTGGCGCGCGGCTGAGCGACGGACCCCGGCGCGATGGGGGGCGGCCTTGTGCTGCGGGGCGATTTTGCGCCATATCGACGAACGAGAACATAGACCCTGTGCCGGCTCAGTTTGGCATCAGGGGCGCCGGTCCGGATGACGCATGGTTTCTGTCGAGCTGAAAGCCGTTTCGAAGACCTGGGGCGGCGCGGCGGCGGTCGACGAGGTCAGCTTCACCGTTGATGGGGGCAAGCTCGTCGCGCTGCTCGGCCCTTCCGGATGCGGCAAGTCGACGACGTTGCGCCTGATCGCCGGGCTCGAGGACACCAGCAGCGGCGCGATTCTGATCGGCGGCCGCGAAGTCACCCGGGCCGAGCCCTCCCAGCGCGGGATCGCGATGGTGTTCCAAAACTATGCGCTGTTCCCGCATCTGACGGTGGCGCAGAACATCGCCTTCGGTCTCGAGGTGCGCAAGGTCCCTCGCGCAGAGCGTGACACCCGGCTGGCACGCGCTGCCGACATCCTCGGGCTCCAGGGCCTGCTCGACCGCAAGCCCTCGCAATTGTCCGGAGGGCAGCAGCAGCGGGTGGCGCTGGGCCGGGCCGTCGTCGCGGAGGCTCCCGTCTGCCTGATGGACGAGCCGCTCTCGAACCTCGATGCGCAACTGCGCGTCGAGATGCGCCGCGAGATCCGAGAGCTCCAGCAGCGGCTGGGGATCACCATGGTCTATGTCACGCATGATCAGGTCGAGGCGATGACGATGGCCGATCAGGTCGTGCTCATGCGCAACGGCCGCATCGAGCAGGATGCCCCGCCCGACGAGATCTACGAGAACCCGGCGAGCATCTTCGTCGCGCGCTTCGTCGGCACGCCGCCGATGAATGTCGTGCCGCTCCAAGCCATCTTGGCGGCGGGCGGCGCCGGTCAGTTGACGCCGCCGCAGGGGTACGATCCGGCGACGCTGGCCGTCGGCATCCGACCCGAAATGACCGAACTGGGCGAGAGCGGCATCGCTGCCGAGGTCGTGGCGGTCGAGTATCTCGGCGCCGATACGCTGGTCGAAACCCGCATCGGGGGGCACGGCTTCATCGTCCGGCGGGCGGGCAAGGTGCGCACCAGGCCGGGCGAAACCGTCTACATCACAGTGTCACAATCGGCCTTGCACTGGTTCGACCAGGCGTCCGAGCGCAAAGTGGCTTCGGGTTAAGATCCGTTCACAAGGGTCGGGCGCAAGCCACCTCACCAGGGAGAAGACAAAATGGACAGGCGTGACGTATTGAGCGGCGCTGCGGCGCTCGCGGGATCCTTGGCCCTGCCGGGCCTCGCCCGGGCGCAGGCGGCGACCGAGGTCTCCTTTTTCTATCCGGTCGCCGTTGGCGGGCCGATCACCAAGCTGATCGACAGCTACGCCGCCGATTTCGAGAAAGAGAACCCCTCGATCAAGCTGAAGCCGATCTATGCCGGCACCTATCAGGAGACGATCGTCAAGGCGCTGACCGCGCACAAGAGCGGCACGCCGCCGGTGACCTCGGTCCTGCTCTCCACCGACATGTTCACGCTGATCGACGAGGACGCGATCGTCCCCTTCGACAGCTTCGTGAAGACCGAGGACGACAAGAAGTGGCTCGCCTCCTTCTTCCCGGCCTTCATGGAAAACAGCCAGACCGGCGGCAAGACCTGGGGCATCCCCTTCCAGCGCTCGACCGTGGTGCTCTACTGGAACAAGGAGCTGTTCAAGGAGGCCGGGCTCGATCCCGAGAAGCCGCCGACCAGCTGGGCCGAGCAGCTCGACTTCGCCCAGAAGCTGACCAAGAAGGACGCCTCGGGCAACGTCACCCAATGGGGCATCCAGATCCCGTCCTCGGGCTTCCCCTACTGGCTGTTCCAGGGCCTCTCGACGCAGGCCGGTGCGATCCTCGCCAATGCCGCCGGCAACACGACCAACTATGCCGACCCGGCCGTCGTCGAGGCGCTGCAGTACTGGGTCGACCTCGCGCAGAAGCACAAGGTCCATCCCCCCGGCATCGTCGAATGGGGCACCACGCCGAAGGACTTCTTCGAGAAGAAGGTCGCGATGATGTGGACCACCACGGGCAACCTCACCAATGTCCGCAGCAACGCCAAATTCCCCTTCGGCGTCGCCATGCTACCGGCCGGCAAGCGCCGCGGCAGCCCAACCGGCGGTGGCAATTTCTACCTCTCGAAGAAGGCGACGCCGGCCCAGCAGGAGGCCGCCTTCAAGTTCATCCGCTGGATCACGACGCCCGAGCGCGCCGCCCAGTGGGGCATCGACACCGGCTATGTCGCGGTCTCGCCGGCGGCCTATGAGACGGCGGCGATGAAGACCTATGCGGCGGGCTTCCCGCCGGCGCTGGTGGCGCGCGACCAGCTTCCGCATGCGGTGGCCGAACTCTCGACGCATGAGAACCAGCGCGTCACCAAGGCGCTCAATGACGGGCTGCAGGCCGCGCTGACCGGGACGAAGACGCCCCAGAAGGCGCTGGAGGATGCGCAGGCCGAGGCTGAGCGCATCCTGAAGCCCTATCGCTGAGAGACGGGACCCGCCTCGCGATGAACTCCCGCGCGACCGCCACGGTCCATGGCTGGCTGCTTCTGCTGCCGGCCATGGCCTGCCTGGCTCTCTTCACGCATTGGCCGGCGGTCGCGAGTCTCATCGAGAGCTTCTACTCGACACCCAAGGCGCGCCGCCCGGCGCGCTTCATCGGGCTCGACAATTACCACCAGCTGCTCGCGGACCCGATCTTCTGGAAGGCGATGTCGAACAATCTCTGGTTCGCGCTCGGCACCATCCCCACCTCGATCGCGCTCGCGCTCCTGATGGCGGTCTGGGTCAACGACAAGATCGTCGGGCGGACCTGGGTGCGGATGGCGTTCTTCACGCCGACGATCCTGCCGATGATCGCGGTGGCCAACATCTGGCTGTTCTTCTTCACGCCGCAGTACGGGCTGCTGGAGCAGATCGTCGGGCTGTTCGGCGGGCGCAGCACCAACTGGCTGGGCTCGCAGGACACGGCGCTGGCGGCGATCACGGTCGTCGCGATCTGGAAGGAAGCCGGCTTCTTCATGATCTTCTATCTGGCGGCCCTGCAGGCGCTGCCGCCCAGCCTCGGCGAAGCGGCCGCGATCGAGGGCGCCTCGCGCTGGACCTATTTCCGGCGCATCCAGTTTCCGCTGCTGATGCCGACGACGCTGTTCGTGCTGATCAATGCCGTGATCAACGCCTTCCGCATGGTCGACCACATCTTCGTCATGACCCGGGGCGGGCCCGACAACGCGACGACGCTGCTGCTGTTCTACATCTACCAGGTCGGCTTCAGTTTCTGGGACACGGCCTATGCGGCGACGCTGACCTGTGTGCTGCTGGCGCTGCTGGCGCTGGTCGCCTTCGTCCAGTACGGCATTCTCGAGCGCAGGACGCATTATCGATGAGTGCTGCTCCTCAGCCGGTTGTCACCGCGGCGCGCTCGGATCCTTATGCCCCCAAGGGCCTGGCTCTGACGCTGGAATCGACCGGGGCGATCCTGCTCGCGCTGCTCTGGGTGCTGCCCCTGGCCTATGCCGTCTGGGCGGCGATCCATCCGGCCGAGTACACCACCCGCTTCGTGCTGACGGCGCCGCTGACGCTCGACAACTTCACCAGGGCCTGGGCGGCTGCGCCCTTCGCACGCTATTTCCTCAACACCTTCATCCTGGTAACGATGATCCTCGCCTTCCAGCTCGTGCTGGGGACGCTGGCGGCCTATGCGCTGGCGCGGCAGGATTTCTGGGGCCGCGACATCGCCTTCGCGCTCATCCTGGCGCAGCTGATGATCATGCCCGATGCGCTGATCGTCGAGAACTACCGCACGCTGGCCAGGCTCGATCTGATCGACACCATCCCGGCCATCGCGCTGCCCTATATCGCCTCGGCCTTCGGCATCTTCCTGCTGCGGCAGACCTTCAAGACCGTGCCCAAGGAACTCGACGACGCCGCCCGCGTCGAGGGCGCCAGCCCGTTGCAGATCCTGATGAAGGTCTATGTCCCGCTCGCGAAGCCGACCTACATCGCCTATGGGCTGGTCTCCGTCAGCTATCACTGGAACAACTTCCTCTGGCCGCTGCTGGTGACGAACTCGGTCGAGTCGCGCCCACTGACCGTCGGCCTGCAGGTGTTCTCGTCGAGCGACCAGGGCATCGACTGGGCGGTGATCTGCGCGGCGACGCTGATGACCTCGGCCCCGCTGCTGATCGGCTTCCTGCTCTTCCAGCGCCAGTTCGTGCAGAGCTTCATGCGCGCCGGCATCAAGTGACCAAGGCGCGCAGGCGATGAAGCTGATCACTTGGAACATCCAGTGGGCGCGCGGGACGGACGATGTCGTCGATCCCCGCCGTATCATCAAGCACGCTCGCGCCATGGCCGATTTCGACGTGCTCTGCTTGCAGGAGGTCGCGGCGAATTTCCCCGATCTCGACGGCAATGACGACACCGACCAGTTCGCGCTGTTCGCGGAGATGCTGCCGGGTTTCACCGCGATCGAGGGCATCGGCGTCGATGTCGATGACGGCCGGGGCGGGCGCAAGCGCTTCGGCAACCTGATCCTGACTCGCTACAGGGTCGCGCAGGCCCTGCGCCATCTCCTGCCCTGGGAGGCCGCGGCGACGCGCAACATGCCGCGTGTACTGGTCGAGGCGGTGGCGCAGACGCCGCTGGGGCCCGTGCGGCTGATGACGACGCATCTCGAATACTCGTCGACCGTGTTGCGTGCGGCCCAGGTCGAGGGCATCCGGGAAGCTCATCGCATGGCCGCGTCGCGCGCCCGCACACCGCGCGCTCCGGGCCCGCACACCTATGCGCCGACGCCCAACACGGCGAGCGCGATCCTCACCGGCGATTTCAACATGCGGCCGGATGACCCCGCTCTGGCGCGACTGATGGCGCCATTCGACGACGGCACGCCGCCGCTGCGCGATCTCTGGCCCGTCGTGATGGGAGATGCACCGCCGCCCCCCACCGCCTTCATCGTCGACCAGACCTATGGTCCACCAGGCTGCCTCGACTATGTGCTGGCAACGCCAGACCTCGCAGGCCGCGCCCGCCGGATTGTCTGCGATGTCGACACGCGCGCCTCCGACCACCAGCCGATCCTGGTCGAGTTCGATGCCGGCTAACGGTCGGCGCGGGAGAGCACGATGTTGTTTTCAAGGAGCGATCTCGATCGGTTGAACGGCATCCTCAGCGAGGCGGCACGGCGCGAGATCATGCCGCGCTTCCGCAAGCTGGCGGCCGGCGAGGTGCGCGAGAAGGCGGCGCCGGGCGATCTCGTGACGGAGGCCGACGAGGCGGCCGAGCGCTTCATTTTCGCCGAGCTCGAGCGGGCCTTCCCCGGCGCGCTGCTCGTCGGCGAGGAGGCTGCGACGCGCGACCCGGCCGTGCTGGGGCGCCTCGCCGAGGCGGACCTCGCCTTCGTGATCGATCCCATCGACGGCACGCTGAATTACGCCTCCGACCTGCCGCTCTTCGCCGTCATGGCCGCCGCCATCGTCAGGGGCGAGAGCGCAGCGGCTGCGATCCATGACCCTATCCTGGACGACAGTGCGCTCGCCCTGCGCGGTGAGGGTGCCTGGCTCGAAAGCGCCGATGGCCAGGCCCGCGATCTGCGCGTCGGCAGGCCGGTGGCCCTTGCGCAGATGAACGGCATGGCGAGCTGGCAGTACTTCCCCGAACCGTTGCGCTCCGCCCTGCCGGCCCGCTTCCCCGCTTTCGCCAGCGTGGCGTCGCTGCGCTGCTGCGGCCAGGAATACCGCCTCGCGGCCTCCGGGCGCTGCGACTTCCTGCTCTATGGCGGCCTGAACCCCTGGGACCACGCGCCCGGCGTGCTGCTGTTCAGCGAGGCCGGCGGCCATGCCCGCATGCTCGACGGCAGCCCCTATGGTCCGGGGCGGCCCTCCACCGGCCTGCTCTGCGCGAGCGATCAGGAAAGCTGGCAGCAGATCAGGTCCGCCCTCATCGGGTGATGCGCCGACAAGCGGGGTCGTCGGGGGACGTCATGAAGACCATGAACGATCCGGGTAGGAAGCGAACGGTAAGTCGCGGATCGTCAACCCACCCGTTCAAGGCTGGCTGAGACATCGTCGGGAACGCCTGCCGCCTCTGCGGCGACGAGATCGATGATCCGATCGGGTCCGATGCCCTCGGGCGCGCGATGGGCGATGACGATGAAGCCGGTCATCGGCAGCGCGGCCCGCAGCGCCGCCAGCACCTGCCGCTCGGCTTCCGAATCGAGCGCGCTCGTCGCCTCGTCCAGCACGGCCCAGCCCGGCTTATGCAGGTGCAGGCGCGCCAGGGCGAGTCGCTGCCGCTCGCCGCCCGAGAGGCCGTGCCTGGCCTGGAGCCAGACCGCCTCGTCGCGGGTCCAGAGTCCGGGCAGCCCGACCGCGGCGAGCGCGGCGCGGTAATCCTCATCGGAGAAGTCCGCTGCCCGCGCCGGATAGGCGAGCGCCGCGGCGAGGCTTCCCAGCGGCAGATAGGCCTGCTGGGGCAGGAAGGCGATCGACCCTGCGGGCCGCTCGATCCGGCCCGCACCATGGCGCCAGAGCCCGGCCAGCGCCTTGACCAGCGTGCTCTTGCCGTGCCCGGACGGCGCGCGCAGCCAGCAGGCCTCGCCGGGAGAAAAGTCGAGCGCCGGCAGCGGCGCGAGAGCGCGTCCGGCCGGGGTCGAAAGCGCGATCTGCCGTAGCCGCAGGCGGTCGTCGGGCGATGCCGCCACGGCGGGCTGCGGAGCCAGAGCCGCGGCCGCCTCGGCGGCGTCGAGGAAATGGCCGAGCCGGCTCGCGGTGGCGGCGAGCTGCGCCAGGTCCTTGTAGGAGAAGATGAACCAGGACAGCGTCGTCACCACGTTCTGGAAGGCCGAGCGAATCTGCATCAGCCCGCCGAAGGTCACGCGCCCGGCGAGATAGGCCGGCAGGGCCAGAAACATCGGCATCGTCAGCACGGTCTGGAAATAGGGCCGCGAAAACAGGCCCAGGATGAGTTCGCGGCGGGCGAGCTGGTGCCAGTTGCCGGCGAGCGCCGCGAAGCGCTGCGCCAGCAGGCCGCGCTCGGCGGCCTCCCCGCTTGCGAGCGCGACCGGTTCGACATTCTCGCGCAGCCGCGTCAGCGCGAAGCGGAAATCGGCCTCGCGCCGCTGCTGCTCGCCATCGAGCCGCTTCAGCGGGGCGCCGAGCCCATGCGTGATCAGCGTGGCGATGGCGACGTAGACCGGCGCGGCCCAGACCATGTAGCGCGGAACTTCGACGGACAAGCCGGCCAGGGCGAAGGCCAGCGGAAAGGTCGAGAGCGACCACAGGATCGCGACATAGGAGATCAGTCCGACGATCTTGGTGATCAGCTCGAGGGCCTCGTCGGTCAGCTTGTCGACGAAGATGCGGCAATCCTCGGCGATGCGCTGGTCGGGGTTGTCGAGGCCGTTCTCCGTGCGGTCGCGCAGATGCCAATAGGCCTTGCCGGCCAGCCAGCGTTCGAGCGCAGCCTCCGTCAGCGCGTGGCGCCAGCGGATCTGCAGCTGCCGCCGCAGATAGGTGGAAGCCAGGTGAAGCGCCGCGGTGATCGCGGTCAGCCCGAAATAGACCCCGATCTGGTGCAGGGCGGCGGGGACGTCGAGCTTCTGCAGCGCATTGTAGAAATCGGCGTTCCAGGTGATCAGCTGGATTCCGACCCGCACGCCGATCAGCCCGAGCGCGACGATCGCGATGAAGTAGACCAATCCGAGGCGGCCGCCCGGGCCGCCGATGCAGAGCTTTGCGAGCCTGGCGATATCGGCGAGCACGGTCATCATCGCGCGGGCTCAGTTCGGTCTGGGCCGGTGGCGCGACGGCGGCGGGGGCTCCGGCACATCAAGCCGAAAGACCGCGTCGGCGATGCCGGCGAGCGCCGCCGGGTCGTGGCGGTCGCGATCGGTCGGCAGCAGCACCGCGACGTCCGCGATGCCCAGATCTGCGAGCTGATGCGGTGTGCCATGGCCGTATTCGAGATGGCCGCGCCCGATGATGCCGATGACGAGGTCGCCCGGCGCGCGCGCCAGATGGTCGGCGATGCCGCAGGCGAAGGCCCGGTCCCAAGTCTGCTGGGCGCGCAGGAAACGGTCGCTGATCGCCGAAGGGGCCGAGACCTGGCGATCGGCCGCGCCGCCACCCATCAACCCTTCGAGATAGGCGCGGTAGGCCGCGGTGGCCGGGGCGGACGGCGTGACGCCATCGCGCTGCTCGAGGGGAATCGCGTCCCATCCGACCTGACCGACCTGGGTGACCAAAGGGCGGTGGCAATTCAGCGCCAGCATCTTCACGCGCTGCTGCCGGCAGAAATGGAATAGCGGCAGATAGAGCGCGGGATCGAAACCCCAGACCTTTGACCACTCGCAGCGTTCGAGAAAGGCCGCCGTGTCCATCCCGCCGTCGATCCAGACGTCCAGAACGGCCTGCACCCTGCGTGGGAACATCTCGAAGCCGACCGCCATCTCGGGCCTGACCATGTGGAGGAAAGCGATGACGTGGAGCTGCCAGCGATGGATCTCGGCGATGTCATGGGTCTCGCCGAGCAGCACCGCGCGCTTGCGCGCCATGGCGCGCATCAGCTCCCCTTGTTGGAGAGCCCGCCCGGTGTCGGGACAGAGCCAGCTCGCACGGGGATGCGCGACCATGGGTGCGCCCTGCCCTGCTTCAGCCATGCTCACCACCGTCCATGACCGCCGGAACGCCAGCGAATGCGGCCGCCGGCCCGCACAGCACGAGGCCGGTCTCCCGCCCCTGCGCGTCCTGCGCCAGCAACCGCACCTCGCCATCGCCCTCCCGGCGCCGCCAGCCGAAGACGGCGCCGGCCTTGAGGTGGAGGTGGAAATCGCCCTGCATGATGTTGACGAAGCCCATCGAGGGCTTCGGTTCGGGCAGGGCGCCGACCCAGTGCTGGAACAGTCCCGCCCGCTCGAGATCGATGGCGATCGGCTGGCCATTGGCGAGGATCACGGCGAAGGTCGCGGCGCCCAGATCGTCCGCCGGCAGTTCAGGCGCAGCCTCGCCCGAAGGCGCCTCGCGCACCACCGGTTCGAGCGGCGAGCCGGCCCCGAGCGGCGCCAGCGCCGCGTCGAACGGTTCAAGCCCTTCGAGGCCGATCAGGCTGAACAGCGTCTCGCCCGCCGCATCCTGGCATTCGAGCTTGGGCAGGACCTTGTCGCGCATCCGGCCGGAACGATCGACGACGATGCGCGTGACCACTGCGAGGTCGATGACGCTGTCATGGCAGTTGCCGGTCAGGCGGGCCTTGCCATCGGCGATCGTGACGGTGCCCACGGGCCCCATCCGCTCATGGATGGCACCATTGAAGCGCGTGCTCAGCATTACGCGCCCCATCGCGGGCAGCAGGGGCAGAATCTCGGCCGGGCTTTGCGGCAGGGCTTCGCGCAGGGAAACGGGGGTGGTCATTCTGATGGTGCTCCGAAAGAGGGGGCGACGCTGCGGGTTTCGGGCGCAGCGTCGCGGGACCGCCGCACCGGACACGGCGTGGCAGCCGGACGGGAAGAGGGGCTCAGAACTCGGCCGTGGCCGAAACCTTGAAGGTTCGCCCCGGCGCGGTCTGGAGTTCCAGCGGATTGGCCGCGGCGACAGAGGTTGAGGCCGTCTTCGCGTAGGAGCCGCCGACGAGATTGGCGAAGTAGCGCTTGTCGAAGATGTTCTCGACGCCGCCGCGCAGGGTGATGAAGGAGGTCGGCTTCCAGTTCAGATAGGCGTCGAAGACCGTGTAGCCGCCCTGCTTGAAGGTGTCCGTCGTGCTCGCCCGGTTGGCGCCGCCCGCGAAGGTGCCGATCACCTCCGCCTCCAGCCCGTATTCCGGCATCAGGTATTTGACGCCGGTGACGGCCTTGAACGGGTTGACGTCGAAGGGCGTCTTGGCCGCACCGGCCGTGACGCGCTGGTCTGCATATTGGTAGCTGAGCGAGGCATTCAGCAGCCAGCGCTCGTGCAGGCGGTACTCGGCCGAGGCCTCGACGCCGGAAATCTGCACCTGCGAGACGTTCCGATAGGTGTAATCGGTCGTGCCGGGGATCTGGTACAGGGACTGGATGAAGTCCTTGTAGCGCGCATGGAAGACGCCGACTGAGAACCAGCCCTGGGCGAACTGGCCGCGAACGCCCGCCTCATAGGAGCGCACGCTTTCGGGCCGCAGATCGGGATTCGGGATCAGGTTGTAGGTCGAGGCGGGCAGCGAGGTGTAGAGCTGCTCGGCGGTGGGCATCTTGAAGCCCTCGGCATAGCGGCCATAGAGCGAATAGGTCTCGTCCAGCTTGAAGATCGTGCCGACCTGCGGGATCACCTTTTGGGAATCGATCTCGCGCGGCGCCTTGCCGGGCACGATGACATAGCCGGGGCCGAGCCTGGGATCGATGTTGTAGGTCGCGTAGCGGATGCCGGGCGTGATCGTCCATCGGCCCGACAGCAGCTCGATCTCGTCCTGGATGTAGATGTCGGCCCGCGTCGTCGTCGCATTGGCGAAGTTGAATCCGCCGGCGACCGTCGTGGTCAGCACATTCGTCGCGAGGTTGCGGACGTCGTCCTGGCGCTTGTAGTCGGTGCGGGTGATGTCGCCCTGGAAGCCATAGGTCAGGCGGTGGAAGCTCGGGCCCAACGCGAAGCTCGACTTCGCCTGGATGTCGAGCTGCGAGAACTGCTCCTCGTAATCGTGCAGGCCGCGGGTGAAGCGCTGCTGGCCATTGGCGAGCGTCTGCAGCCGATTGCTGACGAAGGTGCGGCTCTGGGGCGAGTAGGAGGCCTGCCAGCGGACAGAGTCGAGGAAGCTCGCCCCGACATCCCACTCATGCTCGAGCGCGATGCGCTTGCGAGACTTCACCTGGTTGCGGATATAGGCGCCGTTGCGGATGCCGCTGCTGACGACGTTGTAGTCATTGAGCTGGTTCACCGTCGAATCGCTGTCGTAGTATTCGCCGGTCAGCTTGAAGCTGTGGTCTCCGCCCGGCTTGAAGACGAGCTTGCCGAAGGCGTTCCAGACCGTCGTGTCGAGCGGGTTGAGCTGGTTGCAGCCGAGGAAGCGGCTGGTCGGTACGGGACAGCCCCAGCGGCCGCCATCGGCGCGCGCCTTGGTCAGCTTCGCCTCGTGCCCTGTCTTCTGGCTGACGCCGAAAATGCCTTCCAGCAGCGGCGAGAAGCGGAAGGCCGCCACGCCCGTCTTCACGAAGGACCGGTCGAGGCTGTCATAGGCGCTGCTCAGCCTGACCGCATAGGGCTTGTCCTTGTCGAGGCGGTTCTGGCCCTTCAGCAGGTCCTGCGGATCGAGCGTGCGATAGGCGACGATGCCGCCGAGCGCATCCGCGCCCCAGAGCACGGAGCCCGGCCCGCGCACAATCTCGACGTTCTTCAGGAAGGGCAGATCGACAAAATCGCGGTTGCCGTCGGTGACGCGCTCGATCACCCGCGCCCCATCGACCTGCATCTGGACGCGGTTGCCGCCGACGCCGCGGATGGTGAAGCCGCCGAAATTGGCGAAGGGGTCGGTGCTCGTCGTCTGGCGGTTGACGCTGATACCCGGCTGGTGGCGCACGAGATCCTGCATGTCGCGCGTGATGCGCTGGTCGAGGTCCTGGCGGGACATGATGCTGACCGTGCCGGGGACGTCGAGCACCTGCTTCTCGCCGCGCGTGGCGGTAACCGTGATCTGGTCGAGCGAGATCGGCTCGGATGCGGTGTCGCGCGCAGGAGCCTGCGTGACCGCCTGAGCATAGGAAGCCGCAGGAACGCAGATCGAAGAGAGAACAACAGTTAAAGCAACTAATTTTGAATTGTTATACATTTTATCGCCCCACCATCGGATGGGGCCGTCTAATATAATGATATCTCCAATACAACAGATATTCTAAATTTTAATATTAGTGTAAAATCGATAAATATTTATAACTAGACTGATTTTAAACTTATAACTCACAGCTATATTATTATAACTCCATACCTTAGAGGCAAATCATTTTAATTCGTCATTTATTCAAAATTGCGATCCCACCGGCCTTATGCCAAGCCCTCCCAGGCCGATAGTCGGCATGTAAAGCGCGCATTTTAACACTGCGCAGGTTCGTCGACCCGGGCTGCCACAAGAGCGGCGGCAGGCGTGGGCCTGCGGCCCGGAACAGATCGCACGGCGCGTCCGTCGAATCTCGGGATCAGTCAGTCTGCCAGCCAGATCAGCGCGTGCGGCGAGAGCGTGACCGTCGCGTCGGCACCGATCTCGTGCAAGTCACGCCCGGACTGGAACGGCGTGTCGACCGCCACCTCGGTCTCTCCGACGCGCACGCCGTAGCGCACGCTCGCGCCGAGAAATTCGCGATGCGCCACGACGCAGGGCAAGGCGAGGCCGTCCCCCGCCGACGCGGCAGGCCCGGTCAGAGCGGCGTGCTGGGGGCGGAAAACGAGCTTGGCGCCGTCTGGAATGGTGATGTCAGCGCTGATAGGAAGCTTGATCCCGCCCTTGATAGCGAAGTGGCGCTCCCCGCCCGTGCCCACGACGGTGCCGTCGAGGATGTTGGCGGTGCCGAGGAAACTGGCGACGAAGAGATTGGCGGGGCGCTCATAGAGCTCCATCGGCGTCCCGACCTGCTGCACCACGCCATCATTCATCACCGCGATGCGGTCGCAGATCGTGTTGGCCTCCTCCTGATCGTGGGTGACGAAGATCGTCGTCAGGCCGAGCCGCTGCTGCAGGTCGCGCAATTCGCGCCGGACCTGGACACGCATCTTGGCGTCGAGATTGGACAAGGGTTCGTCCAGCAGCAGCACCTTTGGCTCGACCGCCACGGTGCGCGCGACAGCGACGCGCTGCTGCTGCCCGCCGGAGAGCTGCGAGGGGCGGCGCCCGGCGAGATGCCCGAGACCGACCAGATCGAGCGCGACAGCGACGCGCCGATCGACCTCGGCACGGCCGACGCCGCGTTCCTCCAGCCCGAAGGCGACATTGCGTGCGACGCTCATATGCGGCCAGAGCGCATAGGACTGGAAGACCATGCCGACGTCGCGCTTCCAGGGCGGCAGGCCGGAAATGTCCTTGCCGCCGATCAGCACGCGGCCTGTATCGGCCTGGTTGAAGCCGGCGATCAAGCGCAGCAGCGTGGTCTTGCCGCATCCGGACGGGCCGAGGAAGGCGAAGAACTCGCCGGGCCGGATCGACAGATCGACGGTCTTCAGGACGTGGTTGTCGCCATAGGAGAGATTGACTCCTTCGATGTCGACCGAGACGGCCGGGGTGGTCAGCGGGGCGATGGCGTTCATGTCAGTGGCCCATTCCCTTGGCCTTCTGGCTGCGTTCGATGATCAGATGCGAGATGAAGGTGCAGAGTGCGACGAGCAGAACCGCGACGACGCCGAGCGCGGCGCCGGGGCCCCGGCCGGCGGCCGACTGCATGAAGACGTAGAGGCCGAAGGCGAGCGGCGCGTCGGAGTTCGACTGGACCAGCATCAGCGTCGCCGAGAGCTCGACCGCCGCCGTCGAGAAGCTGGTCACGAAGCCGGCGAGAATGCCGCCCGCCATCAGCGGCACGACGACCCGCCTGACGGTGCGGGCCTTGGTGGCGCCAAGGTTTTCCGCCGCCTCCTCGAGCGAGACCGAGATCTGCTGGAGCGCGGCGTAGCAGGCCCGCAGCGCATAGGGCAGGCGCCGGATCGCGAGCGCGAGCACGATGGTGATCCAGAGCGACGCCAGCGGCGTGCCGTCCGGCAGGGTGACGCCGTAGAAGGTCCTGAGATAGCCGATGCCGAGCACCACGCCGGGAATGGCCAGCGCGGCTGAGGCCGCCCAGTCCAGCCATTCGCGCCCGATCAGCTTGGTGCGCAGGACCAGATAGGCGATCGCGACGCCAAGCACGATGTCGATACCGCCGGCCAGCGTCGCATAGATCAGCGTGTTCGTGATGTAGACCGAGCTTTCGCCGAAGACGCGGGCGTAATGGGCCGTGGTGAAGGCGTCCGGCAGCGGCGAGAACGACCAGATCGTCGCGAAGGAGAGCAGCAGCAGCCCCAGATGCGGCGCCAGCACGAGCCCCAGGATCAGGATGACGACGCCATAGCCGAGCACGGCTTCCCAGGGCGTCATGACGCGCCGTGCCAAACCGCCGCCGCCACGCTGGGTCGTGGCGTAGTCGCGTCCCTTCAGCGCCAGCGCCGACAGCCACATGGCGATCACGGAGGCGACGATCAGCACCACGGAGATGACGTAGCCCATCGGGTCGGCGATGCCGATCGAGGTCACCCGCAGATAGGCCTGCGGCGCGAGCATGTCCTTGACGTTGAGCAGCAGCGGCGTCGCCAAGTCGTCGAAGACCTTGACGAAGACGAGCGATGCGCCGGCGAGATAGCCCGGCAGGGCGAGCGGGAAGACGATGCGACGGAACAGGCGGAAGCCCGAGGAGCCGAGGTTCTGCGCCGCCTCCTCCATCGCCCTGTCGATGTTGCGCAGCGCCGCCGAGAGATTGATCAGGATGAAGGGGAAGTAGTGGACGGACTGGACGAAGATGACGCCGTTCAGCCCTTCCATGAAGCCGATCTTGAAACCGAACCAGTCGTCCAGCAGCAGGTTGATCGAGCCGTTGCGGCCGAAGAAGAGCTGCATCGCGACCGCACCGACGAAGGGCGGCATGATCAGCGGCAGGAAGCCGAGGGTCTGGACCAGCATCGCGCCGCGGAAGACGAAGCGCGTCGTCAGATAGGCCAGCGGCAGGGCGAAGACCGAGGCCCAGACCACCGACATCGCCGAGACATAGAAGGAGTTCCACAGCGAGCGCATGAACAGCTCGGTGCGGACGAAATCGTAGAAATTGACCAGCGTGAAGTTAGACGTGCCCTTCTCGGTGAAGGCGACGTAGAGCACGGTCCCGACCGGAAGCCCCAGGAACAGCAGCAGGAAGGCCGCGATCGCAAGTGCCAGCGCGATTTGGCCCGGCGTGGCGGAAAGGCGGCGGGCGCGGGGAAGAGTGCTGGTGGCGGTGGGGATGGCGGTGGGGATGGCGGTCATGCCCGTCCTGATCGTTGAACCAAAAGCGCGCGGTCATCCCGGACAAGCGGCGAAGCCGCGCCGATCCGGGATCCATTCCTGAGCCGTACCGGCATGGATCCCGGATCTCCGCTTCGCTGCGTCCGGGATGACGCGGGGATGGGTTATAATGCTCAGCGCGCCGCCTTGAGCGCCTCTTCGGCCTTGGCCTTGGCCTTGGCGTAGCTGTCGCGGGCGAAGCTCGCCCATTGCGCCTCGACCTCGGCCTGGCGTGCGCCCTTCTCCTTGCCGCCGGTGAAGGCGCCGCGCAGTTCGGCGCTGGAGGCCTGCGCCTCGTTGACCGGCATGGCGGCGATCAGGGCGCGCGCCTCGTCGGCCATCGCCTTCGCCTGCGGGTTCGGCTTCTTCGCCAGCGCCGCCTCGACCTCGTGCAGCGTCTTGGTGACGCCCTTGAGCGCGTCGAGTTGGAACGAGATCAGCTGGTCGAACAGCGTGTCGACGACCGCCGTGCGGGCTTCCGATTTGTCGACGTCGAAGCCGATCATCTTCTGGAAGCGGGGATCGGTGAAGGGGTTGGGATAGTCGGCGCCGGCCTTGGCATAGACGGCCGGGTTGACCGGCAGGCGGCGGATGCCGGGCTCGAGCAGCACTTCCTGTCCGGCCGGCGAGAGCAGGAACTCGACGAAGGCCTCGGCTGCCGCCTTGTTGGGCCCATTGGCGACGATGCCGACATTGGCCGGCACCACGGTGGTGACGGTCGGGTAGACGAACTTGACCGGGAAGCCCGAGGCCTGCGCCGAGAAGGCGAAGAAGTCGATGACGATGCCGACGCCGACCTGCCCGGAGTTCACGGCTTCCGGCACGCCGAAGGAGCGGTCGGTGATCGTGTTGAAATTGCCGGCCATCTCCTTGATGGTGCGCCAGCCCTTGTCCCAACCCTCGCCCTGGAGGATCGTCTCGATCGTCAGATGCGTCGTGCCGGACCGCGCCGGCGAGGCGATCGAGACATGATCGTAGAAGGCCGGGCCCGCGAGATCCTGCCAGTCCTTGGGCTCCGGCAGCTTCCGCGCCTTGGCATAGCGGTCGTTCCACATGATACCGTAGCCGGAGGCCGCGAAGCCGACATAGAAGCCGGCGGGATCGTTGATCGGATAGGAGCCGATCTTCTCAGGGATACCCGTCGCCTTGGGCTTGTACGGGGCGAGCAGCTTCTTGCCCTTGAGCACCTCGAAAGCGTCCGGTGCCGAGGCCCAGAACAGGTCGACCTGGTTGTTCGCCCTGGTCTCTTCGAGATACTTCACGCCGGCATTGGTGTTGCGGTTCTGAACCTCGAGCGTCACGCCCGGCGAGGCCTTCTCGAAGGCCTTCTTGATCGGGTCGGTCACATCCTTCGAAAACGACGTGACCACGGTGACCTTGCCCGCAGGGGCCTGGGCCCAGACCATGGTCGACGTCAGGGCGAAGCCCACCGCCAGAACAAGTTTGTTGATCGCCACGATAACCTCCCAGATCTGATTGACCGCGCCCGGCATCGAGGCCGGGCATGCGTGCAAGGCGGATAGCCGCCCCTGCTCGTCATGAAACTGTCACATCCAACGGTGCGCTGTCACCCGGAACTATGTGTGCAGTGCGGTCGGCTTAGCCGGCGCAGTACGCCCGGCGGGCGCCGGGAATGGCCGGCCATGCCCGCCTGACAGCGATTACGCTTGGGAAGGCGCTCGGCGGGCTGCCGCCCTTCCTGGTCAAGACCGGAGGCGACGAACTGCTCTCGCAGGCGTCGGCGCCGTAAGCCGGCAGGAACCGATCCGGAGACATCCGGTTCCTGTGAGCCGAGAGCTGGCGCGGGAAATCGGAGCGGTGGGGTGAGTGTGTTTTCGGCCTGAACGCGGCATGATTGTCGTGAACAGGAGCCCCATGGCGAGAACACACCGAAGGTTTCGCTCGATGCCGCATGACGACGTCCTCATCAGGCCGGGCATGGCCGACGACATCCCCGCCCTGACCGAGATCTTCAATCACTACATCGAGCATACAAATGCCCGGTTCACCACGGAGCCGATGACGCAGGAAAGCTGCCGGGCCTGGTTCGGCGGCTATGGTGCGGGGCGCTACCGGCTGCTGGTGGCGCAGGATGCCTCCGGCGTGCTGGGGGCCGCCTATAGCAGCCGCTACCGTCCGTCTGCCGCCTTCGACACCACGGTCGAGACGAGCATCTACATGCATCCCGGCCGGCGCCGGGGCGGGATCGGGACTAGGCTCTACAGCGCCCTCATCGCGCTCCTGCAGGCGGAGGACGTACATCTCGTCGTGGCCGGCGTCGCCCAGCCGAATGCGGCGTCCAACGCGCTTCATCGCAAGCTGGGGTTCGAGGAGGTCGGCACCTTCAAGGACTATGCGCGCAAGCGCGGCGCCTGGATCAGTTCGACATGGTTCCAGCGCTGCATCGGCGGCGAGGCCTGACGCTTCGGGATCCCCTGTCCGCTTGAGCGAAGGATCTGCTGCCGGACGCCCGATCTGCGGCAATTCGTGCTCGACAGGCCTGTGATCCGGCGCGTGCCGTGACGCGATCGCCCCTTAGGATTGCTGCGACAGCGGGGCGGATCGCCTCGCCAAGCAGGAGCCGAGGCCATGGCCATCATCAAACCGCGATACGTGACCTTCGACTGTCACGGTACGCTGATCTATTTCGCGATGGCCGACGCGGCGCGCTCGCTCTACGGCGCCCAGCTGGAAGGCGCCGCGATGCAGACATTCATCGACGATTTCTCGGCCTACCGCCTCGACGAGGTCATGGGCGACTGGAAGCCCTATGAGGCGATCGTCTACAATGCCCTGGAGCAGACCTGCCGCCGTAACGGCGTCGTCTTCCGGCCCGAGGATGCGCGCTGGGTCTATGAGCAGGTTCCGAGCTGGGGGCCGCATCCGGATGTGCCCGCCGGCCTCGCCAAGGTCGCAGAGAAGATCCCGCTGGTGATCCTGTCGAATGCGATGGACGACCAGATCCCCCACAACGTCGGCCGGCTCGGCGCGCCCTTCCACGCCGTCTACACCGCGCAGCAGGCCGGCGCCTACAAGCCGCGCTTCAAGGCCTTCGAGTACATGCTCGACATGCTCGGCTGCGGCCCTGAAGACATCTGCCATGTCTCCTCGTCGTTCCGCTACGACCTGATGTCGGCGCATGACCTCGGAATCAGGAACAAGGTCTGGGTCAACCGGGGCCATGAGCCGCCGAACCCCTATTACGGCTATGTCGAGATCCGACATCGGCGGGCTGCCGGGCGTCTTCGGCCTCTGATACGCCGGATCGCAGGCGGCTAGTTCCCCAACTTCAGGCTCCGTAGCGGGACTGCGCGGCTCGCGAATGGCTTTCTCAGGACGATCTTCGTCGAGAACTTGATGATGCCGACATCCAGCTCCAGTAGATGGTCGCGGATCTCGCTGAACCGCGCCATGCTGGTTGCGGTGATCTTGAGGATGTAGTCGCAGCCGCCGCTGACATTGTAGCACTCCGTGATCTCGGGCAGCTTCTCGGCGGCCTCCTCGAAGATGCGGAAGCTGTCGCGGCGATGCTCGCCGATGGTGATCTCGCTGAAGACCGTGATGAAATCGCCCAGTTTTTCGAGGGCGATGTCGGCCTCGAATCCCCGCAGCACGCCGGCCTCCGCCAGGCGCTTCACCCTGGCGAGGCAGGGGCTGGGCGACAGACCGACTGCAGCGGCCAGCTCGACATTCGAGCAATGGCCGTTGCGCTGGAGATGGTCGAGAAGCTTGAAGTCGAGCCGGTCGAGTGAAACTGCGGACCCCATGCGCTCCTGCTCGTTTCTGGATCTCGAAGCGCGTCAGACCGCGCCTCTGCCGCCCTGCCCGCGCGCAACCACCCGCTTGCGATATCCGATCCTCAGACGGTTCGCCCGGTCGCGCAAGCCGCGCGGGGATGGTCCTGTCCGAAGCGTCCCGTGCGTCCTGCGAGCGGCCTAGCCGCTCCGCGCGACGTCACTCGGCCGGTCGCGTTTAAGGCGCAGCGGTTTCGAGCGCATCACCGAGCGCCTGCAGGAAGCGATCGACATGGCTCGCTTCGCAGACCAGCGGCGGGCGGACCTTCAGCGTGTCCTCGTTCGCGCCGGTCGTGCTGATGAGAACGCCGTCGTCGCGCAGGGCATTGACGGTGTTCAGGGCCATGGCCCGTCGCTCGGCGGGCGCCATGCCGTCGAGGCCGATGTCGATTCCGAAGAACAGCCCGGCATGGCGCCAGGCCCGCAGCCCCTGCCTGCGTCCTGCAAGCGCCACCAAGCCGGCATCGAGGCGCTCGCCCATCGCGAGCGCGTTCTGCGGGATCCTATCGCGCTGCAGGATCGTGAGAACGGCATCGGCGGTCGCGATACCGACGGTGTTGCCAGCGAAGGTGTTGGAGTAGCGGGCCGTCCTGCCGAAACGGTCCATCGGCGCGTGCCGGCCGACGACGGCTCCGATGGGAAAGCCGTTGCCCATGGGCTTTCCGAGCGTGGCGAGGTCGGGCGTGATCCCGTGCCGCTCGAAGCCCCACAGATGTGCGCCGGTCCTTCCAAAACCCGGCTGCACCTCGTCGGCGATGAAGAGGCCGCCCGCGTCGCGGACGGCGGCGACCCCGCCGGCGATGAAGCCGGGTGGATCGACCCAGACGCCGTCGCTCGAAAAGATGCTGTCGATCAGGAGCGCCGCGACGCCGATCCCGCGCCGGTCCAGATCGGTGATTGCGGCCCGCACCTGCGCCTCGAAGAAGTCGGCAGCCTGCGAAGCCGGCACGCCTTCGGGCCCCGGCAGCGACACCAGCCGTACCGACGGGCTGAGCTGCACGGCCGCGCCCAGATTGGGCGAGACCGCCGCGACCGACGCGCTCGTGCCGTGATAGGCGTAGGATGAGACGATCACGCCGTCGTTCCCACTGGCCAATTTGGCGATTCTGAGCGCGAGGTCGTTGGATTCGCTGCCCGTGCAGGTGAAGACGACCCGGTCGAGCTCCTGCGGAAAGGTGGCGACGAGCCGCTCCGCATAATCGACCAGATGCGGCTCGAGATAGCGCGTGTTGGCGCTGATCAGGCCGGCCTGCGCCGCCATCGCGGCATTCACCTCGGGGTGGCAATGTCCCAGCGAGGGCACATTGTTGTAGAAATCGAGATAGGCGCGGCCATCGGGGTCGTAGAGCCACATTCCCTCGCCGCGCACGAAGTGAACGGGCTTGCGATATTGCAGCCGATAGGACGAGCCGAGGACCGCATCGCGGCGGGTGATCAACTCCGCATCGCGGGGGTCGATGTCGGCTTCACCCGGCCTGTAGCGGTTGGGCATGAGATCGACGGGCATGGGGTTCAACCTGTGACTGTGAATGTGGGAGCGAGTTGGCGCTCGGCGGCAGGCTTTGCGGCGGCTCTGGCGGCTGCGGGATGTCCGGTCTTCATCGGGTCGCTGCCATCACGGCCTCCTGTGCCTCGCTCGCGCCGAGTGCGGAGAGGATCGACAGGCCCCGTTCGGCGCGGCCGACATTCTTGTTGATATAGGCCGCATTCTCTGGAAACAGGTGTGAGCGCCAGTAATTGATCAGGATCAGCGCGCTCTGGCGCGCCTTCATCAGCTCGACCAGCAAGCCGGCTTCGATGCCGGACAGCGGTAGGGCCTCGGCATAGCCGGCGATCAGATGCTCGGCCCCGCCCAGCGGGAGGGATGGATCGCTGACGACATGGCTCGCCGCGATGGCGAGATCCTGGATTCGAGGGCCATAACAGCCATCGCCGAAGTCGATGAAGGCGATGCCGTCGTCGGTCGCGAGCGTGTTGAAGGGACTGGGGTCGTTGTGCGCGACCTGCCAGGGCACGTCGGCCAGCCCAGGGGCGATGTCGCGCTCGAAATCCGCCATCGTCTGGCGAACGGCCTCTGCCACCGCCCCAGGCGGCAGGTGATGCTGAAGGTCCATCAGGCCCGGCCAGCACCGGACATGCCAGAGCACGGGCCGGTGCATCGCCGGAAGCACGTCCGTGCCCAGGGCGAGATCAAGCAGGCCTAGGGCGCGGCCAGCCTCGCGCAGCAGTCCGGGCGTCGCGGGCAGTCGGTACAGGGGCGTGCCGTCCAGGCGGCTTTGCAGATAGCCGCAGACGCCATCCGCCTCGAACATCAGCTCCCCACGCAGGGTCGGCACAATTCGAGGCGCGATGAAGCCGTCTGCGTCGGCGACCGCAGCGATCGCGGCGGACTGAAAGCGGAAGCTGTCGGCCGCCGTCGGCTGGCCGGAGATCTTCAGGATCAGCCGTCGATCATCGGGACAGCGGACCTCGGCGGTGCATTCGACCTCGGATGACAGGATATCGACAGGTCCCGACAGACCGTAGTTCCGCGCCAGAACCTCCGCCAGAAGGCCGGCGGGCACGACGCTAGGCGGCGCCGCCAGGACGGCCGCCGCCTTGCGGAAATAGGCCGCATTTTCCACACGGGGCAAAGGCGTTCGCCTCCCGTCGCCGGCCCAACCCAGAAGCCAGCCCGCGTCCTGCAGGGGATCGGCACCGTGCTTGACGTTCAAACGAGATCTCCGCGCCTTGCAGCGATCGCAAACCGATCCCAGTGGCGAGGAGATTAAGCCCAGTGCGGCGCTTACGATCGCAGCTAACCGCGCCGAGGAGCACAACATGTCGCGTTTCCGATCGGCTTCGGCAGAAGATGTGGCTCAGTCCCAAACACGGCTCACCGCAATTCGTGAGCGGCTCGGCGACACGGTCCCGACGATGCTCGCTCGAAAAGCAGCCCGCGTCGTCCGTCAGTCCATTCGTGACTGTCTGACTGGCCCACGGTTGATTTGCCGGCTGAGAACCAATTCGCCAGACGTTAGAGAAACTGCCGGGCGGCCCAGCTAAGACCTCGGAATGCGCCTAAAATCGCTTGTCATCCCGACGAGAATTGGTAGACCAATTCCAGTGCTCGGCACCAGCCGAACCCAAAGACATGGTCATGACCACGACGATACGACACGACCTCCGCGTCCGGGACTTCATCACGGACGCGATCCGCTCGGGCGCCTATCGCGCCACCGGCAAGCTTCCGACAGAGCGGGCGTTGTCGGAGCAGCTCGGCGTCCCGCGCTCGGCTGTGCGTGATGCGCTCGCGGTGCTCGAAAGCGGCGGCGCCGTGACGCGCATCGTCGGCAGCGGCACCTATGTGCGCGACCGGGAGATCGCCCCCGCCCTGGCCGAGCCTGGACCGCAGGCGGCCAGCCCGGCCGAGATCATGGAGGCGCGGCTGCTGGTCGAGCCGCAACTCGCCCAGCTCGCCGCCATCAACGCCGACCAGGCCGATTTCGAGCTGTTCGACGCGTGCATCCGCGAGGGCGATGCGGCCGACGACTTCGAGGCCTTCGAGCATTGGGACGCGGCCCTGCATCAGGCCATCGCCAAATCGACCCATAACCGGCTCGTCATCGATCTCTACGCGATGATCACCCGGGCCCGCGATCTGACGGCCTGGGGGGAATTGAAGCGCCGCAGCCTGAGTGCCGAGCGACGCGAGCATTACCGCCGGGAGCACCACATGATCGTGGCGGCCCTCAAGGCGCGCGATGCGGCGGAAGCCGAGAAGGCCCTGGTCGCGCATCTCGGTCGCGTCCGGAGCAACCTGCTGGGGCGCTGAACGCGGCCATCGGGCCCTTGGTTCACCAATAAGCCCGGCGCGTGAGTTTCGACCCTGATTGGTTGACAGCTTTGAGCACAGCGCTCTAGGTCTTGCTGGTCGCGCCGTGCGGGCGCTTTCTTCGGACACCTAACATGAAGCTCGCCATCTTTAGTCAAGGCACTGACAAGACGTCGGAAACGAAGCGACTTTGCGTCGTTCTCGGCGAGCAGATCGCGGATCTCTCGCAGGTGCCGGGCGCGCCCGTGACGATGGCGGCCTGCTGCGCTCTGGGCGATGGCGGGCTCGATCGGTTGACCAATTGGGCGGAAGTCGCGCCGAGGCTGCCGCTGGCCAGCGTCGTTTTGCATGCGCCGTTCCCGCGGCCGGCGCGCAACGTCTTCTGCGTCGGCAAGAACTATCACGAGCATGCCAGGGAGTTCGCGCAAAGCGGCTTCGACGCCAGCACCAAGGACGTCGTCCCCGAGGCGCCGGTGGTCTTCACCAAGCCGCCATCGGCGGTGATCGGCACGGGCGAGACGATACCCGGCCACCTCGATCCGACGCGGTCGGTCGACTATGAGGGCGAACTCGCCGTCGTCATCGGCAAGGGCGGGCGCGGCATCGCCAGCGAAAACGCGCTGGGCCACGTCTTCGGCTATACGATCGTCAACGACGTCACCTCGCGCCAGCTCCAGCACAAGCATCGGCAGTGGGTTCTCGGCAAGGGCATCGACGGCTTCTGTCCGATGGGTCCGGCGGTGCTGACCGCCGACGAGGTGCCCGATCCGCGAAAGCTCCGCCTGCGCACCTGGGTCAATGGCGACCTGCGCCAGGATGCGACCGTCGCCGACCTGATCTTCGACATTCCTACGCTGATCAGCTCGATCTCGGCCTACATCACGCTGGAGCCGGGAGACATCATCGCCACGGGCACGCCGGTCGGGGTCGGCATCGGGTTCAACCCGCCCAAGTTTCTGCAGAAGGGCGATGTCGTGCGCATCGCGATCGACGGGATCGGCGTGCTCGAGAACCCGGTCGGCTGACGAAAGCACGCTCGGCGCCTTTGGCGATGCTTCGCCATCGCGCACGGCGCCGCGCCCCCCGCGTGCGCGCCGAAGACCGCGGACCGCGCGGAACATCCATCGGCTCTGCCCGTATAGCTCTGGCGCAACGGCAACCGCTGGAAAACCCATGGTCAACTGCAGTCCTCTCCCGGCTAGACTTAGTATCGCGGTCATTGCGGCGCTCTGTTGGGTATTGGCCGCTCCGGCACAGGCGTTGACAGCCGCCGAGGTGAACGCCGTGACCTTCGCCGACCGGAACCGGGTGGACGTCGGAGGCGCCGATCCGTTCGTCGTCAAGGCGCAGGTCCTGCTGAGCCGGCGGAGCATCTCTCCGGGCGTGATCGACGGGATCGATGGCGAAAACTACCGCAAGGCGATTGCCGAGTTCCGCCGCCAGCAAAACCTGCCCGCAGCCGACGGCATCGACGAACTGGCTTGGCTGAGCCTCGGCGGTGAAACCGCCGTCGATATCATCGCTGCATACAGCCTGACCGAAAAGGACGTGGCTTACGATTTCGTCTCCGAGGTTCCGCGCGACTACGCCGAACAGGCCCGCATGAAGCACCTCTCCTATACGAGCCCGCGCGAAATGCTGGGCGAGCGCTTCCATATGAGCGAGGCGCTGCTGACCGCCCTCAACCCCCGCCAGGACTTCGCGGAGGCCGGCGCGCCCATCCTGGTCGCTTCGGGGCTTCGCGCGCCGGAGCCGGGCACGGCCGTCAGGGTCGACGCAATCAAGAGCACCGGCATGGTCATGGTCATCGGCGCAGCGGGTGAGGTGCTCGCCAGCTATCCCGCCACGATCGGCAGCGAAGACACGCCCTCGCCCTCGGGCGAGTTCACTGTCGAGCGCGTCGTGCGCAACCCGAACTACACCTACAATCCCGAGAAGAACTTCCAGCAGGGCGGCAACACCAGGACGCTGGTCCTGCCGCCGGGGCCCAATGGCCCGGTCGGGACCGTCTGGGTCGCGCTGTCGAAGCCGACCTTCGGCATCCATGGCACGCCCGAGCCGGCGAAGGTCAGCAAGACCAATTCGCATGGCTGCATTCGCCTGACCAACTGGGACGCCGAAGAACTGGCCACGCTCGTCACCGTCGGAGTGCTGGTGCGGTTCGTCGATTGACGATCGGGAAGGGACGCGTCGGCGCTGTGATGATGGCAAGCGCTGCATTCTTGTCCCGCGTCCAGTTGCGCCACGCAGCCCGGGCGGCCGGCCCCGCGCGTGGAGCGGGATACAGCAGACGTTGCGGCCGCGGTCGTTAAGACTAACGGTTATCACCAGAACTCTGATCACATTGACGCAACTGAGTGGGCCTTTAGAACAGCGTCATGATCAGCCTGTCATCTCGAATACTTGCGCGCAAGCGAGCCTGGCAGCGCTCGGTCTCGCTGTCGGCCAGCCTGTTGATACGCGACCATGGACCGAGCGCCGACCTCGCCGCCAGAGCCCTTCGTGACAGCGCGTCCGCCGAAGCCAACGATTTGGCGGTGCGGTTCTGGAGCGCCGTCGAAGAGGAAATCGCGATCCGGGCCGGGGCGGAGACATGATCGCGCGCCGACTTGTTCCCATGATGTCGCGCAGGGGTTTTTGAGCCCGGCGGAACCGACATCGCCGAGCCCTGTTTGCCTGTAATGGGCGCATGCGGGGAATTGTCGTGGAGAAGCTGAAGGCCTATCGCCAAAAGCGCGATTTCGAGAAGACGAAAGAGCCGGACGGCGAGGCCGAGGTCGCTCCTTCCAATCGGCTGCGCTTCGTCATCCAGAAGCACGATGCGACCCGATTGCATTATGACCTGCGCCTAGAACTGGACGGCGTCTTCCGCTCCTGGGCGGTGACCAGGGGACCCTCTCTCGATCCGGAGGACAAGCGCCTGGCGGTCGAGGTCGAGGATCACCCCCTGCCCTATGGCGATTTCGAAGGCACCATTCCCAAAGGCCAATATGGTGGCGGCACGGTCCAGCTCTGGGACCGCGGCCACTGGCAGGCCGAAGGCAAGCTCGATCCCGCGCGCCAACTGGAAAAGGGAGAGCTCAAGTTCGCGCTCGAAGGCGAGCGCATCAAGGGCAGTTTCGTGCTGGTGCGCATGCGCCACGACCGCGATGGCGGCAAGCGCACCAACTGGCTTTTGATCAAGCATCGCGACGAGCACGCAGTCGAAAGCGAAGGCGATGCGGTCCTCCGCGACGATAAATCCGTCGCGTCAGGCCGCAGCATGGCGGCCATTGCAGCCGGCAAAGGGCAATCACCGAAACCCTTCATGCTGAAGGAAACCGTGCTGACCCCCGATGCCGAGTGGGACAGCCGCAAGGGGCTGGCCGCAGACGAGAGGCAGAGCCTGACGAAGCCTGCGTCCCGCAGCAAGACCGGCGCGGGGAAGGCGGAGGCTGCTCAGAGGGGACCCGACAAGACGGAGCCCAAACAGACCGCCTCCCAGAGTGCTGCGTCCAAGAAATTGGCTGCGAATAGGGCCGTCTCCAGGAAAGCCACTGCCAGGAAGCCCCCATCCGCAGACATGCCGGACTTCATCGCACCGCAGCTCTGCCGGATCGTCGAGCGCCCGGCCAGTGGCGCGGGCTGGGTGCATGAGATCAAGTTCGACGGCTATCGCATGCAGATGCGGATCGAGGCCGGACAGGTCACGCTGAAGACGCGCAAGGGCCTCGACTGGACGGCAAAGTTCCAAGGGATCTCGGAGGCGGCTGGCGGCCTGCCGAATGCCATCATCGATGGAGAAATCGTCGCGCTCGACAGCCATGGTGCGCCGGATTTTGCGGCGCTCCAGGCCGCCCTGTCCGAGGGCAAGACGGACCACCTCGTCTTCTTCGCCTTCGACCTGCTTTTCGATGGTGCGGACGACCTGCGCCAACTGCCGCTGCTGCAGCGCAAGGACCGCCTGAAGACCTGGCTCGACGCGCACGCCGACGGCGTGATCCTGCGCTACGTCGAGCATTTCGAGACCGGCGGCGACGCGGTCCTGAAATCGGCCTGCAAGCTGTCTCTGGAGGGCATTGTCTCGAAAGCCGTCGATGCGCCTTACGTCTCCGGGCGCAGCGACAGCTGGACCAAGGCCAAATGCCGCGCCGGCCATGAGGTGGTGATCGGCGGCTGGTCGACCACCGCGGGCCAGTTCCGCTCGCTGCTCGTCGGCGTCAATCGCGGCTCGCAGTTCGTCTATGTCGGCCGCGTCGGCACCGGCTACAGCGCCGCCAAGGTTGCCGCGATCCTGCCCAGGCTCAAGGCGGCGACCGCTGCGTCCTCGCCGTTCACGGGCGCCAACGCACCCAGGCGCGAGCCCGGCGTCACCTGGCTGAAGCCCGAGCTCGTCGCCGAGATCGCGTTTGCCGGCTGGACCGGCGACGGCATGGTCCGGCAGGCCTCGTTCAAGGGCCTGCGCGAGGACAAGCCGGCCGAGGAGGTCGTGGCCGAACGCCCGGCAGACCCTGCCGAGGTCGAGACGCCGGAGCCGCAGCCGACCCGCTCACGGTCCCGCGCACGCGGCGGCCGCGCCGAGGTCATGGGCGTCAGCCTCAGCCATCCCGACAAGGCCTTGTGGCCTGACGCCGAGGACGGCCGCCCCGTCACCAAGCAGGACCTTGCTGAATATTTCGAAGCGGTCGGCGTCTGGATGCTGCCGCATATCAAGGGCCGACCCTGTTCGCTCGTGCGAACCCCTGACGGGATCGGCGGCGAGACGTTCTTCCAGCGTCATGCCGGCATGGGCACGTCCAACCTCTTCGAACTCGTGCGCGTTTTCGGCGACAAGAAGCCCTATCTCCAGATCGACAGGATCGAGGCCCTGGCAGCGGCCGCCCAGGTCGGGGGCATCGAGCTCCACCCCTGGAACTGTGTGGCGGGCGATCCCGAGGTTCCCGGGCGCCTGGTCTTCGATCTCGACCCCGGGCCGGGCCTGGGCTTCGGCGAGGTGATCGAGGCCGCCACGCTCGTGCGCGACAGGCTGACGGCGCTCGGGCTCACCAGCTTCTGCAAGACCACCGGCGGCAAGGGGCTGCATGTCGTCGTGCCGCTGGCGACAGGCAAGCGGGCTGCCGTCGACTGGCCGCAGGCGAAGGAGTTTGCTCGCGGCGTCTGTGCGGAACTCGCGCGCGAGCAGCCCTCCCGCTATGTCGTCAACATGGCCAAGCGGCTGAGAAACGGCCGGATCTTCCTCGACTATCTGCGCAATGACCGCATGGCGACGGCGGTGGCGCCTCTGTCCCCCCGGGCCCGGCCCGGCGCGCATGTGTCGATGCCGCTCGACTGGTCGCAGGTGAAGGACGGGCTCGATCCCAGCCGCTTCACGGTCAGGACCGTGCCCGCGCTGCTGAAAAAGACGAAGGCCTGGGACGGCTACGACGCCGCCGCGGGCTCGATCAAGGACGCGATCCGCAAGCTCGGGAAGCGCTCTGACGCGGCGTGAGTGTTTGAGCGGGTGCGGACCGGGAACGAACGGGCCTGATGGCGCGTTCTGCGGCGGGTGGAGGACTGCGATCATGGCGCCGAGGACGTTCTGGAAGGGCTATCTGAAGCTGTCGCTCGTGACCTGTCCGGTGGCGATGATGCCGGCGCGTTCCGAGAGTGAGAAGGTCCGATTCCACAAGCTCAACCGCAAGACCGGCAACCGCATCCAGAGCCGCTATGTCGATGCGGTCACCGGCAAGCCCGTCGCCGACGAGGACGAGGTCAAGGGCTACCCCAAGGGCGATGATGACTACATCGTCCTCGAAGACGACGAACTCGACTCGGTTTCGCTGGAAAGCACCCGCACGATCGACATCCAGACCTTTGCGCCGCGGTCCTCCGTGGGCTGGGTCTGGTACGATGCGCCACATTACCTCGTCCCCGATTCCAAGATTGGCGAAGAAGCGTTTTCGGTCATCCGCGAAGCCATGAAGCGGACCAAGACCGTCGGCATCTCGCGCGTCGTGCTTTATCGCCGCGAGCGGGCGGTGCTGCTGGACGCGCGCGACAACGGCATCGTCCTGTGGACCCTGCGCTATGGCGACGAGGTTCGGCCGGAGAAGGACTATTTCGCCGCGATCAAGCCATCCGAGCCCGATGAGGACCTGCGGCCACTGATGGACAAGCTGATCACGACGCGCACCAAGGACTGGTCGCCGGACCTCGCCCAGGACCCGGTCCAGGACGAGTTGCTTTCGATCATCAAGGCCAAGCAGAAGGGCCGCAAGCCGTCCAAGCCAGCCGCGCGTCAGCCCTCCGACGGCAATGTCGTCAACATCATGGACGCGCTGAAGAAGAGCCTCGAGCCGCGCCGGACGTGATCAACTCGCCTTCTTGATCAGCTCGCCTTCTTGCGCGGCTCCGCCTCAGCCGGCGCCTTGCGCTTCTTGGCATAGCTCTTCGCGGCTTTGCCGCCCTTGGCGGCGACACCCGTCTTGGCGCTCTCGCGCAGCGCGTCCAGCAGGCTGACGACCTTGGCCGGTTCCGGCCGCTTCTGGGGCTTGATCTTGCGGCCTTCGATCTTCGCCTGGACGAGTTCGGCGAGCGCGCTCTCATAGCGGTCGTCGAATTGCTTGGGATCGAAAGGGCCGGCCTTCGTCTTGATGATGTGCTCGGCGAGCTGCAGCATCTCGTCGTCGATCTTGATCGCCGGAATTTCGCTGAAGGCGTCCTGTGCCGAGCGGACCTCATAGTCGAAGTTCAGCGTGGTCGCGATCAGCCCCTCGCCATGCGGGCGGATCAGGATCGAGCGCATCCGGCGGAAGATGACCGTGCGTGCGAGCGCTGCCGATTGGCGCCCCTTCATGCCCTCGCGGATCAGCGCGAAGGCCTCGGCGGCGACGGGCGAGCTTGGCGAAACGTAATAGGGTTTGTCGAAGAAGATGTCGTCGATCTCGTCGCAGGGCAGGAACGTCTCGACGGTCAGGGTTTTGTCGCTTTCGGGGATCGCGGCGGCAATCTCCTCGGGCTCGAGGATGACGTAGTCGCCATCGCCCTTGTCGTAACCTTTTACCTGATCCTCGGCCTCCACGGGCTTGCCGGAGACCTCGTCGACGAACTGACGCTGGACGCGGTTGCCGGTCTTGCGGTTGATCGTATGGAACGAGATTCGCTCCGACGTCGAGGCGGCCGTGTAGAGCGACACCGGGCAGGTGACCTCGGCGATCTTCAGCGTGCCTTTCCAGACTGCGCGCGGGGCCATTGACGTCCTCCCGAAACGCTGAGGGGCAGCGCGGTCGAGCAACTTGCAGCACCGGCCATGGTTCCCTGCGAGCCGCGAAGCAGACGGCATCGCCTCCGGTCCGCGCTCATGGGCCAGAGGCGATGCGCCAACGCCTGGCGCCTTCGACGCCGGGACGGACGGAACAGCCGCCCCCCATCCGAGTTCAGCCGTCACGATCCAAGCTCAAAGGTGCATCATGGCCAACCCTGCGGATACCGCCGAAACGACCGAAACCGGCTTCATCGGCATGTCGCATTATGCCGATGCCCTCGAACCAGGCACGCCGTCGTCGGGGGGCGATCAGCCGAGGGGGCATCACCCGATCGAGGCGTCGGACCTGCAGAGCCTGCTCGTCGACGAGATCAAGGCGCGGCCGATTCGGGCGATCGCCTGGGCCGCCGCCGCCGGCCTGGCGATCGGGTTCTGGGCGGCTCGCTGAGCATGGCTGGCTTGTTCGCCGAGGTCACAGCGCCCGTCGTCGCCGCGCTCAGGCGGCAGGCCATCGTCTACGGCCTGATCAGCCTGGGCGGTCTCGTCGTCATCTTCGCGATGGGCTACGGGCTCGATGCAGGCCGCAACCTGCTCATGTTCCGCTATGGCCCGGTCTGGGCCAGCCTGATCGTCTCTGGCATCCTGCTCGCCATCGCTGTCGCTGCTGCCGGCGCGGCGATGCTGATCCGGTCCCGCAGGCCCCGCCCGGCGCCACCATCGCCCCCTCGGTCAGTAGCTCGCGAACGGCAGCCCTATTCGGCGGCGGCCATGGCTGCAGCCGGCGCGACGACGGCGGCCGTGGTCACCGCCATCGTCGTCCTCGTGAGATCGCGAACCGGGCGGACGCTCATGGCAAGGCTGCGCAAATCCTTGGCGCCAGCGTGATCGAACCCACACGAAGCCGTCTTTCTGGTCCCAGGGGATTCAAAACAAGTGGCTGACACACGCTCGCCCGGCCCCAAGCCGATCCTCACCTTGCCGCAGCGCCTCCCCACCGTCGCAGCGCCCGCAGGCCTGGGAACCGCCGCCACAGGCGCGCTCATCATCGGCACGCTCTATGTGGGCCGCGAGGTGTTCGTGCCCGTGGCGCTGGCGATCCTGTTCAGCTTCGTGCTCGCGCCACTGGTGAAACTGCTCCAGAAGATCCGCTTGCCGCGGTCGATCGCGGTCGTCTTCGTCGTCATCTGCGCGTTTGCAGTCGTGGCCGGGCTGGCGGTGTCGATGGTCGGGCAGGCGTCGCAGCTAGCGGCCGATCTGCCGACCTATCAGAACACGATGCGCGAGAAGATCGCGTCGCTGAAGGGAGCCGGCCCGGGCACCGGCGTGCTGTCGCGGGCCGTCGACGTGCTCCAGGAACTCGGAAAGGAGCTTGACCGGCCGGACCGCACGCCTGCGGGACAACAGCTCTCGCCTGCGACCGACAGCCGGCCGATCCCCGTCGAGGTCCACCAGCCCCGGCCCGGAGCGTTGCAGACGCTGCAGGCGTTCCTGACGCCGCTCATCCACCCGCTGACGACGACGGGGATCGTGGTGATCTTCGTCGTCTTCATCCTGCTCAAGCGCGAAGATCTGCGCAACCGGTTCATCCGGCTGACGGGCACCTACGACCTGCAGAAAACCACGGCCGCCTTTGACGACGCCGCCAAGCGGCTGAGCCGGCTGTTCCTGACGCAATTGCTGCTGAATTCCGGCTTCGGTCTGCTGATCGGCTCAGGGCTGTGGTTGATCGGCGTGCCGAGCGCGCTTCTCTGGGGCATCCTCGCCGCGATCTTGCGCTTCGTGCCTTATCTCGGCGCCATTCTTTCGGCGGTCTTCCCCATGGTGATCGCCGCCGCGGTGGATCCCGGCTGGACCATGCTGGCTTGGACGGCTGCGCTGTTCCTGGTCGCGGAGCCGCTCGCCGGCCATGTCGTGGAGCCCCTTGTCTACGGCCGCACGACCGGTCTCTCGCCGGTGGCCATCGTCGTCGCAGCGACGTTCTGGACCTGGCTGTGGGGCCCGATCGGTCTGGTGCTGGCGACGCCGCTGACGGTGTGCCTCGTCGTGCTCGGGAGGCATGTCGACCGGCTCCAGTTCCTCGACGTCCTGTTGGGCGACCGCCCGCCCTTGTCGGCCCCGGAGATCTTCTACCAGCGTGTCCTGGCTGGAGATCCCGCGGAGGCGGCCGACAAGGCCGAAGAGGTTCTCAAGGAGCGCTCTCTGTCCGCCTATTACGACGAGGTCGCCCTGGAGGGACTGCGCCTCGCCTCCGGCGATGCCGCGCGTGGTGTCCTCGATGTGCAACGGCAGGCGCAAATCCTCGATACGGTTCGCGAAGTCGTCGACGACCTCTCCGATCACCAGGACCGCAGGCCCACCTCAGGCGAGATCACACTCGACGCCGAAGCCGGCGCGGCGGTGGACGAAACCGACGAGGCCGAGGGCTCCTCGGACCTGCCGGTCCTCACCGACGACCAGCTGAAAGAACCGTTTCGCGGCGAAGATCGGGTCGTCCTGGTCGCGGCCCAGTCGAGCCTCGACGAGGCGGCGGCGCTGATGCTGTCGCAGATCCTCGGCAAGCACGGCTTGTCCTCGCGGGTCCTGCCGCCCGACACCCTGTCGAGCAGCCAGCTGTCGGCGCTCGTGCAGTCGGGCCCTGCCCTGATCTGCCTTTGCTATCTCGCCGAGCAGAGTGACGCGCATATGCGTTACGCCATCAAGCGCCTGCGTCGGCGGATGCCATCGACGCCGATCGTGCTGGCTTCCTTGGCGATGGAAGACGCGATCATCGATACGCAGATCGCAGACCGGACAGAGACCTCGCTGAGAGGCGCGAGCAGGGCCTGTATCGAACTCGCTGCGGTCGTACCGGAGCAGACCGGAGCGCCACCCGATACTCGGCGCTCGGCTTGACCGCAGGCCCGTGCGCCGAGGAGCCGGTCATCAGCGCCGTCGGCCACCCGGCCGGATATCGAGAGCTAGGGCGACGTCACGCGCGGCGGCATCCGCCTCCTTGTCCTCCCGGACCAGATCATCCTTGGTCTTGGCGGTGAAATGCAGAGCGGCGACGTAGATCTCGTCGCCGCTCTCGTCGCGAACCCTCACCGCGAAATCGGCCCTCTTTCCACTCGGCAACCCTTCGCGGGCCATCTCCGTCAGCGCGATCTGGGCATCGTCCACGGCCGCCTCTGCGTCGCGGAACTCGAGAGGGTCGTCGCCCCGATCCTCCAAGCGATCGGTCGCCGTTATGATCGTGAACTTCGGCATCGCACGTGGTCCCTCGACCCCTGGAGGGAACGGAACCAGGGATCGAGTGTTCCCCGGCATCGGCAATTCAGTTTTGGACGCCGACATCATTCCGCTGTAGCGCTGACCCCATAGGGCGCAACGGACGGTGGCAGCCGGTGTGCCGCCGTCGGCGAGGATGGTTCGGCGATGGCTGATCTGCAGATGCATGACACGGCAGAGGTCGACCGCCTGAACGCGCTGGCGAGTTTTGCCGTCCTCGACACCCCGTGCGAGCAGGATTTCGACGAGATCGCGCAACTGGCGTCCAGCCTTTGCGAAACCCCCATCGCCGTCGTCAATCTGATCGGACAAGGGCGCCAGTTCTTCAAGGCCGAGGTGGGTCTCGGGGTGCGCGAAACGCCGCTGGATTCGTCCTTTTGCGCCAAAGCCATTCTGGAAGACGAGTTCTTGATCGTGCCGGACGCCACCAAGGACGCCCGGTTCGACGGCAACCCGCTCGTCACCGGTGAGCCGGGATTGCGCTTCTATGCGGGCGCGCTTCTGAAGACCGATCGCGGTCACGCCATCGGCACGTTGTGCGTTCTGGATTATCAGCCGCGGCAGCTGTCGACGCTGCAGCAAGACGCGTTGAAGGTGCTGGCGCGCCAGGTGATGCGCCAGTTCGAGCTGCGCAAGGCGGTCCGCGAGCGGGACGCCGCTCTTCAGCAGCTGGGCGTCCTGAACGGCGAACTCGCCCACCGCATGAAGAACACCCTGGCCATGGTGCAGGCCATTGCCAAGCAGACCTTGAAGGGCGTCTCGGAACGCGACGCTGTGGAGGCGCTGGGCCGCCGGATCGCCGCCTTGGGGGCAGCGCATGATCTGCTGCTGCAGGAGAACTGGACAGCCGCGCCCTTTCACAAGGTCATTCGCTTGCTCCTCGACCTCCACAGCGACGGCGACCGGATTGAAATCTTCGGCCCCACCCTCGATCTGGGGCCGAAGGCGACCCTGTCGATGACACTGCTGCTGCACGAGTTGGCCACGAACGCCGTCAAGCATGGCGCCCTGTCGGTGGCGAGCGGCAAGGTCGATCTGTCGCTGAGCATCGATACCGACCGCGCCGCGCCGTCGGTCACGTTGACCTGGCGGGAATCGGGAGGTCCGGTGGTTGGCGAGCCCAAGCGCCGCAGCTTCGGGTCGCAGCTCATCCAGATGGGCCTGGTCGGCAAGGGCGGTGTCGACGCACGCTATCGGCCCGAAGGGCTCATCGTGACGTTCGAGGCGGCCCTGGCCGACGTCCGGAATCTCTGAAGCGCCTCTGAGCGCGAGGTGTTTGCAGTCGCGAGCCGCCCCGCCCTGCTTCCTCCACCGGAGGTTTCTCACGACCCCGTCGACAGAACCGTCTCTTTTCGACGGTTCGCCGCGGAGCCGGAACGGCCCATCGACGGGCCGGTTGGTCTCTCAGGATCACAGGAGAGCCACCATGTTCATGCGCGTCGACAAGTTGCAGGCCGAGCTGCCCGCCCCCAAGAAGAAAGACCCGAACGCCGCCGCAGCCCTGCAGGAGCTGCTCGGCGGCAAGTACGGCGAGATGTCGACCCTCGGGAACTACATGTTCCAGAGCTTCAACTTCCGCAGCAAGGACAAGCTGAAGCCGTTCTACCACCTCGTCGCCAGCATTACCGCCGAGGAACTCGGCCATGTCGAGCTCGTCAGCAACGGCGTCGCCATGCTCAACAACGGCCCCGACAATGATGGCGACGAGACCGATGGCGGCGACATTTCTGGCGCGCCCCATGAGCTGATGAAGGACATCCGGCTCGCGGCGGGCTTCTATTCGAATGGTGGCGGCGCCACGCCCGTCAACAGCAACGGCGCTGGCTGGAACAACGACTTCATCACCACGACGGGCAATGTCGTCACCGATCTGCTGCACAATTTCCATCTCGAATGCGGCGCAAGGCTGCACAAGCTGCGGGTCTACGAGACGCTGTCGGACCCGACCGGCCGCGAGGTCTGCGGCTATCTGCTGGTGCGCGGCTCGGTGCACGCCCATGCCTATGCGCTGGCCTTGAAGCACATCACCGGCGTCGAGATCGAGAAGATGCTGCCGACGCCCAACATCGATCTCAGCAAGATCCCGGAATGCCAGAAGTACCTCGACGAGGGCTCGCACCGGCGCCTCTACACCTTCAGCCCCAACGACTACAAGGCGATGTCGGGGATCTGGGGTGGCGGCGAGATGGCGCTGCCGGGCGACCCGCAGGGCGAGCTCGAAGTGGTCGACGGCATGCCCGAAGGCGGCAAGATCCACCAGCTGACGGGCGTGCCCTCCGCCTTCACCCCGGACTATGCGCCCGAGGAAATGTTCGAGATCGCCGAGAAGCTCTACAAGAAGTCGCGCTGATCCCGATGGCAGCCGGCCGCGTGCCGGCTGCCCCACACGCGCCGAACGTCCACGGCGCGAGTTCGCGCTTTGCGTGTCGGATCCCCCGCCCATCTGAAGGATCCGGCCCGCGGGCCTGTCGCGGACATCGTCAGGTCCTCTGCCGGCGCGCGGTCGAGCGTGCGGGACCTCAGGACGAGAGCCATTCCTTGATGCGCGCCGTCATCGCATCGGTCGAAATGCCGTAGCGATCATGCAGGGTCGGCAGCGCGCCGGCGTCGAGGAAGGCGTCCGGCAGCGCGATCTGGCGAAAGGCCGTCGGGTGGATGCCGGAGCGCATCAGTTCGCCCGCGACCGCCTCGCCGAGCCCGCCGATGATCGTATGATTTTCGGCGACGACGACCATGCGGCCGGTCTTCGCGCATTCGCGCCGGATCGTCTCGACATCGAGCGGCTTGATCGTCGGGACATGCAGCACCGCGACGTCGATCCGGTCGGCTTCAAGCCGCTTGGCCGTCTCCAGCGCGCGCATCGTCATCAGCCCCGAGGAGACGATCAGCACGTCGCGGCCGTCGCGGATGGTCTTGGCCTTCCCGAGTTCGAACCTGTAGCCGTATTCGTCGAGCACCAGCGGGACGTTGCCGCGCAGCAGCCGCATATAGACCGGCCCCTGATGCGCCGCGATCGCCGGCACCGCCTGCTCGATCTCGAGCGCATCGCAGGGATCGACGATGGTGAGCTGTGGCATGCCGCGAAAGATCGCGATGTCCTCTGTCGCCTGATGGCTCGGGCCATAGCCGGTCGTCAGCCCCGGCAGGGCGCAGACGATCTTGACGTTGAGGTTCTCCTCCGCGATCGCCATGAAGATGAAGTCATAGGCGCGACGCGAGGCGAAGACGGCATAGGTCGTCGCAAACGGCGTGAAACCCTCGCGCGCCAGCCCGGCCGCAGCCGAGATCATGACCTGCTCGGCCATGCCCATCTGGTAGAAGCGATCGGGGTAAGCCTTCGCGAAGACGTGGAGGTCGGTGTATTTGCTGAGATCGGCGGTGAGGCCGAGCACGTCGGGCCGGGTCTTGCCCAGTTCGACCAGTGCATGACCGAAGGGCGCGGGTTTGGTGCGCTGGTTGGGCCCCGCGATCGAGGCGATCATGGCCGAGGTCTTGAGCCGCACGCCGCCGGGGGCCGCGCTCTCCAGATGGGCGGGGCGTTCGTATTTGGACCGCCTCATGCCGGCCTCCCTTCGTCCAGGATCGCCAGAGCCTTGGCCCATTCCTCGGGCTCAACGCGCAGGAAGTGGTTGCGCTCGCGCTCTTCCAGGAAGGGAACGCCCTTGGCCATCTTCGTGTCGCAGATGATGATGCGCGGCTTGGCCACCTCGGCGTGGCGGGCCGCGTCGAAGGCGGCGACGAGGGCGGCGAGGTCGTTGCCGTCGACGCGCTGGACATGCCAGCCGAAGGCTTCGAATTTCGGGGCCAGCGGCTCGAAATTCATCACCTGCGTCGAGGGCCCGTCGGCCTGCATGTTGTTGACGTCCACGATGCCGATCAGGTTGTCGAGCTTGTGGGAGCCCGCCGCCATCGCCGCTTCCCAGGTCGAGCCCTCGTCGAGCTCGCCATCCGAAAACAGGTTGTAGACGAAGCTCGTCGATTGCTTGCGCTTCAGCCCCAGAGCCATGCCGACCGCGATGCCCAGCCCATGGCCGAGCGAGCCGCCGGTGATTTCCATGCCCGGCGTATAGGCGGCCATGCCCGACATCGGCAGGCGGGAATCATCGCCGCCATAGGTCTCCAGTTCGTCATCGGGCAGAACGCCGGCCTCGATCAGCGCCGAATACAGCGCGATGGCGTAGTGGCCGATCGAGAGCAGGAAACGGTCGCGCCCCTCCCATTCCGGCTCGTGCGGGCGATAGGTCAGGGCATGGAAATAGGACACCGCCAGGACGTCGGCGACGCCGAGCGCCTGGGCGATATAGCCCTGGCCCTGGACCTCGCCCATCCGCAGCGCGTTGCGGCGGATGCGCCAGGCCCGCTCGGCGAGCGAAACGTTGGGAATCGCATGGGTCGCGTGGTCAGCCATGGATCAGCATTCCCCCGTTCACGTCGATCACGGCCCCGGTGACGTATTGCGACAGGTCCGACGCCAGGAAGAGGTAGATCCCGGCGACGTCGTCGGCCGTGCCGAGGCGCCCGAGCGGAATGCCCTTGGCGATCTCGACCTTCATCGCATCGGTGAGCATGCCGCCGGTGATGTCGGTCTGGATCAGGCCGGGCGTGACGCAGTTGACGCGGATGCCGTCGGGCCCGAGTTCGCGCGCCATCGCCTTGGCCAGCCCGAGCACGCCGGCCTTGGCGGCCGAATAGTGCGGGCCGCCGAAGATGCCGCCGCCGCGCTGAGCCGAGACCGACGACATGCAGGCGATCGCGCCGCTCCTGCGGCTGCGGAAATGCGGGATGAAGGCCTGGCTGAGGTTCAGCACGCCCCGCAGGTTGACGTCGAGGATGCGATCCCAGCTCGCGGCGTCGATCTCCATGATCTTCACGGGCTGGGTGATGCCGGCATTGTTGATCAGGATGTCGAGCTTGCCGAAATGCCCCAGCACGGCCTCGGCCGCAGCAGCGCAGGCGGCGTGGCTCGTGACGTCGCAGCCGACGGCGAAATGGCGCTGACCCGGCTCGGGCGCCGGAAGCGTCGCCGCCGCCGCCTGGGCGGCCTTTTCGTCGATGTCGAGAATGGCGACGCTGGCACCGTGCTCGGCAAACAGCTTCGCCGTCGCCAAGCCGATCCCGCGCGCGCTCGCAGCGCCCGAGATCGCGGCGACCTTACCCTTAAGCAGCATTCTGTCCTCCCGGACCGCGTCATCGTTGTTGATTGGCGGCCATCGTCTGCAAGAGCGGTCCGGACGACAAGCGGCTTGTTCTCACCCATCGATGAATTTATTTCATCTGGGATAGCGTGTTCGAGGCCATGCGGATGCCGGGGACGCCGCCAGCGGTCTGCGGACAGGGAGTCGATGGCCTTTTCGTCGCGCCCTCTGCCCCCATGGCGACATCGCCGCTTTACAGCCGCGCGTGAATTCAGTTCATTCCCTGGCATGCTCGCTCACATTTCCCTGCCGGCGGTGCGCGCCTTCGAAGCCGCGGCGCGCCGCGGTTCGTTTCGAGCGGCCGCTGCGGAACTCAATCTCTCGCCGAGCGCGGTCAGCCACGCCATCGTCAAGCTCGAGAAAGCGCTCGGCGTCGCGCTGTTCGAGCGCAGCGGGCGCAGCATGGCGCTGACGATCCATGGCGAAACCCTGATGCACCATGTCCGGAATGCCTTCGACGAACTCCGCCGAGGGCTCGAATCCGTCTCGGCGCAGGGGCCGCAACTGCTGCGCGTGCATTCGGCGCCGAGCTTCGCCGCAGCCTGGCTGACGCCACGGCTGCCGGCCTTCCTGGCGCAGCATCCCGGCATCGAGCTCAGGCTCGCCGCCGGCACCGACTACACCCGCTTCACCGGCGACGATTTCGATGTCGATATCGTCTACGGGCCGGTTCGCGGCGATGGTCTGGCGACGATCGAGATGCCGCCGGAAACCGTGACTCCGCTCTGCGCACCGGCGCTCGCCGCTTCGATCGGCTCACTGGCGGATCTGCTGCGCGCCAAGCTGATCCACAGCGACAACAAGCAGGTGCGCTGGAACCACTGGTTCTCGCTCAACGGGATATCGGCTCCCGCCCCCCAGGGGATCCGCTTCGATCGCAGTTTTCTGGCGCTGGCCGCCGCGTCGGACGGGCTGGGCGTGGCGCTGGAATCGACGCTGCTGGCGGAACGGGAAATCCGGGCCGGCCGGCTCGTGGCGCCGCTGGCCGGCCGCGCACAGGATGTCTCCTATGTCGGACATCGCCTCGTCTTCCCGAAGCTCCATCATCAACGACGGATCGTGCGCTCCTTCGTCGACTGGCTGCAGCACTCGTTCGCGGACGGGCCGAACGCCTGACGCCAGCCGGCTCGCCTGCGGGGGCGAGGTGCCGCCGTCACAGTCGGCCAGGATCGCCGATGGGCGAGGTTTCACGACATCGGGCGCGCGCGCCAGGACCGCGTCGCAGGCTTGCCTGATATCGTCGGGCGGAACCCCGTCCTCCTGCAGATGCCATTCGACCTCGTCGCGGCGGCGTCTGCAGGCGTCGAGCACCAGCGCGATCCCGTCCTGACCCGGAAGCTGCCGCACGAGATCGAGCGCGTAATGGCGGCCCGTCTTGAACACCTCTTCGGCCAGACCGGGTCGATCATCGTTCTGCTGCGCGTGATCGGGCGTCTGAGACGCCCAACCGGGGGCCAGAGAAGCCGCAGGCGGGTCGTTGGCGGCCGATGGCGTCATGCGCCGATCGGCGGCTTCGTCGTCAGTCATCGCGGTCGTTATCGTCAGCCGTTCGGGCGTCGTGAACCGCTCAAGTCCGGTTCGCGCGATTGGTTCCCCTTCGGCGCGCTTGCGTCCGTGCGCGACGCAGGCGGGCTCGATCCGGCCTGACGCTCCATTGCCCGGAACGTCTCGCATCGCGTCACGTTCAGCAGCGGGGGGCCCATCAAGGACCCAAATCAATGAGAGCTCTCTGCTGGCACGGCAAAGGCGACATTCGCTGCGACACCGTTCCGGACCCGACCCTTCAGGATGCCGGGGACGTCATCATCAAGGTGACGTCCTGTGCGATCTGCGGATCGGATCTGCATCTTTTCGACGGCTACATGCCCACGATGGAAAGCGGCGACATCCTCGGTCACGAGACCATGGGCGAGGTCGTCGAGGTCGGCTCCTCGGTGACCAAGCTGAAGGTCGGAGACCGGGTCGTCGTCCCCTTCAACATCGCCTGCGGCGAGTGCTTCTTCTGCCAGAAGTCGATGTTCTCGCTCTGCGACCGCTCGAATCCCAATGCCGAGATGGCGCGCAAGGCGATGGGCCATTCTCCGTCGGGCCTGTTCGGCTATTCCCATATGCTGGGCGGCTATGCCGGCGGCCAGGCCGAATTCCTGCGCGTGCCCTTTGCCGATGTCGGGCCGATCAAGATCCCCGACGGCATCCCCGACGAGCAGGTGCTGTTCCTGTCCGACATCTTCCCGACCGGCTACATGGCGGCGGAGAATGCCGAGATCGAGCCTGGCGACACCGTTGCGGTCTGGGGCTGCGGGCCGGTCGGCCAGTTCGCCATGCAATCTGCTTGGATGCTGGGCGCCGGCCGCGTCATCGCCATCGACAATGTCCCCGAGCGGCTGCAGATGGCGGCGACCTACGGCAAGGCCGAACTCATCAATTTCGACGAGGTCGACGTCTATGACCGGCTGATGGAGATGACCAAGGGCCGTGGGCCGGATCGCTGCATCGACGCTGTCGGCGCCGAGGCCCATGCCGGCGGCTCGGTCGATGCCGTGGTCGACAAGGTCAAGGCGGCGATGTTCCTGGGGACCGATCGACCGCATGTCCTGCGCGAGGCGATCATGTCCTGCCGCAAGGGCGGCACGCTGTCGGTGCCGGGCGTCTATGTCGGCTTCCTCGACAAGCTGCCCTTCGGCGCGCTGATGAACAAGGGCATCACCATCCGCACCGGGCAAACGCACACCCACCGCTATCTCGCCCCGCTGCTCGACAGGATCCTCAATGGCGAGATCGATCCGACCTTCGTCATCACGCATCGCGCGACACTCGAGGAGGGCCCCGGCCTCTATGAAAAGTTCCGCGACAAGACAGATGGCTGCATCAAGGTCGTAATGACGCCGTAGCCGGGTTTTCGCCTACACGATGAACCCCGACATTTTCGCCGCCGGCCAGACAGCCGGCGGCGTTCGGCATTCAGGGGCTGGCGCTGACCTGTGGCAGTCGGCCCGAGCGCCCAAACGGCCGGCTCAGACAGGGCGAGCCCGCGAGCCCGAAGCGCCACGGCACATCGACCGCACGCGAGATGCCGATGCGGGGACCAGTCAGCACGTGCTGGCTGCCCGTAGAGGGCAGCAGCGCGAAGGGGGGCTGGCTGAGGTCGTAGCCGTCAAAAGCGCCGTCGAGGCCAAGCGCCGCACAGAGTCGCCCCGGTCCGGCACAGAGTTTGGCATCGCGCCCGTCGCCGCGTCGCTGCCGCATCGCTGCGATTTCGAAAACCGGCTGCAGCGCCCGCACCAGGACCGCTGCGCCCGGGCGCACGCCGCAGACGATGTTGAAGCACCAGTGCAGCCCGTAGGACCGGTAGAGATAGGCGTGGCCGGGTGCTCCGAACATGCTGCGGTTGCGGGCGGTCGGCCCCCGGGCGCTGTGGGAGGCCGGATCCTGCTCATCATAGGCTTCGGTTTCGACGATGACGCCGCCGACGCCGTGAAAGAGGAGGCTGCAGCCAATCAACTCGCGGGCGACCAGATCGGCCGGGCGCGTGAAGAAGCCAGGGTTCAGGCTGCTAGCCGCCATGATCAGGGGAGCGGCGGGTAGAGTATCGCCGCGGAACTGGGTCATCTCGATCCGGGCTGTCGGCCCATGTCCGGCTTATGACGACGTTCGCGGCGTCGAAATCCAGATCCGGGCCTCGGCTTCGTCCTCGAGCGCAAAGGTCTTTTCCTCGACCGGCGTGAGGGGGCTGAACAGGTTGATCATCGCCTTCGCCCAGAACGGGGCCCCGATGACGCCGTAGCGCCGCACATGCTTCAGCGAACGCATCTGCGCCTTCATCGCATCGGCATCGAAGACGGCGCCCAGTTCGGCACCGTCGAAATGGCGCATGATGATCAGCATGTCGATCTCGCCCTGCGTATCGAAGGCGGCCTGAACCCGTGCCGCCATCCACTCGATATCGGTTTCGGTGATCTTGGCGACGATCTCGAAGACCAGCAGATCCGCACGGCCGCCGGGTTCGGCCTGGATGGAACGGTTGGGGGCAGTCGCTGACATGGCCGGAGGCTCCCATAATGATCGTTCGGCCGGCATCGGCCACCGCAAGAACCGACGACTGGGAGAAAGGTTCGGCGGCGGCGAAGCGCGTGTCACGGGCAGCGCACCGCCGCAGCCGTCTTCGCTCGACAGGAGGGAACCAAAGCAGCCGGCTTGAGCTTTCGCAGATGGCACCAGACGAGAGCGCGCTTCCCATTCACCGCGCTTCCCATCTACAGAATGGCCGGCCGGCAAGGCTGCGGAGCCCGACATGTTTGAGTGGTTGCAGTTTTTCTATGCGATCTGCACGTCGGACGCCGCCCCGCTTTACTGGCGCGAGATCACCATCCTGGCGAACATCGCGATCGCGGTCGCCTATTTCTGGATTCCCGTCGTCATGGCGGTGGTCTTCGCCCGCTGGCGCCACGAATTGCCCTTTCGCTGGCTCTGGGCCGGATTCGCCGTCTTCATCGTCGCCTGCGGGTTGAGCCACCTCGTCCACGCGTCTCACGCAGTCACAGCGCGAACGCCGCACAACTGGTTTGCTCTGTCGATCATGGGATTGACCGCGGTGGTTTCGCTGGTGACGGCAGCGGCCTTCACCTTCGTGCTGCCGAAAATCCTGCAACACGCCTCCCCGGCCGAGACGAAGCGGCGCTTGGAAGAAGCCGTGGCGATGGCCACCGCCGATCTGCAAAGGGCCCTGCGCCACGAACGCGTCCTGCTGCGCGAGGTCCATCACCGCGTCAAAAACAACCTGCAGGTGACGGCGAGCCTCGTCAGCCTGCACATGCGGCGGGCGTCACCCGGTTCGGCGGCGGAATTGCGGTCCTTGCGAGATCGGATCGAAGCCATGGCAACCGTCCACGCCCAGCTTCAGGATGTCGGCTCGTCGGCTCTTCGGGCACGGCCGTTCATCGAATTGCTGATCCGATCGCTGACGCATTCGTTCGGCCGCGACGGGGTGGTCTTCCACGTTGATGGAAGCGATTTTGACGTTCCGCTCGACCACGCCACGTCATTTGCCCTCATTCTGCACGAAGTGCTGGCCAACGCCCTGCGCCATGGCTTTCCCGACAATCGCGCCGGACGAATCGACATCGTCCTCGAGGCGGATGGCGACGATCGGTCCATCATCGTGACCGACAACGGCACGGGCCTGGCCAGCGACCGGCGCCGCGGCATCGGCGAAACGTTGATCCAGACACTCGCCGTCCAACTCGGCGCCGAGATCGCCTGGACGTCGGATGCCGGCGCCGGCACGGTCTTCGCGCTGCGTTTCACCGAACAGCCCGTCGTGGATCGGCTGTCGTGACGCGTCGCCCACCGGGGCGACGGCAGAGCGGAACGGCGCCGATGATGGCGCCGCACCGGTACCTTGCGTCGCAGGGTGGCCTGAGGCGGTGTCAGCCGGCCAGATCGTTCTGGAGGATTTCGAGGACCGTCAAATGCTCCCGGATATGGCCCCGCGCCAGCCTCGCGATCGCGCTCGACATGGCGTCCTTGCCGATCGCCAGATAGTCCTCCTGGATCTGCAGGAGGTCCCGGTGGCCTTCGATCTGCACGGCGACATAGGCCTTGTCGAAGTCCGGACCGGTCTTGATGTCGTGCAGCCGATCGATCCCGGCCTTGCCCTCGGCAGGCATCGCGACCTTGTCGTTGTCATCCACACCGAGCCGCGCTTTCAAGACCTGAGCAAGGGTCTGCTGCTCGGCCGATTCCGCCTGGGCAAACCGCTTGATGCCGGCCGCCGTGCCTTTCGAGATGGCGACGCGGCTGGTTTCCAGCGAGGCGGACCCTGCCTGCAGGGTCCGCAGGGCATGGTTCCGCTCGGCCTCCGGCACCGGAACCCGTGACGCTGTCTGCGACAGCGCCGGCCCGCTCATCGAGACCAGCGCCAGCAGACCTAACGTTTGACGTCGATTCATCGTCAGCTCCCGTTGTTGACGCCCCGCACATGCCGAGCGTTTCGGCTGCAACCGGCAGGCCTGTCCTCCTGTTCCCTGGTGTCTGGCATCTGGGCTCACCTGTGCGGGACGCGTTCCAGCCCACCCGTGACGATCATCGACGGTCTGGCCGTGGGCCCCGGAGACCGTCCAGACCCGTCTGCCTTTTCCCCGGCGTGCGCGCTGCGGTGGCTGAAAAGGCGCGCAGGCCCTCCCGATCGAGCACATCGATCCGCCCGCGCCGGGATCGGATGAACCTATTGCCTTCGAGCACATGCAGCGCGACCGTCACGCCCGAACGACGCACGCCCAGAGCCGCGGCGATGCCGTCATGCGTGACCGGCAGGCTGTCGTCGTCCAAGGCCCGGCGGCAAAGCGTGATCCACCGCGCGACACGCTGCTCCAGCGACAAGGCGAGCGCACCGGCCGCCTCCGACAGGTATCGGCCCATCGCATGCATCGTGTAGCTGGACAGCCGGTCGCGGAAGGCCGGCTCGGCCGCCATCAGCCGCCACAGGACGCCAGCATTGACCCGGCCGAAGCGTCCGCCTCGCAGCACGGTGGCCAGGACGAGCGGGAAATCGGGCACGAACAGCCTGGGAAGGCCGATCGCATCACCGCGACGCGCAAAACCGATCTGAAACCGGGCCTCGTCGCGCGACAGAACCAGAGCGACCACAGCGTCGAGCGGAAAATAGACCGCACCGTCGTCGTGCAGCCGCTCGCCGGCGCTCAGGTGAATGCGGGAGGCCATCGGCAGGAGCCGCTCGACGACAGGGTCGTGAGCTATGCTGGTCTCGTCCTCCGCTCGCTCGGTCATGAAGCCTCCTCGAGCAGTCTCAACCAAGAGCACAGGCGAAAAGTTGCACGGTCAGGCGATCATCCGGGGCGATCGCAGGGAATGAGCCGGGTCCTGCCGACGATCACGGCCGATCTGATCATTCCGCTCACGCTGCGCCCTGTCGCGCCTGGTCAATCGGTCCCGGCGGGCTTGAGGCAGGGGTCGAAAGCCACGATCCTTGAATCTACGGGGCAACCATGAGAATTGGGGCGAGAACAATGAGCGGGAACGAGAATTGATGCCGCGATTCGTCGCAAAGGGCTTGCCGACGCGACTTGTCATCGTCGCCTTTTTTGCCGTCCTCGTTCTGCCCGCCACGCTGTTCGCCACCCTCCTGATGGCCCGCTTCGCCGAGGCCGAACGCTACCGCTATCAACAGGAGGCCCGCGAGGTCGCCGTGACCGCAGCCTCGGTCATCGACCAGACCATTCGGGGCTGGCAGGCCACGCTGCAGACACTGGCGACGTCGCAAAACCTCCGCAGTGGCAATCTCGAGGCGTTTCATCAGCAGGCTGAGGCGGTCAAGACGTTCATTGGCGCCGATATCGGCCTGCGCGCCCTGGATGGGCGCCAGATCATCAACACGCGCGAGGCGTTCGGCCAACCCCTGCCGACCACGCCGCTGGGCATCGATGGGCAGGTCATTTCATCGCGCCAGCCCGCCGTTGCGAACGTCTTCACGGGCGCACTGGCCAAGGCGCCGCTGATTGCCTTGGTCGTCCCCGTCTTCATCGACGACGAGTTGCGCTACCTGCTTCATGTCAGTGCCGATACGCGCATGGTCTACAACGTCATTCGCCCCGTCACGCCGCCAGGCTGGTTCGTCGCCGTCGGTGACAGGGCCGGCGTCTACGTCACCCGCTCGGAGCAGCACGAGGCGTTCACAGGGCGCCCCGGCGTGCCGGCCTTTCTCGACAAGGCCGTGGGACGGGAGGGAACCTTCGTCGGCCAGAGTGCCCTCGGCGAGGACGTCCTCGTCGGCTATGCGCGCTCTGCCCTTTCCGACTGGCTGGTCGCCGCCAACATCCGCCAGAGCGTGATCGAGCGCCCGCTGCGGGACGCGCTGCAAGTCCTGACCACCGCCGGCGTCGCGGCGCTCCTGGCCGCGTCGGTGCTGGCGATCCTGCTGTGGCGCTTGATCGAAACGCCGCTCAAAGCGCTGACGATCGCCGGAGGGAGGCTCGGCCAGTTCTCGACGCCGATCGCCGCACCGACGCGGCTGCGCGAATTCATCGCGTTGCGGACGGCAATGTCGGATGCGTCGTCGAAGCTGAGTGCCCACAGCTCCGAGCTGGAAGCGAAAATCCAGCAACGAACCGCCGAACTCGCAGCCGCGAACGACCGGCTCCGGGCAGAGGGCGAAGAGCGCCTGCGGGTCGAGGCGATGCTGGCGCAGGCGCAGAAGATGGAGGCCGTCGGCAACCTGACCGGGGGCGTAGCCCACGACTTCAACAACCTCCTCCAGGTCGTCAGCGGCAATCTCGAACTGATCGCGCGGGAAACCCATCTGAGCGACAAGGGCCGGGCCCGCCTCGGCCATGCCATGGCCGGCGTTGCCCGGGGATCCCAACTCGCCAGTCAATTGCTGGCGTTCGGCCGTCGGCAGGCGTTGGCGCCAAAGCCGATCAATGTCGGGCGGCTGATCCGCGGCATGGACGATCTGCTGCGCCGCTCCATCGGCGAGGCGGTCGAGGTTGAGACGATCATCGCAGGCGGTCTCTGGAACACCTTCGCCGACCCGGCGAATGTCGAGAACAGCATTCTCAATCTCGCGATCAACGCTCGTGACGCCATGGAGGGCGCCGGCCGCCTGACCATCGAAGCCGGCAACGCTTTCCTGGACGACGCTTACGCGGCCGGGCACAGCGATGTCACCGCCGGGCAATATGTCGTCATCAGCGTGACCGATACCGGGTCGGGCATGGCTCCCGAGATCGCCGCGAAGGTGTTCGAACCCTTCTTCTCGACGAAGCCGGTCGGGAAAGGCACCGGGCTGGGGCTGTCGATGGTCTATGGCTTCGTCAAGCAGTCTGGCGGCCACGTCAAAATCTACAGCGAGGTCGGTTCGGGGACGACGGTCAAGATCTACCTGCCCCGCTCGACGAAGGCCGAAGAGGCGACGACACCGGAGGACACCCGGCCGGTCGTTGGGGGAACCGAGACCGTTCTGGTCGTCGAGGACGACGATGCGGTCCGCGAAACGGTCATCGGCCTCCTGTCCGAACTGGGCTACAAGGTGTTGACGGCGTCGGATGCGCAGAGCGCCCTCGGCATCGTCGAAAGCGGCGCTGAGATCGACCTGCTGTTTACCGATGTGGTGATGCCGGGCGCCCTGAAGAGCGCGGAACTCGCCCGGAAAGCGAAGCAGCGTTTGCCGCAGCTCGCGATCCTGTTCACCTCGGGCTACACCGAAAACGCCATCGTCCATGGCGGCCGGCTGGACGAGGGGGTCAACCTCCTGTCGAAGCCCTATACGCGGGAGGCGCTGGCACGAAAGCTTCGCCAGGTCCTCCCGGACCCGGTGCCGCAATCCGACGGGAACAGCGCCTTGCCCAAGCCCGCCGCCTCGCCGCGCGACGACGCCCCGTAGCCGCCGCAGCGCAAAACGCGTCAGGTCTCGATCAGCTTGGCGATGGCCGCGGCCAGGTGGTGCTGGTGATAAGGCTTGGTCAGGCGGGGCAGGTCGAGTTCGCTGCCTGCCGGAAGCTCGGCATAGCCCGTCGCCAGCAGGATCGGCAGGTCAGGACGGATCTGCCGCGCCGCGGCGGCGAGTTCGCCGCCATTCATCCTGGGCATCGCATAATCGGTGATCATGATGTCGATCGGGCGGCCGCTGGCGATGATCTCCAGGGCGGCCGCCCCGGAATTCGCCTCGATGACGATATGGCCGAGGTCCTCCAGCAGGTCGACGGTGCTCATCGCGATCAGCGCGTCGTCATCGACGACAAGGACGGTCCTGGATGCGGAGCTGGTTTCGGTCATCGTCTCACTGTCCTCCTGCACGAATTCTGAGGCGTTGGAGGTGCACGAATTCTGAGGCGTTGGAGGCCGACAGAAGACTTCCCGCATGCGCGCCATAACCATTTTTCTTGAGGGCCGCAGCCTACCCGCAAGGCAATGGGTCCCGAAGGCCCCCTGCCCCGCACCGGGCCCGACGGTAGAGAAGGAGGGTTCGGCCGCCTTGGCAAGAGCCGGCGTATCAGGCCGGTGTGGATTTCACCGTCCATGAGCCGGATAGACGCGTCGGCCCGATGACGTCTCGGGCAAAAAGCGCGTGCCGGCTTTGGCTTACCGGCGTTGACCACGCTTTCATATCAATCGCAGCCGAGGCGGCTCGCCCCTGCAAAAGCCCCAGGCGCGCCCTCACAGGGTCCGCTGAGCTGTCGCGAGAGGACGGACCGACGCCCGGCGCACCGGCTTCGAGCCAGAGGACCCGGCTGAGCCGCGGCGCGCCGAGCGCAAGCGCCTTGACGATCAGGGCGCGGTTCGGCCGGGGCCGGCGACCGGAGCAATGCCACCGGGCACCGGCTGGGCGGCGGCAGACGGGCCTGCGGGCTGCTGCGCCGGCTCGTCGCCGGCGCGCATGGCGCCTGCGGCCATAGGGCCCAGGATCATGACGGCCACCATCGCGGCCGCAACATAGTCTCTGACGAACAACATCGGATGAACTCCTGGCTGTGGCGGCGCGGGAAAGCGGCGCTTTGGTTGCCCAACCCCCGAACGACGGGATGGTTCAGGGCCGCATGCCGCCGAAGGGCGTGATCGGCCGACAGAACCGATCAGGCGGTCGCCAGCAGGGGCCACGCTCACGGCCCCGCGCCAAGAAACAGAGATGACCTCGGCCTGTCAGGGAACCATCGCGGCGCCGGTCGATTGGGCTCTCGAGCCCCCGTCAGGAGCATTCGATGGCCCGCCGCGCACGCTACAAGCCCTATGACCAACCCACCGGCGGCTGGGGCTCGGTCAAATCGCTGGCGGAGCATGCGATCCGTCAGCAGGCGATCGGGACTGGTCCACTTTTGATGCGGGATCACAACAAGCCGGGTGGCTATGCCCGCACCGGCTGCGCCTGGGCCAGGCCCGGCGAGCCGCATCTGGCCGAATTCTGCGAGAACGGCGCGAAGGCGACCTTCTGGGATCTGACCGAGAAGCGGACGACCCCCGACTGGATCCTGCGCAGCATGAGCGGGTTCGAGGTCATCGACTACGATATCCCGGCGGACACCTGTGCGGCCTATTTCCCCGAATGCAACGCCCAGCTGCTGCTCTGGCATTACGCGCAGGAGAGCATGACGCCGGCCGCCAAGTCGATGCCGATCCGGATCTCGGACGAGTGATGCGGCGCATCGGTCGACGCCACCACCAGCAAGGAGCCTTCCCCAGATGATGAGCGATGCAGCCCGGCTGGAGCCGGCTTTCCTGCCCGTCGCGGCAACGCGCTGGCGCTACAGCGCACCTTCGAACCTCGCGCGCGACACCGAGATCGCCGTCGAGTGGCCCATCAACATCCGCTACGGCTCCGTGCCTTACGCCGTGATGATGGCGACCCCGCTCGACCTGGAGGATTTCGTCACGGGCTTCAGCCTGACCGAGGGCATCATCGCCGGGACCAACGAGATCCGCCGGATCGACATCGTCGCCGAGGCCGAGGCGATAACGGTGGAGATCGATCTCAGCCCGGATCGGTTCCGCAAGCATCTCGGCCGCATCCGCCGGCTGAGCGGACGCACCTCTTGCGGCGTCTGCGGGATCTCTGATGCCGCCGATCTGCCGCGCTCGAACGCGCCCGTCGGTAGCTCCCACAAGGCCGTCAGCGCGCGGGCCGTCGCCAGGGCCGTGGCCCATCTGAGAGCGCACCAGCCGCTCCATGCTCTGACGCACTCGGTCCATGGCGCCGTCTGGTGCGATCTCGACGGCACCATCCTGGATGCGCGCGAGGATGTCGGGCGACACAACGCGCTAGACAAGCTCATCGGAGCGGTGATGCGGGCCGAGCGCGATGTCGCGGCAGGTTTCGTGGTCGTCACGAGCCGGGCTTCGTATGAAATGGTCGAAAAGACCACGACCCTGGGCGCAGCGGCGCTCGTATCGGTCTCGGCGCCGACGTCGCTGGCCGTCGCACGGGCGAAGGCGGCCGGCCTGATCCTCGTCTCCGTCGCACGCGAGGATGGCTGCGAGGTGTATGCGGGCAGCCTCGACGACGGCGCTTGAGCCAGCAGCGGCAGCGGTCGTCCGATCACATCGCGGATCGGGCCGGCGGTTGCCTGCAGTCCGCGACGCGTCAGGATTGATCGACCTGCCGATCCTGTCTCATGCGGCAGCGGACAAGCCCGATCGCTTGCCGGTCTTGCGCAGCGGCCAGATCTCGGACAGCTGGCCGGCGGCCTCGATCACGCGACGGCCGACGACATCGAGTTGCGCAGGGCCAAGTCGGATACTGGGGGCGGCCACGCTCACGGTGCCGACGATCTGACCCTCGATGCCCGACACGATGGCGGCTGCAACCGCGGTGACGCCGGGCTCTGCCTCGCCGACGGCGATGCCGTAGCCGCGCGCCAGAGTGCGTTCCAGTTCGGCGAAAAGCTGATCGAAACTGCGCACGGCGTTGGGGCCATACTGGCCCGCCTCGCCGAAGCCGCCATTGCGGCCGATCAGATCACGAACCTGGGCCTGCGAGAGGCGCGCGAGCCAGGATTTTCCGCTCGCCGTGGCATGGAGGGGCACGGTGTTGGTGCTCAGCAGCGGCTGGTACATCAGGCCGCCGCGTGCGCCCTGCGCATCGGCGACCCAGACCAGCGCATGGGCATCGATGACGGCGAGGCGCACGAATTCGCGGGTCCCGGCAGCCAGTTCGTCGAGCACGGGCTGGCAGAGATCGGGGATCCCCGTCGCGTTGTAGAGGCGCTGGCCGAGAATGGTGAGGCGCATCGTCATCCGGTAGGCGCTCGTCTGCGGGTCCTGCTCGACCCAGCCCTGCTCGATCAAAGCGGCGAGCAGGCGGTGGACGCCGCTCTTGGGCAGGCCAAGCCGCGCCGCGATGTCGCCGAGCTGCATGTCGCCCCCCTCCTCGACGAGGAGCTGGACGATCGACAGACAGCGTTCGGCGGGGATGTGGGCCATGGCATGCGCGGTTCGAGGAGTGCAGCGGGGCCGCCTTCAGCAGCCGGCGAAAACAGGCGGACGCTTTGCGAAGAAGGCCGCGGCGCCCTCCTGCAGGTCGTCGGAATCGAAGATGCGCTGCTGCGCCACCGTCGAGCGCGACAGGCCGGCATCGAGCGGCAGATCATCCGCGAGGTCGACGAGCTCCTTCGCCAGGCGGTTGGAGATCGGGCCGCGAAGGGCGATCGTCGCGGCCATCTCGCGGGCCGCGGCCAGGGCCGAGCCGCCCTCGCTCACGGCGTTCACGACGCCCCAGGCCAGGGCCTGCTCGCTCGAAATCGGAGCGCCCGTGAACAGCATCTGCTTGGCGCGCGCGGGGCCGACGAGCCGCGCCAGCCGGATCGCGCCATTGCCGGCGAGCCCGCCGAGATGACATTCCGGAAGACCCACCGCCACGCCGGCGCGCAGGATGCGCAGGTCGCAGCAGAGCGCGATCTCGAGCCCGCCGCCCAGCGCCGGTCCGTCGATGGCCGCGATGGTCGGCATCGGCAGCTGCGCCAGATTGCGCAGCACCATGTCCTCGAATAGGATCTTCTGCTCGCTGGCATCGGCCTTGACCGGGCCGAACTCCTTGATGTCGCTGCCCGCGCAGAAAGCGCGCGCGTCCCCACCATGCAGGATGACGCAGCGCAGGTCCTGCCTCTGCGAGACGGCGGCGAGAATCCGGTTGAGCTGGCGCAGCAACGGGCGGGTGACGAGATTGAGCGGGCCGTTCGCCAGCACGATCTCGGCGACCGGGCCGTTTTCGGTCAAGGTGACCGAGCCCGTCGGGAGGGGGGGCGTCGCCGCGGGGCCCGTCATCGTTCAGGCCGCGCTCTGCTGCGGCAAGGTGATGCCGTGCAGCACGCCCATGCGCTCGAACTGCTGGTGGATCCGGTCGACATAGGCGGCGAAGGCGGTTGCGTCGCCGAGCACGATCGGGCGCGGGCGCGGCAGATCGACCTGGATGTCGTCGATCACCTCGCCCGGGCTCGGGCTCATCACCAGAATCCGGTCGGACAGGCCGACAGCCTCCTCGACGCTGTGGGTGATGAAGACCACGGTCGGGCGCCGGCGCAACCACAGGCTTTCGAGGTCGGTGCGGACCTGCAGGCGCGTCAGCGCATCGAGCGCGCCAAAGGGCTCGTCCATCAGGATAACCGGCGGCTCATGCACCAGGGTGCGGATCAGCGAGACCCGCTGGCGCATGCCGCCCGAGAGCTGATTGGGATATTTGTCCATCGCGTGCTCGAGGCGCAGCTGCGCAAAGAGATCCTTCGCGCGTCGCGCCAGCACCTCCCGGTCGAGACCGCGGATGTCGGCGTGCAGCATCACGTTCTCGAAGGCGGTGCGGAAATCGAGCAGGAGATGGTCCTGGAAGGCGATGCCGACATCGGTGATCGGCTTCGTCACGACCTTGCCGTCGACGGTGATCTCGCCGGTGGAGCGCGCCAGCAGCCCCGCCACCATCAGCATGAGCGTGCTCTTGCCGCAGCCGGACGCGCCGACCACGGAGATGAACTGGCCCGCGGGGATCGTCACATCGAGAGGCTTCAAGGCCCGGAACGGCTTTTCGGTGTCGGAGCCGAAGACCTTGGAGACGTTGCGGATCTGGATCGTCACGCCCGATTTCGAGGCGTCGTTCAGGCTCTTGTCGGTCATGGGCTGGCCCATCAGGTTGCGGTGGCCGCGAGCGTGGTGGAGGCCGCGACGGCCTCGAGCGGAACCTTGGAGACGAGCAGGGCCTTGCGGCCCTGCTGCACGATCGAGCCGTCCTGCTTGACGACCTTCACCGCGAAGGTCGCGATCGCCTGCGTCGGCCGGGAGCGGCTGTCGCGGAGTTCGGCCAGTTCGTAGTCGACGAAGATCGTGTCGCCGACGAAGATGGGCCCGACGAAGCGCCAGCCATCGATGCCGAGGAAGGCGATGGCGGTCTCCCGCAATTCGCCGGTGCGGGCCCACATCAGGCCGTGGGCATAGGCCAGTCCCATCATGCCATGGGCGACCTTCCGGCCGAACTGGCTGGCCTGGGCATAGACGTCGCTGGTGTGCAGCTCCGAATGGTCGCCCGTCAGCCCGGCAAAGCCCATCAGGTCGGCGTCGGTGATCGTCCGGCCGGGGCTGCGGAACTGCATCCCGACGAAGAGATCGTCATAGCAGTACCCGAGTTTCGGTTTCACGTTCATGCTGTCCGCCGATGTCCTGACCACGACCTGATGGAGCCTTAATCGCCGCGTCCGCGCTTACTTGCAGGCGCGCATTTCGCTCGCAGGCGGCAGGTAGTCGTTGCTGTAATAGCTCTTGGGGTCCTGGCCCTCGGGCAGCAGCTTGACCTCGGAGAGCAGCGCCTGCGTCCGCGTCCAGTGCGCGTCCTCGGCCTTGCCGATGAACTTGGCGCCGCCGCTGCAGAACAGCGGGGTGATGGCGGCGAGCTCGGCGGTGGCGAGCTTGACGTTCACGTCCGGGAACAGCGTCTTGACGTGCTCGATCGCCTTGGTCGGGTTGTCGAGCGCAAACGACCAGCCCTTCAGGCTCGCGGCGATGAACTTCTTCAGGACCTCGGGATTCTGCTTGATGAAATCGTTCGAGGCGAAGATCGAGGTGGCGACGGTGGGCACGCCATGGTCGGCGAAGGGGAAGTTGCTCAGCTCCGCGCCCTGCATCTCGAGCTGGATCTGGTAGGCATCGAGCGAACCCAGGATCGCATCGACCTGGCCCTGCAGCAGCGACGGCACCATCGCGGCCACCGGCATGTTGATCAGCGTCATGTCCGATTCCTTCAGGCCGTTGGCCTTCAGCAGGAGCGGCAGCATCGGACCCTGCGACGAGCCGGCGGGAACGCCGACCTTCTTGCCCTTGAGATCAGCGAGCGACTTGATGCCGGTCTTCTTGAGGGCGTTCACCGAGTTGGGGTTCGACTGGTAGACCGTCGAGACGATCTTCATCGGCGCGCCCTTGGAGATCAGCTGGCTGACCGCCACCGCATCGGCATAGGCCAGTTGCGAGCGGCCGCTGGCGACGAGCTGGGCCGTGTTGCCCGAGCCATTGCCCTGGACGACGGTGACGTCGAGCCCGGCGGCCTTGTAATAGCCCTCGCCGACAGCGGCGGCGAAGCCCGCATTGGGGCCGCCCGCCGTCCAGTTGAGCTGGAAGGTCACAGGCGTCTGCGCGAAGGCCGTGGCAAGGCCCATCCCGGCCACGACGGCTGTGGCTGCAAGCGTCCGATTGATCCAGTGCTTCATGACAAGTCCTCCCGTTATTGTTGTTTGATGAACCGGTTGTCGTGCGTCGGAGCCGCAGGGGTCAGCGGCGGCTCTGGCGTTGCCAGGGCGTCAAAGCCCATTCGCTGAATTCGACCGCGTAGTTGATGATGACCCCGATCACGGTCAGCACCACGAGGACGGCGAAGGTCAGTTCCATGTCGAGGGTGCTGGTGCCGCGCAGCAGCACGTAGCCGAGGCCCTGGTTGGCGCCGACGAACTCGGCCACGATCGCCGCGGTCGCCGCGATCGTGGCGGATGTCTTGATGCCCGAGAAGATCACCGGCAGCGCGGCGGGAAAGCGCAGATACCAGAAGGTCTGCCAGGTGCTCGCGCCCATCGATTTGGTCAGATAGAGCAGCCGCTGATCCAGGATCTGAAACCCGCTGATGCTGGCGAGCAGCAGCGGGAAGAAGGTCATCAGGAAGGTCAGCAGCACCTTCGATTCCATGCCGAAGCCGAGCCAGACCAGGAAGAGCGGCGCCACCGCGATCTTCGGCACGAGCTGCAGCAGCATGATCGGCGGGTAAAGCGTCTGCTTGGCGACCGGCGACAGGGCGATCAGCAGACCCAGCGGGATCGCGAAGACGACCGTGAGGCCAAAGCCGAGCACGATCTCCGTCAGCGTAACCTTGGCGTTCAGCCACAGCATCGCGGCGTCGCTGATCACGCGCTGGAAGACCGCCCCCGGCGCCGGCAGCAGATAGGCGGGAATCTGGAAGATCTGGATCGCGGCCGACCAGAGCCCGACGATCGCGACGAAGGTCAGCGGCGGAATCAGGTTCCAGCCGACCGCCAGCAGCCGTCGCGTCGCAGGCGAACGCCGCCGCGGCGCGTCGTCCAGTGTCTCGGGCATCGTGAAATCGGACGTCGCACGCGACGCCATCTGCGAAGCCATCTTCCGGCTCTCCTTCCCTGACATCGGCGCGTGTCCCGAGGGTCGCGCTTCTTTTTGGAGCCCGGCCACCGCGCAGGCATCTCGATCGATGCTTGAACGCTATTCCAACTTGGCAGGCGTGACAACAGAAATGTATCCGCTTACATTGCTTTTATGCCGGTCAGCGACGGCGCCTGGAGGGAGCCCGGTGAAGGATCCGCATATCGTCGTCGCCGGCGCCGGAGCGATGGGGAGCCTGTTCGGCGGCCTGCTCGCCGAGAACGGACTGCGCGTGACGCTGCTGGCGCGGCGCGAGGAGCATGTCGCTTCGATCCGCGAAAACGGGCTGCGCATCGTCGGCGAGGGCGGCGAGCGTCATGTGCCGATCGGCGCGGCGACATCGACCGCCGGAATCGCGCCGGCCGACATCGTCTTCATTCAGAGCAAGGCGCATGCGACCCGGGCGGTCAGCGAAAGCGTCGCTGCGCTGATGGCGCCCGGCGCGATGGCCGTCAGTTTCCAGAACGGCCTCGGCAATGAGGAGATCATGGCGCAGGCCATGGGCCGCGAAGCGGTGCTCGGCGGCCTGACCTCGCTCGGCGCGACCCTGGAAGCGCCGGGAGTGGTGCGCAGCTACGCCACCCTGCCGACGATGATCGGCGAAATGACGGGCGGGCTCTCGCCGCGGGCCGAGGCGCTGGCTGCGCTGCTGACCGCTCACGGCCTTCCGACCTCGGCCAGCGACGACATCCTCACCGAGAAATGGCGCAAGCTGATGCTCAACGTCGCGATGTCGGCCACGAGCGGGCTGACCGGGCTGACGATCGGCGCCGTCGCAAACCTGCCCTCTCTCGCGCTCGTCGCGCGCCGGGCGATGGACGAAGCGGCGGCCGTGGCCGAGGCCTGTGGCATCAGCCTTCCGTTCGACACGCGCTATCAGGTGTTCGACGGCATCGTGACCAGCGGCGCGGCGCGCAACAAGACCAGCATGCGCCGGGATGTCGAAGCAGGACGGCCCAGCGAGGTCGAGGCTATCTATGGGAGCGTGATCGAACGCGGGCGGGCCAGAACTGTCCCGACACCGACGCTCGAGGCGCTGGCCGCGCTGATCCTCGGGCTCGAGGCGGCGGGCGGCGGAGGCTGAGGTCGAGGCTCCGGCTTTGGCTCAGGCCGGCTCGGCCACCCCTTCCGGCTTCCGGGCGCTTTCTTTCGTCGCCAGCAGCCGCCGTGGCTGCCGCGCCTGCGACCCGCCTGCGAGAATATCGCGCTTCAGGCCCATCGGCTCGGCCGCGAAGAGGCGGGCGTCCATCGTCCTGAGATCGGCCGCGATCGCCGGGCGGAAGGCCATATGCGCCATGATGTCCCGCTCGATCTCGATGCCCGGTGCGATCTCGCAGAGTTCGAGGCCCGCCGTCCCGACGCGAAACACGGCGCGCTCCGTCACGAAGACGGCTTCGCGGCCCTGCTCTCGCGCGAAGCGACCGTTGTAGCAGATCTGCTCGACGTTCTGGACGAACTTGCGGCTGCGGCCCTCCTGCAGGATGCGCAGCTTGCCGTCGGTCGTCGCGATCTGCAGCCCGCCGGCAGTGAAGGTGCCGCTGAAGACGACCTTGCGCGCGTTCTGACTGATGTTCACGAAGCCGCCGATGCCGACGATCGTATCGCCGAAGCGGCTGACATTGACATGGCCTTCGGCATCGACCTCGGCGAAGGACAGAAAGGCGATGTCGAGCCCGCCGCCATCATAGAAATCGAACTGGTAGGGCTGGTCGACCATCGCATCATAGTTCTGCGCGGCGCCGGAATCGGGCCCCGTCAGCGGGGCGCCGCCGATGAAGCCCTGCTCGTTGGTGAGGACAATCTCGTCGAGAAAACCTTCCTCGGCAGCCACAGCCGAAACGCCCGTCGAGATTCCGGCGCCGAGATTGCAGATCGCGCCCGGCTGGATCTCCATCGCCGCGCGCCGGGCGACGATCTTGCGCTCCGTGAAAGGCAGCTTGCGCAGGCCTTCGAGCGGCACCCGCATTTCACCGGAATAGCTCGGGTTGTAGTCGCTCCAATAGGTCTGGCGCTGGTTCTCGTCGACGACGACATAGTCCACCAGCACGCCGGGGATCTTCACCGCGCGCTGCGGCAGCGTGCCCCGCCTTGCCATGCGCTTGACCTGGACGACCACCGCCGCGCCCAGCCGCCGCCCAGCCTGGGCGGAGGACAGCATCTCGCCGGGAACGGCCTCCTGCTCCATGCTGATATTGCCGTCCTCGTCGGCGCTGGTGCCGCGCAGCAGCACGATGTCGAGCGGAAACGGCTTGAAGCGCAGCCATTCCTCGCCGCCAATCTCGAGCAACTCGACCAGATCCTCACGCGCGCTGGGGCTCTGCCGCGCCCCGCGCTGGCGCGGATCGACGAAGGTGTGCAGCCCCGTCTTCGTAATCACGCCGGGTCGGCCGGCGGCGATTTCACGCGTCATCTGCGCGATCACGCCCTGCGGCAGCGTGTAGGATTCGATCAGGTCCTTCTGGGCGAGCGCGATCAGCGGAGGCGAGTCGACCAGCGCCCCCGTGATGCTGCGCTTGAGCATGCCGGGATGACGGAAGCGAGCAGCGCCCTTGAGCTTGCGGTCGCCGATGCCGACGGCGTGGATCAGGCAGAGGTCGCGCGGCGCGCCCGTCTCGAGGAACCGAGCCTCGACCGCTTCGAGAATGGCCTCCGGCACGCAATGACCGCCGCCCGAGCCGCTGACGAGCACGCTGTCGCCTTGCTGGATGAGCGAGGCGGCCTCGCTGGCGCTGATCACCTTCATCGGTCGCTTCCTCACAGGCTCCGGCTTCGATGCGATTGACTTTCGCAGCCGGTTTTGTAACCGCTTGCATAAAGTTGGGAGTCCGCCAGTGTCAAGTCTTGGTTCCAGGTCATCGGCCGACAGCGCCCGTCGGATGGGCGGGCGATGAGCCGCGTCGCGATCGTCACCGGGGCCGGCCGCGGCATCGGCCGCGCCATCGCCGACGCCTTGGTCGAGGCCGGGTTCATCGCCGCCCGCGTCAGCCTTGAGACAGAGCCCGAACCTGGCAGCATCGCGCCCGGGACGGGCGCCTATTACAGCTGCGACGTCGCCGACCTGACCGCCCACGCCCGATTGATCGCGCGCATCGCGGAGGATCTCGGCGAGCCGGACTGCCTGGTCAACAATGCCGGCGTCACCTCGCTGCAGCGCGGCGATCTGCTCGATCTGTCGCCGGAGAGCTACGACCGCACCCTGGCCGTCAATCTGCGCGCCGGCTTCTTCCTGACCCAGGCGTTTGCGCGCCGCCGCCTGGCGAAGGCCAGCGGCGGGGGGAAGAGCGAGCCTGGCTCGATCATCTTCATCGGCTCGGCCAATGCCGAGATCATCGGCGAGAACCGCGCCGATTACTGCGTCAGCAAGGCCGGCGTCGCGATGATGGCAAAGCTGTTCGCGGCGCGGCTGGCGGCCCATGGCATCGCCGTTTTCGAGGTGCGACCGGGCGTGATCCGCACGGACATGACGGCCCCGGCCGCCGCCAAATACGATGCGTTGCTGGCCAATGGCGGCATTCCCATGGGCCGCTGGGGCGAGCCGTCCGATATTGGGCGCACGGTGGCCGCGCTCGCGACCGGCGCGATCCCCTATGCGACGGGCATCCACATCGATGTCGGCGGCGGGCTGCACCTGCACCGGGTCTGAGGAGAATCACGAGATGGCACTGGCAGGCACAGGCGTCCTGGCGATCTGGAACGGCATCGCCGCGGAGGCGGAAGACGATTTCATCGCCTGGCATATCGGCGAGCACATCCCAGAGCGCGTCGCCGTGCCGGGCTTCCTGCGCGGGCGCCGCTATGTCGCCGAGCGCGGCATGCCGAAATACTTCAACTTTTACGAGACGGATTCGCCCGACGCGCTCGTCTCCCCGGATTACCTGGCGCGGCTCAATGCGCCCTCCGACTGGACGAAACGCGTCGTCCGGCATTTTCGCGATACCTCGCGGACGGTCTGCGCGGTCGCCGCCAGTCAGGGGCTCGGCGACGGCGCCTATGTCGCGACGCTGCGGCTGGCGGCTCGCGGCGCGCGCGCGGACTTTCTGAACGCGATGCGCGACGTGGTGATGGAGCCGCTGGGGCAGGCCGCCTCGATCGTGGCGGTTCATCTGCTCGAAGGCCAGGGTGGTGGTGGCACCGGCTCTACGGCGGAGAAGGCACTGCGCGGGCAGCCGGACCAGATCGCGGACTGGATCCTGCTGGTGGAGGCCGTCGATGCCGGGCCGCTGGAGGCTGCCCTGGCGGAGCACGCCTCGCCAACGCGGCTCGCGACGATCGCTACCGACTACGACGCGGTCCGCGATTGTGGCATCTATCGCCTGCAATACGGGCTTTCGAAACACCAGATCGCCTGAGTGACAGCGCGCTGGAGGAATGGATCGCGATGGCGAGGGGCAAGACCGCGCACACCGGAACCGATGCCGAGCCCGCTCCGGTGACGGCGGAGGGGCCCCGCACCGTCGGATTGCGGGAGGTGGCGCGCGCGGCCGGTGTCTCGACGGCGACGGTCTCGCGTGCGATCAACACCCCCGACGTGGTTTCCTCGGATTTGCGCGAGCGCATTGCGGTCGCCGTCAAGGCGCTGGGCTGGGTGCCAGACGGCGCTGCGCGCGCGCTGAGCACGCGCCGTTCGCAAACCATCGGAGCCGTGTTTCCGGCCCTGTCGGTCGGCGATTTCGCCCATGCGACACAGGCGATCCAGTCGGAGCTGTCCCTGTCGGGCTACACGCTGCTGCTCGCCTGCTCGGACTATGATTCCGATCTCGAACTGCGGCAGGTCCGCAAATTCGTCGAGCGTGGCGTCGATGGTCTGATCCTGGTCGGGCAGGCGCATCACCCCGATCTGGAGCCGCTCCTGGCGCAACGGCAGATGCCCTTCGTCAACACCTTCGTCTACGACCAGCACACGCATGGCACCTGTGTCGGCCCCGACAACCGCAAGGCGCTGATGATGATGACGGATTACCTGGCCGATCTCGGCCATGTCCGCTTCGGCGTGATCGCGCAGTCGACCCGCAACAATGATCGCGCCAGCGCGCGACTCGACGGTGTGCGCGATGCCTTGTCCCTGCGCGGACTGGCGGTCCGGCCGCAGCATTTCGCGATCGGCGAATGGTCGATCGCCGAGGGCCGTGCTCTGCTGCGCGCCCTGCTGCAGACCGACCCGAAGCCGACCGCGATCGTCTGCGGCAACGCCCATCTCGCGGTCGGCGCGGTGCTGGAAGCGCTCGCCATGGGCCTGCGCCTGCCCGACGACCTGTCGATCGTCGGCTATGACGACATCGAGATCATGAGCCATCTCCCCGTGCCCGTGACGACCGTCCGGGTTCCCAGCGCCGAGATCGGCCGGATCGCGGCGCGCGTGCTGATCGCGCGGCTCGAAGGGCGCAGCTGCAGCGCGCCGCTCGAGGCCGAGGCCGAGCTGGTCATCCGAGCGTCCTCAGGGCCTCCCCCGGCCGCGTAGGGATCGCCCGGTTCCCGCCCCCTCCCCCAGAAGGCTTGCCATGACACCTCCCGTCGCCTCCGCCGTCCCGATCACGGGCGCCACGCGCCTGATCGGCTTTCTCGGCGATCCCGTAATCCACGCGAAATCGCCCCAGAATTTCAATCCGCGCCTGGCCGCCGCGGGACATGACGCCGTGCTGGTGCCGATCCATCTGCGGCAGGGCGAATTCGACGCCGCCATCGGCGGGGTCATGGCGATCGCCAATCTCGATGGCCTCGTCGTGACGATGCCGTTCAAGGAGCGGCTGATCGCCCGGCTCGACGAGGTCTCGGCCCGTGCTCGCGCCGTGGGGGCGGTGAATGCGGCGCGGCGACGGGCCGACGGCGCCTGGATCGGCGACATCTTCGACGGCGTCGGGCTGATCGGCGCCGTCGAAAGCCTGGGGATGTCGCCGCGGGGGCTGAAGGTCGGGCTGGTCGGCGCCGGCGGGGCTGGCGCGGCCATCGCCTTCGCCCTGGCCGAGGCGGGCGTCGCCACACTGGCGATCCTGGATCGCGACGGCGCGCGAGCCGCCGATCTCTGTCGCCGGGTTGCGGCGACCGGGCCGCTGGTGCCGGTCGCCGGGGCGTTCGATGTCGGCGCAGTCGACCTGCTTGTCCATGCGACGCCGGTCGGCATGGCGCCGGGCGACGGCATCGCCATCGAGATCGCCGGCCTGTCGTCTCGTACCGCCGTCGTCGACATCGTGACGAAGCCAGCGACCCCGCTGCTGCAGGCCGCGGCCGCCCTCGGCTGCCGCCATGCCGGCGGCGGCGCGATGGTCGCCGCCCAGACCGCAGCGATCCTGCATTTTCTCGGATTTGGCGAGAAGGACGCGCCACAGAGCGGGCGTTAGGCCCGCACTCCCTCGCAAGACGGTTCCCGGCAGCGTGAAGACCCCGGCGACGAGACCGGCCGGCGACAGACGAGCCCGGCTGCGTTTGCGGCTAGGTCCGGTTGAGCGGCTGAGAGGACCGGCGAACCACGAGCTCGACGGGCAGCACGGTTTCCTTCGCAACGGGACGGTTCGCCACCATCGCCATCAGTGTCTGCGCGGCGAGATTGCCGATCCGGCCCGTGGGGACGTGGACCGTGGTTAGCCCCGGCGAGACATGAGCCGACATGTCGAGCCCGTCGATCCCGACGACGCTGAGGCCCTCGGGCACGACGATGCCGCGCGCATGCGCCTCTTCGAGACAGCCGATGGCGAACAGGTCGATGCCGCCGATCAGCGCGGTGGGTGGGGCGTCCAGGTCGAGCAGCATCGCGCAACCGGCCCGGCCGCCGGCAAGCGTCAGCGCCTGTTCGACGACCAGGGAATCGGGCAGCGACAGGCCCGCCTCCTCAAGCGCCGCTCTGGCGCCGGCGAGCCGCGCCCTCTGCCGATCGTTGAACTGGAGATGCCCCGCGATCATGCCGATGCGGCGGTGCCCGAGCTTGATCAGATGCTGCGCCGCCAGGCGCCCGGCGAGCGCATTGTCGATGGTGACGGCGGTGAAATGGCCATCGCCGCACCAGGTCAGCACCACCGGCAGGCCCGAGGCCTTCAGCAGGGCGGTGGTGTCCGGCGCCCGCTCGGCCCCGACCAGCATCAGGCCATCAACGCCGCGCCCCAAGAGGGCGCGCACGGCCTGCGTTTCGGCGGCGGGGCTGGCCTCATGCGAGGCGACCAGCAGCAGATAGCCCGATTGCGCCAGGGTCGCCTGCATCGCCTGGAGGGCACGGGCGAAGATGGCGCTGTCGAGCGTGGGAACGATCGCGCCGATGGTCATGGACCGGCCGGATGCGAGCGCCCGTGCAGCCCCGTCGGGCAGGTAGCCGAGACGCTGGGCACTGGCCCTGACGCGGGCGAGCGTTTCCGGCGACAGAAGCTCGGGCTGGGCGATGGCACGCGACACGGTCGCAGCGGATACACCCGCATCCCGGGCCACATCGCTCAGCTTGACGCGCACTGCGCTCACCATCGTCGTAATGAAAGTTCTTTCATTCGATCTAGTCTCATATCGCCTTGAACGGCAAGCAGAACTGTCAAAAATCGCCGCTGACCGACAGAGGTTGACATGACGCCGACGATCTGGAACGTTTGCTGAAAGCGCTTTCATCAGAAGAGCGCATCGGGGAGCGCCATGATCGGAAGACGGGGATGGGTCGGTCTGGGCTCGGTGGCGGCTGTGCTGCTGCTGTGGTTCGGCGTGACCACGGCGACGGGCTTCGTTTCGCCCGGCCGCTTCCCCTCGCCTGCTGATTTCTGGCTGTCGCTGAAGCAGATCACGACGCGCGGCTATGCCGGCGGCGGGCTGGCGGCCCATGCGCTGCAGAGCGTCAAGCTGGTCGTGATGGGCTTTCTCGTGGCGATCGCCACCGGTGTGCCGCTCGGCCTCTGGATGGGCTGGGACCGGCGCGCCGAGGCCGCGATCAACCCGATCTTCCTGATCATCCGGCCGATCCCGCCTTTGGCCTGGATTCCGCTCGCAATCCTCTGGCTCGGCCTCGGCGACGGCGCCAAGATCATGGTGATCTGGTTTGCCGCCTTCGTGCCCTCGGTGATCAATTCCTTCGCCGGCGTGCGCAACATCGACCGCCCGATCATCGAGGCCGCGCAGATGCTGGGCACGCCGCGCTGGCGGATGGTCACCGAGGTGATCGCCCCGGCCGCCGCCCCGATGATCTTCACGGGCCTGCGCCTGTCGCTCCAGGCCTCCTGGACGACGCTGGTCGCGGCCGAACTCGTCGGCGCCCTCGCCGGCATCGGCTTCGTGCTCAACATGGCCCAGCAGGACATCTACCCGGGCATGATCCTGGTGGGGATGGTGACGGTCGGCGTGCTCGGCTGGGCGACGACCCATGCGCTCGGCCGGGTCGAGCGCCGCGCGCTCGCCTGGAATGTGGCGGGGAGGGATTGATGCAGACGATCCCGCTTCGCCTGAGCGAGAAATGCGCCTGGGGCGCGCTGGGTCTCGTCGGCTTCATCGGGCTCTGGGCGGCGCTGTCGGCCTTCGGCATCGTGCCACGTCAGTTCCTGCCTTCGCCGCTCGATGTCCTGACCCGCTTCGTCCACCTGCTGACCAATCCCTTCGCCGGCGCGACGCTGCCGCAGCATCTGGCCTCGAGCTTCCAGCGCTATGCCTATGGCGTGCTGCTGGCAGCCTTCATCGGCGTGCCGCTCGGCCTGCTGATGGGCTGGTTCCGCTGGCTCGACGACGTCGTCACCCCGCTCTTCGACGGCTTGCGCTTCATCGCTCCGATCGCCTGGGTGCCCTTCGCCGCTTTGTGGTTCGGCGTCGGCATCGGCGGGCCGATCCTGATCATCTTCGCGGGCGCCTTCCCGCCCTGCCTGATCAACGCCTATCGCGGCGCCCGCTTCGTCGAGCCCCGCCTCATTGAGGCGGCGCGCATGCTCGGCACCGGGCATCTGCGGATGATCCTGGAAATCCTGCTTCCGGCGGCGACCCCCTCGATCGTCTCTGGCTTGCGCGTCTCGGCGGGGCTCGGCTGGCAGTCGCTGGTCGGGGCGGAGCTGATCGTGGCGGCGGCCGGGGTCGGATTCATGATGGTGCAGGCGCAGGCCAATGTCGCGACCCCGACCGTGATGGCCGGCATGGTCGCGATCGGCCTCGTCGGCATGGCCATCGATGTGATGCTGCGGCAGGGCGAAGCCTGGCTTCGCCGCCGCCGCGGCCTCCAGGCGTAAGGGAACGACGACGATGGGTTCGATTCGTTTCGACAAGGTCGACAAGGTCTTCGGTCCGGTGTCGGGCGGCCTGAAGGCGCTCGACGACATCAATCTGGAGATTGCCGACAAGGAGTTCGTCGCGATCGTCGGCCCCTCCGGCTGCGGCAAGACGACCTGCCTGCGCATGGTCGCCGGCTTCGAGCCGCCCAGCGCCGGCATCGTCAGCGTCAACGGCAAGGCTGTGACGGAGCCGGGCCCCGATCGCGCCGTGGTCTTCCAGCAATTCGCATTGTTTCCGTGGAAGACGGTGCGCGAGAACATCGAACTCGGACTGCGCAACAAGAACCTGCCGAAGGGCGAACGCGACGGGCTGGTCGCCGACGCGCTCAAGCTCATGAACCTCGAGAGCCATGCGGATGCCTTCCCGCATCAGCTCTCGGGCGGCATGCAGCAGCGGGTCGCCATCGCGCGGGCCTATGTGCTCGATCCGGAAGTGCTGCTGATGGACGAGCCTTTCGGCGCGCTCGACGCGCAGACGCGCGTCGTCATGCAGGAGGAGCTGGTGCGGCTGGCGCGGGTCAATCCCCGCACCGTGCTGTTCATCACCCATGCGGTGGAAGAGGCAGTCTACCTCGCCGACCGGGTGGCGATCATGACCCGCCGCCCGGGCCGCATCAAGGAGGTGCTCGACATCCGCTCGGTGCGACAGGCCGAGAACTGGGACCGCCATGAGAGGATCGAAGACGTGATGGATCTCGAATCCTTCGTCCATCTGCGCACCCAGATCTGGAAGTCGCTGCGCGAGGAGAAGGGCGCCCATGGGGTCTGACCTCGCCACCCTGCCACGCCTCGCGCGTGACCTGACCGAGCCGGAGCCGATTCCCGAGGCGGGCATCGCGCGCGCCTGCGAACTGATGCGCTCGGGCCGGCTGTTCCGCTATGGCGAGATGGGTGCCGACCAGAACGACGTCGCTTTGCTGGAGCAGGAGTTCGCCGCCTTCGTCGGCCGGCGCTATTGCGTCGCCGTCAACTCCGGCGGCGCCGCTTTGTGCCTGGCGCTGAAGGTGCTGGACCTGCAGCCGGGCGAGCCGGTGCTGGTCAATGGCTTCACGCTGGCGCCGGTGCCCGGCGCCATCCTGCATGCCGGCGGCCGGCCGGTCCTGGTCGAGGTCGGCCCGGACTACGTCATCGACTGCGAGGATCTGCGCGCCAAGGCCCGCGCCTCGGGTGCCCGCATCCTGCTGCTGTCGCATATGCGCGGGCACATCGCCGACATGGATGCGGTGATGGCCGCCTGCGACGAGCTCGGGCTGCTCCTGGTTGAGGATTGCGCCCATGCGCTCTGCGCCGCCTGGGGCGGACGCGCCATCGGCACCTTCGGGGCGGCGGCCGCCTTCAGTGCCCAGACCTACAAGCATCTCAACGCCGGCGAGGGCGGTTTCCTCGTGCTGGACGATGACGACCGCATCGCCCGGGCCATCCTGCATTCGGGCAGCTACATGCTGCACGCCCAGCATCGCAGCGCGCCGGCTGCCGAGGTCATCGCTGCCTGGGAGGAACGGACCCCCAATTTCAGCATGCGGATGACGGCGCTCGCCGCTGCGCTGCTGCGGCCGCAACTGCACGACCTGCCGCGCCGCGCTGCGCGCTGGAACGCCATCCATGACCGGATCGGCGCAGCCATCGCGCGCTCGCAGCATGTCCGCCTGCCGCCGCGCTCGCCCAAGGAGCGCTATGGCGCGACCTCGGTCCAGTTCTCGCTGCTGGGCTTCGACGATGCCGAGATCGCTGCGGTCCTCGAGCGCTGCGCCGCCCGCGGCCTGCCGATCAAATGGTTCGGCGCCGGCCGGCAGCGCGGTTTCACCAGCGCGCCGCGCCATTGGCGCTATGCCGGCGAGCAGGGGCCGATGGCGCAGACCCACGCCATCCTGGCCGGGCTCTGCGACATTCGCACGCCGCTCTCGCTGACCGATGAAGATTGCGACCTCGTCGCCGAGATCCTGCGCGAGGCCATCGAGACCGTCGTCTCCGCCCGGGCGGAGACAGGGAAAACCGGGCGGGCCGTAACAGGCTGAGACCGGGCTAACGACAACAGGGAGAAAACGAAGATGAAACGCATCGTTGCCGGATTGGGGATCGCCGCCGCGCTGGCCTTTGCCGCGCCTTCGCCGAGCCAGGCGCAGACCGCCATCGGCGTCAGCTACCAGCCCTCGCTCTACTGGGCGCTGCCGTTCCACTACGCCACCGTCAAGGGCTGGTGGAAGGATGTCGGCCTGACGCCGAACTTCTCGACCTTCCCGGCCGGCGCGCCGCAGATCGCGGCCTCGGCCGCCAAATCCTGGGATGTCGGCGGCACCGGTTCGGTTCCCGCCGTGCTCGGGGCGGTACGCTTCAACATCCTGACCATCGGCATCACCAACGACGAGTCGAAGACCAATGCGATGATGGTGCGCGGCGACAAGTTCGACGCGATCAAGGCCGATCCGAAGCTGCTGAAGGGCCAGAAGCTTCTCCTCACCACCAATTCCACGGTGGATTACGCGGCGCGCAAATGCCTGACCAAGTTCGGCCTGCAGCAGAGCGACATGCAGTTCGTCAATCTCGGCCAGGCCCAGATCATCACCGCGATCACCTCCAACAATGGCGATGTCGCCGGCGTCTGGGCGCCCAACACCTACACGCTCGAAGAGCGCGCCAACGCCAAATATCTTTGCTCGGGCGCGGATGCGAACGCGATCGTGCCCGGCGCGCTGATCGTTCGCGGCGATTTCGCCAAGGAGCGGCCCGAGGACGTCGCGAAGTTCCTGGCCGTCTTCCTGCGCGGCTGGTCCTGGGCCAAGGCCAACCCGGCCGAGGCGCGCACGCTGGCGCTCGACTTCTACAAGCAGGGTGGGCTCGAGGTGACGCCCAAGGCGATGGACCAGGAGTTCGCGCTGCGGCCGACCTTCGGCCTCGACGAGCAGCTCAAGCTGATGGCGCGGGCCTCGGGCGCCTCCACCGTCGATGGCTGGTTCTCCGAGATCGGCAAGTTCATCACCGAGGTCGGGACGATTCCCTCCAACCCGGACGCCAAGAGCTACGTCACCGACGACTTCCTGAAGCGCGTCGCCGCCGACCCCAAGCTCAAGGCCTTCGCGACCGAGTTCGACAAGAAGTAAGCCAGCTCATCACCGACCGCTGCGGTGACGCCTCCCGGCGTCACCGCCACCACCCCCTGCGCTCCGAAGCGGACCTCAAGCCATGGCCATCACCCATCTCAAGACCGCGACCAAGACGCCGGAGACGGAAACCGACACCGCACGCGCGGTGGTCACCGAGATGCTCGCCGCGATCGAGGCCGGGGGCGAGCAGGCGGTGAAGGACTACGCCCTCAAGCTCGACAAATGGGACGGGCCGATCGTCCTCGACCAGGCCGCCATCGCGGAGCGCATCCGCGACATGCCGCAGGGCGTCAGGGACGATATCAGCTTCGCCGCAGGTCAGGTGCGCCGCTTCGCCGAGGCGCAGCGCGCCTCCTGTCAGGATTTTTCGCTGGAGATTTCGCCCGGCCTGCATCTCGGGCAGAAGCTCGTGCCGGTGAACACGGCCGGCTGCTATGTGCCGACCGGCCGCTACGCCCATATCGCCTCGGCCTATATGTCCGTCGCCACCGCCAAGGCCGCCGGCGTCAAGACCGTCGTCGCCTGTTCCGCTCCGTTCCGCGGCCAGGGCATCCACCCCCATGTGCTCTATGCGCTGACGGTGGCCGGCGCGGACATCATCATGTGCCTCGGCGGCGTCCAGGCCGTCGCGGCCATGACCTTCGGCCTGTTCACCGGCAAGCCGGCCGACATCATCGTCGGGCCCGGCAACAAATTCGTCGCCGAGGCCAAGCGCATGCTGTTCGGCAAGGTCGGCATCGACGTCTTCGCCGGCCCCTCCGAGGTCGCCGTGATCGCCGACGACAGCGCCGATCCGCTGATCGTCGCGACCGATCTCGTCGGCCAGGCCGAGCACGGCCATGAGAGCCCGGCCTGGCTGATCACCTCCTCGCGCCGCATCGCCGACGAGGTCGCCAGGCTGATGCCGGAGCTGATCGCGACCCTGCCACCCACCGCGCGCGATGCCGCCGGCGCCGCCTGGCGCGACTATGGCGAGATCGTCCTCTGCGACACGCGCGAGGAGATGGTCGCGGTCTCCGACGCTTACGCCTGCGAGCATCTGGAGGTGCATTGCGGCGATCTCGACTGGTGGCATGCCCATCTCAGCAATTACGGCTCGCTCTTCCTCGGCGAGGAGACCAATGTCGCCTTCGGCGACAAGGTCTCGGGCCCCAACCACATCCTCCCGACCAAGTTCGCCGCCCGCTATTCGGCGGGTCTGTCGGTCCACAAATTCCTGAAGCCCCTGACCTGGCAGCGCATGGACCGCGCCGCCTGCCAGCGCATCGCCCCCGTCTCGGCCCGGATCTCGCGGCTGGAGGGCATGGAGGCCCATGCCCGCACCAGCGATGCGCGGATGGCCAAATATGCGCCGGGCTCGAATGTCGACCTCGGCACGCCGGTCGAGGTCTGAGAGATGTTCAGGCTGACCTCTCTCTTCGACCTGACCGGCAAGACGGCCCTGGTCACCGGCGGCAACAGCGGCATCGGGCTCGCCATGGCCCGCGCGCTGGGGCTGGCGGGCGCGCATCTCGTCATCGTCGCAAGGCGGGAGGAGGCGCTGCGCGAGGCGGCCGAAGGCCTGCGGGCGGACGGCATCGCGGCCGACATCATCGCGGCCGACCTCGCCTCGCCGGAGGCCGGCGCCACCCTGGCGGCGGCCTGCGAGCGGCTGGGGCGGACCATCGACATCCTCGTCAATGTCGCGGGGCTCAATCTGCGCCAGCCCTTCATGCAGGTTTCGGCCGAGGGCTTCGACCTCCACATGGCGGTGCATCTGCGAGCGCCCTTCCTGCTGACGCAGGCCTTTGCGCCGGGGATGGCGCAGCGCGGCTATGGGCGGATCGTCAACATCGCCTCGCTGCAGAGCTACCGCGCCTTCCCCGACTGCGCGCCCTACGGCGCGGCGAAGGGCGGCGTCGTCCAGCTGACGCGGGCCATCGCCGAGGAATGGTCGCGCCATGGCGTTACCTGCAACGCGATCGCGCCGGGCTTCTTCCCGACGCCGCTGACGGCCCCCGTCTTCGCCGATCCCGCGCGCGCCGCCAAAAACGCGGCGCAGACCGCCATCGGCCGCAATGGCGAGCTCGACGATCTCGCCGGCGCCACGGTCTTTCTGGCCTCGCCGGCCTCAGTCTATGTCACCGGCCAGACCCTGGCCGTCGATGGCGGCTTCACCGCCAAATGAGGAGGGTCGCCGCATGAAGGCGCTGGTCTATACCGGTCCCAACAGCCTCGTCTTCCATGATGAGCCGGATCCCATGCCGGAGGCCGACGAGGTGCTGGTCCGCGTCGAGGCGGTCGGCATCTGCGGCTCGGACATGCATGCCTATCACGGCTTCGATGCGCGCCGCCCGCCGCCGCTGATCCTCGGCCACGAGGCGGCGGGGCGCATCGCGACGGGGCCGCGTGCCGGCGAGCGCGTCACCATCAACCCGCTCGTGGTCGACCCGGCCTGCCCCTATGCCATCGAGGGGCGCTGGCATCTCTCGCCGACGCGGCAGATCATCTCGATGCCGCCACGGCCCGGCGCCTTCGCGGAGCTGGTTCGAATTCCCCAGCGCAACCTGACGCCGATTCCCGACGCCATGCCGATCGCCCATGCGGCGCTGGCCGAGCCCGTCGCCGTCTCCTGGCATGCGGTGCGGACCGGCCTGCAGCGCCTGCACCAGCCGCTGGCGGCCTGCCGCGTCGTGGTGCTCGGCGGCGGCGCGATCGGGCTGGCCGCCGGACTGGTCGCGCGGCTGTTCGGCGCCCGCGACATCCGGATCGGCGACACCAACCCGCTGCGCATCGCCACCCTCGCCGCGGAGGGATTTTCCACCTACACGCCCGGCCTCGACGAGCCTGACGCCAATGCGATCGACCTCGTCATCGATGCCGTCGGCGCCGATGCGACGCGCGCGGCCGCCTGCCGCATGGTGCGCCCCGGCGGCGTGATCGTCCATGTCGGCCTGATCCCTGGCGAAGGCGGCCTCGACATCCGCAAGATCACCCTCCAGGAAATCACGCTGGCTGGAGTCTATTGCTACACGCCCGTCGATTTCGGCCAGAGCGTCGATGCGCTCGCAAGCGGCCGTCTCGGCGCGCTCGGCTGGATCGAGCAACGCGCGCTTGGGGACGGCGCCGGCGCCTTCGCGGATATCGATTCCGGCCGCGTCAGCGCCGCCAAGATCATCCTCGACGCCGGGCGATGATCGACACGGGCCCGGTGCATCGAGGGCGGCGGGCGCGACGCGACGAATCCTTTGGTCCGCACAGGGTGACGAACGGTCACAGCGGCATAACGTGGCGATCGGGGGCGTTACCGGCGTAGATGCCGCGTCACCCCGGATGTAGTCCCCCATGACATCGATACCGATGGCGACCCGCGAGACGGGCCTGAAGCTGCTCGAAGACTTCGTCCCCCGGATGGGGCGGCGCTATGCCAATGGCCGCAATTTCGACCATGGACCCGGTCGCCACGATGCCGTTTCGCAACTGTCCCCCTTCGTTCGGCGCCGGCTCGTCACCGAGGCCGAGCTGGTCGGCGCCGCCATCGCCGCGCATGGGCCGGAGGACGCCGAGAAATTTATCGAGGAGGTATTCTGGCGCGGCTATTTCAAGGGCTGGCTGGAGCGGCGCCCGTCCGTCTGGACTGCCTATGTCGCGGGCCTTTCCGCCGATCTCGCCGCGCTCGAGGGCGACCGCCGTCTGCGCCGCCGGGTCTCGGACGCGCAAGAAGGGCGCACGGGCCTGGCCTGTTTCGATGCCTGGGCGCAGGAGCTGACCGAGACCGGCTATCTCCACAACCACGCCCGGATGTGGTTCGCCTCGATCTGGATCTTCACGCTGGGGCTGCCCTGGCGGCTGGGTGCGGATTTCTTCTACCGGCACCTGCTCGACGGCGACGCCGCCTCGAACACGCTGGGCTGGCGCTGGGTGGCGGGGCTGCATACGCGTGGCAAGCCCTACCCGGCGCAGGCCTGGAACATCGCCACGTTCACCGGCCAGCGCTTCACGCCGCGCGAGAGCGATCTGGCCGAGGTCACGCACGGCCTCGAAGCGCAGGAGCCCGACGGCCTGCCGCCGGCACAGAGCCTGCGCAGCGTCGTGGCGCCGGAGCACGGCCGGCCCACAGCGCTGCTCTTCACCGACGAGGATTGCCGGCTCGAGGATTTCGATCTCGCCGGCCTCGACATCCGCGCCTGCGCCACGCTCGCCGCGAGCCCCCTGCGCTCGCCCTTGCCGGTGTCGGATGCGGTCATCCGGTTCGAGGCAGCCGCGCTTGCAGATGCCGCCGCGCGCGCCGGGCTCGCTGCGCACGCCTTGCAGGCCGACGCGCCCGACAATCTGGTCGCCTGGGCCGAGCGGGCGGGCGTGAGCCAGATCGCGACGCCTTATGTCACGCAGGGCCCGCTGCATGATTGGCTGGCGCAAGCCGCGCCACTGCTGGCCGCCCGCGGCATTACGCTGCGCGAATTCCAGCGCGATTGGGACAGACTGATCTGGCCGCATGCGAGCGCAGGCTTCTTCAAGGTCAAGCAGCAGATCCCGCAGATCCTGGAGCGCGTGCGGTGCCTGTGATGTCGCTGTCTGCAGTGGCCCTACGCGGCCGGGCCGGGGCGCCTCTTTCTCTTACGCACAGGGTTCGATGATGCAGACCGCCGCCCTCCTGACCGTCGCGCTGCTGTTTGGCGGCATGGTCCTGTTCTCGTTCGGATTCGCCGCGATCCTGTTCTCGACGCTGTCGGCAGGCGAGGCCGGGCGGGTGCTGCGCCGCGCCTTCCCGCATTTCTACCTGTTCGTGATGGCCACTGCGGCAGCGGCGGCCGCGTTGATCGCGCCCCGGGACGGCGTCTCGGCGGCCTGGCTTCTCGCCATCGCCGTCTCGACCATCCCGACGCGCCAGCTGCTGATGCCGGCGATCAACGCCGCGACCGATACGGGCGACAAGAGCCGCTTCAAGGTTTTGCATGGCGCGTCGGTCGTGGTCACGCTGGCCCATATCGGCATCGCCGGCTTCGTCCTGAGCCGCTTCGTCTGACATCTGACGTCGCGGGCCCGCCCCGGCCGTCCCGCGGTGGCTTTATGCCGCGATCGAGGCGGCGCCGAAGGCGCCGGTCGCATCCTCCAGGGCCAGATGGCCGACGCGGCGGACCATCTCGGCGATCTCGAGCAGTTGCCCGGCCAGCGGATTGGTCTTGCGCCAGACCATGCCGATCTGGCGCGTCGGCCGCGGCGCATCGAGCCTTGCGATGCAGACGCTCGCGCCGCGAATCTCGACCGGAATCGCCATCTCGGGGATCAGCGTCACACCAATCCCGGCGCCGACCATCTGCACGAGCGTCGACAGCGAGCTGCCCTCCATCAGGGCGCGCGGCGCCAGCGGCGTCATATGGCAGACCTCGAGGGCCTGCTCGCGAAAGCAGTGCCCCTCCTCCAGCAGCAAAAGCCGCATCTCGCGCAGCATGCTCGGGCTCGGCACCGGCTTGGCGGCGTCCTCGCGCGGGCGGACCAGCACGAACTCCTCCTCGAACAGCGTGAAGGCGGCCAGCGAGGGCTCCGAGACGGGCAAGGCGACGATAGCGGCGTCCAGCCGCCCGCCGACAAGATCCTCCAGCAGGATCCGGGTCAGCGCCTCGCGCGGATGCAGCTCGATGCCGGGATACCCCGCGACCAGCTCCTTGATCAGCCGGGGCAGCAGATAGGGCGCGACGGTGGGGATGACCCCGATGCGCAGGCGCCCGGCCAGGGGACCGCGCGAGGCCCGGGCGAGATCGGTCAACTCCTCCACCGCCTGCAGGATATCGCGCCCACGCAGGGCGAACGCCTCCCCCAGCGTGGTCAACCGGATCTGCTTGGAGCTGCGCTCGACCAGCTTGGCGCCGAGGATCTCCTCGAGCTCCTTGATCTGGAGCGACAAGGCCGGCTGGGAGATCGAGCAGAACTCGGCGGCCCGGCCGAAATGCCCCTGGCGCGCCAGCGCATCGAAATAGCGCAGATGCTTGATCGAGATGCCAATCATAGGCTCAGCTTATCAGAATGATTATAAATTCAAAATTATTTTTATCGCCTTCCCGTGCTACGACGCGGTCGATCTGAGCGATCCGAGCGGCGTGAAGCCCCCGACCGCATCAGCCGACATGATCAACAGCGCGGGGAAAAAGTGATGGATGGCTCCAACGTGACACCCAAGGGCCTGTGCCCGGTGATGCATGGCGCGGTGACGAAGACCGATGGCATGGCCATGAACTGGTGGCCGAACGCGCTCAACCTCGACATCCTGCACCAGCACGACAGCAAGACCAACCCGCTGAAGGGTTTCGACTATCGCGAGGCGCTGAAGACGCTCGACGTCGCGGCGCTGAAGAGCGACCTGACCGCCCTGATGACCGACAGCCAGCCCTGGTGGCCGGCCGATTGGGGCCATTATGGCGGCCTCTTCATCCGCATGGCCTGGCATGCAGCGGGCTCCTATCGCCTCGCCGACGGCCGCGGCGGCGGCGGCACCGGCAACCAGCGCTTCTCGCCGCTGAACTCCTGGCCGGACAACGCCAATCTCGACAAGGCGCGCCGCCTGCTGTGGCCGATCAAGAAGAAATACGGCAACCAGGTCAGCTGGGCAGACCTGCTGATCCTGGCCGGCAACGTCGCCTATGAATCGATGGGCTTGAAGACCTTCGGTTTCGGCTTCGGGCGCGAGGACATCTGGCACCCGGAGAAGGACATCTACTGGGGCGCCGAGAAGGAGTGGCTGGCGCCGTCCGACAGCCGCTACGGCGACCTGATGGACGCGTCGACGATGGAGAACCCGCTCGCCGCCGTGCAGATGGGCCTGATCTACGTCAACCCGCAGGGCGTGAACGGCGTGCCCGACCCGCTGCGGACGGCGGCCCATGTCCGCGAGACCTTCGCCCGCATGGCGATGAACGACGAGGAAACCGCCGCCCTGACCGCCGGGGGCCACACCGTCGGCAAGACCCACGGCAATGGCGATGCAGCGCGGCTGGGCCCGGCGCCCGAGGGCGCAGAGATCGCCGAGCAGGGCATGGGCTGGATGAACCACAGCACCCGCTCGATCGGCCGCGATACCGTCACGTCGGGCCTGGAGGGCGCCTGGACGACCCATCCGACCACCTGGGACAACGGCTATTTCGACCTGCTCTTCGGCTATGAGTGGGAGCTCAAGAAGTCGCCCGCCGGCGCCTTCCAGTGGATGCCGATCGACATCCGCGAGGAGGACATGCCTGTCGACGTCGAGGATCCCTCGATCCGCGTCATGCCGATCATGACCGATGCCGACATGGCGATGAAGATGGACCCGGTCTATCGCGAGATCTGCGAGCGCTTCAGCCGCGACCACGCCTATTTCTCGGATACCTTCGCCCGCGCCTGGTTCAAGCTGACCCATCGCGATATGGGCCCGAAGATCCGCTATTTCGGCCCCGAGGTGCCGGCTGAGGACCTGATCTGGCAGGATCCGATCCCCACCGGCCGGCGCGACTACGACGTCGCCGCCGTCAAGGCGAAGATTGCGGCGTCCGGCCTCTCCATCGCCGAGATGGTCTCGACCGCCTGGGACAGCGCGCGGACCTTCCGCGGCTCCGACCTGCGTGGCGGTGCCGATGGCGCGCGCATCCGCCTCGCGCCGCAGAAGGACTGGGAGGGCAACGAGCCGGCGAGACTGGCCCGCGTACTCAGCGTTCTGGAAGGCATCGCGGCGCAGACCGGCGCGAGCATCGCCGACGTGATCGTGCTCGCCGGGTCCTATGGCGTCGAACAGGCCGCCAAGGCGGCTGGCGTCGAGATCAGCGTTCCCTTCGCGGCCGGCCGTGGCGACGCCACGCCCGAGCAGACCGACGCTGACTCCTTCGCCGTGATGGAGCCTGTCGCCGACGGCTTCCGGAACTGGCTGAAGAAGGACTACACGGTCAGCCCCGAAGAACTCCTGCTCGACCGCGCCCAGCTTTTGGGCCTGACGGCGCAGGAGATGACGGCACTGGTCGGCGGCCTGCGCGTGCTGGGCGCCAACCATAACGGCACGGCGCATGGCGTGTTCACCGACAATGTCGGCGCGCTGACGACGGACTTCTTCGTCGCGCTCACCGACATGGCCTATCGCTGGGAGCCCGTCGGCAAGAACCTCTACCACATCGTCGAGCGCCAGAGCGGCACGGTGAAGTGGACCGCGACCCGGGTCGACCTCGTCTTCGGCTCGAACTCGGTGCTGCGCGCCTATGCCGAGGTCTATGCCCAGGACGACGCCAAGGCGAAGTTCGTCGCCGATTTCGTGGCGGCGTGGGTCAAGGTCATGAATGCCGGCCGCTTCGACCTGAACTGAGGCGGCTCTGTTCGGGGGCGCGTGCCGCCCCCCTCATCGTCCCGGCGCCCCCGCGCCGGGACGACTTGTTTTCCACCCCTGCGACATCGACGCCTGCGGCGCCGGGCCCGCTTGCCGCGCCGCCGCACAGGGCCCATCTCTGCGTCTATGACCGGTCCAACCGTTTGGTATGATGGCGACTGCCCGCTGTGCCGCCGCGAGATCGCGGCGATGAAGCGGCTCGACCGCAAGGGCGCGATCACCTTCCTCGACGTGACCTCCGAGGATACGGCCTGCCCGATCGACCGCGGTGCCTTGCTGGCGCGCTTTCATGCGGAAGAGAACGGGACGCTGTTGTCGGGTGCGGCCGCCTTCGCCGCGATGTGGCGCGCCATCCCCTTGCTGCGCCCGCTCGGATTGGTCGCACGCAACCGCGTCGTCGGCGCGGCGCTGGAATGGCTCTATGTCCGCTTCCTGCGCTACCGGCCGATCCTGCAACGCTGGGCCCGCAAGCGCGAAGCCGAAACCACCGTCCAGCCCTGACCGCCGAGCCACGCCGGCTCAATGGACCCGACCGTCGCGCTCAGGGCTCGCCCCGCTCCTCGGGGTCGGGTTTCTCGGTGATCTCGCGCATCAGCCATTCCACGAAGGCCTGGATCTCGGGATTGGCACGCTCCTCCCGGCGATAGATCAGGCGATGGGCGACGACGCCGATGCCGCGCGGCCCGAAGGGCATCACGAGCTTGCCGGCGGCGAGCAGATCGCGCGCCTGCAGCGTCGATTCGAGCGCGAGGCCGAGCCCGTCCATGGCCGCAGCCAGCGCGAGATGGGCCCGGTCGAACTGCAGCCCGCGCGGGCTCAGCGGCACGAAAGGCGCATAACGCGCCGCCCATTGGTCCCAGGGCACGACGCAGCGCAGCGACTGGATCAGCGGCACGCGGGCGATGTCGCCGGGCGCCTCCAGCCCATGCGCGGCCACGAAAGCGGGGCTGGCGAGCGGGACGATCAGCTCCTCGCCCAGCGCCACCGCCTCGCAATCCTCCGGCACCGGCCGCGCATACTGGATGTCGATGAGGATGCCGTCCTGCCCGAGGCGGGCCGGCTCATGGCTGGCGAAGAGCGCGACGTCGATGCTGGGATGCTCGCGCAGGAACTGGCCGAGCCGCGGCATCAGCCAGAGGGTGGCGAAACTCGGCGAGGCATGGATCGGCAGGCGCCGCACGCCCGCCCCCGACGCGACCCGGACGGTCGCCGTCATCAGCCGCGCGAAGCTTTCGCCGATTGAGGCGGAGTAGGTCAGCGCCTCCTCGGTCGGGACGACACTGCGCCGCACCCGCAGGAACAGGGGCCGCCCCAGCATGCCCTCCAGCGCGCGCATCTGATGGCTGATCGCGGATGGCGTCAGGTTCATCAGCTTGGCCGCGCCGGCGAAGCTTCCGGCCTCCATCACGGCCCGGAAGGTCTGCAGCCATTGCAGCGGTGGCATGCCTCCGATCATCGGTGAATCCTATTCGTCGATCATGCCAAACTTATTCGTTTTTCCAGTGAACGAACCCCATGTTACGCCTATGACATGAGGAATGCAGCTCATCAAACGAAGCTGCGGCCCGCAGGGAGGAATGACGCGCCGGCAACCGGCGCCAGGTGACGCGCAGCCCGCGTTCGCCACCCCTTCTCCATGCGATGCCTCCTCGAATGACGAGACGTCCGATCTCCGCGGTCGGCCTGACGAGGAAAGAACCGGCGCATGAACCTGCATAGACTGCTTCTCGAACGGAAGGCCGCCGGCAAGCCGGTCACCGTCGCCATCATCGGCGCCGGCAAGTTCGGCACCATGTTCCTCTCCCAGGCCCGCAGCACGGACGGGATGCACATCGTCGGCGTCGCCGACCTCAACACCGCCCGCGCCCGCTCGCAGCTGAAACTCGCCTGCTGGCCGGAGGAACAATACGCGGCCACCTCGATCGACGATGCGCTGAAGAACGGTGCGACGCTCGTCACCGAGGACGGGGACGCGCTGATCGACCATCCCGGCGTCGAGGTCATCATCGAGGCGACGGGCGATCCGGGTGCCGGCATCCGCTTCGCGATGCGCGCCATCGCCAATGGCAAGCACATCGTCATGGTCAATGTCGAGGCCGACGCCTGCGCCGGGCCGCTGCTGGCGCGCAAGGCGCGCGAGGCCGGCGTGGTCTATTCGCTGGCCTGGGGCGACCAGCCGGCCCTGATCGCCGACCATGTCGACTGGGCCCGCGCCTCGGGCTTCCGGGTCGTCAGCGCCGGCAAGGGCACGCGCTACCACCCGACCTACCACCAGTCGACGCCCGACACGGTCTGGGACATCCTCGACAAGTACATGAAGATCAAGGATCGCAACTCGATCAATCCGAAGATGTTCAACTCCTTCGTCGACGGCACCAAGTCGGGCATCGAGATGACCGCGGTCTGCAACGCGACGGGGCTGGAATCGCAGACGGAAGGCCTGTCCTTCCCGCCGGCGACGCGGTTCGAGCATGCCGAGATCTGCAAGCCCAAGGCCGATGGCGGCGTGCTGGAGCGGGCCGGCGTCACCGAGGTGACCTCCTCGGTCTATCGCGACGGCACCGACGTGCCCCACAGCCTGGTCATGGGCACCTATGTCGTCTTCGAATCCGACAGCGCCTATAGCGAGGAGTGCTTCCGCGAGTATTCGATGCTGCCCGACAAGAGCGGTCGCTACTCGTGCCTCTACCGGCCGATCCACATGATCGGGCTGGAACTCGGCATCTCGGTCGCCTCCGCCGCGCTGCGTCATGAGCCGACGGGCGCGCCGATCTGCTTCAATTCCGACGTCGTCGCCACCGCCAAGCGCGACCTCAAGGCCGGCGAAATGCTGGATGGCGAGGGCGGCTTCTGCGTATGGGGCAAGCAGACGCCGGCCAAGACCTCGCTGGCGGAAGGCTATCTGCCGCTGGGCCTCGCCCATCGCGTCAAGCTCAAGCATGATATCGCGCTGGGCCAGCGGCTGAAGTGGTCGGACGTCGCCTTCGACGCCGACGATGCCGCGGTCAAGGTTCGCCGCGAGATGGAGGATCTCTTCCGGGGCTGACGTCGCCCCGGCCTAGCAGTGCAGACCGGCGAGAGCCCGAGATAACGGGCCGGCCCAACGTCCAGGGAGGACATCATGACCAAGAGCAGAACAGACCAGCCGACCCGCCGGACCGTCCTGGCAGGAGCCGCGCTCGGCGCCGGCCTCATCGCCATCCCCGGTATTCTGAGGGCCCAGCAACTGAAATGGATCGGAGCCTCGGCGACGCCGCAGACCGACTTCATCTCCCAGAGCCTCGACGTCTTCGCCGCGCGCGTGAAGGAGCTGACCAAGGGCCAGATCGACATCGCCTCCCACCATGCCGGAGCACTCGGTGGCGAGCGCGAGAATGTCGAGGGGCTGCTGCAGGGCTCGATCCATGTCGCGACGCCGGGCGCGGCCCTGCTCGCCGGCTGGTACAAGCCGGCCGAGGTCTTCACCTATCCCTATCTGTTCAAGAACGTCGCCCACAAGGACAAGGTCATGACCGCGATCATGGCCGAATATGGCGACGACGTCGCGGCTCAGGCCAAGCTGCGTCCGCTCGGCGCCATCCCGCGCATGCCGCGCCAGCTCTCCTCCAGCCGTGTCGTCAAGACGCCGGCCGATCTCAAGGGCTTCAAGATCCGCGTGCCGGAGACCACGATGTGGCGCCGGACCTTCGAGCGCTTCGGCGCCTCGCCCACGCCGCTTCCCTGGCCGGAGGTGTTCCAGGCCCTCAAGTCGGGGGTGATCGAGGGCCAGGAGAACCCGATGGCGCTGACCTTCAACGGCGGCATCTTCGACGTGAACAAGAACCTCGCCCTGACCGAGCACATGATGCAGGACAACATGATCGTGATCTCGGAAGCGAGCTTCCGCGCGGTCAACGAGGACCAGCGCAAGGCCCTCATCCAGGCCGCCCGCGACATGGAGGACTCGCTGCGTCCGAAGGTGATCGCCGACGACGACCGCATCCTGGCCCTGGTCAAGGCCAAGAACATCGCGATCAACGAGGTCGACAAGGACGCCTTCCGCAAGACGCTCGAAGGCATGGAGACCGAGTTCGCCCATGTGAAGAAGTGGGTCGACCGGATCAAGACGATCGCCTGATCATCGGATCGCCATCGCTGCCGGGCCCACCGCGGGCCCGGCAACTTTCCTTCGCGTGACAGGATTGCCATGCAGCCCCTGACCGGCCTGCCTGCGCTATGGCGCAGGCTCTGCGACCTTTGCGAATGGACCGCCCGCGCCATCATCGGCGTGTCGATCGCGGCGATCGTGCTGATCACGATCGCGGCGGTCTGGTATCGCTACGGGCTCGAGCGCCCGCTGTCCTGGACCGAGCAGGTCTGCCGGATCCTGTTCGTCTGGTCGGTCTTCGCCGGCGCGGCGGTGCTCTACCGCAACATGCTGCACATCGCGATCGACATGTTCGTGCTGATGCTGCCGCAGCGGCTGCAGACGCTGGTGCACTGGCTCAACCAGGGGCTCATCCTGCTGCTGGCCGTGCTGATGCTCTGGTTCGGGCTGCAGATCTCCATCGGCACGCTTGGCCAGACCTTCGGAGCGCTGGAGATCAGCCCCGCCTCCTTCTACTTCGCCGCGCCGTTCTGCGCCGCGCTGATGATCGTGTTCTGGATCGAGAAGCTGTTCGATCCGGCCAGGCGCGATCCGCTCGGCGACGTTCATCTCTAGGAGACGACCCCGATGGCCGGCGTGCTGATGCTCTCCTTCGGCGTGATGATGGTGCTGGGCCTGCCGATCGCCTTCGCGATGGCGCTCGCCGCCGTCATGACGATCGCCAACCACCCGACGCTGCCCTTCTCGGTCTTCGTGCAGCGGGCGCTGATCGGTGCCGATTCCTATTCGCTGCTGGCGATCCCGTTCTTCATCCTGGCCGGCAACATCATGAATGTCGGCGGCATCACCGCCCGCATCATCAGCTTCGCCAATGCCTGCGTCGGCCGCTTCTCCGGCGGGCTCGGCCTCACCACCGTGATGTCCTGCATGGTCTTCTCCGGCGTCTCCGGATCAGCGGTGGCCGATGCGACCGCACTGGGCAAGGTGCTGATCCCCGGCATGAAGCGCTCGGGCTACGACCCCGGCTTCGCCGCCTCGATCACGGCCTCCGCCTCGGTGATGGGCCCGATCATCCCGCCCTCGATCCCGCTGGTGATCTATGCCCTGTCGGTCGGCAAGGGCGTCTCGGTCGCCGCCCTTTTTCTCGGCGGCGTCATCCCCGGCCTTCTGCTCGGCGGCGGGCTGGCCATGGTGGTCTACCTGATCTCGCGGGCCCGGAAATACCCGGTCAACGAGGCCGTACCGATGCGCGAGGTGCTGCGCTCCGGCCGGGGCGCGATCTGGGCGCTGATGATGCCCTTCGTCATCCTGTTCGGCGTCACCGGCGGCGTCGTCACCGTCACCGAGAGCGCCGCCGTGGCCGTGCTCTATGCGCTCTTCGTCGCCATGGTGATCCATCGCGAACTGTCCTGGCGGCAGCTCTGGAGCATCTGCGTCCAGAGCGGGCTCGATTCCGCCGTGGTCATGATCATCATCGCCTTTGCCGCCGGCTTCGGCTGGCTGATGGCGGTGAGCGGCCTGCCGCGCGAGATCGCCGCGTGGATCGGCGCCTTCTCGGACAACCCCTGGGTCATCCTGATCCTCATCAACGTGCTGCTGCTGATCGTCGGCTGCTTCATGGAAGCGATCGCGGCCATGATCATCCTGATCCCGGTGCTGATCCCGATCGTCGAGGCGGTCGGCATCGATCTGGTGCATTTCGGGCTGGTCATCGTCTTCAACCTAATGCTCGGCCTGCTGACGCCACCGGTCGGCATTCTCCTCTACATCTGCGGCAACTTCGCCCAGGTGAAGATCGAGCGGGTCGTGCGGGAGGTGCTGCCCTTCCTCGGTGTCGGATTCGGCGTGCTGGCGATCATCACCTTCATCCCCGAGGTCGTGCTCTGGCTGCCGCGGCTCGTGCTGAACTGAGCCCCGCATCGTCGCCATGCGCGCCGCGCCGGCCCCGGCCCGCGCAGCGCAGGCCCGGGGCTCTGTCGCGCCCCGCCCCCGTCATGCTCTGATCGCGCGCCGGCCACTCAAGAGCCGCTGCGAGGAGACCGACGATGGATGGCCGCCGCCCGACGATCCAGTCCCGCCACGGCATCGTCGCCGCGGCCCATCCGCTCGCGGCCCAGGCGGGCGCGCGGCTGCTGATCCAGGGCGGCAACGCGTTCGACGCCATCGCCGCGACGGCAGCGGCGCTCTCCGTGGTCGAGCCCTTCATGTCGAGCCTGTCGGGCATGGGCTCGGCGACGCTCTGGTCGGCGGCGGAGGGCCGCGTCAGCGTGCTCGACTTCGTGCCGCCGATCCAGAAGAGCTTCCCGGCCGAGCGCTTCACGCAGCGCAGCGATCTCGAGCGCGGACCCCATGCCGTGGCGATGCCGGGAAACCTCGCCGGCTGGTGCGAACTCGTCTCGCGCCATGGCCGCAAGACGCTGGCCGAGGTTTTCGCCCCAGCGATCGCGCTCGCCGGGGACGGCTTCGCCCTCTCGGAATTCGGCGTCGCCGAGTTCAACGAACAGGCGCCGCTGCTGGAGGCGTGGACGGAGCTCTATCCCGGTTTCGCCGCGACCTATCTGCCCGAGGGCGGCCCCATCCGGGTGGGCCAGGTGCTGCGCCAGCCCGATCTCGCGACAACATTTGCCGCCATCGCGGCAGAGGGGCCGGATCATCTCTATCGCGGCGCGCTGGGGCAGCGCATCGTCGCCCATCTGCGTTCGCTCGGCGGGCTGATGACGATGGAGGATCTCGCGGCGGTGGCGCCGCGCTGGCGCGAGCCTTTCGCGGCCTCCTATCGCGGCCTCACCGTCCATGTGCCACCGCCGCCCTGCGAGGCCTTCCAGTTCCTGCTCAGCCTGAAGATCCTCGAGGGCAGCGATCTCGGCGCCCTCGCCAAGGACGGGCCGGAGCATCTCGACCTCGTCTTCCGCGCAATCCGGCTGGCGGCCGGTGTCCGCATCGCCGCCAACAACCCCTCGCCCGATCGCCTCGCCGGGATCTTCACGGAGGATGCGCTAGCCGCACTGCGCCAGCGCCTGACCGACGGCGCGCCGGTGGAGGGCCCGACGGAGCAATGGACGCCGCAGCCGGGCGAGGACCCGGCGCATACGACCTCGTTTTCGGCGGCGGATTCCGAGGGCAATCTGGTGTGCATCACCAACAGCCTGGGCAGCCCCTTCGGCAGCGGGATCGTGGTGCCGGGCACCGGCGTCTGCCTCAACAATTTCCTGTACTGGTCGGACGTCCAGACCGGCAGCCCGAACCGCTCGAAGCCCGGCGACGAACTGCCGATGTGCATGTCGCCCAGCCTGTCGACGCGGGATGGCCGCCCCGTGCTCGCGCTCGGCACGCCGGGCTCCTACGGCATCATGCAGACGCAGACCCAGGCGATGGTGCAGCATCTCGATTTCGGGCTGCCGCTGCAGGACGCGATCGAGGCGCCGCGCGCGCGGCTCTGGGACGGGCGGGCGATCGAGGCCGAGAACCGGATCGCGCCCGAGACCCTGGCCGAGCTGCGCCGGCGCGGCCACGCCATCACCGCCTTCGACACGGGCTGGACGATGCGCTGCGGCGGCATGCAGGCGGTGTCGGTCGACCCCGTCACCGGCGTGATGACCGGCGCGGCGGACCCGCGCCGGGATGGCTATGTCGTGGCGGTTTGAGCGATACCAATAACGCGCCGTCATCCCGGACGCAGCGAAGCGGAGATCCGGGATCCATTCCTGAACTGTTCCGGAATGGGTCCCGGGTCACCCTGCGGGCGCCCGGGACGACCCGCGCTTCAAGTCGGCCCTCAGCCGCGGCTGGCGGTGCAGACGATCTCGATCAGCGCGCCGCCGAGATCGGCGACGCCGACGGTCGCGCGGGTCGGAAGCGCGTCTCCGAAGAACGCGGTCCAGACCGGGTCCATTTCCTTCTTGCCCGGCAGATCGGTGACGAAGATGGTCGCGGCGACGATCGCCTTGCGGTCGAGCTCGACCTCGCCGAGATAGCTCTCGATCTTGGTCAGGATGTTCTGCGTCTGCGGGCCCATCGACTGGGTGATGTCGTCGGCGATGCAGCCGCCGACGAAGACGAGGTTCCCGGCCTCGACGACGCGGTTCTGGATCGGGGTCTTGATGTGGCGCTTGATGGTCATGTCTTCTCTCCTGGGGTGAAAGGCTGTGGTCGTCATTGCGAGCGCAGCGAAGCAATCCAGGGCAGCAGCGCACGGCGGCCCCTGAATTGCTTCGCTACGCTCGCAATGCCGGCTGGTGTGACGACGGCGCGAACCGCGCGATGCCGAGCCCGTCGATCGGGACGTTGCTCGAGCCGGTGGCGATGATCTCGGCCATGACGGCCCCGGCGCCCGGCCCGAGCTGGAAGCCATGGGCCGAGAAACCGAACTGGTGGTAGACGCCTTCATGCCGGGCGCTCTTGCCGAAGACGGGCAGATCGTCGGGCATGCGTGCCTCGATGCCGGCCCAGGCACGCAGGATCGGCGCCCCGCGCATGATCGGAAACAGGTCCCAGACCGTCCTGGCATTGGTGGCGAGCTTGCCCCAGTCGAGCACGGTGCGGTTCTCGTCGCGGATGGCGCGACCGAGATAGCCGCCGCCGATCAGCACGGTGCCGTTCTCGAACTGCTTGAAGGAGAGCTTGCGCTTGCGCAGGATCACCACCGGCTTGATGAAGGCCGGCATCCGGGCCGTGATCATCAGCATCGGCGCGATGACCTCGAGCGGCACCGGCTCAGCCAGATCGGCAGCGATGCGGTCGGCCCAGGCGCCCGCGGCATTGACGATGCGGGAGCTGAGAAAGGCGCCGTGATCGGTCTCGACGCGCCAGTTGGCGCCGTCGCGGGCGACGCGGGTGACACGCACGCCCTCGCGGATGTCGGCGCCGAGGCTCTGGGCCTTGCGCTTGAAGGCCTGCGTCGCGCGCAGCGGGATCGCCGCACCGTCGCGGCGCGAGACGACGCCGCCGGGGCAGGCGTCCGAGACGGCCGGCACGAGGCGGCGCAGTTCGGCCGCGTCGATCAGCTCTTCATGGTGGAAGCCGCGCAGAGTCAGGTCGTCGACGCGGGCGCGGCAGTTGCCGAGGTCTTCCTCGTCCTCCGCGACCAGCACCTGCCCGTCGGAGGTGAAGCCGCAATCATCGTCGACGAGGTCGCCGATGCGGTGCCAGAGCGCCATCGAGGTGTTGGAGAGCGGGATCTCCGCGACATGGCGCGCGAGCTGGCGCACACCGCCGGCGTTGACGCCGGAGGCATGGCGGCCGGCATGGTCCTTCTCGATCAGGATGACCGAGAGCCCGCGCATCGCGCAGTGCAACGCGGTCGAGCAGCCATGGATGCCGCCGCCGATGACGATGACGTCGGCGCTGCGGCGCCCTTCGCTCACCGCACCACCGCTTTGATGGCGGCATCCGTCGGCGGCAGGGCCGCGAGTTCGGACAGCGTCACCGGCTTCACCGGCGGGCGCAGCCGGTAATAGCCGGTCTCCTCGGCCGAGACGCCGCGCTCCTGTGCGATCAGCTCGACCACGGTCGGGCCGCAGAGGCGACCCTGGCAGGGGCCCATGCCGCAGCGCAGGAAGGCCTTCATCTGGTTGGGGCCGGTAACGCCGAGGCGCCGCGCCGTGTCGCGGATCTGGCCGGCGGTGACCTCCTCGCAGCGGCAGACGATGGTCTCGTCCGCCGGGGGCGCGAGGAATTGCAGGGCCGGGCGATAGAGCAGGTCGAGGAAGCGGCGCCCGCGCAGGCTGCGGGCGAGTTCGGCCTGTGTGGGGGCTGCCTTCTCGTTGCGCTCGGCCTCCGAGAGCCTGCCGAGCCGGTGCGCGGCGTCGAGCGCCGCGATCTCGCCGCGCAGCGCCGCGCTCTCGGCGCCACCGATGCCGGCCCCATCGCCGGCAATCGCGATGCCGGGGATCGAGGAGGCGAACCAGCCGTCCACCGTCGGCGTCCAGCAATGCTGGACTGTATCGAAGTGCTGCGCGCAGCCGGCGGCGTTGGCGAGGTTGATGCCGGGGATGACGCCCTGATGCAGCAGGAGCGCGTCACAGGGGATGGTCTCGGTCGCTCCGCCCCGCGTCACCGTCACGCCCGTGAGCTTGCCGGAGCCTTCGGCCGCCAGCGCGGTGACGCCGGTTTTGAACGGCAGCTTGCCCCGCGCCGTGGCCATGAGCTTCAGGCCCTTGGCGAGATAGGGCGAGCGCAGGAAATCGGGAAACGCGGCGATGGCGGCGAGCCAGTTGCGGCGCGGCGTGGTGTCGAGCACCGCGACGATGGTGGCGCCGGCCGCCGCGAGCTGGCCGGCGAGCAGATAGAGCAAGGGACCGCAGCCGGCGATGACCGTGCGGCCGCTCGGCACCAGGCCCGAGGCCTTCAGCGCGATCTGGGCGGCGCCCGCGGTCATCACGCCCGGCAGGGTCCAGCCCGGAATCGGGAAGGGCCGCTCCTGCGCGCCCGTCGCCAGGATGACCTGACCGGCGGAGATGAGCCGGGCCTGGCCGCCGAGCGAAAGGCCGAGTTCGACACCGCCCGCCTCGTCAGGCGCGACCGACCAGACCGTGCAGCCCGGCGCATAGGCGGTTGCCGTCGGCTTGAGCCGGTCGACCAGCGCCCCGCCCTTCCAGTAATCCTCGCCGAGAACGGCGCGCGGCGTGACCGGCGTCGTGGTGATGGCGCGGTAGATCTGGCCGCCCGGCGCGGGGTTCTCGTCGGCCAGCAGCACGGAGAGGCCGAGTTCGGCCGCGCGCGCCGCTGCGGCGAGCCCGGCGGGGCCTGCGCCGACGACAGCGATGTCGTAATGCTCGGCGACCTCGCCGATTGTTTCGATCGTGATCATGATTGGGCCCCGTCGGGATGGCGGCGCCCGGCCTGGGTTTCGATCCGCATGCCCTCGCGCAGCGGCACGAGGCAGCCCTGGCGGTTGCCGACGCCGTCGATGACGACGAGGCAGTCGAAGCAGACGCCCATCATGCAATAGGGTCCGCGATCCGCGCCCGAGACCGGCGTCTGGCGGCAGGCCTGGATTCCGTTGGCCAGCAGCGCGGCCGCGACCGTGTCGCCGGCGCGCGCCGTCAGCGCGCGACCATCGAAGGTGAAGCCGAGCGCCTCGGCCGGCTTCGCCTCATGCATGGGCCGGAACATGGAACCTCCGTGCGGAAAAGGCATCGAGCGTGTCCGGCAACCCGCCCGACAGGATGGCGGGGGCGAGCGTCAGGACGTGGTTGGCGGCGAGCGTCACGCCGGAATGGCAGGTGACGACGAAGGCACCGGGATGGCTGAGCGACTGGTCGTAGATCGGGAAGCCGTCGGGGCTCATCACCCGCAGCGCCGACCAGGAGCGCACCACGTTCAGCCCCGCCAGCCGCGGGAACATCCGAACCGCGCGCTCGGCCATGACCGAGAGGATCGGCTGGCCGACCACGGTGTCGAAGCCGCGATCCTCCTGGCTGTCGCCGATCATGATGCCGCCCTCGTCGGTCTGGCGGATCGTCACCATCGGGTTGTGCAGGAAGGCGTCCGTCTTCTCGGTGACGATGATCTGGCCCTTGCTCGGCTTCACCGGCGCGTCGAGCCCGACCATGGGCGCGAGCCGCGCATTGCCGAGCCCCGCCGCAAGCACGACCTTGCCCGCCGCGATCTCGCCGAAGGCGCCCTTCAGCCGGAAGCCGCCCGCGTCCGAGGTGATGCTGTCGACCGTGCAGTTGGGGCGATAGTCGACACCGCGGCGTGCGCTGGCGTCGCGCAGCGCCCGGAACAGCTTGAGCGAATTAACATGGCCGTCGAGCGGGCTGTAGACCGAGCCGACCACATCCTTCCCGATGTCGGGCAGACGGCGCTTGGTCTCGTCATGATCGAGGATCTCATAGGGGAAATCACTCAGCGACATCTGGTTGTGCAGCCGCTGCATGGTCTGGCGGCGCTGCTCCAGCTCCGTTTCCGAGAGGCAGAGCATGAAGCCGCCGGGCTGGCTGTGGGCGACGTCGATGCCGGTGTCCTCGTGCAGCACGTCCGCGAGTTCGTGCCATTGCTCGGCCGAACGGCGCGACCACATCGCATAGTCGGGCATGCCCAGCCCCTTGGACTGGACCCAGACCAGCGCGAAATTCCCACGCGACGCGCGGAAGGCGACATCGCCCTCGTCGAGCACGGTGACGCGGGCGCCGCCGCGCGCCAGGCCGAGCGCCATGGCGCCGCCGACGACGCCACCGCCGACGACGACGATGTCGGCTTCCGATGACAATGCTGAGTTCGTCACGTCTGTCAGCCCTTTCCGGATCCGACGAAGAGGCGGTCGAGCCCGAACAGCCGGTCGAGCGCGAAGAGCAGGATCGCGGTCATCGCGATCAGGCAGGCGGAGACGGCCGCGATCAGCGGGTCGATGTTGTCCTGGATGTAGAGGAACATGCGCACCGGCAGCGTCACGGTCGCCGGCGAGGCGATGAACACGGTCATCGTGACCTCGTCGAAGGAGTTGATCGCCGCCAAGAGCCAGCCGGAGACGACGCCCGGCAGGATCAGCGGCAGCGTCACCCGGCGGAAGACCGTAGCCGTGCCGGCGCCGAGCGAGATCGCAGCATGCTCGATGCGCCGGTCGATGCCGTAGGAGGCCGCCAGCACGAGCCGCAGCGCAAAGGGGATGACCACGATGATATGGCTCAGCACCAGGCCGACGAAGGTGCCGGAGATGCCGATCTGCGTGAAGAAGCGCAGGAAGGCGATGCCGAGCACGACATGCGGCACCATCAGCGGCGACATGAACAGCGCCGTGATCGCCTCGCGTCCGGGGAAGCGGTAGCGCGCGATGGCGAGCGCCGCCGGCACCGCAAGCCCGATCGCGATGGTCGAGGACAAAGCCGCCAGCCAGAGCGAATCGCGGAAGGCCCGGATGAACTCGGGATAGTCGAAGATCGCCCGGAACCAGCGCAGGCTCGGGCCGCGCGTCGGTAGCGAGAGATAGCCCTCGGGCGTGAAGGCGACGACGCAGACGATCAGCAGCGGCGCCAGCATGAAGACGACGAAGAGCCCGTGGAAAATCAGCGCGGGGATGCCGTTGCGTCTCATGGAAGGGTTCCTTCGATGAGGCTTTCCAAAGCCCTCATCCTGAGGAGCGCCGACAGGCGCGTCTCGAAGGATGGTCCAGTGATCTCCGGAGCCTCCTGAAGCATCCTTCGAGACGCCGCTTCGCGGCTCCTCAGGATGAGGGCTGGTGTGTTGGTCTGGTCCCTCATTCGAACACCTGTGCGTAGCGGCGCTCGATCAGGCGGTTGGAGCCGACGGTGATCAGCACGAGCGCGACGAGCAGCAGCGTCGCCACCGCGGCGCCCAGCGGCCAGTTCAGCGTGTTCAGGAACTCGTCATAGGCCAGCGTCGAGGCGACCTTGAGACGGCGCCCGCCGATGATCGCCGGCGAGGCGAAGGCGCTGGCGGCGAGTGCGAAGACGATGATCGAGCCCGAGAGGATGCCCGGCACGATCTGCGGCAGGATCACGCGCCGCCAGATCGTGATGCGGCCGGCGCCGAGCGAGAGCGCGGCATTCTCGATCTGCGGGTCGAGCCGCTGCAGCGAGGCCCAGACCGCGAGGATCATGAAGGGGATCAGCACATGGATCAGCGCGATGACGACGCCGGTCTCGGTGAACATGAATTCGAGCGGCGTCTTGATCAGGCCGAGCGCGATCAGGCCCTGGTTGACGAGGCCGGTCGAGCCCAGGAGCAGCGCCCAGCCAAGCGTGCGCGCCACGACCGAGACCAGCAGCGGGCCGATGATCACGAGCAGGAAGGCGCTGCGCCAGGCCGGCGACATCCGGTTGAGGATATAGGCCTCGGGCACGCCGATGACGATCGCCGCCAGCGTCACCAGGAAGGCGATGCGGAAGGTCCGCATGAAGATTTCGAAGAAGTAGGAATCGGTGAAGACCTCGATCCAGTTCTTCAGCGTGAAGTCGGGAACGATGCCCTTGTACTGCCCCCAGTCGTAGAAGGAGAGCAGCACGGTCATGCCCAGCGGGATGATCACCAGCCCGAGGAAGACCAGCAGCGCCGGCCCGGTCAAAAGGAAGGGCGCGTTGCGCTGCGTGACGACGCCGCTCATGCCGCCGCTCCGGCGGGCAGGATGGCCGCGTCGGCGGCCGAGAAGCGCAGCCGCACCGTCTCGCCCTCGGCGGGAACCGCCTCGCCATTGTTGCCGCGCATCAGGCAGAGCACCCCGGCGGCGCTGTCGGCGCTGAACTGCCAGTGCGCGCCCTGGAAGATGCGGCCGGTGATGCGGGCCTCGAGGCCGGGCTCGCCGGCTTGCGCGAAGGTCAGGCGCTCGGGCCGAACGGCCAGTTGCAGCGGCCCCTTGCCGGCGCCCGGCAGGGCGAGGGCGAGCCCGCCGATAGTGACCGCGCCCTGCCCGTCGCCGGTGGCGGCGAGCACATTGGTCTTGCCGAGGAAGCTCGCGACAAAGGCGCTGGCCGGCCGGTCATAGACCTCGTGCGGCGCGCCGATCTGCTCGATGCGGCCATGGTTCATCAGCACGATCCGGTCCGAGAGCGCCATCGCCTCGTGCTGGTCGTGGGTGACGAGGATCGTGGTGGTGCCGATCGAGCGCTGGATCTGGCGCAACTCGCCCTGCATCTCCTCGCGCAGCTTGGCGTCGAGATTGGAGAGCGGCTCGTCAAGCAGGAGCAAAGCCGGCTTGATCACCAGCGCGCGGGCCAGCGCGACGCGCTGCTGCTGGCCGCCCGACATGCGGCGCGGATAGCGGTCGGCGAAGCCCTTGAGGCCGACGAGTTCCATCGCCTCCCGGGTGCGCTGATCGCGATCGGCCCTGGGCACGTCGCGCATCTCGAGCCCGAAGGCGATGTTCTCCGCCACCGTCATATGCGGGAACAGCGCATAGCTCTGGAAGACGATGCCGAGACCGCGCTTGTTGGGCGCCACCGACACCAGATCGGCCCCATCGAGCCGGATGCCGCCGTCGTCGACCTCGACGAAGCCAGCGATCATCTGGAGCGTCGTGGTCTTGCCGCAGCCGGAAGGGCCGAGCAGGGAAATGAATTCGCCGCGTTCGACGGAGAGGTTCATGGCGTCGACGGCAGTGAAGCCGCCGAAGCGCTTGGTCAGGCCGTCGAGGACGAGATGGGACATGGGACTTTCGAAGGTTTCAGCTCAAAGATCGGGCGTCATGGTCGGGCTTGACCCGACCATCTCTGAACGCCTGGGACGAGATGCCCGGGTCAAGCCCGAGCATGACGGTGGCGATGTGCTCGTCACGAGATTCTCGGGTCGCCGCGTCGCGGCGCCCGAGAATGACGGACGGAGCCTTACCGCTCGATCTCGCGGTTCCAGCGCTTGGTCCATTCCTCGCGCTTGGCGTTGGCGATGTCCCAGTCGACCGCCTTCAGCGCCTTGACCTCGTCGCCATAGGGCAGGCCCTTCTGCTCGTCCTTGGTCAGGGTCACGGTCGTGTTGGCGGGGCCGAAGCCGGCGCCGATGGCCATGATCTTCTGGATCGCGGGCGAGAGCATGAACTGGATGAAGGCGTTGGCCTCGGCTGGGTTCTTGGCGCCCTCGACCGGGCAGGCGGCCACGCCGAGCGCGAAGCTGCCTTCCTTCGGATAGACGAAGGCGACCGGGAAGCCGGTGTCGGCAAAGGCCTTGACGCGGCCCGAGCCCCAGACGCCGAGCACGGCCTGGCCGTTCTGGAACAGCTCGGTCATCTTCGCCGGGGACGGCTCATAGGCGATGACGTTCGGGTTGATCTCGTCCTTGAAGGTCTTGAAGCCCGGCTCGATATTGGATTCGCCGCCGCCGCCGATCTGCGCCATCGCGATCAGGGCATGCAGGCCATAGGTGTTGTTGATCGGCGGGGTGACGATCTTCTTGCCGTAGGTCTTGGACTTGAGATCGTTCCAGGAGGTCGGGGCCGGCCATTTGTTCTCGGCGAAGACCTTGGTGTTGTAGAACAGGCCGGTCGCGACGAGGCCGAGGCCGACGCCCTTGTTCGACTTGAACTTCATCACCGGGGCGACGTCCTTGTAGACGGGGCCGTCGGTCAGCGTGCCGCAGAAGCCGAGCGCGACCGCCTGATAGGCCGGGCCGTCATCGACGATGGCGACGTCGATCTGCTGGTTGCCCTTCTGGGCCTGGAGCTTGGCGAGGGTGTCGGTCGAGTTGCCGGCGACGTACTCGATCTTGACGTTGGCCTGCTTCTCGAAGACCGGAATGACCTCCTTGCGCATGGTCTGCTCGTAGGACCCGCCATAGCCGGCCACGAACATCGTCTTCTGCTGCGCCATGGCGGCGCCGGACGTCGCCAGCGCGGTGGTCGTCAGCAGCAGTCCAACCCAAGAGAACTTCATGAACCCCTCCTCATTTTTGCGAGTGATCCGTGAAGGTTCTGCGACAGATTGTAACGGGTCAAATCGAATGAATCGCGCAATCCATACCGAAATGTTATGTCTCGGTTTTGCCCGTCGGAAACCATGCTGAATCCCCGTCAGATCGAAGCCTTTCGAACCGTCATCGTCACCGGAGGGGTTACCTCGGCGGCAAAGGCGCTGAATATCAGCCAGCCGGCCGTGACGCGATTGATCCATGATCTGCAATATGTGCTGGGGCTGACGCTGTTCGAGCGGCGCGGAACAAGGCTGGTGCCCACCAACGAGGCGCTTTCGTTATACCGCGAGGTCGAGCGCCAGTTCGTCGGGCTGGAGCAGATTCACAATGCCGCCCGCAACCTCCGCGATGGGCTGTCGGGCAGCCTGCGCATCGCCGCCCTGCCGACCTTCAATGTCGGCTTCCTGCCGCGTCTCGTCGCGGCCTATATGAAGGACAAGCCGGGCCTCGACATCGCGATCTATGGCAGCATCTCGTCGCAGGTCGTCGACTGGGTCGCGACCGGCTTCTGCGATATCGGCTTCGCGCAATACCCGCTCGACTTTCCCCATATCGATGCCGAGCAACTGCCCTCCGTGGCGGCCGTGGCGGTGGTGCCGGAAGGCCACCGACTGGCGGAGAAGGCGGTGATCGAGCCGCTCGACTTCGTCGGCGAGCCCTTCGTCTCGCTGGCGGGTTCGACGCAGTGGCGCTACCGCACCGACGCGCTGTTTTCAGCCGCCCGGGTGACGCGACAGATCCGCGTCGAGACGCCGCTCTCGATGATCGCCTGCTCGCTGGTCGCCTCGGGCGCCGGAATCGGCATCGTCGATCCCTACACCGCGGCCGAATATGGCGGTCGGGGCATCGTCGTGCGGCCCTTCCATCCGAAGGTGCTGTACGATGTCGGCGTCGTCTGGCCGGCCGGACGATTCCGCTCGCCCTTGGCGCTGGGCTTCGTCGAGTCCGTGGTCGGCGCCATGCAGCATCTGGCCGACAGCGAAGACGCGCACCATCCCGGTCCAGTCCTGTCTCCCTGACCACGGCATCAGCCACCGGGAGGACAGGACGGATAGGGCGGCGATGTACGAGCCGGCGCGCGCCCGACTGCTCCACGGCAATGCGCGGCGATTCTACCGGTTCTGACGGGGCGCCAGCCGCGACTCTTTATATCGATAAAACCGGAAATATCGATTGACGACCGCTGCGTCGTCGGACATGCTCGCGGCATGGAAACGATCATCGCCGCATCGCGACTGGAGGCACTGGGCAACCTGACCCGGCTTTCGCTCTACCGCGCCCTCGTCCGCGCCGGCCATGGCGGTCTCTCGGTCGGGGATTGCCAGAGCAGGCTGGGCATCGCCCAGTCGACGCTCTCCTTTCATCTGAAGGCGCTGATCGTGGCCGGACTGGTGACGCAGGAGCGGCAGGGCCGCACCCTCGTCTGCCGCGCGAATTTCGACGTGATGAACGGCCTCGTCGCTTTCCTCGTGGCGGAATGCTGCCGCGACGAGTGCTGCGAGACATCCGACGCCAGCGCCGCCTGACGGCGCCGGCGTTCACTGGAGAGGAGGAACGACATGAGCCAGACCATCGCCATCATCGGGGCGGGACCGGTGGGCCTTGCGGCCGCCGCGCATGCGCTCGAGCGCGGGCTCGATCCGGTCGTGCTGGAGAAGGGGACTGCGGTCGGCCATGCCGTCCGACACTGGGCGCATGTGCCGATGTTCTCCCCCTGGGCCTTCAATGTCGATGCGGCAGCCGAGCGGCTGCTGAAGACGGTCGGCTGGACGCGCCCGGACGGCGCCGCCTATCCGACCGGCGGCGACCTCGTGGCGCGCTACCTCGCCCCGCTGGCCGCCGTGCCCGCATTGCGCGACCGCATCCGCCTCGGAACCGAAGTCCTCGCCGTCTCGCGCCGCGGCTTCGACAAGGTCCGCACCGCCGGGCGCGAGACCGCGCCCTTCGCGCTGCGCTGCCGCGCCGGCAGCGAGGAGACGACGCTCTTCGCGGACGCCGTCATCGACGCCTCCGGCACCTGGTTCTCGCCCAATCCCGCCGGTTCGGGCGGGCTACCCGCGATCGGCGAGATGCCGAATGCGGACCTCATCCGCTACGGCATGCCGGATGTGCTCGGCGTCGATCGCGCGCGCTATGCAGGCCGCAGGGTCGCCGTGCTCGGCGGCGGCCATTCGGCTGTGGGCACGCTGACCGCACTCGCCGCCCTTCCCGACGCCCCCACGGCGACGGCCATCACCTGGCTCTATCGCGGAGCCGATGTCGCCAAGGCTTATGGCGGGGGGGCCGCCGACCAGCTGTCGGCGCGCGGCGAACTCGGTCTGCGCATCGCGCGGCTCGTCGAGAGCGGCCGCCTGATCGTCGAAACCGGATACCGGCTCGACCGCATCGAGCGCCTCGCAGCCGGCCTGCGGCTGATCGCCGATGACGGCCGCACTGTCCCGGTCGACGAACTGATCGTCGCCACCGGCTTTCGGCCAGACCTCGGCCCGCTCAGGGAATTGCGGGTCGCGCTCGACCCGGCGCTGGAATGCCCGCCGGTCCTGGCGCCGCTGATCGACCCCAACGAACACTCCTGCGGCACGGTACGCCCGCATGGCGCAGCCGAGCTCGCTCATCCCGAGCCCGGCTTCTACATCGCCGGAATGAAGTCCTATGGCAGGGCCCCGACCTTCCTGCTTGCGACGGGCCATGAGCAGGTCCGCTCCATCGTCGCGGCGCTCGCAGGCGACCACGAGGCGGCGCGGCGGGTCGAGCTCGTGCTGCCGGAGACGGGCGTCTGCAGCGCCACGCCGGGCGGCGGCAAGGCGGGCGGCGGCAAGACGGCTGCGGCGGGCTGCTGCGGCGGGCCGGCTCCGGCCGCCAGCGCCGCCTGCTGCGCCGACGACTCGCAGGCGAAGGAAGCCGGCCAGACCGGCTGCGGCTGCGGCACGGCCGTACGCGAAGCGGAGCTGACGACGGCCTGATGACGACCCTGCCCACATCGCTCCCCCAGCCCGCCGCGCGCGGCGGTCTGGGTCTGATCCTCGCGCTCGGCGTCACCCAGGTCGCCGGCTATGGCGCGCTGTACTATGCCTTCGCCGTGCTCGCCCCCGAGATGACCAAGAGCTTCGGCTGGGCCCCGGAATGGACCTATGGCGCCTTCGCGGCCGGCTTGCTGGCCGGCGGTCTGGCGGCTCCCTTTTCCGGCAAGCTGATCGACCGTTACGGCACGCGGGCGATGATGAGCCTGGGTGCGGTTCTCGCCGCCGGATCGCTCTACGCCCTGTCTCAGGCGCGCGAGCCTGTGAGCTTCTACGGGGCCATGATCGTGCTCGAGACCGTCTCGACGCTGGTGCTCTATGACGCCGCCTTCACCGCGCTGACGCAAGCCGAGGGCGCGGGCGCGCGGCGTGCGATCAGCAAGCTCACCCTGATCGGCGGCTTCGCCTCGACCCTGTTCTGGCCGCTGACCACGGCGCTGCTCTCCGTCTACGATTGGCGGGCCATCTACCAGATTTACGCGCTCGGCTATCTCGCCCTGTGCCTTCCCCTGCATCTCGTGCTGCTGCCCGCGCGGGGCGGCCCGAAGGCTGTCACAGCGCATGCCGACAGGCCAAACGACGCGCCGGAAGCCTATCTTGTCGGCTCGGCGCGAACCCGCGCCTTCCTGCTGCTGGCCCTGGCGTTCTCCCTGCAGGGTTTCGTCATGTCGGCGATGTCGGTGCATATGCTGACGATGCTGCAGGGACTGGGCCTCAGCGGGGCGCTCGCCGTCGGCATCGGCGCGATGGTGGGCCCCTCGCAGGTGGCCGGACGGCTGGTCGAAATGCTGTTTGGCACCAATCTGGAGCCGACGACGACGGCCTGGGTTTCGGCGACGCTGATGCCGATCGGCTTTGCGCTGCTGCTGGTCAGCGGCACGACGGCGACTCTCGCCGGGCTCTTCGCCATCGCCTATGGCGTCAGCATGGGGCTGAGCTCGATCGTGCGAGGCACGGTGCCGCTGCGGCTCTTCGGCCCGGCCGGCTATGGCGCGATGCTGGGCAAGCTCTCGGCACCAGGACTGGCCATCCGCGCGGCCGCGCCGGTGGCCTTCGCGGTCATGGTCGAGCGGGCCGGGCTCATGCCGAGCACGATCCTGCTAATCCTGCTCTCGGGCGCGGCGGCTGCCGCGCTGTTTGTGCTGTCACGCTACCCCGTCGCGATGACGCCCGCCCCGGTCGAACGCTGACCGGGGCGAAGCGCAGGGATCGGGCGGGGATGCCTGGCCGGACCGCCGCCTCAGGCGGCCTTCCGGGTGAGTTCGAAGGGGATCTCGATATCGACGGCCAGCGTCGAGACCTGGGCGCCGCGCTCCATCTTGACGCTGACCTTGTCGGAATCGATCTGCATGTGCTTCGAGATCGCACGCAGGATCTCGTCGCGCAGCTTCGTTACCAGGTCGGAATCGCCGACGGCAGCGCGCTCATGCGCCAGCAGGACCTTGAGGCGCTCGCGGGCGGCGGGGGCCGATTGGGCGCGCGAAAAGAAACGACGGAAGTTCATGCCGCTTTCCTTCCGAAGATCTTGCCGAAGAAGCCGCGCTTCTCGCCCGGGATCATGATCGGCAGGTTTTCGCCCTTGAGACGGCGGGCGGCGTCGCAATAGGCGATCGAGGGCGCGCTGCGGTCGTCAGCCAGCGTCACCGGGCAACCCAGATTGGAGGCGCGCAGAACGTCCATGCTCTCGGGGATGATGCCGAGCAGCGGGATCGACAGGATCTCGAGCACATCGTCGACCTTGAGCATGTCGCCGCGTTCGGCGCGGACAGGGTCGTAGCGCGTCAGGAGAAGATGCTTCTCCATGTGCTCGCCGTTCTCGGCCCTGAGCGTCTTGGAATCGAGCAGGCCGATGATGCGGTCGGAATCGCGCACCGAGGAGACCTCCGGGTTGGTCACCACGATGGCGATGTCGGCATGGCGCATGGCCAGCGTCGCGCCGCGCTCGATGCCGGCGGGGCTGTCGCAGATGACCCAGTCGAACACGCTCTTAAGCGCGGCGATGACCTTCTCGACGCCCTCGGAGGTGAGGTTGTCCTTGTCGCGGGTCTGCGAGGCGGGCAGCAGGTAGAGCGTCTCGACGCGTTTGTCGCGGATCAGCGCCTGGGTCAGCTTGGCTTCGCCCTGGATGACGTTGACGAGGTCGTAGACCACCCGTCGCTCGGCGCCCATCACCAGGTCGAGATTGCGCAGCCCGACGTCGAAATCCACCACCACCACCTTGTCGCCGCCCTTCGCGAGCGCTGCCCCCAGCGCGGCGGACGACGTCGTCTTGCCGACGCCGCCCTTGCCCGAGGTGACCACGATGACCTTGCCCATAAACGTCTCCCGATTGTCCCGATGTCGCGTGGTCAGGCGATCGACCCGACCTTGAATGTTTCGCCTTCGAGCCAGATCTGCACGGCCTTGCCGCGCAGCTCCGGCTCCATGTCCTCGGCGGTCTTGTAGAAGCCGTCGATCGCCAGCAGCTCGGCCTCGAGCCGGCTACAGAAGATGCGGGCGGAGGCATTGCCCATGGTGCCAGCGAGCGCGCGACCGCGCAGCGTGCCGTAGACATGGATCGAGCCGCCCGCGACGATCTCGGCGCCCGAGGCCACCGAGCCGACGATGGTGACGTCGCCCTCGGGGAAGAAGAGCGACTGGCCCGAGCGCACCGGCTGGGTGACGATGATCGAGGGTGTCGGCTTGGCCGGCCCGGGATCGGAGCGCACGATGCTTTCCGCGGCGATCGCCATGGCCGACACCGGCTCCGGCGCCGGGTCGGCGACGGGGGCCTCGACATCGGCGGCCGAGCGCCCGCCCGACATCGCCGGCGGCAGATCGGCCCCCAGCATCGAGGCGCGGGCGCCTTCGATGCCCATGATCCGGACACCGCGGGCGCAGAGCTTGTCGACGAGATCGCGCAGCTCCGAACGGTCGAGATCGAGCCCCTCGATGTCGAGCACCACGGGCCGCCGCAGGAAGAAGCCAGCGGACAAGGCCGCCAGTTCGTCGAGCCGCACCAGCCAGTCCTCGACGGGGAGTTCCGGCGTCAGCGTCAGCGCAAGATAGGATCGCCCCTTGAGGCGGATGGGCCTGGGTTTGGTTAACACGGCGGTCATCTTGGTAAATTTTCGGTGTCTTCGGTGTATCGAGACAATGGTTAACGGCGGGTAAATAAGGCCATCGCCTCGGCGGCTTCGCGGCCCCGGCAGCCCGACGCCAGCGACCCGCCGCTCGCCGTCACCGCCAGTCGATTGACACGGCATCGAAGCCGGAAATGTGCGATCGTTGCGTCGAGGCAGAGCGCCTCATGGAGCCTGCACCATGGATATCATCGTCACGCCGAGCGGTCCGACCTCCTGGACCCTGGTCGACCTGCTCGGACGCACCATCGGCGTCGTGGAACTCTCGGCCCCCGACGATTACCGGATCATCCCCGGCGAACGCGTCGCAGACAGCATGCGCTCGATGAAGCAGGGGCCCTTCGCGACGCTCGACGCCGCCCTGTCCCAGATCGAGGTCTTCACCCGCTCGACCTGCCGGCTCGCCCCGACCGGCGAATAGGCCCTGTCGAAGGCCGAGGCCGAATCAGGTCGCCGATCTGCCGGCGATGATGTCGAAGGCGCGTGCTGCTCCGGACGATGGCCTGTCCTGGACCAGGCGCATGCTCACCGCTCTTGAACGCAGGCGGGGCGAGCGCCACAACAGCGGATCAAGCCCGCTGACACAACGCCCGTTGAGGGAGAAACGACCGACATGGCCTTGCCGCAGATGATGAAGCAGGTGCGCTTTTCAGGCCCCGGTGGCCCGGAGGTGATCGAGATCGAGACCGCGCCAGTGCCGCAGCCTGGCCCGGGGCAGGTTCTGATCGCGGTGGCGGCGGCCGGGATCAACCGGCCCGACTGCCTGCAGCGCGCCGGCGGCTATCCGCCGCCGCCCGGCGCGACCAAGGTGCCGGGGCTCGAGGTGTCGGGCTTGATCGTCGCCGTGGGCGACGGCGTCGCGGAAGCCCGCATCGGCGAGGCGGTCTGCGCACTGCTGATCAGCGGCGGCTATGCGCAATACGCGGTCGCCGAGGAGGCACTCTGCCTGCCCGTGCCCAAGCCGCTCTCGCTGCTGGAGGCCGGCGGCCTGCCCGAGACCTATTTCACCGTCTACGACAACGTCTTCACGCGCGGGCGCCTCAAGAAGGGCGAGACGATCCTGATCCATGGCGGGTCGAGCGGCATCGGCTCGACCGCGATCCAGCTCGCAAAGAACGCCGGCGCGACCGTCTATGCGACGGCGGGCTCGGCGGAGAAATGCGAGTTCTGCCGCGCGCTCGGCGCCGACGAGGCGATCGACTACCGCGCCCAGGATTTCGGCGCCGAGGTCAAGCGCCTGACCGAGGGCCGGGGCGTCGACGTCATCCTCGACATGGTCGGCGGACCCTACATCCAGCGCAACATTGCCGCCTTGGCGGTGGAGGGGCGGCTGGTGCAGATTGCCTTCCTGCAGGGCAGCAAGGCCGAACTCGACCTGACGCCGGTGATGATCCGAAGGCTGACCCTCACCGGCTCGACGCTGCGGCCGCGCTCGGTCGCGCTCAAGGCCGAGATCGCCACGCATCTGCGCCGCGATGTCTGGCCGCTGCTGGAGGCCGGGACCGTGCGGCCGATCATCCACGCGACCTTCCCGCTGGAGCAGGCCCGACAGGCGCATGAGCTGATGGAATCGAGCGCCCATCTCGGCAAGATCATGCTCGATCTCGCCTGATCGTCGATCAATCGGGCCCCGATCGCAGGATCGCGGCCCTTTCACGCCCCGAGATGGCGGCGCAGGAAGGCGACGCTGCGCGTCGCAGCGTCCACCTGCGTGGCGTGGCTGAAGCCATGGCCCTCGCCGGGATAGATCTGCGTCTCGACGGGTACGCCGCGCGCTCGGAGCAGGGTTTCAATCTGCGCGGCGTTTCTGACGGGCACGACGCGGTCGGCGTCGCCGTGAAGGATCAACGTCGGCGCCTGCGGCCGGCCTTCGTCGAGATCGCCCGGGCGAAAGCCGAAATAGCTGATCACGGCCTTGATGCGCCGGTCGCGCGCGGCCAGCGACAGAGCGAGCGCGCCGCCCAGTGAGATGCCGACCAGCGCCAGCCGCGAGGCATCGATCGTCGGGTCCTCCAAAACCTGGTCGATCACCGTGCCGATGCCGCCGCGCCAGACCGGATAATTGCTGCCGATCTCGCTGTAGGAGGCGCGACGATCCCCCGTCACCTCGAAGTAATGCGGGAACAGCACGGTGTAGCCCTGGGCCGCCAGAATCTGCGCGGCGAACTGGTACTGGGCGCGCCGGGTCACGCCGTCGGCGCCGTGCAGAAGCACGACGAGGGGCCGCCGTCCGGTGCCCGCGCCCTGGACACGATCGATCGTGACGGCCGAGCGGGCGTCGGCGGCGGGCGGGTTCGCGGCGAGCATGGCTCCGGTCATTCCCAGCAGGGCGGTACGGCGATCAAACATCATGGCTCCTGAGCAGATTGGCCGGATGGCAACGCGGCGCATGGGCCGGGCCGGTGGTTCACGCGGGAGCGGATCGACCAGATGGCCGATCCGCTCTGTCAATTCGACCGAGGTCGCGACCGCATCACTTGCGCGCGTCGAAGCCCTGCTTGATCCGGGTGACGGCGAAGTTCTGGGCCTCGGCCGCCTTGGCGACCACGGCATCCATGCCGAAGAACTCATGCGTCACGCCGGTGTAGAGCTGATGCGTGGTGTCGACGCCGGCCTCCTTCAGCTTGGCGACGAGCACGTCGCCATCCGACTTGAGCGGGTCGATCTCGGCATTGATCACCGTCGTCGGCGGCAGGCCCTTGAGATCCGCAGCCACGAGATTGAGCCGCGGATCCTGCGCGTCGGCCTCGGACTTGGTGGCGTGCTTCACGAACCAGGCCATCATCGGGGTGTTCAGCGGCTTGGCGGCGGCCTGCTCCTTCTTGGAGGGCGTATCGAGGCTTGTCGTCGCGACCGGATAGATGGAGACGATGGCCACCGGCTTGGTCAGGTTCTGATCGCGTGCGGCGATGGCTGTGTTGATCGCCAGGTTGCCGCCGGCACTCTCGCCGACCAGGGCGATCCGGTTGGCGTCGTAGCCCCAGCCCTGCGCGTTCTTCAGCACGTATTTGTAGGCCTCGATCGCCTCGTCATGGGCGGCCGGGAACTTGTTCTCCGGGCCCATCGGATAGTCGACCGACACTACGGCCGCTCCGGTCTTCCGGGCCAGCGCCGCGGGCGTGGCGTCGTAGACGTCGAGATCGGCGATCACCCAGCCGCCGCCGCGGAAGAACATGATGATCGGCAGGTTGGAGTCCTTGGTCGCGCTTTCCGGCACGTACCAGCGCAGCTTCAGATTGCCCATATCGGCGAAGCGGCTGTTGGAGACCTTGAGGCCCTCATGCGGCTTCACGTCGAGCTTCCTGTCCTTGATGATCTTCATCACGGCGTCGGTCGGCGTCGGCTGCTTGCGGGCCTCGCCCGGCTCGAGAGTTTCGATCGGCTTGCCACCCAGGCCCGCCAGAACTGCTAGCACCTCCGCCATGTCGGCATCGGGCTTGGCCGCCGTCATCGTCGCCGGGACGGCAGCCGGCGGCGGGGTCTCGGCCAAGACAGGGATCATGGCGCTCGTCGCGAGCAGGGCGGCAAGCGACACAGTCTTCAATGTGGTGGAAAGCATGGAATGGGAATCCTTGGTGGGCGTGCTGCCCCAACGGCTGGAGTCACCGCCTGTTCCCGGCCCGGCATCGATGATGGACACGTTTGCGTGGCCTGTTCGGGCCGAGCTTGCACATCGCAGAGCGCCTGAAGCTGCGCGCGATCGCGCTTGGCGCGGCCCTCGCGGCGAAGCCGCTGTGATCCGTCCGCCCGTCGCGATGGCAAGCGGGCGTCAGCCGTGCTGATATGGCCGCGACGCACAAGGAGCCGGTCTGACTCGCCCTCCGGGCGAGCCGCGCTGGCAGCGAGACCCTCGAGGCCCTCGAGGCTTGAAAGAGACTAGGGATGATATCAACGCGACCGCCCCGATGCCCTCAGCGGCCCTCGTTTTCGAAGGTCGCGATGGCGGCGGCCGCCAGATCGCCGACCGTCTGCGATCCATCCGCCATCAGCCGCACCACGATGCCGCCGAGCTTGGCCTTGGCGGCGGTGTCATCATCGGGCAGGCGCCCCTCGCCAGCGAGCTTCGCCCAGGCGCGCGCCTGCACCGCCTCGGCAATCAGGAGTTCCTTGGAGTTCAGCACTCCGGGAAAGCGGAAATCGGTCGTCTGCATAGGCCAGGCCTCGTTCGGTGGCCCCGGCAGATATGACCTCGTGCCGCCGGCGCAAGGCTTGGCGGCGAAGGCGCAGCCGCGATCCCCGATCGGCCGGCTCCTGCGCTCGGCTGCATGCGGCCGCCTGCGATGAGCGGCTCCGCCCCGTCGGGGGCGCCTGCCCCGGCCGCAACGGGATCGGTCGCGGCGCTCGGTGCGATCGTGACGGGCGCCTTGCTGCTGCAGGTCGCCGGCACGATCGTGAACACGGTCGTGCCGCTGCGCATGGCGATCGCCGGTCAGCCGCCGCTGCTGATCGGCCTCGTCGCCTCCGCCTATTCGCTCGGCTTCCTGATCGGCTGCTTCACGATTCCGTCGCTCGTGCGCCGGATCGGCCATATCCGCGGCTTTGCGGTTTTCGCGGCGTTGCAGGCAACCGCGACGCTGAGCTTCCCCCTGATCCCCGAACCCTGGTGGAGCGCCTCGCGCCTGCTGATGGGGCTGGCGGCGGCCGGCCACGGCATCTGCATCGAGAGCTGGATCAGCGGCCAGGCCAGCGGCGCGCGGCGCGGCCGCATCTTCGGCGCCTACCAGATTCTCAACCGCGTCGCGATGATCGGCTCGCAGCTCGGCGTCGGCTATCTCGCGATCCAGTCCCACGACGTCTTCCTGTTCGCCAGCATGGTGTTTTCGCTGGCGCTGATCCCCGTCGCGCTGACCCGGGCGCGCGGCCCCGAATCGAGCGATGTCGTCGCGGTGGGGCTGCGCACGCTCTGGCGCCAGGCGCCGGCCGCCGTGGTCGGCTGCCTCTATGTCGGGCTGGTCAGCGGGCCGCTGACCAATGTCGTGCCGGCCTATGGCATCCTGTCGGGGCTCGACCAGCGGACGACCATCCTGCTCACGGCGGGCATCCAGATGGGGGCGCTGCTGATGCAGTGGCCGATGAGCCTGCTCGCCGACCGGGTCGCCAGCCGCCCGATCATGCTCGGCGCGGTCAGCCTCGTCGCCGTCACCGCCGCCGTGCTGCTGCTGGTGCCGCCAGGCGGCGCAGCCCAGGGGAGCCTCTGGCTGTTTGGCCTGTTTGCGCTGATCGGCGGCTGCGCCATCCCGCTCTACACGGTCGCGGTGACGCATGCCTATCTGCGGATCGGGCGGGAGGAGGCGGTCGGCCTCTCCGCGCAACTGCTGTTTCTCTGGGGCGTGGGATCGGCGCTGGGGCCGGTGGCTGCCACCGCCCTGATGCAACTCATCGGCCCGCCCGGCATGCTCGTCTATCTGATGGGGCTGTCGCTGCTGGTCGCAATCTACATCACCTTGCGGATATCGCAGAAGCCCTCGCCGATCCTGCGCGACGGCGAGCGAGCCTCGACCGGGCCCAGCATCCCCGACTTCGAGATCACCAAGCGCTAGCCGGCGCCGGAAGCCCAGGAGCCGCCCCATGACGTCCACACCCTATTTCGACGGCGCGCTCGTCGATGTCACCGACACCACCGCGCCGCTCAACCTCGAGTTCGGCCGGTCGAGCGACTGGCAGGACGAGAACCTGATCTATCTCATCGTCGACGACCAGGCGCTGATCGTCGACGATGCGACCGGGCGGGCGCTCTACAAGGCGATGATGAAGCTCGGCGCCTATCTCGGCTACGACGAGGCCTCCTGAAGGCCGCGCGCATAGCCGGGCAAGATCGTGGCGCCCTCGCCCGCGCCGATGTCGAGCACCTCGTCGGCGGTCGCCGCCAGCAGCGCCCGGTCATGGCTGATCAGGACGAGGCCGAGGCTCTCGCTGGCGACGATCTCCGCCAGCAGCGCGATGGCTTCGCGCTGGACCAGCGGGTCGAGGCGCGAGGTCGGCTCGTCGGCGACGATCAGCGCCGGCTTCAGCAGCAGGATGCGCGCCAGCGCCAGGCGCTGGGCCTCTCCGCCCGAGACCTCGCCGGGGCGCCGCGCGAGCAGCTTGCGGTCGAGCCTCAGCCGCTCCAGCAGCGGCGGCAGCGCGTCATCGAGTACGAGACCCGGTACGACCTCGGCGAGATCGGCAAACTGGCGCGCGAAGCTGCGTCCCGGCAGGAAGACGCTCGCCGGATCCTGGTGAAGCTTCTGGTAGCGCTGACGCAGGCGGCGCGCGCCGGCGCGATCGCGATAGGGGTCGACGCCCTGCCAATTCACGGCTCCGGCCGACGGGGGCTGCAGGCCGAGCAGGATGTTGCCGAGCGTGGTCTTGCCGCAGCCGCTGCGCCCGGTGAGGCCGAGAATGCCGCCGGGCGGGATATGGACGTCGACACCGGAAAACAGCGGCTCCGCGCGGCTGAAGCCGAAGGACAGCCCATGCGCGGAGAGCACCGGCGCCTCGAGGTCGCAGCAACGCAGGCAGGGCCGCCAGGTCGAGGGGTCGGCGGCGAGCCAGGCGCGCGTATAGGGATGGTCGGGGGCCGCGAAGACGGTGTCCGCCGGGCCCTGCTCGACGATGCGCCCGTCGCGGAGCACCGCCAGCTGACCGCCGAGCGCGCGCGCCAGCGCCACGTCATGCGTGATCACGAGCAGCGCGCGCCCGGCGCCGCCGAGCGAGGCCAGCAGCGCGGCGGATTGGGCGACGCGCGCGGCATCGAGCCCCTTGGTCGGCTCGTCGGCGACGACCAGCGGCGCGCGGCCGACCAGCGCGGAGGCGACGAGGACACGCTGGGCCATGCCACCGGAGAGCTCGGCCGGAAAGGCGCGCGAGACGCGCGGCGGCAGATCGACTGCGGCCAGCGCCTCCTGCGTCGTCAGCCCGTGGCCGGCCTCGCCGTGCCACGCCGTGCCGTCGCGCGCCCCGGCATCCCAGAGCTGCGGCGCAATCCGCATCGTCGGGTCGAGGGCGGCGCGGGGCTCCTGCGGCAACAGCAGCGTCTCGCGCGACCAGAGCAGCCGCAGCAGCCCGGCCTGGCTGGCCTCGACCGGTGCATGCCCGTTGATGGCGATGCTGCCGCTGGCGGAGAAGCCGGCCGGCAGGAGGCCCATCACGGCCTGGGCGATCAGGCTCTTGCCGCTGCCGGTCTCGCCGATCAGGAGCAGCACGGAGCCGGCCTCGAGCGTCAGGTCGACATCGCAGACCAGAGCGGTGCCGCTCCGGTCCCGGATCGTCAGTCCCGAAAGGGCCAGTGCGGGCGCGGTCATCACATCTCCTCCGGCAGAGCGGGTGGCTCGGCGAGGGCCTGGCCGAGCAGCGTGGCCCCGAGCACGGCGAGGAAGATCGCCAGGCAGGGCGCCGCCATCTGGACGGGAGCCTCCGCCAGATAGGGCAGGAGTTCGCTGATCATCGCGCCCCATTCGGGTGTCGGCGGCTGCAGGCCCAGCCCGAGGAAGCCGAGCGAAGAGATCGACATGATCGCCGCGCCGAGCCCCAGCGTCGCCAGCGTCACCGTCTGGCGGAGCACCGGCGGCAGGACATGGCGGCGCAGGATGGTCAGCGCGGGGAAGCCGGCGAGGCGCGCCGCCTCGACATGGGGCTGCGCCAGCTCGCCGATGGCGATGGCGCGGGCCATCCGCGCGAATTGCGGCCAGAGCGCGAGCTTGATGCCGATCAGCATGGGCAGGACGCCGCCGCCGAGGAAGCCGGAGATCAGCAGCGCCAGCAGGAGGCCGGGGAAGGCGAGCATCAGGTCGGCCAGGCGCATGATTGCAATGTCGGCGACGCGGCCGGCATAGGCCGCCACGAGCCCGAGCGCGACTCCGACCCCGGTGGCGAAGCCGACGCAGGAGACGGCGATGCCGAGCGAGCGCACGCCGCCATGGACGAGGCGGGCGGCAATGTCGCGGCCGAGATGGTCGGTGCCCAACCAGTGCTGCGCGCTCGGCCCCTCCAGCGTGCGGACGAGGTCCTGCGCGGCCGGGTCATGCGGGATGACGAGCGGGCCGATCACGACCAGCGCCGCGAGGCCGCCGAGCAGCAGCAGAGGGGCGACGAGCGGTCGGCGGATGCGGGCGGGCGGATGCGTCAGGGCGAGCGTCATGCGCCGCGCCCCGCGAGACGGCGCGGATCGAGCCCGATGCAGGCGAGATCGGCGAGGAGATTGACCGCCGCATACATCAGCCCGACGACCATGCCCGCCCCCATGATCATCGGCACGTCGCGCGCCAGCAGCGACTTGACGAGCAGATCGCCGAGGCCCGGATAGTTGAACAGCGTCTCGACCACGACGAAGCCGTCGACGACATAGGCGAACTGCAGGGCGGCGAAGGTCGCCACGGGGATCGCCGCATTGCGCACGCCATGATGCAGGAAGGCGGAGCCGGCGCTGCGGCCGCGGATGCGCGCAAACGTCATGTAGAAGGCGCCGCGGACCTCGACCACCGCATTGCGGATGATCCGCACCGAGAAGGCGGCCAGCCCCAGCGCCAGCGTCAGCGCCGGCAGCACCATATGCGCGCCGGTGCGGAACCCCGCCGGCGGCAGCCAGCGCAGGGTGAGCGCGAAGAGCGAGATCAGGCCGATGCCGACGAGGAAGCTCGGCATCGAGGCGAGCGCCACCGCCAGCGCATTGGTGCCACGGTCGAGCCAGCCGCCGGGCCTGAAACCGCAGGCGATGCCGAGCGGCAGGGCGATGGCATAGGAGAGCAGCCAGCCCAGCGCGCCGAGACCGAGCGTGAAGCGGCCATGCTCGGCCAGTTCCTGCCAGACGGGCTGGCGCGACACCAGCGAGTGACCGAGATCGCCCTGGGCGAGCCGGCCGATCCAGCTCGCATATTGCGCCAGGACAGGCCGATCCAAGCCCTCCTGCTCGCGCACTCGCGCGACAGACTCCGCCGTGACCCGGTCGTCGCCGCTGCGGGCGGCGGCGATGCGCAGGGCCGCATCCCCCGGCAGCGCCTGGACGAAGGCGAAGCAGAGGCTGGCGAGGACGAGCGCCGTCAGCACCGCCTGCACCAGACGTGAGGCGACGATGCGCAGGACGGTGCCCGCCGCACCGCCGGGCCAGAACGAAGACCGGGCTGCACTCACGACGCGATCGTGACCCTGTCGAGGAAGTAGCGCTGCTCGAGCGGGTCCGTGACGAAGCCGGAAACCCGCGGATGAACGGCGACGATCTGGTCGTACCAGGTCACGGGGATGATCGGCAGCTCCTCATGGATGATGCCGGCGATGGCGCGCCTTGCCGTGGCGCGGCGCCTGTCGTCCGCCTCGGCGAGATAGCGCGCCACCTCCTGCCTCAACCCATCATGGCGCCAGCCGGTGGTGCCCGTCGAGCCGGGCGCGATGCTGTCGGCGGCATAGTCCAGCGCGATGGTACCGATCGGGTCGGGCACGATGACGAGATTGCGCGAGCTGAGACCCAGTTCGAGCGAGCCGTCCTTCTGCGCCTCAAAGATCGCCTGCGCCTCGCCGACGCTGATGGCGAGATCGAAGCCGATCGCGCGCAGCTGCGCCTGCATCGCGGTGGCGATCACCGGCAGCTCAGGCCGGTTGGCGAAGGTGCGGACGGTGCCGGCAAAGCGCACGCCACCCTTGGCGCGGATGCCGTCGGCGCCGCGCGGCCAGCCGGCAGCGTCGAGCAGGGCGTTGGCGGCCGTGACATCCTGGCGGAGCGGGGCGAGGTCGGCGAAGTGCCACTCGGCCAGCGTCGGCGGCAGGTACTGCGTCGCCGCCAGCGCCTTGTTGCGCATAATGCCCGCCGCGATGCCCTCGCGATCGAGTGCCATGCTGAGCGCCCGGCGCACCGGAGCTTCCGCGAATTGCGGCTTGGCGCAGTTCAGCATCAGGATGTGGGTGCGGGGAATGATCACGCGCTCGATCGTCATGCCGGCCGATCCCGCGCGGCCGACGCCCTGCGCCGCCAGGTTGAAGACGATGTCGGCATCCTTGGCGACGGCGATGTTGGTGCGGGTGTCGCCATTGCCGACCGCGTCGTAGCGAACGGCGGCGACGCGCGCCTTCTCGCCCCAATAGGCTTCGTGCCGGACCAGCGCCAGGCTGCGGGGCAGCTCGGCCGCGCCGATCTTGAACGGTCCCGTGCCGATGATGGCCCGCACGCGGCCCTCGCCGTCGAAGGCGCCGGGCGCCAGCAGCGCGGCCGAGTTGTCGACGAGATAGGACAGGAGCGGGCCGAACGGCTTCTCGAGCTTCAGCACGAGGTCCTGACCATCTGCATGGACGGCGGCGATGCCGGCACGCTTCAGATAGAGCGATTGCGGCAGCAGCCGGTCGAAGGACGCCTTGGCTGTCGCGGCATCGAGCCGCGTGCCGTCATGGAACACGGCGTCGCGCAGCCGGAAGCGCCATTGCAGCCCGTCGTCGCTGACGCTCCAGGACTGGGCCAGGCCCGGCGCGATGCGCCCGTCCGGCAGCGAGGCGACGAGTGTTTCCGTGATGCCGGCGCGGGTGAAGGTGAAGCCGGATTCGCCGAGCTGGAGGGTCTTGACCTCCCAGGGCTGGGCGATGCGCAGCTCGGCCGGACCCGCAGCCTGGGCGAGGGTCGGGCGCGCGGCGAGCGCGGCCGCGCCGGCGAGCGCCCCCGACAGGAGGGCGCGACGGTCGAGGGGCGTGGACATCATGGGGAGGCTCCGGGGGTGTTGGCGGCGAGCGTCGGCTTGCGGGCCGAGAGGATGAAGGTGTCGTCATAGGTCGCCAGCAGCCGCAGCCGCTCGCTCCAGGAGGCGGAGGCGAATTGGCGGCGCCTGATTCCGGTCAAGGGGCCGGTGCGGATGGCGACGAAGCCGGCAGCCGACGCCATGGTGGCGAGGGCGGGCGCCTTGAGCCCGTTGCGGAAGAAGACGCCGCGCATGATGCGCCGATGCGCCGCCTCGTCCCAGAGATGCGGCGCGGCCGTCAGCCGGTCGACCCATCCCGACAGGCGTTGCAGCAGCCTCGCCCGCCGCGAGCGGTTGACCCAGTCGCCATCGACGACGACCAGCGCGCCGCCGGGCTTCAGCACGCGCAGCCAGTCCGCCAGGGCGGCCTGCGGATCGACCAGCGTCCAGACGAGGTTGCGGCAGATCACCAGATCGTAGAGGGCGTCGGGCATCATCGTGTTCTCGGCATCGCCGAGATGAAAGCGCACGGCGGAGCCACGATGTTTCGTCTTCGCGCGCTCGATCATCGGCTCGCAGAGATCGATGGCATCGACGCTGCAGCCGAAGCCTAACAACAGGCGCGTGACCTCGCCCGTGCCGGAGGCAAGCTCGAGCACACGGTCGCCGGGGCCGATCGGGGCATGGTGCGCGATCAGTCTCGACCAGGCGTCGAACTCGCCGGTGGAGCGGATCCTGTGGCCGTAGGAGAGATCGAAGGTCTCGGCGCGCTTGGACCAATAGGTCCGGATCTCGTCCTTCAGGCCGAAATTCGAGCTCGAATGGGCCGCGTCCTGCCCGGCGTCTAGGGTTGTTTCCTGCAGCATCCGTCACCGGGCTCCCGCGAGCGGGGAGCGGTCGGTGCTGTGGCGCCGTTGCGTTCCGGACGCGCGAAAAGCCCGCGCGGGAGAGCGACCGTCATCAGAGCTCCTTCCGGGGCACCCCGCCCGGTTGATTGGCTTCACGACGTCGGCAGGTCTCCTGGCTCGCGGGTCGATGCTTCGTTCGGCCTTCCCGGGCGAGCCCAGTGGCATGATCGAACGTCGCTCGCCGCTGACAGTTGCGGGGGCAGCTCCGGATTTGCGCCCTGACGGGCCCGCACCGGATTCCCTTTTGATCCCTCTCGGGAACCGACGCGGCGAAAAGAGCATGCCGGATGCTGCGCCGCAAGACAGAATGTCGCAGGCCATCGCGGGCGCGGCGCGGCGCCCGGCCTTTCCGAGATCGCGCATGTCTCAGGCCGCCTGCCGGTCCCAGGCGGGGAAGGGATCCTCGAGCGTGAGCAGGCCCTGCGTCATGCCGGTCGCCGGGCTGCCGGTGAGGCAGGAATCGAGCAGGGCGCGAATGACCGCCTCGTCCATCGCCTGCGTGCCGATGAAGACCAGTTCCTGGCGCCGGTCGCCCCAGGTCTGCGACCAGTGCTTGCGCATCAGCGAGGCGAACTCCTCCGAGCGCGGCCAGCGTTCCTTGGGCACCGCGGCCCACCAGCTGCCCATGCCCTCGGTGCGGGTGATGCGACCGGCCAGCGAGTACTCGCCGACCCAGCGCGGCCGGGTCGCCAGCCAGAAATGGCCCTTGGCGCGGATCACGCCGGGCAGGCGCTGCTCCAGCAGATCGTAGAGCTTGCGCGGGTGGAAAGGGCGGCGCGCCCGGTAGACGAAGGAGCGGATGCCGTATTCCTCGGTCTCGGGGACATGGTCCTTGAAGCCGAAAAGCTCCTTGTGCCAGAGCGGATGTTCCTGCGAGCGCTCCTCGCTGTAGAGCTTCGTGTCGAGCACCGCAGACAGCGGCACACGGCCGAATTCGGCCTCGACGATGCGCGCATCGCCGTTCAATCCGCGCACGACCTGGCGCACCTTCTCGCGCTGTTCGGGCGTCGCCTCGCCGATCTTGTTGATGACGACGACATCGGCGAACTCGATCTGCTCGACCAGGAGATCGACCAGCGTGCGGCCATCGCCCTCGCCCGCCGTCTCGCCGCGATCGGCCAGGAAGTCGCGGCTGTCGTAATCGGCGAGCAGGTTGAGCGCATCGACGACCGTGACCATGGTGTCGAGCCGCGCGACATCGTCGAGCGACTGGTCGTTCTCGTCGCGGAAGGAGAAGGTCGCGGCGATCGGCAGCGGCTCGGCGATGCCGGTGCCCTCGATCAGCAGGTAGTCGAAGCGCTTCTCGGCGGCGAGCCGGCGCACCTCGGTGAGCAGATCGTCGCGCAGCGTGCAGCAGATGCAGCCATTGCTCATCTCGACGAGCTTCTCCTGCGTCTGCGACAGGCCCGCCCCACCCTCGCGCACGAGGTCGGCGTCGATGTTGACCTCGCTCATGTCGTTGACGATCACCGCGACGCGCTTGCCCTCGCGGTTGTTGAGGATGTGGTTCAGCAGCGTCGTCTTGCCGGCACCGAGAAAGCCGGACAGCACGGTCACGGGCAGGCGGCGGTCGATGAAGAGGGCGTCGGTCATGGCGGGCAGTCCCAGGGGAGAGAGTCCATTTTGTTACAGTATAACATTACTTGGTTGTCAACAGGGCCCGGTGGACAAGCCGCCGCAGCGCCCCCCTTTGACAGGCCTCGTCCCGGTGCTAGGAAGCGAGCCGGGAGACACGTCCTTGTCCGCATTCCGCAAAAACGCAGCATCTCGCCGTTGGGTCGCGATCATCGCGGCCTATCTGCTCGTGCTGCAGGCGGTCTTCACGGGGCTGTCCTCGGGGGCCCATGCCGCGAGCATGAGCCTCGACCGGTCGCTGGCCCTGGCACTCTGCGCGCCGGGCGAGATGCCGGCGCCCTCGGCGTCCGACCAGGGCACGGCCCAGCATGACCGGACGAGCTGCTGCGTGATCGGCTGCGCCCTGTCGGGCGGTGGCCTGGCCACACCCGCCGCGAGCTTCGTGCCCGTCGTTCACCGCCCCGTCGATCTCATCGCCTTCGCGCGCCATCTCGACGCGCCGCAGGGCTATGTCGCCGGCCGTTCGCCGGCCAATCCGCGCGCGCCCCCCGCTCTCGTCTAAACCAGAGCCGGGCTGCGCCAACGCTCCTTGCGACGATGGCGACAGGCTCGCGACGGGTCTTTCGCTCTGCGATCCCGGCAAAGACCTTGCCGGCGTCCCTGCTGACGAGACCGCTCCGTCTGCCCGCTCGTCCTTGATCGCCTCGCGATCCCTCTGCCGCACGCCCTGAGCCCGTTCTGTCCGTCGCCGCGCGCAATCCGACCGCGACGGCCGCCCGGCTCACGATTCCACCCGACGTCGTCAACCCCTCGAGGATCCTGCCATGAACAAGCCCCTGCACTATCTCGCCGCCGCGATGCTGACGCTCACCAGCGTGGTGGCGCTCGCGCATGACTACACGCTCGGCTCGCTCAAGATCGACCATCCCTGGACGCGCGCGACGCCGGCCGGCGCCAAGGTCGCCGGCGGCTATCTGACGATCCAGAACAGCGGCAGCGCGCCCGACCGGCTGATCGGCGGCGCCTCCGACATCGCCGGCCGCATCGAGATCCACGAGATGGCGGTGAAGGACGGCATCATGACGATGCGCCCGCTGGATACCGGGCTCGAGATCAAGCCGGGCGCCAAGGCCGAGCTGAAGCCCGGCGGCTATCACATCATGTTCATGGATTTGAAGCGCCCCCTCAAGGAGGGCGAGGCGGTCAAGGGGACGCTGCAATTCGAGAAGGCCGGCACGGTCGCGGTCGAATTCGCCGTCCAGGGCGTCGGCGCGCGCGAGCCCGCCCACAAGCACTGAGCCCTCGCCCGCAACGACGACCCCTTCAATCCAACGGAACCCCAAGATGCATTTCTCATTCAAATCCCTCCTGGCCGGCGCGGCGCTGCTGGCCTCCTCGCTTGCGGCGCTCGCCGCGCCCACCGAGATCACCGACGCGCTCGGCCGCAAGGTCACGGTCGATCTGCCGGTGAAGCGTGTCGCGGTGAACTTCAATTTCGAGGAGTTCACCGCGGTCGCCGGCGTCGAAGGTTGGCAGAAAGTCGTCGGCATCTCGCGCGCGCCCTGGGAAGGCTGGCGGCCGGTGATCTTCAACCGCTACAAGGCGGTGATCCCCAACCTCGCCGCCATGCCCGATATCGGCCATAGCGACGACAACACCTTCAGCGCCGAGAAGGTCATCGGGCTGAAGCCCGACGTGCTGCTGATGTCGGAATGGGGCTACAAGTCCCTGGCCACGCAGATGCAGCAGATCGAGGGCGCCGGCATCCCCGTCGTCATCATCGACTACAACGCCCAGTTGCTCGAGCGCCATCTCGCCTCGACGCGCGCACTCGGCAAGGTGATGGGGACGGAAGCCCGGGCCGAAGGTCTCGCGAGCCTCTACGAGCGCGAGTACAACGACGTGCTCGCCCGCGTCGCGAAGGCCAAGGCGGCCGGCGCCCCGACGAAGAAAGTCTATGTCGAACTCGGCCAGGCCGGGGCGGAGACGATCGGCAACACCTACAACAACACGATGTGGGGCAAGATCATCACCACGCTCGGGGCGGAGAACATCGCCACCGGCAAGATCCCCGGGCCCTGGGGACCGCTCAATGCGGAGGCCGTCATCGCCGAGAACCCGGACCTGATCCTGATGGCGTCGTCCTCCTGGGTGAACCGGCCCAAGGCGGTGCGCACCGGCTACGACATCCCGGAAACGGAGACCCGCGCCAGCCTGATGCCCTATGCGCAGCGCGCCGGCTGGGCCGAGCTGAAGGCGATCAAGGCCGGCGACATCAACGCCATCGAGCATGGGCTCGCCCGCACGCTCTACGACTTCGTGGCGATGCAATACATCGCCAAGCGGCTCTATCCGGAGGCCTTCGCGGATGTCGACCCGGTCGCATCGTTCCGGGCCTATCACAAGGCCTTCCTGCCGATCGCCTTCAGCGGCACCTGGATGCTGCCGCTCAAGCCATGAGCGCGATCTCCCTCACCGCGACCTATGCCGCGATGGGCGCGCGCCGCGTCGCGGTGCTCGCCATCGGCTCCGTCGCCATCCTCGTCAGCCTCGTGCTCGACGTCGCGACGGGGCCGGCCTTCCTGCCGGTCGCGGCGGTGGCGAAATCGGTGTTCGGGCTGGCGCAGGACCGCACGGTCGATGCCATCGTCTGGTCGATCCGGCTGCCGATCGCCTTCGTGGCGCTCGTCGTCGGGGCGGCGCTGGGATTGTCCGGCGCCATCATGCAAACGATCCTGAACAACCCGCTGGCGTCGAGCTATACGCTCGGCGTCTCGGCCGGGGCCGGCTTCGGGGCGGCGCTCGTCATCGTGCTCGGCGTCGCCATGCCGGTGCCCGAGGCCTGGGGCATCCCGCTGATGGCGTTCCTCTTCGCAGCAATCGCCTGCGCGGGTGTCTACGGCATCGGCCAGGCGCGGGAATCCTCGCCCGAGATGCTGGTGCTGGCCGGGATCGCGCTGCTCTTCCTGTTCCAGGCGCTGCTGGCGCTCTTGCAGTTCGTCGCCTCGCCCGAGGCGCTGCAGCAGATCGTGTTCTGGCTGTTCGGCTCGCTGCAGAAGGCGAGTTGGAGCAAGCTCTGGATCATCACGGCGGTGCTCGTCGCCTGCATCCCCGTTCTCGTCGCCGATGTCTGGCGGCTCACCGCGCTGAAGCTCGGCGACGAGCGGGCGCGGGGCCTGGGCGTCGATGTCCGGCAGCTGCGGCTGCGCTCCTTCGTGCTGATCTCGGCGCTGACAGGGGTGGCAGTCGCCTTCGTCGGGACGATCGGGTTTGTCGGGCTGGTGGCGCCGCATATCGCGCGGATGCTGGTTGGCGAGGATCAGCGCAGCTTCCTGCCGGCCTCGGCGCTCTATGGCGCGCTGCTGCTCTCGCTCGCCTCGATCGCCAGCAAGACCGTCCTGCCCGGCGCCATCGTGCCGATCGGCATCGTCACCTCGCTGATCGGCGTGCCCTTCTTCGTCTGGCTGATCCTGCGCAACCGGAGGGCCTTCTGGTGAAGCTGACCGTCGAAGGATTGAGCGTCCGCTACGGCGCCACGCAGGCGATCGAGGCAGTGGACCTCACCGCCCATCCCGGCGAGGTTCTCGCCGTGATCGGCCCCAACGGTTCGGGCAAGTCCTCGCTGGTCAAGGCCATCGCCGGGCTGGTGAAGCATGAGGGCGTGGTCAGCTTCGACGGCTCGCCCATGCGGCCGGAGCGGATCGGCTACATGCCGCAGGACATCGGCGCGCGCGCCGCGCTGACCGTGCTCGAAGCGGTGCTGCTTGGGCGTCTCGGGCGGCTGGGCCTGCGGGTGCGCCCGGAGGATCTCGCCGCGGTCGAGGCGGTGCTGGGCGAACTCGACCTGATGCCGCTGGCCTCGCGCTATCTCGGCGAGCTCAGCGGCGGCCAGCGCCAGCTCGTCTTCCTGGCACAGGCGCTGGCGTCGGAGCCTGCGCTGCTCCTGCTCGACGAGCCGATCAGCGCGCTCGACATCCGCCACCAACTCGACGTGCTGGCGATCGTCCTGCGCATGACCCGGGCACGGTCGCTGACCACGCTCGTCATCCTGCACGACCTCAACATCGCGGCGCGCTTTGCCGACGCGGTCATGGTGATGCGCCAGGGCCGTGTCGTGTGCTGCGGCCAACCGGGTGCCGTCATCGACGAGCGCATGGTTGCGGCCGTCTTCGGGGTCGAGGCGGCGCTGTCCTCGGCGCCCGACGGGCGCCTGATCGTGACGCCGCTGCGGGCGTTGTGACAGGGCGAGGGCGCATCGCGACCGCCCTCGCCTCCCGCCATCACCGCAGGAACGGACGCTCCGACGACGGCCGGAGCGTCAGCCTTCAGGCCACCGCGGGCAGCCTGTCGATCAGCTTGTCGAGCGTGATCGGGTAGTCGCGCATGCGGATGCCCGTCGCGTTGTAGATCGCGTTGGCGATGGCAGCACCCACGCCGCAAATGCCGAGCTCGCCGACGCCCTTGGCCTTCATCGGCGAGGACATCGGATCGGTTTCGTCGAGGAAGACGACCTCCTGATGGGGGATGTCGGCATGAACCGGCACCTCGTAGCCGGCGAGATCGTGGTTGACGAAGAAGCCGCGTCGCTTGTCGACGACGAGATGCTCCATCAGGGCCGCGCCGGCGCCCATCGTCATCGCGCCGATGACCTGGCTGCGGGCCGATTTCGGATTGAGGATGCGGCCCGCCGAGCAGACCGCCAGCATGCGCCGCAGGCGGACCTCGCCCGTGGCGGCATCGACGCCGACTTCGACGAAATGCCCGCCGAAGGTTGCCTGCGAGTACGTCTTGTCGAGATCGCCGAACTCGATGGTGTCCTCGACCGTGATCGCGCCGTCGCCGACGGCCTGGGTCAGCGGGACGGCGCGGTTGCCGGCCTTGACCGCCCCATCCTCGAACACCGCGTCGGCAGAGTTGAAGCCGAGCTTCTGCACCACCGCCTCGCGCAGCTTGACGCAGGCCGCGTAGACGCCCGACGTCGCCGAATTGGCGCCCCATTGCCCGCCCGACCCGGCCGAGGCGGGGAATGTCGAATCGCCCAGCTCGACCTTCACCTTGTCGATGGGCAGCCCCATCATCTCGGCGGCGGTCTGCGCCATGATGGTGTAGCTGCCGGTGCCGATATCGGTCATGTCCGAGAAGACGGTGACGACGCCGTCCGTCCCGAGCGTGACGCGGGCACCCGATTTCATCACCAGATTGCCACGGAACGCGGCAGCCACGCCCATGCCGACGAGCCATTTGCCGTCGCGCGTGGTTCCAGGCTTGACCGAGCGCTTGTCCCAGCCAAAGCGCTCGGCGCCCTGACGCAGACATTCGACGAGATGCCGCTGCGAAAACGCCACCTTGGGCTTCTCGGGATCGACCTGCGTGTCGTTGAGGATACGGAACGCGACGGGATCGAGCTTCAGCTTCTCGGCCATCTCGTCCATGGCGATTTCCAACGCCATCAGGCCCGGCGCTTCACCGGGCGCGCGCATCGCATTGCCTTCCGGCAGATCGAGCACCGCGAGCTTCAGCGAGGTCATCCGGTTGGCGCCGGCATAGAGCAGCTTCGTCTGCTGGGTCGCGAGTTCCGGCTGGCCCTCTTTCAGGTCGCCCGACCAGCTCTCATGGCCGATGGCGGTGATCTTACCGTCGGCCGTGGCGCCGATGCGGATGCGCTGGATCGTGGCGGGGCGATGGGTGGTGTTGTTGAAGATCAGCGGCCGCTGCAAGGCGACCTTCACCGGCCGCCGCGCCGCGCGGGCGCCGAGCGCCGCCAGCACCGCATCGCTGCGGAGAAACAACTTGCCGCCGAAGCCGCCGCCGATGAACGGCGAGACCAGCCGGACGTTCTCCTTGGGGATGCGCAGCGTCTTGGCGAGATCGCCGACGGTCCAGGCGATCATCTGGTTGGACGTCCACAGCGTCAGCTTGTCGCTCTCCCAATGGGCGACCGAGGCGTGCGGCTCCATCATCGCGTGGGATTGGTCGGGCGTCGAATAGCTCTGGTCGAGCGTCACCGCCGCTGCGGCCAGCGCCTTGTCGAAATCGCCGACCGCGGTCTGCGTCGGGCTTTCGTCCTCGGACGGCGCGTCGGGCGCCCCGTCCTTGGCGGCTCCGAGATCGAAGGCGCCCTTGGTCTCGGCATAGCGCACCACGACCAGTTGTGCCGCCGCGCGGGCCTGCTCGAAAGTCTCCGCGACGACCAGCGCCACGGCCTGGTGATAATGCTCGATCTCCGGCCCGCCCAGCAGCTTCGCGGTGTTGTAGTCGCCCTTGTCGAGCTTGCCCGCGGTCTCGGCGGTGACGATCGTCAGAACCCCGGGTGCCTGGCGGGCGGCCGCGAGGTCCATCGCGACGATGCGGCCCTTGGCGATGGCGGCGCCGACGACATGGCCATAGGCCTGGTTGGGCGCGACGTCGTGTTGCTCATAGGCGTAGCGCGCCGTGCCGGTGACCTTGAGCGGCCCGTCGATCCGGTCCAGCGGCTGGCCGACGACCTTCAGCCGATCGATCGGGTTCGTGGTGGCGGGTGTGTCGAACTTCATGGCGTCAGGCCCTCGCTTCGGCAAGCACGGCGGCGAGCGTGCGCTCGACCAGCGGGAGCTTGAATGCGTTGTCTTTGGTGGTGCGGGCGTTCGCCAGCAGAGCGTCGGTCACGGGCTTGGCACCGTCGCGCAGGCGCGCCTCGGCGGATTCGATGCGCCAGGGCTTGTGGGCGACGCCGCCGACCGTGACGCGACCCGACCCATCGGGCTGGACGATCGCGGCGACGGAGACCAGCGCGAAGGCATAGGAGGCGCGGTCACGTACCTTGCGGTAGATCTGCTTGCCGCCAACGGGCTGGGGCAGCGTCACGGCCGTGATCAACTCGCCGGTCGTTAGCGTCGTCTCGAGATGCGGCGTGTCGCCGGGGGCGCGGTAGAATTCGGCGATCGGGATGGCGCGCGTCGCGCCATCGGGCTTCACGGTCTCGACCTTCGCATCGAGCACGCGCATCGCCACGGCCATGTCGCCGGGATAGGTCGCGATGCAGGCCTCGCTGGCGCCGACGACAGCCAGCGAGCGGCTGTAGCCGTCGAGCGCAGCACAGCCGCTGCCGGGCCGGCGCTTGTTGCAGGGCTGGTTGGTGTCGTAGAAATAGGGGCAGCGGGTGCGCTGCAGCAGATTGCCCGCAGTCGTCGCCTTGTTGCGCAGCTGACCCGAGGCGCCGGCGAGCAGCGCCCGCGACAGCACGCCGTAATCGCGCCGGACACGGGCATCGGCCGCGAGATCGGTGTTGCGGACCAGCGCCCCGATGCGCAGCCCGCCCTCCGGCGTCGGCGCGATGGTGTCGAGGGACAGGTCGTTGACGTCGATCAGATGGCGCGGCGTCTCGATCTCGAGCTTCATCAGGTCGAGCAGATTGGTGCCGCCGGCGATGAAGCGCGCGCCCGGGTTGCGGGCGGCGCCCGCAGCGGCTTCGGTCGGCGTGGTGGCGCGTTCGTAGGTGAAGGATTTCATGCCTTCCTCCCTGAGACTTCGGTGATGGCGTCGACGATGTTGGGGTAGGCGCCGCAGCGGCAGATGTTCCCGCTCATGCGCTCCCGGATCTCGGCCTCGGTGCCCTCCGGCGCCGCGTTGAGATCGGCGCTGACATGGCTGGGGACGCCGGCCTTGATCTCGTCCAGCACGACGACCGCCGAACAGATCTGGCCCGGCGTGCAATAGCCGCACTGGTAGCCGTCATGCTTGACGAAGGCCGCCTGCATCGGGTGCAGATTGTCGGGGGTGCCCAGACCCTCGATGGTGGTGACCGTGTTGCCCTCATGCATGACGGCGAGCGTCAGGCAGGAATTGACGCGCCGGCCATCGACGATGACCGTGCAGGCGCCGCACTGGCCATGATCGCAGCCCTTCTTGGTTCCCGTCAGATGCAGGTGCTCGCGCAAGGCGTCGAGCAATGTCGTGCGCGCGTCGAGGCTGAGTTCGCGCCTGGCGCCGTTGACCTCGAAGGAAACGCGCGAGATCACGGGGGCCAGATCGTTGGACGCCGGCGTGCCGGGTGTCTGGGCCGCCAGCCGCGAGCCCGACGATGTGGTGGCCATCGCGGCGGCTGTGCCGATCAGCATGTCGCGGCGTGTCGCCGCCATGTCGCTGGGAAATTGCATGAGTTCTCCGAGGATGGGGGCGCTCGCTGCGACGGCGCGACGACCCGCGCCGCTTGAGGACGCTGTCGCCACATGCCGCGCTGCGCGGATGACTGGCCCCTCAACCACTCAGAGTTTGGAAACGTTCCAGCCCGATGCGCGATTGCCGTGATGACGCTCGCTCACGATCGCGGCACCTGCGCGCAAGCGATCGCATCGCGCGCGAAGCCGTCTTTCGCCAGGCAGAACCATGCCAACGATCGCGCACAGAGGCTTCCCTGCGGGCGGGCGCATCGATCCGAAAACGAGGCGACGGGCCCGCGCCGTTCGAAGATCGTGACGGCGTCACCGGGCCCTGGCGCTCGGCCTTGATGTGTCGCCCTCGTCCATGCATCCGCCCACGGGCCTCGTCGGCCAGCGGGCGGGATGGTCAGGATCGCGTTGATCGGCGCCGGCCGATCTGCGGGCGCGCGGCCGCCGCAGGTCCGGTCTGTCTCAGCGGAACGGCGGGCTGTACTGGAGGCCGCCCTTGGTCCACAGCGCGTTGGGACCACGCTTCAGTTTCAGGCGCGACTGCTCGCCCAGATAGCGATCGAAGGATTCGCCATAATTGCCGACGGTGGCGATGATCCGCACGACCCAGTCGTTGGTCACCCCCATCGCTTCGCCGAACTTGCCGTCCTGCCCGAGAAAGCGCCGGATCTCGGGATTGGTGGACTGGCTCATCTCGCGGATATTGGCCTGCGTCACGCCCAGTTCCTCGGCGTTGACCAGAGCGGCCACAGTCCAGCGCACGAGGTTGAACCAGCCCTCGTCGCCGGTGCGGACCCATGGCCCCAGCGGCTCCTTGGAGATGACCTCGGGCAGAACCTCGTAGGCCTCAGGGTTCTGCAGCTTCAGCTTGACCGCGGCGAGCGCCGAAACATCCGTCGTATAGGCGTCGCAGCGTCCGGCCTCATAGGCCTTCAGCGCCTCCTCCGAGGTCGCGAAGGCGGCGGGCTCGTATTTCATGCCGAGCTTGCGGAAGTAGTCGGCGAGGTTGAGTTCGCTGGTCGTGCCCTGCGCGACGCAGATGGAGGCGCCGTCGAGCTGGGACGCGCTCGTGACACCCAGCTTCTTTGCCACCATGAAGCCCTGCCCGTCATAGTAGTTGACGGCGGTGAAGGTGACGCCCTGGCCGAGATTGCGCGACAGCGTCCAGGTCGTGGTGCGCGGGAGGACGTCGATCTCGCCGCCCTGCAGGGCGATCAGCCGGTCCTTGGACGTCAGGGGCACGAACTTCGCCTTGTCCTGGTCGTTGAAGATCGCGACCGCGAGCGCGCGGCAGATGTCAATGTCGAAGCCGTTCCAGCGACCGGCCGCGTCCTGGATCGAGAAGCCGGCGACGCCGGGGCTCGTGCCGCAGATGACGTGGCCGCGCTCCTTGATCTTGGCGAGCGTGCCGCTGGTCTGGGCGGCGGCCGGTGTGGCCAGCGCCGCGATCACAGTCAGCCCGATAAGCGCGTGTTTCATGGTGTTCCCCTGTTTTATGGCAGTCGTCGTCAGGCACAGCTCTCCTCGCGCAGCGGGCGCATGCCCGCCGCGTCGGTCTCATCCCGGCTTGTCTTGTCTTGTCTCAGGCGACCTTGACGGCCGGCTTGGGTTCGAGCGCGACCAGCAGCGCGTCGAGATCGGCCCAGAGGTCGTCCTCGTCCTCCAGACCGATGCTGATGCGCAGCACTGTGCCCTCGGGCGTCCAGGGCACGACGCTGCGGTCGCCCTTCACCGCCATCGGCGCGATCAGGCTGCGCGTGCCGCCCCAGGAGGCGCCAATGGCAAAGACCTTCAGCGCCGTCAGCGCGGCCTCCAGCGCCTCCTCCGGCACCGGCTTCAGCACGAGGCTGAACACGCCCGAGGAGCGGCCCATATCGCGCGCCCAGAATTCATGGCCGGGGCAGGAGGGCAGCGCCGGGTGCAGCACGGTCTCGACCGCCGGCGAATGCGTCAGGCGCCGGGCGAAATCCTCCGAGACCCGGCCCATATGCGCGACGCGCAGCGCCATCGTCTCGATGCCGCGCAAGGCGAGCTGGCATTCGTCGGGCGAGACGCCGACGCCATAGCCGCGCAGGAGCTCCTTCAGCTTCTGGCGAAGCGCCATGTCGGACACGGTGATCGAGCCGAGCAGCAGGTCGGAATGGCCACCGACATATTTGGTCAGGGCCTCGCAGGCGAAATCGGCGCCATGGGCCAGCGGCTTGAAGAGGAGCGGCGTCGCCCAGGTGTTGTCGCAGCCGACGAGACAGCCCTTGGCTTTGGCGGCCTTCACGATGGCGGGCACGTCCTGCACCTCCATCGTGCCCGAACCCGGCGACTCGACCCAGACAAGCTTCGTCGCCGCGTCGATGAGATCGGCGATGCCGGCCCCGACCAGCGGGTCATAGACGCCATAGGCGATGCCGCGCGGCTTCAGGTAATCCTCGCAGAAGCTGCGCACCGGCGGATAGACATGGTCGGGGATCAGCACCTTGTCGCCCGGCATCAGAACGGCGAGCATCACCATCGTCACCGCCGCCTGGCCCGACGGCACCAGCACGGTGCGCACGCCGTCATGCAGGGCGGTGAGCTGCGCCTCCAGCGTGCGGGTCGTCGGCGTGCCGTGCAGCCCGTAGGTGTAGCCGTCGAAGCCGCGGTATTTGCGCGCCGCGAAGCTCGCCGCGTCCTTGTAGACGATGGTCGAGGCGCGATGCGTCGGCACGGCCAGCGAGGCGTAGCCTTCCTCGTTGACGGCCGGGTGGTGAACGCAACGGGTGGAGTCATGCATGGTGGGAATCCCTTCGTGGGACCATGCGTAAGCGATCGCCGGAATGCCGCAATCAGGCGAAAGGCATAAGCCGATGCTCTGATGTTATGGCGTCGGTCGATCAGTCGGCTCAGCGTTCGGCCATCAGACAGTCGATGAAGTCGCGGACCAGCTGCGATTTGGGTCGGTCCGAGGGCAGGAGCAGAACGCTCTTGCTGTGTACCGCAGGCTCGAAGGGCCGCAGCACGACCCGCGACTGATCGAAGCCCGCGATCGCATAGGGGCTGACCAGGCCGATGCCGACACCTTCCGAGACGAGCGCGAAGACGGTGGCGGCGTAGATCGTTTCGACGACGATCCGCGGCGGGGCCGCCCCTGCCTCGGCGATGATCAGGTCGAGGCGCTGGCGCGCGCGATCCTCGGGGACATAGGCTACGAAATCGAGGCCGGCGAGGTCGTGCGGCGTGATCACGCTGCGCTCCGCCAAGGTATGGCCAGCAGGCATCGCGCAAAAGGCCCGCGGCGAGACGAAGGGCTGGTGGACGAGCCCGCTGACATCGACCTCGTCGGCGGCCAGACCGAGGTCGAACTCACCCGCCGCCACGCCGTCGCGGACATCACGCGACGGCAGCACCATCAGAGTCACCGCGGTGTCGGGGCGCCTGTCGCGAAAGCGCCGGACGGCCTTCGGCACGAGGGAGAAACCGAGCGCCGAGAGCGAGGCGACACGGATCTGGCCGGCGCCATGGTCGCGGATGCGCGCGGCGGCGGAGCGGATCTTGTCCATTCCGCGAAACGACGCCGCGACCTCTTCATAAAGCAGGCGGCCTTCCGGCGTCGGCACGATGCGGTTGCGAACCCGGTCGAACAGCAGGAAGCCGATCGAGGTTTCCAGATCGGCGATGGTGCGGCTGACGCCGGGCTGGGTGACGCCCAGCAACTCGGCCGCCCGCGAAATCGTGCCGGCCTTCATGACGGCGACGAAGGTCTCGATCTGACGGCTGTTCACGGATCTCGGCACTCCGGAGGCTGCCTGTCCGAACGCGCAGGGCCGAGCAGGAAAACCATAGCGCGACGGTCTCCGCAATCCAGCCGAATCGCGGATCCGCACCGGGCCGTCCGTGTCGCGGTCGAGACGGCCCGGGCGGCGGCGACGTGGCCCGGATTCGGCAGGGCGGAAGACCTGCAGGCCATCGCCGGAGCGATTGGTGGCACGAGCCGGCTCGGGGCGGAATCGGGAGCGGCTGCGCTCGGGTGGCTCATGCGAAAGGGCGGCGAGGTCGACAGTCCCCTACTCCGCCGGCCTCTCCGCGGCCGCCTGCCCAGGCGCCCCCAGCCGCTCGTCGATCCGGCCGAGCAGATAGGGATAGAACGGGTTCGAGGACATGCGCAGCAGCGCGTCCAGATTGACGATCAGCGTGCCGCGCTCGCCACGCGCCGCAACCGAGCCCAGCTGGATGCCGAAATCATCGGCCGGGTCGGGCGTCATGCCGTAGAGCCCGTCCGTCAGCGGAAACGGCAGCGCGACATGCGAGAGCGAGAACACGTCGCGCGGATAGGACAGGCCGAGCGCCCGGTCCGTTTCCGCGCTGGCGCCGGCCTCGGTCACCCGCTCGATCACCTCGCTCGAATCGGGGCTCGCATTGGTGATCACCGCAAGCCGGAAATTCCGGGGCACCGGGGGCAGCATGCGGCCGAGCAGCGTGTCGGCGGAGGTGTTCAGCAAGGGGCCGAACTTGGCGCTGCGGTTGAGGTCGAACAACACGAGCTCGCTGCCATTGGCGGGCAGATGCACATAGAGCGAGGTGATGATCGCGCGGGTCGAGACGGTGAAATCCATCACCGACTGGAAGGTCAGGAGCGGCGGCAGGTCCTTGAGCCGCCCCTCGCGCGCTTGTCTGAGGATCTTCTGCTGCAATGCCGCCGTCAGCAGATGCGACTGCCGTGCGCCGTTGACCGGAAAGGAATTGTATTTGAACGGGTTGAACTCGGGCAGGACGCTGAGCCAGGCCGCCTTGGCGAAGGCCGGCAGGACCGCCGGCAGGGCGGCCAAGCCCGCGAAGCGAGCGAAGGCGGTGATCCCGACCATCGGCGAGATCAGCACCAGGCGATCGGCCCGCGGCAGCTTCGCATCATCCAGCGCCTCCAGCGCATGCATGAGGGCGAGCGCCCCACCATTGGAGAAGCCGACCAGGTGCACCGGCGCGGACGGCCCGGCGAGGCGCCTTGCCTCTCGCACGGCCAGCCGCGTCGCAGCCAGCCAGTCCTCCCAATCGACTTCGGTGAGCCCAGCCGGCACGGTGCCATGGCCCGGCAGGCGGGGCGCCACCGCCACGAAACCGCGCTCGCGATACTGGCTGGCGACATGGCGCAGGCTGTAGGGCGAATCCGTCAGCCCGTGCAGGAAGACGGCGGCGCCCTGTGGCGGACCGTCGGGCCGGAGCACATAGGAGCGGTTCCAGTCCTGCTTGAACCCCGCCGGATGGATCGGGCTGCCGTCGAAATAGCGGTTCACCGGCACGCGCTCGTCAGGGCCGAGCTTCTGCGTCACCTGCGCGCGGACACCGGCAAAGGCCTGCTCCTCGGCTTTCAGGTAATCCTGCCAGCCGCCGCGATCGAGCTCGGCGATCGACAGCTCCTTGGGGATATGGGTGTGCCAGGGTTCGAGCGGCGCGCCGCGCTGGCTGTCGTAGATGCGCAGCCCCAGCAGCGTGAGCGAGGCGATCACCACGGCAAGCGCCGTGCGCTTCAAGGCCTTGCGCAGAAAAACCCGCATGTCGTCTCGTCCCGTCCAGACAGCCCCCGGCCTGCGTCACCGGCCGGGGCCTTGAACGTCGTTTATGTCCGCCCGGACCCGCACGGGGGAGTGCCAGGCATCCCAAAACCGGCCCCGGCGTCCCATTTCGTGGTCCGCCCCCCCCGAACTCCGGCGGCACGCCCCGCCTCAGCGCCGCATCGCCGGCGTCTCGACCGGCAGCCCGCGCGCCCGCCCGGCCAGGTAGAGCTCGAGCGCCAGATATTCCGGCCCGCCGGCCTCGAATTGGGTGGCGCGCACGCCGAGCGAGCAGGCCCGCAGGCGCCGGTGCAGCGAGCCGACCTCGTTCCATTCGAGCCGGTAGGCGGGATAGCCGGTGCCGGCGCCATGGCTGATCGTGTCGCCCCGCAGCTTCTGGCCGACGAGCCCGTCATGGCATTGCTGGCAGGACAGGTTGAGCTGGCCCTGCCTGCGCGCGAAGAAGGCCCGGCCCGCCTCGTAGTAGGGCTGCGCAGGCCCGTCGGTCGTGACCTGCATCGGCAGGCCGCGCGAGAGCGAAGCGAGATAGGCGGTCAGCGAGAGCAGGTCCGGCGTCTCGTAGCCGAAGGCGGGCTGCGACTGCCGCTCGACCCGGCACTGCTCGATGCGGCCCTCGAGGTTCATCAACCGACCGGTGGCGGCATCGACCTGCGGGTAGCGCGTGGCGGCGCCGCGCAGGCTCTGCTGCGGCTCGACATGGCAGGCGATGCAGGCCTGCCCGTCGCCGGCCGGCTTGCGGGTGAACAGCTCACGCCCCTGCTCGACCCAGAAGAAGCCGGGATTGCGCGTCTCATCGGCCTGCTGCCGGCGCAGTTCGGGGGAGAGGAAGTCGGTGCCGGAGCGGATTTCGGCGAGGGCGGCGGATGTCTGGAGAATGAGACAGATGACCGCGACCACGAAACCGATCGCTCCCAAACCACACGGGTCATCCCGGGCGACCGAAGGGAGACCCGGGATCCATTCCGGAGCGCCTGCTCGGATTGCCTCCGGAATGGATCCCGGATCTCCGCTGCGCTGCGTCCGGGATGACCCGCGGTGAGGCACGATCGGAACCGCTCTCCCCCTCACGTCACGGTCAGCCGGGCCGTGCGGGTGTAGGTCGCGCCGCCGTCCTCGCGCCATTCGAAGACGATGTCGCCGGTCTCGATCGCCCGCGTCGTGAACGAGACGAAGGGGTTGGCCGAGACGCCGGTGTGCATGTCGAAGCGGAAGATCGGCTCGCCGGCATAGGTAGCGGTCAGCCGGTTCAGGATCTTGCGTGGCACGGTGCCGCCCTTGCCGTCGGACTGGCCGCCGCGGTCCATCGGGTGGCGGGTCAGCACCCGGATCTCGACGATCTCGCCGGCCTTCGCCTGGGCGGGCAGGGTGATGCGGGCATTGAAGCTCATCGGATATCTCCTCAGCCGCCGTCGATGCAGGCGCTCAGCGTCACGACGATGTCGGCATCCGTCATGACGAAGCGCCCGTCGCTGAGCGACGCCAGCGCCACGACCTTCTGGGATTGCGCGATCCGCAGCGTGGTCGCGACATCGGCGCGCCCGGCGCGTGGGCCGAGATGGAAGCGCGCCATGTCCGGAAACGGGTTCTTCTCGGCGATGAGATGAATCCAGCGGACATGGTCGGCCGGCGTCATCGGACTGTCGACGACGATCCGGGTGTCGACGGAGTTGCCATTCTCGGCGAGCGCCGGGATCTCGAGCCTGATGCGCGCGCGCTCTGGCACAGCGCCCTCGGTGACGCGGGCAATGAGCTGTGCGAGCTCCGGCGGCGTGTCGGCGGCAGCCTCGGCCGGAAGCCCGGCGGCCAGCAGGCCGGCCGCCGCGCCCGCCATGAGGCTGCGGCGGTCGACTGCCGCTTCAGTCCGCACGGAGCGTGGCGAGATAGCTGACGACATCCTCGATCTCCTGGGCCGAGAGGGCGGGCTTTCCCCGGAAGGCCGGGGCGACATCCTGCAGGTTTTCCGTCCTGAAATAGGGCGGCATCACGGTTTGCGGGTTCAAAAGCGAGGCATCCACCAGCCGCAGCCGGATCTGGCCGGCGTCGAGCCGCGCACCGACGCCCGCGAGCGGCGGCCCGATCGAGCCCTGAAAGGGCTCGGACGGGTCCGCGCCCTGGTGGCAGATCAGGCAGTTGCCGCGCTCGCGGTCCCGGACCAGGGCCGCGCCGCGCTGGCCGTCGCCGGCGAGGCCGCCGAGCGGCGCGGGGATCGCGTCACCAACGACCGCGAAGGGTTCGAGCGCGGCGGCGGGTGAGACAGCCAGCAGGGCTGCGCCCAACCCGATCCGCGCCCGCATGCCGGCCCTGCTCACGCCTTCTTCAGGTCGGCGTTCTTGAGCGGCAGGTTGCGGATGCGCTTGCCGGTGGCGGCGAAGATCGCGTTCAGCACGGCAGGCGCCGCGACCGCGATCGTCGGCTCGCCGACGCCGCCCCAGAATCCGCCGGACGGCACCAGCACGGTCTCGACCGCCGGCATCGCCTCCAGCCGCATCACCTCATAGGTGTCGAAGTTCTCCTGCTCGACGCGGCCGTCCTTGATGGTGATCTCGCCGTAGAGCGCCGCCGAGAGGCCGTAGACGAAGGAGCCCTCGATCTGGCGCTCGACCTGCGCGGGATTGACGACATGGCCCGGATCGGTCGCCGCGACGATGCGGTGGATCTTGAGCTTGCCCTCGGGGCTGACCGAGACCTCGGCCACCGCGGCGACATAGGCACCGAAGCCCATGGTCTGGCAGATGCCGCGGAAGACGCCCGCCGGCAGCGGCTTGCCCCAGCCCGCCTTCTCGGCCGCGGCATTCAGCACGGCGAGATGCTTGGGGTGGTTCTTCATCAGGGCTCGGCGGAACTCGAGCGGGTCCTTGCCGGCGGCATTGGCCAGCTCGTCGATGAAAGATTCGAGATAGATCGCGTTCTGGTTCAGGTTGACGCCACGCCAGAAGCCCGGCGGCACATGCGGGTTGCGCATGGCGTGGTCGATCAGGAGGTTGGGGATCGAATAGCCGATCGAGGCCTCCGGCCCCGAGGCGTTCAACCCCTGGAAGACGACCGGATCGCGGCCGTTCTGGATGTTCTGCGGGAAGATGCCGGCGACGATGGACTGGCCGGAGATGCGCATGTGAAGGCCGGTCAGATTGCCGTCCTTGTCGAGCGCGCCGGTCATCTTGCACTGGGTCAGCGGGTGGAAGCGGCCATGCAGCATGTCCTCCTCGCGCGACCAGATCAGCTTCACCGGCGTGCCGGGGATCTGCTTGGCGATGGCGACGACCTGGCGGACCCAGTCATGCACCGCGCCGCGCCGGCCGAAGCCGCCGCCAAGATCGATCTTGTAGGCCTCGCATTTGGCGATCGGCAGGCCCGAGGCTTCGGCGGTCGCAGCGAGCGCCGCCTCGCCATTCTGCGTCGGCGTCCAGACCTCGCATTTCTCGGGCGTGTAGAGCGCCGTCGCGTTCATCGTCTCCATGCAGGCATGGTTCTGGAACGGGTAGGAATAAACCGCCTCGATGGTGCGGGCGGCGCCGGCGATCGCGGCCTTCACGTCGCCGTTCTGGTTGCCGATGACGGCGCCGGGGGCATCGAGCCCCTCCTTCAGCCACTCGGCCAGGCTCGCGCTGGAGACCTTGGCGTGCGGGCCCTCGTCCCAGACGATCGGCAGCGCGTCGAGCGCGGTCTTGGCCTGCCACCAGGTGTCGGCCACCACCGTCACGGCGCTGTCGCCGACGGGAAGCACATGCTTCACCCCGGGCATCGCCTTGATTTTGGCGGCGTCGAAGCTCTTCACCTTGCCGCCGAAGACGGGGCAGTCCTTGATCGCGGCGTTGAGCATGCCCGGCAGCTTGAAGTCCATGCCGTAGATCTTGGCGCCGGTGGTCTTGTCGGCGGTGTCGAGCCGGGCCAGCGGCTTGCCGGCGATGATCCAGTCCTTGGGGTCCTTCAGCGCGACGTCCTTGGGCGCTTCGATCTTTGCGGCCGCGGCGGCGACCTGCCCGTAGCGCAGCGAGCGCCCGGAGGCCTTGTGCGTGATGACGCTCTTCTCGGCGGTGCATTCGGCGGCCGGAACGTTCCACTCGCTGGCCGCCGCCTGGATCAGCATGGTGCGGGCCGAAGCGCCGCCCTTGCGGACATATTCATGCGATTCGCGGATGCCGCGGCTGCCGCCGGTCGAGAAATTGCCCCAGATGCGGTTGCGGGCGACGTTCTGGCCCGGCGTCGGATATTCGGTCGTGACCTTCGACCAGTCGCAGTTCAGCTCCTCGGCGACGAGCTGGGCGAGGCCGGTCAGCGTGCCCTGCCCCATTTCGGAGCGGGCGATGCGGATCACCACCTTGTCGTCGGGATGGATCACGACCCAGGCGTTGATCTCGGGCACGGCGCCCTGCGCCTGAGCCTCGCCGAAGGGGATGGCGAAGCCCAAGCTGAAGGCGCCTGCTGCTGCCGCAGAGCCGGCGAGCATCCCGCGGCGGGACAGGCCTTTGCGGGCGGAAGCGGTGGTCTCAGGGGTGGTCGAGGCGGATGTCATGTCGTCCTCCGGATCGGTTGGTCGCGAGGGAAGCGGCGGTCTTGTCCAGATCCGGCCGCGCTCGACCCCGCGCATGGGGAAACAAGTCCAGGCGAGAACTCAGCCGCGGCCGAGCGTCCCGCCCGCGACGACATCGAGGATCGCGGTCTTGACCCGGGCATAGGTGCCGCAGCGGCAGATATTGGTGATCTCGGCGGCGATGTCGGCCTCGGTCGCCTTCGGATTGGCCTGCAGCAGGGCGGCGGTCGCCATGATCATACCGCTCTGGCAGAAGCCGCATTGCGGCACCTCGTGCTTGATCCAGGCCTGCTGGATCGGATGCTTGCCGTCGGGGGAGAGGCCCTCGATCGTGACGATCTTCTGCTCGGCGGTGACGGCGCTCAGCGGCAGCGCGCAGGCTCGCGTCGCGACACCATCGATGTGCACCGTGCAGGCGCCGCACTGCGCGACGCCGCAGCCATACTTCGTGCCGGTCAGGCCGATCTGCTCGCGGATCACCCAGAGCAGCGGCGTATCGCCGGCTGCTTCGACATCCAGCATCTTGCCGTTCACGTTGAGCTTCGCCACCGCAGACCTCCCGGTTTTTGGTCAAGAAGGACGGCGGGAGAGCCATCGCGCCCCGCCGCAAAGCCGGCACGCCCCACGGCGCGCCAGCCAGACTTGAATTGGAACAGAGTGAAGCTCAGTTGCGGCCGCAAGCCAACGGCTGAGCCTGGGGCGATCACGCGACGTGATCAGCCGGAAAGCCCGGTCTTTCGCATCCGGAAACCGCAATTTTGTCCGTCGGATAAACCGAAACAGCCGGTTCGCAGCCCTCCCCGCTCATCCAGGCGGCGTGCAGCATCACGGCAACGTGATGGGCGCGGCCGTCAGCGCCGCAGGCGCGCCACGGCCGTCTCCACCGACAAGGTGACGACGCGCAGCGCGGAATCCTCGGGGTCGTTGCCGATCTCGAAACCGAGCTCGCGGCACAAGGTCAGCATGCGCGTGTTCTCCGCCAGAACCTGGCTGCGGATCGTCTTGAGCCCTTCGGCCCTGGCCCATTCGATGATCAGCGTCATCAGCGCCCAGCCCAGCCCGACGCCCTTCAGATCGGACCGCAGCAGGATCGCGTATTCGGCCTCCTCCAGGCCCGGATCGGTGTGGAGGCGCACCACGCCGGCGACTTGGCCCGTCGCCTCCTCGAAGGCGACGAAGGCCATCGCGCGGGCATAGTCGAGCTGGGTCAGATGCGCGAGAAAGGCGTGGCTGAAGCTCTTCACCGGCGCGAAGAAGCGCAGGCGCAGATCCTCCCGCGTCACCTTCAGCAGCATCTCGGCGATGGCGCCCTCGTCCTCGGGCCGAATCGGCCGGACATCGAAGCTGCGGCCGCCGCGCAGGGTGAGCTGCCGGCGCCAGCTCGCCGGATAGGGCCGGATCGCCGGGCGCCGCCGCTTGTCCGGCTCGCGCTGCAGCATGATGCGCGCATCGACGGTCACCACGCCGGTTTCGTCGGCCAGCAGCGGGTTGAGATCCAGCTCCCGGATCTCGGGCAGGTCCACCGCCATCTGCCCGACGGCGACCAGGACCGCGGCCACCGCATCGACCCGCGCCGCCGGCACGTCGCGATAGCCCGCTAGAACCCGCGAGACGCGGGTGCGGGCGATCAGCCGGCCGGCGAGGCCGAGATCGAGCGGCGGCAGGGCGGCGTGGCTGTCGTCGATCAGTTCGGCGGCGGTGCCGCCGCGGCCGAAGACCACGACAGGTCCGAAGCAGGGGTCGGTCGCGAAGCCAACGATCAGTTCGCGCGATTTAGCGCGCAGCGCCATCGGCTGCACCGCGAGCCCCGTGATCCGCGCCTCAGGCCGGTCGGCGCGAACCCGCGCCAGCATGGTCTGCGCCGCCTCGCGCAGCGCGGCTTCCGTCGCGAGATCCAGCGCGACGCCGCCGACATCCGATTTATGGGGAATGTCGGGCGAGACGATCTTGAGCGCGACCGGCCGGCCCCGCGCCAGCAAGGGCCGCGCGGCGGCGACCGCCGCCTCGATATCCACCGCCACCACCGGGCGTAGCTCCGGGATCTGGTAGATCGCCAGCAGCGCCGACACCTCGTCGGGATCCAGCCAGTCGCGCTGCTGCGCCAGGGCCTTGGCGACGATGGCGCGCGCCTGCGCCAGATCGGGCGGCGGCACATCCTCGGCCGAGGGCGGCGTCGCCATCAGCTCGGCCTGCAGGCGTGCATGACGCAGCAGATGCTGGAACCCCATCACGGCTTCGGCGCCGGTGGCGAAGGAAGGCAGGCCGGCCGCGGCGAACCGGGCCGTGATGGTCTCGTCGGCGCCGATCCAGGCGGCCAGGACCGGCTTGGTGCTGCGCGCTTCCCGGGACGCAGCGACCACGGCCTCGGCACAGGCCTCCGCTTCCGCGCCGAGATGCGGCGCCTGGACCGCCAACACCGCATCGACGCCGTCATCGTTGAGCAGGGCCGTGACGGCCGCGCCATACTGCGCCGGCGTGGCGACCTCGATGACCGCGTCGTCGACCCCGGCGGCGCCTTCGGTCAGGCGCGTCGCGAGCCGACCGCCAAGCTGCCGCAGGCGCCCTGCGGCCAGGGCCGCGAGCCCTGCGCCATTGCTGACGATCGCCAGCCGTCCACCGGCGAGCGGCCGCGTCCTCCCGAGCGTTTCGGCGGCGGCGAAGAGCTCGTCGAGATCGTTGACGCGCAAGAGCCCGGCGCGGTGGAAGGCGGCGTCATGGGCGCGGTCGCCGGTGACGATCAGGCCGGCATGAGTCTGCGACGTTGAGGCGATTGTCGCGCGCCAGGGTTTCAGCACCAGCACGGGTTTGAGCCGCGCCGCAGCCCGCGCCGAGGACAGGAAGCGCGCCGCATCCTCGACCTCGTCCAGCGCCAGCAGGATCGCGCGGGTCCGCCCGTCCCGGCCGAAATAATCCAGACCATCGTCGATATCGACATCGACCGCAGCGCCGAGCGTCACGGCACCGGAAAATCCGACCTTGCGTCGTGCCGCCCAGGCGAGGATGCCGGCCGCGATCGAACTGGATTGCGCGAGCAGGCCGATGCTGCCGGCCTCGGGCACGAATGGCGCGAAGCTCGCATTCAGATGCAGGCGCGGCGCGACGATCCCGAGCGAATCCGGTCCGATCAACCGGACCCCGGCCCGCCTCGCGGCCTCGCCCAGGCTGGCGGCGTCGGCGCGGTCGCCATCGACAACAAGGACCCCGGCGCAGCCGCGCCGGCCTGCGGCGGCGATGGTTGCGAGAGCAGCCTGCGCCGGTGCGATCACCAGATCGACCGCCTCGGGCAGATCGTCGAGGCCGGCCACAGGCTGGAAGCCTTCGGCTTGCGTTCCGCCGAGGACGAAGGCCGCGCCGGCATAGCCGCCGCGGCGAATGCCCTCCAAAAGCGGAATGGTCGCGGCTCCCGGCGGCGCCACCACGGCGATGGACGCCGGCTCGAGCATGCGTTTCAATCTGATGGTCGCCATGTTTGCACTCTATCAGAAAGCACGCCGGGAATATGTGACGGCCGGTCGATCCGCCGCAGCGGGAACATCGGCTCCCGGCCCGGCTTTCGACGACAGCCCATCACCGCCCCGCCTGCAGGACGCGCCATGCCCATCGCCTTCGACAACAGCTATGCGGAATTGCCGGAGCGCTTTTTTGCGCTGACGCCGCCGACGCCCGTGCCCGCGCCGCGTCTGGTCCAACTGAACACGGCCCTGGCCGACGAACTCGGGCTCGATGCGGCCTGGCTGGCGGGAGCCGAGGGCGTCGCGATGCTCGCCGGCAATGCGGTCGCGCCGGGCTCGACGCCGATCGCGACCGCCTATTCCGGTCATCAGTTCGGGCAGTTCTCGCCGCAGCTCGGCGACGGCCGCGCCATCCTGCTCGGCGAGGTCGTCGACCGCCTCGGCAGGCGCCGCGACATCCAGCTCAAGGGCGCCGGACGCACCCGCTTCTCGCGCAGCGGCGACGGCCGTGCGGCGCTGGGCCCGGTGATGCGCGAATACATCGTCAGCGAGGCGATGGCGGCGCTCGGCATTCCGACGACGCGGGCGCTCGCCTTCGTCCTGACCGGCGCGCCTGTCATGCGCGAGGCGGTTCTGCCGGGCGCGATCCTGACGCGCGTCGCCGCCAGCCATATCCGGGTGGGTACGTTTCAGTTCTTCGCCGCGCGAAAGGATATCGAGGCGCTGCGGCTGCTCGCCGAGCATGTCATCGCCCGGCACTATCCGCAGGCGGCCGCGGCGGACAATCCCGCGTTGGCGCTGCTCGACGCCGTGATCGCGGCGCAGGCCGATCTGATCGCGCGCTGGCTCCTGGTCGGCTTCATCCATGGCGTGATGAACACCGACAATTGCTCGATCGCCGGCGAGACGATCGATTACGGCCCCTGCGCCTTCCTCGACAGCTATGATCCGGAGACCGTGCTCAGCGCGATCGATACCGGCGGCCGCTATGCCTATGGCAACCAGCCGAGCATCGCCTTGTGGAACCTGACGCGGCTAGCCGAGGCGCTGCTGCCGCTGCTGGCTGATGATACCGACGCGGCGGTCGCGCTCGCCCAGACGGCGCTGGAGGCCTTCGCGCCGCGTTTCCAGGCGGCTTATGACTCCGGCATCGCGCGCAAGCTCGGGCTGCCCGGCGACAGCGAGGCCGACACCGTGCTGGGCGCCGAATTCCTCGGCCTGCTCGGCGCGCATGGCGCCGATTTCACCTTGAGCTTCCGTCATCTCAGCCGGCTGAAGGCCGGGGTTGCGGGCGAGGAGCCGCTGCGCGCGGTGCTGGCCAACGACCCGGCGCTGGAGGGCTGGCTGGAACGCTGGCGGCAGCGCAGCAAGGCGACCGCATCCGGCGCGATTCTCTCGGTCAACCCGGCCTATATCCCGCGCAATCACCGCATCGCCGCCGCGATCGAGGCGGCGCAGGAGCGCGACGACTTCGCACCGTTCGAGACGCTGATGACCGTGCTGGCCAGGCCCTTCGAGGACCGCGAGGCGTTCGCGGCCTATGAGAACCCGCCGCAGCAGCATGAACGCGTGCGGCGGACGTTCTGCGGCACCTGAGGCCCGGCTGAGCCGCCGGGAGGCGACGCAGCCGCCTCAGTAGGCCGCGCGCAGATGCGGACCGGTGTGGGTGTCGACGAGACGCGGCAGCAAGACGTCGACAGGCTTGTCCCAGCCGCCGCCGAGCGCCTTGTTGAGCGAGACGAAGTTGGAGGTCACGGCGACGCGGCTTTGCAGCAGCGTGTCCTCGGCGCTGTAGAGCGAGCGCTCGGCGTCGAGCACGTCGAGGAAGCTCGCAGCGCCGGACTGGTAAAGCGTGCGCGAGAGCCGGGCCGCCTCGCGGTAGGAGGTGGCGGCAGCCGAGAGCTTGCCCGCCCGCACCCGCTCCTTGGCGAGGTTCACCAGCGAGTTCTCGACATCCTGCAGCGCGGTCAGCACGGCCAGCCGCAGCGCCGCGTCGGATTGGTCGCGCTGCGCCTCGGCGACCTCGACGGCGGCGCGCAGCTCGCCGCCGTTGAAGATCGGCACGCTCAGCGACGGCCCGAAGGACCAGCCGATCGAGGAGTTCTTGGCGAGATCGCCCGTCTTGAGTGCGGTTGTGCGGATGTTCCCGGTCAGGCTGACGCTCGGATAGAGCGCCGCTTCCGCCTGGCCGATCTTGGCCGTGGACTGGGCGAGCTGGCGCTCGGCGCGGCGGACATCGGGACGGTTAACCAGAACGTCGGCGGGAATGCCGGCCGGCGGCGTGCCGCGTGCCGCCGGGATCGGTCCACCGGAGCCGAGGATGCCGGCGAGCGCGGTCGGCGCCTCGCCGGTCAGGATGCCGAGCTGGTGGAGGCTCTGCGCATAGGCCGCCTCCAGCGTCGGGATGGCGGCTTCCGTGGTGGCGGCCTGGGCGGCCGCGCGCTCGACGTCGAGGGCCGAAGCCGTGCCGGCCGTAAAGCGGTTGCGCGTCAGCCGCTCGGTCTCGCGCTGCGAGGCGGCCGTGCGGCGGGCGAGCGCGGCGCGCGCCTGGGCGCCCCGCGCCTCCGTATAGTTGGTCGCGACATCGCCGATCAGGGTCAAAAGCGTGGCGCGGAGATCCTCGTCGGCCGCATCGACGCCATAGGTCGTCGCCTCGACATTGCGGGCATTCGCGCCGAACAGGTCGAGCTCGAAGCTCGCATCGAAGCCGGACTGGAACAGGTTGCCGGTGGTGTTTCCGCCACTGGCCGAGGTCGCGGCGGCCGTGCGCGAGCGCGTCGCCGCGCCGGAACCATCGACCTGGGGGAACAGTCCCCCGATCGCCTGCCGCCGCGTCGCGCGGGCCTCCCGGATGCGGGCCTTGGCCGAGGCGACGTCGAGATTGCCCGCCACCGCGCGATCGACGATCTCGTTCAGGCGCCGGTCGCCGAGCTTCTTCCACCACTGCGCGAGCTGGCGCGTCTCGAGCGGCTTGTTCGTCTTCGGCGCATTGCCCCAGTTCGTCGGCAGGAACTGACCCGGCGCGGCGTAGTCCGGCCCCACGGCGCAGCCGGCCAGCGCGACCACCATGAGGCTGACGCCGGCGAGGCGCGGCAGGCCGGCAAGGCGGGCCGGGATGGTCCCGATCGAGAGGTTCATGGCGAAAGCCGTCTTCGTCATCCGCGTCATGTCCTCAATGCGCCTCTGCCGGGGTCTCGGCCGCAGTCCCGGCGGCGGCGTCGGCCGGAGCCTTGCGCCAGCGCCGGACCGTTCCGGCGACGAGGACGTAAAGCAGCGGCACGAAGAACACGCCGAGCACGGTCGCGGCGATCATGCCGCCCATCACGCCGATGCCGATCGAGTTCTGGCTGCCGGAGCCGGCGCCGGTCGCGATCGCCAGCGGCAGCACGCCGAGGATGAAGGCAAAGGAGGTCATCAGGATCGGCCGCAGCCGCTGGCGCGCGGCGTCCACGGTCGCCTGGACGAGGCTCTTGCCGGCCGCCTCCTGCTCGATCGCGAATTCGACGATGAGGATCGCGTTCTTGGCCGCCAGCCCGATCGTGGTGAGCAGGCCGACCTTGAAATAGACGTCGTTGGTCTGGCCGAAGATGGTCGCCGCCAGCAGCGCGCCGAAGATGCCGATGGGCACCGACAGCATCACCGCGAAGGGCACCGACCAGCTCTCGTAGAGCGCCGCGAGGCAGAGGAAGACGACCAGCATGGCCAGCGCATAGAGCGCCGTCGCCTGGCTGCCCGAGAGCCGCTCCTGATAGGACAAGCCGGTCCACTCGTGGTTGAACCCGGCGGGAAGCTTCTGCGCCAGCACATCGATCTGGTCCATCGCCGCGCCGGAGCTGACGCCGGCGGCCGCGGCGCCCTGGATGTTGACGGCCGAGGCGCCGTTGTAGCGCTCGAGCCGCGGCGAGCCATAGGTCCAGTGGCCCGAGGAGAAGGCCGAGAACGGCACCATCGACCCGCCGCTGTTGCGGACATACCAGCGGCCGATATCCTCCGGCTGCATCCGGAACGCCGCATCGGCCTGGACATAGACCGATTTCACGCGGCCGCGGTCGATGAAGTCGTTGACATAGGCCGAGCCCCAGGCGGTGGAGAGCGTCGTGTTGACGTCGCCCAGCGAGAGCGTCAGCGCGCTCGCCTTCTCCTGGTCGATCTCGACGGCGTATTGCGGCGTGTCCTCCTGGCCGTTGGGTCGGGTGCCGGTCAGCACCGGGCTCTGCGCGGCGAGCCCGAGCAGCTGGTTGCGGACCTCCATCAGCTTGGCGTGCCCGGCGCCGGCGACGTCCTGCAGATAGAACTCGAAGCCGGCACTGTTGCCGAAACCCTGGATCGAGGGCGGCGCCAGCGCGAACACCATGCCGTCCTTGATCGAGCGGAAGGCGCCCATGGCGCGGCCGGCAATCGCCTGGGCCGTCGCCTGCTTGCCGACGCGATCCTCGAAGGGTTTGAGCCGCACGAAGGCGATGCCGACATTCTGGCCCGAGCCGCTGAACGAGAAGCCCGTGACCGTAAGAACGCCCTCGATGAGGTCCCTTTCGTTCTCCTGATAGTGCTGCCGGACCTGGTCGAGTACCTTGAGCGTGCGATCCTGCGTCGCGCCGACCGGCAGCTGCACGATGGTGAAGAGGACGCCCTGGTCCTCGTCGGGCAGGAACGAGCTCGGCAGCCGTGCGAAGAGATAGACCATGCCGCCGCCGATCAGCAGGAAGACCAGCATGAAGCGCAGGGGCCGGGCGATCATGCCCGCGACGCCGCCGGCATAGCCGTTCATCGTCTTGTCGAAGACGCGGTTGAACCAGCCGAAAGGCCCGGTCCGCGCGGCGTGCTCGCCGGCGGGCTTGAGCATCGTGGCGCAGAGCGCCGGGGTCAGGATCAGGGCCGTGACCACCGACAGCGCCATGGCGGTAACGATCGTGATCGAGAACTGGCGATAGATGATGCCGACCGAGCCGCCGAAAAAGGCCATCGGCACGAACACGGCCGAGAGCACCGTGGCGATGCCGACCAGCGCGCCGGTGATCTCGCCCATCGACTTGATCGTCGCGTCCTTGGGCGAGAGCTTCTCTTCCTGCATCACGCGCTCGACGTTCTCGACGACGACGATGGCATCGTCGACGAGCAGGCCGATGGCCAGCACCATTGCGAACATGGTCAGCGTGTTGACGGAGTAGCCGGCAACCGCGAGCACGCCGAAGGTGCCCAGCAGCACGACCGGCACCGTGATCATCGGAATCAGGGTGGCGCGCAGGTTCTGCAGGAAGACATACATCACGATGAAGACGAGGATGATCGCCTCGAACAGCGTGTGGACGACCTTCTCGATCGAGACCTGCACGAAGGGCGTGGTGTCGAAGGGATAGACCACGTCGACGCCCTCGGGCAGCGTCGGCTTGAGGCGGTCGATCGTCGCTTTCACCGCGGCGGCCGTGTTCAGTGCGTTGGCGCCGGTGGCGAGATTGACCGCGAGCCCCGTCGCCGGCGCGCCGTTGTAGCGCGTGGCGGTGGTGTAGTCCTTGGCGCCGAGCTCGACGCGGGCGACGTCGTTGAGGCGCACGATCGAGCCCGACGAGCCGCTCTTGAGGATGATGTTCTCGAACTGGCCGGCCGTCTGGAGGCGGCTGACCGCTGTCACGGTGGCGTTGAGCTGCTGTCCTTGCGTCTGAGGGAGGCCGCCGAGTTGGCCGGCCGAGACCTGGACGTTCTGCGCCTGGATCGCCGTGACGATGTCCCCCGGCATCAGCGCGTATTTCTGCAGCTTGTCGGGATCGAGCCAGATCCGCATCGCATAGCCCGCGCCGAAGAGCTGGGTCGAGCCGACGCCGGCGACGCGCTTGAGCGTGTCGTTGAGCGTCGAGTCGACATAGTCGGCGAGGTCTGTGGTGGACATCCGCCCGTCGCGCGAGACGAAGGCGGCGACCATCAGGAAGCCGCTCGAGGCCTTGGCGACGGTGATGCCGGTGTTCTGCACCGTCTGCGGCAATTGCGCGGTGACGAGCTGCAGCTTGTTCTGGACCTGCATCTGCGCGACGTCGGGATCGGCGCCGCTGGTGAAGGTCAGCGTGATCGTCGCGCTGCCCGACGCCGTCGAGGTCGCGGACATGTATTGCAGGTTGTCGACGCCGGTCATGCCCTGCTCGATGACCTTGGTCACGGAGTTCTCGACCGTCTGCGCATCGGCGCCGGGATAGCTCGCATTGATGCTGACGGTGGTGGGGGCGATCTGCGGATATTGCGAAACCGGCAGCGTGCGCAGGGCCAGCAGGCCCGCCAGCATGATGACGATGGCCACGACCCAGGCAAAGATCGGGCGTTCGATGAAAAAACGGGACATGAGGATCAGTTCTTCGCGGTCGGAGCGGCGGTCGGGCCCGCGGGCAGCGCGGCCTGACGGTTGGCGGCCTTGAGCTCGCCGCTGGCCTCGTCGATCGTCACCTCGTTGCCGGTGACGGTCTGGCCGGCGCGCACGAGCTGGGCGCCCTCGACGATGACGCGCTCGCCATCCTTCACGCCCTGATCGACCAGCCAGTTGTTGCCGACGCTGCGCGCGGTCACCAGCACCCGCTCCTCGACCTTGCCATCGGCACCGACGAACTTGGCCGTCGCCTCGCCCTTGGTGTTACGGCCGACCGCGCGCTGCGGCACCAGGAAGCTGTTTTCGGCGATGCCCTCCTGGATCACGGCGCGAACGAACATGCCGGGCAGCAGGAGGCGGTCGGGATTGGGGAATTCGGCGCGCACCGTGAAGGTGCCGGTGGTCTCGTCGATATTCGCCTCGGCGAATTCGAGCTTGCCGGACTGGGCGTATTCCGTGCCCGTATCGAGCTTGAGCTTCACCGCGACATTGGGGCCGCTCAGCTTCAGCCGACCCTCCGCGATGGCGCTGCGGAACTTCAGCAGATTGGTGCTGGACTGGATGACGTCGACATTGATCGGATGGAGCTGGCGGATCGTGGTCAGGGCCGTGGTCTGGTTGGCCGTCACCAGTGCGCCCGGGGTCAGGGTCGAGCGGTCGACGCGGCCGCTGATCGGGGCCGTGACCCTGGTGAAGGCGAGATTGATTCGCGCCGTGTCGACACTCGCCTTGGCCGAGGCGACATCGGCCTGCGCCTGCGCCAGGGCGGCATTGGCGTCGTCATTATCCTGCTTGCTGATCGCGTTCTGGCGGATGAGGTCGCGATAGCGGTCGACCTTGGCCTGCGCGTTGGGGACGGACGCCTCGGCCCGGGCGAGCGATGCGACCGCGCTGTCGAGCGCCGCCTGATAGGTCGCGGGATCGATCTCGTAGAGCAGATCGCCGGCCTTGACCTCGCTGCCCTCGCGGAACAGGCGCGACTTGATCAGCCCGCCGACCTGGGGGCGGACCTCGGCGACCAGGCTGGCGGCGACGCGGCCCGGCAGTTCGGCGCTGATCGCCACGGGCTTGGGCCGCAGCACCACGACGCTGACCTGGGCCTGCGGTTGAGGCGGTGGCGCGGCGGCCTTCTCGCTGTTGCAGCCCGCAAGCCCCAGGCCGAGCAGGGCGGCCCCGGACAGAAGGAGGCGCCGGGCAGTCGGAGAGGTGGTGATCGGCATTGGATGCCCCATTAGGAAACTCTTGGGTTTCTTAACGCTTGATTTTTGCGGCTGTCAAACCCAAAGATGTTTCCGAAGGGGCGACGGTTAATGAATGACGTTACGGCAGAGGCGATGCAAGGTGGACGACCGCGCGGGCGCCCCAAGCAGCGTTCGGACGCGGAAGAGCGGCAGCGGATCGTCGCGCTCGCCTGCGAACTGTTTCTCGATGTCGGCTATGGCGGCACGACGATGGATGGCGTCGCGGCGCGCTGCGGCATCTCGAAGAAGACGCTCTACCGGCTGTTTCCGGCCAAGACCGACCTCTTCAACGCGATGGTCGCCGACAACCGCCGCACGATGCTGGCGCTGCCGCGCCCTGACGACGACCTGCCGACCGCAGACGCGCTGGCCGCGATCTTCCGCCTCGACGTCGAGGAGGCCGACAACAACGAAAGACTGGCCTTCATCCGGCTCGCCATGGCCGATTCGGACCGCTACCCGGAAATCGCCGAGGCGATCACGCAGGAGGGGGCAGAACCGGCGCTTCGACTGCTGACCGGCTGGATGGCACGCCAGCAGGAGCGCGACGTCTTGCGGCCGTTCCCGCCCCGGACCGCCGCGCGGATGCTGATGGACATGGTGTTCGGCGTGCTGGTGAAGCGCTTTCCGGGGGACGAGCTGCAAACGCGCGAGGATCGTTTCGCCCATGCGCGCCACTGCATCGACGTTTTCCTCAACGGGCTGGCGGAGCGGCCGGCGGCCCGCTGACCGGGCCTGCGCCATCCCCGCGCCGTCGCCTCAGCAGCAGCCCAGCCGCGAGAGATAATGCCGCGTAACCGCGCTCTCCAGCGCCGGCAACGCCGTGACAAGGCCGGCGCGATCGGCGATGCCGGCCCGATAGATGCCGCGCAGTTCGTCATGCACGGCATCGAGATCGACGCCCTGCACCCGCCCATGAGCGACGACCGTGCGCCCGGCGACGATCAGCTCGCGGATATGGCGGCGGTTGGCGCGGGCGAACATGAGGTCGAGCGGATCGACCGGCATCAACGCATCCTCGTCGAGCGCCGCACGGTCGAGGATCAGCAGGTCGGCCGCCTGCCCTTCCGCGAGCTGGCCGCCTGCGGGTGCGCCGAGCGCGATGCGGCCGGTCTCCAGCGCCATGGCAAGCGCGTCGCGCGGGCGGATGGCCGTGTCGAAGCCCCAGCCGCCATGCAGCGACCAGAGCAGGCGCAATTCGCGCAGCGCGTCGTCATCCTCGTCGAAGGCCTGGCCGTCGACGCCGAGCGCGACCTTGCAGCCGCGCGCCGCCATCTCGGCAACAGGCGCCAGGCCGGAGCGCAGCGCCAGGTTGGACGAGGTGTTGGTGGCGATGACGCAGCCGGCTTCGGCGATCATCTCCAGTTCGTCGGGGCGGGCCCAGACGCAATGGGCGAGCGTCAGCCGCGGCGAGAGCAGGCCGATGTCCTTCCAGCGCTTCACGAGCCCGCCCGGATAGGTCCGGTCGGCCCAGTCGCGCTGGTACTTCGTCTCGAAGAGATGGGTGGTGACGCGCCGCCCGGTGCGGGCGGAGGCCTCGGCGATCGCCTCCCAGAGCGCATCCGAGCCCCATTGCGGGCCGTTGGGCGCATATTGGACATCGACCATCGGGCCGGCGATGGCCGCCGCGACGGCGTCGACCCGGGCCATCTGCTCGGCGATCGGCAGCATCGGCGACAGATAGCGCGCCTCGATCTCGGCACGGGCGACGGGATCGAGATCGTCAAGCACCGGCGCATGGTCGCCATAGACCAGCGGGTTCTGGTCGCGCATGCCGACGCCAAACGCAATGCGCACGCCGATGTCGCGCGCGGCGCGGGCCATGGCAGCCGCCTCGGTGACAAAGTCGGTCAGTCCCATCGGGCGGACATGGTGGATCATCACCGCGCCCTGGCCGCCGAGCGCGGCGCGGCCGAGCGGCGCCAGCGTTGCGAGATAGGGATCGACGGGGGCAAACAGCGCCAGCCGGTGCAGCCAGAGCTCGAGCGGCTTGGCGAAGCCCCCGACCGAGCTGGTGCGGATCGGGCGGGCATGGTCATGGGCGTTGACCAGCGCGGGCAGCACGACGATGTCGTCATCGGGGGAGGCCGAAGCCGGCGCGATCGCGGCGATGTCGCCACCGTCGAGCGTGAAGGTGGTGTCCGTCAGGCTGCGGCGGGCATCGAAGGCGTGTCCGGCGGTGATCTGGCGCAAGGGTGTCTCCGTCGAGCGGGCGGGCGTGGCGTGGGCGTGCCGGAACGATAGCCCCGGCGCCTGCAGCGCGACAGCAAGAAGCGCGCCGGCTTGGCGACACTGTCCAAAGCGGGGGGCCGGTCTGTCACGCCGGCACTCGACAGGCAACGCGGATGGAGCCCATTCTGGCCGCCTCACCGGCCAGGGACCGCTCATGCTCCACACACTCAAAGCCTCGCCCGAAACCTGCCATTGGGGCTATTTCGATGCGCGCGTCGCGCCGGCCCTGACGATCGCCAGCGGCGAGACGGTGACGATCGAATCCGTCAGCGGGACTGCCGAGACGCTGCCGCCGGCCGGCTTCCATGTCCCGCCCGAACTGCACGCGATCCATGCCGCGCAGCAGGGATTGCCGTTCGGGCCGCATATCCTGACGGGTGCGGTGGCGGTCGAGGGGGCCTGGCCCGGCGACGTGCTGCAGATCGACATCGAGTCCGTCTCGCTGCGGCAGGACTGGGGCTACAACCTCAACCGGCCGCTCGCCGGCACGCTGCCCGACGACTTCCCGCATTTCCACATGATGAACATCCCGCTCGATAAGACGCGGATGGTCGGGACGATGCCCTGGGGGCTCGAACTGCCGCTTTCGCCCTTCTTCGGCGTCATGGGCGTCGCCCCGCCGCTGGAATGGGGGCGCTGCACCTCGATCATCCCGCGCGCCTTCGGCGGCAACCTCGACAACAAGGAACTGGTCGCCGGCACGACGCTCTATCTGCCGGTCTTCGTGCCCGGCGCGCTGTTTTCGGTCGGCGACGGCCATGGCGTGCAGGGCGACGGCGAGGTCAATGTCACCGCGATCGAGACGGCGCTGTCAGGCACGTTCCGCCTGACGGTGCGCAAGGATCTGAGCTTTGTCTATCCGCGCGCCGAGACGCCGACCCATGTCATCACCTGCGGCATGGATCCCGATCTCGACCGCTGCGCGGAAAAGGCACTGCGCGACATGATCGTGCTGATCGTCGAGCGCACCGGCATCACCCGCGAACAGGCCTATGCGCTGTGCTCGATGGCGGCGGATCTGCGGGTCACGCAGACGGTCAACCAGCACAAGGGCGTCCACTGCATGCTCAGGAAGAGCCTACTGGAGCGACGCTGATTCGCTTGACCTGACGTAGAGACACGCCCGGGTTACGGGCGTGTCCTGATAATTCAGCCTAGAGATCTGGAGCGCGACGCGCCTGAAGACGCATCGCGGTCCGTCGGGTTCCTGGCGCGCCTGGGGCCGGCGCGCCGGGCCCTCAAAACTCAGGCCTTGGCGCGGGCAACCCGCTTGGTCTTGGCGGCGGGAGCAGCCGGCGCGGCAGCCTTGCGGCCGAGGCCCATCGACTTGGCCAGCGCCGAGCGGGCCTCGGCGTAGGCAGGGGCGACCATCGGATAATCGGCCGGAAGACCCCATTTCGTGCGGTATTGCTCGGGAGTCAGGTCGTATTTGCTGCTGAGATGGCGCTTCAGCGACTTGAACGACTTGCCGTCCTCGAGGCAGATGATGGCGTCGGGCGTCACCGATTTGCGGATCGAGACGGCGGGAACCAGCGGCGCGGCGGCCGGTGCCTCGGGCTCTCCGCCGAGCTTGGCGAGCGACGCATGGACGCTGGCGATCAGGTCGGCGAGGTCGGCACGGGGCACATTGTTGCGGGCGACATAAGCTGAGACGATGGACGTCGTCAGATCCAGAAGCTCTTCGTTGTTATCTGCCATGGGGAGGGTCCGATCGGGAGAAGGATTAGCATTGCTGTGAGTACTATCTTGGGATTAGGACGAAGACAGCGCAATGTCTATCCATAGCCACTCGAAACCTGTCTCGAAAGGTTTCTGAGATCCTTTGACGTTGTCTGCAAATGCATCTCGCACGCGCTGCGTGCATCTTTCCGCTCAGAACAGGAAGTCGTCGACGCTGTCCTCGGCCTGGGCGACGACGATTGAAGGCTCTGCGCCGCCGGTCTGCGCCGGCAAGAGTAAGCCCATAACGGATTGGTGGATCTTGCGTTCACCGACCATGGTGTAGCTCGGCCAGACGTGCTGCTCTATCAGCCCGCGCACCCGCTCGGCGACGCCGGCATCCTCCGGCATCCTCGCCTCCGCTCCCGACCGGGCCAGTTCGACCGCGCTCGATGCGATCAGATCGCTCATCGCGCCCGCATTGGAGAAAGACAGCCGCGCGGCCGCCACGACGGCGCCGAAACCGCCGCCTTCGCGCGTCAGCTGGGCGAGCGTCGCGCCGAGCCGGTCCCCGGTCTGGCGCATGGCCGAGAGCGAATCGCCCATGGCCTCGTTCAGCGCCGTGAAATGGGTCGCGTCGAGGCGACCCGGGCTCGTCAGCCCGGCCGAGGCCTGCTGCATGCTGGCAAAGGTCGGGGTCAGCAGCGCGGCATCGCCTGCGACCTGGTCGGCTGCGAATTTGAGCTCCTGGGCGATGACCACGAGGCTGCGGCCCTCGGTGCCGATCCGGGCGGCCCGCAAGCCCGCATTCATGCCGATCAGCACGATGCTGGAGACGGTGCCCGCCAGCGCCGCGACCGTTTCCTGGCAGGTCTGCAGGACGGTGGTGAGCGTGGCCGTGACGCGGTCGACACCGGCGCGAGCCCTGTCGCATTTGGCCAGCAGGTCGGCGGCCTCGGCCAGGTTCGTCTCCAGGTCGGCAAGGAAGGAGCCGGAATGGCCGCCATCGGCCTGGTAGAGCGAGCGCACCAGATCGAGCAGGCCGGCGGTGTCGCCCTCCAGCAGCGCCAGCGCCGCTTCGATGGACTCCGCATCCTGCGACAGGGTCTGCGCGCTCTCGTCGAGCTGGGCCGCCTCGAGCTGGCGCAGCACGAGATTGGCGGCGGTCCGCTCCCGGGCGTCGAGATCGGCGCCCGCGCCGGTCCCGGCGGAGATCGCCGCGAGCAGGCGCAGGGCCTTGATCGCATGTTCGAGCTGCTGGCGGATGCTGTCGCCCGATTGCAGGGAAATGATCGCGCCGCCGGCGGCCATGGCGATCTTGCCGGAGTGCTGCGCGGCGTCGCTGGTCAGCGCGACACTGCGCTGCTGGCGCTGGGCGACCTCGGCCAGCGTCCGTTCGAGATCGTCGGCGAGCGCGGTCAGGGCCTCGCCATAGCGCTCCTCGAAATCGCGCTGGGCCGCCAGCGCGGAACCGAGCAAGGCGCTCAGATGGTCATGATCGCGGGCGCAGTTCTGGATGGTGCGCTGCGCCTGCGTCGTCAGGGTGACGATCTCGCTGGTGAAATCGCCGAAATCGCGGCCCGCCGCCTGCACCGAGACCGCCTCGATGCGGGCGCTGCGGGCCAGGATCGTGATCAGCCGCATGTGTTCGAGCAAACGGTCGAGCGCCTGCGACGCGTCCTTGCTGTGGACCGCGAGGTCCTGCAGGACCCCGGTCTCGCACTGCAGCCCCTCCTTGATGGCGCGCAGTTCGCCGGCGAGCCCCGACAGGGTCGCGCCCGCCTGGGCGATCCCGTCTCCCGAGAGTTCGGTCGAGAGGGTCGAGAGGCGTTCCTTGAGCCCCTCGAACAGGCCCAGCCCTTCGCCGAGCTGGCTTCCGGCCCGAGCGAAGGTGACGTCGATCTCGCGGGCCGTGCCCTCGAGCGCCAGGATCAGCCGCGACAGAGACGGATCGTCCGCCAACGTCACCATGGCCCCTCCTCCTCCTCCCATGTCAGACGCCACACGCATCGGCACACCCTCAACCCGGTCCTGGCGTAGCTTGCGGCCAGGCCATGATCTCCTGTGGTACACGAGAGAGCTTGACGATCCGTTCCGCCGCGCCGAGGTCGATCGCCTCCTTGGGCATGCCGAAGACGACGCAGCTCTCGGCGTCCTGCGCGAGGGTACGGCAACCGGCCTTGCGCATTTCGAGCAGACCGCGGGCGCCATCGTCGCCCATGCCGGTCATGATGATGCCGAGCGCATTGGCGCCGGCATATTGCGCGGCCGAGCGGAAGAGCACGTCGACCGAGGGGCGGTGGCGCGAGACATGCGGCCCGTCCTTGATGGCGACGCGGTATTGCTGGCCGACGCGCTGGAGCAGCATGTGGCGGTTGCCCGGCGCGATCAGGACGCGGCCGGTGGAGACCTCGTCGCCATCCTCGGCCTCCTTGATCTCCATCGCGCAGAGGCCGTTCAGCCGTCTGGCGAAGGCGAGCGTGAATTTCTCGGGCATGTGCTGGACGATGGCGATTCCCGGGCAATTCGCCGGCAGTTGCTCGAGGACCTCGCGCAGGGTTTCCGTGCCGCCGGTGGAGATGCCGATGCAGACGATTCTGTCGGTCGCATGCCGGACGCGGCCAGGCACCGGCGGCGGCAGGATCGCGTCCGCCGTCAGCTTCTTCTCGATCGCCATCCGCGGTTCGCGCGGGCGCAGCTTGGCCTGGGCGGCGGCGCGCACGGCATGGCGCAGGCGGTCGGCGGTCTCCAGCAGCGCCGTGCGCGTGTCGACGCGCGGCTTGGGCAGCACGTCGACGGCGCCGGCCTCCAGCGCATCGAACAGGGCCCGTGAGCCGGCTTCGGTCAGCGTCGAGCAGATGATGACGGGGATCGGCCGCTGCGCCATGATCTTGCGCAGGAAGGTGAGCCCGTCCATGCCGGGCATCTCGATGTCGAGGATCATGACATCGGGCAGTTCGGTCTGCAGGCGGCGGGCGGCGGCGAAGGCGTCGGCCGCCGTGCCCATCACCTCGATGCCCGGATCCTCCGTCAGGATCGAGCTCATCACCTGGCGGACGGAAGCCGAATCGTCGACGATGAGGACGCGGATGGGCTTGCGGGTCATGCCGCCGACCTCGCGCCCGCCGCGGACGCGGTCTGGTAGACGGTCGGCACGACCGAGCGAAGCGCGTCGACGCCGCTCCCGGCCATCGATTCCGAATGGCCGAGCATCAGATAACCTCCCGGGCGCAGATGCGAGGCGAGCCGAGACAGAACCGCGTTCTGCGTCGGCTTGTCGAAATAGATCAGGACGTTGCGGCAGAAGATGACGTCGACGTCCCGGTCGAACGGGTAGGCTTCGTCCATCAGGTTGAGCCTTTCGAAATGGACCGTGCGGCGCAGTTCCGGCGTGACGCGGACGACATCCTCGCGCGGGTTCTTCGAACGCATCAGATAACGCTGCTGCATCGGCGCCGGCACCGGCGCCACGAAGGCGCGCGGGTAGATCGCGGCGCGCGCGTCGCGCAGCACCTCGGTCGAGACATCCGTGCCGAGGATGGAGAACCGGGCCACCTTGCCCGCCGCGACCAGATCCTGCAGCACCATCGCCGCCGTATAGGCCTCGGCGCCGGTCGAGGAAGCGGCGCTCCAGACCTTGAGCTGCGGCGGCCGCCCCCCCTGGCGCAGGGTGAGCTGCGGCACGGCAACGTCGCGCAGGAACTCGAAATGGCTCGGCTCGCGGAAGAAGTCGGTCTTGTTGGTGGTGACGCAGTCGATCAGGTGGATGGTCTCGTCAGCCAGCCCGCCGCGCTCGAACAGATGCGCGCCATAGGCCTGAAGACCGGGCAGGCCGAGCGCCCGGACCCGCTTGCGCAAGCGACCCTCGACCATGGTGCGCTTGGTCTGCGGCAGCTTGATGCCGACGCGCGTCTCGATGAACGCCGCGATGGCCTTGAAATGCTTGTCGGACAGGTGATCGTAGGCGTCCGTTGCGGTCTGCATGCTCACCTCAGGCCGCCTTTTCCGGCGCCATCGCAGCCAGTCCCGGCAGATCGTCGGATTCCATCAGCCGTTCGAGATCGAACACGACGATGAAGGCCTCGCCCTTGCGGCCGATGCCGGCGATGTAGTTCGACTGCCAGCGGCCACCGACATCGGGCGCCGCCTCGGTGTGGTCGGCATCGAGCCCCGTGACCTCGAAGACCCGGTCGGCGACGAAGCCGACCCCCATGGTGCGGCCCTTGACCGGCACGTCGAGGATGATGATCCGGGTGGCGTCGGTGGGCTCGGCGCGGGGAAGGCCCAGCTTGGTGCGCAGATCGACGATCGGGTAGCCGGCGCCGCGGACATCGATCATGCCGAGCAGGAAGTTCGGCGCATGCGGCAGCTTCGAGATCGGCCGCATGTCGAGGATCTCCCGGACATTGCGGATGTCGATGCCGAACAGCTCCTGGTCGATGCCGAGCGTCAGATATTGGGCGGTATCAGCCATGGTGACCTCGCGGGGGAAAAGCGGTCAGAAGGCGGCCCCGGCTGGCGCCAGGGCCGCGCGCACCGGTCAAACGCGGTGGAAGGCGGCGTCGTCCTGGTCCTCGCCCCCGTCCATGTCGAAGGCAAACCCGCCATTGCCGACCTTGCGGCCGGCACGGGCGGGCGCCTTCTTGGGCGCGATAGCCGCGGCCATGCTGGCGGCCTTGCCGCGCAGCTGCTTGACCGCCCGGGTGACGGCGACGGGCTCGACCGCCGCAGCCCGCTCGTCGAGCTTGAAGAAGGAGATGGTGGTCTGGAGCTGCTCGGCCTGGGCGGCGAGTTCCTCGGAGGTGGCGGAGACCTCCTCGGACGCCGCTGCGTTCTGCTGCGTCACCTTGTCGAGCTGCTGGATCGCCTGGTTGATCTGGCTCGAGCCGACATCCTGCTCGCGGCAGGCGGCGGTGATCTCCTCGACCAGTTCGGCGGTCTTCTTGATGTCGGGCACGAGCTTGGCCAGCATCGCGCCGGCTTCCTGCGCGACCTTCACCGTATCGACCGAGAGCGTGCCGATCTCGGCAGCGGCCGCCTGGCTGCGCTCGGCGAGCTTGCGCACCTCGGAGGCCACCACCGCGAAGCCCTTGCCGTGCTCGCCCGCACGGGCGGCTTCCACCGCTGCGTTCAGCGCCAGAAGGTCGGTCTGGCGAGCGATCTCCTGCACGATGTTGATCTTCTGGGCGATGGTCTGCATCGCATCGACCGCCTTGCCGACGGCGATGCCGGAGGCTTCCGCATCCTTGGCCGACTGGCCGGCCATCTTCTCGGTGGTCGCCGCATTCTCGGCGTTCTGCTTCACGTTGGCCGCCATCTCCTCCATCGAGGACGAGGCCTCCTCGGTGGACGAGGCCTGCTCG
>NZ_JAUYTP010000072.1 GCF_030695125.1 Allobosea sp. | reverse complement strand
GTTCGTCGCCGTCGGGCTGGAGGTCAGCGTGTAGGCTGCAGGATCATCGCTGTCCGTCAGGCTGTAGCGGATCTCCGAACCGGAGATCGCGGGTGTCACCGTGATCCCGTGCGGCAGGTTGTCGTAGGTGCCCGTGTAACCTTCCGAGTCCGCCGTCGTGTCTGCGGGGGTGATCGTCAGTGTTGTCAAGTCCTCCGCCGGTTCATAGCCCGGGCGTGTGACGACCACGCGCACCGTCAGCGGGCCGTCGGCAACATTGGTCACCGTCGGCGGCGTTGTGCCGGTGCTTGTCCAGCCGCCGGAGCCGTCGGGCACGAAGTATTCGATCGTGTCGGTCGGTTCGGTGCCTGTAATCGACGTCGTGTGCGGGTTGCCGTCGTATGTCCAGCTTCCGCCGGTGAGTTCAACCGTGAACGTGCCGCTGACGACTTCAAGGTCGCCCGGCAGTACGGTCAATGTGTAGTTGGATGCCTTGAACGTGCCGTTGTTGAGCAGTCCAAGCGTGCCGTTGACGATCGCGTCTTCATACATGTCGGGCGCGAGCGGGTCAGCAGCGAGGCTTGCGTCATATCCCAGCGCGCCGCTGTATGCGGGCGTTTCACCGAGCACCGCACCGCCGACCAGTGTGTAGGTCAACGCTGCGTTTGCCGGACGGTCTGCCGGATAGTCGATCTGCTGATCGTCCGCCTGTACCGTCAGGGTTTTTGCCGTGACGTTCAGCGTGCCCGCAACAGGGGTAATCGCGTAGTCAGCCGGATCGGTCGCCGCATTGAGCGTGCCAGCCGAAACGGGGTTCGTGACAGAACCCACGTCCGTGATCGTGCCCGTCGCCGTCGGCAGCGTCTCGTAACCCTCACCGCTCAGGAAACCGTCGCCCGCGATCGCAACGCCTGCGTTGGTCAGCGGGTTTCCGTTGTAATCGCGGGTTTCGCTCGCGCCGGTGAGCGTGATCGCCCGCGGCGTGATCGTCACATCCGCGCTGCCAAACGCCGGATCGTAGTTGTCGTTGGTCGCAACGAAGTAGACCGTGCGGCTCTCGCTCACGTGCGTGGCCGTCGGGCTGGTTTCAAGCGTGTAGGCCGCCGGATCGCTGCTGTAGGTCTCTCTGTAGCGGATCGTCGTGCCGCCGGGCACATTTGCGCTCGCGGATACGCCGTAGGCTGTGCCGTCGTATTGCTCGGTCACGTCAGAAGCTGCCACCGTGAGCAGGTTCGACGGGGTGACCGTCAGCGTGCCTTGGGTGACGTCGATGGTGTAGTTGTCCGCGCTCGTTGCCGCCAGCAGCGTGTAGGCAAACGTGTTGTTCGCCGTGCCGACGCTGGTGATCGTGCCGTCAGCCGCAGCAGTTGCAAAGCCCTGTCCGGTCACAAACCCTTCGCTGTCGCCATCCTCGCTCCACGCGGGGCTTGTCAGCGGGTTGCCGTTGTACATCTGCGAAGCACTCGAGGTCGTCAGCGCAACGGTTCTCTTATTGATCGTAATGACATCTTCGCCGAACACGGGATTGTAGTTCGGGTTGGTCACCACGAAGTAGACCGTCGTGCCTGTCGTCGCGTTCGTCGCCGTCGGGCTGGAGGTCAGCGTGTAGGCTGCAGGATCATCGCTGTCCGTCAGGCTGTAGCGGATCTCCGAACCGGAGATCGCGGGTGTCACCGTGATCCCGTGCGGCAGGTTGTCGTAGGTGCCCGTGTAACC
>NZ_JAUYTP010000067.1 GCF_030695125.1 Allobosea sp. | reverse complement strand
AGGGCAGATGTGTTCGACTACGTCGAGAGGTTCTACAACACGATCCGCAGGCACTCGGCCATCGGCTATCTCAGCCCGGCCGAGTTCGAAATGAAGGTGGGATTAGCTTAACTGACCGTCCACGAAACCGGCAGCAGGCCAATACCCGAAAATCGATTTTCTTTCTGCTCCAGCTTGCCAACTGAGCCACCTTGAGCCCGGAGTAATCCCCGGTCCGGCCTTTCAGGCGGGCAGTGAGACCTTAGACCTCGTCATTCCATTCGGCTACGACGCGAGCGTCACTTGGGACAACGCGTGCAACTTCACCGTCGTTTCTGGGCTGCTCGACTGTCCCATGGCGCGCGCCAACCCGGCAACTATGACCGGAACTTCACATGTTCGCCTAACGGCTAGCTCCGGTCGCGGCGAGGCAGCCAGCAAAGTTACCCGAAAGCGGACGCTCCCGACGCCAGCTAAGGGCCACTTGCAGAAGCTCATTTGGGACTAGCGCTCGCAGATGGGCTGACATGACGCCAGCGTCATCTGCGAGCAACCATGCCCATTCTTCTAATGCATCGTCCTGCTCAACTCACGGGCGCTCATTACGGTCTCGACGAGCCGCCGGAGCTGGCGGAGGGACCCCCCGGGCCAGTTCTTAGCGATCAGACTGCGCTCGGTGCCATCGAGGGGCTCGACCCAAGCTGCGGCCATGCCCCTCTCGCGCGCGACGTCGTTCATGACGAGCGGGAGCAGCGCGACGATGTCGTCAGCCGTCGGCTCCGGCACGGAAATCGCCCGCATGCGGTCGCGCAGCGGGGCCGGCAATGGATCGAGGCTGTTAGCGGTCGCGAGGAAGGTGACCATCGACAGGTTGCACTCAACTTGCAGCGACGGGTCGAGGAAACGCCGTGCGGTTTCAGGTTCGAGCATCGAGAGCAACACGTCCCAGAGGCGACCGTAGTCGGATCGGGTCGGCGCTTTCTCGATTTCGTCGATCATGACGATGGGGTTGGCGTGCCGGGCGGCGGCGATTGCCAAGATGGGGTGAGCGGGCTGACTGGTCGACCAGCGCCGATCGGTCCCCCCGAGCGCACCACCGTCGGCCGTTGCCGCAGCCGTGCGCCAAACACTGACGCGCAAAGCTTCCGCCAAGCGGCGAACCAGGCGCGACTTGCCGGCACCTGGGGGGCCAACCAGGACGAGCGGCTGGAAGTGCACGAACTCGCGCCCGATCAACTCGGCCAGAATCCGATCAATCGTCGAGGTGAGATGTGGGAACTCGGAGAGGAGTTCGCGCCTCACCTGTGCAAGATCCGGGGTTCTGGCCAGCGGGACGGGCTGCGCGACGATGTGGCTGATGCCCATGATAACGCCGCCACTCTTGTTGCCGCCCGGCTGCGGGCAGACGAGAATGTGCCCCGCGGGAATGATCAGGGAGGGCTTTGCGCCTGAGAACTTGTTCAGCCCCTGGCTGGGTTTGTCCTTATCAGCACGCTCTTTTGCCTCTGCCTTCGCCTGCTGATGCAGCATGGTCGACAGATCTTCGCAGGCGGAGTTCGCCAGGCTCGGGCACATATCGATCGCATGCGTGTGGCGCGTCGATGTGAACGCTCCGGCACCGATCATCGACCAGCCGATAAGGAGCTTCGTTGCCGCAAACCTGGTGTCAGCATCGAGGTCGAAGGGCAATCCGTCATAAGCGACCTTCAGCGCGAGCGCGACCCGGGCATGTCCATCGCGATGCCGGGTGAACGGCGTCAGCGACACGAGCAGGACCGTGTCACCAAGAGCTTTCAGCACTGGCTGATCGCTTTTTACCGCCTCCCGATCGAGCCATCTTACCAACGCGTTCATGGGAGCATCGGCTGCTTTGGCGAGCCAGGCCTCGACCTTCGGCTTGCCGGTCGGGGCCACCTCCATGATCTCAGCGGCAATCCGCTGGGGGATGTGCTTTCGATGCCCGATCGCGCTCAAGCCGATCCGGAACAAACGCGGCAAAGTTGCGATGGGATCGCTGCCGTCGGCCTCGGCTGCATCCAGGGCAGCGCCTGTGCTGAGATCCAACTCGAAATCCTCGAGGTCGGTCATGACTTCGCCTCTCAGTTGGATGCGTTGGAGATGGCCGAGACGGCAGCCTCTCCACTCGCTTCGGTGCCAGCGGCGGCGATCCCAAGCTCGCGATCGAGCTCCTGCCAGCCGTGCAGCGCGCGCTCGTACCGCGCGGGATCGAGGCGCCAGCGCCTGGACAGGCCGTGGATGAGGACCAGCCGGGCGGCTGCGGAGCCGAGCAGAGCATTGGCCACCAGCGCCGACATCATCGCGTTGAGCAGCGCGGGCTGGGTATCACCTCGGTCGTAGGCGATGGCCAAAGCGATGGCGGCTGCGGGGTCGCCGGCCCGTGCATGGGCCCAGCGACGGTCATGCAAGAGTTCCAGCGGCTCAAGGACGCGATCCGACAGCCCCCAGCGGGCGTCCGGCGTCCAGTCTTCGGGAGCAAGAGCGCTCCACCAGTGCGGCGGGGTGCAACTGAAGCAGACTTCAGGCAGGTCGAGTGTGTCGATGACGGACATGAGGGTTCCTTGGCGCCGGCCTTCGAGGCTGCAGCGCGCTCTTGAGAGACGAAGTGGATTTGAGCGTGGGACGCCGCGCTGGGCTCAGGCGGGGCGCCAGACGTGGGTGGCTGTCTTGGTCGAGCCGCTGACAATCGCCGCCGCGATCGCGCCGGACTTCACGACGATCGGGCGAAGCACGAACAGGCCGTTGCCACGCTTGCGGTCACAGCCGATCAGGCCCTGGACCATCAGGTCCTTGCGGATCGCGCGATTCTTGGCGAGGAGCGCCGGCACCTCAGTCGCCGACACCTGCGTCCCGACCGCGAGTTCGAAGCGCTTGGCGCCGAGCTTGGTCAAAGTCCCCTCCATCTCGGCGTAGTGCAGGACGTAACGCGACGCCGCCCACGGCGATGGCCGCGGCTTGGACGAGATCGGCTTCGGGGCTGCCGGCGGTGTAGCGGGCATACGCGGCGGCCGCGTGAGATCGAGGCGGCTCAGCATTTCGCTGACGGCATCGCGGGCCTGAGGCGACTGCGGCGCGAAGGACCTCTGGATCGGCTCGGCGGGGCGCCTGGGCGGGGAGAGAAAGTCGAGACCGATCTTTTCAAGCTCGTGCGCCGCGATCGCCAGCATTTCGTCGATCGCCCTATGTTCGCCGATCGACAGATCCCGGACTTTGGGCGGCCTGTCGCGCTGGACCTTCACGTAGCCCGTGCTCTCCAGGCGCGCGGTGAGCCGCGACTCGACAGTTTCGGCGCACGTCTTGCCGAAACCCGAGTGATCGCAAGCGATGATGATCGTGGTCGAATAGTCCCCGTTTAACCAACCGTCGGCGCTCTGCTGCAGGCGCCGTGCGACATTGCCCCCTTCACCGATCCGGATCTCTGCTCGGTCCAGCGGCGTAGCCGGGCACAGGTGCATGTATGCGCCGGGAACCTGAAGGGCGGGCGCCGAAAGGAGGCCAGCGATCTCGGCTGGCGAGCCGACATAGAGCCTCGGCACGAAGATGAGCGGGACGATGATCCGTGTCTGAGGGGGCGCCGCAAAGGCCCCGAGCAGTGGTGGCGTCAGTGTGGAAGACGAATTGTGCGCGGGCGGATGACGCACAGGGGATTGCCCAGCGCCGGGGGCGCCGTGATAGGAAGGCTCAGCCATGATGTATCCCTCAGATACAGAGTGGTCAGGCCGTCGGGTTCGTTTGGCGACGATCCGGCGGCCGCTTCAATTCGAGCGACATGCCGATTGAAGAATGAGACGGTGGCCGAGCAAGGTCATCAGCGCAACCCCGATCGAATAGGAGGGTTAATGCGCCTCGAGGGTATCAAGAAAAATCGCGCTTGACCGCATGGCTAGGGCGTCAGCGGCGCTTATCGGCTTCATTCCGTGCGCACGTTTTTCGATCTTTCAAGCTGATATAGCTAGCGTCGATGCAGATTGCCTGAAAGGGCAGGGCTGTTCTTCTCGGGGACTATAGACTGCCTCCTTCTAGGGATTGTGCTCAGTGCCCGATTTCGGCCTGAGTGCACGAAGGAGCGGAGGCGCTCCTGTCATCCAGCACCGGTTTGTCCTGGGCATTGCCATGGGCACACCCCCGGGGCATAGTCGGCGAATAGGGGTTCAATCCCGGCCAGAACAGCGCCTTTTTGGCGATTTTTGGGGGTCGCTGCGAAGTCTCTGGGGGTCCTAGTCCCCCAGCCACTTTACTAAGTGGTTGATTATCAAGCAAAAATTGCGGTTTCGACAGCGCCCGGCGGTCAGGCCGCAAGGGTTTCGCGGTTGTCTCCCAGGCCATCTCGACAATTCGTCCGTGCCTCGCAGCAACAAGCCGCGGGGACATGACGCTCTGTGACGTCACCCATTTGGACGAGTTCGATTTGAGCGCTGCTGGCAGGCCTTGTCGCCGGCTGCGGCTGAGAGGATGGCGCGATGCACGGCGCCGGTGCGGGCCGAGGTCGGGATCACACTTGATCCTCACCGGACGCTGGGACGCTTGGCAAGCCGCATCCCCATCGCCCGGGCGCTCCAGGATCGTGGTGCGGCCGGCCTGACGAGGCGCCGCTCCTTCATGGTGCGGCGTTCAGGCGGCTTGCGGAAACGGCAGGGCTGCCTTACATTATATTTTATAATATAATGTCTATGTGAGTGCCCCATGACTGGTATCGACCTTTCCCCAAAGCTGACCGCCGCCGGACAGCCCGACGCGGCGATCCTTGCCGATCTCGCCGGCTCGCGCTTTGCCGGCATCGTCAATGTCCGGCCCGATGGCGAGGAGGGCGGGCAGATCGGTCACGATCAGGCTGCCGCGATCGCGCAGGAGGCCGGGCTCGGCTACGCCTATGTTCCGGTCAGCTCGGCTGCGATCACCGAGGCCGACATCAGGGCCTTCCAGCGGGCCGTGGCCGCGATCCAGGGCCCGGTCTATGCGCATTGCCGCTCCGGAACGCGCGTCGCGATCCTGCATGTGCTCGGCGAGGTTCTCGACGGGCGGATGCGAGCCGAGGAGATCGTTGCGTTCGGTGCAGGGCTGGGCCTCGACCTGTCCGCTGCGAAAGTCTGGATCGACCGCGACCGCTCACGCGCGCCGCACGTCAAGGGCTTCCATGATCCGCGCACCGGCAGCGTCCAGTATGTCGTCTGGGACGCGGCGACGAAGCGCTGCGCGATCATCGATCCCGTGCATGATTTCGACGAGAAGTCGGGATCGACCGCGACGGTTCATGCCGACGCGCTCCTGGCCTTCATCGCGGAGCGGGGGCTGACGGTGGAGTGGATCCTCGACACCCACCCCCATGCCGACCATTTCTCGGCGGCCTATTATCTCAAGCAGAAGACGGGCGCGCCCATGGCGATCGGCGCCCGTGTCACGCAAGTCCAGAGGCTCTGGCAGGGTCTCTACAACTGGCCGGCGCTCGCCACCGACGGCTCGCAATGGGACCGTCTGTTTTCGGCGGGCGACACCTTCATGCTCGGCGGGATCGAGGGGCAGGTGATGTTCTCGCCCGGGCACACGCTGGCTTCGGTCAGCTATGTCATCGGCGACGCCGCCTTCATCCATGACACGATCTTCATGCCGGATTCGGGTACGGCCCGGGCGGATTTCCCCGGCGGCAGTGCCAAAGCGCTGTGGGCCTCGATCCAGGCCATTCTGGCGCTGCCCGACGAGACGCGGCTGTTCACCGGGCACGACTACGAACCGAAAGGGCGCCATGCGCGCTGGGAAAGCACGGTCGGCGAGCAGAAGCGCAAGAACGCCCATCTCGTCGACATGACGGAGGAGCGCTTCATCGCCCTGCGCGAGGCCCGCGACGCGACGCTGCCCATGCCCCGGCTGATCCTGCCCTCGCTGCAGGTCAACATTCGCGGCGGCCGCCTGCCGGAGCCGGAGGATGATGGGCGGCGCTATCTCAAGATCCCGCTCGACGCCCTGCCGGGGTCCGTCTGGTGAGCGGCGCCTCGGTCACGGAGGCCGATGCGCGCCATGCGATGGCGGCGCGCGCCGAGGAGGTCGCCGCCTTGCTGAAGGTGATGGCCCATCCCGTTCGCCTGATGCTCGCCTGCAAGCTTACGGAGGGGGAGTTCTCGGTCGGCGAGCTGGAGCGGCTGCTCGACATCCACCAGCCGACACTGTCGCAGCAACTCGGCCTCCTCAGGGAAACCGGCGTCGCCGAGACGCGCCGCGACGGCAAGCAGATCTTCTACCGGCTCACCCAGCAGAAGGCCTCGCAACTGATCGAGGCCCTCTACGCCATTTTCTGTCAGAAGGACGACGTCTCATGAGCGCCTATTGGCCTTCCCTGTTCGGCGGCATGGTGCTGGGCCTGTCGGCCGGGCTGCTGCTCCTGCTCAACGGCCGCATCGCCGGCATCAGCGGCATCGTTGGGCGGCTGCTCGGCGGGCATCAGGCGTGGGTCAACGGCGCCTTCGTCGTCGGTCTGCTCGGCGGTCCGGCACTCTATGCGGCGGCCCATGGCGCGCTGCCGGCGATGACGGTCTCCGCCTCCTGGCCCGTGGTCATTCTCGCGGGGCTTCTCGTCGGCATCGGCACGCGGATGGGCTCGGGTTGCACCTCCGGGCATGGCATCCTCGGGCTGGCGCGGCTGTCGAAGCGTTCGATCGTCGCCACCGCCAGTTTCCTCCTCGCCGGCGTCGCCACCGCCACCCTCGCCGGATTGCTGTCATGAGCGCGCTCGCCATCGCCCGCATCACTGTGGCGCTCCTGTCGGGCGCGCTCTTCGGCTACGGCCTGTCCCTGTCGGGGATGGTCGATCCCGCCCGCGTCATCGGCTTCCTCGATATCGCCAGCGGTCATTGGGACCCGAGCCTGATGTTCGTGCTGGGCGGGGCGGTCTGCGTCGCCGTCATCGCGGTTGCGATCCAGCGGCGGCTGCCCAGGCCCGTCCTCGACACCCAGTTTCACATTCCCGAGCGGACCGACATCGACGCCCGGCTGGTCGGCGGCTCGGCTCTGTTCGGCATCGGCTGGGGGCTGGCCGGCTTCTGCCCCGGGCCGGCGCTTTCGGCCCTGACGACAGGCCTGACGCCGGTCCTGCTGTTCATTGCGGCGATGATCGCGGGCATGCTGCTGCATGACCGCGTGCTCGCAAAGGCGGGATGAGGCGTCGCGCGGCCACCGGGATCGGACGATTTCCCTTTACATATTCAAATATTCTAATATGATTAATCAAGTCATCGCCATTCACCGGAGAGACAGTCATGACCAATGTCGGCACACTCGATCGCAGCTTGCGGTTCATCCTTGGGGCGGTGCTCGTCGCCGCGGTCTTCGTTCCTCCCGTCGCCGATCTGGTCGCGCCCTGGGGCGCCTGGAAATACGCGCTGACGGCGTGGGGCGTGGTCATGCTGGGAACGGCGGCCTTCCGCTTCTGCCCCGCCTATACGCTGCTGGGCGTCCGGACCTGCCCTCTCGCCAAGTCCTGATGCGTCCCGAGTCCTGATGCGTCTCAAGTCCTGATGCGTCGGCTGCGGGCGGACGCGCCGCCCGCAGCCGGGTTCACCCGGTCACAGCAAGCCCTGAGGTTCGTCATGTCGCTCGTTCCGCACGCCGTCGATCTCACCGCCAAGCCCGAGGTGACCGCCTTCTTCGATGCGGCGACCAATACGGTCAGCTATGTCGTCAAGGACCCAGGCTCCAAGGCCTGCGCCATCATCGATTCCGTGATGGACATCGATTACGCGGCCGGGCGCATCTCGTATGAATCCGCCGACGCGATCATCGCCTTCGTCGAGAAGCCCGGCCTCAGGCTCGAATGGTTGATCGAGACCCATGTCCATGCCGATCATCTTTCCGGCGCGCCCTATATCCAGGGCAAGCTCGGCGGCAAGATCGGCATCGGCGAGAACATCACCATCGTCCAGGACACCTTCGGCAAGATCTTCAACGAAGGCACCGAGTTCCAGCGCGACGGCAGTCAGTTCGACCGCCTGTTCAAGGACGGCGACTGCTATGAGATCGGCGCGCTGACCGCGTTCGCGATGCACACGCCCGGCCACACCCCCGCCTGCATGACGCATGTCATCGGCGATGCCGCCTTCGTCGGCGACACGCTGTTCATGCCCGATGGCGGCTCCGCCCGCGCCGACTTTCCCGGCGGGGACGCCCGCACGCTCTATCGCTCGATCCGGCGCGTGCTCGACCTGCCGCCCGCGATGCGGTTGTTCATGTGCCATGATTACGGCCCCAATGGCCGCGAGATCCGCTGGGAAACCACTGTCGCCGAGCAGCGCGCGAACAATATCCATGTGCGGGACGGCATCAGCGAGGATGACTTCGTCAAAACCCGCGAGGCCCGCGACGCCACGCTGGCGATGCCGAAGCTGATCATTCCCTCGCTGCAGGTGAACATGCGCGCCGGCGCGCTGCCCCCGGCCGACGAGAGCGGCAAGGTCTTCCTCAAGGTGCCGGTCAACGCGTTGTGATGAGCGACGGGGTGCGGGCTCGAGATGACGGCCTCTGCAGGCCGGCGCCGGCGCTGAAACGGCAAACTGACACGCAAAGGGATCGGTCATGTCCAAACTCTTCAACTGGCTTGTTGCGCTGAGCCTTCTGGGCGTGGCCCCGGCCCTCGCGGCGCCGGAGCCTGCCGATCCCGAACGGCAGACGCCCTGGAAGCTCTACGTGGACTCGACCGAGGCCTTCGCCATGAAACAGGCAAAGGGCGACAAGGTGCTGCTGGTCGATGTCCGTGATCCGATCGAGATCATGTTCACCGGCTTTGCGCCGGCGGTCGACGCGGTCGTGCCTTTCATGTCGGCCAATCTGTCGAAGTGGAATGACAAGCGTTCCGTCTATCAGGTCGAACGCGACCCCGCCTTTGCCGAGAAGATCGCCAAGGCGCTCGCCGACCGCGGTCTCGGCAAGGACACGCCGATCCTTCTGATGTGCCGCTCGGGCGGCGAGAGGGGCGCGCCCTCGGCCAAAGAGCTGTGGGGCAAGGGCTTCGCCAGCGTCTACATCGTCGTGGACGGGTTTGAAGGCGACACGGTCAAGGACGGCCCAGAGAAGAACTGGCGGCGCGTCAATGGCTGGAAGAACTCCGGCCTGCCATGGGGCTACACGCTCGACCGGGCGAAGTTTCCAGTGGGCGAGAAATGATCGTCGCCGCGCCACAAGAGGTTCTCTTGGCGCTTCCCATCCCTCGACCGTCCAGGACACGCAAATGAGACCTGTTTTCAAAGCCGTTTCGACTGCAATGCTGGCGAGTGCGCTGATGGCCTCGCCGGCTGTCGCCGGCCAGAAGATGCTGATGTTGCTGAGCGCGTCGGCGGCGGAGGCCCAGGCCTTCAACCTGGTGCTCGCAAACCAGATCCAGGCGAGCGGACACGGCGTCCATATGCTGCTCTGCGGCGAGGCCGGCGACATGGCTTTGAAGGCTGTTCCCGAAGCGGCGACCAAAGTCGTCACGCCGCAGGGCTTGACGGTCCGTACGCTTCTGGAGGGGCTCCTGAAGAAGGGCGGAACCGTGCAGGTTTGTGCGATCTACCTGCCCAACCGGAAACTCCAGGCCGACGCTCTCATGGAGGGCGTCAGCGCCGCTCGCCCGCAGGACATCGCCGCCATGATTGTCGATCCGGCGGTGAAGGTGATCGGCCAGTGAGGCCGATCGCGGCGGAATTCACGCCATGATCGCCGGTGCCGATCTTGCCTCGGTCGGCTCCGGCTCGCTGGTCGGCTTCGTTCTGGGGTTGATCGGCGGCGGCGGCTCGATCCTGGCCGTGCCGCTGCTGGTCTATGTCGTCGGCGTGGCCTCGCCGCATGTTGCGATCGGCACGAGCGCGGTCGCGGTCGCGCTCAGCGCGTTTGCTAATCTGCTCGGCCATGCCCGTGCCGGCAATGTCCGCTGGCCCTGCGCGCTGGTCTTCTCGGCTGCCGGCATCGCCGGCGCCGCGGTCGGCTCGACCCTCGGCAAGAGCTTCGATGGCCAGAAACTTCTGCTCCTGTTCGGGGTGCTGATGATCGTGATCGCGGTCATGATGCTCGTCCGCAAGGGCGGCGACGGGGCCGCGTTCAAGCCGCTCGGGCGCAGCACCGCACCGAAGCTGCTGCCGCGGCTGCTCGGCATGGGCGGGCTCGTCGGCGGGCTATCCGGGTTCTTCGGCATCGGCGGTGGCTTCCTGATCGTGCCCGGGCTGATGGGGGCGGCGCGCATGCCGATGATCATGGCGATCGGCTCCTCGCTCGTGGCGGTGACGGCCTTCGGGGTGACCACCGCCGTGTCCTATGCGCTGTCGGGCCTGGTCGACTGGCGCATCGCCACCCTGTTCGTCACGGGCGGCGTCGCAGGCGGAATCGGCGGCACGCTGCTGGCCCAGCGCCTGTCGGGCCACAAATCGCTGCTATCGCGCGTCTTCGCCGCGATCGTCGCGGTCGTGGGGGTGTATGTCGTGGCGCGGGGGTCTGTGGCGGTCTTCGGCTGATCGAAAGGCCAGGCGGCCGTCAGCGCCGAAAGATCTGCCGGATCGAGCCTTCCATCAGGAAGGCGATGCCCAGGCGGGCGCCGATCATCATGCCGCCGATCGCCAGCGGCCAGGACAGCGCCATCATCGAGCCGGCCGTGATGCCCTGGCCGATGGTGCAGCCTCCGGCGAGGATGCCGCCTCCGCCCATCATCACCGCCCCGACCAGATGCCGGCGCATCTCGTGATGGTCGTCGAAGGCCTCCCAGCGGAACTCGCGGTCGAACAAGGCCGACAGGAAGGACCCTAGCACGACGCCGATGATCGTGCCGATGCCGAAATCGAGCAGCCCCTCGGGCGTGGTCAGCACCGCATAGAGCGCCCGCCCGACCGGGGAGACGAAGGTCAGGCTCTGGGGGCGCGCCGGAGCCGAAAACTCGTCGATCGCCACGCCGGTCGCCCACCATCCGGCCACCACGCCCAAACCCAGCGTGACGCCCGCCAGCAGCAAGCGCGGTGAGCGCCGCAGCCGCCTGTCGAGGAGAACGGCCAGGACGAGCAGGGCGGATGCGGCCAGCGCGATCCCCAGCCGCCAATTGCCGAATCCGAACCAGGCCAGGACCGAGGGCAGGTCGCCCTGCACGGCGCCGGGCACCGGCAGGGCGACCTGCTCCAGCCCGTCGATCCGCCAGGGTGCGAGGATGCCGCGCAAGGTGGCATAGGCCGTCGCACCGAACACCATCATCACGATCAGGCTGCGCAGATCGCCGGTGCCGAGCCTGACCAGCGAGCCGAAGCCGCAGGTGCCCACCAGCGCCATGCCGAGCCCGAACAGCGTCGCGCCGAGCAGGATCGCGAGCCAGGGCACGGCGCTGGGAACATAGGTCGAGAGGGCGGGGTTCAGGGCCCCGGTCCAGACCATCGCCTGCGTGCCCAGCAGCGCCACGCCCAGCGCCAGGCCGAAGATGCGCAGCCGTCGCGTGTCGCCGCCGATCCAGACATCCTCGACCGCCCCGAAGGAGCACAGGCGCGCGCGACGGGCGGTGAAGCCACAGGCGGCGCCGATGCCGATGCCGATGAGCGCGACCGTCCAGGCAGGCAGCGGGCCCATCCGTCAGGTCGAGGCTCGGGCAGGGCGCCTCGGCATCAATCGACGGCCGGCGGCTTTTGCGGCCCGCAGAAGATGTCGTAGATCACTGCGATCATGCGGCGCACATCGTCGTTGGCGAGGCTGTAATAGACCGCCTTGCCCTCGCGCCGCGTCGTGACCATCTGGTCGAGCCGCAGCCGCGCCAGCTGCTGCGAGACCATGGGCTGGCGCAGCGAGAGAATGTTCTCGAGCTCGGTCACGGTCCGCTCGCGCTCGGCGAGCAGGCAGAGCAGCAGCAGGCGGTTTTCGTGCGACAGCGCCTTGAGGAAGTCGCTGGCCTTGCGGGCCTTGCGCATCAGGACGTCGAGTTCGGCGGAGAACTCCTCGCCGTCGCGCAGCTCCGCTTCGATGGCCTTGGATACGATCGCGCTCATGGTCAATCCAGTCTCGCGGCGGTGCCGCTCCGGTGAATGGGGCCTGGCATGTCAGCAAGCATCTTGCCAAGCAACCCCCAGAAGGCGTCGTCTCCCAGGTAGCCGGTGATGCGGCCTGTCTCGCGTCCCTCGTCGAAGAGCACGAAGGTCGGCGCGGCGATGACGGGCGCGGCCAGCCCGGCGAGGTTCGACCCCCCGGCCCTGAGCTCGACCCGCCGCAGCGGCGCCCGCCGGCCTTCCTCCGTCATATGATAGGCTGGCGCGACCTCGCGCTCGAAGCGCGCGCACCAGGGGCAGCCATCGCGGGTGAACATGACGAGTTCGGCCGCCGTCGCAGCCCCCGGCGCCAGGCTGGCGCAGAGGAGGGCGAGGAACGCCAGGAGCGCCCATGCGCGAGAACGGATCAAACCCATTGCGGTAACATAGTCGTATTCGTATGTTTATGCCAGTCACAGGCTGGCGGCTCCTGCCGCGTCCGGGAGTTTGGCCATGCAGACGCGCCGCACGATCCTCGCCGCCGGACTCTGTGTCGCCATTCCACGCGCCGCCTCTGCGCGGGCCACGCTCGGTGAGGATGGCCTTTACAAGCTCGACTGGTATCTTGAGAGCTTCCTCGAGCTGGCCGACGACCTCGCGGCGGCAACGGCCGCCGGCAAGCGCTTCGCCATCCTCTGGGGGCTGAAGGGCTGCCCGGCCTGCCGCCGGATGCACGAGGTCCATCTCGCCGATCCGACGACGGAGCGCTACATCCGCGAGAATTTCGAGATCCTGCATCTCAACATTCTCGGCCAGCGCCCGGTGACCGATTTCGACGGCAGCAAACCCGGCGAGAAGGCCTTCGCCGCGCGCTATGCGATCGAGGGAACACCCTCGATCCAGTTCTTTCCCGAAACCGCCGAGGGGCTGGGCGCGAGGGCGCCCGCCGCCCGCGAGGTCGCGCGGATGCCGGGCCTGCCCGATCCGCGCGAGTTCCTCGCCTGGTTCCGCTTCGTGCGCGAGAAGGGCTACGAACGCGGCGCCTTCGCCGACTGGCCCGGAAAAAAGCCAGCCGGCGGGTAAAACGCCTATTTGTTCACCGGCGATTCGGGATCGAACAGATAGGCCATCACGTCCTTGATCTGCTGCTCGTCGAGCACCTTGTTGGTGCCGAAGCGCGGCATGTTCGAGCAGGGCACCACCGCCATCGAATTGTAGATCTTGGTGTAGGCGTCCTTGATCGCCTCGGCGTCGTATTTCCGGTCCTTTCCATAGGCGGAGAGGCTGGGGCCGAGCGTGCCGTAGCTCACTTCCTTGGGGTCGAGCTGGTGGCAGGCGAAGCAGTTGCCGCCCGCCACCGTGCCCGGCGGATCGGAAAACTGGCCGCCGCGGCCGTTGTTGGCGACCGTGTAGCCCTTCTTCCAGTCGCCGAGCAGCTTGCCGTCGGCCGGATAGGTGACCTTGGCCATCTCGCGCTTGATGATCGCCTCCGATTGCACGGAGGAAACGGCGTTGCGCGTGGTGTTGCAGACGGCGAGCGACTCGTCGGGCGTGATCCGGGCCTGCCATTCGGGCGAGGCCTTGCCGAAGGTCGATTTGACATAGGCCTCGATCGTGGCCTGGCTGGGCTTCTGCTGCGCCAGCGCCGGGCCGGCGATCAGGAGGGCGGCACAGGCCGCGGTGAGGAAAGCGGTTTTGGTCATGGCTTGTCCGTCCTCTCAGCGCTTGATCGAAGGCACGGCGATTTCGCCGCCCGCGGCCTGCTTCTGCAGGAAGACCGTCAGCGCGGTCAGGCTGTCGGAGCCGAAATCGGGCACCGGCCAGCGCTGCTGGCGGTAGCAGTCCCAGAGCCGGTGCTGCATCGTGCGCAGCGCGCTCTGCGAGACGCGGTAGGTCGGCCAGGACGCCATCGTCGCCTGAGCCGTGGCGCCTGCGACCGACAGGTTGGGCAGGCCCTGCAGACGGATGCGCTTGCCTTCCTCGGCGTGGCAGGTGGCGCAGGAGAAATCCATCACGCCGCCGCGGCGATAGAATAGCTCCTCGCCGACCGCCGCCATCTCGATCTCCTTGGGATGGCTGAGCTGCGGCTGGATTTTCATCCCGCTCGATTTGTTGGCGATGAAGGCGGTGAGATCTTCGAGATCCGAGGCGCGGCCGGGGCCGGAAAAGCGGCGGGCGAGGACGTCCTTGGTGTCGAGTCCCTGCAACGTGTCCATGCACCAGAGCAGGCGCTGTTCCGTGTCCATGACGCGGTCGGCATCGGCGAAATAGCGCGGCAGCTTGGCGAAGGCGCCATCGAGCTTGCCGGGGCCCTCGCCGAGATCGCAGGCCTCCAGCGACGCCTTCTTGGCGCCGCGCGGCTCGGCCCAGAGCACCTCACCGCGGTCGACCGCGAGGAAACCGGGATTCGAGAACGGGTCCGACAGCATCTGCCGGTAGCGCTCGATCTCCTTCTCGCTGTCGTCCTGTGGCGGGGCCTGTGCGGTCAGGTGCCCGGCGGCCAATGTCATGGCGGCCGCCAGCACAGCCGCTCCGATGATGGGGAGCTTCATCCCTTGCCCTTTCGTTTCCTCAGGCGGCCGCGGTTTTGCGACCTTTGTTGCAGGTCCCTCTCTGTCGGAGGGACTTTACATTCATAGAAAACAATATCACGATACGTGCAAATGATGATCGCGTGGCGGCCTCGCCGTCAAGAGCGAAACACGAACAATTCCAAGGAGGATACCAATGCCATTCCAGATCGCGGGGCTCACCCGCCGCAGCACCCTCACGGCCGGCGCGCTCGCCGCTTTCGCGAGCCTTCTGGGCTCGCGCCTCGCCTTCGCCGATGAAAAGGCGGTCATGGCGGAGATCAAGAAGCTCTATGGCGACAAGCCGCTGGGCGAGGGCAAGATCAAGCTCGACGTGCCCGAGATCGCCGAGAACGGCCTCGTGGTTCCCGTCAATGTCGAGGTCGAGAGCCCGATGACGGAGGCCGACTACGTCAAGGCCGTCCACATCTATGCCGACGGCAACCCGCAGCCCGGCATCGTCAGCTACAGCTTCACGCCCGCCTGCGGCAAGGCCTCGGCCGCGACCCGCATGCGCCTCGCCCAGACCCAGAACATCGTCTGCGTGGCGGAGATGTCGAACGGCGCCCTCCACATGGCCAAGGCCAACGTCAAGGTCACCATCGGTGGTTGCGGCGGCTGACCGTCGCTGCTCCCGCCCCACAAAAAACGACTTCAGGTGAGGACAACGCCATGACGACCAAACCCACCCCGCGCGTGCGCGTCCCGGCCAAGGCTGCCGCCGGCGAGCTGATCGAGATCAAGACCCTGATCTCCCACGAGATGGAATCGGGCCAGCGCAAGGATGCCCAGGGCAAGACCATCCCGCGCAAGATCATCAACAAGTTCAGCGCGAGCTTCAACGGCAAGCCCGTCTTCGCAGCCGACTGGCACCCGGCGATCTCGGCCAATCCCTACCAGTCGTTCTTCTTCAAGGCGACCGAGTCGGGCGAGTTCACCTTCGTCTGGAAGGATGACGACGGCTCCGAGTACAGCTCGAAGAACAAGCTGACCGTCGGCTGAACGGGCCGGCCTGCCGGGCCGGCGACACTCCTGATGACGTGAAGCGCGATGTCCAGGAGGACATCGCCGGTGGGCGGCGCTCGGCGTTCGCCCAGAGGGTGAATCATGGTCTCCAGACGCGAATTCCTCCAGGCGACGGCCGCCGCCGCGGCGATTGCGGCAGCCTCCGGGCTGGGCCCGCTCGGGCGTGCGGCGGCGCAGCAGAAGCTGGCGCAGAGCGACATCCTGCGCTTCGATCCGCTGGGCACGCTGACGATCCTGCACGTCACCGACATCCATGCGCAGCTGATGCCGCTGCATTTCCGCGAGCCCTCGATCAATCTCGGCGTCGGCCCGGCCAGGGGGCAGCCGCCGCATCTCGTCGACGCCGAGTTCCGTGCGCATTTCAAGATCGCCGCCGGCTCCGCCGACGCCTTCGCCCTGACCTCGGACGACTTCGTCGCGCTGGCGAAGACCTATGGCCGGATGGGCGGGCTCGACCGCGTCGCGACACTGGTCAAGGCCGTCAGGGCCGAGCGCGGTGACGACAAGGTGCTGCTGCTCGATGGCGGCGACACCTGGCAGGGCAGCTGGTCCTCGCTCCAGACCAAGGGGCAGGACATGGTCGACGTCATGTCGGCCCTGAAGACCGACGCCATGGTCGGGCACTGGGAGTTCACGCTCGGTGCCGAGCGCGTCAAGGAGATCGCCGAGAGCGCGCCCTTCGCATTTCTCGCCCAGAATATCAGGGACCGGGAATGGAACGAGCCGGTCTTCCCGCCGCGCAAGGTCTTCGAGAAGGGCGGCGTCAAGGTCGCGGTGATCGGCCAGGCACTGCCGCGCACGGCCATCGCCAATCCGCGCTGGATGTTCCCGGACTGGGAGTTCGGCATCCGCGAGGAGGAGATTCAGAAGCAGGTCGATGAAGCCAGGGCTGAGGGCGCCGCCGCGGTCGTGCTGCTCTCCCATAACGGCTTCGATGTCGACAAGAAGCTCGCCTCGCGGGTCAAGGGCCTCGACATCATCCTCACCGCCCACACCCATGACGCGATGCCGGGCCTGATCCGTGTCGGCGACACCGTGCTCGTCGGCTCGGGCTCGCATGGCAAATTCGTCTCGCGGCTCGACATCGCCATCAAGGACGGCAAGCTCGCCGACATCCGCTTCAAGCTGATGCCGGTCTTCTCGGACGCGATCGCCCCCGATGCCGACATGGCCGCGCTGATCTCCAAGGTGCGCGCGCCCTATGCCGCCGATCTCGCGAAGGAAATCGGCCGGACGGATTCGCTGCTCTACCGGCGCGGCAACTTCAACGGCACCTTCGACGATCTGATCTGCGAGGCCATGCTGGAGCAGCGCGACGCCGAGATCGCGCTGTCGCCGGGCTTTCGCTGGGGCGGCACGCTGCTGCCGGGCGACGCCATCACCTGGGAGGCGATCACCAACGCCACGGCGATGACCTACCCCAACTGCTACCGCAACGAGATGACCGGCGCCCAGCTCAAGGAGATCCTCGAGGACGTCGCCGACAACATCTTCCACCCCGACCCCTATTTCCAGGGCGGTGGCGACATGGTCCGCATCGGCGGCATGGGCTACGCGATCGATGTCGGCAAGCCGATGGGCAGCCGCATCTCTGGCCTGACGCATCTGAAATCGGGCCAGCCGATCGATGCGGCGCGGAAATATGTCGTCGCCGGCTGGGCCAGCGTCAACGAAGGCACGCAAGGCCCGCCGATCTGGGACGTGGTCCGCAACCATGTCGCCGCGCGCAAGACCGTCAGCATCCGCCCCAACGACGCCGTCAAGGTCAGCGGCGCCTGAGCGCGCCCCGCCGATCCTGGGCACCACAACCACGGGACATCCGCCGATGAGCTCAGACCCAAAGACCGAACCGCTCGACCGCAGGCGCTTTCTCGGCGCCGCCGGCCTCGCCGGCGCGGGGCTCGCCGCCTCCGCGCTGCCGCTGCGGGCGCAGGAGGCCAAGCCCGACCCGCTGATCACCGAGGTCCAGGACTGGAACCGCTATCTCGGCGAGGGCGTCGACAAGCGCCCCTATGGCACGCCGTCGCCTTTCGAGAAGCACATCGTCCGCCGCGATGTCTCCTGGCTGACGGCCTCGCCGGATTCCTCTGTGAATTTCACGCCGCTGCATGAACTCGACGGCATCATCACCCCGTCGGGCCTGTGCTTCGAGCGCCATCACGGCGGCATCGCCGAGATCGACCCGGCCAATCACCGGCTCATGATCCATGGCCTGGTCGACAAGCCGCTGGTCTTCACGATGGAAGACATCCGGCGGATGCCGCGCCAGAACCATGTCTACTTTCTCGAATGCGCCGCCAATTCCGGCATGGAGTGGCGCGGCGCGCAGCTCAACGGCTGCCAGTTCACCCACGGCATGATCCATAACGTCATGTATACGGGCGTGCCGCTGAAGCTGCTGCTCGCCGAGGCCGGGCTCAAGCCCAGCGCCAAATGGCTGATGCTGGAGGGCGCCGACGCCTCCGGCATGAACCGCTCGCTGCCGATCGAGAAGGCGCTCGACGACGTGCTGATCGCCTTTGCCATGAATGGCGAGGCGCTGCGCCCCGAGCAGGGCTATCCGCTGCGGGCCGTGGTTCCCGGTTGGGAGGGCAATATCTGGGTGAAGTGGCTGCGCCGCATCGAGGCCGGCGACAAGCCCTGGCAGGCGCGCGAGGAAACCTCGAAATACACCGATCTCCTGGCTGACGGCCGCTCGCGCCGCTACACCTTCATCATGGACGCCAAGTCGGTGGTGACGAATCCCTCGCCGCAGGCGCCGCTCAAGCACAAGGGCCGCAACGTGCTCTCGGGGCTCGCCTGGTCGGGCCGCGGCACGATCAAGCGGGTCGACGTCACGCTCGACGGCGGCAAGAACTGGCAGTCCGCCCGCATCGACGGGCCGGTGCTCGAGAAGTCGCTGACGCGCTTCTATGTCGATTTCGACTGGGCCGGGCAGGAACTGCTGATCCAGTCCCGCGCCATGGATTCGACCGGCTATGTCCAGCCGACCAAGGACGAGCTGCGAAAGGTCCGCGGCGTCAACTCCATCTACCACAACAACGGCATCCAGACCTGGCATGTCCGGCCCAACGGGGAGACCGAGAATGTCGAGATCGCTTAAGCCCGTCCTGCTGTCAGGCCTGGCCGCTCTCGCCATCATCGGCGCCGGCCCGCTGATCGCCCAGACCGCCAAAACGCCTCCGGCGGAGAAGGCGGCCCCGGCCGCCAGGGCCCAGGCTCCGGCGGCCACGCCTGCCGCCCCGGCAAAACCCGCGCCGCTCGGGCTGGGCCGCCTCGCGCTGCCGGCCGAGATCAAGGCCTGGGACATCGACGTCCGCCCCGACGGCGTCGGCCTGCCGCCGGGCAAGGGCACGGTCCGGCAGGGCGACGAGCTCTTCCAGGCGCAGTGCGCCAGCTGCCATGGCGAATTCGGCCAGGGCAATGGCCGCTGGCCGGTGCTGGCGGGTGGGCAGGGCACGCTCACCGCCGACCGGCCCGAGAAGACGATCGGCTCGTTCTGGCCGGATCTCTCGACGGTCTACGACTACATTCACCGCGCCATGCCGTTCGGCAACGCCCAGTCGCTGAGCCCCGACGACACCTACGCGCTGACGGCCTATCTGCTCTTCCTCAACGACATCGTGAAGGACGAGGACTTCGAATTGTCGGACAAGAACTTCACATCGGTGAAGCTTCCCAATGCCGGCGCCTTCTATGACGATGATCGCGAGACGGCCGAAAAGGCGTTCTGGGGCAAGGAGCCCTGCATGACGAACTGCAAACCGGAGGTGAAGATCACGGGGCGCGCCGCTGTGCTCGACGTCACGCCCGATTCGAAATCGGCGCCGAAGGTCGACTGATGCGGAGTTCCCGGCAGTCGCCCGGCTGGATCAGCTTCGTCGCCGTCGCGGCCGCGCTGTCCGGCGGCCCCGCCCTGGCCTCGGGTGACATCGCACTCGGGGAGTACCTCTCCTCCGAGTGCACGGCCTGCCACCAGACCAGCGGCCGGCAGGTCGGCGGCATCCCGGCGATCGTCGGCCATCCGGCCGATCAGTTCGTCGCGCTGATGGATGCCTACCGCGACAAGCATCGCGAGAACCAGATCATGCAGACGATCGCAGGCCGCCTGACCCGCGAGGAGTTGCTCGCCTTGGCCGCCTATTACGAGAGCCTGAAACCGGCCCGATGAGGCCAGCCTCCGGAGAGAGGCGAAGGGAGGTCGAGATGACCAGCGCAAGCGACGAGACGTCACGCCGGACGGTGATGGCCGCGGCCGTCGCGGGGCTGGCCGGCCTGGCGGCCCCCGCGCTGGCGGCGCCGCGCGACCTGAAGCTCGCTGATCTCCGGAAGGAAGCCGACGTCGCCTGCGTCTACCATTGCGACTTCGGGGAACCGCCGCGCTTCGTCCAGATGCTGACCAACATCGCCAACCACTATTCCGCCTACGGCGCAGACCCCTTCGCGCTGCAACTGGCGATCGTGGCCCATGGCCAGGGCGTCAAGTTCTTCCTCGAATCGCTGGAGGAGACGACCTGGCGCGACGAGGTCATGGTTCCCAAGATCTTCGAGCGGGTCGAGGATGTCGCGAAGAACGGGCTCAAGGTTCATCTCTGCGAGATCACCTTCAGCCGCCTCAAGCTCGACAAGGCCAAGGCGCGCAACGCCCCCTTCATCTCCTTCGTGCCGTCGGGCGTGGCGACGGTCGCCGCGCTCCAGTCCAAGGGCTTCGCCTACATGAAGATCGGATAGGCCCGCCAAAGGCCCGCAAAGAGGCCGCCGGGGATATCAGCGAGCGAACAACCAACAAGAAAAATCCGGGAGAGAGACATGAAGATCGATCGTCGTGCATTCACATTGTCGGGCCTGTCAGCGGCGGCGACGCTGGGTCTGGGCGCGCCGGCCGTCCTCGGCCAGGCCAAGCCGCGCGTCGTCGTCATCGGCGGTGGCGCCGGCGGCGCCACCGCGGCACGCTACCTCGCCAAGGACAGCCAGGGCGGGATCTCCGTGACGCTGGTCGAGGAGAACGAGACCTACCAGACCTGCTTCCATTCCAACCTCTATGTCGGCGGGTTCAAGACGTATGACGAGATCGTCCATCGCTATGACGCGCTGGCGAAGACCCATGGCATCGCGATCGCCCGCGCCCGCGCCACCCAGATCGACCGCGACAGGAAGGAGGTCGTGCTCTCGACCGGTCAGCGCCTGCCTTACGACCGGCTCGTGGTCTCGCCGGGCATCGACCTGAAATACGATTCCGTGCCGGGCTGGTCGAAGGAGGCCGAGGAGACCATGCCGCATGGCTGGAAGCCCGGCCGCCAGACGCAGCTCATCAAGCAGAAGCTCGACGCGGTGCCCAATGGCGGGCTGATCGTGATGATCGCCCCGCCCAACCCCTTCCGCTGTCCGCCCGGCCCCTATGAGCGCGCCTCGATGTTCGCCCATGCGCTGAAGAAGGCCGGCAAGACCGACGCCAAGATCATCATTCTCGATCCGAAGGAGGCCTTCTCCAAGCAGGGCGTGTTCCAGGCGGACTGGGAGAAGCGCTATGGCGGGATGATCGAATGGCTCGGCCCGAAGGTGCATGACGGCATCAAATCGGTCGATCCGAAGACCAACAGCGTCGTCACCGGCTTCGAGACCTACAAGGACTGCGCCTTCGTCAACGTCATCCCCGCCCAGATGGCGGGCGAGATCGCCCGCAGCGCCGGCCTCGCTCCGGCCGGTGGCTATTGCGCCATCGACGCCGCGACGATGAAGTCCACCGTCGATGCCAACATCTTCGTCCTCGGTGATGCCTGCATCGCCGGCGACATGCCCAAATCCGCCTTCTCGGCCAACAGCCAGGCCAAGGTCGCGGCGATGGCGATCCGCGGCGAGTTGACGGCTGCGCGCACCTTCCCGGCACGCTACGTCAACACCTGCTGGTCGCTGGTCGACACCGACGACACCATCAAGGTCGGCGGCCGCTACGAGCCCAAGGACGGCAAGATCACGGCGACCGAGACCTTCGTCTCGCAGCCGGGCGAGAGCGACGCGCTGCGCAAGGAAAACCAGGCCGAGAACATGGGCTGGTATGCCGCCATCACCGCCGACATGTTCGGCTGAGCGTCCCCCCGCACCGTGCCCTCCCGCGCGGTGCGACCCCCCTGGCCGCGCCCCGGGGCGCGGCCCTTTTTTTCCCGTCGAATGAAGGACACCTCATGCACGTGCTGACCCGCGCCCTCCTCGTCGCCTCGGCCTTCGCGGCCGCCTCGCCCGCAGCGGCGCAGGACATCGCCGCCGGCGAGCGCTCCTGGAACAAGTGCCGCGCCTGCCACCAGGTCGGCGAGACCGCGAAGAACGGCGTCGGCCCGCAGCTCAACGGGATGTTCGGGCGCACCGCCGGTACGGTCGAGGGCTACAGCTACTCGGCCGCGAACAAGAACTCCGGCATCACCTGGGACGAAGCGGTCTTCGCCGACTACATCAAGGATCCGCGCGCCAAGATCCCGGGCACCAAGATGGTCTTCGCCGGCATCAAGAACGAGAAGGAAATCGCCGATCTGACGGCCTTCCTCAAGCAGTTCGGCAAGGATGGCAAGAAGCTCTGAGTCCCTGCCGCCAGCCGCGCCTCAGGCCGGCTGGACGAAGCGATAGGCCGCGCCCTGCTTCTCGACGCGGCCGATCGCGCCCGGCAGATGGTAGCCGATGATGCGGGCCTTCTCGGCGACGGCGCGCTCCAGCAGGGCGCGCCGCGTCGCAACCGCTCTGTCGGGGTCATGGTCGGAGGCCGGCCGCCAGTCGGGATGCGCAAACGAGATCACGGGGTGCGTCAGCGCGTCGCCGAGCACGAAGACCGGCCCCTGCGCATCGCTGAAGGCGAAGGAGACATGGCCGGGCGTATGGCCGGCCGTGCTGAAAGCGGTGACGCCGGGCGCCCAGTCCTGCCCGGCGGTGCGCGTCTCCAGCCGGTCGCCGAGTTCCTTCAGCACCCGTTGCGCGCCCGCCGCGAAGGCGTGCCGGTCCTCCGGCAAACCCTCATAGACCTTGGGGTTCGTCCAGTAGGCGACCTCCTCGGCGGCGGCGAGCCAGCGCGCATTGGGAAAGAGCGGCGTATCGAAATCGTCCAGCGCACCCCAGAGATGGTCCGGGTGCAGATGGGTGAAGAGCACATGGGTGACGCTGTCGGGCGCGATGCCGGCCGCCTCCAGGCTGGCGGCGAGCTTGCCCGTTCCGGGCAGGAAGTTCGCGCCCGAGCCGCAGTCGAAGACGATCGTCTGGTCGCCCCGGCGCAGGCAGGTGACGTTCAGCACCGTCGTCAGCGGGCCCGACAGTCGCGCGACGGAGCGGATCGTCTCCGGCTCGACATCGCGCGCCAGCATCGCGGCCGGCATTTCGAAGCCGCCATCGCTGAGGACGGTCACGGCGGCATCGCCACCTCCGGTTCGGGCGACGACTTGCGCCGAGGTGGGAACGGAAGCCGCGGGCAAGAGAAAAGCCGCCCCGGCCGCAAGAACGCGGCGCCGATCGATCATCGAACCCTCCCATTTTATATCGTTAGATAGGAATGTATCGAATTCAATCGCGGGTGCAAGGCGGCCAGTCATTCGGGGTGCACAGCTCTCTCGCTGGCTTCGGGAGGGCAGGGCGCCAGGCGGGGGATCTCAGGCTTCGTCTGCACCGGAGACGATCCGGCCCGATCGCATGTGAAGGGTCCGGTCGGCGAACTCGGCGGCTAGGTCGGGCTGATGCAGGGTGCAGAGCACGGCGAGCCCCCTCGATCTCGCGAGCGTCCGGATCAAACCGAGCACCATCCGCGCGGCGTGCGGGTCAAGACTCGCCACCGGTTCATCGGCGAGAAGGACGCGGCTCTCCTGCATCAGGGCGCGTGCAATCGCCACCCGCTGCTGCTGTCCGCCCGAGAGCGTGTCTGCTCGCTGGTCACGTTGCGGATCGAGATCGACAGCGCGCAGCGCCTCTGCGGCCTGCTCCCGCAGCGCCTGCGGATAGCGCCCCAGCGCCACCCGCCACAGCGGCAGCGATGGCAGCCGGGCCGTCATCACATTCGCCAGGGCGGACCGCCGGCGGACGAGATTGAACTGCTGGAAGACGACGCCGATCTCGCCGCGGGCGCGCCGCAAAGTCGCGGACGCCAGCGCATCGATCGCCTGTCCGTCGACCCGAATCCTGCCCGCATCGGGCTCGGTCAGCCGGGTGATGCAGCGGAACAATGTCGATTTCCCCGAACCGCTGGGGCCCAGCACGGCCACCACCTCGCCAGCCGCGACGTCAAGCGTCACGTCCGACAGGGCGATCACATTGTCGAAGCGCTTCGACAGGCCCGAGACGGCGAGCGTCGGCGTCATGACAGCCGCCGCCGCAACCAGGCGCTCAACTGGTCGATGGCGGTCACCATGGCCAGGATAAGCAGCAGGATGGTCAGCACGCGGTCGAACTGCAAGAGGTCGACGCTGTTCTTGAGTTCCTGACCGATGCCACCGGCTCCGACGACCCCCAGGACGGTCGAGGCGCGAACGTTGAACTCCCACATGTAGAGCAGGATGGACGAAAGCTGGGGCAGCGCGTCCGGCAATTGGGCATGCAGGAAGACCCGCAGCCGTCCCGCGCCGCTCATGCGGGCCGCCTCGACCGGTCCGGGCTCCGTCGTCTCGATCGTCTCAGCCCAGAGCTTGGCGATCGAACCGGCCGTATGCAGCGCCACGCCGAGCACGCCGGCGAAGGGACCGAGCCCGACAGCCGCGACGAAGATCAGCGCGAACACGAAGGAATCGATGCCCCGCAAGGCGTTGAGCAGCCAGCGCGCCGGCAGCGCCAGCAGCGGCGTCACGCCGATGTTCCGGGCCGCCAGCAGGCAGAGCGGAGCGGCGATGATGGCGCCGAACGATACACCGACCGTCGCCATCGCCACGGTTTCCAGCCCGCGCCGGGCGAGCACATCGATCTCGCTGAGGTCGGGCGGCCATGACCGCGCGATCCAGCCGGCCAGGCGAGGCAGGCCTTCAAAGAGGCGCAGGACGTCGACTTCGGCCACATGCAGGCACAGCGCATAGAAGGCGACGCCGAGACCCAGCAGCGGAACGAAAGCCGTCCGACTCGCCGCTGTCGGAACCAGATCGGCTTGCGCACTCGGCGGCCGGGCAGGGCCATCCGCATCCTTTACGATGTCCATGGGCTTCAGGACTTCGCCTTCAGGCGGCCGACCGCGATGCCGGCCGCCTCGATCGGCCGGTAACTCTCGTGATCGGCTTTCACCCAGCCGGTGTAGCGCGGCGGCATGATGGCGCGCGCTTCCTCCGGCGTGAGGGTGGTCACGATCTCCTGGATGCGAGCGGTGGCGGCAGGATCGAAGCCGGCGCGGACGACCAGCGGGTCGTTCGGCAGCGGCTCGGATGTCCAGACGATCCGGACCTCGTCGCGTCGGACCAGGCCACGCTCCGCCATGCCGTTGAAGTTCCGGTCGAAATCGGTTGCGAGATCGACCTGGCCATTGGCGACGGCGATGACATTGGCCGGATGCGATGCCCCGTCGCGGTACCGGAAGAAGGTCTTCGGGTCGATGCCGCGGCTCTGGAAATAATGCGTCGGGATCAGCCAGCCGGAGGTGGAGCCCACATCGGCGAAGGAAATCTGCAGCCCCCTGGCTCCCTCCGGCCATGAGCCGATCGCGAGGCCCGGCCGCGCCAGGATGATGGCGTGGTAGGAGGGCAGCCCGTCATATCCGACGGTGGCGATGGCGCGCGCTGCGCCCGCGTGATGGGCCAGGACATAACCCCACGGCCCCATCCAGGCGATGTCGGCCTGCCCGTTCGCGAGCGCGACCGAGATGCCGGCCCAGTCATTGGTCACCACGAGGTCGTAGGGCTGCCCGAGGCGCTCGGCCAGATGCCGGAAGAACGGCTCGAACGCCTTGCGCGTATCGCTCGGCGACGGCTGGAACGGGCCGACGGCGAAGCGAAGGCGGCTGCCCTGCGCCAGCGAGATCGCGGGCGCAGCGATGGCGGCCGAGCCGGCCAGAATCAAGGAGCGGCGGTTCAACATCGATCATCCTCAGATGGCGCCGGACCAGACCGGCGGCCCTGGAGGGCCGTCTGCGGCCGGCCTGGCGGGCACAGAGACGTTACGGGCGCGGGGCCTGTAACGTTACGCGGCGGTGGAGCGAATATCGGATCGTGACGGACAGGGATGACATGACGCGCGATCGGACATGGCTGCTCTTCGGCGGCCCCTATGGAAACCTGCAGGCCACGCAGGCACTGCTGGCGGAGGCCAGGCGGCTGGACATCGCCCCGGACAGGATGCTCTGCACGGGCGATCTCGTGGCCTATTGCGGCAATCCGGTCGAGACGATCGATCTGATCCGCGACAGCGGCATGGCCGTCGTCGGTGGCAATTGCGACGAGCAGCTGGGCGCGAGCGCGAGCGACTGCGGCTGCGGGTTCGAGCCTGACAGCGCCTGCGCCAGATTATCGGCCGCCTGGTACGCCTTCGCCGACAGTGTCGTCAGGCCCGACCAGCGTCGATGGCTGGCCTCATTGCCGGGCCGCGTCGACCTGCGGATCGGCGGGCGGAGCCTCGCGGCGATCCACGGCTCGGCCCACTCCATCAACAGCTTCATTTTCGCGGGCACGCCCGAGGGCGAGAAGCGCCGCAGTCTCGACGCCCTCGGCGGCGATGGCGCCGTCGGCGGCCATTCGGGCCTGCCGTTCACCCAATTGCTCGGAGGGCGACTTTGGCACAACCCGGGCGTCATCGGGATGCCGGCCAATGACGGCACGCCGCGTGTCTGGTTCAGCATCGTCCGGGAGACCGAGGCCGGGCTCGCCATCGAGCACCGGGCGCTGTCCTATGACCATGAAGGCGCACAGGCGGCCATGCGCAGCGCTGGGCTTCCGGAAAGCTACCGCAAGGCGCTCGCGACCGGGCTCTGGCCCAGTCTCGACGTCCTGCCCGAGCGCGAATGCGCCGAGACGGGACGGCCGATCACGGAGGCGTCGACGCTCTGGCCGGCGCGCCAGCCCGCCCGGGCGCTCCAGGCGGTCTGACCGGTTTCAGGACGCCCGCAGGCTCTGCAGCAGGGTGAGTCTCAAATGCAGGAAGGTGGTCCGGAACCAGCCCTTGTCGCGATACTTCCTGGCGCTGGTCGTGATCGTCGCGCCGACCGGCTGAATCGCCAGGCCTGCGCGCCGCGCGTCGCGGACCAGCTGGTGGTCCTCGCCATGGGCTGCGGTCTCGTCGTAACCACCGAGGGCGTGAAACATCTCGGCAGGGAGGCAAAGCGCCTGATCACCGAAGGGCAGGCCGATCACCCGTGAGCGGAAGCTGACTCCGCCTTCGGTGAGACGCATCAGGGCGCCGCCGTCGAACCGCAGGTCGAAATAGCGCACCGCGGCGCGCGGCTCCTGCAGCCGCTCCAGCAGCCGCGGCACGGCGTCGGCGCCGAGAGTCGTGTCGGCATGCACGAACCAGAGATGGCGACCTTGGGCGACCGAGGCCGCATGGTTCATGCTGGAGGCGCGGCTTCCGCCGCGGGCGAGAACGATCTCGAAGGTTTTGGGAAGCATTGCGAGCAGCGCTTCGGGAATGGCCTCATGCTCGGCCAATGGGATGACCACCGAGACGAGCGCGCCCTCGGCGCGCGGTTCGGGCGGACGGACATCCAGTGTCACGGTATCGTGCATCATAGACCAGCACCCAATGTCGATGTCCGCAACGCCCGACGAGGGCCCTTTGATACGACGCCGCACATCGTCTCGTTACAACGCTCGCAGAGTGATGGGCGCGCGCCCTGCACCTGCCGCGCCCCCTGATCCGGCAAGCACAGGGGTCAGGTCAACCTCACGAAACAAGCAGGCGAGCCCTTCAGATCAGCAGCTCGGCCCAGCCCTTGAAGCGGCGGCGGCCGGAACCGTCGGCCCGCACCACCTCGCCGCTGATCACCGACATGGCGAAACCCCCGCTCTTCCAGTCGGCCACCTCCTCGAGCGCATCCGTCGTAGCGTGAAGCGTCCAGCGTGTGCCGCGATGGCTGAACCCGGCCTGCCAGCGCGTGGGCCAGCGATAGGTTCGGTCCGGTGTCGGGCGGCTCTCGTCAATGGCGAATGCGATGTCCGACAGCGTGCCGTCGCCGTCGAAGGTGGCCATGCCGCTCTCCCGCGGCGTGCCCGGCTGGACGCGCTCGTGATAGCGCAGATACAGATCGCGGCCATCCTCCGTCAGGAGGTAAAGGCCGTTGAAATTGCTCCAGTTCGCCCCGAAATCGCTGGTGAAGCGGTTGTAACCCGTCCGCGCGATGAATTCGAAGATGACCCGGCCGGCAAGCTGGCGCCCCTTCCAGCGCAGCGTCGCAGACGCAGCACCGATCCAGTAGTCGTTGCCCGGCGTCTGGCGTCGGAGGATCGGCGTCAGCCCCTCCACCGCCATGTCGATGTCGTTGACGGCGCTCACCATCCGCATGCCGCCGCCGACCGTGCCGCGAAACTGGAAATGCGCGGAGTCGGGGATGGTCTCCAGGATCTTGCCCGGATTGGGATAATGCGCGCTGCCGACGATGGGCACGACGCCTTCGCCTTGCGCATACATCATGATCCAATGATCCGCGAAGAACCGGTCCCCCGTCTGGCCACGGTTGTTGTCGTGCGCCAGATAGACTGCACCCTGCGCATCCGCGCCGACGAAGGAAAAATAGTCGGAATGGTATCGCCTGATCTCGTCCGCGCGGATGGGTAAGGGCCATGCTGCCGCAACGCTCGCACCGGCGGCCATGAGTTGTCGGCGATTGAGGCGTGGTGACGAATGGTCCATGGGCTATGGTCCTGATGATCACCAGACCATTGCCGGAAGACGGCCTCGCGCAATTCACATCTTGTTGACGTGAGAAAATCTACCGAGCGATCTGCCGCACAGGGCTGAAACCATGGCGGACGCCACACGAAACCGTGAACCGCGTAACGTTGCGCGGCTGCGGCGCGAACACGCTGTCGAACCCAAAGCCTCCGTCCCGAAGCGACCCCCATGGCCGATCCTGCACCTCCCTCGCTCCCGCCGAAGCGCCCCTTGCGGCAGGACGGAGTCCTGAAAGCCGACCTCTGCATCATCGGTGCGGGCTCTGGCGGGCTGTCGGTCGCGGCCGGCGCCGTGCAGATGGGCGCTTCGGTCGTCCTGATCGAAAAGGGCGAGATGGGCGGCGATTGCCTCAACACCGGCTGCGTGCCCTCCAAGGCGCTGATCGCCGCGGCCCATGCCGCCCATGCCGTGCGTGACGGCTGGCGCTTCGGCGTTCATGCCGCCGAGCCCGAGATTCGCTTCGAAGAGGTTCACGCCCATGTGCATGGCGTGATCGGGGCGATCGCGCCGCATGACAGCGTCGAGCGGTTTGAACAGCTCGGCGTCCATGTCATCAAGGCGGCGGCGCGCTTCCTCGACCGGGATACGGTCGAGGCCGGCGGGGAAACGATCGCGGCGCGCCGCTTCGTGATCGCGACCGGCTCGCGCGCCGCCGTGCCGCCGATCCCCGGCCTGTCTGACGCCGGCTATCTCACCAATGAGAGCGTCTTCGAGCTGCGGGAGCGTCCCGAGCATCTCATCGTCGTCGGTGGCGGACCCATCGGGATCGAGATGGCGCAGTCCTTCCGTCGTCTGGGTTCGCGGGTGACGGTGATCGAGAAGTTCGGCATCCTCGCCAGGGATGAGCCGGAGGCTGTCGAGGTCGTCCGCGCCGCGCTCCTCCGGGACGGCGTGACGCTGCTCGAGAAGGTCGGCATCAGCGAAGTCAGGCGCGACGGCGCGGTCGTGACGGTCACGCTCGATGGCGACAGCGCGGTCGGACGCAGCGTCGCGGGCAGCCACCTGCTCATCGCGGCGGGCCGGCGCCCGAACGTCGAAAACCTCGCCCTCGACGCGGCCGGTGTCGCTTTCACGCCGAAGGGGATTACGGTCGACGCGCGCCTTCTCACCAGCAATCGCCGGATCTTCGCCATCGGCGACGTTTCGGGCGGCCCGCAATTCACTCATATCGCGGGCTATCATGCCGGCATCGTCATCCGGAACGCCCTGTTCGGCTTGCCCGCCAAGGTCGACTACACGGCCTTGCCCTGGGTAACCTACGCCGACCCCGAACTCGCCCATGCCGGCCTCACCGAGGCGGAGGCGCGCAAGGGCGGCCATGACGTCCAGATCCTGACCTGGTCCTTCGCGCTCAATGACCGGGCCCAGGCGGAGCGTGCCACCGAGGGGCTGGCCAAGGTCGTGCTGGGTCGCAAGGGCCGAATCCTCGGCGCCACGATCGTCGGGCCGCGCGCGGGAGAACTGATCGGCACCTGGGCCCTGGCCATCTCGTCCCGCCTCCGGATCGGGGCCGTGGCGAGCGCCGTGCTGCCCTATCCGACGCTGTCGGAGATCTCGAAGCGCGCCGCCGGCAGTTACTACACGCCGAAGCTCTTCGGCTCCACCACGCGCCGCATCGTCGGTTTCGTCCAGCGTTTCCTGCGCTGATCCGGAGAGACAGCCCATGATGAACCGCCTTCTCACCGATCGGCGCCTCTGGCTCGCCCTGGCCGCGCTCGCCCTGATCCTCATCGTCCGGCAGACGGGGGTTGCGAGCTATCTCTCGCTGGACACGCTCAGGACCCATCGCGTGACGCTGACGAACTGGGTCGAGGCGAACCACCTGGTCGCCGCGCTTGCCTATGTCGCCGTCTATGTCGCCGCTGTCGCCTTCTCGATGCCCGGCGCGATCTTCCTGACGTTGTCGGGAGGGTTTCTGTTCGGAGCGGTGTTCGGCACGCTGCTGACCGTGATCGGTGCCACGATCGGGGCGACGCTGATCTTCCTGTTCGCCAAGACCCTCTTCGGCGAGAATGCGCTCGACCGGTTCGGTGCGCCGGCCGCCAGGCTGGCGGAGGGCATCCGCCAGAACGCCGCCTCCTATCTGCTCGTGCTGAGGCTGGTGCCGCTGTTCCCGTTCTTTCTGGTCAATCTGGTGCCGGCCTTTGTCGGCGTGCCGCTCGCGACCTATGTGCTGACCACATTCTTCGGGATCATGCCGGGGACGGCGGTGTTCTCGCTGGCGGGCGCGGGGCTCGGCTCGGTTCTCGACCAGGGCGGCGCGGTCTCGCCCGGCTCCATCCTCACGCCACAGATCATCGGCGGCCTCGTGGGGCTCGCTGCGCTGTCGCTGGCCGCGATCCCGATCAGGAAGCGCCTCGCGGCCCGAGAAAACCAGACCGGGGCGTAACGTCCGCCTGCGTCCATCCGTAAGGAGAGCCATGATGACCGTCGACATCCGATCTCACGGGCTGACCCGGCGCGCCACGCTCGGCCTCGGCCTCATGGCCCTCGCGGGCCCGGCATGGGCCCAGGCGGGGGATGCCGACGCCGTGTATGACCGGCTCCTGACGCGCTATGTCAGCGCCAGCCCTGACGGCGTCAACCGAGTCGACTATGCCGGCTGGCGGGCCAATTCGGCCGATCGCACCGCGCTGGACGGCTACATCACCGAGCTTTCGCGGCTGAAGCCCTCCGCCATGGCCCGGGCCGACGCCTTCTCCTTCTGGGGCAACCTCTACAATGCGGTGACGCTGAAGGTCATCCTCGACCGCTACCCGGTCGCCTCGATCCGCGACATCAAGAGCGACAACTGGCTCGATCCGAAAGCCTATACGGGTCCCTGGCGCCAGCCGCGCGTGACCGTGGAGGGCAGGCGGCTGTCGCTCGACGACATCGAGCACGAGATCATGCGCCCGACCTTCAAGGACCCGCGGGTACATTACATCGTCAATTGCGCCTCCTATGGCTGCCCCAACCTGATGAACCGGGTCTGGCGCGCCGCGACGCTGGAGGCCGATCTGGATGCCGCGGCGCGCGCCTTCGTCAACCATCCGCGGGGCGTCACGGTGCTGGCCGATGGCGCGCTCCGGGTCTCGTCGATCTACAAATGGTTCATCGCGGATTTCGGCGGCAATGACGCCGGGCTGATCGCGCATTTCCGCCAATATGCCGAGCCGGCGCTGGCCCAGCGCCTCACCGGCTCGCCGCGGATCGCCGACGACGACTATGACTGGTCGTTGAACGGGCTCCGCCCCGTCCCGGCGCCGCGCGGCTGAGCCCGCAGATGACGGTCCGGTCCATGACGCCACGCCTGAACACGAGACGGCTGCTGGCCGGAGCCGTGACGGCTGCGGTCCTGGTGGCGGGCGCAGCCATCTTTGTCGTGACGACCCAGCCTCGGCTGGCTCCCTGGACGCTCGATCCGACCGATCCGCGCGTATCGCTGGATGATGTCGAGCGAGAGGTGGCCCGGCGCCATCCCGTTCCGGACGTCGCACCCGCGGGCCTGGCCGCCATGCTGGGGCGCGGCGAGGCGACGCTGTTCGACGTGCGCACGCAGGAGGAGTTCGATGCCGGCCACCTGCCGGGCGCGATCCGGATCGAACCCGGCAGCTCGGCCGCCGAAATCCTCAGCCTTCACCGCGATCGGCTCGACGATGGGCCGGTCGTGTTCTACTGCGCCGTCGGCGTACGATCCTCGCAGATGATGACGGCAACGCTGAAGCAGATCGCCCCCCACGCCAGCGCGGGCGTCTACAATCTGCGCGGCGGGATTTTTCGTTGGACGGCGGATGGCCGCGCCCTGGTGAAGGGCGAGGGGCCCGGCGAGGCGCATCACTTTGACGAAAACTGGGGCCAGTTGCTGGCCAGGACGACACGCCGTTGACGGCCGCAACGGGTCCGGACGCCTCCGTGGCCGGTCGATCCGCCTGGGATCGCCGCGGATCGACGCTGCTCGCCATGCTCGGCGTCTGCATCATGATGCAGACGGTGATCGCGATGGTCTGGGGCGCGGCGCCCGGCTCACGGCGAGATGCCTGGCCGGTCGCGCTGTCGCTTGGCCTCATGCTGTCCCTGTCGTCCGCGGGGCTGCTCTGGGCGGTCTGGCGGGCGCGCGACATGCCAACCGGCCTGGTACTCGGCCTTGCCATCGCGGCAGCCGGCGTCCTGATGCGCGTGCCCTATTTCGGCGCGGGGCCGATGCTGGAGGACGATCATTTCCGCTATCTGCTCGACGGAGCTATGGTGGCGCATGGCCTGAGCTCCTATGCCCACGCTCCCGAGGCGCTGCTGCAGGGAGCGGAGGGAGCCCTGGCGCCACTGGTCGGGGCGGGGCGGGCTGCGATCACGTCGATCAATTTCCCCGAGTTGCGCTCGATGTATCCGGGCGGGGCGCAAGCGGCGTTCGCGCTGGCCCACCTGATCGCGCCCTGGAGCCTGGACGGGCTGCGCGTCGTGTTCTTCGGCACGGAGGCGCTGGCGGCGGTTCTGATCTGGCGGGTTCTGGTTTCGACCGGGCGCTCGCCGCTGCTGGTCGCGCTCGTCTGGTGCAATCCGCTGATGGCCTTCTGCCTGACCGGGCAGGCCCATGTCGATGCCGTGCTTGCGCTCCCGATCCTCGCCGCGCTGATCGCCGCCCATCGTCGCGCGGCCGCATGGGCGGGCCTCGGCCTCGGGATCGCGGCGGGCGTCAAGCTGTGGCCGATCCTGCTCGCGCCGCTGGTCGCGCGGGCGCTGTGGCCCGACCGTCGGGCGCTGGCGGTCTTCACGCTGGCGCTCGGAGCGACGACCCTGGCCCTCTGCGCACCGCTGTTCTGGGCCAGTCTCTCCGCCCATGCAGGGCTGACGGCCTATGCCGGCGGTTGGTCCGTCAACAATGCGCCTTACGCCTGGGCCTCCTATCTCTTCCTCCAGCTTGTCGGGCCGGGCACGGGCGAGGTTCTGCTGCGCGCTCTGGTCGTCCTGACGGCGGGAGCCGCGAGCCTCGCGGTCGCGGCGCCCCGATCCGCAGGCCTGGAGTCCCTGGTCGCCCGCGCTGCGATCCTCGCGGCCGCCCTGTTCTACCTCTCGCCGGCCCAGTTCCCCTGGTATGCCGCCTGGTTCCTGCCGCTGGCGTCGGCCAGCGGGGCATGGCCATTCGTGGCCGCGTCGATCGGGCTGCCGGTCTACTACCTGTTCTTTCCGCTCGCGGCGGCCGGCCTGCGTGACCTGCATGGCTACGGCCTCGCCTTCCTGCATCTCGTACCGGCGCTGCTGGTTGCTCTCCTGATCCGCCGGTCGTCAGCCGCCGGAGCGTCGGCATGAGCCTCAAGGACGCACGGATCGGCGTGGTCATACCGACCCGCAACGAAGCGCAGGCCTTGCCCGTGGTGCTGCGGGCCATGCCCGCTTTCGTCGACGCGGTCGCGATCGGCGACCATCGCTCGACCGACGGGACGGCCCAGATCGGGCGCGATCACGGCGCCATCGTGGTCGAGGTCGACGGCCCCGGCTATGGCCGGGCCTGCCTGGCCGCGATCGCGGCGTTGCCGCCCGTCGATGTCATCGTTTTCGTCGACGGCGACGCCGCCGACGATCTCTCCGCCATGATCCGCCTCGTCGAGCCCATCGTCGACGGACGGGCCGACTTCACGCTGGGTTCGCGCGTCTTGGGGCGGCGCGAAAGCGGCGCGCTGACGCCCCAGCAGGTCTTCGGCAACTGGCTCGCCTGTTCGCTGATCCGGCTGGTCTGGGGCGAGCGCTTCACCGATCTCGGGCCGTTCCGCGCTGTCTCGTGGTGCGAGTTCGAGCGGCTGGGGATGGCCGACCTCAATTTCGGCTGGACGGTCGAGATGCAGATCAAGGCGGCGCGCAAGCGCCTCAGGACGATCGAGATCCCTGTCGACTACAGGCGCCGGATCGGGGTCTCCAAGGTCTCGGGAACGCTCGGCGGTGCGGTCAGGGCGGGGGTCAAGATTCTCTGGGTCATCGGCCGCGAGGCCCTGCGCCCGACGCGTCAAGGGGCGCCGTGATGCTGAGCGAGGCGCCGATCGGGTTCGGCCTGATGTGCAAGCCGCCGCGCCCCGGGGCGGCCAAGACCCGGCTGGCCGCGGCCATTGGTCCCGACAGGGCGGCGCGCCTGGCGCGCGCCTTCCTCGAGGATTGCGCCGCGGCCGCCGTCGCGGCGGCGCGCCTGCAGCGGCTCGACCGCGCGGCGTTTTTTCGCCCGGCCGATGCCGCGACCGAGATCGGCGCGATCCTCGGGCCGGGATGGCCCCTGGACTTCGCCGACGCCGGCGACCTCGGTGCGACGATGCGCGACGTCCTTGCCCGGCTGCTGCAGCGCTGCCCGGGTGGCGCGATCATCATGGGCGCGGATGTTCCGCTGATCACCGGCGAGGTCATCGCCGCCTCCGCGCGCAGCCTTCGCGAGGGCGATGACCGCCGGATCGTGCTCATCCCGAGCGTCGATGGCGGCTATTGCCTGATCGGCCTGCGCTCGCTGCAGGCGGCAGGCTCCCTCTTCGCACCGATGCCATGGAGCACCTCGGGCGTGCTACGCGAGACGCTGAACCGCGCCGACGCCGCCGGCCTGAACGTGCAGATGCTGCCGCCGCAACGCGACATCGACGAGGCCGCCGATCTCGACTGGCTGCGCGCCAGCCTGGCGAGCGGCGACGAAGCGGCGGCGTTCACCCGCGCCGCTCTGGCCGGCATGGCGGAGGCGCGGCCATGACCGGGCACCGGCTCGTTCTCGTCGGCGGGGGGCACGCCCATGTGCAGGTGATCCGCGCGCTGGCGCAGCGGCCCGAGCCCGGCATGACGATCACGCTGGTGACCGACCGGTTGCTGACGCCCTATTCGGGCATGCTGCCCGGTCATGTCGCGGGGCTCTACAGCCATGCCGAGATGCATATCGATCTCGGCCGGCTGGCCGAGGTCTGCGGCGTGACGCTGGTCCGCTCCGCGGCCGCCGCGATCGACCGCGCCCGGCGGACTGTGACCACGGAGAACGGTGACAGCGTTCCCTACGACACGCTCTCCCTCAATGTCGGCATCACGCCGGATCTGTCGGGCATCGCCGGGGCCGAGGAGCACGGCATCCCGGTCAAGCCCATCAGCAGCTTCATCTCGCGTCTGGACGCGCTTCTGGAGGCGGCCGCCCGCCCCGACGGACCGCGCCGCATCGTCCTGGTCGGCGGGGGCGCGGCCGGGGTGGAGCTTGCGCTGGCGTTGAAGGCGCGGCTGAAGGGGCTCGATCCGAAGGGCCGGCCGTTCTGGATCGGCCTCGCCGCGAGCAACGGGCTCGTCGCCACGCTCAATGACGGCGTGCGCCGGCGGGCGAGAGCCGCGCTGGCCCGTCATGGCGTGACCCTGCTGGACGATTTCCGGGTCGTCGAGATCAACGCGCAAGGTCTGCGGGCGCAGGACAAGCGTTTCATCACGGCCGATGCGGTGCTCGTGTCGACCGCGGCGCGTGCTCCCTCCTGGCTTGCCACGACCGGGCTCCCCACGGACCGCCATGGCTTCGTGCAGACGACGCGGTCTTTGACCTGCATCGATGATCCCGCGGTCTTCGCTGTCGGTGACTGCGCGACCGTCGTCGAGGATCCGACGCCGAAAGCCGGTGTCTTCGCCGTCCGGCAGGGGGCGGCGCTCACCGGAAACCTGCGCCGCAGGGCGCGCGGCGAGGCGCTGGCGCCGCATCGGCCGGACCGGAACTATCTGACGATCCTGATGACCGGCGACGGGTCCGCCATCGCCGGCCGCAGCGGCTGGTTTGCGGTCGAAGGCCGGTGGGTCTGGCGCTGGAAGGACTGGATCGACAGACGCTTCATGCAGCACTTTTCAGCGTTCCGGCGCTAACCCTCGCCGGAGCATCGCTCCTGCCGCGCCGTCATGTCTCGTTCCGTGAAGAGGGGCGCGACAGCAGGACGGCGCGTCACCACCGCAGCATGGCGCGGCCAAGCGCTGCCCCCGCCAGGCCGACGATCAGGGCGGCGAGGCTGTACCAGGTCGCGATGAAGAGCGGGCTGTCCTCGTTGCAGAACAGGCCGTAGGCGAGGATCGCGAGGCCGGCGGAGGCGAGGCCGGCCAGCGCGCCGGCGGCCATGGGCTCGGACGTGGCTCCGCGCCGGAGTATCGTGAGACAGGCGATCAGCGGCAGGGCCGCCAGGGCCGGAACGATCGTGAGGCAGGTGACGATGCCCTTGCCGAAGAGCCGCGCCCACCAGCCGTCGAGACCGTGGCGCAGGAGATCGGTCGCCACGACGAGGCCGAGGAACCCGACGACGGCGAGGAGCCATTTCGAGGCTGCCGAAGCCTGCACCTCCGGCCGCGAGAGATCGAGCGCGCCCAAGATCGCGGTCAGGGCGATCAGCGCACCGAGCATCAGCTTCACCAGCGTCGGCGCCAGGCCCGCCGTGACGAGATCGGGGCGCACGCCGGTGAGCGCAAGGAAGCCGGCGCCTGTGAGCGCGGCCGCGGCCGGCCACCAGCGCAGCAGGATCGTGCTGACGGGCTTCGGCTGGTTCGGCAGATCCCGGACCAGCACGTCGATCATGTCGTCAGTCCGCATCGGCTCTCCCCTTGAAGGTCCGGGCCAGCTGTTTCAGGGCCCGATGCAGCGCGACCCGCACCGCACCCTCGCTCATGCCGAGTTGACCGCCGACCTCGGCTGCGCTCCGGCCGGCGAGCGACACCTGCTCCACGATCTGACGCTGGCGCCCGTCGAGGACCGACAGCATGCGCTGCACATCGAGCTGGCTCTCGCCGCCGTCGTCAGGCGCGGCGAGGGTCTCGACGGCGTCGTCGAGATCGACCTCGCCGCGCGCGCCTACGCGGCGCAGGAGGTCGATCGTCTTGTGACGCGTCACGGCGTTCAGCCAGGGCGTCAGCGGCATCGACCAGTCCCAGGTCGCGCGCTTCAGATGGACGGCGAGAAGCGTCTCCTGGACGATGTCCTCGACCTCCGCCTGCCCGCGTCCCGAGCGCGCCAGAACATGCCGCACCCTGCCGCGTACATGCGGAACGAGGGCGGCCAACAGCGTCTTGTAGGCGACCTGATCGCCATCGAGCGCCAGTCGCATCAGGCGGCTCCATTCGTCTTCGCGTTCTGGCTTGCGTTCGTGCACGCCTCATCCATTCATTCGGGCCGGACTGCTGTTTTGTTACAAGCGGCTGCGCCACTCCGCAAAACAGCTTTGCGTGAGGCGGGCGTGTGGGGCCGGGCGAGCCGGGGCGGCCCGCCCTCCGCTCCGCCGAGGCGCTGCGCGCCGAGCGTCACGACAAAAAGTTCGGGGACGCCGTAACGAAGCGGCCGCCTTGCGCGTATCTTCACATGAATTACGTCGGAGCCAGATTGTGAACGCGCCAACCTTTATCACGGCCAAGTTTGTCGATCCTGTGCGGACCGCCAAGGGCGAGCGGCGCGCGCGCGTCCATCTCAAGCGGCTGGAGACGCTCTGGTTCAATACGGGCACGCTGTGCAACATCACCTGCCAGAACTGTTACATCGAGAGTTCCCCCAGCAACGACCGGCTGGTCTACCTCTCGCTCGCCGATGTCACGACCTATCTCGATGAAGTGCGGGTCGAGCGGCTGCCGGTCCGGATGATCGGCTTCACCGGCGGCGAACCGTTCATGAACCGCGACATGATCGCCATCCTGACGGAGACGCTGGAGCGCGGGTTCGAGACGCTCGTGCTCACCAATGCGATGCGGCCGATTATGCGGCGCCAGGAGCACCTCAGGCGGCTGCGCGAGGCGCATGGCGGGTTGCTGCGCTTTCGCGTCTCGCTCGACAGCCATCATGCCGCCATCCACGACGCGGAGCGGGGCGTTGGCTCCTTCGCCAAGGCGATGGAGGGCCTGCGCTTCCTGTCACGGGAAGGATTCCAGATCGAGATCGCCGGTCGGCATCTGGACGGCGAGCCGGAGGCGGTCGCGCGTGCGGGTTATCGCGAGCTGTTCGATCGCGAGGCGATCGCGGTCGACTGCGACGACCCGGTCCAACTCGTGATCTTTCCGGAGATGACCCCCGACGGCAACCCGCCGGAGATCACCGAGGCGTGCTGGGGCATTCTGAACAAGAGCCCGGACGACGTCATGTGCGCGACCTCGCGAATGGTCGTTCGGCGCAAGGGCGCCGATGCGCCGGCGGTCGTGGCCTGCACCCTGATCGCCTATGACGAGCGGTTCGAGCTTGGCCGCACGCTGAAGCAGGCGGAGGTCGCGGTGCCGCTGAACCATCGCTCCTGCGCGACCTTCTGTGTCCTGGGCGGCGCGGCCTGCGGCGTGAAGAAGTCCTGATCCCCAAAACCTCGCAGTCGGAGTTCACCAGATGACACGCGCATTGGCCATGAGTCTTGCCGCCCTGCTGCTAACGACCGCGACGGCGCTGTCGCAGCCCCTCGCCACGGTCGAAAGTCGGTTCGCCGTGAAGGAGACCTCGGACCGGCTGGCGGCCGAACTCGAGAAGCGCGGCATCCGCATCGCCGCGCGGATCGACCACGCTGCCGCGGCCAAGGCCGCCGGGCTGGAGATGCTGCCGACCGAGGTGATCATGTTCGGGAATCCGCGCCTCGGCACACCGTTGATGCTGGCCCAGCCATCGGTCGCCATCGAACTGCCGATGAAGATGCTGGTCTGGCAGGACGGGACCGGGAAGGTCATGATCGGCTATACGCCGCCATCGGCGCTGAAGGAGCGCTATCAGATCACCGGACAGGACGAGCCACTGACCGCGATGGCCGGCGCGCTCGCCGGTCTGGCCAAAGCCGCCGGCGGTCAGTGACCGACCAAGGGGGCGGATGCCGCCCCCGAGGCTCCGCCTGCTCGTCCTAAGAGGAGGAGCGGACGGATTGCCAGCGCGGTGGGCGCAAGCGAGCCTCTGGCGCAGGCCCAGCCATGGTCACTGTTTCGGCACGTCTTTCAGGACGGCCTCCCAGCGGCTCACCTCCGCAGCCACCAGCGTGCCGAGATGTCCCGGCCCGCGGATGGCGGCCGGCGGGACGGGTACCGCCAGGCTTTCGAACCGCTTGCCGACGAATTCGGACGAAAGGCTCGTATCGAGTGCCGCCACCAGCCGCGCAACGACGGCGGGGCTGGTGTCCTTGTGAACCGCGAGCGCATTCCAGACCTTCATGCCGAACTCCGGAAATCCGGCTTCGGCGAAGGTCGGCACATCCGGCGCCTGGGGCAGGCGGCTGTCGCCGGTGACGGCGAGCGCCGTGACCGAGCCGCCGCTGTGCAGGGGCAGAAGGGTCGCCGTCTGGTCGATGACCCCGTCGACGAAGCCGCCGATCAGATCCTGGATCGCCGGCCCCGCGCCCTTGTAGGGCACGACGGTGGATTTCAGTCCCGTCAGATGCAGCAGGAGACGGGGAGCGAGATCGGACGTCGCGCCAAAGCCGGCCGTGCCGAACGTCACCTTGTCGCCTTCGGTCTTGATCTTCGCCATGAAGGCTTTGAGGTCCGTGACCCCGCTCTTCCTGCTGGCTGCGATCACCATCGGCACGTCGGCGACGAGGCCGATGGGCGCGAGGTCCGTGCGGGGATCATAGCGCTGGTCCTTGAACAGCGCCTTGCTGGCGGCCATGGGGCCCATATTGCCGAACAGGATCGTGTAGCCATCCGGCTCGCCCCTGATGACGCGCTCCGTCCCGCTCCGGCCGCCAGCCCCGCCGACATTCTCGACGATGATGTTCTGACCGAGCGTTTTCCCCATGTCCTCGGCGAGGATGCGGGCCAGGACGTCGGTGGTGCCGCCCGCGGCGAACGGCACCAGCATGGTGATGGGCCGGCTCGGATAGGTCTGGGCCGTGGACGGCGCGACAGCCAGCACCGCAGCGGCCGCGAGGCCGAGCAGAAGCGTTTTCATCATTCCTCCGGGATTCTCTTGGTGTATTGCCTGCTATCAGACAATCTGCCAGTCGGGAGGTCAAGCGCCGAGATTGACGGCGGCAATCGGGCCGGCAATGTGTTTGTCCATGACCGAAACGAATCTCCGCATCCCGCGCCAGGCGGCCACGTTGCGTCTCCTGGTCGAGGACCGGATCCGGGAAGCGATCGCCTCCGGGCATTTCCGCCCGGGCCAGCGCCTCGTCGAGCGCGAGCTCTGCGAGCAGATCGGCGTCGGCCGCACCTCGGTGCGCGAGGCGCTCCGCCAGCTCGAGGCCGAGGGCCTCGTCGTCACGGTTCCCCATCGCGGACCCGAAGTGTCGTCGATCAACTTCGACGAGGCCCGGCAGCTTTATGACGTGCGGGCGCTGCTGGAAGGCTTCGCGGGTCGCGCTTTTGCGGAGCAGGGGAGCGAAGCGGCCGTCGCGGAGCTGAAGCAGGCGGTGGCCGGCTTCCGGCTCGCCGCGCAAAACGGCGACCGTGCCCAGCTCGTCGCCGCCAAGACCCGCTTCTACAGCGTGCTGATGGAGGGCGCCGGCAACGTCTTCGTCAAGCAGTCGCTGACGATGCTGCACAATCGCATCACCCTGCTGCGCTTCACCTCGATGACGCAGCAGGGCCGCCTCGCCGACAGCGTCGCCGAGATCGAGGCGATTTATGACGCCATCGCCGCGCATGACGGCGCCCGCGCCGAGCTGGCCTGCAAGCATCACATCGCCATGGCGGCGAAGGTCGCTCTCGCCGTCCTGGCGCGGGAACCGAGCCCCGGCCGCCCCGCGAATTGACAGATTGTCTGATAGGGATCAGAAATCCGCCCGACGCGGCGCCGTTGCCGCGTTGGAGGAAACAAGCATGTCTGACGCATCCGGCACCCCCGCCACCATCGCCTTCATCGGTCTCGGCCAGATGGGCCTGCCGATGGCGCGACGCCTGATCCAGGCGGGCTTCGCCGTGCGCGGGGCTGACCCGGCGGAGGCACCGCGGCAGGCGTTGGCCGAGGCGGGCGCCTCGACTTTCGCGGGCGCCGCTGAGGCGGCCAATGGCGCCGACATCCTGATCACCATGCTGCCCAATGGCGCCATCGTGCGCGATGCGCTGCTGGGGGCAGGCGCTGCGCGCGCCCTGGCGAAAGACGCGCTGGTGATCGACATGAGTTCGTCGGCGCCGACCGATACGGTCAGTCTCGCCGCCGATCTGGAACCGCTGGGGCTCGTGCTGATCGACGCGCCGGTCTCGGGCGGCGTCAAGCGCGCGATCGACGGATCGCTGGCGATCATGGCCGGGGGGCCGGCCGAGGCGGTCGAGCGCGCCCGGCCCGTGCTTGCGGCGATGGGCAAGTCGATCTTCGCGACGGGGCCGATCGGCTCCGGCCATGCGATGAAGGCGCTGAACAACTATGTCTCGGCGGCGGGACTGGTCGCGGCCTGCGAGGCCCTGCTTGTCGGCGGCCGCTTCGGCCTCGCGCCGGAGACGATCGTCGATGTGCTCAACGCTTCCACGGGGCGTAACAACTCGACCGAAGTGAAGATGAAGCCCTTCGTCATCTCCGAGGCCTTCAATTCGGGCTTCTCGCTGGCGCTGATGGCGAAGGATCTGCGCATCGCCGCCGATCTCGCCGATCACCTCGATCTCCCGCTGCCGCAGATCCAGTCGGTCGCGGCGCTGTGGGAGGCGGCCAAGGGCGGGCTCGGCGCGCAGGCCGACCACACCGAGATCCACCGCTATCTCAAGGCGCTGGCCGCCGGAACGCGCGGCTGATGGGCCTGCGGGCGCGCATCGCCGCGGCAGCCGGGGACGCCGAACTGCGGCGGCTCGGGGCCGGCCTCGTTGCGGTGTTGCGGATCGAAGGCGCCGGCGACGACATCCTGCTGCGGCTCGACGACGGCGCCGTGGTCTTCGAGGGCACGGCGGCGCCGGACATCGTGCTGTCGGCGGCCGAAGAGGACTGGGCGAGGCTGCTGGTCGTGCCGCCGCCGCCGCGTTTCCAGGCTTTCACCGCGCTGGCCATCGCCAACCCGGCCTTCACCCTGTCCGGCGACCCGCTCGTGATCGCGCAGGCGCGGGCCGTGATCGAACGGCTGTTCGAGCTCGTCGTCTTGTCGCCGGTGGCGCAGGCGCCCTCCGTCGAACGGCGGATGAGCCAGATCGAAGGGCGCTACCAGCAGGTCGTCCTGCCGGAGGGCGCGGCCGAGATTTTTGTCGAGAGCGCCGGAAGCGGGCGATCGATCCTGTTCCTGCACACGGCCGGCGCGGACGGCCGCCAGTTCCACGGGCAGCTGGCCGACATCGCGCTGGCCGCGGACTGGCGCCTGATCGCGCCGGACATGCCTTTCCATGGCCGCTCGATGCCGCCCGAAGGCTGGCAGGGCGAGCCCTACCGGCTCTCGGGCGCGCGCTATCTCGGCTGGTGCGCGGCGATCATCGAGCAGGTCGTCGGCGAGAAAGCGATCGTGGCCGGTGGCTCGATGGGCGCAGCGCTCGCCCTGCTGCTGGCGGCGGAGCGGCCTGACCTCGTCGCCGGCGTCATCGCGATCGAGCCGCCCTTCCGCTCCAAGGGGCGGCGCAATCCGTTCCAGCATCATGTCGGCGTCCATGCCGGGCTGCACAACGCCGCCTTCGTCCGCGGGCTGATGAGCCCGACAAGCCCGCTCGACAGCCGGCGCCGGGCCGCCTGGATCTATTCGCAGGGCGCGCCCGAGATCTATGCCGGCGACCTCGCCTTCTATTCCGACGAGTTCGACGGCGCAGAGGTCGCGCCACGCATCGACGCTGCGCGAACGCCGGTCTCGCTGCTCTGCGGTACCTATGATTATTCGGCGACTCCCGAGGACGGGGCCAAGCTCGCCGCGCTCATTCCGGGCGCCGATCTGCGCATCATGGAGGGGCTCGGCCATTTCCCGATGTGCGAGCACCCCGACCTGTTCCGCCCGCATCTGCTGGCGGCGCTGGCCCATGTCGGGCGTCGGTTAGCCGGCTGATCTGAGGGGTGAGCCACACCGTCATTCCGGGGCGGGCCGAAAGGCCCGAGCCCGGAATCCATGAACATGACGGCTGACAAGAAGGTTCGCCCCCGCCAATTCAACAGTCCGTGCGGGTGTTCATGGATTCCGGGCTCGTCGCTTCGCGCCGCCCCGGAATGACGGGGTGGGTCCGGGATGGCTTGCCGCGCTTCAGCGCAGCGGCGGCAAGTGCAGCGCGACCGTCTCGCCGTCCGAGCCTTCGACGGCGGGATAAATCTCCCGCACCAGCGGATCATGACCGGCGATGATGCGCTCCTCCGCCCCGGCGAGGCGGCGGGCGGCGCGCCAGCCCTGCGCCAGCGCGCCGAGATCGAAGAAGATCGGGAACGGGTTCTGCCGCTCGATATTGGCCATGAAATGCGCGGCGTCGCTGGCGAGCACCAGCGGCCCGCGCGCGGTCTCGACGCGGACCATCTGCAGGCCGGCGCTGTGACCGCCGACCTTGTGCAGGCTCAGGCCCTCGTCCAGCTCGGCATCGCCGTCGTGGAAGACCACGCCGTCGGCATAGACGGCGCGCACCATCCTTACCACGTCCTCGACGTCGAAGGGGTAGCGGATGCAGGCCTGGCACATGTGCCGGCCCGTCGCGAAGCCCATCTCCGCCTCCTGGAGATGGAAGCGGGCCTTCGGGAAGAGATCGAGATTGCCGGCATGGTCGTAGTGGAGATGCGTGATGACCACGTCCTCCACCGTCTCCGGCGCGACGCCGAGCTGACGCAGCGCGGCCTCGACCGGCCTGATCAGCGTGCGTCCGCGCCTAGCCCCACCCTCGGGGGTGAAGCCCGTATCGACCACGATGACCCGCTGGCCGCGCCGCACCACCCAGACGAAATAGTCCATGGGCATGGGCGCGTCGTGCGGATCGGGCGCGCGGATGAAGTTCTCGAAGGCCCGGCGCTCATGCACGGCATAGCGCAGGGCGAAGACCTCCCAGGCGGGCATCGTCACCTCACTTGTCGTTGGGGACGGCGCCCTCGGCCTTGAGCACCTCATGGGCCGCCTTGAACGCGTCGAGGCCGGCCGGGATGCCGCAATAGACCGTGGCGTGCAGCAGGATCTCCTTGATCTCGTCGACGGTGACGCCATTGGCGAGCGCGCCCTTGACGTGGAGCTTCAGCTCGGCCGGCTTGCCCAGCGCCGTCAGCATGGCGAGGTTGAGCATCGAGCGCGTCTTGTGCTCGAGGCCCGGCCGCGTCCAGGCATAGCCCCAGCACCATTCGGTGGTGATGTTCTGGAACGCCATCATGAAATCGTCGGCCTTGGCCAGGCTGCCATCGACATAGTCCGCGCCCAGCACCTTGCGGCGAACTTCGAGACCCTTGTTGAACTGATCGCTGTGCGACATCGGACTGACCTTTCGTGGTGTGTTAGGGGGCCGTCAGAGCCCGAGATAGGCGCTGCGGACGGCGTCGTTTCCGGAGAGTTCCGCGCTGGTGCCGGAGAGCACGACCCGGCCGCTTTCCAGCACATAGCCGCGCCCGGCGACCGAGAGCGCCAGCGTGGTGTTCTGCTCGACCAGCAAGATCGACGTCCCCGTGCGGCTGACGGCGAGGAAGGTGTCGTGAAGCTCGTCCACGATCTTGGGCGCCAGGCCATGGCTCGGCTCGTCCAGCAGCAGCAACCGGGGCTGAAGCATCAGGGCCCGGCCGATCGCCACCATCTGCTGCTCGCCGCCCGAGAGCGTGCCCGCGAGCTGGCCCAGCCGCTCGCGCAGCCGCGGAAACATCGTCAGCACCCGGTCGCGGCGCGCGGCGAGATCGCTGGCGGAGCGCACGGCATAGGCGCCGAGCATGACGTTCTCCTCGACCGTCATCTCGGGGAAGACGTGGCGGCCCTCGGGCACATGGGCGATGCCGAGCGCGGGGATGTCATGCGAAGGCCGGCCAACGAGCTCCGTGCCATCGAAGCGGATGCTGCCGCGGGCGGCGACAAGGCCCGACACCGTACGCAGCAGCGTGCTCTTGCCCGCGGTATTGGCGCCGATGACGCAGACGAATTCGCCGGCGCCGACCTCGATCGAAACGTCGTGCAGCACGTCCATGGCGCCATAACCGGCGTGAAGGCCGGAGATCGACAACAGCGCGGAGGGGTTCGTCATCACCGGCATCCTCACGCGGCCGAGCGGCCGAGATAGGCTTCGACGACGGCCGGGTCCCGCGCGATCTGCTCTGGCGTGCCCGTGGCGATCATCTGGCCGAAATTCAGCACGACGAGCCGGTCGCAGAGCGACATGATGGCGCGCATATGGTGCTCGACGACGATCAGGGTCAGCCCCTCCTCGCGCAGCTGCCGCAGCAGCGCCATGAACGCGTCCATCTCGGCATGGTTGAGCGCCGCCATCGCCTCGTCGAGCAGCAGCACCCGCGGCTCGGTGCAGAGCGCGCGCGCGACCTCGACTCGCGCCCGCTCCGGGAAGGACAGATCGCGGGCGAGCTTGCCGGCGATCGCGGCGATCCCGACGCGCTCCAGACAGCGTCGCGCCAGCGCGCGCGCGTCCGGGATGGAATGGCGCATCAGCCCGCCGGTCAGGACATTGTCGAGAACCGAGGACTCGAGAAACAGCGCGACGTTCTGGAAGGTTTTCACCATCCCGGCGGCGGCGATCTTGTGCGGCTTGAGGCCGACGAGATCGCGGCCATCGAGCCGAATCGCCCCGCTTTCGGGCCGGTGCAGACCGACAAGGGTCGAAAACAGCGTTGTCTTGCCGGCGCCGTTGGGGCCGATCAGCCCGACGATTTCACCGGCCTCGACCGAGAGCGAGACATTCGACAGCGCCTGCAGGCCACCGAAACGCTTGCCGACACCGGACACTTCGAGAAGCGGCGCGCTCATCGGCGATCTCCCTTGCCGAACAGGCGCTGGAGCCGGGGGCCGATGGCCATGAAGCCACGCGGTTCGATCAGGATCACCAGGATCAGCAGCAGACCGAAGACCAGCTGAGACAGCCCGGCCGCCTGCGCCGAGAAGACCTGATTGGCGAGTTCCTCCAGCGGGATCACGAAGAGCGCGCCGAGGATCGGGCCGGCTGCCGTGCCGATGCCGCCGACGATGGCGATCATCGCCATCCGCACGGACACCGAGGCCACGCCGAAGACGGTGTCGGGATCGAAGAAGAACTGGAACTGCGCGTAGAGCGTGCCGAGTGCCGCCGTCAGCGCGCCCGAGATCACCGCGGCGATGATCTTGGTGCGGGTGGTGTCGACCCCGATGACCTCGGCGGCGTCGGCGTTCTCCTTGATCGCGCGCAGCCGGTAGCCAAGTCGGCTGCGCTTGATTGCCACAAAAACGAGCGTCACCAGGACGAGCGCCGCGAGCATCAGCCAGTAGGAGGAGCGCGTCTCGCGGAACTGCATCAGCGCCAGGCTTGGCTGCGCAAAGGGCACGGAAATGCCGACCGGCCCGCCCGTCAGCCCGCCCCAGCTGTTGCCGATCACCCGCATCACCTCGCCGAAGGCGAGCGTCGCCAGCGCGAAGTAGTGGCCGCGCAAGCGCATGGTCGGCAGGCTGATCAGCAGCGCGGCGGCGCCGCCGAGAGCCGCGGCTGCAAACATGCCCAGCCAGGGGGTGATGCCGAAATGGATCAGCAGCAGCGTCGAGGTGTAGGCGCCGATGCCGAAGAAGGCGGCATGGCCGAGCGAGATCTGGTTGGCGAGCCCGGCGACAATGTTCCACGACTGAGCCATCGCGGCGAAGAGCAGCGCGAGACAGAGGATGCGGATGCCGTAGCCGCGTGGCTCGAAGGCGAAGGGCAGGGCGATGGCGAAGGCCGCCAGCAGCGCGAGCCCGGCCCAGTGCCGGGGCGAGAGGCCGCTCATCGCGCCGCCCCCAGCATGCCCTTGGGCCGGAAGGCCAGAACCGCGATGAAGACGACGAAGAGGACGAGGTTCTGGAGCTGGATCGGAAAGACCAGCGCCGAGAGCGACTGGATGATGCCGACAGCCAGCCCGCCGACCACAGCGCCGGCGACCGACCCCAGCCCGCCGAGCACCACGACGGTGAACATCAGCACGGCGAATTGTGTGCCGACGGTCGGCGAGGCCGTCAGATAGGGCAGGATCACGGCGCCGCCGAAGGCCGTCAGCCCGACGCCGAGCGCGAAGGCCAGCATGTGCATGCGGTCGGCGTCGATCCCTATCAGCCGCGCGGCCATCGGGTCTTGGGCGGTCGCGCGCATGGCGCGGCCGAACCAGCTCGACTTGAGGAACAGCCACAGCGCCAGCCCCGACGCCACCGACATCGCGAAGGCGGCGAGATAGGGCACGGAGATGAACAGCGGTCCGAGCTGCAGCGACGACGTCTGGTAGGGTGTCGAAACCGAGCGAAAGCCCGATCCGAACATCAGCAGCGCGGCATTCTCCAGCACGATCAGCAGGCCGACCGTCAGGAAGATCTGCGCCACCTCCGGCGCCTTCAGCACCCGCCGGATCAGCACGCGCTGGATCGCGGCGCCGAGCAGGAAGACCACGACGAAGGCGAGCGGCGCCGCCAGCAGCGGATCGAGTCCGAGCCAGGCCCAGGCGTAATAGGCGACGAACATGCCGAGCATCAGGAATTCCGCCTGCGCGAAATTCACGATGCCCATCACCCCGAAGACCAGGGTCAGTCCGATCGAGATGACGGCGTAGACCCCGCCGATCATCAATCCATCGAGGATGGCCTGAACCACCGCCATATCGTCGTTCTCCGCCTCTCGCCGCGCTGCCGGGACGTCGCCTCAGCCCGGCCAGACCGCCTTGGCCTTGGCGACGTCGGCGGGCCAAACGGTGACGAGTTCCTTGTTGCGCCACTGGACCATGACGGGGACGGAGAGCGTGTTGAGGCCGGTCTTGTCGAACTGGACGGCGCCGCCCGTCATGGCCTTGGTCCAGCCGCCCTCGAAGCGGGCGCCCTGCAGTGCCTTGCGCAAATCCTCGGGCTTGGCGGACTTGGCCTTCTCCATCGCCTGGGCGAGCACATCCATGCAGACGGCATGCTCCAGCGCCTCGTGGACCATGAAATAGCCGAAGCGCTTGCGAAAGCGCTCGGTCAGGTCCGGGGCGAGGTCGTAATTGGCCGGGGAGATCGACAGGACGCCCTCGGCGAATTCGCCGAGTCCCTTCTCGAAATCGGGAATGACGTAGCCGGCCGCACCGCCGATCGCCGGGATCGTGATGCGCTGCTGGCGCATCGCGCGGATGATCTGCAGGGAATCGTTGAGATAGGAGACCGGGAACACCGCCTGGGCGCCCGAGGCGCGCAGCTTGTTGATCAGCGGCGTGACGTCGGTGATGCCCAGCGGATAGGCGTCGTCCATGACGATCTGGACGCCGGCCGCCTTGGCGCCCTCGCGCAGGCCCGCGGCCTGCGACGTGCCATAGGCGGTGTCCTCATACATGATGGCGATGCGCTCGAGCTTCTGGCCCGCGCTCGCGGCGATCGCGGCCGTACCGTCGAACTGCGCCTTGCCGATGACTGAGGCCTTGGCGACGACCTGGAAGATGTTCTCGAAGCCGCGCCCGGTGATCTGGTCCGAGAACGACATGGTCAGGAGCGGCACGCCGCGTCGCTCCGTGACCTCGGAGATCGCGATGGTGAGCGACGAGGCGAAGGCGCCGAGGATGGCCACGACGTCGTTCTGCGTCAGCAGGCGCTGGGCGACATTGGCGGCCGTCGTCGGTGTCGAGGTCGAATCTGCGATGACGAGATTGATGCGGGCCCCGCCGAGCGACTTGATGCCGCCAGCGGCGTTGATCTCGTCGGCGACGAGCTCGATCCCGTTGCGCGAATTCACGCCGAACTGGGCGTTGGCGCCCGAAAGCGGCAGGATCACGCCGACATTGACGGCTTTGCCCTGGGCGGCCGCGTCCCGGATGACATGGGGCGCGGCAATGACGCCTGCGGCGCCGAGCATGAGAGTGCGGCGGCTGACACCGCGACCTGACGACACATACGACATCGATTCCTCCATCGAGCAACAGGCCTTCTGTGGGCCTGATTCCAGATCGTGATGTGATATGCCCAGCCGGCTTCTGTCAACTGATTGACAGATTGTCTGATAGATAAACTTTGCTGAGACCATCGCGCCGTCCTGCTGCCGATGCCCGTCGGCGTCGCCGCGGGCCTGCGCCATGTGCGGCGGTGCGGCGGCGCCAAAAAGTCCGACGATCCTTCGGTAACCAAGCTGATGCGGCGAACGAAGTCGGCTTCAGCGCATGTCCCAGCAGAACCGATGGGTGGAGACCGATGATGACGATGGCAGCCGATACGAAACCCGCGACCGTCCAGAGCCGAACGGCCCTTCACCTCTTCGCCGGCGGGCTGGCGGGCCTGCTGATCTGGGAGGTCTGGGCCCGCGTGCTGACCAAGGCCGTGCTGGGCTACCCGCTCGAGCCCGCCGGGCTGATCGACGCGATCGCCCAGCACAGGCTCGGCTTGTCGGTGCCCTATCTGATCCGCGAGGCGCTGCATTACGGCGTCGGCATCGTCGGCTATCCGGTCGCCTATTTCGTGATCTCGCGCTTCGTGCCGCGTTGGCCGGTCGTGCTCGACGCCATCGTCTTCGTGACCTTCAGCGCCGGCATCGCCGGGCTGATCGCCGCGGGTACCTTCGCCCCGATCCATTTCATCTTCTGGACGGCGGCGGTCGGGCTGATCGCGACGCGGCTGATCAACCGCAGCCCGCTGATCGCGGATGCGATCAGCTGGGGCAATTTCACCTGGTTCAACGCGCTCGGCCTGATGGCGCCGGTCGGCGGGCTGTCCTTCTACCTGCTCGGGGAGGGGGGTGAACTCTCCTATATGAGCTTCGTCGGCCACGTCATCTACGGCGCGGTGGCGGTATGGCTGTTCGAGCGGCTCGAAACCGGCGCGGGCCGGGGTTGAAACCGCCGCCGCAGGCGATGCCTCAGGCGTCAGCCAAATCGCCATTGATCAGGCATCGCCGCCGCCCTGCTCGGGATCCGGCGGGGAGGGCCGACCGTCGGGCGCACGCCCTTGCGGCGCATCGGTCGTGGAGCTTCCGTGCCGCAGCGCCTCCACGATCACCTTGAAGGCCGGCAGGTTCTGGCGCCGGCTGGGATAGTAGATGTAATAGCCCGGGAACGGCGCAGACCAGTCGTCGAGGATCAGCGTCAAGGCCCGGCTGGCGAGATGGGCCGTCACCAGATCCTCCGGCACATAGGCGATGCCATAGCCGTTCAGTGCCGCGTCGATCATCGCCAGCGAGGTGTTGAAGGTGAGCTGGCCATCGACGCGAACGCGCAGTTCCTGGCCGTCCTTCTCGAACTCCCAGGCGTAGAGACCGCCGGCGCGCGCCTGGCGCATGTTGATGCAGTTATGCGCAACGAGTTCGTGGGGGTGCCGCAGGGCGGGATGGGCGGCGAGATAGGCGGGCGATGCGACTGCGACGAGGCGCCAGTCGGGCCCGATCCGCACTGCGATCATGTCCTTTTCGACGCTTTCTCCGAGCCGGATGCCGGCGTCGAAATTGTCCTCGACGATGTTGCGCAGACCATTGTCGATGCTGAACTCGATCTTGATGTCGGGATAAGCCGACAGGACCGGCTTCAGCTTGGGCCAGACCAGCCCGTCCAGGGCATGGTCCGACAGGGTCAGGCGGATCGTGCCGGCCGGCTTGTCGCGATAATGCATCAGCGCCGCGATCTCGGCGTCGATCTCGGCCACGCGCGGCGCCAGCGATTGACGCAATCTCTCGCCCGCCTCGGTGGTGGCGACGCTGCGGGTGGTGCGCGCCAGCAGGCGAATCCCGAGACGGGCTTCAAGTTGCTTGATCGTGTGGCTGAGCGTCGACTGGGTAATACCCAAGCGTGCGGCCGCGCGCGTAAAACTCCGCTCCTCGGCCACCGCAAGGAACCAGAGAAGATCGTTGAAATCCTCGCGCAGCATGCCGGATCCTCGCCTGCCGATTTATCGGCCTGAGCCATATATGTAAGTGGATCTGACGGCTTAGCGATAGGGCCAACTTGCCCTAGTTTGGACCCATCCAAAATTGTAGCGGACAGAAATTGTCGCGGACCCATGCGGAGTGTGCCGCGTCCGCCCGCAGGAGATGGCGATGGAACTGACGATCAATGGAACGAAGCACCGCGTCGATGTCGAGCCGGACACCCCGCTGCTCTGGGTGCTGCGCGACGAGCTCGGTCTGACCGGCACCAAATATGGCTGCGGCGTCGCGCAATGCGGGGCCTGCACCGTGATGATCGACGGCCAGGCGACGCGGTCCTGCGTCACTCCGGTCGAAAGCGTCACCGGCGCCGCCATCACCACGATCGAGGCCGTCGAGGCAGATCCGGTCGGCCGCAAGGTGGTCGAGGCCTGGGTCGCCCATCAGGTCCCGCAATGCGGCTATTGCCAGTCCGGCCAGGTGATGGCCGCGACGGCGCTGTTGAAGCAGATGCCGCAGCCGAGCGATGCCGACATCTCCGGCGCGATGCTCAATCTCTGCCGCTGCGGCACCTACAACGCGATCGCCGCCGCCGTGCGCGACGCCGCCCGAAGCTGAGGGAGATTGTGATGAACGCCTCTTTCCCGCTTCCGTCGCAGGCCTCGGCCGCCGACCCCTTCAAGCCTTCCCGGCGCAGCGTCGTCGGCGGGCTCGGCGCGCTCGTGCTGGGCGTCGCGCTGCCGCAGGGCGCGCGCGCACAGAACGCCGCAGCCGGCATCAAGCCCGGTACGCGCGTGAGCGCCTTCCTCGAAATCCGCCCCGACAGCACGGTGCTGTTCCGCAGCCCCTTCATCGAGGGCGGGCAGGGCGTGTTCACCGCCATGGCCCAGATCGTCGGCGAGGAGCTCGATGTGGAGCCGACGCGCTTCGTCATCGAAGGCGCGCCTCCCGGTCCCGATTATCTGCTGCTCGGCGGCGCCCGCTTCACCGGCGGCAGCATGTCGGTGCGCAAGAGCTATGACACGATGCGCCGGCTCGGCGCCTCGGCGCGCTCGATGCTGATGCAGGCGGCGGCGACGCAGTGGAAGGTGCCGGTCGCGACTTTGTCGACCGAACCGGGCCGCGTGCTGCACAAGGCGTCGGGGCGCAGCCTCGCCTATGGCGCGCTCGCCAAGGCGGCGGCGGCGCTGCCCGTGCCGACGCAGGTGAGCCTGCGCGCGAGCGCTGATTTCCGCTGGATCGGCAAGTCGGTGCCGCGCCTTGACGTCCGCGACAAGGCGACTGGAAAGACACAATACGCCATCGATCTCAAGGTCGAGGGGATGGTCCATGCCGCCGTGCAGCATGGCAGCCGGCTCGGGCTCGATCCGGCGGCGATCGCCAACGAGGCCGAGGTGCGCGCCATGCCGGGCGTGCAGTCGATCCACCGCCTGCCGGGGGCTGTCGCTGTCGTCGCGACGAGCTGGTGGCGGGCGAGACGCGCCGTCGAGGCGCTGCAGGTGACCTGGGCGGCGTCGCCTTCGGCGAGCGTGCGCGTCATGCCGGCCGATTTCTCCTCCGAGGCGCATCGCGCCGCGCTGGCGGCTGCGACGGGCGAAGGAATTGCCGCCGAGACGGCGGGCGATGTCGCGGCGTCGCTGACGGGCGCCAGGACGGTGGTCGAGGCGACCTATGACGCGCCGTATCTCGCCCATGGCCAGCTCGAGCCGCCCTCGGCGATCGCCCGCTTCAACGCCGATGGCCGGTTGGAACTGTGGCTGCCCAACCAGGCGCCGGAGATGTTCCAGGCCGATGCCGCCAAGGTGGCCGGCCTGACCCCCGACAAGGTGATCCTGCATTCGCCGGTGCTGGGCGGGTTCTTCGGCCGGCATTTCCTTTATCAGGCGGCGGCGCCCTACACCCAGGCCATTCTCCTGGCCAAGGCCGTCGGGCGGCCGGTCAAGGTGATCTGGAGCCGCGAGGAGGAGTTCCTGCGCGACGCGCTGCGCCCCCTGAGCGTGGCGAGGTTCAAGGCGGGGCTCGACGCGGACGGGTTGCCGGTGGCGCTGCAGGCGGTGGCCATCGGCGAGGGGCCGGTCGGCCGCTGGTTCGGCCGTGCGGCCGACAAGGCCGACGACTCCGCGGTCGAAGGCATCGCCGGCAAGCCCTATGCGATTCCCCATCGCCGCATCGCGCAGCTGCCGGTCGACGATCCCGCGATCATCGGCTTCTGGCGCTCGGTCGGCCATTCGATGAACGATTATTTCTACGAGACCTTCTTCGACGAAATGGCCGATGCCGGCAAGCAGGACCCCTTCGCGCTCCGGCTGCGGCTGCTCGGCGACAGCCCGCGGCACAAGACCCTGCTGCAGGCCGTCGGCGACTTGTCCGGCGGCTGGCGGCGCGGTCCCTTCTCCGCCGCCGATGGCAGCCGGCGCGCCCGCGGCGTGGCCATGGCCTCGCCCTTCGGCAGCGAGGTGGCGACGATCGCCGAGGTCTCGCTGAACGGCGGGGATATCGTGGTGCATGATGTCTGGGTCGCGATCGATCCCGGCAGCATCGTCAACCCCGCGGTGATCGAGGCGCAGGTCCAGTCGGCGGTCGCGCTCGGCCTGTCGTCGGCCCTGTTCGAAGAGGTCGTCTACGAGAACGGCGTGCCGCGTGCGCGCAATTACGACAGCTACCCGATCCTGCCGCCCGACCGGATGCCGAAGGTGCATGTCCGCATCGTCGAAAGCGGCGCCCCGATGGGGGGCATCGGCGAGCCGGGGCTGCCCGGCGTGCCGCCGGCGGTCGCCAATGCGGTCGCCGCATTGACCGGCAAGCGCATCCGCAGCCTGCCGCTGTCGAAGACCGATCTGAAGGGCATGGCCGGTTGAACCTGGTGTGAGCCGCCGCCGTGGCGAGCCGCCACGGCGGCGGCTTGCCAGCGGCGGGGCGCGCGCGGCATTCGCTGCGCGTGCAACCGCATTGAGCGGCTGCGACCATCGCGGCTTATTCAGTTTTCCTGTCGATCAATGCTAGCGAATTATTCTGTCTAATCGCATGGCTCTGCGCCCGCTAGGGGGATGCACGCGCAGCGTCCAGACGGGATCGACATCATGCATGGCAGTTTGGGGGCAACCCGGAAGGGCGAGGCGAGGGCCTGGAGCGCCCTTGGCGGGTGGCTGTTCGATGCCGCGGGTGGGGCCGCCACCTTCGATCTGGCCGCGCTGCTGCTGGCGTCCTCGATCTTCACCGGGGCTGCGTCTCGCGAAAAGGAGCATGTGCGATGACCCGAGACATTGTGACGCCGACGCGCCGCCGGCTGCTGGCAGCCGGCGCGGCCGGCGTCCTCGCGCCGACACTCGCAGGGGCGCAAAGACCGCCCGTCGCCAAGGAGACCGCCCTGATGCAGGTTCACTTCGCCTTCGCCGACCAGCGTTTCTCGGCCACGCTCGAAGACAACCCGACCGCGCGCGACTTCGCCGCGCTGCTGCCGCTCGACCTGACCATCGAGGACTATTCGACCAATGAGAAGATCAGCTATCTGCCGCGCAAGCTGACGATGGAGGGGGCCAGGCCCTTCGGCCACGAGGCGCCCGGCGACATCTGCTATTATGCACCCTGGGGCAATCTCGCGCTCTATCATGCGGGTTACCGCCATTCGAGCGGGCTGGTCCGGCTCGGGCGTCTCGATGCCGGCTTCGCGCCGCTGCTGAAGCGCGGCACGTTTCCGCTTCGTGTCGAACGCCAAGCCTGACATCGGGAATCCCGGCCGGATGGGCGGACAACATGCCGGGATGGGGCGCGTCTCGTCGATCGATGATCAGGATGAGGCGCAGGCCCGGCTCGGGCCTGGCGCCGAAGGCCGTCATGACCTGAATGTGAGCATGGCCGCCACCGATCAGGACGACATCGCCGCGGGGCTGGGGCATCATGGCAGCATGCGTCGTCGAAGCCTCATGGTGGCCACCAGGTCTGCGCGAACCTTGCAGGGGACGGCCGCTGATCGCCGCGGGAGCCCCGGCTGTGCCGGTTCCCTGTTTGTCGAGATCGACGGGCCGTCGGGCGTCGCTTCCGGCGGCGTGTTCGCCTCCTCGGCTCTGCTCGGGATCTCTGCCTGGCTCTGCAAGGATGTCGCGCACCGGCTGCCGGCGCTGGTCGCGGGCTTGCGTCGCTGGCGGCGGGGCTAGCCATGCTGGACCGCCTTCTCCTGCCCATCGTCAAAAGCGTTCTGCAGCCGGTCGCCGCGGCGCTGGCGCGGCGCCGTGTCGGCGCGGACGGCCTGACGGTGACGGGCTTCGTCATCGGCCTGGGGGCCGTGCCGGCGCTAGTCTTCCAGCTCTACGGGGTGGCCCTGGTGGCGATCCTGGTCAGCCGGCTGTTCGATGCGCTGGACGGGGCGGTGGCGCGGCTGAACGGCCCGACCGAGCGCGGCGCCTTCCTCGACATCAGCCTCGACTTCGCCTTCTATGGCTGCATCCCGCTGGGCTTCGCGCTGGCCGATCCGGCCCGCAACGCGCTGCCTGCGGCGGTCCTGCTCGCGGCCTTCATGGGCACGGGATCGAGCTTCCTCGCCTTCGCCGTCATCGCCGCCAAGCGCGGCCTGACCAGCGAGGTCTATCCGCAGAAGGGGATCTACTACCTCACCGGTCTCACCGAAGGCGCCGAGACGATCGCCGCGCTGGCCCTGATGTGCGTCTTCCCCGCGTCGTTTCCCCTCATCGCCTATGTCTTCGCCGCCGCCTGCCTCGTCACCACGCTGACCCGGCTGCGCCAGGGCTGGGTGGTCTTCGCGGCGCTGCCGGCCGGGGTCGGCGACAGGCCCGTTCAGCCGGCGCCGCCGCCCGAGGATGGTTGAAGGACGCCGTCGCCCCGGGCGAGGTCGTCAGCCTGTGAAGCATGCGGCCGGCCGGCGGCGCGTGGCTCGAGGCTTAGTCGTCGACGTGATCATGCCCGCCGATGCGACCGGGGCGCCAGTAGCCTTCGGACGCGATCTGCCCGCGTTCGAACCCGCGTGCGACGAGATGGTGGCGCAGCGCCCGGACATTGCTGGTTTCGCCGACGAGATAGGCCTGACCGCGGCCGGGCGGCAGCGTGAAGCGGGCGAGGCAGTCGAGCAGGAGCGAACTCGGTCCCGGCCGCTGGCCATCACGCTGGACCCATTCCAGCGTCAGCGCGGCCTGTGTCGACAGCACAAGCCGGTCGCGTACGCCGTCGATCTCGAGCCATGCGAAGGCCGGGGCGCCGGGGGACATCGTCTCGAGCAGATGCGCGACGGCGGGCAGGCCGGTCTCGTCGGCGCAGAACAGATGCCAGTCGGCTTGCGCTGCCAGCACAGTGCGTCCGCGCGGGCCGGCCGCCGACAGGGTGTCGCCGGCCCGGGCCCGGCGCGCCCAGGTCGAGGCCGGCGCCTCGCCATGCTGCACGAAGTCGATCGCCAGGCCCTGCGCGGCCGGATCGAGCGAGCGGATGGTGTAGTCGCGCCGGCCGGTGCCGCCCTCGGGCAGCGGCATGCGCAGCACCAGGGCCTGGCCGGGCCGGTAATGCAGCTCGTCGAGATGTGCGGCGGTGAAGACGACGCGGCGCAGGCGCGGCGTCAGGTCGAAGGCCTCGACCACTTCGAGCTGCCATTCGTCGCGCGGCGGGGCGGGGGCATCGGGCGTCATTTCGCGGAGATCCAGTAGGCGCCGTCGATCGGGAAAGGCTGGAAGCGCGCATGCAGGTCGCGCAGCGTCGCCGCCGGGTCGAGATCGGCAAACAGGGTCGGGTGCAGCCATGTCGCGAAGGCCTGGACGGCGGCGACGTTGAAGGGCGAATTGTAGAAATGGTGCCAGATCGCGTGGGCGCGACCGTCGCGCACCGGCGGTAGACCGGCGATTCCGGGCCGGGTCAGCGAGCGGAGCAGCGTCATGCGGGCGACCGGGGCCGGGACATCGGCGCCGAGCGCGAGCCAGGGCTTGTCGCCGCTGGCGGCGGCGTTGCCGATCGCGGTGCCGATATAGACGTCGGGCGGGTTGGCCACGAGCCATTCGAGGTTGACGACACCGGCCTCGCCGGGAACCAGCGCCTCGGCGATGTTGACGCCGCCGGCGGCCGTGACGAAGCGGCCCATCATGCCGCGCGTCATGGTCTCGCAGCAGGCGGCGTCTAGGCCGACGCGGCTCTCGATGAAGACGCGGGTCGGTGCGGGGGCGGCGCGGGCCAGCCTGTCGGTGACGGTGGCGAGCGCCTGCTTCCACGCGGCGACGAAGGCCTCGGCCTGCGCCTCGCGGCCCAGGACCTGGCCGAGCAGCAGCATCGATTTCGGCGTGTTGACCAGGGGATCGCTGCGAAAATCGACGAAGACGACGACGGTGCCGGTCGCCTCCAGGGCACGGATGACCTCGCCCGAGCGCGTATCGGGGCCGTGGCCGTCGAGGCCGAAGATCGCAACCTGCGGCTGCGCCGTGATCGCGCTTTCGAGGCTGAAGCTCTCGCGCGAGGCACGGCCGATGCGGGCGATCTGCGCGATCTTGGGAAAGGCCGCCCGGTACTTCGCATAGGTCGCGGGATCGACCGCCTCATACTCGCCCATCATGCCGACGATGCGTCCGACGGGATCGTCGCGGTCGAGGATCGCGAGGGCGGGGATGTAGCGGCCCTCGCCGATGATGATACGCTCGACCCGGTCGGGGATCGTGACGCTGCGGCCCGCGATATCAGTCACCTGCTTCGCCTCGGTCGGGACCGGGGCGAAGAGCAGGCACAGCGCGGCGAGGCCGACCCGGAGGAGACCGGCCATCAGAAGCGCGACGACGCGGTGAGCACGAAGCTGCGCCCGGGCTGGTAGAGCGGCGTCACCGTGCCGAACTCCTGGCCATAGGTCGCGCGGTCGGCATAGGTCTGGTCGAGCAGATTCTTGACCTCGGCGCGGAAGGTCAGGTTCTGGAGCTGCAGCGGCTTGTACTCGATGAAGGCGTTGACGACCTCATAGCCCTTGAGCGGCTGGCTGCCCGGCGCGACCTTCTTGTAGTCGCGCACGATCTCGACATCCGCGCCGATGGTGACGCCATACGGCTTGAAGGTGTGGGCTGCGGTCAGCGTCCAGATCCGGCCGATCGGCGTCGCCAGATAGGTGCCGGTGTCGGAATCGGCGCGCTGGTTGTCGATGCGGACATCGACATCGGCGTATTTGGCGCGCACGAAGCCGTCTTCCCAGGCATAGCCGAGCCCGATCTCGTAGCCTTGCGACTCGACCTCGCGGGTCAGCGTCGCGCTGGCGGCGGCGTAGCGGGCGGCGCGGGCGTGATCGAGGACGGTGCGGAACACCGAGCCTTCGAGGGTGAAGCCCTGCCAGCGCGCGACCAGCCCGGCGGTGACGTTGTCGGACGTCGCCGGCCTGATGCCCGTGCCGTAGTTCCAGGCCGGGTTCATGATGAAGTTCTCGGCGAGCTGGATGCCGCCCCAGACATGCGAATAGCCGGCCTTGAGCGTGAGGTGCTCGGGGATCAGGTCGAATTCGCCGGATATGTTGCGGCTGAGGCCGGCATTGTCCCATTCCCGGCCGGTCGTGCCGGTGAACCATTGCCGGTCGCCGCGCAGGCCGAAGGAGATCCGGGCCCGCTCGATCGGGGTCAGCCTCGCCTGGGCGTAGAGGCCGGCATTGCTGGCCTTCTCGTCGGCGCGGAAGTTGCGGTCCTTGTAGAGCGCCTTGTCCTTGTAGAAATCGACGCCGGCGGTGAGGCTGCCGAGGCTGCCGAGGCCGAAGCGGTTCTCGAACTTGCCGTTGAAGCTGTCGGTCGTGCCGGTGCCGGGATAGGTCACGGGCACCGTGCTGGCGCCGAGCGGGCGCTCGAAGATCGGCGTGTCGACATTGGTCCGGCTGTAGGCGAGCACGCCCTTGGGGTCCCACCAGCCGAGCGCCGTTGTGCGGCTGTAGCTCAGCACCGTGTTCTGGCGATCGATCTCGTAGCGGCGCAGGCGCGGCTCCCAGACGGGGCGCCCGGTGATGAAACCGATATTGCCGCGGAACGGCCGCAGTGCATCGTCGCGCACGCGCTCATGGCTGATCTGGAAGCGGTCGCCGGAGGGCGCCTCCCAGCCGAGCTTGAGCAACCCGCTGAGGAGGTCGCTCTTGGTGCCGAGCACCTCCTGGCCATTGCCGGCCTTGTAGTTGCCGCCCCTGGCGAACGTGCCATAGCCGAGAATGTCGAAGCCGCCCTGGCGGCCATAGCCCGAGAGGCTGTTGGTGAAGACGGCGCCGTTTGTGTTGAACTGCGACTTGGCGAAGCCGCCGACACCATCGCCGGGCAGGAAGTCGCGCGCATCCTTGGTCTCGTAGGCGATGGCGCCGCCGAGCGCGCCGGGCCCGGCATCGGCGGGCGCCACGCCGGCATCGACGCGCACCGCCCGCAGGAAGGAGGGGTCGATCAGCGTCGTGCCGTTGTGGTGGAAGACCTTGTTGTTCTGGCGCGAGCCATCGATCGTGACCGCGAGATTGGTCTCCTCGACGCCGTTGACATAGACCTTCTGCGACATCGGCGTCGAACCGCCGACCTTGACGCCGGGCTGGCCCGAGAAGAGCTCGCGGGCATCGGAGGGATTGATGCGCGCGAGGTCGGCCGGGCCGATCAGGATCTCGCTGGGGCCGCCGCGGGCCATCGAGCCCCCCGCGACGGTGATCGTGTCGAGCTCGATGGCGCCCGGTTCGATGGCTCCGGTGGAAGCCACAGCGCCGCTGGCGCCGGCGATCGTCACCGCCGTGGCGCTGGTGAAGCGGTAGGTCAGGCCGGTTCCCGCCAGCAACTGGCCGAGCGCAGCCTGGGCGGTCAGCGGGCCGCTGACGGCTGTCGAGCGTTTGCCGGCTGCGACCGAGGAGGGCACCACGATCTCGATGCCGGTCTGCCGCGAGAAGGCGATCAGCGCTGCGCTCAGCGGCTGGGAGGGAATGGCGATGATGCCGCGCGCCGCCGCGGCTGGCTGCGACTGGGCGAGCGCCGGCGTCATGGCCATGCAGCCCATCAGCGCGGTGCCCGCCAGCATGAGCGTCAGCGTGGCCGGCCGCGCGGGCCTCGTTGCGATAGCGATGTCGGCGCTCATGTTCACCTGGTCCCTGTCCCAAGACTGTGCGGAGACGCGGCAGGCGAGCCGGCTCCCGGTCCTGAAGACGCTGGCGCGGCGCAGAGTCATTAGGCCGGGGCTGCGATTTTTTTCGCGCTCACCAATCGGCCAGGGCAATGAAGAGGTTCGTCGCCCGCAGCATCCGCAACCCGAGGCTGCGGGCGATCGTCTCGATCGCGGCGTCGGGGCGGCGCGCGTCGAACACGGCGGTGACGCGACGGGCGCCGAGATCGGTGCCCAGGAGCTGGACCCGGCCCCGGCGGTAGCGGGCAAGCTCGGTCAGAACCTGCGACAGCGGCGCATCGTGGAAGATCAGGAGATCCTGGCGCCAGGCGGCCACGCTGTCGGGATCGACCGCGCCGATGGCCGAGAGGCCGCCGCCGTCAAAGCTCACGGTCTGTCCCTGATCGAGGCGGGCCGGCTGGCCGCCCGCCGCGCTGACCGAAACGGCGTTATGCGCGACGGCGACCGACACCGCATCCTGCCCCAGCTTGACGTCGAAGGCCGTTCCCAGCACCTCGATCCGGCCTTGCCTTGCCTCGACCAGAAAGGGGCGTCCCGGCTGGGGCGCCACCGTGAAGAAGGCCTCGCCGGCGATCAGCCGGACCCGCCGGCGATCCGCGGCGAAGGCGATGTCGAGGGCGCTGTCGGGACCGAGCTCGACCGTCGATCCATCCGTCAGGCCGATCAGGCGCCGCTCGCCGATGGCGGTGCGATGATCGGCCATCAGGCCTGGCGGGACGAACTGCCAGCCGGCGATGATCGCGAGCAGGATGGCGGCGGCGGCGGCGAGCGGACGCCAGTTGCGGGCCGCAGGCCGGCGCGCGCGTCCGTCTTTCACCCGCCCCGGCGCGTCCACCGGCATGGGGCGGGCGATCTGGCCGAGGCTGCCCCAGAGGTGCTCGATCTCGCGCCAGGCCTCGGCATGGGCCGGGTCCGCCGCGAGCCAGGCGGCGAAGCCGGCGCGCTCGGCCTCCGTCGCCTGCTCGTCCTGCAGTCTGACGAACCAGGCGATGGCGGCGTCATCGACCGGGTTCGCCTCCGGCGTCATCGGCCCGCTCGTTGCCGGCATGGTCTCGGTCCTGTCGCCTGCGGCAAGCGTCGCGCTCCGGTTCGCGGTTCGAGGCGACGGCGGTCGCGTCCCTGCACCTGCCTCTGTAGACGATCGGACCGGCAAAACGAATTAGCCGGTCGCCGCTGCATTCTCGCGCAGGCGGCGCCGCAACGCCGTCATGGCGTTGGCCAGATGGACCATGACCGTGTTTCGCGAGATGCCCAGCCTGGCGGCGATCTCGGCATAGCTCAGGCCATCGAAGCGGTGCAGCAGCAGGACCTCGCGGCAGCGTGGCGACAAGGCGTCGATGGCGGCCGCGAGAGCGTCGATGTCTTCGCGCGCCATCATCGCCATGTCGGCGGAGGGGCCGGGATCGGCGATGGCGTCATCGGCCAGTTCGAGCGGGGCGATCACCAGGGTGCTGCGGCTCTGGCGACGCCAGGCGTCGATCGCCAGGGTTTCGGCGGCGCGCTGCAGATAGGCGCGGATGTCGCGGATCTCGTCCCGGGGGGCCCGCAACAGCTTCACGAAGGCGTCCTGCACGATATCGGCCGCGGCGGCGGCCGACAGGCCGCGTCGCACGAGGTGCCGGCGCAGGCGCGATTGCTCGTCTGCATAGAGAGCCGCGAGGTTGATCGGGGGCGGGGACATGAGGGGGCCAAGGGGAAGTGGCGGCAACGGTCGCCTACGACGAACCGCGACGCCGGGAGCAGCCGGACATAGCGAAGCCAGAATTCCTGTTCAAGAACAATGATTTAGAAGGGTTCTAGGCAAGCCTCTCCCGCGATGGCCGGCGCGGTTGCGGTTCCGGCCATCGGGCCGCCCGGAGATGCCGGGGGAGCAGGCCCGGCGGGTCGGAGTTTCCCGCGGGGTTGATGCAGCGCCGGGATCGCGGCACGGTCGCCCGATGATGGGTGCTCGGGGGATGCCGGCGGCCGCGATGACGATCGACTTTCAGGACGAGATCATCGCCTTGCTGGGCGCGGAGGCCGGCGTCGCGCCGGCCGAGGCGACGACGATCGGCACGCATATCTCGCTGGTGCTGCTGCTCGGCCGGCGGGTCTACAAGCTGAAACGGCCGGTGCGTCTGCCCTATCTCGATTTCTCGACGCCGCAGCTGCGGCTGGCCGCCTGCGAGCGCGAGTTGCGGCTCAACCGCCGCACCGCGCCGATGCTCTACCGTGGCGTGCGCCGCATCACGCGCGAAAGTGACGGCCGCCTGGCGCTCGATGGCCCCGGCGCGCTGGTCGAGGCGGCGGTCGAGATGGCCCGCTTCGACGCGGACGGGCTGTTCGAGGCGATGGCTGGGGAGGGGCGGCTGACGCCGGCCCTGATGACCGCGCTGGCTGGCCAGATCGCAGCCTTCCACGGGGCGGCCGAGATCGATGTCAGCGGGGCGGGCGCCCGGGCGATGGCGTCGGTCCTGGACATCAACGCGCGCGGGCTGGCGCTGACCGATCTGTTCGCCACGGCCGAGGTCGCGGCGCTGAACGGCGCCTGCCGCGCGGCGCTCGCCCGCCACGGCGCCCTGCTCGATGCCCGCGGGCGCGCCGGGAAGATCCGCCACTGCCATGGCGATCTGCATCTGCGCAACATCTGCCTGATCGACGGCGTGCCGACCTTGTTCGACGGCCTCGAATTCGACGAGGCGCTGGCGACGACGGATGTCCTCTACGACCTCGCCTTCGTCCTGATGGACCTCTGGCATCGCGGGCTGGACAGTCTCGCGAACACGCTGTTCAACCGCTATCTCGATGCCACCGGCGACGAGGCGGGTTTGCCGCTCCTGCCCTTCTTCATGGCGGTGCGAGCCACGGTCCGGGCGCATGTCGTGGCGCTCCAGGCGCAAGAGGACAAGGCCGCCGGCGCGCCGAGCGCGGCCAGCGAGGCCGAAGCCGGGTCCTATCTCGGGCTCGCCCTGGCCTGTCTGGCGCCGCGCGAGGCCCGGCTGGTCGCGGTCGGAGGCCTGTCCGGCTCGGGCAAATCGACGGTCGCGGCGGCGGTTGCGCCCGCTATCGGACCGGTGCCCGGCGCCCGCATCCTGGCCAGCGACCGGCTGCGCAAGCGCCGCTTCGGCGTGGCGGCGGAGACCCGTCTGCCGTCCGAGGCCTATCGTCCGGAGGTCTCGGCGGCGGTCTATGCCGAGCTGATGGCAGGTGCTGCGGCGATTCTGCGCCTTGGCCACGGCGTCGTCGCCGACGCCGTGTTCGACCGCGCGCCCGACCGGGAGCAGATCGCGGCCGTGGGCGCTGCCGCGGGCGCCGCGTTCCAGGGTCTCTGGCTCGAAGCGGGCATCGAGACGCTGGTTTCGCGCGTCGATGCCCGCACGGGCGATGCCTCCGACGCGACGCCCGACGTCGTTCGCGCGCAGGCGCTCCACCGCCCCGAAGGCGTCGCCTGGGCGCAGATCGCCGCCGAGGGGGGGCGCGAAGCGGTCTGCCAGGAGGCGCGCCGGCATCTGGGCCTGCCCGCCTCGTCGCAGGGGCGATGATCCCCCCCATCGCTTGATCTCGCTCAAGGTCCGGTCCGAGCGACGCCGTAACATCGGCGTCGCGGCAGATGGAGCGGCTCATGGCGACAACGATGAAGGCGGCGGTGGTGCGGGCGTTCGGCCAGCCGCTGGTCGTCGAGGATGTGCCGATTCCCGTGCCCGGGCCCGGGGAATTGCTCGTCAGGGTGCTGGCCTGCGGCGTCTGCCACACCGATCTCCACGCCGCCGACGGCGATTGGCCGGTGAAGCCGGTACCGCCCTTCATTCCCGGTCACGAGATCGCGGGCGTGGTCGCCGCGCTCGGGCCCGGCGTCAGCGACTTCGTCCCAGGGGATGCGGTCGGCGTCGCCTGGCTGCATGATTCCTGCCTGCGTTGCGAGTATTGCGAGACCGGCTGGGAGACCTTGTGCGAGCACCAGCACAACACCGGCTACAGCTGCAATGGCGGCTTCGCCGAATATGCGATCGCCACCGCCGCCTTCGCCGCCCGTCTGCCCGCAGGGGTGGATTTCGCGGCGATAGCCCCGATCCTCTGCGCCGGCGTCACCACCTATAAGGGGCTGAAGGAGACCGAGGCGCGGCCGGGCGAATGGGTCGCGATCTCCGGCATCGGCGGTCTCGGCCAGGTCGCCATCCAATATGCCAAGGCGATGGGGCTCAAGGTCGTGGCGCTCGACATCGCCGCCGAGAAGCTCGCGCTCGCCCGCGAGACCGGGGCCGATGTCGTGATCGACGCCCGCTCGCCGAGCGCGATCGACGACGTCGTCGCGGCGACCGGCGGCGGCGCCCAGGGCGTCCTGGTCACTGCGGTTTCGCCGCCTGCCTTCGCGCAGGCCGTGCGGATGGGGCGACGCAAGGGCACCGTCGTGCTGGTCGGCCTGCCGCCCGGCGAGTTCCCGACCCCGATCTTCGACGTCGTACTCAAGCGCATCACGCTGCGCGGCTCGATCGTCGGTACGCGGCGGGATCTCGACGAGGCCATCGCATTCGCGGCCGAGGGCAAGGTCACCGCCCGCATCGCCACCGCCCCGCTCGGCGACATCAACCGGATTTTCGAACGGCTGAAACAGGGCGCCATCGAGGGGCGGATGGTCCTCGACCTGTCGCTGCCGATCACGTCGATGGCCCCGGCCAGGGGGGCGGCCGGCGGCCGGGCGGCTGCGTGACGTCGCAGCCGTCCCCTCGCAGGTGAGGAGCCTCGCCATGCCAGCGGTCTACACCGTTTCGCCGATCACGCCAGACACCGTGGATGCGGCTTTCCCGTTGGTTGGCGCGCTGACGCCGCGGCTCGAGATCGAGCGCTGGCGGGCTTATTGCGACGGGCTACATAAGCGGCAGGAGCGGGATGCGCCGCAGCGGCAGGTCCTCGTCGCCACCAATCCGCGCGGTCATGTCCAGGGCCTCTGCCTGTGGTCGCGGGGCCGTCATGCTGTCCATGGGCCGATTCTGGACGTCCCCGTCTTCATCGTCGCCAGCGCCGCAGACGAGGCCGGCGTCGCCTCTGCGCTCGTCGACGATCTGTGCGCGATCGCCGGGCGGATGGATTGCGCGGCCATCCGTATCCGCAGCGAGGCCTCGCCGAAGGTGCTGCCGCAGTTGCGGGCTCCCCAGCGGCGCGATGGCCGGGGCGTCGTCGTGATCCTCGATCCGAGTCCGCTCCTCGACGCGCCCTGGGGGCGCCCTCAGGACGACAGCTTGCCGGTGAAGACGTAGCCGACGCCGCGAACGGATTTGATCAGCGTCGGTTGTTTCGGGTCGGGCTCGATCTTCTTGCGCAGCCGTGCGATCTGGGCGTCGATCGTCCGGTCGAACGCTTCGAGACTGCGGCCATGGGTGAGATCCATCAGCACGTCGCGCGAGAACACCCGGCCCGGATGGCGCGCCAGCGCCGCCAGCATCTCGAACTCGCCGGTGGTGAGGATGATCTCCGTCCCGGCGGCGGTGATGAGCTGCCGGCAGCCGAGATCCAGCCGCCAGCCGTCGAAATGGATCGTGTCGCCGGCCTCGGCCCGCTGCACGGGGGCGGGCTGGCGTCGGCGCAGCACGGTCCGCAGCCGGGCCAGGACCTCGCGCAGGTGGAACGGCTTGGGGATGTAATCGTCGGCGCCGACCTCGAGACCCACGATCCTGTCGACGACGTCGTCGCGCCCGGTGAGCATGATGATCGGGACGTCGGAGCGGGCGCGAACCTCGCGCGCCAGCATCAGGCCGTCCTCGCCGCCCGGCAGGACGAGATCGAGCAGGATGATGTCGATGGGGGTCCGCTGCAGGCAGTCGCGCATGGCCGCACCGTCGGCGGCGCCGGTGACGCGATATCCCTCATCCTCGAAATAACGGATCAGCATCTGCCGAATGCGAACATCGTCATCCACCACGAGGATGTGTTCGTTGCGGGCTGCAGGCTCGGTCATGTCAGGCAGTTCAGCTCCCTCGCCACCGCGGCTGTTACAAACCGTCACAACTTCGCACGGAGTGTCACTGTGGCGGCGTTCGGCCGTTACCGGAATCGTTTCAATTCGGCCTGTCGATCAATCAGGGATGATAAGCCGATGCTTTCGCAAGCCACCATGTCACAGCCGCGCGGAGCTGTCAGGCCATTCGCGACGGTTCCGCCCCAGCCCGCCAGCCTGAACAGCCTGTTCGGCGGCCAGCCGATCGAAACCTTCGAGCCCGGCACAGCCGTTTTCTGGGAGGGAGACGACGCCCGCCATGTCTTCGAGGTCGTCGAGGGCGTCCTGCGGGTGTTCCGCATCCTGAGCGACGGTCGCCGGATCATCACCGGGTTCATCTATCCCGGCGATCTGCTCGGCGTCTCGCTGAAGGACCAGTATCTCTACACCGCGGAGGCGGTGACCCGCACGAAGCTGCGCCGCTATGAGCATGGGCGCTTTCAGGACGAGATCAACCGCTCGCCCGAGCTGCGGCCCCAGCTTTTCGCCTGCCTCTGCGACGAGATGGCCGCAGCCCAGGACCAGATGGTGCTGCTGGCGCGCAAGAGCGCCGAGGAGCGCGTCGCCAGCTTCCTGCTGGTGATCGCACGGCGCCTTGGCGACGACGCCCGCCAGCCGGTGATCGAGATCCCGATGACCCGCCTGGACATGGCCGATTATCTCGGCCTGACGATCGAGACGGTGTCGCGGACGATGACCCGGCTGACCAATTGCGGCGTCATCGCACCCAGCAGCCGCCATGCCATGGTCGTCCGCAAGCTCGGCAAACTCGCCGCTCTTGCAGGCGAGATCGATGCCGACGATAAAAGCGCAGCCGGGGTCGGTGCGGTCCAGCAAGCTGTCTGGCCGCAATAGTCAACATCGCGCCGAGGTCTGAACGAGCATGGGAGTGACGGTTACCAGCGAGTTCAGCCTCGACGATTTCGCGCGAATTCTCGACAGTGCCAACATCATCGTCCACGGCTATGACGGTGTCATCACGCGCTGGACCAGCGGCTCCGAGGCGCTCTATGGCTGGACACGGGCGGAAGCCCTCGGCCAAGTCGCCTACGATCTGCTCGAGACGGTTTTCCCCCAACCCCTGGCCGATATCGCCGCCCATCTGCGCCGACATGGGGTCTGGACGGGCGAGCTGACCCAGCGCCGCAAGGATGGCGCCATCATTTTCGTCGCCAGCCGCTGGGTCGTCGCCGATTCCGGTGGAGACGGCGATTTCGCGATCGTCGAGACCAATGTCGACGTCAGCGATCTGCGGACGATGCAGGCGCATCTCGTCGCGCGCGAGGCGCATCTGCGCTCGATCCTCGACACCGTGCCCGAGGCCATGGTCGTCATCGACGACAAGGGCACGATCACCTCCTTCAGCGCCGCCGCCGAGCGGCTCTTCGGCTTCGCCGCCAACGAGGCGGTCGGCCGCAATGTCCGCATCCTGATGCCGCAGCCCGACCGCGACGCCCATGACGGCTACATGTCGCGCTACCTCGACACCGGTGAGCGCCGCATCATCGGCTATGGGCGCGTCGTGACGGGGCAGAAGAAGGATGGCACGCAGTTCCCTATGGAGCTGGCGATCGGCGAGGCGCGCGCGGCGGGCCGCCGGATCTTCACCGGCTTCATCCGCGACCTGACCAGCCGCCACCGCATCGAGGAGGAGCTGCGCCAGGCCCACAAGATGGAGGCCGTCGGCCAGCTGACGGGCGGAATCGCCCATGATTTCAACAATCTGCTCACCGTTGTCAGCGGCAATCTGGAGATGATCGAGCGGCGCCTGACCGACGACCGGTCGCGCGCGCTGCTGCGCGAGGCGCAAAGCGCGGCAGAAGATGGCGCGAAGCTGACCGCGCAGCTCCTCGCATTCGGGCGCAAGCAGCCGCTGAACGCCAAGCTCGCCGATGTCGGCCAGCTCGTGTCGCAATTCGTGCCGCTGCTGCGCCGGGCGCTGGGGGAGACGGTCGAGCTGCGCACCATCGTGTCGGGTTCGCCGGTCACGGCGCTGGTCGATGCGTCGCAGCTGCAGAACGCCCTGCTCAACCTCACGCTCAATGCCCGCGATGCAATGCCGCGCGGCGGCCGGCTGACGGTCGAGATCTCCGCAGCCAAGCTCGATTCGGACTATGCCAGCATGTATCCCGAGGTTCGGACCGGCAGCTATGTGCTGATCTCGGTCACCGACACCGGCAGCGGCATGTCGGCCGAGGTCAGGCAGCATGCTTTCGAGCCGTTCTTCACCACAAAGGGCGTGGGGGCGGGCACAGGCCTCGGGCTGAGCATGGTCTATGGTTTCACCAAGCAGTCCGGCGGCCATGTCCAGCTCTACAGCGAGGTCGGGCAGGGCACGAGCGTGCGCCTGTTCCTGCCAGCGGCCAGCATGGCGCCGGTCGAGGCCCCGCGGGCTGCTTCCGACGCGCCTGCGCCGCCGCCGGCCCTGCCGGGCGGGTCGGAGACGATCCTCGTGGTCGAAGACGACGCCAGGGTGCGCCGGGTCGCGGTGGCCAGGCTCGAGGATACCGGGTACCGCGTGCTCGAGGCCGAGAATGCCGCCCAGGCGTTGGAGAGGCTGGCGGCGGATCCGCAGATCGCGCTGCTCTTTACCGATATCGTCATGCCGGGGGGGATGTCGGGCGACGAGTTGGCCCGCGCGGCGCGCCGCCTGCGGCCCGGCCTCAAGATCATCCTGACCTCAGGCTTCGCCGAGCCGAGCGTCGCGGTGCGCGAACTCGCCGCCGAGGCGAGCTGGCTGAAGAAGCCCTACAGCGCCCTGGAACTGGCGGTGCGGATCCGAGAGCTTCTGGACTAGGCGGATGCGGCGGGCGGGCCCGGCAGCCCGCCCTCCGGCGCTTCGGGCTCCGCCTGCGGCAGCGGCCGCAGGCTGTGGACGCGGATGCCGGCGCCCGCCAGCAGGCTGCGCCCCCCCATCCCGTCCAGTTCGAAGACGAACATCGCGGTGTCGCAGTGGCCACCGAGACGGCGGATCAACCTGATCGCGGCCAGGGCGTGGCCTCCCGTCATCAGGCAATCATCGACGATCGTCAGCCTGCGACCTGCGATCCCGTGCGCGCGGGAGATCGCCACTCCGTCGCCCAGTTCGTAATTCGCCATGATGGTGCGAATGACCTCGACCCGGATCGACCCGACCTTGCGGATGTCGAGCATGCCCAGCGCGTTGCGATAGGCCAGCGCGCCTGCGAGGCCCAGACCCCCGACATCGATGCCGCCGATGATCTCGGTATCGCCCGGCAGCTGCCGGGCCAGCGCCTCGACCACCTGTCGCACCGTGGCGCCGTCGGTCGCCGCAGGCGTGATGTCGGGAAAATCGGTGCCCGGCGCAGGATGGTTCTTCCAGCGCCGGTACCTCAGCGGAATCGCAGCGGCATCGGCCGACTCGATCGATGTCGCGCGTTCCATGTATCGTCGAGCCCCGCCGTGCCAGCCTTCGCGGGCCTCTCATGCCTGCAGAACATGGTTGTGACAACGCAGACCAGCCCGCACGCAGCGGCCTGGCCCAGCGCGACGGCTAGACAGGCAGGCCACGGGCCGCGACGACGATCTCCAAGCCGAGCGCCTTGACATCGGCAGACGCTTGGACGAGGCGTAACGCCGCGCATCACATTGAATTCAAAGCTTTTTTTGAATTATTCCAAGGAGAAGGCGGTGTCTTCCAAGCTTCTGCGTCGGGCAGCATCGCGCCTGTGCATCGGTCTGCTGTCCATCGGCGTCGCCGTGATCGGCCTGGCTGCGGTCCAGACCCCCTCGCGGGCCCAGCCGGCCGAGCCGCCGCCTGCTGCGGCGGCGCCGGGCGCGCCGACGACCGCGCTGCCGCCGACCCTGCCGCAATTCGGCATCGCGCCGCCGAGTGCGGCCCATCCGACGGCCCCTGCGATCGCGCAGACACCGATGCCCAGCCTCCCGGCGCAGGCCGCGCAGCCGGCGGCTTTGCCGGCGATGCCGCACGACCTGTCGCCCTGGGGCATGTTCATGGCCGCCGACATCGTCGTGAAGGCGGTGATGGTCGGGCTGGCCTTCGCCTCGGTGGTGACCTGGACGATCTGGCTGGCCAAGGCGCTGGAACTCGGCACCGCCAAGGCCGGGGCGGGGCGGGCGCTGCGACGGCTCTCGGAGGCGCAGAGCCTGACGGACGCCGCCGGCGCGATCGCCGGCCAGGGCGGCCGGATGCGTGGGGCCGTCGGCGCCCTGCTCGGGGCGGCGCTCGACGAGACGAAGCGTTCTGCGGATCTGGAGCCGGAGGGGATCAAGGAGCGCGTCGCGATCGCGCTGTCGCGGATCGAGGCGCGGGCAGGGCGGGCCATGGCCAAGGGGACCGGGCTGCTCGCCACGATCGGCTCGACCGCGCCGTTCGTGGGCCTGTTCGGCACGGTCTGGGGCATCATGAACTCGTTCATCGGCATCAGCCAGGCCAAGACCACCAATCTCGCCGTCGTGGCGCCGGGCATCGCCGAGGCGCTGCTGGCGACCGCAATCGGCCTGGTGGCGGCGATTCCCGCCGTGATCATCTACAATGTCTTCGCCCGCTCGATCACCGGCTACCGCGCCCTGCTCGCGGACGCCTCGGCCGAGATCCTGCAGCATCTCTCGCGCGACCTCGAGCGCCTGCACCGCCCGCCCGCCGCGGTCGCGGCGGCTCCGGGGCGCACCATGCTGCATGCGGTGGCTGCGACGCAGGCGGCCTCGGCGCAGGCGGCCTTGCCGCCGCGCATCCCGGCGGAGTGAGCCATGGCCGTTTCGCTCAAGGATTCGCAGGCCGACGACCTCGGGGAGGTCAGCGAGATCAATGTCACGCCGTTCATCGACGTGATCCTTGTGCTGCTGATCATCTTCATGGTCGCCGCCCCGCTCTCGACCGTGGACGTCGCCGTCGACCTGCCGGTCTCCAACGCGCAGCCGCAGCCGCGGCCGGAGACGCCTGTCTTCCTGACCGTGAAGAACGACCTGTCGCTCGCCCTCGGCAATGACGGCGTGCCGCGCGCGATGCTGGGCGCGATGCTCGATCGCCAGACCAGCGGCGACCGCCAGCAGCGCGTCTTCCTGCGCGCCGATGGCGGCGTCGCCTATCGTGAGCTGATGGAGGTGATGAACCTCTTGCGTCAGGCCGGCTATCTCAAGATCGCACTGGTCGGGCTCGAGGATACCGGGCAGGGCGCGCCACCGGCGGCACCCGGCGCATCGGCTGCCGGGGCGGCGCGGCCATGAGCGTGCTGGCGAACCTGGCGGACCGTTCCAACGGCCTGGGCGCCCGCCTCTGGCCAGCGGCGCTGCGCTGGACGCTGGCGGCGTTCGTCGTCGGCGGCCTGCACGCCATGGCGGGCTGGATGATGGTGACGTGGCAGCGCGCCGAAGCCGCGATGGGCGCGCCGCCGGCCGGCGTGATGATCGAACTCGCCCCGCTCCCCGTGGCGCCCGAAGCGCCGCCGCAGGAGGTCGCGCCCGGTCCCGAAATGGTCGAGGCCCAGCCGGAGCCGCAGCCCGAGCCCGTCGTGGAGACGCCGCCGGAGCCCGTGCCGCCGGAGCCTCTGCCGCCCGAACCCGTCGAGCCGCCTCCGGTCGAGCCGCCGCCCGAGCCGGAGCCGCAACCCGTGGTCCAGCCCGAACCCGAGATCAGGATCCCGGAGCTGCCGCCGCTGCCTGACGCCGCGGCCGTGCTGGCGCCGCCTCCGCCGCCACCGGCGCGCCCCCGCATCGTCGAGCGCAAGCCGCCGCCCAAGAAGGTGGTCGCGCGCGCCAAGCCGATCCATCCGAACAAGCCCCAGGCCGAGCGCACGAGCGCGCCGATGGCGCAGGCGCTGGCCGCGCCGACGGCGGCCGCAGCGAACCCGGGGGCCGCCGCCGATTCCGCCGCCACGCGGGCGAGCTGGCGCGGCACGCTGCTGGCGCATCTCAACCGCTACAAGCGCTTCCCCGGTGGCGCCAATCCGGGCACGGTCCAGGTGTCGTTCAGCATCGATCGCTCGGGGCGGGTCCTGTCGGCCCGCCTCGTCGGCGGCTCGGGCGATGCGCTGCTGGACGAAGAGGCGGTTGCCATGATCCGCCGGGCGAGCCCGGTCCCGGCGCCGCCCGAAGGGCTGGGCGGCGGGACCATCGCGCTCGCCGTGCCGGTGAAGTTCTCGCGTTGAGACTGGACGGAGGGGCCGCCTGGATCAGCGGGCTCCCCATCCGCGAGATCGAAATTCCGGCCGCGTCGCCGCGCAACGCCGGGCGCCAGCCAACTCCCGTCATCACCGGCCCCGGTGCCCTGAGGGTTCAGGCCATAGGCGACGGCGCAGGTCCGGCACCCGATACGCTCGCTCGACCGCCTTGTGCTGTTCCCTAGGCAACAGCCATCCGACGTCGAATCCGGCACCCCGACATTTGGACCGCCGATCAGTGTCGCGTCGGCAGCAGCGTGGCCAACGCTCGAGGGGAAGGATCAGATGAACGATTTCGAGACGCGATGGAACCGAGCCCTGAGCCAGATCGAGTATACGCCGTTCGGAAAGAACAAGTTACTGGCCAGAAGGATGATCGAAGAACAGTTCAGCAAGAGCACGTTCATCTACGGCACGGTCGGCCCCAATGCCCTGCATAACGGGTGGGGCGCGACGGGAAACCCTGTTGCCCGCGGCGCTTTGCACTGGATCAACAGGGCGCGGGCGCACCCGCACAGCATTTTCAGAAAGCGGATCATCCGGCTCTACGATCCGGGGCCCCGCACCGGTGCGTTAGTCAAGGGCGGGCTGCAGATGATGGACATGTATTACGGGATGAACAACGACCTGTTCAGGAACCGCGACGTCCACATCGCCGAATTCGTTCATCGCGTCATGGGCTTTGACGATCGCGGCGTTCCGTTCGATCCCGAGATGTCCGGGCGGGATGCATTCTTCGCTGCGTTCCGGGGAGCGCAGGAGGGATGGTACAAACAAGGCGCCACCGATGCGGTCTATGGCCAGTCGGCAACCAAGGAGATGTCGAAGATCATCCGCGAGGGCATCAAGCGCTTCGGCGGGAAGCTGATCTTCGAGGGCAAATCCGTCTACGGATCGCAGATCTTCGACCCCCATGCGCGGCAGGGTGACGCCGATCTGGAGGCCCAGGAACTGTTTCAGTCCATGGTCTGGCCGCTGACGCCATGCGTGCCGTTCGGTCACGGAACGCTCGAATTCCAATGGGGCGGACGACCGGCCACACCTACGCGTGCTCATTTTCTAAGCAACTGGAACTGGGGGGACCGCACGACTCATGGTCCTGCCAACCGCGTGAATCAGACAAACCACAATGATCCCTGGCGGGACTATCTCAAGACGGTCTTGTCGAAACGCCACGGGCTAAGGCTGATCTGGCACAATTTTATGAATGTCCCTCTGAACTTTCCCAGGCTCACCCAAGGCGAGCAGTCTCTAGCGGACTGGGAGGTGAGCATCATGGTGCGGGCGATCGACCGAGTCAGCCATGCGCTTCACAATACGGCTGCTCCCCCGAGGGTCGGCGCCTATGACCCCGCCACCTGGACGGGCGATCCGCGCCCTCGTGGACGTCGGTACTGATCGAGCCCGGCCGGCGTCGATATCCCCACAAGAAAAAAGGGCCGCGCGTGAGCGCAGCCCAAGTCTAGGGAGGAAACGCCCAAGGAGGGCGACGCAGCATCGCTGCTGCGGTGCATCATATATAGGGAGGGCGCCTCGCCCTCACAAGCGCAAAAGGGCAGCATCGTTGTCCTATTTTTTCGGCAGAATCTCCGCGCCGCGACCCGTCTGGCGCGCTTGACGGGCTCATTACGATCGCAGGCGGCCCCCGGACCGGGCTCGTGACTGCCGCCGCCCTGCGCAGTTCATGCTGATTTTTCGGCGTTGACAGCCAGTTTGGGCCTCTTCAAATTCGTAGGCATACAAATGAATTCGCGGCTGACGCGGTTTCGTCGGCATGCGACATCTTCCAAGAGCACCGGGGCCTCCGCCACCGGGCCAGACATGGGGAACAGGCATGACGATCGACCGTCGCAGTCTTCTGGCCGGCGCCTCCGCCGGAGCCGCCATCCTCGCCGCGCCGTCCCTGGTGCGGGCCCAGGCGGCGGGGCCCATCAAGGTGGGCGAAATCAACAGCTACACGGCCCAGCCAGCCTTCCTGAAGCCCTATCGTCAGGGCTGGGAACTGGCGCTGGAGCAGATCAACGCCAATGGCGGTGCGCTCGGCCGCAAGATCGAGACGATCTTCCGCGACGACGGCGGCAAGCCCGAGGATGCGGTGCGCCATGCCGGCGACCTGATCAACGCCGAGAAGGTCGACCTGCTCTCGGGCGGCTTCCTCTCGAATGTCGGTCTCGCGATCGCCGACTTCGCCAACCAGAACAAGCGGCTCTACGTCGCCTCCGAGCCGCTCTCCGACGCGCTCGTCTGGGCCAAGGGCAACCGCTACACCTTCCGGCTGCGGCCCTCGACCTACATGCAGGCGGCGATGCTGGTCGAGGAAGCCGCGAAGCTCCCGGCCAAGAAATGGGCCGTCGTGGCGCCGAACTACGAATATGGCCAGTCCGCCGTGAAGTGGTTCAAGGAACTGCTGAAGAAGGCCAAGCCCGATGTCGAGTTCGTCGCCGAGCAGTTCCCGGCGCTCGGCCGCATCGATGCCGGCGCCACCGTGCAGGCGCTGGAAGCCTCCAAGCCCGACGCGATCTTCAACGTCACCTTCGGCGGCGACCTGACCAACTTCGTCCGTCAGGGCAACACCCGCGGCCTCTTCGAGGGCCGCACCGTGGTCTCGATGCTGACCGGCGAGCCGGAATATCTCGATCCGCTCGGCGCCGAGGCGCCTGTCGGCTGGATCGTCACCGGTTATCCGCAGGCCGACATCAAGACGCCCGAACACCTCAAGTTCCGCGAGGCTTACGTCAAGAAGTTCAACGATTATCCGCGGCTCGGCTCGGTGGTCGGCTTCGACACGATGAACTCGATCGCCGCCGCGCTGACCAAGGCGGGCTCGACCGACACCGAGAAGCTCGTCGACGCCCTCAAGGGGCTGAAGTTCCCCTCCGCCTTCGGGGCGGCCGAGTACCGCGCCATCGACCATCAGTCGACGCTCGGGGCCTTCGTCGGCAAGACCGCGCTGAAGGACGGCAAGGGCACGATGGTCGACTGGCGCTATGCCGACGGCGCCAAGTACCTGCCCAGCGACGAGGTGGTGAAGACGCTGCGCCCGGCCGGGTGAGCTCCGTCATTCCGGGGCGATCCGCAGGATCGAACCCGGAACCCACGACCGGGTGAGCCCGTGCCGCCGCGGTTCCTTCTGACTCGCCCAGTCGTGGGTTCTGGGTTCGACGCTGCGCGCCGCCCCGGAATGACAGGATTGTCCGTATGATCGACCTCATCCTCACCCAGACGCTGAACGGCCTGGCCTCGGCCTCGTCGCTGTTCCTCGTGGCGTCGGGGTTGTCGATCATCTTCGGCGTCACCCGGATCGTGAACTTTGCCCATGGCTCGCTCTATATGCTCGGCGCCTATCTGGCCTGGACGCTGGTCGGGCGCTTCGGGCCGGCGGACGCGCTCGGCTTCTGGGGCGGCGTGCTGGCGGCGGCGGCCCTGACGGGACTGATTGGCGTCGTCATCGAGGTGCTGATCCTCAGACGGATCTACCAGGCGCCGGAGCTGTTCCAGCTGCTCGCGACCTTCGGCGTCGTGCTGATGCTGCAGGACGTGGCGCTGGCGATCTGGGGGGCGGAGGACAAGATCGGGCCGCGCGCACCGGGCTTCAAGAGCTTCGTCGTGATCTTCGGCAACCGCTTCCCGACCTATGAGCTGTTCCTGATCGCGGTCGGGCCGGTGGTGCTGCTGATCCTGTGGCTGTTGTTCCAGAAGACGCGCTGGGGCACGCTGGTGCGGGCGGCGACGCAGGACCGCGAGATGGTCGGCGCGCTCGGCGTCAACCAGCGCCTGCTCTTCACCTCGGTCTTCGCCTTCGGCTCGATCCTGGCGGGCCTGGGTGGTGCGCTGCAGTTGCCGCGCGAGGCGGTGACGCTGCACATGGACCTGGCGATGATCTCGGAGGCCTTCGTCGTGGTCGTCGTCGGCGGGCTCGGCAGCGTCACCGGCGCCTATCTCGCCGCCGTGCTGATCGGCATCCTGCACGCCTTCGGCATCCTGATCTTTCCCAAGATCACGCTGGTGCTCGTCTTCCTGGTCATGGCGGTGGTGCTGGTGGTCAAGCCCTACGGGCTGATGGGCAAGGCGCCCGTCGGCCATCAGAGAGCCCATGGCCCGGCCGAGCCGCTGCTGCGCCCGGCCGACGGCACGACGAAGCTCGCCGGGCTGATCGGCCTCTTGATCCTCGCGCTGGCGCCGCTGGTCACGCCCGACCACATGCTGGTGACGCTGACCGAATTGGTGATCTTCGCGCTGTTTGCCGCCTCGCTGCACTTCATGATGGGGCCGGGCGGGATGGCCTCCTTCGGGCATGCGGCCTATTTCGGGCTCGGCGCCTATGGCGCGGCGCTCGCCGTGAAATGGCTGGGCGCGCCGATGGAGCCGGCGCTGCTGCTGGCGCCCTTTCTGGCGGGGATCGCCGGCGTCGTCTTCGGCTGGTTCTGCGTGCGGCTGTCGGGGGTCTATCTGGCCATGCTGACGCTCGCCTTCGCGCAGATCGCCTGGGCGACGGCCTTCCAGTCGGTCGATCTCACCGGCGGCGACAATGGCATCCTCGGTGTCTGGCCCTCGGCCTGGGCGGCCTCCAAGACGGTCTATTACTATCTGACGCTGGTGATCTGCGCGGCGGCGGTGCTGGCGCTGCGGCTGACCATCTTCTCGCCCTTCGGCTACGGCCTGCGGGCGGGGCGCGACAACGCGCTGCGGGCGGAGGCGATCGGCCTCGACGTGGTGCGCATCCAGTGGGTGGCGTTTGCGGTCGCCGCCTTCTGCGCCGGCATTGCGGGCGCGCTCTTCGCCTTCTTCAAGGGTTCGGTGTTCCCGACCTATATGGCGATACCCCGCTCGGTCGATGCGCTGCTGATGGTGCTGCTCGGCGGCGTGCAGACGGTGGCGGGGCCGATCATCGGCGCCTTCGCCTATGCCGGTCTGCACGAGCAATTGATGAAGGCGACGATGTACTGGCGCTTCGCGCTGGGGCTGTCGATCGTGCTGCTCGTCGTGTTGTTCCCGCGCGGGCTCGTCGGCACGGTCCTGGCGCTGCGGGAGCGCCGTGCCGCGCCTGAGCCGGCCCCGACGACCCGGCTGGCGGAGGCTGCACGATGACCGCTCTCGCCCCCGCCGCCATAGCCAGCGCTGTCGCCGCCAGCGAACCCGTCCTCGTCGTGCGCGACCTCGCGAAATCCTTCGGCGGCGTGCGCGCGGTCGACGGTGTCTCCTTCTCGGTGCTGCCCGGCACGATGCTGGCGTTGATCGGCCCCAACGGCGCCGGCAAGACGACCTGCTTCAACATGCTCAACGGCCAGCTGCGGCCCGATGGCGGGGAGGTGCTGCTCGCCGGCCGCGCGATCACCGGCCTGAAGCCGCGCCATGTCTGGCGCATGGGGGTGGGCCGCACCTTCCAGATCACCGCGACCTTCACCTCGATGACGGTGCGCGAGAACGTCCAAATGGCGCTGATCTCGCATGCCGGCGGGATCTGGAGTCCGTTCGGTCGCGCCCGCGACCGCCATCGCGAGGAAGCGGACGGCCTGCTCGCGCAGGTCGGCATGCTCGAACAGGCCGAGCGCGCCTGCGGCGTGCTCGCCTATGGCGACCTCAAGCGCGTCGAGCTCGCGGTCGCGCTCGCCAACCGGCCGCGGCTGCTGCTGATGGACGAGCCCACCGCCGGCATGGCCCCGCGCGAGCGCATCGAACTGATGGCGCTGACCGCGGGCATCGCCACCGCCACGGGCATAGCCGTGCTCTTCACCGAGCACGACATGGATGTCGTCTTCACCCATTCCGACAGCGTCATCGTGCTCGACCGCGGCCGGCTGATCGCCCATGGCACGGCGCAGGAGGTGCGGCAGGACCCGAATGTCCGCGCCGTCTATCTCGGCTCCGGCGCGACCTCGGGAGGGCATTGAGATGAGCACGATGCTCGAGATCACCGGGCTCGACGCCTATTACGGCCGCGCCCATATCCTGCAGGGCGTCAGCTTTTCGATGCAGCGCGGCGAGGTGCTGGCCCTGATGGGCCGCAACGGCGCCGGCAAGTCGACGACGATGAAGGCGGTGATGGGGCTGGTCCCGCCGGCCGGCGGCAGCGTCAGCTTCGAGGGCCAGCGGGTCGACGGGCGTGAGCCCTTCGAGATCGCGCGTATGGGGATCGGCTATGTGCCGGAGGACCGGCGCGTCTTTTCCGAACTGACCGTGATGGAGAACCTCTCGGTGGCGCAGCGCCCGGCACGGGCGGATGCGCCGCACTGGACGCCGGAGCGGCTGTTTTCCCTGTTTCCCAATCTCGGCCGCATGCGCGACCGGCCGGGCGGGGCGATGTCGGGCGGCGAGCAGCAGATGCTGACGATCGCGCGCACGCTGATGGGCAATCCCCGGCTCGTCCTGCTCGACGAGCCGTCGGAGGGGCTTGCCCCGGTCATCGTCGAGGAGATGGCCAAGACCATCCTGGCGCTGAAGAGCGAGGGGCTGACTGTGCTGATCTCGGAGCAGAACCTGCATTTCGCCGGCAATGTCGCCGATCGCGCCGCGATCATCGAAAAGGGCATCATCCGATTCACCGGCACGATGGACGAGCTGAAGGCCGATGAGGCGGTCAGGGCGCAGTATCTGTCTGTTTGACGGCTTGCCGTCATTCTCGGGCGGAGCGCAGCGCAGACCCGCGAATCTCCGGACCAGAGGGCACGGGTTTCCGAGATGGTCGGGTCAAGCCCGACCATGACGCGGAAGGGTCTCGATCCCCCCGACACTGCGCCATTCGTCCGCCAGCGCCAGCAGCGCGCCCTCGATCAGCCCGTCGCGCCGCAGCGCCTCCGCCATCCTCACGCCCGATGCGAGCGCCGCGGCGATCGCCTCGGGCGTGAGCGGCCCGACATCGACGGTGACGGGCAGGTTGCGCAGGTCGCTGTCGGGGTCGAGGTCGCGCGCCGGCCGCCGGATGACGGCGGCGTCCTGCAGATCCGTCGCATTTGCAATAACGGTCGCGGCCGCATCGGCCTCGGCGGCGCTGCGGGCGAGCACGGTGACGGCATCGGCGATGCCGCGCGAGAACGATCGGCCGCGCCAGCCGCTCGTCGCGATGCCGCAAAAATGCTGCGCAGCATGAGGTGCAGCATGAAGCCGGATGAAGCCCTCCGGCCGGGCGCGGGCGAGCGACGGCACCACGCCGATGTCGAGCGGATTCTCCGGCGTGACCAGCACGGCGATGTCGCCGCCATTGTTGACATAGGCGCGCTCAAGACCGGGGACGGCCTGCGCCATCGCGCCCAGCACGGTGTCGGCGACGGCCCCGGCGACGGCGGCCATCGGCGTGATGAACTGCTCCCGAAAGAACCAGCAGGCGCGGACCATGCGCCTCGCCGTCGCGCCGGCCAGCGGCGGCGGTTGCGGCCCGAGCGGCTGGCGCAGGACCGCGAGCTCGCCAGCGAGCTCGGCCAGCAGGCCGTCGAAGGCGGCCTCGGCGGCGCCATAGGCGCGCTCGATCTCTGCGGGAGCGCCGAAGGCCGCGATGACGAGATCGCTCGGGCCCTCCTGGAGATGCAGGCGGTTGCCCGGCAGTCGGGCGACGCGGTGAGCGCCCATGGAGCGCCTTGCATTCCTCAGCCCTCATCCTGAGGAGTGCCGAAGGCACGTCTCGAAGGATGCTCCAGAGCACGCTGGACCATCCTTCGAGACGCCGCTTCGCGGCTCCTCAGGATGAGGGCTGAGGGGATCACGGACCGAAGCCCCGCCGCAGCGGCCAGGGGTTCTCGGCCGCGCCGCCCTCGATCCGGGCCTGGCCGCCATGGGCACGCAGGACCTCCTCGACCGGAACGATCTCCTCGGCATGGCCGCCGGAGGCGAGATAGAGATCGCGCGGCAGGGTGAACTCGATCGGTGCGACGATGGCGGGCGTCGGGACATAGCCGAAGGCGTTCTTTGGCATCCTGAGCACATCGACCATGACGGTGATGCCGCCGCCGGGCCAGACATAGACTGGCGCGCCGCCCATGGTGACGCGCGTCGTGCCACCCTGGACGGAGCGGGTGAGCAGGATCGGGTTCTCGGTGACGCCGGCCCGCAGCGAGCCGCCGGCGCCGGCGACGAACAGCACGCTGCAGAGCGACGGCTCGCAGTTCTCGCCGATGCGCTCGACGACCTGGCGCACGGCAGCCGGCATCTCCGCCTCCACCGGCAGGAGGTTCTCGTCGAGGATGCAGTAGAGCGAATCCTCGCCGGTGGTCGAGGTCATCAGCAGCCGCATGCCGGGCCAGGCGGTGCCCGGGTCGATCTTCTGGATGATCGAGAGCGGGTCGGTGATGTCGGTGCCGCCCCAGCCGAGGCCTGGCTGCGCCACCTGGAAATAGCGGCCGGGCGTCGATTTGCGGCCGCGCACGCGGATGCCGGCGGGTTTCATGTCGAGCACGCGGCCGGCCTGATGCTCGGTCAGCACGCCGGTGATGTGGTCGTCGACGACGATGACCTCGTCGACATGGCCCTGCCACTGCTTGGCGAAGATGCCGATCGTGGCCGAGCCGCAGCCGACGCGCATGCGCGTCTCGGGCTTGCCGTCGACGATCGGCGCCTGGCCGGCCTCGACGACGACGCCATGGCCGCCATCGATGGTGAGCTCGACCGCCTCGCCGTTGCCGAGCTTCAGCATCGTCTCGCAGGTGGTGTTGCCCTCTTTCTTGGAGCCACCGGTGAGATGGCGCACGCCGCCGATGGAGAGCATCTGCGAGCCGTATTCGGCGGTGGTGACATGGCCGACCTGCTCGCCGTTGACGCGGATCGCCGCGGTCTCCGGGCCGAGATGGCGGTCGGTGTCGATCTTCACCTTGAGGCCGCAATAGGAGAAGATGCCCTCGGTCACCACGGTCACCGTGTCGACGCCCTCATGCTGCGATGAGACGATGAAGGGCGCGGGCTTGTAGTCGGGATAGGTGGTGCCCGAGCCGATGCCGGTGACGAAGACGCGCTCGGCGGGCAGGATCGAGCCGTCCCAGTCCTGTGCGTTTTCGGCAAAGGCGACGAGCGGCTGGCCGCCCTCCACCGCTTCCGCCAGCAGCACGACCGGATCGGTGCGGATCAAGAGCCCGTTCTCGTTGGCATAGCGCGAGCAGGCGCCGGCGCGGCCCGGCCGGATCCGGCAGAGCACCGGGCAGGCGTCGCAGCGGACGATGCCCTCATCGCCCTCGGCGACGCCGAATTTGCGCGAGCGCTCGGCGAGCACGCTCTCCTGCGTCGTCATCGGGTTGATCTCGTTCACGAGCGACCCTCCTTGGCGCGCAGCAACTCCCAGAGCCGGTGCGGCAGCACGGGCACCTGGCGCGGGGTGACGCCGGTAGCATGGCGGATCGCGCCGAGGATCGCGGGCGCCGTCGGCACCAGCGCCGGTTCGCCGATGCCCTTGGCGCCGGAGGGGCCGAGCGGCTCGGGGTCCTCGACCAGGATGATGTCGATCGGCGGCACGTCGCCGGCGGTCGGGATCAGGTAGTCGTGCAGGTTCTCGGTGCGGCCGGGGAGGTATTCCTCCATCAGCGCCAGCCCGATGCCCTGGGCGATGCCGCCATGGATCTGGCCTTCGACCAGCATCGGGTTGATCGCGCGGCCGACGTCATGGGCGGCGACGATGCGGTTCAGCCTGATCGTGCCGAGATCGAGATCGACATCGAGCGAGGCGATCTGCGCGGCGAAGCCATAGGTGGCGTAAGGCACGCCCTGGCCCATCGAGTCGAGCGGGACGGTCGGCGGATCGAAGGAGCCGATCCCCTCCAGCACCGTGCCGTCGGGCTTCGCGGGCAGGGCGGCGAGGTCGATCCGCGCGACGACGCCATTCTCCGCGACGGTGACGCTCGTCCCCTCCAGGGCCAGCCGCGCCATTGGGCCGGCATTGGTCAGTCGCAGGATCTCGGCGCGCAGCGCGGCGGCGGCCGCCTCGGCGGCCCGGCCGGAGACAAAGGTCTGGCGCGAGGCGGAGGTCTTGCCGGCGTCGAAGGTCAGAGCGGTGTCGCCGAGCACGAGGTCGAAGCGCTCGACCGGCAGCCCGAGCGCATCCGCCGCGATCTGGGTCAGGACGGTGGTCGAGCCCTGGCCGATGTCGACGGCGCCGTTCCAGAAGGTCAGGCGGCCGTCCTGCGACAGCGTCACGCGCATGGTCGAGGGGTTCGACATGCCGGTGTTGCCGATGCCGTACCACATGCAGCCGATGCCGACGCCGCGGCGGGTGCGGCCCTCGCTCGCATTGAAGGCGGCCGCTTCCGCCAGCAACCGCTGCCAGTGCGGCTTCAGCGCCTCCAGGCATTCGGCGAGGCCGGCGCTGGCTTCGAGACGCTGGCCTGATGGCGTCGTGTCGCCGGCGCGGATCGCGTTGATCAGCCGGAACTCCAGCCGGTCAAGGCCGGCGGCTGTGGCGAGATCGTCGAACAGGCTCTCCTGGGCGAGCGCCGCCTGCGGCACGCCGAAGCCGCGGAAGGCGCCCGAGGGCGGGCCGTTGGTGTAGATGGCGCGGGAGAGATTGCGGACATGGGGCACCTTGTAGGGCCCCGTCGCATGAACCGGCACGCGGCCTGCCACGGTCGGTCCCCAGGAAGCATAGGCGCCGGTGTCGAAATCACCGTCCATCGCATAGGCAACGAGCCGGCCTTCCGCATCGCAGGCGGCCTTCGCCTGGATCGAGGAGGGATGCCGCTTGGTCGAAGAGATCATCGATTCGATGCGCGAGAAGACGCAGCGCACCGGCCGGTCCAGCACCCAGGCCGCCACCGCCAGCATCGGCTGCAGCGAGACGTCGAGCTTGCCACCGAAGCCGCCGCCGCAGGCGGAGGGCAGGATGCGGACGCTCTCCAGCGGCAGACCGAGCACGCGGGCGACCTCGTCGCGGTCCATATAGGGCGCCTGCGTGCAGGCGAAGATCTCGATGGTGTCGCCGATGCGCTTTGCATAGCCGGCTTCGGGTTCGATATAGGCGTGCTCGACGAAACCGGTCTCGAAGGCGCCCTGGGCGACATGGGCGGCCTGGGCGAAGCCCGCCTCGACATCGCCGCGCTCGACGCGGCCGCGCGTCAGCACATTGTCGGGCACGAAGTCGTGCAGGGTGAAGGCGCCCTCGGCCAGCGCCGCGGCGCTGCCGACCATCGCCGGCAGCGGCTCCCAGGCGATCGGCATGTCGTCGATGCTCAGCGCCTCGACCGCCTCCTTCTCGCCGACCACCGCCAGCACGCATTCGCCGCGATAGCGCGTTTCACCGGCCGAGAAGACCGGCTGGTCCTTGAGATGCGGATAGATGCCGAAGGAGTTCTCGCCCGGCACGTCCTGCGCGGTGAAGACCCTCACCAGCCCGGGCCGCGCGGCGACGAAGGCCTCGGGATCGCCCAGCGTGAAGCGCGCGCGCGGATGCGGGCAGCGGATCGCGCGCAGCCAGAGGGCATCGTCGGGAGCGCTGTCGGCGCCGTAGCGCTCTGAGCCGGCGACCTTGGGCGCGCCGTCGAGACGGGCTATCCGCGTGCCGATCGAAGGACCTTCGACCTCGGTGACGATCGTCCCGCTACCGATGAAGCGATGGGCGTCGCGCACCGCCTCGACGATCTTGAGATAGCCGGTGCAGCGGCAGAGCACGCCGCCGAGCGCGTCGAGCGTCTCGCGCTCGCCGGGCTGCGGGTTGCGCCGCAGCAGATCATAGGCCGCCATCAGCATGCCCGGCGTGCAGATGCCGCACTGGGCCGCGCCATGCAGCTGGAAGGCCTGCTGGAGCGCGGCGCCGATCGCCGTCTCCGCCAGCCCCTCGACCGTGAGCACGTCGCAGCCGGCGATCTGGCCGACCGGCACAAGGCAGGCACAGGCCTGTGCATCGTCGATCAGGACGGTGCAGGCGCCGCAATCGCCGGCATCGCAGCCGACCTTGGTCCCGGTGGCGCCGAGGCTGGCGCGCAGGACTTCGCTGAGGCGGCTGTCGGGCGCGTCGCCCAGCGCGACATCGGCGCCGTTGAGCCGGAAGGCGATGGCGTCCGCGGCATGAGCGGTGGCGGCGAGAGCCGAGCGGTCATGGATGGTCACGCTGCGGCCTCCATCGGCTTGCCGGCGAGTTGGGTCAGCGCCCGGCGCACCAGCACGAGTGCCGCATCGCGGCGATAGGCGGCGCTGGCGCGGACATCATCGATCGGCGCCAGAGCGGCGAGGTCTTCGGGCTCGACGCGGGCGGCGAGATCGCCGGCGGGCAACCCGATGAGCCGGGCCTCCAGCGTGGCCAGACGCTGCGGCGCCGCCGAGCAGGCGCCGACGGCGAGACGGACGCCGGAGACCAAGCCCGCCGCGTCGGTGGCGATGACGGCGGCAACGGAGGCGATGGAGATGACGAGATAGGCGCGCGCGCCGAGCTTGAGGAAGGTCGAGCGGGCGCCCTCGGGCTGCGCGGGGACGTGGATTGCGACCAGGATCTCGTCGGGCGCCAATGCCGTGCGGCGGTTGCCCAGCACGAAGTCTGCGAGCGGCAGTTGGCGCCGGCCGCGCAGGCTCGCCAGTTCGACCTGCGCGTCGAGCGCCAGCAGGGGCGGCACGCCGTCGGCGGCCGGCGACGCGTTGCAGAGATTGCCGCCGATCGTGCCGCGATTCTGGATCTGCACGCCGCCGACCTGCCGGCTGGCCTGCTTCAGGGCGTCGAAGGCGGGCGGGAGCGCGGCGTCGGCGACGGCGCTCCAGGTCGCGGTCGCGCCGATGCGGGTTCCCGTGGCGTCATGCTGGATGCCGGAGAGTTCGGGCACCGCGCCGAGGTCGAGCACATCACGGCTGAAGGGCTGGAACCAGGCGCTCTTGTGCGTACGGACCGGATAGACATCGGTGCCGCCGGCGAGGAGCGCCAGGGGCGTCTCGCCGGCCTGCGCGCGCAGCGCCAGCGCCTCCTCCAGCGTGGTGGGCCGCAGATAGCGCGCCATGGCCAGCTCCCCTAGACTGTGACGATCCGGAACCCGTGCCGATTATTGTTAGTATACAAACAAGGTGGCGCAAGCAGATTTTGCGGGCAGCCGGTGCTCAATCGAGACGCGCCAGCAGCGCGAGCAGGCGCTCGGCCTCCTCGCGGGAGAGGGGCGACAGGGTCGCGGCCGTGATGGCGCGCGCCTTCTCGGTGAGGCCCGGCATCGCCTCCAGCCCGGCCGGCGTCAGGCGGACGCGGACGCGGCGCTGGTCGTCCGGGTCCGGGCGACGCTCGACCAGCCCGCGCTCGGCGAGGCGCGCGATGACGCCCTTGATCGTGGCGGGGTCCATGGCGGTCATCCGCCCGAGCTGATTCTGGGAGATATCCTCGCCGCCGCCGAGTTTCGCCATCGCGGCGAACTGGGTCGGCGTCGGCCCGTCCTCGCCCATGATGCGCTGGAAAATCGCGATGTGGCGCTGCTGCGCGCGCCGCATCAGGAAGCCGACCTGCTCCTCGAGCACATAGCTCTCGGCGGGCTTGCGCCCGCGCCTGATGGCGTCGGCAGGCGTCTCGCCATCCACCTCGACGATGGGGGACTCGATGCGCGTCATGGCGGTCTTCTAGCCTCCTCGGCGGTGGGCGCTCAGGCGCAAGCGGGCGCCCTCGCCAGCAGCGCGCCAGACCCTTGTCAGGCCCTTGGTCAGCCCCTTGCCAGCAGCGGCGGGCCTCTCCATGATTGTTATTACACATTCAATCGCCGCCTGTCCCATCGAGGTGCCGGCGGCAGGGCTGCGGAGATCCAGATGGCTCACGACGTCGCGGCGGGACCCGCCAAGGGCAAGCTGGTGGTGCGCAACATCGGCCTGCTGCTCTCGGGCGATCTGAACAAGCCGATCCTCGATGCGGACACGATCGTCGTCGTCGACGGGCGCATCGCCGCGATCGGCAAGGTGGCCGATCTCGATTGCTCCGGCGCCGAGACCGTGATCGACGCGAAGGGCTCAGGCCTGTCGCCGGGGCTGATCGATTCCCATTGCCACCCTGTCTTCGGCGACTGGACGCCGCGCCAGAACCAGTTGGGCTGGATCGAGATGGGGGTGAATGGTGGCGTCACCACGCTGGTTTCGGCCGGCGAGGTGCATCTGCCGGGCCGGCCGAAGGATGCCATCGGCGTCAAGGCGCTGGCCGTCACGGCGCAGCGCTGCTTCCAGAATTTCCGACCGGCCGGTGCCAAGGTGATCGCGGGTGCGCCGGTGGCCGAGCTCGATTTCGGCCGCGAGGTCTTCGAGGAGCTGAAGGCGCTCGGCATCCGGCATATCGGCGAGATCGGGCTCGGCACCGTCGCCAAGGGGCCCGACGCCAAGCGCGTCGCCGACTGGTGCCGCGAGATCGGGCTCGAATCGATCATGCATACGGGCGGCCCCTCGATCGCCGGCTCGCATTTCGTCAACAAGGACGACGTGCTGGAGGCTCAGCCCGACGTCGTCAGCCACATCAATGGCGGGCCGACCTCGATCGCCCATGCCGACATCCGCATCCTCTGCGAGAAGGCGAAGGGCGCGCTCGAGGTCGTCCATAACGGCAACGAGAAATCGGCGCTGGTGGCGCTGGAGGCGGCGCGCGAGGCCGGGCGGCTGGCGGATGTGCTGATCGGCACCGATGCGCCCGCCGGCTCCGGCGTCCAGCCCAACGGCATGCTGCGGATGATCACGCTGTTGTCGAGCCTCGGCGGACTGCCGGCCGAGCAGGCCTTCTGCCTCGCCACCGGCAATGTCGCGCGCCGGCGCTCGCTCGATGCCGGGCTGATCGCCGTGGGCTATCCCGCCGATTTCGTGTTCCTCGACAAGCCCCAGCATTCCTCGGGCAAGGGCCTGCTGGAGGCGGTGTCGCTCGGCGACATCCCCGGCATCGGCATGGTCGTCATCGACGGGCTGGTGCGGACCGGGCGCTCGCGCTCGACGCCGCCGTCGCACAGCGCGCCTGCGGTCGTTTGAGAGGTCGTCCCATGAGCGTGCTCGTCGAGATCCGCCGCATCCAGACCACGGTCGAGGAGATTTTCCACGAATTCGGCCCGTTGCCCGGCCGCACCGAGCGCATCGCCTCCGTCTGCGCCGTGCTGACCAACCCCTATGCCGGCCGCTACGAGCCCGACATCATGCCGATGATGGAGGCGCTCAAGCCCGCGGGGCTGGAGATGGCGACGCGCTGCCTCAACGCGCTCGGCGGCGATCCCGCGACCGTCGAGGGCTATGGCAAGGGCGCCGTCGTCGGCTCGGCCGGCGAACTGGAGCATGGCGCGCTCTGGCATGTGCCGGGCGGCTACGCGATGCGCGAGATCCTCGGCAACGCCAAGGCGATCGTGCCCTCGACCAAGAAGGTCGCCGGGCCGGGCGCGCGGATCGACATCCCCGTCACCCATATCAACGCCTGTTATGTGCGCAGCCATTTCGGCGCGGTCGAGGTCGGCGTGCCGGGCTCGCCCCAGGCCGACGAGATGGTGCTCATCCTCGTCATGACCACGGGCGCGCGCATCCATGAGCGCGTCGGCGGCCTGCGCGCCGATCAGATCAGCGTCTGGGACGGGCAGCGCTGAGCGCGCACGCCGCCCCGACACCCTCCTTTCCGCCGGAGCCCATCATGCCCGCGACCATCCGCAAGATCCTCACCCAGGTCGACGAAACCCTGATCGAAGGGGGGCGATCCGTCTCGCCGCCGACGCGGCGCGCCGTCTCGGTCGCGGTGATCGCCAACCCGTTTGCCGGAGGCTACCGCGACGATCTCGGGGAGCTGACCGAGATCGGCGTCGAACTCGGCGATCTCCTGACGAAGCGCTGCCTCGCGGCACTCGGCATCGAGCCCGCCCAGGCCGAGAGCTTCGGCAAGGCCGCGATCGTCGGGGAGGGCGGCGAGCTGGAGCATGCCGCGGCGATCCTGCATCCGAAAATGGGCACGCCGGTGCGCGCCGCGCTCGGGAAGGGCCCGGCGCTGATCCCCTCCGCCAAGAAGCGCGGCGGGCTGGGCACGCCGATCGACGTGCCGCTCGGCCACAAGGATGCAGCCTTCGTCCGCTCGCATTTCGACGCGGTCGAGGTGCGGGTGACGGATGCCCCGCGCGCCGGCGAAATCCTGGTCGCGATCGCGGTCACCGATTCCGGCCGGCCGCTGCCGCGCATCGGCGGGCTGACCAAGGACCAGATCAAGGGCGAGGACGGGCTGCGCTGAGCGCTCTTCGCATCCGCTTCCGCCGTCGTCCTGGGGCGACCGCAGGTCGTCCCGGGATCCATCCTAGGGCGCCAACGGAGCCCTAGGATGGATCCCGGCCTGCGCCGCTACGCGGCTTGTCCAGGATGACGGAGCTTCCTGGACAAGCCTCAGCAACTCACCCGCCCAGCGACATCGTCAGCGGCGGCTTGACCTCGGGCGGGAGCGGCGAGGTGTAGCCCTCCGCGCCCAGGCGCTTCTTGTGGTCGGCCTTGGCGGCGGCCATCAGCGCGGGATCGAGCAGGACGGCGGCGCCGGTCGCCGCCATCGCCTTGGCGACATGGACCATCGCCTTGTGGGCGGCCGGGGTCTTGCCCTGGGCCACGACCTGCCAGGTGTGGAAGGGCGTGCCGATCGCGACCGTCGGCGCATGGGCCTGGACCGTCGGAACCGCCCAGCTGACATCGCCGATATCGGTCGAGCCGATCGCCGGGTTGCGCTTGGCGTCCATCGGCACGAGGAAATCGGCCAGCGGCGCGCCGGTGTCGTCCATGCCGATCGTGCGCCAGATCGAGGCGATCTCCTGCGGCTGCAGGGTCTTGCGGATCTCCTGAGCGAAGGCGCGGTCGGCGTCGTCGAAATGCGGCGGGCCGAGCTCCTCCATCACGCCATGCATCGCCTGCTCCAGTGGCGTATTGCCGAGCAGGTCGGAGACGGCGCTGACGATGCGCATCTCCATCTTGGTTTCCGTCATCAGCGCGGCGCCTTCGGCGATCTTCTTCACGCGCTGGACGAGTTCGAGCATACCGCGCAGGTCCCGGGCGCGGATCGAATAGCGCACACGGGCATGGGCCTGGACGACATTCGGGGCGATGCCGCCGGTGTCGAGCACGGCATAGTGGACGCGGGCGTCGCTGGGCATGTGCTCGCGCATGTAGTTGACGCCGACATTCATCAGTTCGACCGCGTCGAGCGCGCTGCGGCCGAGATGGGGCGCGGCGGCAGCGTGCGCCGTGCGGCCGGTGAAGGTGAAGTCGGCGCGGGTGTTGGCGAGCGCGAGCGGCGGCGCCACCTCCCACCAGCTCGACGGGTGCCAGGAGATCGCGACATCGGCATCGTCGAACGCGCCGGCGCGGACCATGAAGGCCTTGGCGGCGCCGCCTTCCTCGGCCGGGCAGCCGTAATAGCGCACGCGGCCGGGCAGCTTGTGCTCGGCGAGCCAGTCCTTCATCGCCACGGCGGCGAGAAGCGCGGCGGAGCCCAGCAGGTTGTGGCCGCAGCCATGGCCGTGGCCGCCGGTCTCGACCGGAGAGTGGCTGGCGACGCCGGCTTCCTGCGACAGGCCGGGCAGGGCGTCGTACTCGCCCATGAAGGCGATCACGGGTCCGCCTTCGCCGGCCTCGCCGATCACGGAGGTCGGGATGTCGGCGATGCCCTTGGTGACGCGGAAGCCCTGATGCACAAGCTCGGCTTCATGCTCGGCGCAGGAGCGCGTCTCGGTGTAGCAGACCTCGGGCATGCCCCAGACCCGCTCGCTCAGCGCGATCAGGCGCTCCTTGTTGGCATCGACGTGGCGCCAGAGATCGTTTCGGTTGTCCATGATGGTCCTGCCTTGGTCAGGCCGGCATATGACCAATCGCGCCCCGTTCCGTCCAGCCGACAGACGCATGGCCGGGGCGATTTTCCGGTCGTTTCATGCGCTGCGGTCGATGCCCCGCTCAGCAGCAGGGATCGCGGGGTGGTGCGGCGAGGTCGCTCAGGATCGGGCAGTCGGGCCGGCCGTCGCCATGGCAGTGCTGCGCGAGATGGCGTAGCGCGTCGGCCATCGCCTGCAGTTCGGCCGCCTTCGCCTCGAGGTCGCGGACATGGCTCATGGCAAGCTGCTTCACATCGGCGCTGGCGCGGCTCTTGTCGCGCCAGAGCGCCAAGAGCGCGCGGCTTTCCTCCAGCGAGAAGCCGAGATTTCGGGCGCGCCGGATGAAGCGCAGCGTGTGGACGTCCTCATCCGCATAGACGCGGTACTGCGCCTGCGTCCGCAGCGGAGCCGCGATCAGCCCGATGCTCTCGTAATAGCGGATCATCTTGGCGCTGACGCCGGAGCGCTTCGCCGCCTCGCCGATGTTCATGGCGTCAGTCCTCGTCTTCGTCAGGGACGACTTCATCCTCGCCCGGGGCCGGGCGCGGGGCCGGCTCGATCAGGTCGCGCAACGCTGCGAGCGGGGCGGCACCCGCGTCCCGAACGGCCCGCTCGACCGCGCGGTAATGCGCGATGACCTCGATGCCGAGCGGCGTCAGACGCGCGCCGCCGCCCTTGGCGCCGCCGGGCTGCGCCTCGACCAGAGGCTGCTTGAACATGCGGTTGAGATCGTCGACCAAGAGCCAGGCGCGGCGATAGGACATCGTCATCGCGCGGCCCGCAGCGGAGATCGAGCCGGTCCGGCCGATCGCCTCGAGCAGATCGGCCTTGCCGGGGCCGAGTCGGCCCCCCGGCGTGAAATCGAGCCGCAGGCCGAGCTTCAGCGCAGGGCGCGTTGGTGACGTCTCGGGGATGGCGGCATCTTTGGGCATGCCCGGATGGTAGAACATCGCCGCGGCAATTCCCAAGCGAACTGGCCAGCAGGACGCTCAGGCGCCCGCCGCCCGCCGCCGATTTTGATGGCGAACTGGCGATTCAACGTTATAGTCCGTTGGATATAACGAGAGGAGAGAGCCGTGCCGTCGCAGATTGAGCGGGCGCTGCGTTGGATCATGCGTTTGAGCGTGGCTGCAATGGCTCTGGCCTTCGGCGCCGTCGTGCCGGCGGGCGCTCAGGCCAACGCGCCGCGGATCGCCGCCGCATCGGATCTGAAATTTGCCCTCGACGAAATGATCGCCGCCTTCACCCAAGAAACCGGGCGGGTTGTGCTGCCGACCTATGGTTCGTCGGGCAATTTCAAGACGCAGATCATCCAGGGGGCGCCGTTCCAGCTGTTCCTGTCGGCCGATGAGGGTTTCGTGTTCGAGCTGCACGAGAAGGGGCTGACGGTCGATCGCGGCGCCCTCTATGCGATCGGCCGCATCGTCCTGTTCGCGCCGAAGGGGGCGAACTGGCAACCCGATTCGCAGCTGGCAGGGTTCAAGGCGGCGCTGGCCGATGGCCGCATCACGCGCTTCGCCATCGCCAATCCCGAGCACGCGCCTTACGGCCGCGCCGCCCAGGAGGCGCTCACGACGGCGGGGCTCTGGGACACGGTGCGCCCGCGGCTGGTGTTCGGCGAGAATGTCAGCCAGGCGGCTCAGTTCGCCGCATCGGGCTCGACGCAGGGTGGCATCTTCGCCCTTTCACTGGCTTTGGCGCCGCAGATGGCGCAGCTTGGGACCTACGCGCTCATCCCGGCCGAGCTGCACCAGCCGCTGCGTCAGCGCATGGTCCTGCTGAAGAGCGCCGACGACGTTACGCGAGCCTTTTACGACTATGCGCAGTCGGCGTCGGCGCGAGCCGTGCTGAAGCGCTATGGTTTCCTGTTGCCGGGCGAATAGGGTCTGCCACGTTGGATTGGGTCGCGTTCTCACTGTCGATCAAGCTGGGTCTCGTGACGGTGGCGGTGCTGTTGCCTGTCGGGGTGTTCGTCGGACGCTGGCTCGCCTATGCCCGCTTCCCGGGAAAGGGTTTCGTCGAAGCGGCGCTGGCCTTGCCGCTGGTGCTGCCGCCGACCGTCGTGGGATACTACCTGCTCGTCAGCGTCGGCGGGGCGACCCCGATCGGCCAGTTCTGGGCGGCGACCTTCGGGCACAACCTTGTCTTTTCCTTCGAGGGATTGGTGCTGGCCTCGGTGATCGTCAATCTGCCTTTCGCCATCCAGCCGGCGCAGCGGGCCTTCGAGGCGATCGCGCCTGAAATCCGCGAGGCGGCTGCCGTCTCGGGGCTGTCGCCCCGGTCCGTTCTGATGCGCATCGAGATCCCGCTCGCCTGGCAGGGGATCCTGATGGGGCTGGTCCTGACCTTCGCCCACACACTGGGCGAGTTCGGCGTGGTGCTGATGGTCGGCGGATCGATTTCCGGGGAGACGAAGACCGTCGCGATCGCGATCTATGACCGCGTCCAGGCCTTCGACACGGCCAGCGCCGGCATCATGGCCGCGACGCTGCTGGCGATGTCGCTGGCGACGCTGGGACTGATCTACCGCCTCTCCTCGCAGGTCGGTCGCCGACATGGCTGACGATGCGCTCGCGGTCACGCTGCGACAGACCGCACCGATCCCGCTGGATCTGAGCCTGTCCTGCGCGGCCGGCGATGTCCTGGCTATGGTCGGCCCATCGGGAAGCGGCAAAACCACGATCCTGCGCACCATTGCCGGCCTCTACCGACCGGCGGTCGGCCAAGTCTCGGTCGGAGGGGCAAGCTGGCTGGACACCTCGCGCCGGATCGATCTGCCGCCCTATCGCCGGCGCGTCGGCCTCGTCTTCCAGAATTATGCGCTGTTTCCCCATATGACCGCGCTGGCGAATGTGGCTGCGGCGCTCGGCCATCTGCCCCGTCCGGAGCGGTCGCGCCGGGCCGGCGAACTGCTCGAACTGGTCCATCTGGCCGATCTCCACACACGCAGGCCGGCGGAACTCTCAGGCGGCCAGCAGCAGCGCGTCGCCGTTGCGCGGGCGCTGGCGCGCGATCCCGACGTGCTTTTGCTCGACGAGCCGTTCTCCGCGGTCGATCGGGTGACGCGCCAGCGGCTCTACGGCGAATTGCGAGACCTGAGCCGGGCCTTCCCGATCCCGATCCTCGTCGTGACGCATGATTTCGACGAGGCGGCCCGCGTCGCCAACCGGATGTGCCTGCTGGACCGGGGGAGGATCCTCCAGACCGGGACGCCGCGCGATGTCCTGGCCCGGCCGGCGAGCGTGCAGGCGGCGCGGCTGGTCGATCTCAAGAACATCTTTTCAGCTCGCATCGTCGCACAGGACGGTCCTCGCACCTGGCTCGACTGGAACGGCCGCAGGATCGAGACTCCCCGCGCCGAGTCCCATCCGGTCGGGGCCGACATCGCCTGGGCGATCGCCGGTACGCAGGTGTTGCTTAGCCGCACCGACCTCGATCAGGCCGACAGCCAGCCCAACCGCTTCGCGGCCACGATCCGCGATCTCGTCCATCTCAGCGAGAGTCTGGCCGTCACCGTCGTCCTCGACGGCCAAGACGCGCCCTTGCTGTCGATGACCTTGCCCGCGCATTACGCCCGCCGGACCGGGCTCGGACCCGGCTCGGCGGTCACCGTCGCCCTGATGCCGGAAGGGATCCACATCATGGCCCGCGAGGGCGAAGGCCAGGCGGACCTTGCCTGACCGGCCCGCTCAGCCCGGCGGGTGCTTGTGGATCGGGTCGACCCAATAGACCGATTCCGGGGCTTCGACCGGGTCGACATCGGTGATGTTGACGACCACCGCCTCGTTGTCGGAGCGGACCAGCACGCATTCGAGCGGGTTGTCGGGGTCGGCGTTGATCTCCTGATGCGGCACGAAGGGCGGCACATAGATGAAGTCGCCTGGGCCGGCCTCGGCCACGAATTCGAGCCGTTCGCCCCAGCGCATCCGCGCCTTGCCGCGCACGACATAGATCACGCTTTCGAGCTCGCCATGGTGGTGGACGCCCGTCTTGGCGTTGGGCTGGATCGAGACCGTACCGGCCCAGATCTTCTGCGCGCCGACGCGGGCATGGTTGATCGCCGCCTGCCGGAACATGCCCGGCGTCTGGGCGGTGTTGGAATCGAGCCTGTCGCCGGTGACGACCCGGACGCCGTCATGCTTCCAGCGCGGCTCGCCGTCGGCGACGTGGCCGTGCTCATGGGGATGATCGTGAGGATGGTCGTGATCATGGTCGGACATCGGCATGCTCCTGTCCGGACAGGTTTAGGGCAGCGCGGCCTCGGGCGAAACCGGCTTCGGCGCTACCTGCGCGGACGCCGGCGGCACGGCGCGCAGCAGCACGAGCGCGACCAGCGCGGTTGCAAACAGTCCCAGCGTCGCGACCAGGGCGGAAAGCTGCATGCCTGAGACGAAGGCCGCGCGGGCCACCGCGAGCAGGCCGGCGGCGAGATCCGCCGGCAGCTGCGCGGCTTCGGCGACCGCCCCGCCCAGCGTCGCGGCCGCGACGCGTGCGGCCTCGTCTGGCAGGCCCGCCGGCATCCCGGCGGCGATCTCACTGCGATAGACGGCAGTGATGATGCTGCCGAGGATCGCGATGCCGACGGCGCCGCCGAATTCGAGGCTGGTCTCGGAGAGCGCCGCAGCCGAGCCGGCGCGCTCCGGCGGCGCTGTGCCGACGATCAACTCCGTCGTCAGGGCGACGACCGGCGTGAAGCCGAGCGAGAAGACGACGCCTGCAACCACGACGACCGCGGGGTGGCTGTCAACTGCAACCCGCGACAGCAGGGCAAAGCCGCAGCCGGCCAGCGCCAGCCCGGTGCCCATGATAAGGGCCGGCCGGAAGCGATGCGCCAGCACGGGCACGACCGGCGCGCCCAGGATGAAGGCGATCGCCGAGGGCAGGCTCCAAAGGCCGGCCTCGAGCGGCGAGAAGCCGAGCACCAGTTGCAGATACTGCCCGATGAACAGGAAGCTGCCGAACAGGAACAGGAAGCCGAGCACGTTGATCGCCAGCGCCGCGCTGATGACCGCATTGCGGAACAGCTTGAGGTCGAGCATCGGGTCGGTCAGCCGTCGCTGCCGGCGCAGGAAAACGGCGCCGATGCCGATGCCCGCCAGAATCGGCGCCACGGCGCGCCAGCCGATTCCGTGCTCGGCCATGTCCTTGATGCCGTAGATCGTGGCGAGGACGGCGGCGAGCGACAGGGCCGCACTGAGGAGATCGATCCGCCCGGCATCGGGGTCCTTGAACTCCGGCAGCAGGATCGGGCCGAGGATCAGCAGCAGCAGCATCACCGGCACGCCGACGAGGAAGACCGAGCCCCACCAGTAATGCTCCAGCAGCAGGCCGCCGACGAGCGGGCCGATCGCGCCGCCGGCCGAGAAGCTGGCGATCCAGATCCCGATCGCGAAGGTCCGCTCCTGCGGGTTGCGGAACATGTTGTGGATCAAGGACAGCGTCGAGGGCGCGAGCGTCGCGCCGGCGACGCCGAGCAGCGCCCGCGTCGCGATCAGCATCTCGGCGCTGGTCGAGAAGGCCGCCAGGACGGAGGCGAAGCCGAAGGCCGCCGCGCCGATCAGCAGCAGCTTGCGCCGCCCGATCCGGTCGCCGAGCGTGCCCATGGTGATCAGCGAGCCCGCGACCATGAAGCCGTAGATGTCGACGATCCAGAGCATTTGCGCCGCGCTCGGCTTGAGGTCGGCGCTGAGCTGCGGCACGGCGAGGTTCAGGACGGTCAGGTCCATCGAATAGAGCAGGCAGGGCAGGGCGATCACGGCCAGCCCAAGCCAGTCGCGCCGCGTGGCCCTCGGCGTGTCGTCAGTCGGCGTCATCGTCTCGATCTGCTCTGCGGTGTCGCGGCCAGGCCCTGCACGCACGGCCGTCTCGACCCAGTCTGACGGCGCTTTGCGACAGCCGGCGCACCGGTCGTCGTCGCCGCTCACCGTTTCCGTCCGCTATAGCCCGATCGCGTCGGGGTCAATGCGGCCCGGCTGCGGTGCAGCGGCGTGCTCAGTGGCTCGACCGCTCAGCGCTTGCGGGCCGGTCCCGTCGCGAGCGGCCAGTCGCTGGCGCCCCATTCGGCCCAGGAGCCGTCATAGATGGCGCGGGCCGGCTTGCCGATCGTCTCCAGCGCGGTCGACAGGATCGCCGCCGAGACGCCCGAGCCGCAGCTCGTGATCAGCGGCCTGTCGAGATCGACGCCGGCCTCGGCGAAGGCGGCTGCGATGGCGTCCGCCGGTTTGAGCTGGCCATTCTCGACGATGGCGGGGAAGGGCAGGTTGAGCGAGCCGGGCATATGGCCGGAGCGCACACCGGCGCGCGGCTCGGGCGCCTCGCCGCGGAAACGGTCGCCGGGGCGGGCATCGACGATCTGCGCGGTGCCCTCCGTGAGGGCGCGGGCGACGTCTGCCGCGTCGGCCACGGCGGAATGGTCGAGCCGGGCGGTGAAGCTGCGCGCGGCGCGGCTGCGCGGCGGGCCATGCTCGATCGGGCGGTTTTCGGCCTGCCATTTCGGGAAGCCGCCTTCGAGGATGACGACATCGGTGGCGCCGAAGGTTCGAAACGTCCAGCGCACGCGCGGCGCCGAAAACAGGCCGAGCCCGTCATAGACGACGATGCGCATGCCGTCGCCGATGCCCATGGCGCCGACGGCGGCGGCGAAGGCCTCCGGACGCGGCAGCATGTGCGGCAGGTCGGAGGTCGTGTCCTTGATCGTGTCGATGTCGAAGCGCAGCGCGCCGGGAATACGCCGGTCGGCATATTCGGCATGGGGATCGCGGCCATGGACCGGCAGATACCAGGAGCCGTCGACCACGACGATGTCGGGGGCGTTCAGGCGCTCGGCGAGCCACTCGGTCGAGACGAAAACGGTGTCGCGTGCCATGTCGGGTGTTTCCTCGTGGTCTTTTTTGCCGGCCGGTCGTGTCAGGCGAGTGCAATCCGGACGCGCCGGTTCTGCTTGCCCTTCTTCTCGATATCGGTGACCGCGACAAGGCCGATTTCGGCGGTGTTGCGGATATGGGTGCCGCCGCAGGGCTGCAGGTCGATATCGCCGATCGCCACGAGCCGGACCCGGCCCGAGCCGCGCGGCGGCTTCACCGACATCGTCTTGACGAGGCCGGGATTGGCGTCGAGTTCGGCGTCGGTGATCCAGCTTTCGGTGACGTCGGCGTTGCGGGCGATCAGGGCGTTGAGCTTGTCGGCAATCTCCGCCTTGTCGAGCCCGCCTTCGGGAATGTCGAAATCGAGCCGGCCGTCGCCCTCGCCGATCGCGCCGCCGGTCACCGGATAGGCCAGGACGACGCTGAGCAGATGCAGGGCGGTGTGGATGCGCATGCGCTTGAGGCGCCGCTCCCAGTCGAGCACGGCGGTGACGCTTTCGCCCGGCGCGGGCAGGCTCTGGCCTTCGAGCGGGACATGGACCACGCGGCTTCTGTCGTCGGGGTCGTAGATCGCGGTGCCGATCGCAATGGCGCTGCCGTCGGCGCGGCGGATCAGCCCCGCATCGCCGGGCTGCCCGCCGCCGGTGGCGTAGAACACGGTGCGGTCGAGAACGAGGCCGCCGCGTTCGGTGACGGCCAGCACGGTCGCCGGTGTTTCGGTGCGATAGGCGTCGTCACGGAACAGCAGCGTGGTGGCCATGGGGCTTCGTCTTTCGAGGGGCTTGGTCTGTCGATCCGAGGGAGGCCGAGACTGCACCGAACCGCGCCGCCGTGCCAACTGCGCAGTGGCGAGGCTGCCACGGTGCAGCCGGCGCCTCTTCCGTCTTCGCGGCGCAGGGCCTAGACAGGCGACCGGCCGTTTGGTGCCAGCCTGTGAGGTTCCATGTCACTGCCGCGTATGCAGCCGGGCGACGGCGTCGCCTGGGTCACGGGGGCCAGCAGCGGGATCGGCGAGGCGGTCGCGCTCGAACTGGCGCGGCGCGGCTGGACCGTGGCGATCACCGCCCGGCGCCTCGATCTGCTCGAGAATGTCGCGCGCCGCGCCGAGGGCCTGCCCGGCAGGATAGTCGCCCATGCCGGCGACGTCACCGACAGCGCCTCGATGAAGGCCGTGATCGACGGCATCGAAAGCGTGCAGGGCCCGATCGCGCTCGCCTTCCTGAATGCGGGAATCGCTCCCGATTCGGGCGGCGTCCTCGATATCGCCGCCTTCGAGCGCATCATCGCCGTCAATCTTCTCGGCGCGGCGCGCGGCCTGTCGGCGGTCATGGAGCGCATGGCGCTGCGCGGTCGCGGCCAGATCGCGGTCAACGCCTCGGTCGCGGGCTATGGCGGGCTGCCCGGGGCCTCGGCCTATGGCGTCTCGAAGGCGGCGGCGATCCATCTCTGCGAGACGCTGAAATTCACCTGCGACCAGCGCGGCATCCGCCTGCAACTGGTCAATCCGGGCTGGGTCGAGACGCCGCTGACGCGGACCAAGGACGTGCCGATGCCCTTTATCATGCCGCCCGACGAAGCGGCGCGGCGCATCGTCGACGGGTTCGCCCGCGGTGGTTTCGAGATCACCTTCCCGCGCCGCCTGTCCTGGCTGCTGAAGGCGATCAACCTGTTGCCTTATCCGGCCTATTTCTGGCTGCTGGGGATGGCGGCGCGCCGGGGCGCGGCGCGGCCCTTGTGAGCCTCAGCCCGCCTCGGCCGCGCGCGTCGCGGCCAGGGCCTCCAGCGCCCGCTTGCGCCCGATGTCGAGATCGACCAGTGGGCGGGGATAGGTTTCGCCCAGCGTGATGCCGGCCCGGCGCAAGCTGGAGGGATCGGCCTTGAAGGGCTCGTGAATCGCGCTGTCGTCGAGCCCTGCGATCTCGGGGATCCAGCGGCGGACATAGCCGCCCTTCGGGTCGAATTTGAGCCCCTGGGTGACCGGGTTGAAGATCCGGTAATAGGGCGCGGCATCGGCGCCGGAGCCTGCGACCCATTGCCAGCTCGCGGCGTTGCTGGCGGGATCGGCATCGACCAGCGTGTCCCAGAACCACTCCTCGCCCGCCCGCCAGTCGATCAGCAGATGCTTGATCAGGAAGGAGGCGGTGATCATCCGCACGCGGTTGTGCATCCAGCCCGTGGTCCAGAGCTCGCGCAGGCCGGCATCGACGATCGGGTAGCCTGTCGCGCCGCGCTGCCAGGCAGCGAGCGCGGCTGCGTCGCGGCGCCAGGGAAAGGCGTCGAAGCGGCGGTTGTAGTTGTCCCGCGCCAAGGTCGGGTTGTGGAACAGCAGATGGTATGAGAATTCGCGCCAGCCGATCTCGGCCAGGAATTTCTCGGCATCGGCGGGGTTTGCGGCGGCCGCGCCGCTGTCGACGGCGCTGCGGGTCGCGTGCCAGATCTGGCGGGGGCCGATCTCGCCGAAGCGCAGATGCGGCGAGAGCCGCGAGGTCGAGACATAGTCGGGTCGGTTGCGGCCCTCGCCATAGTCGTCGAGCGGACCTGCGAGAAAAGCATGCAGACTGGCGGCTGCGGCCGCTTCACCGGGCGTCCAGGCCGCGCGCAACCCGCCCGCCCAGTCGGGTCTGGTCGGTTCGAGCGCCAGTTCGGCGCGCGAGACCGCCAGTGCCGCGAGTTCGGCCGGCAGCGTCAGAGCCGCGATGCGGTCGGGCGCGGGCAGGGGGGCGGGCGGCTCGCCGAGCGCGCGGGCGGCGCGCCAATAGGGCGTGAACACCTTCATCGGATCGCCGGTCTTGGTGGTGACCTGCCAGGGCTCGTTCAACAGGGCCGCGTTGAAGCTCGTCACCTTGCGGCCGGCGGCCACCAACTCCGCCTTGATGCGCCCGTCGAGCGAAACCGAATCGCCGTCATAGCGTCGGCTCCAGGTGATCAAGTCGATCTTGGCCGCGGCCGCGACGCGCGGCAGCAGGATCGCCGGATCGCCGCGCAGGATGACCAGTCCCGCCCCCTTCTCGGCGAGCGCCGATCCGAGCGCCGCGAGCGAGCGCGACAGCCACCAGCGACTGGCGCCGCCCAGCGGTCGGCGCGTGCCGCCTTCGTCGAGGATGTAGAGGCACAAGGTCGGTCCGTGCGCCACGGCCGCCGCGAGCGCCGGATTATCCGCCAGGCGGAGGTCGTCGCGAAACCAATGGAGGGAAGCAGCGGTCATGACGCACAGCTAGCGCCTGGCTGCGGGCCGCGCCAGCCGGGCGGCCAAGCCTGCGACGAAGCACCGCCGGGCACGACGCCCGGCGGTCGTCTGTCAGCTCACCAGGTCCGGTCCCACTGGCGGTCGCGGCGGTAGTAGGGGCGAGGCCGGTAGGCGCGCGGCGGAGCGCCGTAATAGCGGCCATAGCTGCGTCCGCGCTGCCGGTAGCGCGGGCGGCTCTCATAGACGCGGTTGCCATAGTTTCCGCGATACTGGACCAGAGTGGTGTCGGCGGCTGCGACCGCATCGCTCTGGACGGCGAAAGCCGGCGCCGCCGAGACGGACGCTGGAATCGCTCCGAGGCCCAGTGCCATCGCCGCCGCGAGAATCAGTCTGCGCATATCGCTCTCCTTGGGTTGGGTCGTCGCGGACACCAGGCGCCCACGGATGACAACCGGAGGTGAAGCGAAAAGTTCGCTGCCGTTCATGAACGCGCGCGTTTGGACGCGGCCGCCTGCGTGGTCGCTCGCGCTGCACAGGCCGGCGCCGTGCAGGCCGCGACCGCGAAAGCCTTCTCGTCTGCGGTGGAGCGTCGGCGGGCCAAACGAAAAAGGGCCCGAGCGATGACGCTCGAGCCCTTTCGAATAACTGGCTCCCGGAGCAGGATTCGAACCTGCGACCAATCGATTAACAGTCGATTGCTCTACCGCTGAGCTATCCGGGATCGGTGGCCGCGTATACCCACGCGTTTCCGGCGACGCAACCCCTTATCCGTCGGAAGGCTGGGGAATGCGTGTCATCGCACGACCGGCGACGCTTGGCGGTTGCAGCGCGGCTCCGCATATGGTTATAGCGGGCATCGGGCTCGCATCGCCATGCGGTCCCGCGGAAGGCCTCGTGGCGGAGTGGTTACGCAGAGGACTGCAAATCCTTGCACCCCGGTTCGATTCCGGGCGAGGCCTCCAAATTTTCATCCTGATTGACTGAATTCCCCGCCTTCGGGCGCGCGTCCGGAAACGGCGGGCCTGCCTTGGCTGACGGCCGGGCGGTCGCTGCCGCATGCGGCGTGGTCGCCGGTCTGGCCCGCCACGCCTCGGATGGGCGCCATGTCGCGTCAGGCCGGCGCGTGCCGATATCGGGTCAGCCTCTGACGATCAGAGGCCTGGGGACGGTGTAGTCGACCACCAGACTTCGCAGCGGCTCCGATGCGACCGGATCATTCGACAGCATGAGGATGGTCCAGATCTCGCCGGCCACCTGAAGCAGGCAATCCTCCAGTGTCTCGTGATCGAAGTCCGAAAAATCGAACCTCACCCGGGGCGTCGTCGCTCGATCGCAGGCCTGGTGATACCGGAAGCGCTCGGTGAGCTCGTGGGAGTAACGCTTCACGGGGGTGATTTCGGAAATCTTTCCGGTGAGGACGGCGCCCTCGACAAGCACTGACAAAATTCGACGCAGAATGATGGTTTTGTCGAACGCATTCATCTGGTTCAGTCGATTTTTGAGCCTTGGCGCAAAGACGGCCCTCTTGTTGTCGTTGTTGGAAACCGGTGCGTGGTCGAGGCGGTTCTTGTCGGCGGGGGACGGCATGAAGAATTCGAGATCGCAGGCGGTGCCGCTGCACCAGACCCTTTGAGCGCTCATTTCGACAGAGACGATTCGGCCCGTCGCCATCCGGATCACAGCACTCTGCGAGTCGTAGTAGCCCTGATGTTCGAGCAGCCATAAACGCCGGTCGCGATCGGCGTTGTTGATGGCCGACCCCTTCTCGACGAGATCTTTGTTCTCGATCTCGGGCCAGACGCGCTCGATCAGCTGGAGGTATTTTTCGTTTGCCGCGAGGTATTGCGAATCGCAGGCGCCGATCGTCGACAAGCAGGCGGGCGCGTCTGAGCGATTGACCCAGTCGATGTTCAATGAGCGGGTCGAAAACATGCCGACGGCTCCACCTTTTTCAAACTTTAGAATATTTATAACATAGATTTCGGGGTGACGCTGTATCGCCCATGACATCGCTGTGGCGGGCAGGTCGGGTGGCGCTGGAAGGCGGTCAGGAACGGCAACTGGAACGCAACGGTGGCGGAACGCCGGGGCGGCGAAAGCTTGTCTATCCGCCGCCGATGAGCAGCGGCGGCGGCGTCGTATACGGCACGACCAGGCTGCGAAGCATGTCGACGATGACGGGATCGCGGATGAAATGGATCAGACTCCATAATTCATCCGCCAGTTCGAGCAGGCAGGTCTGGACCGAAGCATCGGCCAGCCGGGAAAAATCGAAGTGCGTTTTCCGGTCGGTCGAGTTCACCACGCAGATATAGGGCTCCAGCCTTTCGCGGAGCGCTTGGGAATACTGCCAGACCGCTCGGTTGGGACGCACCTGGCCGACCATCACGGCGCCCTCGGCGACAGCGGTCAGCATGCGGCGCAGGAGGATGGCCCGGTCGAGCGGCGAGAGATGGGCGAGGTTGTCTGCGACCTCGGGCAGGAACGTCGTGCGCGGCGTGGCGAGGCTGATCGCAGCAGGCCCGGACATGTCCGCTGCGCCAGGCACGACCTGACGGAAATATTCGAGGTCGCAGGCCAGGCCGCTGCACCAGATCCGCTGCGCGCTGATCTCGACCTCGATCCTGCGCCCGGAGCCGACGCCGATGACCGCCCTCTCGCGATCATAGTAGCCCTGCCTCTCCAGGAGGGCGAGCCGTCGGTCGCGCTCGGGTGTGCTGATCGCGCTGCCTTTCGCGATCAGGCACTCGCCCATCAATTCGTCCCAGACGCGTTCTGCCAGCGCGAGGTAGGCGTTGTTCACGGCGAGGTAGCGTGCGTCGGTGTGCCCGCTGGTCGATAGCGACGTCGCGACGGCGGCGCGATGGACGAGGTCGAGGCAGAGAGTCTTGGTATCGAACATAATGCGCCCGGCTGCGATTCGAGCGGACGTTACGTCAGGCGGCGGCGCGCGGCCACGTGAGTCGGCTTGCTGTGGAGGCTTCCCTCGCGTCATGCGGGCAGGCGGCGCTCCATGGGGCGGATCGCGCGGCGCTGGGGCCCTCGACGAGCGGCGTCTGTCGGGGGCCGCTTGGCAGGCTCGGGCATCGGTCGCGGCGTCTTGCCTTTTGTGGCGGGCTCGAAGAGAAAGCAGTCACGGTCGGCCGGGACGGCGCCCGGGCAGGGCGCCCGCGAGGTGTCGTGGCTGACCAAGGCGGCAGCCCGCAGTTCGACCGGGCGGACGGAGAATTCGGGACATGGACAGCTTCGCCCCCTTGCGCCGCATGATGGTCGATTGCCAGCTGCGGACCTATGACGTGACCGACCGGGCCGTCCTGGCCGCCGCCGACGAGGTGGCGCGCGAAGCCTTCATGCCGGCCTCGCTGTCGCATCTGGCCTATCTCGACCAGGCCGTCGCCCTGCCGGGGACGGGCCGGGCCCTGATGGCGCCGATGGTGGTGGCGCGAATGATCCAGACGCTGGAGCTGCAGCCCGGCGATCAGGCGCTCGAATATGGCGGGGGCTCGGGTTATGGCGCTGCGCTGATGTCGGCGATGGGCGCGCAGGCCACCCTGTGGGAGCCTGACGAGGCCGCACGCGCGATGGCCGAATCGGCGTTGGCGGCGACAGGCAGCGCGGCCGCGATTGCGGGGGGGCGCCCGACGTCGGAGGCCTTCGACGCGATTGTGGTCGGCGGGGCCTGCGAAACGCAGCCGGAGATGCTGTTTGCACTGCTGCGGGACGGTGGCCGACTGATCGCGATCGAAGGATCGGGCCGCGCCGCCCGGGTCATGTTGTATCAGAAGTCGGGCGGAAAGGTTTCAGGGCGTCCCGTTTTCGACGCCGCCGCGCCCGCTCTGGCCGAATTTGCGCGGAAGCCGGCCTTCGTTTTCTAAGAGGCCGCAGTGTCGCATTTTTGCGGCACCGGCCCGCTCAAATCCGGCGGGTCGGCTTCTGCGCGTTGGCCTGCGCGTCTTGGCAGTCTATGTAACGCGTTGTTAGTATGCCGAGGCTGGGGCGATGCCTAGGCGCGACTTCAGTCCGCACATGAGGCGTCCGGTGACACGACAGAACAAGCACGGGAAGATCGGCGCCTTCGGGCTTGCGGCTGCGCTGGGCGTGGCGCTCGCATCGAGCGTTGCGCCGGGAGCGCTTGCCCAGACGATGGAGGCCGCGCTGGCGCGGGCCTATACCGGCAACCCGACCTTGAACGCGCAGCGCGCCGCGGTGCGGGTGACCAACGAGAACGTGCCGCAGGCCTTGTCGGGGTACCGTCCCCGCATCACCGCTTCGGCCGATATCGGCGCCAGCATCACGGACGCCAACATCCCCGGCGCGGGCACGTCGACGTCGCGGCTTGGGCCGCGCGGTGGCGGTGTCCAGATCGATCAGAACATTTTCGACGGCGGCAAGACCCGCAACTCGGTCGGCCAGGCCGAGTCTCAGGTGCTGGGCGCGCGGGCGACCCTGCGCAACACCGAGCAGAACGTCCTGCTCGACGCCGCGACATCCTACATGAACGTGTTGCGCGACACCGCGATCCTGACCCTCAACCGCAACAACGTCGAGGTTCTCGAAGAGCAGTTGCGCCAGACGCGCGACCGCTTCCAGGTCGGCGAGGTGACCCGCACCGACGTCGCGCAGGCCGAAGCGCGCCTGTCGCAGTCGCAGTCGCAGGCGATCCTGGCGGAATCGAATCTCAAGACGTCGATCGCGCGCTATCGCCAGAATGTCGGCGCCGAGCCCAAGCAGCTCGCTCCGGGCCGCCCGGTCGAGAATCTTCTGCCGAAATCGCTGCCTGCCGCGCTCCAGGGGGCGCTGACTGCCCACCCCGCCATCATCGCCTCGCTCCATGGCGTCGATGCGGCGGAGCTGCAGGTCAAGGTGTCGGAGGCCGATCTCTATCCCGTTCTGGGCGTGCGCGGCCTCGTGCAGCAGCGCTACGACACCTCCACATTCGGCGACAACCGCACCTCCGCCAGCGTCGTCGGCACGCTCACCATCCCGATCTATGAGGGCGGTCAGGTCTATTCGCGGACCCGGCAGGCGAAGGAGACCGCGGGGCAGCGCCGCATCGAGGTCGATACGCAGCGCGATACGGTGCGCGCGGCCGTCGTGTCCGCCTGGGGCGGGCTCGAAGCCGCCAAGGCGCAGATCGTCGCGGCCCAGGCTCAGGTCCAGGCAGCGGAAACCGCCTTGTCGGGCGTGCGCGAGGAGGCCAAGGTCGGCCAGCGCACGACGCTCGACGTGCTCAACGCGCAGCAGGAACTGGTGAGCGCGCGCTCGACGCTGGTCACGGCGCAGCGCGACCGCGTCGTCGCGTCCTATTCGGTGCTGTCGGCCATCGGGCGGCTCTCGGCCACGACGCTGAGGCTGAACACGCAGGTCTATGACGAGCGCAAGCATTACGACCAGGTCAAGGGCCTGCTCTGGGGCACGCAGACGCCCGACGGGCGTTGATGGCGCGGATTGGCCATGCGGCAGTCGCCCGCCTGGCCCACCGGATGCTGTCGAGAGCACGTTAGCGGATCGACATTCGCGCAACAGGCCGCGTTTGCCTGTGGGCTGAAGGGTCTGCCGCCTTGCCTGAGATCGCCTGCGTGAAATACTCCAGCGCAGGGCGGCTTGATTCTGTCGGTGCGCCCGGAGTCGAGTGGTCCGGATCCAGATGAGCGCGCAACCCAAGCCCAACGAACCGTCCATGGAGGAGATTCTCGCCTCCATCCGACGGATCATTTCGGACGATGAGGTGAAGCCTGCCGAGGAGGGCGTCGAGCCCGCCCCGGTCGCTCCCGAGCCAGAACCGGCACCATCTGCCATCGACGACGACGTGCTCGATCTCGGGGCCGAAGCGGCGCTGATCTTGCCGCCGGAGCCCGAGCCCGCGATCGCCGATGGCGATGTCGATTTCCTCGATCCGCCTGCGCCGGAGCCGGAAGTCGCGGTCGCGCCCGAGCCGGCGCCCCCGCCGCCGCCTGCGCCTGCGCCTTCTCCCATGTTCGTGCCGCAGCCCGCCGCGATGCCGGCGTTCGACATGGCGCAACTGCTGTCGGACCAGACGAGTTCCGCGGTGACCAGCGCCTTCGGCGATCTGGCGCACACGGTTCTGACGAACAACGCCCGTACGCTTGAAGACCTCGTCAAGGACATGCTCAAGCCGATGCTGAAGACCTGGCTCGACGACAACCTGCCGACCATGGTCGAGCGCTTGGTGCGCGCCGAGATCGAACGCGTCGCGCGCGGCGGCCGGAACTGATCCGGCCGCACGTCGCGGCCGCAGGCCTCAGCGTTTGGCGCGCGGCCTGGGGTTCGAGACAGCGGGCTTCAGTCGCTCGAAGGCGCCGGCCTCGTTGAGGCGCTTGATGCCGAAGGCGAGCATCGTCATCATCACCGTCGGGGCGCCCAGGCGCGACACCAGCATCGACAGGCCGATCGCCACAGGGCGGGGATAGCGCCCCGAGGCGGCTTCGGCGGCGATCCAGGCGCCGACGGCGTGAACGAGCAGATTCATCAGAGCACCACCTTCTTGTTGACGCCGAGATCGGGTTTTGTACCGGTCAGAGCCGCCGCAGCCATCTTGACCGTTGTGACGATCTTGCCCGGGCTCGCCCAGAACTCGGCCATCGAGGGACGAACCCTCAGGACGCGGATGTTGGGGTCGTTCTCGCTGTCCCAGAAGGCCTTGTTGCTGGGCTCCCAGAGGTCCACGACCTTGGCGCGGTCATCGACAACGGTCGCGGTTCCGGTCACCGACACGTAGCGCATGCTGCTGTTGTCCGCGAAGGTGATGCAGACATTGTCGTTGATGTTGATTTCGTCGTCCTTGTGATGGCGACGGTCGGTCAGGAAATAGATCGCGTCCTCGTCGCGCTCGCCATGGGCATGCATCGGCCGGGCCCGCAACTGGTCGCCCTCGCCATCATGCGTCACGAGCATCGCGAACTTGATGTCGTCGATGAGGTCCCAGACCTGGGTCTGGTCGGAATGATGAGTCATGTCGCTGCTCCTGGCTGTCAGCCCATCAACCGGTCAGGCGCCCCCCGGTTCCGTGGCCGAGGCCTGAATGCGACGGCACCGACGACGGAACGGCAGACGGGGCTCGCGCGTATCCCCCTCGTCGCGACGGGCGCCATGCCGGCCGCATCAGCCCGAGGACATACCCCATGCCGAAACCCGCATCCGCCGCGGCCAGCACCCAGCCCGCGACCACAAGGATCGTGAAGAACAGCAAGGTCGACCTCGAATCCAACACCAAGAGCGAGATCGCCGGCCTGCTCAACGCCCGCTTGGCGGATGGCATCGATCTGGCGCTGCTGACCAAGCAGGCCCATTGGAACCTGAAAGGCCCCGGCTTCATCGGCGTTCATCTGATGCTGGACGGCTTCCGCAACGACCTGGACGACCATGTCGACACCGTCGCCGAGCGGATCGCCCAGCTCGGCGGTATCGCTTTCGGCACGACGCAAACCACCGCGGCTGCGACCTCGCTCAAGCCTTACCCGACCGACATCGTGCCGGTGAGCGACCATCTCGAGGCGCTGATCGAGCGTTACGCCGACACGGCCAATCGCGTCCGTGAGGCGATCGACGCCTGCGACGAGGCGGGCGATGCCGGCACCGCCGATGTGCTGACCGCCTATTCGCGCATGCTCGACAAGGCGCTCTGGTTCCTGCAGTCCAACCTGCCGAACTGATCGCGCCCTTGCCGCCGGCGGCTGCGTGCTCAACCAGGGCGCAATGGTTGACGGCAGGGGGGTGCTTGGGTTCTTAAGTCCAGCGACCTTTCAGGCCTCAGATTTTTCGGCCGGGGCACCACCCCGGCCGTTTTCCGTTCGAGCAAAGCGATGATGGACAAGACATTCGAGCCGGCCGCCGTCGAGGCGCGGATCAGCAAGGCCTGGGAAGAGGCGAACGCCTTTGCCGCCGGGCGTGGCGCGCAGCCCGGGGCCGAGCCCTATTGCATCGTGATCCCGCCGCCCAACGTCACCGGCTCGCTGCATATGGGCCACGCGCTCAACAACACGCTGCAGGACGTGCTCTGCCGGTTCGAGCGGATGCGCGGCAAGGACGTGCTCTGGCAGCCGGGCACCGACCATGCGGGCATCGCCACGCAGATGGTCGTCGAGCGCCGGCTCGCCGCCGAGAACAAGACCGATCGCCGCGCGATGGGGCGCGACGCCTTCCTGGCCGAGGTCTGGAAGTGGAAGGAGGAGTCCGGCGGGACCATCGTCAACCAGCTCAAGCGGCTGGGGGCCTCCTGCGACTGGTCGCGCGAGCGCTTCACCATGGATGAGGGCCTGAGCCAGGCCGTCCTCAAGGTCTTCGTCGCCCTGCACAAGCAGGGCCTGATCTACCGCGCCAAGCGGCTGGTGAACTGGGATCCGAAGTTCCAGACCGCGATCTCGGACCTTGAGGTCGTCCAGGTCGAGAAGACCGGCTCGTTCAGATGGCAGCGCGGCGGCGAGGATGAGTTCGACTCAGCCAAGCTCGACAAGGTCCTGAGCAAGGAGCCGGGCGGGCATCTCTACTATTTCAACTACCCGCTCGAAGGCGTGACTTACGACGCCGACGACGCCTCGACCTATATCCAGGTGGCGACGACGCGGCCGGAGACGATGCTGGGCGACACCGGCGTCGCGGTCCATCCGGAGAACGAGAGGCTCGGTCATCTCATCGGCAAGAACGTGGTCCTGCCGCTGGTCGGCCGCGTCATTCCGATCTTCGGCGACGACTATGCCGATCCGGAAAAGGGCACCGGCGCGGTCAAGATCACGCCGGCGCATGACTTCAACGATTTCGAGGTCGGCAAGCGCCACAAGCTCGCAGTCATCAACATCCTCGATGGCGAGGCGCGCATCCTGCTCGCGGAGAACGAGGCCTTCCTCGACGGCAGCGCCCCCGAGGGCGAGACCCTGGCTCTGCACGGGATCGACCGTTTCGCGGCCCGCAAGGCCGTCGTGGCCCTGATGGCGCAGCGCGGCTATCTCGCCAAGGTCGAGCCCAACACCAACACCGTGCCGCATGGCGACCGCTCGGACGTCGTGATCGAGCCCTGGCTGACCGACCAGTGGTATGTCGACGTCAAGCCGCTGGCGAACCGCGCGCTCAAGGCGGTGCAGGACGGCCGCACGAAGTTCACGCCCGAGAACTGGACCAAGGTCTATTACGACTGGCTCGAGAACATCGAGCCCTGGTGCGTCTCGCGCCAGCTCTGGTGGGGCCACCAGATTCCGGCCTGGTACGGGCCTGATGGCGAGGTCTTCGTGGCGGAATCGGAGGCCGCCGCCCAGGCGCTGGCGCTCGGCCATTATGGCGGGGCGGTTCAGTTGACCCGCGACGAGGACGTCCTCGACACCTGGTTCTCCTCGGCGCTCTGGCCGTTCTCGACGCTGGGCTGGCCCGACGAGACGGCGGAGCTGAAGCGCTACTACCCGACGGCGACGCTGGTCACCGCCTTCGACATCATCTTCTTCTGGGTCGCCCGGATGATGATGATGGGCCTCAACTTCATGGACGAGGTGCCGTTCAGGGACGTCTATATCCACGCCATCGTTCGCGACGAGAAGGGCGCGAAGATGTCGAAGTCGAAGGGCAACGTCATCGACCCGCTGGTGCTGATCGATCAGTACGGGGCGGATGCGCTGCGCTTCACGCTGGCCGCCATGGCCGCGCAGGGCCGCGACATCAAGCTCGCGACCAACCGCGTCGAGGGCTACCGCAACTTCGCGACCAAGATCTGGAACGCGGCGCGCTTTGCCGAGATGAATGGCTGCGCCCGCGTCGCCGGCTTCGATCCGGCGCAGGTGAAGCTGCCGCTCAACCGCTGGATCCTGAGCGAGGCCGCCACGGCGGCCGAGGGCATCGCGGCGGGCATCCCGAGCTTCAAGTTCAACGAGGCGGCGGGCGCGGCCTATCGCTTCGTCTGGAACCAGTTCTGCGACTGGTATCTGGAACTTGCGAAGCCGGTGCTGCAGGGCGAGGGCGTCGATGCGGACGAGAAGGCCGAGACGCAGGCCACGGTCGCGCATGTCATCGACCTGATCTGCCAGCTGCTGCACCCGTTCATGCCCTTCCTCACCGAGGAGCTCTGGGCGCAGAAGGCGGGCGAGGGGGCTGCGCGCGTCCTGTCCGCGGGCGATGCGTCGCTGGTCTGCCTGACCCGCTGGCCCGATCTCTCGGCCTTGAAGAATGAGGCGGCGGAGGCCGAGATCGGCTTCGTCGTCGATCTGATCTCCGACATCCGTTCGGTCCGCTCCGAGGTGAACGTGCCGGCCGGCACGCAGGCGCCGCTGGTGCTGGTCAACGCATCAGTGGCGACCCGCGCGACCGTGGAGGCCTGGGCGCCGATGATCGAGCGTCTCGCCCGCGTCTCGGAGATCGCCTTCAGCGACGCCGCGCCGGCGCAGTCGGCGCAGATCATCGTGCGCGGCGAGGTCGCGGCGCTGCCGTTGGCGGGCATCATCGATCTGGAGGTCGAGCGCACGCGCCTGACCAAGGAGATGGCGAAGCTCGACCAGGACATCGCGGTCGTCGACAAGAAGCTCGGCAATCCCGATTTCATGGCCCGCGCGCCCGAGGAAATCGTCGAGGAGAATCGCGAGCGCCGGGCGGCCGCAGAGGCGCGCAAGCTCAAGATCGCGGAGGCGCTGGCGCGGCTGTCATGACGCGTCACGGGAGGCCCGCGCACGGCGCCGACACGGCGGCGCCGTCAAATTGACCTTCCCGTAAGAGAGCGCTGGTATTCTGTTCCAGAGGCGGGTAGATGCGCGGCGGCTGCAGGGGTGATATGCGCTCGCCGCGATCGCTGCCAGAACGCCTCTGCCGAACGCCGACATCCAGCACGGGTTGAGCCATCGCCATGTTGAAGCGCGCCTATGACGGGCTGGTTGCCTACTCCTCGCATCCGGCCGCCCCCTGGCTGCTGTTCTTCCTGACCTTCGTCGAGAGTTCGGTCAGCCCGCTTCCGCCGATCCCGCTCCTGCTGCCGATGTGCATCGCGCGCCCCGACCGGGCCTGGTTTTATGCCGGCGTCTGTTCGCTTGGTGCGGTGCTGGGCGGCTATCTCGGCTACGCGATCGGTGCGCTGCTCTACGATTCACTGGGTTCCTGGCTGATCAGCATCTACGGGCTGCAGGACAAGGCGGCCGAGCTGATCGCGACCTCGCAGGACTTCTGGTTCTGGGTGCTGGTGACCAAGGGCCTGACGCCGATCCCGTTCAAGATCGTCACGATCATGTCGGGCTTCCTGCATTTCGACCTGTGGAAGTTCACCATCGGAATGGTCGTCTCACGCGTCACATTCTTCGCGATGATCGCGGTGGCGCTGCGCTATTATGGCGACGACATCCGCATCTTCATCGAGAAGCATCTGCCGATGACGGCGCTGGCGCTGGTCGTGATCATCGTCGGCGGCTTTTTCGTCCTGCCGATGGTCCTCTGAGGCGGCCGGCGAACCTCTCGCCTGCGCGCTGTGAACGGTGACGGGGCGCTGCTTTCGAGCAGCGCCCTTTTTGCCGTCCGAGGCTCGGCAGGGGGCGGTTTTGTTGCATGATCGCAACAGCCGCGCAGCTTCGCATCCGGCGTGTCCCGGCAAGGGAACAATTGCCGCGAAGCCGCCACAAAGCACGCCCAGCAAGGCGGGCAACTAAGTCTCTGAGATATCGACCAATTAAAGTCTGCGGCCGGCAGGCGGGGATGCCTCCCCGCGGTGCGGACGTCGAATGGCGAACGTTGCGCAGGGCAGGGCCCGTGTGGAACATCCGCCCCGCGCCGGAAGGCGCAGGGTGGAACAAGGATAAAACGATGGATGCGCGCGTGTTCGACAAGTCGAAACTTCCCAGCCGGCATGTGAGCGTCGGCCCTGCCCGCGCCCCGCACCGCTCCTATTATTACGCCATGGGCATGACGGCCCGGCAGATCGCCCAGCCTTTCGTCGGCGTCGCCTCCTGCTGGAACGAGGCCGCGCCGTGCAACATCTCGCTGATGCGCCAGGCGCAGGCGGTCAAGAAGGGCGTCGCTTCAGCCCAGGGCACGCCGCGCGAATTCTGCACGATCTCGGTCACCGACGGCATCGCCATGGGCCACCAGGGCATGAAGTCGTCGCTGGCCTCGCGCGAATGCATCGCCGACTCGGTCGAGCTGACCATGCGCGGCCACTGCTATGACGCGCTGGTCGGGCTGGCCGGCTGCGACAAGTCCCTGCCGGGCATGATGATGGCGATGGTGCGCCTCAACGTGCCCTCGATCTTCATCTATGGCGGCTCGATCCTGCCCGGCACCTTCAAGGGCAAGCCGGTCACCGTCCAGGACGTGTTCGAGGCGGTCGGCAAGCACTCCGTCGGCGCCATGTCGGACGAGGACCTGCAGGAGCTCGAAGAGGCGGCCTGCCCGTCGGCCGGGTCCTGCGGCGCGCAGTTCACCGCCAACACCATGGCCACCGTTGCCGAGGCGATCGGCCTGGCGCTGCCCTATTCCTGCGGCGCGCCGGCCCCTTACGATATGCGCGACACCTTCTGCTACACCGCCGGCGAGATGGTGATGGAGCTGGTCGCCCGGAACATCCGCCCGCGCGACATCGTCACCCGCAAGGCGCTCGAGAATGCGGCCATGGTCGTCGCCGCGTCGGGCGGCTCCACCAACGGCGCGCTGCACCTGCCGGCGATCGCGCATGAATGCGGCATCGACTTCGATCTCTTCGCGGTCGCCGAGATCTTCAAGAAGACGCCCTACATCGCCGATCTGAAGCCGGGCGGAAAATACGTCGCCAAGGACATGTTCGAGGTCGGCGGCATCCCGCTGCTGATGAAGACGCTGCTCGATCATGGCTTCCTGCATGGCGACTGCATGACCGTGACCGGCCGCACCATCGCCGAGAACCTCGCCAACGTGAAATGGAACGACGGGCAGGACGTCATCCGCCCGGCCAACAAGCCGCTGTCCGACAATGGCGGCGTCGTCGGCCTGCAGGGCAACCTCGCCCCCGAAGGCGCGATCGTGAAGATCGCGGGCATGACCACCGAGCAGCTCACCTTCACCGGCCCGGCGCGCTGCTTCGACTGCGAGGAGGACGCCTTTGCCTGCGTCAGCAAGCGCGAATATCAGATCGGCGACGTGCTGGTGATCCGCTATGAGGGCCCCAAGGGCGGGCCCGGCATGCGCGAGATGCTGTCGACCACCGCCGCCCTCTACGGGCAGGGCATGGGCGACAAGGTCGCGCTGATCACCGACGGCCGGTTCTCCGGCGCCACGCGCGGTTTCTGCGTCGGCCATGTCGGGCCGGAGGCCGCCGTGGCGGGTCCGATCGGGCTGATCCGCGACGGTGACATCATCGAACTCGACGCCATCACAGGAAAGCTCGCAGTCCGCCTTTCTGATGCCGAACTTGAGGCGCGTCGTCAGAGCTGGGTGCCGCGGAAGACGGACTACAACTCCGGCGCCCTCTGGAAGTACGCGCAGACGGTCGGCTCCGCCAAGGGAGGGGCCGTGACCCATCCTGGCGGCGCCGCCGAGACCCATTGCTATGCGGATATCTGACCACACGATCATAGCCTGTCTTCTTGTCCTGGGCGGCCAGCAGGCCGCCTGGGCTCAGGATGCCGTGGGCGGTCGCGGCCCGGTTCCGCCGCGTCCGATCCCTGGCATCGCCTTGCCGGAGGCCGGCAGCGGCCTCTCAGACGGCTCCGGCGCGGCGACGATCGCGCCGTCTCCCAATGCGCCGGCCGCCCACACCGCTCTGCCGCTGGTCCCGTTCAGCAGCGCCCGCGACGCGATCCGGGCCTGGATGCGCGATTCGACCGCCGGCAACCAGGCCGGCGCCGTGCGCGCGCTCGAATATGCCGCCGCGCAGGGCCATCTCACCGCGCAGTTCAAGCTGGGCCGGATGTATGCCGGCGGCGAGGGCGTTCCGGCCAATGATCTCAAGGCGTTCGAGTATTTCTCCAAGATCGCGGACGAGAACGCCGACGCCATTCCCGGCACGGCCGATGCCCGCATCGTCGGCAACGCCTTCGTGGCGCTCGGCGGTTATTTCATGGACGGGATCAAGGGCAGCTATGTCCGCCCGAATATCGACCGGGCCTTCGACATGTTCCACTACGCCGCCTCGTATTTCGGCGATCCCGAAGGCCAGTACAATCTCGGTCGGCTGTACCTGAGCGGGCAGGGCACCCGTCGCGATGCGCGCCAGGCGGCCCGCTGGATGAAGCTCTCGGCCGAGAAGGGCTATGCGCCCGCCCGCGCCGTCTTCGGCGACATGCTGCTGCGCGGCGGCGAAGGCGTTCCGCGCCAGCCGGTTCTGGGCCTGATGTGGCTGTCGCTGGCCCGCGAGACCGCCGACCCCGAGCGCGAGGCCTGGATCGTCGACCGGCACGACGCCGCTTTCGCCGCGGCCTCGGCCAACGACCGGACGGCGGCGCTGGCGATGATCGAGCGGCAGCAGGTCGCCGGCGCCCGCGCGGCGCAGCGCTGAGGCCCGCGACTTCGCCGGATTGTCGGCTGCATCCACCGTCGCAATCTCAGCGTAACGGCTCCGTTCACCGGAGGATCGTTCCATGCGCGCCGTCGTCACCGCAGGCTTTTTCGCCGCTCTCCTGTCGGCAACACCCTCCGCCGGGCAGATGCCTTATGAAAGCTGGCCCGTCCTGACCGACCCGTTCCCGAGTACGGGCGGCGGTGGGATCATGATCTATGACTATGACCCGGTCGTCGCCGATGGGACATGCAGCACGCATTTTCGCGCGATCGAGCCCAATGGCACGGTCTATCGCAACGCGATCGTCTTTGACGCCATCGCGACGCAGGGTGGCATCCTCTGCACGAACGGCCGCTGGCGCTCGCTCGACGGCGATGCCGCGGGAACCACGCCGTTCCGGGTGTTCATCAAGGACGGGGTGAAGCGCGGCTCGGGAGATTAATTGGTCGCGAACTCGAGCCAATTGCTTCCCTGATGGCTACCCTTAAGAATGATGCGGACTGTTCGCCGAGGTAGCTTCCCATGCATGAAAACATGATCATCGCCGGACTTTTCATCGGTGCTATTCTATTCTTCTATGTCATGCATCAATTGGAGAAGCGCATAAGAGATTCATCTCGCACGATCCTCACGCGATCAATCTCGCTTCTCCTATTCTTCGCAATCATCGCTGGCGGTAGTGCGGGGGTATTTTACGTATCTCGTCAGATTCGGCCGGATTAATCGCTTACGCGGCCCGCAACGCCACCATCACCGGGACATGGTCGGAAGGCTTCTCCCAACCTCTGACATGCTTCACGATCTGCACGCCCTCCAGCCGGTCGGCGGCCTGGGGCGAGAGCAGCAAGTGGTCGATCCGGATGCCGTAATTGCGCTGCCAGGCGCCGGCCTGATAATCCCAGAAGGTGTAGAGGCCGCTGTCGTCCGTCGTCGCGCGCAGGGCCTCGGTGAGGCCGAGATTCAGCAGGCCGCGGAAGGCCGTGCGCGTCTGTGGCAGGAACAGCGCGTCGGACGTCCAGGCGGCCGGATCGCGCGCATCGCGCGGCTCGGGGATCACATTGTAGTCCCCCGCCAGCACCAGCGCCTCCTCAAGGGCGAGCAGCGTCCGGGCATGGGCGGTGAGGCGCTTCATCCAGCCGAGCTTGTAGGGGTATTTCTCGGTGTTGGGCGGATTTCCGTTGGGCAGATAGATCGAGGCAAGGCGCACCATGGCGCCGCTGCCCAGCGGCAGCACGCCTTCGAGATAGCGCGCCTGTTCGTCGGCCTCGTCGCCGGGCAGCCCGCGGCGGACGTCCTCGAGCCGGGCCCGGCTGATGATCGCGACGCCGTTGAAGGTCTTCTGGCCGTGGGTCTCGACCTGCCAGCCGGCCTCCTCGATCTCCCGGCGGGGGAAGTCGGCGTCGACGCATTTGATCTCCTGCAGGCAGAGCGCGTCGGGCTGCGCCTCGTTCAGGAAGTCAATGAGATGGCCGAGCCGCTGGCGGACGGAATTGACGTTCCAGGTGGCGATGCGCACGGGATGGCTCCGGATCAGAAGAGACGCAGGATAAGCGGCACCAGGACCGCCGTGACAAGCCCGTTCAGCCCCATCGCGATGCCGGCGAAGGCGCCGGCCACAGGATTGACCTGAAAGGCCCGCGCCGTGCCGATGCCATGGGCCGCCAGCCCCGCCGCGAAGCCGCGCGCGCGCCAGTCGGTGAAGCCGAGCCAGATCATCAGCGGCGTCACCATCACCGCGCCGAGGATGCCGGTCGCGATCACCAGCGTGGCGGTGAGCGAAGGCTCGCCGCCGATCTCGCGGGCGATTCCCATGGCAATGGCGGCGGTGACGGATTTGGGCGCCAGCGAAGCCAGGATCGGCTGCGGCACGCCGAAGGCCGCGGCGATGCCGATTGCGCTGATCACGGCCGTCAGCGCGCCCGCCAGCAGCGCCGCCAGGATCGGCAGCACCGCCTTGCGCACCAGCGGCCAGTGGCGGTGCAGCGGCAAGGCCAGCGCCGCCGTCGCCGGACCGAGCAGGAAATGAACGAACTGCGCGCCCTGGAAATAGGTCTCGAAGGGCGTGCGCGTGACGCTCAGGATCGCCGCCAGCAGCGCGACGGCGATCAGCACCGGGTTGGCCAGGGGATGCCGGTCCAGCCGCGACGAGAGCCGATCGGCGACGACATAGGTGGCCAGCGTCACCGTCAGCCAGAGCAGCGGATCGGCGGCGAGATAGACCCAGAGCGTCTCGACGCGGGCGAGGTCGGGGGCGATCACGGGGCCTGTTCCGGCTGGCTGTCGACCAGGGCTGCGACCTTCACGAACACGAAGGCGGTGACGACGAGCGTCAGCGCCGTCGAGACCACGAGCGCCACGATCAGCCCCGGCCCATGGGCGATCAGCGCCCCGGCATGGCGGACGATTCCCGTTCCCGCCGGAACGAAGAGCAGCGACAGATGCGCCAGCAGCACGCCGGCCACGGTGGCGAGCGGCGCCCCTTCCTGCGCCGCCGCGGGGCGCAGCCGCAGGCCGAGAAAGAGCAGCGCCATGCCGATCACCGGGCCGGGAACGGGCAGGCCCAGCAGACGTGTGACGGCCTCGCCGACAAGCTGGCAGCCGAGAAGCAGGGTAAGGGCTGCGATCATGGGGGGGCTCCGGTCCGGCCCGACACTAGCCCTGCGGCCCCCTCAAACGAAAGCCTCCCCGCATCGCTGCGGGGAGGCTGGGGCGTTCTGGACGTCAGATGGTGTCAGGGGCAGGCGCGGACCACGCCGCCCTTGGCGATATAGGTGCCGGTCTCGGGATCGTAGGAGCGGAAGCGGCGCGAGCAATAGGCGACCGCGTCGACATCGCTCGGGCTGTAGCCATAGGCGCGCAAGGGCGCCCCGTAGACCGGCGCCGGCGCGACATAGATCGGCGCCGGCTCGACATAGCGCGGACCCGCAAGCGCCCCGGCGGCAAGCGCTCCGCCGATCACACCGGCCGCGATGCCGGCGCCGACGGCCGCGCCGCGGCCGCCGCGGTAGTAGCCTCCGCGATAGCCATAGCGCGGGCCATAGCCGTAGCGGCGGTACTGCACGGTCTCGACGAGGTCATTGGCGCCCGAGGCGAGCGCCAGCGCCGGGCCCGCGGCCGCGCCGACCGGAGCCGCGCTGGCCGGAGCCGCCATCAGTGCGCCGCCGATCAGGGCCGCAGCAAGGGTGAAAGTCTTGATCATGGGGAAATCCTCTCCTCTCGGATGAGAGGAAGCTTGCGCGTCCTCTATTGTTCCAAACATAGCCGTCACGCCGCGATCATGAAAAGCCTGACGCATGATCGCGTCAAAATTTCGTCGTCCAAGCGGTTTTCGTCGTCCAAGCGTTGATGACGGCCGCAAAGATACTTTTCCGGGAACCGCGTGCGGAATCAGCCTTTGCGCTGCATCTCGCGCCGGTTTATTTTGCACTGCATCATTCGTTTGAAGGACTTGAGATCTGCCATGGCGAACCCCGGCGAGACACCTGACGGCAGCGCTCATGCGACGCCCCCCGAACCGGTGCGTCTAAGCACGATGTCGCGGATCATCTTCGGATCGCGCTGGCTGCAGCTGCCGCTGTATCTCGGGCTGATCGTGGCGCAGTGCGTCTATGTCTTTCTGTTCCTCAAAGAGCTGGTTCACCTCGTCACCCACGCCTTCGACTTCTCCGAGCAGCAGATCATGCTGGTGGTTCTCGGCCTGATCGACGTGGTGATGATCTCGAACCTGCTGATCATGGTGATCATCGGCGGCTACGAGACCTTCGTCTCGCGACTCGGCCTCCAGGGCCATCCCGACCAGCCGGAATGGCTGAGCCACGTCAATGCGAGCGTGCTGAAGATCAAGCTCGCCATGGCGATCATCGGCATCTCCTCGATCCATCTGCTGCGGACCTTCATCGAGGCCGGCAATATCGGCAGCGCCGGCCGCACCACCTCCTATACCGAGACAGGAATCATCCTGCAGACGGTGATCCACACGGTCTTCATCCTCTCGGCGATCGGCATCGCCTGGGTCGACCGGATGACGGTTCCGCCTGCCGGCAAGGGGCACTAAGGGGCATCGCGCCGTAAGGAGGCCGCGAACGTGTCGCGGCCTGGGGGCTACTGCCCCCGGCCGGAGCGGGCGGCGAAGCGGATCGCCTCCTCGGCGGCGCGGAACAGGGCCTTGGCCTTGTTGACGCATTCGGCCTGCTCCGAGGCCGGCTGCGAGTCATAGACGATTCCCGCGCCCGCCTGGACGTGCATGCGGCCGTCCTTGACGATCGCCGTGCGCAGCACGATGCAGGTGTCCATCTCGCCATTGGCGCCGAAATAGCCGATGCAGCCGCCATAGGCGCCCCGCGCATCGTGCTCGAGTTCGTCGATGATCTGCATCGCCCGCACCTTCGGCGCGCCCGACACCGTCCCGGCCGGGAAGCCGGCGGCGAGCGCGGCCAGCGCATCATGGCGCGGGTCGATAGTCCCCTCGACATTCGAGACGATGTGCATGACCTGGCTGTAGCGCTCGACGAAGAAGGAATCGGTGACCTTCACCGAACCGATCTGCGCGACCCGGCCGACATCGTTGCGGCCGAGATCGAGCAGCATGAGATGCTCGGCGCGCTCCTTGGGATCGGCCAGCAGCTCCTGTGCCAGCGCCTCATCCTCGGCCGGCGTGGCGCCGCGACGGCGCGTGCCGGCGATCGGGCGGATGGTGACCGTGTCGTCGCGCAGCCGCACCAGGATTTCGGGGCTGGAACAGACGATCTGGAAGTCGGCGAAGTCGAGATAGCACAGGAAGGGCGCCGGATTGACGCGGCGCAGCGCCCGGTAGAGCGCAAACGGCGGCAGCTGGAACGGCGCCTCGAAGCGCTGCGACAGCACGACCTGGAAGATGTCGCCGGCGCGAATGTAATCCTGCGCGGTCGCGACCATGGCGTGGAATTGCGCCTCGGTGGTGTTGGAGACGATCGCAGGCTCGGGCAGGGCGGCGATGTCGATCGCCGCGTCCGGGGGCAGGGGGCCCTCCAGCGCGCGGACCACCGCGTCGAGCCGCTCCAGAGCCCGCTCCTGGGCGACCCGGGCCGACACGCCGGGCTGGTGGCGCACCGGGGTCACGACATGGATCTCGTCGCGCACCGAATCGAACACGACCATCAGTGTCGGCCGGGTCAGGATGGCGTCGGGCACGCCGGTGCCTGTGTCCTTGGGCTCCGGCAGCCGCTCCATCAGCCGGACCATGTCGTAGCCGAGATAGCCGAAGACACCCGCCGCCATCGGGGGCAGCTCGCCGCCGCCGGGCCGCGTCGCGGCATCGGGTATGGCGCTCTCGTCGAGCAGGGCGCGCAGGCTCTCGAAAGCGGGGCGCGGATCGGGGAGGAAGGCGTCGCCGAGCGCCGGGCGGCAGAGCGAGGCCTCGCCGCGATGGCAGCGCCAGATCAGATCGGGCTCGAGGCCGATCATCGAATAGCGGCCGCGCACCGCGCCGCCCTCGACCGATTCGAGCAGGAAGGCCGGCCCCGTCGTGGCGTGGCGCAGCTTCAGGAAGGCGGCGACCGGCGTCTCGCAATCGCCGACCAGCACCTGCCGCAGCACCTGCGCCGTGCCGGCCTCGTAGGCCGCCGCGAAACGCTGCGCCTCGCGCTCCTGCTCCTGGACGTCCGCCATGCTCAGTTCGTCACGCCGCCGGTCGCGTTGCGGAAGGCGGTCTCGTTGACCGAGACGCCCAGCTCCGTTTGCCGCTGGCCGATATACTGCGCCAGGATGTCCTCGCTGACGCTGGCGCCGAGCTGACGGGCGAAGTTCTCCGCCTCCTGCGTCGTGCGCGCATAGCTTGGAACGGTGGCGCCATCGACCTTGAACAGGACGCGGCCGCCATCAGCCACCGAGGCGGAATTGCTCTTGCCGGCCAGCGTCCCGAAAATCAGGCTGATGGCATTGGCCGGCAGGTCCGTGCGCTGCTCCTGGCGGCCGATCGCGCCGGCTTGCTCGACCGTCAACCCGGCCGACGCCGCGACCGCCTCGAAAGCCTCGCCCTTGTCGAGGCGCTCGACGAGCTCGCGCGTCTTGGCCGAAAGCCGCGTCGCGACCTCGTCGGCGCGCCATTGCGTCTCGACCTGCGCCTTGACCTCGTCGAAGCCCTGTTCACGCGGCGCGTCGATCTTTTTCACGTCGTACCAGACATAGCCGGTGTCGCGCGCCAGGCGGATCGCCTCGTTGTCGACGCCGATGTCGGAGCGGAAGATCGCCTGGAGCGTCGCATCGCCGCCCGGCAGGGGCTGCTCCACCGTGCCGTCCGCGCGACGCAGGCCGGCATCGACCGGGCCGACGCTGCGCAGCGCCAGGTTGAATTCGCGGGCGATGTCCGCCAGCGGCTTGGCCCCGGCGCGCTGATCCTCGATCTTGTCGTGGATTTCGGTGATCCGGCTGGTGGCGCGGCTGGTGGCGAGTTCGGCCCGGACGGTTGCCGCGACCTCCTCGAAAGACCGCACGCTCTCCGGCTGGACGACGGTGACGCGCAGCAGGACCGGGCCGAACGCGCTGGCGACGGGGGCGCTGACCAGCCCCTCGGCCAGGGCGAAGGCGGCATCGCGCACCGCGGGGTCGAAGATCTGGGTGCGGGTGAAGGTGCCCAGCGTCAGATCGCCGGCCCCGACATTGCGCGCGGCGGCGATGGCGTCGAAGGTCTCGCCGGCCTCGATGCGGGCCCGGGCGGCCTGCGCCTCCTCGGCATTGGAGAAGGCGATCTGCTGGATCGTGCGCGTCTCGGCCGTGGTGAAGCGCAGGGCCTTGATCTCCTCATAGCGTGCCCGCGCATCGGCCTCGCTGATGGCGCCGGCATCGGCCAGAGACTCTGCCGAGAGGGCGAGGATGTCGGCGGTGCGGCGCTCGGGGGCGCGGAAGGCGCCCTTGCGCTCGTCGTAGAAGGTCTTGAGCTGGGCCTCGGTCGGCGCCGGGATCTCGCCGGCGGCGGTCGGCGCCAGGCGGGCGAAGGTCACGCTGCGACGCTCGTTGCGCAGGCGATGGCCCAGCTCCTGGAGCGCTCCGGGGGCCGAAACCGCCCCGACGACCATCTCGGCGATCTGCTGGCGCAGGATCGTGGCGCGCTGCTCGCGGACATAGACCGCCTCGGTGAAGCCGTTCGAGCGCAGCAATTCGTTGAAGCGCGGCGCCGAGAACTGGCCCGAGGCGTCGCGGAAGGTCGGATCGTCGAAAATCAGGTTGCGGATCGTCTCGTCGGAGACCGCCAGCCGCATACTGCGGGCGGTCTGGTCGAGCACCGATTCCGTCACGAGCCGCGACAGGGCCTGCCGATCGAGCCCGAGCGCGCGGGCCATGTCGGGCGTGATCTGGCGGCGCTGCTGGCGCGTCAGCGCCTGGACGTCGTTCTGGAAGGCGGTGCGCATCTGCTCCAGCCCGATCTCGGCCTTGCCGACGCGCGCGACGGAGTTTCGCCCATAGCCCTGGAAAATGTCGCCGATGCCCCAGATCGCGAAGGAGAAGATCAGGAAGCCGAACAGCACGAAGATCAGGAGCTTGCCGAAGAAGCTCCGACCCGCGTTGCGGATGCCTGTCATCATCATGGAAATCTGTCTTTCCTTAGAGCCCGGCGCGGCGCCGGGGTCGCCGTGATCGGTTTTGTTCGGCGCTGCTTATAGGAACCGGAAGGCCAAGCCGCAATCGCTCCTGCGGATTCGTGTTGGCGGCGGTGGCCCGCGAAGGCGCTTTCCTGGCGTTTGCCGCCCGGCTCGGGCATTGCTAGAGCCGCAGGACGAGTTTCGGGAGGTTCGACGTGACGCGCAGCATCAGGCCGCTGGTGGCCGGCAACTGGAAGATGAACGGGCTGAAGGCCGATCTCGCGATTTCGGCCGAGGTCGCCAAGGGCTACGATTCCGAGCTGAAGGCTTCGGTCGATCTGGCGATCTGCCCGCCCGCCAGCCTGCTCTATGTCGCCTCCGCCGCGCTGGTCGGCTCGCGCATCGCAACCGGCGGCCAGGATTGCAGCCCCCAGGCTTCGGGCGCCTTCACCGGCGAGATCTCGGCGGCGATGCTGGCGGATGCGGGCGCGAGCTTCGTCATCGTCGGCCATTCCGAGCGGCGCACGCTGCATGGTGAGACCAGCACGCTGGTGAAGGCGAAGGCGCAAGCCGCGCAGAAGGCCCTGCTCGTGCCGATCGTCTGCGTCGGCGAGACCAGGGACGAGCGCGAGGCCGGCAAGGCGCTGGCCGTGGTCAAGAAGCAGTTGCGCGGGTCGGTGCCCGAGGGGTCGGGCGCCGCGACGCTGGTCGTCGCCTATGAGCCGGTCTGGGCGATCGGCACCGGGCTGACCCCAACAGTGGCCGATGTCGCTGACATGCATGAGGCGATCCGCGCCGAGCTCGGCCGGCTGCTCGGCAAGGCCGCGGCTTCGGGCGTGCGCCTGCTCTATGGCGGCTCGGTCAAGCCGTCCAACGCCGCCGAGCTGATGAGCGTCGCCCATGTCGACGGCGCGCTGGTCGGCGGCGCCAGCCTGAAGGCCGAAGAGTTCCTGGCGATCGCGCGGGCCTGCGCCTGACGGCTGGCTCCGGAAAAGCCGGTCGCGTGCCGCATCACCGGGGTGGTGCGCCCCGCAACCGCGTGCTATGTGCCGCGCCGTGTTCGCCGGCCCCTCGGGCCGTCGTCGAACAGGAGGAGCGGGCCATCCTTGGCGGGAGCCCGCGCCATACTCATTTCGTGAGCTCATGCAGAACGTTCTCATCGTCATCCATCTGATCATCGTGGTCGCGCTCGTCGGCGTGGTCCTGCTGCAGCGCTCCGAGGGCGGCGGGCTCGGCATGGGTTCGGGCGGCGGCGGCGCGGGCGGCTTCATGACCGGTCGCGGCCAGGCCAATGCGCTGACCCGCACGACGGCGATTCTGGCCGGCGCCTTCTTCCTGACTTCGATCGTACTCGCCGTGATGGCCAATCAGGGCCGCGTCCAGCGCTCGATCATCGACGGCGCCCCGACGCAGGGCGCGCCGGCTTCGCCGACCGGGCCGAGCGCCCCCAATGCGGGCGGCGTGCTCGACCAGCTCCGCCAGATGCAGGCGCCCAGCGGCGCGCCGCAGCCGCCCACTCCGGCGCCGCAGCAGTGAGGCAGACACGTCCCGCAAAAGTGGTTTCCACTTTTGCGGTATGGACTTGCCCAAGAAGCAAGTCTTGGCAGGGGCCGGGCAACCGGCCCTTCTCTTTTGTGTGGGGTGCGATCGCCGGATGGCGGCGCGCTCCTGTGGACAAGCGTGCAGGGCAAGACGGGGCTGCGCGGTTGGACTTAGCGAATCAGGCCCGTGGCTTTAGAGGTGTCCACCCATGACGCGGTATGTTTTTATCACCGGCGGCGTGGTGTCTTCGCTGGGCAAGGGCCTGGCGGCGGCGGCACTGGCCGCTCTGCTCCAGGCGCGCGGCCACACGGTCCGCCTGCGCAAGCTCGACCCCTATCTCAATGTCGATCCTGGCACGATGAGCCCCTATCAGCATGGCGAGGTCTTCGTCACCGATGACGGGGCCGAGACCGATCTCGACCTCGGCCATTACGAGCGCTTCACCGGGCGGCCCTGCAACAAGGGCGACAACATCACCACCGGCCGCATCTACATGGACATCCTGACAAAGGAGCGCCGGGGCGACTATCTCGGCGCGACCATCCAGGTCGTCCCGCATGTCACCAACGCCATCAAGGAGTTCATCCTCGACGGCAATGACGGCTATGATTTCGTCCTGATCGAAGTCGGCGGCACGGTCGGCGACATCGAGAGCCTGCCGTTCCTCGAGGCGATCCGCCAGACCGGCCAGCAGCTGCCGCGCGGCCAGTGCATCTTCATCCACCTGACGCTGCTGCCCTATATCCCCACCGCCGGCGAGTTGAAGACCAAGCCGACGCAGCATTCGGTCGCCGAATTGCGCTCGATCGGCATCCAGCCCGACATCCTGCTCTGCCGCACCGACCGCGAGATCCCGCGCGAGGAGCGCCGCAAGCTGGCGCTGTTCTGCAACGTCCGCGAGACGGCGGTGATCGAGGCCCGCGACGTCGCCTCGATCTACGACGTGCCGCTGTCCTACCATGCCGAGGGGCTCGACAACGAAGTGTTGGCCGCCTTCGGCATGGACGCCAGCCAGGAGCCGGACATCTCGAACTGGCGGCGGATTTCGGAGCGCGTGAAGAACCCCGAGGGCGAGGTCACCATCGCCATCGTCGGCAAATATACCGGTATGAAGGACGCCTATAAGTCCCTGATCGAGGCGCTGATGCATGGCGGCATCGCCAACCGCGTCAAGGTCAATCTCGACTGGATCGAGTCGGAGGTCTTCGAGAAGGAGGACCCGACGCCGTTCCTGGAGCATGTCCACGGCATCCTGGTGCCCGGCGGCTTCGGCCATCGTGGCGCCGAGGGCAAGATCAAGGCGGCGACCTTCGCCCGGCAGCGCAAGGTGCCGTATTTCGGCATCTGCTTCGGCATGCAGATGGCGGTGATCGAGGGCGCCCGTTCGCTGGCCGGCATCAAGGACGCCAATTCGACCGAGTTCGGCCCGACCAGCGAGCCCGTCGTCGGCCTGATGACGGAATGGATGCGCGGCAACGAGATCGAGCAGCGCGCCGCCGACGGCAATCTCGGCGGCACGATGCGGCTGGGTGCCTATGCCTCGACGCTGGCGGCCGGCTCCAAGATCGCGCAGATCTACGGCACGACGGCGATCTCCGAGCGGCATCGCCACCGCTACGAGGTCAATATGGGCTATCGCGACCGGCTGGAGGCGCAGGGCATGAGCTTCTGCGGGCTGTCGCCGGACGGGCTGCTGCCGGAGACGATCGAATATCCGGATCATCCCTGGTTCATCGGCGTGCAGTACCATCCCGAGCTGAAATCGCGCCCCTTCGAGCCGCATCCGCTGTTTGCGAGCTTCGTTCAGGCCGCGATGGTGCAGAGCCGGCTGGTGTGAGGCGGTTGCCGCCGGCCGTCGCAGCCTGCTGCGGCGCCGGCTTCTCGTTCCTCCCTGTGGGACCCGACATTCGGCTTGACGACCGATGTGGCTTGCGTCACGCGTCGCAGGACATGCTCCGTAACACGACCCTTTTCGATCGACGCCGACGCTGCTGCACCCAAGCGGCGGCTCGTCGAGCTGCGCGTCGATCCGCATGCTTTCGTGTGATGATGGCCTCTCGATAGGCTTATTCGCCAAAGTGGCCTTCGGCCCGCATTCGTGAACCTCCGCAGCCCTCGGCTTCGGGGGTTTTCTTTTGCCCAGCACCAGAAGGACATCACCATGAGCATTCGTGTCGGCATTGTCGGGATCAACGGTTTCGGCGGCGGCGAAGCGCTGCGCCTGATCGCGAGCCACCCGTCATTCGAGCTGGTTTACGCCGCAGGCGAGAGCAGCGCCGGCAGCCGCCTGGTGGATCGCTTCCCCGGCGTGCCGCCCAGGCTGGCCGAGCTGGTGATCGAGAAGTGGGACCCCGAGAAACTCCCACCACTCGACGTGCTGTTCGCATCGCTGCCGACGGGCGCTTCGGCCGACGCGCTGGCGCGCGTTCCCAAGGCGGTGAAGATCATCGATATCGGCGGCGACCATCGCTATGTCGAGGGCTGGGCCTATGGCCTGGCCGACGTCTGGCCGGCCCAGATCCAGGGGCAGACCCGCATTGCCAACCCGGGCTGCTTCCCCGCCGCGACGCTGACGGCGCTGGCGCCGTTGCTGGCCGATAAGCTGATCGAGCCCGGCAACATCGTGATCGACGTCAAGACAGGCATCTCCGGAGCCGGGCGGGGCGGCGACAGCAAGTTCGGCTATGCCGAGAGCAACGAGAATTTGGTGCCCTACGGGCTGCTCAAGCATGTCCACATGCCGGAGATCGCCAGGACGATCGAGCGGCTGAGCGGCGGCAGTGCGGCCGGGCTGGTTTTCACGCCGCATCTGGTGCCGATGACGCGGGGCATTCTCGCCACGATCTATTGTCGCGGGAACGCCACCACCGGCCAGTGCCTGGAAGCCGCTCGGCGTTTCTATGCCGGGCGTTCGTTCATCCGCGTGACCGACAAGCCGCCGCAGACCAAATGGGCGACCGGCTCGAACCTCGCCTTCGTCAGCTATGCGGCCGATCCGGAGCGCAACCTGGTGATCGCCATGGGCGTGGTCGACAATCTCGGCAAGGGAGCGGCCGGGCAGGCGGTGCAGAACGCAAACCTGATCTGCGGCCTGCCGGAAACGGCGGGACTGGACGGCGTGCCTGTCTGGCCATGAGGACGGCGGGCTTCGTGGCTCCGTCATGGTCGCCCTTGTGGCGACCATCTACGTCTTGCGACGCTGATTGCAAGCGCGTTTCGATCTCGACAACCTCGTTCAATCGTTCCGGCGCAACGGCGTTGATGGTCGCGACAAGCCCGACCATGACCGTGAAGGGCGCGTCACGCGCGGGGAACCCCTCTCCCGCATCGAAGTCGGCTTTTGCCGACTTCGACACTCTGAGTGCTGATCTCGGGCGGGCCCGAGATCAGTGAGAGGGGCAGGGGTGAGGGACCGCCGCTGATCGCCATGGTGCGACGGAGCCGTGGCGCCTGTTTGCTGCAACGGCAGGCCCTCATCCGGCCCTCCGGGCCACCTTCTCCCATCCGGGAGAAGGGAAGGGGCGTCGCGTTTCCCGCAAAAGACTTATCCCCGCCGCTTCTTCCTTCCCCTATCCTGCCCCCACCTCATCCCCGAGGGGCAGCCATCCGGAAGGCAAGCCGTTGGTGGGGGTGGGCGCGGCGCGTGCGGCCGGGTTTGCACCCCGGTCCCGGGAGGCTTCGGGGCACCGCCCTGGGGGTACTACGGCCCCTGTGCGAGGAGCTCGCTGGACCGGTCGTCGGCATCACGCCTGCGTCCCATGCC
>NZ_JAUYTP010000064.1 GCF_030695125.1 Allobosea sp. | reverse complement strand
ACTAGGCCAAAAAGGGCCTCCACAGGGCCTTTTTCAAAGAAAATGCACACCTCTGGGGAGGGCTGAGCGCTATAGGGGAGACCTCTAGTTGCTCATTTTTTTATTTTTTTTTCTTAAAAAAAAAGTGCGCAATAAAATTTTTATGAAAATTTCATAAAATTCACTCTTTTCGCAATATTTTTTTTTCTTAAAAAAAAATCATAAAATTTTTATAAAATTTTCATAGAATTTTATTTATAAAAAATTCTCTCTCCTCAACTCATCTGCACTGAGGGTGTTGACTGCGTGGGTCATGAGCAATAACAAAATAGGAATTAAATATTATAGCATGAACGACAGTGAAATGTTATAATATTTAATTCCTAATTTTGTTATTTTGTCCTGCTCATGACCCACGCCCCTCAGTGATCCGGACAGATGGCTGGACACACTACATGTTGTTCTGAGTGGACAATTTTGTGCCACTCGAGCCGAAAGGCTTACACACAGGCTTTTCTGGCCTCCCACTAATAGCCGTTAAAGGGGGTCCTGGTTATATGTAGCTATAAGAAGAAGGTCTTTCTATTGTTTTTTTATAATTTTTATCCCCCTCAGAAAAAACATGTAGTGTGTCCAGCCATCTGGCCAGACTCGGTGAGGACTGCTCAATCAACGCCAACACGTCGATTATTAGAATTGAGTAAAACATTTTTTATTTTCCAGTGAGACCTTTTATCAAAATTCTGTAGCCTCATCTCACATCGGGCACTGACAGGCACACTCTATCACACACAGGCACAAAAAAACATTCATAAAAATTTATCATAAAATTTTCTATATTTTTTATAGAAATTTTATGAAATTTTTTTATAAAATATTTTTATTATTTTTTCATAAAATATTTTATAATTTTTTTATCAAAAAAATAAAATTATTTTTTTTATAAAAAAAATGAAAATTTCCTCTGGGACTCACGGGTATCATATCAACCCCTATTAGTGACCAAAAATGCCTTAGGGCCTCGAAAAAGTGCACTTTTTTACCCTTCAAAAAACACTTTTTTTTAGGTCGAGCAA
>NZ_JAUYTP010000054.1 GCF_030695125.1 Allobosea sp. | reverse complement strand
CTTCTCGGTGGTCGCCGCATTCTCGGCGTTCTGCTTCACGTTGGCCGCCATCTCCTCCATCGAGGACGAGGCCTCCTCGGTGGACGAGGCCTGCTCGGTCGAGCCCTGCGAGAGCTGCTCGGCGCTGGCCGAGAGCTCCTGCGAACCCGCCGACATGTTCTCCGCGGCGCCGCTGACCTGGGCCACCACCTCCCGCAGCTTGACCACCATGTTTTCCAGCGCAATGCCGAGCGTGTCCTTGTCGGAGAGCGGCTTGGCGGCGACCGTCAGGTCGCCGCTGGCGATCGCGTCTGCGACGGCGGCGGTGGCGTTGAGGTTGGCCGTCATGGTGTTGAGCGAGGCCACGAGATCGCCGATCTCGTCATTGCTCTTGACCGTGATGGTGTGGCTGAGATCGCCGATGGCGACCGCATTGGCGAGACCGACGGCGCTGGCGAGGCCGCGGCTGATGCTGAGCGCGATCCAGGTGGCGGCGGCGAGCGCGATCAGGAAGGTGCCGATGACGATCGCCAGAAGAAGGTTCTTGAAGAAGGCCGCTTCGTCCTGCGCCGCCTTGCTGATCTCGGCCATCTGGGCGTCGATCATCTTGCTGTAGGCGCTGTAGGCCTCCATGGCCTGCACGGCGGCGGTGCGGACCTCCGTGGTGGACAGCGTCGTGGCCTTGATCGGGCCGGCCTCGGCGGCGATCTTCGCGACGCGAAGGATCGAGTCGATCGCGTTGTCGAAGGCGCTGAGCATCGGCCCGGTCGCAATGCCGAAGTCCTGGAGGGGCGCGGCGCCCTTGGCGAGCACCTGCCGAACCACCGCGGACTGGCTCTCGATCTGCTTGTGGTCGCGCTCGATCTCCTCGACCGTCGTGCCCGAGAGCATGACCGAGACGAGGCGGGAGAGGCGCAGCCATTCGAGGCGCGCGTTGAACAGCCCGATGCCGGCCCGCAGCATCTCGGGCGAGGCCGTGGCGCCGGTAGCGGCGGCGATGACGGGGTTGGTCGTCGCGGTGACGGCCGAAATCAGGGGCTGTGTCTCGCTGTCCCAGAGCGCGGCAGCGCGGTTGGCGGAGTTCAGCTTGGCATAGGCCAGAGCGCGCGACTGGGCCTCGACATAGGCCTTGCGCTTGGCATGGGCCTCATCGAGCAGCTTGCGGCCGGCCGGGCTGGCGAGATGATGAAGCTCGGTGTGCGCCTTGTCGGTTTCGGCCCGCAGCGTCGCGTTCTCCGCGATGAACCGCGCGACGTCCTGGTCGGTCTTCGAGAGCAGCGTGTTCTTCTCGGCCCGGATCTCGAGCAACATGTGGTTGTTGAGTTCGTCGAGCGCTTCGACCCGCTTGGACTGCTGGATGATCTCGGTCTGGGCTTCGGCCAGTGCGCCGAGCTTCCAGTAGGCGAGGCCGCCTGCCACCGTCGACAGGGCGATGACGACGCCGAAGGCGCCGGCCAGTTTGGCTTTGATGGTCAAACGCATGACAGGACTCGTACTGCTAGAGGAATTCTTGAGGGGAGGTAGCGGCCGTCATCCCGGGATGACGGCCGCCATGGTCAGGAGGCCCGGCTGAAGGTGGCGTCTCGCTCGTCGCCCGCGTCATCGAGGTCAAAGTCGAAGCCGCCCTTCGAACCCTTGGTGGAGCGGGCCAGCGCTGCCGCCTTGCGGGGCGTGGCGACGGCCTTCATCTGCTTGGCCTTGGCCCGGAGCTGGCCGACGACCCGGTCTGTGGCGGCGACGTGATCATCCGTCTTGAAGAAGGCGATGGTGGACTGGAGCTGCTCGGCCTGGGCGGCGAGTTCCTCGGAGGTGGCGGAGACCTCCTCGGACGCCGCTGCGTTCTGCTGCGTCACCTTGTCGAGCTGCTGGATCGCCTGGTTGATCTGGCTGGAACCGACATCCTGCTCGCGGCAGGCGGCGGTGATCTCCTCGACCAGCTCGGCGGTCTTCTTGATGTCGGGCACGAGCTTGGCCAGCATCGCGCCGGCTTCCTGCGCGACCTTCACCGTATCGACCGAGAGCGTGCCGATCTCGGCGGCGGCCGCCTGGCTGCGCTCGGCGAGCTTGCGCACCTCGGAGGCCACCACCGCGAAGCCCTTGCCGTGCTCGCCGGCACGCGCCGCTTCCACCGCCGCGTTCAGCGCCAGAAGGTCGGTCTGGCGAGCGATCTCCTGCACGATGTTGATCTTCTGGGCGATGGTCTGCATCGCATCGACCGCCTTGCCGACAGCGATGCCGGAGGCTTCCGCATCCTTGGCCGACTGGCCGGCCATCTTCTCGGTGGTCGCCGCATTCTCGGCGTTCTGCTTCACGTTGGCCGCCATCTCCTCCATCGAGGACGAGGCCTCCTCGGTGGACGAGGCCTGCTCG
>NZ_JAUYTP010000044.1 GCF_030695125.1 Allobosea sp. | reverse complement strand
AGTTCACCGCGCAAAAATCGGCCGGACACTCCGGAGGCCCATTGGGATCGATGATACCGTCTCGCTGTCGCTTGCAAGTCAGCATGCGCGGTGGTTGCTGTTTATACGGCTGTCGATTATCGGCGCCTTAGAGCTCCTTATAGATGTAGCAGTGCCCGCTGAGTCCCGCGACAACAGCGCACATCGCAACGTGGTACGATTTCTCTACTTTCAGGAATGTCTGAAAACTGAGAAACGCCATGAACCTGCCACCGCTCTGCGAAGCCTTCGTCCTGCATTTCGGCGAGATGGGAAGCCGCTGGGGCGTCAACCGCACCGTGGGGCAGATCTACGCCGTGCTGTTCATCGCAGAGACGGCGCTCTGCGCCGATGATCTGGTCGACCGGCTCGGCATCTCCCGCTCCAACGTCTCGATGGGGCTGAAGGAACTGCAGAGCTGGAACCTGGTACGGCAGCGGCCCGTGGCCGGCGACCGGCGTGACTTCTTCACGACGCCCGACGACATCTACTCGATCGTCCGCACGCTCGTGAACGAGCGCAAGAAACGCGAGATCGACCCGACGCTCTCGATGTTGCGCGAACTGCTGATGCAGACGCCTGCCAACGCGCAGGAAGAGCACGCCCAGTCGCGCCTGAAGGACATGCACGAGCTGATCGAGCTTTTGACGGCGTGGTATGCCGATATCGAGAAGCTCGAGACCGACAGGCTGATCCAGCTTCTCAGCCTCGGCTCGAAGGTCGCCAGGATCCTCGAGGTCAAGGACCGGATCTTCGCCCTGCCCGGCGGCAAGGGCCGCCAAACCCCGTCAAGCACCCCCAACCGAGGCTGATTCCGATGGACCCGATCGTCCTGGCGCGCATCCAGTTCGGCGCCAACATCTCCTTCCACATCCTGTTCCCGACCATCACCATCGCGCTCGGCTGGGTGCTGCTGTTCTTCAAGGTCTCGTTTAACCGCAGCGGCGACGAGAAGTGGATGAACGCCTACCGCTTCTTCGTGAAGGTCTTCGCCCTGACCTTCGCGCTCGGCGTCGTCTCCGGCATCACCATGAGCTTCCAGTTTGGCACCAACTGGCCGGGCTTCATGAACACCGTCGGCGCCGTCGCTGGGCCGCTACTGGCCTATGAGGTGCTGACCGCCTTCTTCCTCGAGGCGACCTTCCTCGGCATCATGCTGTTCGGCTTCCGCAAGGTCCCCAACTGGGTGCACACGCTGGCGACCTTCCTCGTCGCCTTCGGCACGACCATGTCGGCCTTCTGGATCATCGTGCTGAACTCGTGGATGCACACGCCGGCCGGCTACGAGCTGCGCAACGGCGTCGTCCACGCGACCGACTGGGCGGCGATCATCTTCAACCCGTCCATGCCCTATCGCCTCGGCCACATGCTGCTGGCGTCGGGACTGACCTGCGCCTTCCTGCTGGCCGGCCTCTCGGCCTGGCGCTGGCTGCGCCAGGATCGCGGCCCCGACGTGATGGCGGCGCTGCGCACCGGCGTGACGCTGGCGGCCCTGCTGATCCCGGCGCAGATCCTGGTCGGCGACATGCACGGCCTGAACACGCTGGAGCACCAGCCGGCCAAGGTCGCCGCGATGGAGGGCAACTGGGAGACGGGCGGGCATGTGCCGCTGGTGCTGTTCGCGCTTCCCAACGAGAAGGAGCGCCGCAACGACTTCGAGATCGCCGTTCCCAATGGCGCCAGCCTGATCCTCAAGCACGAGGCCGCCGGCGTGATCCCGGGCCTGAACCAGTTCGTCGCGCCCGACGGCACGAAGCTGCATCCGCCGGTGGCGCCGGTGTTCTTCGGCTTCCGGGTCATGGTCGGCACCGGCATGCTGATGCTGCTGGTCTCGTGGTTCGCGACCTGGCGGCTGTGGCGGCGGGGCGAGCCCGGCACCGTCCTCGGCTGGGTCCTGGTCGGCATGACCTTCTCGGGCTGGGTGGCGACGCTGGCCGGCTGGTACGTCACCGAGATCGGCCGCCAGCCCTGGTTGGTGACCGGCGTGCTGACCACGGCGCAGGCGGCCTCGACGGTGCCCGCCGGCATGATCGCCAGCACGCTGGTGGCCTATCTCGTGGTCTATGTCGCGCTGATCGCGGCCTATGTCTCGGTGTTGTTCCACCTTGCCGGCAAGGGCCTGAAGGCGGTGGCGTCGCCCAGCGGGGCCGGTGTCAGCAAGGCCGGCGGCGCGCCCCGGGGCGGCGGTTACGCCCAGCCTGCCGGCGCGACCGCGCAGGCGAAGTGAGGGAGGCTGCGATGAGCTGGCTCGACGGACACACCCTGCCCCTGATCTTCGCCGCGCTGATGGGGATCTCGATCCTCGCCTATGTCATCCTCGACGGCTACGATCTCGGCGTCGGGATGCTGATGGCGGGGGTCGACCGGCCCGAGCGCGACGCGATGATCGCGACCATCGGTCCGTTCTGGGACGCCAACGAGACCTGGCTCGTGCTTGGCATCGGCCTGCTGCTGGTCGCCTTCCCCCAGGCGCACGGGCTCGTGCTGCAGGCGCTCTACCTGCCTGTGGCGCTGATGCTGCTCGGCCTCACCCTGCGCGGCGTGGCCTTCGAGTTCCGGGTCAAGGCGCAGCAGACGCACCAGCGCTGGTGGGACGGCGCCTTCATCTGCGGCTCGCTGCTGACCGCGCTGACGCAGGGATACATGCTGGGCCTCTACATCATGGGCTTCGCGCCCGGCCTGCTGACGCAATTCTTCGCCATCGGCGCCGGGCTCGGCCTGACGGCGGCCTACTGCTTCGTTGGGGCGACCTGGCTGCTCGGCAAGACCTCGGGTGCGCTGCAGGCCCGCGCCGTGGTCTGGACCCGCACAGCGCTGGTGGCGACCGCGCTCGCCATGGCGGCGGTCTCGATCGCGACGCCGCTGGTCAGCCCGCGCATCTTCGAGCGCTGGTTCTCCTTCCCCAACATCATCGGGCTGGCGCCGATCCCGCTGATGACGGGCGCGCTGTTCCTGGCGCTGTGGGTGTTCCTGAAGCGCATGCCGCGCAGCGACCACTCGCTCGACTTCGTGCCGTTTGCGGGCGCGACCGCGCTGTTTGCGCTCGGCTTCCTGGGCCTGGCCTATTCCTTCTACCCCTATGTCGTGCCCGAGCGGCTGACGATCTGGGAGGCGGCGAGCGCACCCGAGAGCCTGCTGATCATCCTGATCGGCGCGGCCTGCGTGCTGCCATTCATCGCCGCCTATACGGCGTTCAGCTACTACGTGTTCCGCGGCAAGGCGACGGAGCTGCGCTACGACTGACGCCGTCCTTGGCTCGCGACAGGGTCTTGTCGTGCCTCTTGGGATTCGATGGGTCCGGCAGCGAGCCCATGGCGATGCTGACGCTGGTCCTCGCGATGCTCAATGCGGTTGAGATTCAAGGCCTCGCAGTTGCGCCTGTCGAGGCCGGGTTCGGAGCCGAGACCTGCGGCGGCGCGGGCGGCGGGGCGGTCCCCTCGCGCTGGCGCGCCCGTTCGACCGGCTTGCGCTCGACCACGCGCGGTTTTGGCGGCGGTCTGGCGCGGGGGGCGATGACCTAGAGTTGGACAAGCGCGATTAGCGTGCCGATCGCCGGGTGCCCGCCGCCGATGCCTGCGAGCATCGGCCGGCGCGAGCGTCGGTTCGATATCGCGACCAATGGTCGGAAAGAACCAACCGACACGGTGAACCGCCTCGGTTCAGATTATTGTCAATCTGAGCCGCGAGCGGTGTCAGTCAAACGGTCGATCAATGCTTGCCATACACGCGGGTCTGACCGTCAGTGCCGATGAGCAAAGTCTCGAATTTGTCTGGCGTGACGCCTGGAACCTCCATTCCGGGCGATCCAACAGGCATGTCGGGAACGGCTAGGCCAAGAGCCGCCGGCCTGGCTTTCAATAACTTGCGAATGTCTGAGGCCGGTACATGACCCTCGACGAAGTAGCCTTCGACAACGGCGGTGTGGCAGGACTGGACTTTATCCGGGACACCCGTAACACGCTTGATTGCAGCCATGTCGCTGCTTTCGACGACGCGCGGCGTGAAGCCGGCCTGCTCGAGATGTCGGACCCACGCCTTGCAGCAGCCGCAGGTTGGGCTGAGA
>NZ_JAUYTP010000043.1 GCF_030695125.1 Allobosea sp. | reverse complement strand
AGTTCACCGCGCAAAAATCGGCCGGACACTCCGGAGGCCCATTGGGATCGATGATACCGTCTCGCTGTCGCTTGCAAGTCAGCATGCGCGGTGGTTGCTGTTTATACGGCTGTCGATTATCGGCGCCTTAGAGCTCCTTATTGATGTAGCAGTGCCCGCTGAGTCCCGCGACAACAGCGCACATCGCAACGCGGCACGATTTCTCTATTTTCAGGAATGTCTGAAAACTGAGAAACGCCATGAACTTGCCACCGCTCTGCGAAGCCTTCGTCCTGCATTTCGGCGAGATGGGAAGCCGCTGGGGCGTCAACCGCACCGTCGGGCAGATCTACGCCGTGCTGTTCATCGCAGAGACGGCGCTCTGCGCCGATGATCTGGTCGATCGGCTCGGCATCTCCCGCTCCAACGTCTCGATGGGGCTGAAGGAACTGCAGAGCTGGAACCTGGTGCGGCAGCGGCCCGTGGCCGGCGACCGGCGTGACTTCTTCACGACGCCCGACGACATCTACTCGATCGTCCGGACGCTGGTGAACGAGCGCAAGAAGCGCGAGATCGACCCGACGCTCTCGATGCTGCGCGAACTGCTGATGCAAACGCCCGCCAACGCCCAGGAGCAGCACGCCCAGGCGCGCCTCAAGGACATGCACGAGCTGATCGAGCTTCTGACGGCCTGGTATGCCGACATCGAGAAGCTCGAGACCGACCGGCTGATCCAGCTGCTCAGTCTCGGCTCGAAGGTCGCCAAGATCCTCGAGGTCAAGGACCGGATCTTCGCCCTGCCCGGCGGCAAGGGCCGCCAGCCCCTCTCCAGCACACCCAACCGAGGCTAACTTTGATGGACCCGATCGTCCTGGCCCGCATCCAGTTCGGCGCCAACATCTCCTTCCACATCCTGTTTCCGACCATCACCATCGCGCTCGGCTGGGTGTTGCTGTTCTTCAAGCTCGCCTTCAACCGCAGCGGCGACGAGAAGTGGATGAACGCCTATCGCTTCTTCGTGAAGGTCTTCGCCCTGACCTTCGCGCTCGGCGTCGTCTCGGGCATCACAATGAGCTTCCAGTTCGGCACCAACTGGCCGGGCTTCATGAACACGGTCGGCGCCGTCGCCGGTCCGCTTCTGGCCTACGAGGTGCTGACCGCCTTCTTCCTGGAGGCGACCTTCCTCGGCATCATGCTGTTTGGCTTCCGCAAGGTGCCCAACTGGGTCCACACGCTGGCGACCTTCCTCGTTGCCTTCGGCACGACGATGTCGGCCTTCTGGATCATCGTGCTGAACTCCTGGATGCACACGCCCACCGGGTACGAACTGCGCGACGGCGTCGTCCATGCCACCGACTGGGCGGCGATCATCTTCAATCCGTCCATGCCCTACCGGCTCGGCCACATGCTGCTGGCCTCGGGGCTGACCTGCGCCTTCCTGCTGGCCGGTCTCTCGGCCTGGCGCTGGCTGCGCCAGGACCGCGGGCCCGACGTGATGGCGGCCCTGCGCACCGGCGTGATCCTCGGCGCGCTGCTGATCCCGGCACAGATCCTGGTCGGCGACCTGCACGGCCTCAACACGCTGGAACACCAGCCGGCCAAAGTGGCCGCGATGGAGGGCAACTGGGAAACGCGCGGGCATGTGCCGCTGCTGCTCTTCGCGCTGCCCAATGAGAAGGAGCGCCGCAACGACTTCGAGATCGGCGTCCCCGCCGGCGCCAGCCTGATCCTGAAGCACGAGGCCGCCGGCGTGATCCCTGGCCTGAACCAGTTCGTCGCGCCCGACGGAACGAAGCTGCATCCGCCGGTGGCGCCGGTGTTCTTCGGCTTCCGCGTCATGGTCGGCACCGGCATGCTGATGCTGGCGGTCTCCTGGTACGGCGCATGGCGGCTGTGGCGCCGGCGCGAGCCCGGCACCGTCCTCGCCCGGGTGCTGGTCGGCATGACCTTCTCGGGCTGGATCGCGACTCTGGCCGGCTGGTACGTCACCGAGATCGGCCGCCAGCCCTGGCTCGTGACCGGCGTTCTGACCACGGCACAGGCGGCCTCGCAGGTGCCCGCCGGCATGATCGCCAGCACTCTGGTGGCCTATCTCGCGATCTATGTCGCGCTGATCGCGGCCTATGTCTCGGTGCTGTTCCACCTCGCCGGCAAGGGCCTGAAGGCGGTGGCGTCGCCCAGCGGGGCCGGTGTCAGCAAGGCCGGCGGCGCGCCCCGGGGCGGCGGTTACGCCCAGCCTGCCGGCGCGACCGCGCAGGCGAAGTGAGGGAGGCCGTGATGAGCTGGCTCGACGGGCACACCCTGCCCCTGATCTTCGCGGCGCTGATGGGGATTTCGATCCTCGCCTATGTCATCCTCGATGGCTATGACCTCGGCGTGGGGATGCTGATGGCGGGGGTCGACCGGCCCGAGCGCGACCGCATGATCGCGACCATCGGCCCGTTCTGGGACGCCAACGAGACCTGGCTCGTGCTCGGCATCGGCCTGCTTCTGGTCGCCTTCCCGGCCGCGCATGGGCTGGTGCTGCAGGCGCTGTACCTGCCGGTGGCTCTGATGCTGCTCGGGATGACGCTGCGCGGCGTCGCCTTTGAATTCCGCGTCAAGGCGCGCGAGACGCATCAGCGCTGGTGGGACGCAGCCTTCATCTGCGGCTCGCTGCTCACCGCGCTGACACAGGGCTACATGCTGGGCCTCTACATCATGGGCTTCGCGCCAGGCCTTCTGACGCAGCTGTTTGCCGTGGGCGCGGGGCTTGGGCTGGTCGCTGCCTATTGCTTCGTCGGCGCGACCTGGCTGATCGGCAAGACCTCGGGCGAGCTCCAGGCCCGCGCCGTGGTCTGGACCCGGATCACGCTGGTCGCAACCGCGCTGGCCATGGCGGCGGTCTCGATCGCGACGCCGCTGGTCAGCCCGCGCATCTTCGAGCGCTGGTTCTCCTTCCCCAACATCATCGGCCTGGCGCCGATCCCGCTGATGACAAGCGCGCTGTTCCTGGCGCTCTGGGTCTTCCTGAGGCGCATGCCGCGCAGCGACCATTCGCTCGACTTCGTGCCCTTCGCGGGAGCGACCGCCCTGTTCGCACTCGGTTTCCTGGGGCTGGCCTATTCATTCTATCCCTATGTCGTGCCCGAGCGGCTGACGATTTGGGCGGCTGCGAGCGCACCCGAAAGCCTGCTAATCATCCTGATCGGCGCGGCCTGCGTGCTGCCCTTCATCGCCGCCTATACAGCGTTCAGCTACTATGTGTTCCGCGGCAAGGCGACCGAGCTGCGCTATGACTGACGCCGTCATTAGCTCGCGACAGGTCCTTGTCGTGCCTCTTGGGGTTCGATGGGTCCGGCAGCGAGGCCATGGCGGTGCTGACGCTGGTCCTCGCGATGCTCAATGCGGTTGAGATTTAAGGCCTCGCAGTTGCGCCTGTCGAGGCCGGGTTCGGAGCCGAGGCCTGCGGCGGCGCGGGCGGCGGGGCGGTCCCCTCGCGCTGGCGCGGCCGTTCGACCGGCTTGCGCTCGACCACGCGCGGTTTTGGCGGCGGCCTGGCGCGGGGGGCGATGACCTAGAGTTGGACAAGCGCGATTAGCGTGCCGATCGCCGGGTGCCCGCCGCCGATGCCTGCGAGCGCCGGTTCGATATCGCGACCAATGGTCGGAAAGAACCAACAGGCACGGTAAACCGCCTCGGTTCAGATTATTGTCAAAATGAGCCGCGAGGGGTGTCAGTCAAACGGCCGATCAATGCTTGCCATATACGCGGGTCTGACCGTCAGCGCCGATGAGAAGAGTCTCGAATTTCTCTGGCGCGACGCCTGGAACCTCCATTCCCGGCGATCCGACCGGCATGTCGGGGACGGCTAGGCCGAGCGCCACCGGCTTGTCCTTCAACAGCTTGCGAATGTCTGAGGCCGGTACATGACCCTCGACGAAGTAGCCTTCGACAACGGCGGTATGGCAGGACTGGACTTTATCCGGGACACCCGTAACACGCTTGATTGCAGCCATGTCGCTGCTTTCGACGACGCGCGGCGTGAAGCCGGCCTGCTCGAGATGTCGGACCCACGCCTTGCAGCAGCCGCAGGTTGGGCTGAGA
>NZ_JAUYTP010000037.1 GCF_030695125.1 Allobosea sp. | reverse complement strand
AAACTAGGCCAAAAAGGGCCTCCACAGGGCCTTTTTCAAAGAAAATGCACACCTCTGGGGAGGGCTGAGCGCTATAGGGGAGCACTCTAGTTGCTCAATTTTTTATTTTTTTTTCTTAAAAAAAAAGTGCGCAATAAATTTTCTATAAAAATTTCATAAAATTCACTCTTTTCGCAATATTTTTTTTTCTTAAAAAAAATCATAAAAATTTTATTAAATTTTTATAAGAAAATTTTATAAAAATTTTCTATCAAAAAAATATGAAATAATTTTTTGGATTTTGTCCTAAGCCATCTGTCCGGATCACTGTAAAGGTAGGGCGGTAGCCGTTATAGAAAATACAGTGAACGAATGATAATGAAGTTTACTGTATTTTCTATAACGGTTGGATTATGTCAATAATCTAACCCTACCTTTACAGTGATCCGGACAGATGGCTGGACACACTACATGTTGTTCTGAGAGGAGACTATGGGCCCTCGAGCCGATAGGCTTACACACAGGCTTTTCTGGCCCCCCACTAATAGCCGTTAAAGGGTGCCTCTGTTATATGTAGCTATAAGAAGAAGGACCTTCTATTACTTTTTTATAAAAATTCTATCTCCACTCCCCTCAGAGAGAACATGTAGTGTGTCCAGCCATCTGGCCCGACATCTGAGAGGACTGGTCATCAGCAAACAAAAAACCAAAAGAGAAGAATGTATTACTAAACTTTTTTTATTATATTTTATTTTTTCAATCATACCCAAAAAAACGAAGCCCCACTCACAATGGGCACTCTATCACACACAGACACTTTTAGGCATAGATAATTTTATAAAAAATTATCATAAAATTTTCTATCTTTTTTTATAGAAATTTTATGATATTTTTTAATAAAATATTTTTATGATTTTTTCATAAAATATTTTATAATTTTTTTATCAAAAAAATAAAATTATTTTTTTTATAAAAAAAATGAAAATTTCCTCTGGCACTCACGGGTATCATATCAACCCCTATTAGTGACCAAAAATGCCTTAGGGC
>NZ_JAUYTP010000035.1 GCF_030695125.1 Allobosea sp. | reverse complement strand
AAATCCTCCCGCGTGATTTCGCTGGCCGACGACATTGCCCGTTCGATGAGCGCGATCTCGGCGCGCGTGGCGGTGATTCCCGGCAAGAACGCGATCGGCATCGAACTGCCCAACGCCAAGCGCGAGACGGTCTATCTGCGCGAGTTGCTCGCGAGCCAGGATTTCGAGAGCTCCAAGCACAAGCTCGCTCTGGGGCTCGGCAAGACCATCGGCGGCGAGCCGGTGATCGTCGATCTCGCCAAGATGCCCCATCTCCTGGTCGCCGGCACGACCGGCTCGGGCAAGTCGGTGGCGATCAACACGATGATCCTGTCGCTGCTCTACCGGCTTACCCCGCAGCAGTGCCGGTTGATCATGGTCGATCCCAAGATGCTGGAGCTGTCGGTCTATGACGGCATCCCCCATCTGCTCACGCCTGTCGTCACCGACCCGAAGAAGGCGGTCGTCGCCCTGAAATGGGCGGTGCGCGAGATGGAGGAGCGCTACAAGAAGATGTCGAAGCTGTCGGTGCGCAACATCGACGGCTTCAACGCCCGCGTCGTCGAGGCTGCGGCTGCCGGCGAGGTCATCACCCGCACCGTGCAGACCGGCTTCGACCGCCATTCCGGCGAGGCGATCTACGAAGACCAGGTCATGGACCTCGAGCCCTTGCCCTACATCGTCGTCATCGTCGACGAGATGGCCGATCTGATGATGGTCGCCGGCAAGGAGATCGAGGGCACGATCCAGCGCTTGGCCCAGATGGCGCGCGCGGCCGGCATCCATGTCGTGCTGGCGACGCAGCGGCCTTCCGTCGACGTCATCACCGGCACGATCAAGGCCAACTTCCCGACGCGGATCTCCTTCCAGGTGACGAGCAAGATCGACTCGCGCACGATTCTCGGCGAGATGGGCGCCGAGCAGCTGCTCGGCCAGGGCGACATGCTCTACATGGCCGGCGGCGGGCGCATCACCCGCGTCCACGGCCCCTTTGTCTCCGACCAGGAGGTCGAGAAGGTCGTCGCCCATCTCAAGACCCAAGGGCGGCCGCAATATCTCGACGCGGTCACCTCCGAGGAGGAGGAGGCTGCGACCGACGCCGAGGACGGCGCGGTGTTCGACAAGGGCGCGCTCGCCCAGTCGGAGAGCGAGGACCCTTACGAGCAGGCGGTGGCGGTGGTGCTGCGCGACAAGAAGGCCTCGACCTCCTACATCCAGCGCCGCCTCCAGATCGGCTACAACCGCGCCGCCTCGATC
>NZ_JAUYTP010000034.1 GCF_030695125.1 Allobosea sp. | reverse complement strand
TTCGAGGCCCTAAGGCATTTTTGGTCACTAATAGGGGTTGATATGATACCCGTGAGTGCCAGAGGAAAATTTCATTTTTTTTATAAAAAAAATAATTTTATTTTTTTGATAAAAAAATTATAAAATATTTTTATAAAAAATAATAAAAATAATTTATAAAAAAATATCATAAAATTTATATAAAAAATTATATAAAATTTTATGATTATTTTTATGATAGACTTTTTGTGCCTGTGTGTGTATGATTGTGTGCTTCAGTGCCCGAGATGAGATGAGGCTACAGAATTTTGATTGAAGGGGTTATTGGTTGAAGGTTTTCATTGTTCATTACACATTTTGCAATATTGTTTTGCTCGAGGGCAAGTATCGATACAGAATTCGGGCCGGACGGCTGGACACACTACATGTTCTCTATGAGTGGAGGGGAGATAGAAAAATTATTAAAAAAGTAATAGAAAGTCCTTCTCCTTATAGCTATATATAACAGAGGACCCCTTTAACGGCTATTAGTGGGAGGCCAGAAAAGCCTGTGTGTAAGCCTTTCGGCTCGAGTGGCACAGGCTGTCCACTCAGAACAACATGTAGTGTGTCCAGCCATCTGGCCAGACTCGGGGAGGACTGCTCACTCAAAATCTATCAACAACGCAAAGAGATAAAATAGAGAATACACTTTGCTTAGTTGATAGATTTTGAGTGAGCAGTCCTTACCACACCTCCATGTGTGTCGGTGTGCGCCACGCTCCGCGTTGGCGAGAAATTATTTTATAATTTTTTTATTCAAAAAATTATAAAATAATTTCTATAAAAATTTCTATGAAATTTTTATATAATTTTTTTCTATGAAAAAAATTATACGAAAAGAGTGAATTTTATGAAATTTTTATAGAAAATTTATTGCGCACTTTTTTTTTCAGAAAAAAAAATAAAAAATTGAGCAACTAGAGTGCTCCCCTATAGCGCTCAGCCCTCCCCAGAGGTGTGCATTTTCTTTGAAAAAGGCCCTGTGGAGGCCCTTTTTGGCCTAGTTTGGG
>NZ_JAUYTP010000033.1 GCF_030695125.1 Allobosea sp. | reverse complement strand
TTCGAGGCCCTAAGGCATTTTTGGTCACTAATAGGGGTTGATATGATACCCGTGAGTGCCAGAGGAAATTTTCATTTTTTTTATAAAAAAAATAATTTTATTTTTTTGATAAAAAAATTATAAAATATTTTATGAAAAAATGATAAAAATATTTTATAAAAAAATATCATAAAATTTCTATAAAAAAATGATAGAAAATTTTATGAATATTTTTTATAAATTTTTCTGTGTCTAAAAGTGTCTGTGTGTGTCTCTGTGCCTGTGATGGGTTGAGGCTACAGAATTTTGATTGAAGGTCTCACTGGATAAAAAAATTGTTCATAGTTTATCTTCGTCCGGGCATTGTTTGCGTCTTTGGGGCAAGTATCCCTACAGGTGTCGGGCCAGATGGCTGGACACACTACATGTTTTTTCTGAGGGGATAAAATAAAAAATTATTAAAAAAATAATAGAAAGTCCTTCTCCTTATAGCTATATATAACAGAGGACCCCTTTAACGACTATTAGTGGGAGGCCAGAAAAGCCTGTGTGTAAGCCTGTCGGCTCGAGTGGCACAGAGTCTCCACTCAGAACAACATGTAGTGTGTCCAGCCATCCGTCCGGATCACTGAGAGGACTGCTCAATTAAGAACTGAGCAAACGTGGACTCGTATATATAAACAAACTCATCCACTTATTCACTCAGTTCTTAATTGAGCAGTCTCCTTCTCTCAGTGATCCGGACGGATGGCTTGGGACAAAATAAAAAAAGTTACTTCGTACTTTTTTTATAGAAAATTTTTAATAAAAATTTTCTTATAAAAATTTCATGAAATTTTTATTATTTTTTTATGATAAAAAAAAATATTGCGAAAAGAGTGATTTTATTGAAATTTTTATGAAAAAGTTATTGCGCACTTTTTTTTTCAGAAAAAAAAATAAAAAATTGAGCAACTAGAGTGCTCCCCTATAGCGCTCAGCCCTCCCCAGAGGTGTGCATTTTCTTTGAAAAAGGCCCTGTGGAGGCCCTTTTTGGCCTAGTTTGGGG
>NZ_JAUYTP010000031.1 GCF_030695125.1 Allobosea sp. | reverse complement strand
GGCCGACGCGCGACTGAGGCCAGCCCAAGATGGCCCCGCCGCGAGGCGGGGCCAATCCTTTCGGCCCCGGCAGCGCCGGCGCAACCATCCTGCCCGTTCCCCTCATTCAGTTTGTGTGGTTCAAACCACAGCGACCCGAGGCCGTCGACAGACGTATTGTGGTTCAAACCACACTTCCATCTTCGCACGCTCTGAGCTGTATCAGCGGTCATGGTGCTTCCCGCGCGAACTGGAGGGGCTCTCTGGTCGGCCCAGTGTACGGCCGGCGGAGCCCGCCTCAAGGACGCGCGGTGCCCCCAAAATGCTGACGCATTTCGGCTCCCCCACGCGCCGCCTCTGGCGGTCGGCTGCGCCGATCCTTGACCCGGTCTCCACCAACGCGTGGCGCGCCTTCGTCCATTCGAGACGAAGGAGGTTCTCATGACGATGCCGATCGATCAGCAGATTGCCGAACTCAAGGCCGAACTGAACATTGGCTGCCTGACACCGCGTGAGCGCCGCGACGCGCAGCGCGAGCTGGAAGTCCTGACCGAGCAGGACCGCAGCGAGGCCGAGACGGCGTACTTCGCGGAAGTCGAACGCTGGGCTGCGGTTCACGCAGCGGAGCTTGCCGCACTGCCGTTCTGAGCATCACGAATTGAACTGGCCGGTCTGACGCGATACGCGTCGGGCCGGCTTTTCGCATGTCGCCCGCGCCTGCGCTTGCTTCGCTGCGGCAGGCGCGAGTTGTCCATGGCGCCTCGGCTGCGGTGTGGTTTGAACCACACCGTCACGTCATCGCCGCGATCGGCCGTCAGAAGGCGTCCCGCATCGGAATTGCCGGGACCAGCGTCATGTCGCGTTCGCCATGAAGACCATCGTGATCAACAACCAGAAGGGCGGCGTCGGTAAGACGACGCTCGCCGTCCACCTTGCCTGGCACCTCGCCGAGACCGGCGGTCGCGTGCTGCTGATCGACGCGGATGCCCAGGGCAACGCCACCGACACGATGAAGCGGCATCGCGGCGACGTCACCGCCGCCGAGCTGTTTCGGCCGGGCAGGGCGCCTGTCGCTGGCGGAGCCGACGGGATCACGCTGGCTGCCTCGGACAGCTCGCTCACCGACGTTGACCGAGGAGATGCGGCCGGCATCCAGCAGTTCCGCGACAATCTTCGCTCGGTGAGCGATGCATTCGACGTCTGCGTCATCGACACGCCGCCTTCGCTGGGCCTGCGCAGCGTGGCCGCGCTCGTCGCCGCGACCCATGTGCTGTCGCCGATCTACCTCGAAGACTATTCGGTGAAGGGCGTGAAGGGGCTGCTCCAGACCGTGATCGGCGTGCAGCAGCGCTATGGCCGTTCCGACATGAGATTTTTGGGGCTGCTGCCGTCGAACTTCAACACGAAGTCGCCGCGCCAGCGGGCGCATCTCGATCAGCTTCTGCGCGAGGCCGGCAAGTACGTGTTTCCGGGCCACATCGTCGCGCGCGACGGCTATGCCGAGGCGGTGGCGGAGGGCGTTCCGGTCTGGACGTTGAAGAAGCGCTCGGCGCAGGAGGCCGGTCGCGAGATCCGCACCGTGCTGTCGCGCATCGTCGAGCAGATGGGGTGATCGCATGGCGCTGGATTTGAGCTTCAAGGACCTTGCGGACGTCGCTGTCGGCAACCCGTCAGACGGCCGGCCGCTCAAGGTCACGCTGGACCTGATCGACGAGGATCCCGACCAGCCGCGGCGCGAGTTCTCCGAGCAGGAACTACAAAACCTTGCGGCCTCGATCCTGATCGACGGCATTCTCCAGCCGATCGTGGTCAGGCGCTCGGAGCAGGCTGACCGCTACATCATCGTGATGGGCGCACGGCGCTATCGCGCGGCAAAGCTCGCCGAGCTCAATGAGGCGCCCATCTTCATTCAGGACGGTGATGAAGCGAACCCTTACGCTCAGATGGTCGAGAATGTGTAGGGCGGTGACAAAACCAACCAGTGGAGCGCCGGTGATTGTGCTGGTTCGGGCGGCGTAAAACCCGTCCACTGGATAGGCTGGTCCCTTTTGGGGTTGGCGGGGATGTTCGCTGTGGAGGTCTACGCGGCGGTTCGTGATTTTGTTTTCAACCAGGATAAGAGCCGTCGGGAGGCGGCTCGTGTTTTCGGTCTGAGCCGCGAGACGATCGCGAAGATGTGCCGGTTCTCGCTGCCGCCGGGGTACACGCGAACGAAGCCTGCCGGGAAGCCGAAGCTGGGTCCCCTGCTGCCGGTAATCGACGCGATCCTGGAGGCTGACCGGAGCGCCCCGGTGAAGCAGCGCCACACGGCCAAGCGGATCTTCGAACGTCTGCGCGACGAGCATGGCTTTGCCGGCGGCTACACGGTGGTGAAGGATTACGTGCGGATCGGCCGGGCGCGCGGGCGCGAGACCTTCGTGCCGCTGGCGCACCCGCCGGGACACGCCCAGGTGGATTTCGGCGAGGCGATCGCGGTGATTGGCGGGGTTCGGCAGAAGATCCATTTCTTCTGCATGGACCTGCCGCAGTCGGACGCCTGCTTCGTGAAGGCCTATCCCCGGGAGACGACGGAAGCATTCCTGGACGGGCACGTCTCGGCGTTCGGCTTCTTCGATGGGGTGCCGCTGTCGATCCTGTACGACAACACGCGCATCGCGGTGGCGAAGATCTGTGGCGAGGGCCGGCGGGAGCGCACGCGCGCCTTCACGGAGTTGGTGAGCCACTACCTGTTCCGGGATCGCTTCGGCCGTCCAGGCAAGGGCAACGACAAGGGTAAGGTCGAGGGCCTGGTCAAGTACGCCCGCTCGAACTTCATGACGCCGATCCCGGTGGCGGCGAGCTTTGAGGCGCTGAACGCCAGGCTGGCCGAGCGTTGCCGTCTCCGGCAGGGCGACCGAGCCGGACGGCACACTGGGACGATCGGAGAACGGCTTGTCGCCGATCTGGCGGCGTTGCGCGACCTGCCGGCCGTGCCGCTGGAGCCGTGCGAGAAGCGCAGCGCACGGGTCTCCTCGACCGCATTGGTGCGCTACCGCTCCAACGACTATTCCGTGCCGACGGCTTATGGCTTCCAGGATGTCGTGGTGAAGGGCTTCGTCGATGCGGTCGTGATCCTGTGCGGCGGAGACGAGATTGCCCGTCACCCGCGCTGCTATGGCGAGGGCGTGTTCGTCTCCAACCCGCTGCATTATCTGGCGCTGATCGAGACCAAGCCCAATGCGCTCGACCAGGCGGCGGCGTTGCAAGGCTGGGATCTGCCCGAGGTCTTCCAGCACCTGCGCCATCTGCTGGAAGCTCGCATGGGCAACCGCGGCAAGCGCGAGTTCATCCAGGTGCTGCGGCTGCTGGAGGCGATGCCGCGGGATATCGTGAGCTTCGCCGTGACCGAGGCGATCCGGCTCGGCGCCATCGGCTTCGACGCGGTCAAGCTGATCGCGCTGGCGCGGATCGAGCGCAGGCCGGCCCGTCTCGACCTGTCGGCCTATCCCCACCTGCCGAAGACGACGGTCAGGACGACCTCGGCCGCCGACTATGCCGTGCTTCTGCCAGAGGAAGCAGCATGACCAGCGACGCGATGCCGACGGGAACGACCAGCGGCACGCCACAGGTTCTGCTGGCGCATCATCTCAAGCAGCTGAAGCTGCCGACGGTGCTGCGCGAGTACGACAAGGTCGCCCGCGAATGCGCACGTGATGGCGTCGATCATCCGCGCTATCTGCTGCGCCTGATCGAGCTCGAACTCATCGACCGCGAGCGCCGCACGGTCGAGCGGCGCATCCGGGCGGCGCGCTTCCCGGCGGTGAAGAGCTTCGACACCTTCGATTTCGCCGCCATCCCCGGCCTCAACAAGATGCTCGTCCTGGAACTGGCGCGCTGTGGCTACATCCTGCGCCGGGAGAACATCATCGCGCTCGGCAATAGCGGCACCGGCAAGACCCATGTCGCGCTGGCGCTTGGGCTGGCGGCTTGCCAGAAGGGCTTCTCCGTCACGTTCACGACCGCGGCTTCTCTGGTCAACCAGTTGCTGGAGGCCCGCGACGAGCGCCGCCTGCTCAGGCTTCAGCGCGATCTGCAGGCGGTCAAGCTGCTCATCGTCGACGAACTCGGCTATGTGCCGTTGTCGCCGACCGGTGCCGAACTCTTGTTCGAGACGTTCTCGCAGCGCTACGAGCGCGGCTCGACCATCGTCACCTCGAACCTGCCCTTCGAGGACTGGACCTCGGTCCTGGGATCGGAAAGGCTGACCGGCGCGCTGCTCGACCGGCTCACCCACCACGTCAGCATCCTCGCCATGAACGGCGATAGCTACCGTCTCAAGCAATCCGCCGGCCGCCGGCGCCCCACCGCCGCGGCGGAGCAAAACCAGGCCACCACAGAGCGCGTCGATCCCGACACCGGCGAGATAACCGGAGGCTGATCAGAAACGAACGCGACGATATGCAAAGGGCCCCGATCGGGGCCCTTTGCATATCGTCCTCCGGCGCCGCCACTGGCCTGCTTTTACTCCGCCCCGATGGCCTGGAATCCGACCGCCGTTGACAAAGCGCTCTGCCGATGCCGAGCGGAAGGAAACCCAACGCAAAAAGATGAAGAGTGACGGCCTGGGCCAGCTCAATCTGGTCGTGCCGATAGAGGGGCCAGCCCGCGAGCTCCTGCACCATCTCGCCAAGACCGATCTCGATGAAGCCCGGTCGGAAGCCGTCAGGATTGTTGCTGCGAACCCCCAGATCGCTGAACTGAGCGTGAGGCTCGGCTCGGGTCTCAAACCGGATCTAGGGGTTCTCACGCTACGGCAAGCGGTCCGCATTCTACGCCGAATCGATCGGGAGCCACCCGTTCGCGCGGCAATGAGAGCAGTGTTCAAGGATGGGCAGATCGCAGAGCTGGTCAGCTGCCTATGCCAAGACAAGTTGCTGGTTGAAAGGCTGTATCTGGTCCTGTCAGGTCGCAGGGGCAAACGGTCTGGCGGCCTCTTCGCTCGCGCTCGAGCGCTCCTATCGCTGGCCTACTGCCTCTGGCTGCGAGGCAAGTAAGCAGCCCCGCTAGTTCCTGGGTCTGCCACCCTTCGGCACCCTCCGAGAGTAGGCCTCGAAATCTAGCCCGTAGAACTGGCTCCATTCGATGCCGGCAGGCATCGGCGCTTCCGCAAAATGCTGCAGCTCCTCGTCCGTCAGGACTGGATCGTACCCGTCATGCTCATCCTGCACGGCGTGGCCGAGCTGCAAGCGCAGAGCCCGACCATCGGTAGACCGGGAGCGTTCATGGCGAAAATTTTGCGGAGCGCAAACCATGGAATGTGCCTGCGATCGCGGGATCGACTTCGGCCTTCCTATAAAGCCGCCCCATACGCTTCTGGGCGGCATCGGCAGGATCGCTCGCCTTCATCAAATGCTCGAACACGGGGCCGTCGGCCTTTTTGGCCCAGGCGATGAAGCCGCAGCGGGCAAAGAAGTCATTGAGGACGTAGTAGCGCAGCGAAGCGGCGGACTTCGCCGGAACGCGGGTCACGACACCATCGACATTCTGCGTACCAACCGGGAAGACGCACCAGGCGTTGTTGTAGCGCAGGATCTGCTCGCGACGCAGGAACGTCAGGAGCCCGATGCGGCGGCCCGTCAGGATCGCCAGCGGCGGCAGCATCGCATCGGACAGGATCCCGGTGGCGATACCAGCCGCGACGACCTTGCCGATCTCGGTCTTGTCCGGTGCCAGCCGCGGCATCGGCGGTGCGGCATTGACAGGGATCGTGGGGACATCGGTCAGGCCGTGCTGGAGCCGCTTGTCGTTGCAGGCCCGGACAATCATGGTCCGGATGCGGCCGACATAGGACTGGATGGTACTCTCGGCGAGACCCGCTCCCTTTCGGACCTTGTTGGCGTCGATGATCTCATCGAGTTTCGCAATGTCGAAGCCGGGTTGCTTGGTCAGTTTCGCCGGCATCCAGCTCAATCGGTTGGCGAAGCGCTGCAGGTCGTCGTTGGCATAGCTGTCGATCGGTCGGTCGCCGATCAGCGCGATGAAGATGTCTCGGCGTAGGCGAAGGCTGGAGATGTCGGCGCAGTCGGCGCCATGTGTTTCGACTTTGGCGGCAATCGCCTTATCGGCGGCTTCGCTGAACAGCGGACCGCGCCACTCCCCCGGGGCCGGGCCGATACGGGACAGCAGGTTCTGCTCGAGCCCGTTCAATCGCTCGGCCATCGCGCTCATCGTCTGCTCGACCCGATCAATCGCCGTTCCGCCCAGACGGGGCATGCCGAGCAGGTCGCGCGCCCCGTTCTCCGAGCGCAGCGCTTCGACGAAGGGCTTTTCGAACCGGATGTCCTCGCAAGCGAAGGCACCGGCACTGGCCGCACGCTGACGTCCGATCTCGCCCAGAGCGTCGAAGACTGCGGCAATGGCCTTGTCCTGCACCGCCGGCGAGAGTGCGCCAGGCTTCAGGGCGCCAAGGCCGAGCAGGATCGGCATGGCGGCCTGCAGCGAATGCGACACGTCATCACGCAGTGCAGTTGCAGTCCCGCTCGCCAACGCGTTCGCCCTCCGCGCGAATTCCATATGAGCCAGTCCCGCCAGCGCCGTCGCCAGAGGACGGGCCTGCGAATTCGGCATGGCACCAAGGGTCAGACGGATCGGAGAAAGTGTCAAACCAGGATCGAGTCGGCGCGGGACCCGGATCTGGAAGACGAAGGCGTCACCGTTTCGGGTGAGGTGCACGGTTACAATCCCGGTTACAATGCGGGATGGCGGAGAACTAAGTGGCTGATTTTGCTGACTGGGATAATGTGGCGGAGACGGAGGGATTCGAACCCTCGATACCCTTTTGGGGTATGCTCATTTAGCAAACGAGTGCCTTCAGCCTCTCGGCCACGTCTCCGTTGGATGCTCTATGCCCGATGGCCGCCCGCTTTGACAAGCCGTCGCGCCGACATTCCCGCCGCTTTCTCCAAGGCGCCCCGGACGTGTTGCGCCGCTTTGGCGCGATCGTGACGGCAAAGCCGACGAAGCGACTGGACAGCCCCGCCATCACTGGCTATACCGCGCCGACCAACAGGGATGCGGCTGACGCGTCCCCGGCGCCCAGATAGCTCAGTTGGTAGAGCATGCGACTGAAAATCGCAGTGTCGCTGGTTCGATTCCAGCTCTGGGCACCATTCCTTTTTCCTCAGTCTACATCATCTCCTCGGCCCGTTCCCGGGCCCGGGCCGGCACGTCGCCGCGCCTGACCTCGCACGATCACGGCGCTGACGAGCAGCCTCCTGCACTTGCATGTCGGCCGCGCCGCATCCGGCGTTGAAGCGCGTCTCGCGCTGTGGTCGTCTCCTGCCCAACAAGCCGCCGCGGCCCCGATGGTCGCGAGCGGAGGCCCGTGAGGACAGCCATGCGCATCGCCAGAATCGAACCCTTCATCCTGCATATTCCCGTCACCGGCGGGTCGATCGCCGATTCGACGCATCGGATCAGCCATTGGGGCGTGGTCGGCACCAAGATCGTCACGGAGGAGGGGCTGGAGGGCTATGGCTTCACCGGCACGCATGCCGATCTGGCCTCCGACCGGCTGATCACCGCCTGCATCCGTGACTGCTATGCCCCGCTGCTGGTCGGCGAGGATGCGTCCGAGACCAACCGGCTCTGGGTCAAGCTCGCCCGGCATCCGGCGCTGCAATGGGTCGGCCGCGCCGGCATCACCCAGCTCGCGCTCGCCGCGGTGGATGTCGCGCTCTGGGATCTGAAGGCGAAGAAGGCCGGCGTGCCGCTCTGGCACTGGCTCGGCGGCGCCAGCAAGCCGAAGCTCGAGGCCTACAACACCGATATCGGCTGGCTTTCGATCCCCAGGGACCAGCTCGTCGAGGGCTGCCGGAGGGCCGTCGAGCAGGACGGCTTCCACCGCATCAAGGTCAAGGTCGGCCATGCCGATCCCGGCATCGACATCGGCCGGCTCGAGGCGGTGCGGCGGGCGGTCGGCCCGCATGTTTCGCTCGCCATCGACGGCAACGGCAAATGGGATCTGCCGACCTGCAAGCGCTTCTGCGCCCGCGCCGAGCCGCTCGACATCTTCTGGTTCGAGGAGCCGCTCTGGTATGACGATGTCGGCTCGCATGCGGCCCTCGCTCGCGACACGTCGATCCCCGTCGCGCTCGGCGAGCAGCTCTATTCGCTGGACGCCTTCCGCGCCTTCATCGCGGCGGATGCCATCCACTACGTCCAGCCCGATGTGACCCGGCTCGGCGGTATCACCGAATACATTCAGGTCGCCGATCTCGCTCTGGCGAGCCGCCTGCCGGTTGCGCCCCATGCCGGCGAGATGAGCCAGGTCCATGTCCATCTAGCCTATTGGCACCAGGCGACGCCGGTTCTGGAATACATCCCCTGGATCAAGGACGCCTTCGAGGAGCCAGCCAATGTCGTCGATGGCTGCTTTCTGAAGCCGCAGCGGCCCGGCGCCGGCACGACGCCCACGAGCGACGCCTTCGCCCGCTTCGCCAAGCCGCTGGGCTGACTCCTCTCATGAGGGGGGACATGGCTGCGCGGCGGCCCGGGAATGGCTGGCAGGGTTGCCCGAGCGGCCCGCCGTGCCTAGATTGGGGTCGATCCGTTGGGGTGCCGCAAGGCTGAGAGGCGCAAGTCGCCAACCCATCGAACCTGATCCGGATAATGCCGGCGAAGGGAACGGTCGTCGCAGTGTCGCTTCACCCGTCCTGCCACGTCCGCAGCCTTCACGGCCGCGAGGGTAGGGCATGCCGCACGCATCCATCCAGTCCCGGTCCAACCCGCCGCTGCGGGTCGGCATCGTCGGTGCCGGCGTCGTCGGCCTCGCCTGCGCGGTCGAACTGCTCGGCCGTGGCGACGAGGTCGAGATTTTCGAGAGGGGCGACACGGCTGGCGCGAAAGCCTGCTCCTGGTGGGCCGGCGGCATGCTCGCGCCCTGGTGCGAGGGCGAGAGCGCCGAGGAGCCGGTCGTGCGGCTTGGCCAGGAGGCCGCCGCCTGGTGGGAGCGCCATGTCGAGGGCGTCGTCCGCAAGGGCACGCTCGTGGTCGCCCCCAGTCGCGATCGCGCCGAACTGCGCCGCTTCGCCAGCCGCACCTCCCATCTCGTCGAGATCGAGGCCGAGGCCATCGCCGCGCTCGAGCCTGATCTCGCCGGACGTTTTGGCAAGGCGCTGTTCTTCGAAAGCGAGGGCCATCTCGATCCGCGCCTCGCCTTGGCAGGGCTGGCGGCGAAGGTGGTCGCGCTGGGCGGGCGCATCCATTACGGCCGCGAGGTCGCCCCCGAGGATGTGGCTGCCGACGCCGTGCTGGACTGCCGGGGGCTCGCCGCCCGCGAGGCGCTGCCCGATCTGCGCGGCGTCAAGGGCGAGATGCTGCTGCTGCGCACCCGCGACGTCACCCTGTCGCGCCCCATTCGGCTGCTGCATCCGCGCATCCCGCTCTATATCGTGCCGCGTGCGGACGGCATCTTCATGGTCGGCGCGACGATGATCGAGGGCGGCGACCGCAGCGCCGTCACCGCGCGTTCGATGCTGGAGCTGCTCGGCGGCGCCTATGCGCTGCATCCGGCCTTCGGCGAGGCGCAGATCGTCGAGATCGGCGTCGATGCGCGCCCGGCCTTCCCCGACAACCTGCCGCGTTTGACGCGCCGTGGCCGGGTCATCCATGTCAACGGCTTCTATCGGCACGGTTTTCTGCTGAGCCCCGCCATGGCGCGGCTGGCGGCGGACGCCCTGCTCGATCCCGCCAGCATTCCGGAGAGGCTCCATGACGTTGCTGCTTAACGGCGAGCCGCGCGAGGTCGCCGCCACCACGCTCGATCAGGCGCTGGCCGAGCTCGGCTATGCCGGCAAGGTCGTGGCCACCGCGGTGAACGGCGATTTCGTCCCGGCCCGCAAGCGCGAGACCGTCACGCTCGCGGAGGGCGACCGCATCGAGGTCGTCGCCCCGATGCAGGGCGGCTGAGAGGACCACCGACATGGCGAGCTTCTATGGTTTCGAGCCGAAGAGCCGGCTCTTCCTCGGCACGGCGCAATATCCGTCCCCCGCCATCCTGGCGGAAGCGGTGAAGGCGTCGGGCGTCGAGATCGTGACTGTCTCGCTGCGGCGCGAGGCCGGGGAGGGCGGGGCGGGGCAGGCCTTCTGGTCGCTGATCCGCGATCTGGGCGTGCGCGTGCTGCCCAACACGGCCGGCTGCCACGGTGTCAAGGAAGCCGTCACCACCGCCCAGATGGCGCGAGAGGTCTTCGGCACGAACTGGATCAAGCTCGAGGTCATCGGCGAGGACGACACGCTCCAGCCCGATGTCGTAGGCCTGATCGAGGCGGCGCGCATCCTCACCAATGACGGCTTCGAGGTCTTCCCCTACACCACCGAGGATCTCGTCGTTGGCGGGCGCCTGCTCGATGCCGGCTGCGAGGTGCTGATGCCCTGGGGCGCGCCGATCGGCTCCGGGCGGGGGCTCAACAATGTCTACGGCCTGCGCAGCATGCGCGCGCATTTCCCCGGCATTCCGCTCGTGGTCGATGCCGGCATCGGTCTGCCCTCTCACGCCGCCCAGGCGATGGAACTGGGCTATGACGCGATCCTGCTCAACACGGCTGTGGCCAAGGCAGGCGACCCCGTCCGGATGGCGCAGGCCTTCGCCCAGGCGATCGAGGCCGGTCGCGATGCGTTCGAAGCTCAGCCGATCGAGGCGCGCGACATGGCCGCACCCTCGACCCCGGTCATGGGCAAGGCGTTCCTCTCGTGAAAGCATCCACCGTGAAGCTCGACCCGTTCTACCCGATCTTCGACAGCGCCGACTGGCTCGCCCGCATGCTGCCGCTCGGCGTCAAACTGGTGCAGCTGCGCGTCAAGGACCGGAGCGAAGCCGAGACCGGCCGCGAAATCGCCCGGGCGAAGACCCTTTGCGCGCAGGCCGGCTGTGTCCTGGTCGTGAACGATTACTGGCGGCTGGCCATCGAGGAGGGCTGCGACTTCGTCCATCTCGGCCAGGAGGATCTCGACGGCGCCGATCTCGCGGCGATCCGCAAGGCCGGGATGCGGCTCGGCGTCAGCAGCCATGACGAGGCGGAGCTGGAGCGCGCGCTGAGCACGCAGCCGGACTATGTCGCGCTCGGCCCGGTCTACCCGACCATCCTGAAAGCGATGAAATGGGCGCCGCAGGGGCTGGGCCGTGTCACCGACTGGAAGCGCCGGATCGGCGCCATCCCGCTCGTCGGCATCGGCGGTGTCTCGCTGGAGCGCGCGCCGGGCGTGTTCGAGGCCGGCGCCGACATCGTCTCGGCAGTCACCGACATCACGCTGAACGCCGATCCGGAAGCCCGGCTGAAGGCCTGGATCGCGGCGACGCGTGGTAAAGCGCAAATCACCTGAACGCGGTCATCCCGGGCGCAGCGAAGCGGAGACCCGGGATCCATTCCGGAGCGCTGTCCGGGTAGGTTCAGGAATGGATCCCGGATCTGCGCCGCATGCGCGGCTTGTCCGGGATGACCTGCGCGTGAACTGGGTCTGACAGACGCGCGCCCTCAAACGCTCTCCACCGCCGCATGCCCGTCGACATGGCCGAGGCTGCGCTCGGGATCGAGCCGGTCGCGCACGCGCTGCTTCAGCACCTTGGAATCGGGGAAGCCGCCCTCGCTCTTGCGGTCCCAGATCAGCTCGCCCTCGTAATGGATCTGGAAGATGCCGCCGGTGCGCGGGATCAGCGCGACCTCGCCGAGATCCTGCCCGAAGGTCGAGAGCAGCTCCTGGCCGAGCCAGGCGGCGCGCAGCATCCACTGGCACATCGAGCAATAGGTGATGGTGATGCGGGGCAGGGGCTTGGTCTCGGTCATGGGGCACCTCGGGCGTCGATGCCCGATGCATCGGCCGCGGAGGTCCGGCTGGCAACCCCTCTCAAGGCATGACCGGCCGGCGTGAAGAGGCGTCTAAGTCATTGTTTAGAATAGCTTTAAGGAGCGGGAACATAAGCCATCAGAGCGTCGGCCACCCGAGGGGCGGCATGAGGGACTGGCCTATGCTGCCATTCGCGCCAAGCGCGGCCCGCCCTTCATCGCGCCGCCGAGATTTGCAATCAGCGCTCTCAATCCTGCTATCAAGGTGGTCACCCATCAGGAAAAGGCGTCGACATGACCAAGGACTTCACCGGCAAGCGTGTGATCGTGATGGGCGGCAGCCGGGGCATCGGGCGCTCGATCGCGCTGGGCTTCGCCGCCGGCGGGGCCGCCGTGTCGATCTGCGCGCGCAATCCAGGCCCGCTCGAGACGACGCGCCGCGAGATCGAGGCGCAGGGCGTCCTGGCCCATTCGGCCAGCGTCGATCTCGCCGATGCGGCTGCCATCCAAGCCTATGTGCCGGAGGCGGTGAAGGCGCTGGCCGGGCTCGACGTGATCGTCAACAACGCCTCGGGCTTCGGCCATAGCGACGACGAGGAGGGCTGGGCCGCCTCGCTGAGCGTCGACATGATGGCGATCGTGCGCGGCAGCCATGCCGCGATCCCGCATCTGAAGCCGGGCTCCTCGATCATCAACATCTCGTCGATCTCGGCGCTGCGGGCCTCGTCGCGCTCGGCGCCCTATGGCGCGGTCAAGGCCGCCGTGATCCACTACACCGCCAGCCAGGCCAAGATGCTGGCGGCGAAGGGCATTCGCGTGAACGGCGTCGCGCCGGGCTCGATCGAGTTTCCCGGCGGCACCTGGGAGGACCGCAGGACCTCCAACCCCGCTCTCTACAACGCGACGCTGGCCAGCATCCCCTTCGGCCGCATGGGCAAGCCGGAAGAGGTTGCCGAGGTCGTGCTGTTCCTGGCCTCGGCCAAGGCGAGCTGGGTCACCGCCCAGACCATCGTCGTCGATGGCGGCCAGCTCGTCGGGCCCTGAGAGGGGCTCAGCCCTGCGTGGTGTAACGCGCCCGCAGATGCGCCTTGAACACCCCGGCATCGAGCGGGCGGCCCGTCGCCTGCGTCAGCAGATCGTCGGTCTCCAGCAGGCAGCCCAGGCTGTGGATGTTGGTCCTCAGCCAGGCCAGCAGCGGCGCAAAATCGCCCCGGCCGATGCCGGGCAGGATCTCGGGCTGCGCCTGGCAGGCCGCCGCGAAGATCTGCGCGGCGGTCATGGCGCCCAGCGTATAGGTCGGGAAATAGCCCCAGCCGCCGCTCGGCCAATGGACGTCCTGCAGGCAGCCGAGCCGGTCATGGGGCACGGTCACGCCAAGCAGATCCTTCATGCCGGCATTCCAGGCGGCGGGAAGCTCAGACAGCGGCATGGCGTCGGCGATCAGCGCCTTTTCCAGCCGGTAGCGCAGGATGACATGGGCCGGATAGGTCACCTCGTCGGCATCGACGCGGATGAAACCCGGCTCGACCCTGGTGTAGCGCCGCCATAGCGCGTCGGTCTCCCAGGCCGGGCCCGAGCCACCGAAAGCCTCGCGCATCAGCGGCGCGGCATAGGCGATGAACTCTTCGGAGCGGCAGGCCTGCATCTCGACCAGCAGCGACTGGCTCTCATGCAGGCTCATGCCGCGGGCCTGTCCGACCGGCTGGTGGAGATAGCCTTGCGGCCGGCCCTGCTCGTAGAGCGCATGCCCGGTCTCGTGCAGCACGCCCATCAGCGCCTTGGCGAAATCGGCCTCGTCATAGCGGGTGGTGATGCGCACATCGTTGTCGGCGCCGCCGCAGAAGGGATGGGTGGAGACGTCGAGCCGCCCGCGCTCGAAATCATAGCCCAGCGCCGCCATCATCCTGAGGCCCAGCGCCCGCTGCGCCTCGATCGCGAAGGGCCCTTCCGGATCGGGCGCCTGTGGGCGCCGCGCCTGAACCGCCAGCACCTCCTGCGTGAAGTCCGGCAGGAAGGCGGCGAGATCGTCGAAGAGCGCATCGATCTTGGCCGAGCGGCCGCCCGGCTCGTAGTCGTTCAGCAGCGCGTCGTAAGGCGAGAGCCCGAGCTTCTCGCCCTTGGCCCGGCCGATCTCCCGCTGCAGCGTGAGCACCTCGGCGAGGAAGGGCAGCAGTCCGGCGAAATCGCTCTCCGCCCGCGCCTGCCGCCAGCGCATCTCGCAGGCCGAGATCGCCTTGGAGGAGGCCTCGACGAGATCGGCCGGCAGGGCGGTTTCCACCGTCCAGAGCCGCCGGATCTCGCGCAGATTGGCCCGCTCCCAGGGCCCGAGCCCAGCATCCGCGTCGGCATCCGCCAGCCAATCGCCGATGCGGGCATCGGTGGTCAGCCCGTGATGCATCACCCGCAGCAGCGCCAGGCTCTCGGCCCGCGTGCCGGCCGCGCCCGCGGGCATCATCACGTCATTGTCCCATTGCAGGATGCCGATGGCGTTCCCGAGCGCGGCGGCCCGGCCGAAATGGGCGGAGAGGTTGGCATAGGCGGTCATGGCGTGTCCTCGGGTCTCGATTGCGGGCCGCCACGGGTGCGGCTAGCATTCGTCATCTGATGCGGTGCTGGAGCGTGAACCCCATGGCGGTCAAGGCTTTGGCATGCGCCGGTCTGTTGGTCCTGTGCGCCTGCCAGGGCACCATCCCGACCTATGGGTTCCAACCCCTGGCGGGACCGCCGGCCATCCCGTCGGGCGAGGCCGATGCGACCTGCCTCGGCCGTGCGGCGGCGGCCAAGCGCGCGGCGGCCGCCGACATCTGGGCCCAAGGCGGCGAACCCGCCTATCACCAGACCTACGCCGCCTGCATGGCGTCCTTCGGCTGGAAGCGCATCGTGGTCAGCTCCTACCGCTACGGCTGAGCCTGCCTCAGCCGAACAGCGTCTTGAACTGGCGGGGCTGCGAGCGGAGATACTGGTTGGGCACCTTGACCGTGGCGCCGAGCTGCGCGGCGGCGTGCCAGGGCCAGCGCGGATCGTAGAGGATGCCCCGCGCAATACCGACGAGATCGGCGTCGCCCGTGCCGACGATCGCCTCTGCCTGCTCGGCCTCGGTGATCAGCCCGACCGCGATGGTCGGCAGGCCGGTCGCCTGCTTCACCGCCCGCGCGAAGGGCACCTGGTAATTCGGCCCGAGCGGGATCTGCTGCGCGCCGGAATTGCCGCCGCTGGAGACATGGATGAAATCGGCCGCGCGCGCCTTCAGCGCCTGCGAAAAGGCGAGCGTCTGCTCGAGGTCCCAGCCACCCGGCACCCAGTCGGTCGCCGACAGCCGCACGCCGACCGGGTAGCCGGCGGGGACCACGGCCTTCACCGCCTCGAAGGCGGCGAGCGGGAAGCGCATCCGGTTCTCCAGCGAACCGCCGAAATCATCCTCGCGCTTGTTGGAGAGCGGCGAGAGGAACTGGTGCATCAGATAGCCATGGGCGGCGTGCAGCTCGATCGCGGCGAAGCCCAGCCGCACCGAGCGCCGGGCCGCTTCCGCGAACTGCTCGCAGAGCCTGGCGATGTCGTCGCTCGTCAGCGCGCGGGGCTGGCGTGCATGGCCGTCGAAGGCGACCGGGGAGGGGGCGATCGTCTGCCAGCCGCCGGCATCGAGGGTGAGCTGACCGCCGCCATGCCAGGGCTGCGCAACGGAGGCCTTGCGGCCCGCATGGGCGAGCTGGATCGCGATCGGCATGTCGGAATGAGCGCGCACGGCTTTCAGCGTCCTGGCCAGCGCGGCCTCCGTCCCGTCGTCCCACAGCCCGACATCCTGCGGGCTGATGCGCCCGGCCGGCTCGACGGCCGTCGCCTCGATGATCAGCAGGCCGGCGCCCGAATGCGAGAGATTGCCGAGATGGATCGTGTGCCAGTCGGTCGTATGGCCGTTCTCGGCCGAATACTGGCACATCGGCGCAATGACGATGCGGTTGGCGAGGGTCAACCCGCCGATCTGGTAGGGGCTGAAGAGCTGGCTCATGGAAAATCCCGTGGCATGAAAAGCTTGCGATCATCACGCGGCGCGCGGCCGAGTCCAGTCGCGGCAGCGGGCGACTGCCATGCGGCGTCCGCGCTCACGATCCTGTCAGCCCATCAGCCGCTCGGGGCAGGCTTCCGGTAAGGCACCCGCACCCCCTGCTCGGCGAAGGTGCTCCGGTTGCTCTGCTGGTGCTTCTTGACCTCCGCCCGGGCCACCGTGCGCAGATGCACCTCGTCGGGCCCGTCGATGAAGCGCAGAGCCCGGCCCCATGAGTAGATGAAGGCCAGCGGCGTGTCGTTGGAGAGCCCCGCGGCGCCGAAGACCTGCATCGCCCGGTCGGCGATCTTCGTCTGCAGCCGCGTCGCCACCACCTTGATCGCCGAGACCTCGGTGCGGGCGGCCTTGTTGCCGTGGGTGTCCATCATCCAGGCGGCGCGCAGGCAGAGCAGCCGCGCCTGGTCGATCTCCATGCGCCCCTCGGCGATCCAGTCCTGCACATTGGCGTAGTCGGAGAGGGTGCGGCCGAAGGCCTTGCGCTGCAAAGCCCGCTCCACCATCAGCGCGAGCGCCACTTCGCATTGCCCGATCGAGCGCATGCAGTGGTGGATACGACCCGGCCCCAACCGCGCCTGCGCCAGCGCAAAGCCCGCGCCCTCCTCGCCCAGCAGGTTGGTGGCGGGCACGCGCACGGCGTCGAAATCGGTCTCGGTATGCCCCTCCGGCGAATGGTGGTTGAGCAGCGGCAGGTTGCGCATGACGCTGACGCCGGCTGCGTCCATCGGCACGATGATCATCGAGTGGCGCTTGTGCGGGTCGGCATCCTCAGCGAGGTCCGACAGCCCCATCACGATGCAGAATTTGACGTTGGGATGCAGCGCCCCGGTCGTCCACCATTTGCGGCCGGTGACGATGTAGTCGTCGCCGTCGCGGATGATCGTGGTCTGCAGGTTCGTCGGGTCGGAGGACGCGACGCCGGGCTCGGTGATGCCGACGCAGGAGCGAATCTCGCCATTCAGGAGCGGATTCAGCCAGCGCGCCCGCTGCTCCGGCGTCGCGAAGAGATGAAGGATCTCCATGTTGCCGGTGTCGGGGGCGTTGCAGTTGAACACCTCCGACGACCAGTAGATCCGCCCCATGATCTCGGCCAACGGCGCATATTCGAGGTTGGAGAGCCGCGTGCCCGGCTCGTCGGGCTTGAGCGCCGGCAGGAACAGGTTCCACAGCCCTTCCGCCTTGGCCCGCGCCTTCAGCCCGTCGATCAGCGCGATCGGATAGCGCCCAGCCTCAACCTCCTCGCGCCAGCGGGCATCGGCGGGCTGGACATGGGCGTCCATGAACGCCTGCAAACGCGTACGCAGTTCCTCGACACGGGCGGAATAGGCGAAATCCATGGTGTGTCCTCGTCGGCCTGATCGCTGCAATTCTGAAACGCGCCGTCATCCTGGGGCGACCGCAGGTCGGCCCGGGATCCACCATAGGGCAAAGCTGGGCCCGATGATGGATCCCGGCCTGCGCGGCTTCGCCGCTGGTCCAGGATGACGGAGCGCTGGATTGTGGCTTCGTCCCTCACGCGTCCCCGATCACGGCCTCTGCGCGCAGCGCGAAACTCGCCGCCATCTCGCCCACCGCGACCGCATTCTCGGCCGCGGCGTTGCCGGCTTTCGCCCGCGCCGCGATGCCGTCGAGGATCACCGCGAAGCGCAGCAGCGAGAAGGCGAGATGGAACCGGCCCGGCCCCTCGGCACGGCCGGCAGCCCTGCAGTAGCGGTCGAGATAGGCGGCTTGTGTGGGAATGCCCAGCGCCTGCCGGTCGAGGCCGACGATGCCGGCATACATGGCGGGCGTCGAATGCCAGGGCAGGCAGGAAAAGGCGACATCCGAGAGCGGGTGCCCCAGCGTCGAGAGCTCCCAGTCGAGCACGGCGATCACCTCGGGCCGATCGGGCGCGAACATCAGGTTCCCGAGCCGGAAATCCCCATGGACGATCGTCGTCTCGGGCGTCTCGTCGAGATGCTCCGCCAGCCAGGCGAAGACGCGGTCGACCGCCGGGATGGCCTGCGTCTTCGTCTCCTGCCATTGCCGGCCCCAGCGCGCGATCTGGCGGGCGTAGTAGTTGCCGGGCTTGCCGTAATCGGCCAGCCCCGCCGCCTGCCAGTCGAAGCCGTGCAGGGCTGCCAGCGTCTCCGCCATGGCAAAATACATCGCTTCGCGGTCGCCGGGGGGCACGCCGGGCAGGGCGGTGTCGTGGAAGACGCGGCCCTCCAGCCGCTCCATCAGGTAGAAGGGCGTGCCGACCACGCCCTCATCCGCCTCGAACAGCACGACGGGCGGCACCGGGACGGCGGACCCCGCCAGCGCCTTGAGGATCCGATATTCGCGATCGACCGCATGGGCCGAGGGCAGCAGTGGCCCGGGCGGCTTCTTGCGCAGGACGAGTCGGGTGCCCGCGTCCGGATAGGACAGGAAGAAGGTGGGGTTCGACTGCCCGCCGCTGATCCGTTCCAGCGTCATCGGCCCTGCGGCCCGGCCGGGCAAAGCGGAGCGCAGATAGGCATCGAGGCGGGCGGCGTCGAATTCGGGGGCGACGGAGGCTGGGCCGGCTGACATGGCCGGCATCATCGTGAGCGCAGGGGCGAAGGTCAACGCGGCCTGCGCCCTGTCGGCTGCCGACGCGACGTCACGCCGCGCGCAGGTTGGACAGGAAATCTGAAACGACGTCGCTGATCAGGCCGGCCGAGGCCTCGACCTGGACCGCCGCACTGTCGAGTTCGATCGACATCTTGGCGACGTCGCCGATCGACAGCCGCGCCGCCTGGGCCGAATCGAGCCCCTCCCGCGTACGCCGCGCCGCCTCCTGCGTGTCGGAGACCATGCCGCTGGTCGCCATCGATTGCTCCTGCACGGTCCCGGCGATGGATGCCGCCGATTGCTCGAGGCGTCCGATCGTATGGCTGATCGAGCCGACATGCCGGACGCAGGACTCTGTCGCCGATTGCACCTGCGCGATCTGGGTGGCGATGTCGCCCGTGGCGCTGGCCGTCTGGTGCGCCAGGGATTTGACCTCGCTGGCGACGACCGCAAAGCCCCGGCCGGCCGCTCCCGCACGCGCCGCCTCGATCGTGGCGTTGAGGGCCAGCAGGTTGGTCTTGTTGGCGATCTGCTGGATCAGCGTGACGATCGAGCCGATCCGGCTGGTGGCGTCGGTCAGCACCGCCATCGACTCGGCGACCTGCCGCGTGTCCGCGACGGCCTCCGCCGTGGTCGCGAAGCTTTGCCGGGTTTCGCTGCTGACATGGTCGAGCGCGCTGACCAGATCGTTCGTGGCCGCGACCGCACGGTCGATCCGGTCTGTGCAGGCGCGGGCGGCGTCCTCGGCCAGGGTCGCCTCCCGGTCGGCCTGGTCGGAGCGGTAGAGGCTCATCGCGGCGTAGTCGCGCAGGGTGCTGGCGGCGATCCTCAGGCTCTGGGACAGCTGCCCGATCTGGCCCTGGAAGGAGGACGCCGCGACATGCAGTTCGGTTTCGCGCTGCGTCAGGCTGATGCGGCTCGCCCGCTGATGGCAGGAGGTCGCGGCCAGCGCGTCGCACAGGATCAGCCGCGTCAGGGCCGCGGCGTCGGCGATCGCGGCGCGGCTGCTGAAGCGCCGCCGCCGTCCGATCTCCGCAAACAACGGCTCGATCAGCCGCAGCGCCGTGCCCAGCCGCGTGCGAATGCCCATCGCATCGCCGAATGCGCTCGTCGCGGCCCGGTTCAGATTCGCCGCGTAGCTTTCTCCGAACTCGCCTTTGAACAGCAGTTCGAGATGCCGCTGCTCGGCCTCGACGATCGGCTGCCGGTGCCGCTCGACATGCACCTTCATGTCGGGCACGGATCGCTCGAGATGCTCGCAATAGGCGGTGCAGGCCGGACCGGCTCCAGCCGTCACGACCGGCAGGAGCGAGCGCGCGACGCTGCGGGCGCGGTCGTCCACGCCCGATGCCAGCAACAATCTGTCGATGGCCGCGCCCGTGATCGCCACGGGCCGCGCGCTGGGGGGAGGGGGAGCCGGATTCTGGGTCAAGATGCGCCTTCGCCGAAATGTCGTCGAATGCGACCCTCTCACGAGTCCCCTGAAGAATTTTGCGCGAAATTAAGTGGCTTTTTAAGCCGAATCCAACCCGTAGAGCGAGTGTAACGTGCGCACCGCGAGCTCGGTATAGGCGGCGTCGATCAGCACCGAGAACTTGATCTCGGAGGTGGTGATGGCGCGGATGTTGATGCCCTTTTCCGACAGCGCCCGGAAGGCGCGCGCCGCGACGCCGGCATGGCTGCGCATGCCGACGCCGATCGCCGAAACCTTGACCACGTCGGTCGCGCCCTGCAGCGCCTGGTAGTGGATCTGCCCCTGCAGGCTTTCCAGCAGCGTCCGCGAGCGCTCGTAATCGGCGGTCGGTACGGTGAAGGTGATGTCGGTCGTCGCTTGGTCGTCGGAGACGACCTGGATGATCATGTCGACATTGATGTTGGCGTCGGCCAGCGGGCCGAAGATCGCGGCGGCGATGCCGGGCTTGTCGGCCACGCGCCGGAGCGTGATCTGGGCTTCGTCGCGCGAGAACGCGATGCCGGTGACGATCTGCTGTTCCACGATGTCGTCCTCGTCGCAGATGAGGGTGCCGGGATTGGGATGGTTGGGGTCGTCGAAGGAGGAGCGCACATAGGTCGGCACGCGATGCACCATCGCGATCTCGACCGAGCGGACCTGGAGGACCTTGGAGCCGAGCGAGGCCATCTCCAGCATCTCCTCGAAGGAGACCCGGTCCATGCGCCGCGCCTTGGGCACCACGCGTGGATCGGTCGTATAGACGCCGTCGACATCGGTGTAGATGTCGCAGCGATCCGCCTTGAGGCCCGCCGCGATCGCGACCGCCGAAGTGTCCGAGCCCCCGCGCCCCAGCGTGACGATGCGGTTGGTCTGCGCGTGCATGCCCTGGAAGCCCGAGCACACCGCGATCTCGCGGTTGCGGTCGAAGCCGGCGAGGATGCCTGCCCCGTCGACGCTCTCGATGCGCGAGGAACCATGCGCGTCCGAGCCGTAGATCGGAATCTGCCAGCCCTGCCAGGAGCGCGCCGGCAGCCCCATCTCCTGCAGCACGATCGCCATCAGGCCGGAGGTGACCTGCTCGCCCGACGCCACCACGACGTCGTATTCGGCGCGGTCATGGAGCGCGGACGCTTCCTTGCACCAGCCGACCAGTTCGTTGGTCTTGCCGGACATGGCGGAGACGACGACCGCGACCTCATGGCCGGCGTCGAATTCGCGTTTGACGTGAAGCGCCGAGTTGCGGATTCGCTCGATCGTGGCGACGGACGTGCCGCCGAATTTCATCACCAGACGGGCCATGGCGGTCCAGAGGCTCTCGCATCTTGCAAATCCCGGCAGCCGGGACGAAAGGTCACCCTCGCGCCTGGCGCGGGGCGGGTGTAGATGACGGGCAGCGGCGGGCCTGTCAATGCGACGAGGCCCGCTCGGCAGCGAATGGAGCATCACCATGGCGGCGACCGCGCAGCGCGACGGCGCGACCCGGACCGGTTCGACGATCGATCCCGCCGAGGTGGCGCGGTTCGAGGGCATCGCCAGGACCTGGTGGGACCCGAAGGGCCCGATGGCCGTCCTGCACAAGTTCAACCCCGTCAGGCTCGCCTATATCCGCGACCTCGCCTGCGAGCGCTTCGGCCGCGATCCCTGGACGATGCAGGCGTTGGAGGGGCTGAGCCTGGTCGATATCGGCTGTGGCGGCGGCGTGCTCTGCGAGCCGCTGGCGCGGCTCGGCGCACAGGTGACCGGGCTTGATCCGGCCCCGACCAACATCGCCGTGGCGAGCGCCCATGCCGAAGCCGGCGGACTGTCGATCGATTACCGCCAGCAGACCATCGAGGCGCTGGTGGCCGAAGGCGCGCGCTTCGACATCGTGCTCGCGATGGAGGTGGTCGAGCATGTCGCCGATGTCGAGGCCTTCGTCACCGCCTGCTGCGCGGCGGTGAAGCCCGGCGGCCTGCTCGTCATGGCGACGCTGAACCGCACGCTGAAATCCTATGCGCTGGCCATCGTCGGTGCCGAATACGTTCTGCGCTGGCTGCCGCGCGGCACCCATGACTGGGACAAGTTCGTGACGCCCGACGAACTGGGCGACGCGATCACGCGCGGCGGGCTGGAACTGGGCGACAGCACCGGCGTGGTCTACAACCCGTTCACGGATCGCTGGTCGGCATCGCGCGACACCGACGTCAACTACATGCTGGCGGCGCACCGCCCCGCCTGAGCGCTGCGGCACGTCTCGCGCGGCTGCGTCAAAGCCAGCGCCGGATCGTCGTCAGCATGATCAGCAGGACCAGGCTAGCGCCCAGCGCGATGAAGGACGTGGTCAGCGCCGGGTTGGTGCCGATCGTCAGGCCGAGCTTGCGCCAGAGCAGGGCGCCCAGGATGGCACCGGTCAGCCCCACCGCGCTGTTGATGGCGACGCCGAAGCCGCCATCGCCCAGAAGCAGGTCCGAAAGCCAGCCGAACAGCAGCACCACGACCGCGACGATCGCCAGGAACACCACGAGTTGCGGCGTCGACAGGTTCGGCAGTCCCAGCATCAGCATCAGCGCGCGCATGGTGTATCCTCGGCAAATGACCACCAGCATACGCCACGGGCGTTAAAGGGTTGCTGCGTTTCGCCGGGCGCGCCCGGGGCTGTCGACGGAGCGATTTTGCGGCGCATCATAGTTCGTTCGGCCTATGGCGCGCCGCAACATATGGTGCATGATCTCGGTCAAATCTGCCGCAGCCGCCAACGCGACCGTCAATCGGCAGACCAAGCAGGGGAGAGACGACCATGTCGCAGACGCAGGCCGCCGCGCAACCGCTCAAGGACCTCTACGAACTGGGCGAACTGCCCCCGCTCGGCCATGTGCCGGCGAACATGTATGCCTGGACGATCCGCCGCGAGCGCCATGGGCCGCCTCAGGACAGCTTCCAGGTCGAGGTGGTGCCGACCTGGGCGATCGGCGAGGAGGAGGTGCTGCTGCTCGTGATGGCCGGCGGCGTCAACTACAACGGCATCTGGGCGGGCCTGGGCCAGCCGATCTCGCCCTTCGACGTCCACAAGCAGTCGCTCCACATCGCCGGCTCCGATGCGTCGGGTATCGTCTGGGCGGTCGGCTCCAAGGTGAAGCGCTGGAAGGTCGGCGACGAGGTCATCGTCCACTGCAACCAGGACGACGGCGACGACGAGGAGTGCAATGGCGGCGACCCAATGTTCTCCTCCTCGCAGCGCATCTGGGGCTACGAGACGCCTGACGGCTCCTTCGCGCAGTTCTGCCGGTTGCAGTCGCGCCAGCTCATGGTCAAGCCCAGGCACCTCTCCTGGGAGGAGGCGGCCTGCTACACGCTGACGCTCGCCACCGCCTATCGCATGCTCTTCGGCCACAGCCCCCACACGATCAAGCCGGGCGACAATGTGCTGGTCTGGGGCGCCTCGGGCGGCCTGGGCGTCTTCGGCGTGCAACTCTGCGCCGCCTCGGGCGCCAATGCCATCGGCGTCATCTCCGACGAGACCAAGCGCGACTATGTGCTGGGGTTGGGCGCCAAGGGCGTGATCAACCGCAAGGATTTCAACTGCTGGGGCCAGATGCCGACCGTCAACAGCCCGGAATACGACGCCTGGGTCAAGGAAGCCCGCAAGTTCGGCAAGGCGATCTGGGACATCACCGGCAAGAAGGACGTCGACATCGTCTTCGAGCATCCCGGCGAGGCGACCTTCCCGGTCTCCTGCCTCGTCGCCAAGCGCGGCGGCATGGTGGTGTTCTGCGCGGGCACTTCGGGCTTCAACATCACCTTCGACGCCCGCTATGTCTGGATGCGGCAGAAGCGCGTGCAGGGCTCGCATTTCGCCCATCTCAAGCAGGCGAGCGCGGCCAACCAGTTCGTCATCGACCGGCGCCTCGACCCCTGCATGTCGGAGGTCTTCCCCTGGGACAAGATCCCGCTCGCCCATCACAAGATGTGGAAGAACGAGCACGCGCCCGGCAACATGTCCGTGCTGGTCTACGCCCCGCGCACGGGCTTGCGCACCTATGAGGACGTGGTCGAGGCGCTGGCGGGGTAGGCGCGGTCATCAGGCTTGTGCGCTGGAGCGATAACACTTAAACGTTCGGTAAAGTAAATCGCCGAACGAGGTGTCCCATGTCGCTCCAGCTCTTTGCCCATCCCTTCTCCTCCTATTCGCAGAAGGTGCTGATCGCCCTCGACGAGAACCAGACGCCCTACCGGCTCCGCCTGCTCAGCAGCGAGGACCCGAAGACCGGGGAGGAATTCGCAGCGCTTTGGCCGCTGAAGCGCTTCCCGGTGCTAGTCGACGGGGCCGAGACGGTCGTCGAATCGAGCATCATCATCGAGCATCTCGAACTGCATCACCCCGGCCCGCGCCCCCTGCTGCCCCGGCAGCCGAAGGAGGCGCTTCCCGTGCGGGCGATGGAGCGCTTCTTCGACAATTACGTGATGACGCCGATGATGCGGATCGTCTTCGACCGGATCCGGGCAGAAGGCGACCGCGACCCTCTTGGCGTCGCCGAGGCGCGCGCCCTGCTCGACACCGCCTATCAATGGCTCGACGGCCAGCTCGCCGGCCGTGAATGGGCCTGCGGCGGCGACTTCACCATGGCCGACTGCGCGGCGGCGCCCTCGCTGTTCTACGCCGACTGGGTCCACGAGATCGACGCTGCCTTCCCGAATACGCGCGCCTACCGGGCGCGGCTGCTGGCGCGCCCCTCGGTTGCGCGCGCTGTCGATGCGGCACGGCCCCATCGCCATCTCTTCCCGCTCGGCGCTCCCGATCGGGACTGAGGCCGTAACGCCGCCGCCCGCAGTCACGACATGGCGGGCGGGCGCCGACGCGCTGTTGCAGGCGGCGGAAGGCCTGTAGAGCATCGCGCTCGCAAAGGCGTCCCATGCTGTCCTCGCCCCTCTTCCTGCGCATTGTCCCGCTCGTCTTCACCTTCCTCTGGTCTTCGGGGTGGATCGTCGCGGGCTATTCGGCGCAATATGCCGACGCGCTGACCTTCCTCGCGGTGCGCTTTGCCACGGCGGGCGTGCTGCTGGCGGCCTTGTCGCTGGCGGTCGGGGCGCACTGGCCGTCGACGCCGCGCGCCTGGCTCGACTGTGCGATTTCGGGCGTCCTGCTCCACGCGATCTATCTCTGCGGCGTCTGGTGGGCGGTGCGCCACGGCCTGCCGGCCGGCATCTCCGGCCTGATCGCGGGCCTGCAGCCGATCCTGACCGCGCTGCTGGCGCCGGCGCTGGTCGGCGAGCGCATCTCGGCCATCCGCTGGGCCGGCATCGCCTTCGGCTTCGTCGGGATCGCGCTCGTGCTGGAGCCCAAGCTGGTCGGGGTCGATCCGGTGGCGCTCTGGGGCATCCTCATCCCCGTCGCGGTGAACATCGTCGGCATGGTCGCGGTGACCTTCGGCTCCTTCTTCCAGAAGGCGCGCATCGTCTCCGGCGACCTGCGCACCGTCACCACGATCCAGTACGCCGCCGCCTTCACCTTCACGCTGCCGCTGGCCTTCTGGCTCGAGCCGATGCGGATCGAGTGGAACCTGACCATGGCGCTCGTCCTGGCCTGGTCGGTTCTGGCGCTGTCGCTGGGCGGAATCGGGCTCTATCTGCTGATCCTGCGCCGCGGCGAGGTCTCGCGCATCGCGACCTTCCTCTATCTCGTGCCGGCTCTGGTGGCGGTCGAGGCCTGGATCCTCTTCGGCGAGACTTTGGCGCCGATCCAGATCGCCGGCATGGCGCTCACCATCATCGGCGTCGCGCTGGCCAGCCGCAAATAGCGCGGCAGCGGCATTGGCGTGCCATGCGGCATTCTTGCGCCGAAAGAGGCATTCCGGCTTTTGAAATCTCGCCCTATGCTGCGTCGCACAAGGGAGAGAAACCATGAGCGCACAAGCCGCCGCCATTCCTGTTGCCGAGCCGGCCCCCGAGAGCGCCACCGCGCTGATCGCCGCCGCGCTGCCGGGCTTCGAGACCCTGCTGCAGAATGCCATCGCGGCTGTGCGGGCGAGGGTGACGGTGGAGGGGAAGATCTCCTCCGCCCGGCTCGAAGCGCAGCAGCACGCCGCCCACGGCCTCGCCTGGCTCGCGACCTATGTGATGGCGCTTCGCGAACTCAAGGCCTATGGCGAGCGCCTCTCGGCGGAGGACCGCTACGGGGCGATCGAGGATTACGCCATTCGCATCGGCGCCGGCGAATATGCCGCGCAGATCTTCGGTGGCATTCCGATGAGCCAGGGCGAGATCATCAGGCTGGCGGCGCTCGGCCTCTCCGAGAAGGCGATCGCCGCCGCGAACACGCCGGCCGCCCAGGCTCTGATCGCGCAGGGCAACACGCCCGAGAACCGCGCCCGCCTCGTCGACCTGTTCAGCCAGGATGACGGCGCCGCCGGTGTCGGCGATCCCGGCCTCGACGAGACTCTTGAAGCGATCCGCTCCGAGATGCGCCGCTTCTGCGCCGCCGAGGTGACGCCCCACGCCCATGAGTGGCACCTGAAGAACGATTACATCCCGATGGAGGTCGTCGAGAAGATGGCCGAACTCGGCGTCTTCGGCCTGACCATCCCCGAGGAATTCGGCGGCATGGGCCTGACCAAGGTCTCGATGTGCGTCGTCTCGGAGGAACTGTCGCGCGCCTATATCGGTGTCGGCTCGCTCGGCACCCGTTCCGAGATCGCCGCCGAACTCATCCTCTGCGGCGGCACGGCTGCGCAGAAGGAAAAGTGGCTGCCGAAGCTGGCCTCGGGCGAGGTCCTGCCGACCGCCGTCTTCACCGAGCCCAACACCGGCTCCGACCTCGCCAGCCTGCGCACCCGGGCGGTGAAGGACGGTGACGTCTGGAAGGTCTCCGGCAACAAGACCTGGATCACCCATCCCGTCCGCGCCGACATCATGACGCTGCTGGTCCGCACCGACCCCACGGAGAGCGGCTACAAGGGCCTCTCCATGCTGATCGCCGAGAAGCCGCGCGGCACCGACGAAAATCCCTTCCCGGTCGCGGGGCTGACCGGCGGCGAGATCGAGGTGCTCGGCTATCGCGGCATGAAGGAATACGAGCTCGCCTTCGACGGGTTCACCGTCAAGGGCGAGAACCTGCTCGGCGGGGTCGAGGGCCAGGGCTTCAAGCAGCTGATGCAGACCTTCGAGGCCGCCCGCATCCAGACGGCGGCACGCGCCGTCGGCGTGGCGCAATCGGCCTTCGATCTCGGCCTGCGTTATGCCCGCGAGCGCGTCCAGTTCGGCAAGAAGCTGATCGCCTTCCCCCGCGTCGCCGACAAGCTGGCCATGATGGCGGCCGAGATCATGATCACCCGCCAGCTGACCTATTTCGCCGCCCGCGAAAAGGACGCCGAGAGGCGCTGCGACCTCGAGGCCGGCATGGCCAAGCTGCTGGCGGCCCGCGTCGCCTGGGCGGCCGCCGACAACGCGCTGCAGATCCATGGCGGCAACGGGTTTGCGCTCGAATACGCCATCAGCCGCGTGCTCTGCGACGCCCGCATCCTCAACATCTTCGAGGGCGCGGCGGAAATCCAGGCGCAGGTGATTGCACGCCGGCTGGTCGAGGCCTGAGAGGGATGCCGGCCTGCCTGTATTTTGGGCGATCGGCAAAACCCAATCTTCACCTTTGGCATGCTTGGCTCGGGCGCGATATGCCGTAACGGAACTTTTCCGAATGATCCTGATCACTGACCGATCGGACGGAAGCCCCGACCTGACGCGGCGCCTGGGGCTCGCGGGGCCTTGCCGGGTCGTTGACCTCGCGCAGGTCGCGACGGACCGGCAGGCACCGCCGTCCCTCATTGTCAGCGATGTCGATCTCGCCAACCGCCAGACTGTCGAGGCGATGCGCGCCGCATTGGCCCGTCATCGGCAAAAGGGCGTGCCTTATCTGTGCCTCCTGCGCGATATGACCGCGCGATCGACGATCCAGGCCCGGGCCATCGGTGCGACCGAGGTTCTCCCTGCCGATACATCCGCGGCGGCCCTCGTCGTGACGATCGAACAATTGCTGCAGGAGCGGGACGGGGCCGATCTCGAACGGGGCGCCAGCGCCTTCACCCGCGCCCATCTGGCCACGGCGGCGGCCTCCCTGGCCGACATGCTGGGCTCCGCAGCCGCCGGCCGCCCGATCGCGATGCGCGCCGTCGAGGCGTCCGTCGAGGCGATCGGCCAGGCGGCGGCCGCCTCCGATATCGGCGACTGGTTGCAGGTGGTCTGGAGCTATGACGACCTGACCTATCAGCATTGCATGCTCGTCGCCGGGCTCGCCGCAAGCTTTGCCCATCAGCTCGGCTTTTCGGACGGCGATCGCCGCCTGGTGACGCGGGCGGCCGTGCTGCACGACATCGGCAAGGCGCGGATTTCGCTCGATATTCTGCACAAGCCCGGCGCGCTCGACGCCGACGAGCAGGCCGTGATGCGCACCCACCCGGCGATTGGCCATGCGATGCTTCTGGCGCAGGGCGGCTTCTGCCCGGAGGTTCTCGCCGCCGTGCGCTCGCACCATGAATATATCGATGGCTCGGGCTATCCCGACCGCCTGCAGGACGGCCAGATCAGCGACATCGTGCGGATGATCACGATCTGCGACATCTATGCCGCGCTGATCGAACGCCGCAGCTACAAACCGCCCCTGGCGCCCGACCAGGCCTATGACATGCTGGTGCTGATGGGCACGAAGCTGGACGCTGCGCTGGTGCGGGCCTTCCACACGGTCATCGTGAAGACGGCGCAGGCGGCCTGAAAGCGGGGAGGCGGCGGGGCGATGATACGCCGAAGATGAGGGCGCTGCGGGCCGCCGTCAGGCCGCGACCACCGACAGCCGCAGCCCGAGCGCCTTCGTCGCCTTGGCCAGCGTTTCGAGCGTCGGGTTTCCGCCCGGCTTGAAGGCCTTGTAGATCGCTTCCCGGCTTAAGCCGGTCTCGGCGGCGAAAGCCGTCACCCCCCGAGCCCGCGCAATGTCGCCAAGCGCGGCGGCGATGAAAGAAGGATCGCCCTCCTTGAGTGCAGCCTCGATATAGGCGGCCTGGTCCTCGGGCGTCTTCAGATAGTTCTGGACGTCGAAATCGCGGGTTTCGATGGGCATCCTACAGGTCCTTTGCCATCCGTTTTGCCTTGGCGATGTCGGCTGCCTGGCGGCGCTTGTCGCCGCCGCACAACAGGATCACCAACTCCGCGCCTCGTTGGACAAAATACAGCCGATAGCCCGGCCCATGATCGATCCGCATCTCGCCGATGCCGTCGAAATACTTCACATCGCCGAGATGACCGCCTTGCGCGCGCCTGATCCTCGCAACGATCCGCGCCCGGGCAGACACATCGCGCAGTCCCTGCAGCCAGTCGGCGAACATTGCGGTCTCGACGACCTTGAACATGTGTATCTTGGTACACGGCCATCCGGCCGAGTGTCAACTACGATACACGCTCTGGCCGGCGGACGTCCTACATCTCCCGCAGCGAGCGCGGCATCGTCACGGGCCGCGCCTCGCGCGCCTGCGACGCCAGCCGCACCGGCGCGTTGACCGCCCCGAAGCCGCCATAGCCGCCGCGCCGCTCGACGATCTCGAAGAAGAAGCGTTGCGCGAAGACATGGGTGTAGACCTGCAGGAACTCCGCCTCGCCATCGCGGTCGTAGAGGATGTGGTGGTCGCGAAGCCGGTCGATGAAATCCGGATCGAGTCCGTGCCGCGCCTCGAGATCCTCGTAGTAGTTCTCGGGAATATCGAGGAAGGAGAGCCCCGCCGCGCGCATCGCCCCGACGGCGGCGAAGATGTCTGGCGCATCGAAAGCGATGTGCTGCACGCCCGAGCCGAAATGCTCCGAGACGAAGCGCGAGGACAGCGTGCGCGTCGCCTGCGAGCCGTTCAGGACGATCCGCAGCGTCTGGTTGGCGCTGACCAGGGGCCGGCTCTCGACCAGCCCGCCCGGGTCGGCGATGGCGAGTTGCGGAATGCGGTCGAGCGCAAACAGCGCGCTGTAGAACAACAGCCAGGACAGCATCTCCTCATAGTCCATCGACTGGGAGATATGGTCGACGCGCTGGAGAAGCGCGGCTTGCGGCGGCGCCTCGACGCCGGCGACCGGCGCGAAATCCTTCTCCCAGATATGGCCCAAGTCGCCGGTCGGCTGGGTGAAGTAGATCAGCGAGCCGCCGACGCCGCGGATGGCCGGAATCTGCAATTCACCGGGGCCGACCGGCTGCTCGAAGCTCGGAATTTTCAGCGCGGCCGCGCGCGCCATCGCCTGCCCGACATCGTCGACGCGGAGCGCGATCGCGCAGACGCCGGGGCCGTGCATGATCGCGTGGGATTGCGCGAAGCCGTCCTTCTCGGTGTTGAGCAGCAGGTTGATGTCGCCCTGGCTCCAGCGCGTCACGGATTTGCTGACATGCGTGCCGGTCTGGCGAAATCCGAGCGCGCTGAACAGGCTGGAAAGCTCGGCCGCGATCTCCTCGTCGAGCGCGAATTCGATGAACTCGACGCCGAGCACCGGTGCGCGCGGCGGCAGATGCGGACGGGTCTGGTCGGACAGCGCGATCAGCGAGCGCATGCCGTCGGTGGCCAGCCGCCGGGCCGAGCCGGCGCGGAACTGGTCGTTGAAGATCTCGTGCGACAGCGGCCCGGCATAGCCGGTCTGGGCGACCGCCCGCACGAAGTCCGCCACCGCCAGATCGCCCTGGCCGGGGAAGCAGCGGAAATGCCGGCTCCAGCTGAGAACGTCCATGTCGAGCTTCGGCGCATCCGCCAGCTGGACCAGGAAGATGCGGTCGCCGGGGATCGAGGCGATCGGCCCCAGCGGCGACGGACGCGCCAGCGTGTGGAAGGAATCGAGGATCACGCCGATGCGCTCATGGTCGGCCCGGCGCACGATCTCCCAGGCGTCGCGGTAGTCATTGACGTGCCGGCCCCAGGCCAGCGCCTCATAGCCAACCCGCACGCCAAAGCGCGCGGCGAGCTCGCCGAGTTCGTGGAAATCCGCCGCCGCCCGGTCGATCCCGCCCAGCGCCTGCGGCGAGACGTTGGAGCAGATCAGCATCAGATCGGTACCGAGCTCGTTCATGATCGCGAATTTGCGTTCCGCCCGGGCAAAGCCGCGCGCGCGCAGCGGCTCCGGCATGCCTTCGAAATCCCGGAAGGGCTGGAAGGCGCAGATCCTCATGCCGAGATCGGCGACCATGCGGCCGACCTCGCGCGGCCCGCCGTCGAAGGTCAGGAAATCGTTCTCGAACACCTCGACCGCATCGAACCCCGCTGCCGCGATCGCCTGGAGCTTTTCCGCCAGGTCCCCGCTCAGCGAGACCGTCGCGATCGAGGTCGGGTTCGGCGCGGGGTTCGTCATGGCTGTCAGCCCTTCGTCCGGTCGATGGTGACGGGTTGGCCCCGACGCGCCGCCTCGGCTACCGCCTCGATCACCGCGAGCGTGCGGGCTGCATCCGCCGCATCGGTAATCGGCTGCTCCGCCCCGCGGATCACTGCGCAAAAATGCCGGATCTGCTCGGCGAGCGGCTCCAGCGGCGCCAGCGCCAGCGTCTCGCGCAGCAGCGGCTCCCACCAGCCCTGGCGGCCCTCATAATGCCAGCGGTCGAGCGCGGGCACCGAGAGCGAGCCCTCGCTGCCGGCGAGCAGGTAGCAGAGCCCGTCGCGCTGCGGATAGGCCTTGTTCTCGCCCGAGGACAATTCCCAGCTCCAGGGCGTCGGCGTCACGTCCGAGACGGTGGCCGTGCCCAGCGCGCCGTTTTCGAAGCGGAAGACGAGGGCGGCGGTGTCCTCCACCGCAAAGCCCCGCGTCGCGTTCGAAGTCATCGCCTGCACGCTCTCGATCTCGCCGCAGATGAAGCGGAGATTGTCGATGTCGTGGATCAGGTTGATCAGCACCGGTCCGCCGCCGGGCTCGCGCCGCCAGGCGACGTCGAAATAGTCGTCCGGCTTGCGGATCAGGAACAGCGAGGTCACGGCGACCAGCCGGCCGATCCCGCCCTCGCGCACCAGCTTGCGCGCCGCCTTGACGATTGGATTGTGGCGGCGGTGGTGGCCGCCGAGAACCGGCACGCTGGTCCGCTGCTGAGCGGCGACCAGACGCTGCGCCGCCGCGACGCTTTCGGCCAGAGGCTTCTCGATCAGCACCGCCACGCCGGCCTCGAGGCATTCGATCGCGCCCGGCACATGCAACGCATTGGGCGTCGCGATGATCGCCCCGTCCGGCTTCATCGCGGCCAGCATCTCCGTGATCGAGGCAAACCAGGGCGTGCCGCGCTCGGCCGCCAGCGCCTTCGCCGCATCGGTCGGATCGCAGATCGCCGCGCAGTCGCAATCGCCGGAGGCGTCGAGCCGCTCCAGATGCGCGCGCCCGATCAGACCGGCGCCGACGAGGGCGATGTTGAGGGGGGTGGTCACAGGGCAGATCTCCGGCTCAAGCCACGAAAGGCCCCCTCTCCCCTCGCGGGAGAGGGTTGGGGTGAGGGGGCGCCGTGCGCGGGCCGATGAGTCCTCTGCATGGGCAGAACTGACGCAGGGCGGCGCGCCCCCTCATCCGTCAGCGCTACGCGCTGCCACCTTCTCCCGCGAGGGGAGAAGGGCACGAGCGTGCAGCCAGCCATCACGCCGCGTCCGTCAGGGCGCCGCCCAGGAAGAGCTGCGCCACCCGCGGATCGGCCAGGATCTCCGCGGCCGGGCCCTGCATCCGGGTCTGGCCGAGTTCGAGCACGAGGCCCTCGTCCGAGATCTCCAGCGCCGAGCGGGCGTTCTGCTCGATCATCAGGATGGTGACGCCCTTGGCGCGCAGCTCCATCAGGATCGCGAAGGTCTCCTGCACCAGCATCGGCGAGAGCCCGATCGAGGGCTCGTCGATCAGCACGAGCTTAGGATCGAGCAGGAGCCCGCGCACGATCTCGAGCTGCTTCTGCTGCCCGCCCGAGAGCGTCGAGGCCTGGACATCGGCCTTGGCGCGCAGCGCCGGGAAACGGTCGAGCGCCGCCTCGATCCGCCGGGGCATGTCGGTGATGTGCGCGCCCGCCGCGACCGCACCGAGTTCGAGATTGTGGCGCACCGACAGCTCGGGGAAGATGTTGCGCCCCTGCGGCACATAGCAGATGCCGGCTTCCAGCAGCTTGCGCTGGCTCCAGTTGGTGATGTCGGTGCCCTCAAGCCGGATCGCGCCCTCGCGCAGCTTGAGCAGGCCGAAGATTGCCTTGAACACGGTCGATTTGCCGGCGCCGTTGGGGCCGATCACCGTGGTGATGGCGGCGCGGCGCACCTTGAACGTCGTGCCGTTCAGGATGGTCATGGCGCCATAGCCGCCGACCACGCCGTCGAGTTCGAGGATGGGGGTGGTCATTCCGGTCTCCCTTCCCTTCCGCGTCATTCTCGGGCGGAGCGCAGCGCAGACCCGAGAATCTCTTGCAGGAGATGCTCGGGTCGAGCCCGAGCATGACGGATGTTAATGCCCCAGATAGGCGTCGATCACGGCGGGGTTGGCGCGGATTTCGGCCGGCGTGCCTTCCGCCAGCACCCGTCCCTCCGCCAGCACGATCACGCGCGAGCACAGGCTCATCACGAAATCCATGTTGTGCTCGATGACGACGAAGGTCGCGCCCTGCTCGGCATTGATCGCCCGCAGCCGCTCCTTCAGGTCGCCGAGCATGGTGAGGTTCACGCCACCCGCCGGCTCGTCGAGCAGCACGAGGCGCGGGCCGGCCATGAAGGCCATCGCCGCGTCGAGCAGTTTCTGCTGGCCGTAGGAGAGTCCGCCCGCCTTGGCGTCCGCCAGATGTCCGAGCTTGAAGAAGCCGATCATCTGCTCGGCCTTCTCGGTGAGCCCGGCATCGCGCGCGCCGAACAGGCGCGACAGCATCGTGCCCTCATGCTCCTGGCCGGCGAGGATCAGGTTCTCGCGCACCGACAATTCGGGGAAGACCTGCAGCAGCTGGAAGGTGCGGCTGACGCCGAGCCGGTTGAGCTCGGAGGGGCGCATGTGGGTGACCTCGCGGCCGTCCAGCTTCACGCGGCCTTCCGTCGGCTCGAGCTGGCCGAGGATGCAGTTGAACAGGGTCGACTTGCCGCAGCCATTGGGGCCGATGATGCCGAGGATCTCGCCCTCCTTCACCGAGAAGGACACCCCGTTGACCGCCTTGATGCCGCCGAACGCCTTGTGGAGGTTGTCGACTTCCAGAACCGTGTTCATCGGGCCTGTCCCCGCTGGCCGTTGAGTTTCGCCCAGGCCCGCTCCATCAGCCCGCTCACCCCCTGCGGGCAGGCGATCAGCAGGAGCATCACGATGGCGGCGAAGATGATCAGGTAGAGCGAGCCGGCGAAGCGCAGCCATTCCGGCAGCACGACGCCGAGCAGCGCCCCCACAAAAGGTCCCAGCAGGTAGCCCGAACCGCCCGCCACCACCATCAGCAGCAGGAAGAAGCTCTGCGACAGCGAGAACGGCGAGGGGTCGATGAACTCGACCAGCGGCGCATAGAGCGCCCCCGCGAAACCCGCATAGGCGGAGCCGATCGCGAAGGCGAGCAGCGTATAGGCGCGGGTGTCGATGCCCAGGCTCGCAGCGCGGATCGGGTTCTCGCGCAGCGCCGTGAAGGCGCGGCCCCAGGGGCTGCGGATCAGCCACCACAAAGCCACCGCCAGGATGAAGGTGACCACGACGACGAAGCGGTGGAATTCCAGCGCGCCGAACAGCTTGATGCCGAAGAAGTCCGGCCGGTTGATATTGGAAATGCCGAAGACGCCGCCGGTGAGCCACTGCTCGTTGCGCAGGATCAGCCAGACCAGCGTCGAGAAGGCGAGCGTCACGAAGGCGAGGTAATGCGCCTTCACCCGCAGCGCCGGGAAGCCGAGCACGATGCCGACCGCGAAGGTCAGCAGGCCCGACAGCCCGAAGGCGGCATACCAGGAGACGCCGTATTTCGTCGTCAGGATCGCGGTGGTGTAGGCGCCCAGCCCCATGAAGGCCGCCTGCGCCAGCGACTTCAGCCCGGCATAGCCCAGCGTCAGGTTCAGCCCCATCACGGCGATGCTCATCACCAGCCAGAGCGAGAGCACATAGGTGCCGTAGCGGCCCATGCCGACCGGCGCGAACCAGAGGATCACGGCGCCCGCGAGCAGGGTCAGGAAGGCGCCGTCGAAGGTGCCGCCGAGCGGCAGCCGCGCGAGGCGAGGGGAGGAGCTCATGGAGTTGCGTGTCGCTTGCACGGTCATACGCGGCGCTCCTCTTTGCGGCCCATCAGACCCTCGGGCTTGAGCAGGATGATCACGACGAGCAGGACGAGCGGCACGGCCAGCCGGTAGGAACTGGAGACATAGGCCGCCGCCATCGAATCGACGACGCCGACGATCAGACCGCCCACCAGCGCGCCGCGGACCTGGTTGAACCCGCCGACGATGGCGGCGATGAAGGCGAACAGGCCGATGACCTCACCATTCGAGAATTTCGCCAGGTAGATCGGCGAGATCAGCACCGACGCGACGACGGCGAGCGCGGCGTTGATCACGAAGGTCAACAGCACCATCCGCTCGACGGGGATGCCGAGGATGCGCGCCACGGTGGGGTTCTGCGCGGTCGCCTGCATCTGCCGGCCGAGCCGCGTGCCGCCGACGAACCATTGCAGCAGGCCGATGACGGCGAAGGCGCAGGCGATGATCGCCAGATGCTGCAGCGAGATCGCGGCGCCGAAGACCTCGATCGTCGAGGTCGGCACGAAGGAGGGGAAGTTCTGCGCCTCTGCCGAGAAGCCGTCCTTGGCGCCTTCCTTCATGATGATTGACAGCGCCATGGTGGCAATCGCCAGCGGTAGCACGCCATGGCGGATCATCGGGTCGACCACGGTGAGCTTGAAGCCGACGCCGAAGATAGCGATGAAGGCGGCGATGCCGATCAGCGCGCCCAGCCAGACCGGCGCGCCGAAGAGCTTGATCGCGAGCAGCACCAGCACGGCCGGCAGCATGACGAACTCGCCCTGGGCGAAGTTGATCGTCTGCGAGGTCTGCCAGACCAGCGTGAAGCCGATCGCAGCCAGTGCATAGATCGCGCCCGTGGCGATGCCGGCGATGAGATAGGCGATGAATTCGGCCATGGGGGTGCCTCGCGATGGGGCGTCATGGGCGGGCTTGACCCGACCATCTCTGGACGAAAACCGTCATTGCGAGGAGCAAAGCGACGAAGCAATCCAGGAGGACGCAGAGCACGCGGCTCTGGATTGCTTCGCTGCGCTCGCAATGACGGCGAGACGCGTACGGCTTACGGCTTGATCTTCGGCAGCGTCGCCGTGATCACCTGCTTGCCGTTCTGGACCTCGGCGAGGAAGCTCTCGCGGTCTAGGTCGCCATTGGCCTCGATCGTGGTCTCGATCAGGATGCCCGGCTCGTCGGAGGGCTTGATCGTCGCGCCGCGCAGCGTGTCGGCGACGCCCTTCTTGTCGAACTTCTTCTGCTTCTCGGTCGCCCACTTGATCATGTAGACGGCCATGTAGCCCTTCAGGCCGTTATGGTCGGAAGGCTGGTTGTACTTCGCCTGGAACTTCTTGCCGAATTCCTGGAAGGCCGGGATCGGCGCGTCGATCGACAGGCCGACATGGCCGCGCACGCCGTTGGCGGCGTCGCCCGCGAGCTCGATCACCTTGGCGCCGAGCAGCGTCGTCTCGCCGACCATCGGCTTGGTGATGCCTTGCTGCTTGGCGGCGCGCAGGAAGCGGGCGCTTTCCTCCTCGTTCAGATAGACGAAGACGGCGTCGGCATTGGCGTTCTTGATCTTGATCGCGTCGGCGGCGAAGTCGGCCTGGCCCTGTTCGGTCGAGACGTCGGCCGCGACCTTGATGCCGACCTTCTCGAGCTCGGGGATGATCGCGTCGCGCCCGCCCTTGCCGAAGTCGTTGTTGACCCAGACCACGGCAACCGAGCCGGCCTTGACCGTGTCCTTGAGATATTTCGCGATCTTCGGCATCGCGGCCGACTGGCTGAGCGAGGTGCGGAAGATGTACTGGTTGCCCTGCTTGGTCAGGCCGGCCGCCTCGCCGCCGACGATCTGCGCGATCTCCGCGCGCTGGGCGATCTGCATGGAGGCGCCGATCGGGCCGGAGAAGACCGGGCCGAGCACCGCATAGGTGCCTTCGTCGATGGCGCGCTGCACGGCGGCGCGGGTGTTACCCGGGTTGGTCTGCGTGTCGTAATGGACGATCTCGATCTGCCGGCCGAGAATCCCGCCCTTGGCGTTGATGTCGGCGACGGCGAGGTCGATGCCGTTCTTCCAGTTCGTGCCGGCGGTGGCGCCCGCGCCCGACAGCTCGACGACGTTGACGAGCTTCACCTTCTCCTGCGCCAGCGCGGGCGTGGCGAGCCCGACTGTGACGGCCGCGGCGATGATCCATGGGGTCTTCATTGGTTGTCTCCTCCAGCTCTGTTTCGTTTTTTCTTGGTCTTCGCGGGTGGCCCGCGGGCCGTCTTTGAAGTGGCGTGATCTCACGCTGCGCGGTGCTTGGCCTCCTGCGCGGCGAGCGATCGGTCGAAGGCGTCGGCGATCGCACCATCCGGGGGCTGCACCCCCGTGAACAGCGCAAAGGCGTCGACGGCCTGGTTGATGCTGAGCTCACGCCCCGTCATCACCGTGGCGCCCGCCTTCTGCGCGGCTTTGAGCAGCGGTGTCCAGAGGGGATGATAGACGGCGTCCGCCACCCACTGCGACTTTCGGATGAGATCGGCCGGTACCGGGCTGTCGCGGTTGGGCAGCATCCCGACCGGCGTGCCGTTGATGAGGCCGGCCGCGCCCGACACCGCCGCCTCGACGCTGCCGCAGATCTCGACCCGTGCGCGCTCGCCGATCTGGTCCGCCAGCGCCTGCGCCTTGGCACGATCGCTGTCATAGAGCCGCAGACGCGTGACGCCGCAGCCGGCCAGCGCGAAGCCGATCGCCTTGCCGACGCCGCCCGTGCCGATGATCGCGACGGGAGCGTCGCCATCGGCGCGGCCGAGCGCGCGATAGGCTGTGGCAAAGCCCGTCGCATCGGTGTTGTGGCCGGTCAGCACGCCATCGCGCGCCACGACCGTGTTGACGGCCCCCATCGCCCGCGCTTCGGGAGAGAGCGCGTCGAGCAGCGGCACCACCGCCTCCTTGTAAGGATAGGTGACGTTGACGCCGGAAAATCCCATGCGCCGCACGCCGTCGAGGATCGCCGCGAGATCGGCGCGGCCGGCGCCCGCCACCTCGATCAGATGGTAATGCAGCTCGAAACCCGCAGCGCGCGCGGCAGCCTCATGCATCGCCGGCGCGGCGGAATGGGCGATCGGCGTGCCGATCAGGCCCAGCAGCACGCGCTTCGTCCGGTTGGCGATGGCAATGTCCGGCATCGTCTCGTTCCCTTGGCTCGCCCATCATGATCGCAGGCGTTGCCGCCATCAGATAAGCCGATCGCTCGCGCTAACGCGATGACCAATTTGATCGCATTACCTAACCTGATGTTATCCTGCCAGCCGGCTGCGGACCTCTGGGGCACGCGGTCTCACCACCGCGTCCATTTCCTGGCGCAGCAGCGTCACGAAGGTTTCGGCATAGACGGACGGCGCCTTGTCGTTCTTGATCGCGACATAGGTCTGGAACTGCGTCGGCTCGGCGATCGGAATCGTGGCGATGCCCTGCATCGAGCCATGGGCCACGGTGAACTGGTCGATCACGGCGATGCCGAGCCCGGCGCGCACCAGCGAGCATACGGTCGTGCCGAAGCGGGCCTTGATGACGATGTCGTAGGCGAGGCCCTGGCGGCTGAAGATCTCGGCCATGATCCGGCCATAGGGGTCGTTGGGGTCGATGCCGATCAGCGGGTGGCGCACGATCTCGGAGGCCGAGATGACGGTCCGCGTCGCCAGTTCATGGCCCTCGGGCACGATGCAGAGCAGCTCGCCCATCGACAGCGGCACGAAGTCGATGCCGGGATGGTCGAGCTTGTAGCTCATGGCGGCGATCTCGCCGCGGCCCAGCAGCAGATAGTCGAGCGCCTCCTCGATCTTGAGGATGTTGATGTCCAGCCGCAGATCGGGGTGCTTGCGCTTCAGCTTCTCGATCGCGCGCGGCACCATCACATGGCAGATGCTCGGCACCGAGCCGATCCGCAATTCGACGCCACCGCCGCGCTCGATCCGCGCCAGGGTGTAATGGAGATCGTCGACCTTTTTGTAGACGCCGTTGATCTGCTCGAAGATGTCGTTGGCTTCGGGCGTCGGCACATAGCGCCCATGGCGCCGCTCGAACAGCTTCAGCCGCAGCGTCTTCTCGGTGTGCTTCATCAGCCGGCTGATGCCCGGAGCCGACACGGCGAGCAGCTTGGCCGCGCCGCTGATCGTGCCCGTGATCATGATGGCGCGGATCACCTCGATCTGGCGTAAGGTGAGCATGGCCGTTTTCGTCCCCTGAGCGTCTTTTGACGCCGAGCGGAGGGGAGCGGCGCCCGGCTGTCAAGCAGACGGACGAGGGGAAACAGCTATTCCGGCTTGGGCAGCGCTTTCGCCTCGGCGTCGAGCTTCTGCAGGATCGGCAGCGTGTTCTCGGCGAACGCCTTGAGTTCGGGGTCCGATCCGGTCTCGGCATAGGCGGACACCACCGCGAGGCTCTCCTCCTGCGCTTGGCGCTGGGCCAGCACATAGGCGCGGTCGAACTCCGGCCCCTGCAAAGCCGCAAGATCGCGCAGCAGGTCGAGCTGGCGCCCGTCGGGGCGCTCCGGCAGCGCGATGTCGGAGCGCTTGGCGATGATCTGCCTCAGGCCGCTGCCGGTTGTCCCGCGGTCGTTGGCGAGCCGGTGGGCGAAGCTCTTGATCTCGGGCGAGCTCGTCTTGTGCAAGGCGAGCGTTGCCGATTCGACGGCAAACATCGTCGAAACCGCCGCCTTGTGGACGAAGTCCTGCGGCGGCATCGGGGTTTGGGCAACGGCGCCAAGCGACCACAGCAGGGTCGCCGTCACGATCGGGAGAAGCCGTTTCATCGCGGCGGACTGCCTTTCCGGAAAGCGGGTGGATGTGAGGTCAACCCGGGCGCGCCGAAGCGGTTCCCCCGCATCTGCATCCCCAGCGACGTCGCCGCAGGGGTGGCCTCGCGCGCGCCCCTCGTGCAGGGTGCGCCCCGAACACCGGCCAGGCCGGGACGAAGAGGACAGGGACGAGACGCCATGCCGACCACCCACGAGACCCTGCACGCCGCGCTGGTCGCAACCCGCCGCGACAAGAGCCTGATCGAGATGGCCGAGCAGCCGGTGCCGGGCTCCTTCCTCGACGGGCTGGCAATCCAGGCCGACATCGCCAAGACGCTCGGCCATGCACAGGCGGGCTGGAAGGTCGCCATCGCCGAGGACGGCACGCCCGTCGCCGGCCTCATGCCCGGCCCCTGGCTCGCTCCCGGCGACGTCTATGACGGCGCCATCGGCGCCGAGCTGCGCGTCGAGATCGAGATCGCGCTGCGGCTGGCCAAAGACGTGCCGATGCGCCCGAATCAGCCCTATTCGCGCGCCGAGCTGCTCGGCCATTGCGACAAGGCCTATCTCGGCATCGAGATCGTCGAGAGCCGGCTGGCGAACTGGCAGGGCGTGCCCTTCGCGCTCTGGCTCGCCGACGCGCTCGGCCATGGCGGCTATTATCTCGGCCAGGAACTCGACATGAAGGTCCTCGACGATCTCACCGGGTTGGGCTGCTTCATCTCGCTCAACGGCGTCACGATCTACGATCAGCCGGCGGTGCATGGAAATGGCGATCCGATGACGCCCTTCCTCGCCTGGGCCAACCGCAAGAACGAGCTGATGGGCGGCCTGCGCGCCGGCCAGATCGTCACCACCGGCAGCCTCTGCGGCGGCGTTCTGTCCCCGGGCAAGGGCGAGATCGTCACGAAGCTGAGCCCCCTGGGCCCCGTATCGCTAACACTTCGTTAGCGATGACGGTCGAATTCGTCGTAGCTTGCGCCTGAGGGTCAGCTATTGATGATGGGGGCCGGAACATCATAGACCGGGTCAAGTTGCGGCGAGCGGGGGGTTGCTTGGAGGACGGATGCGTTTTTGTCGGAGGGCGAGCAGCGCGGTAGCGCTGAGCGGGTTTGCTCTCGCCACGGTGCTCGGCTTGCGGGCCGTGCCAGCGCACGCCTTCGATCTCTCGTCGCTGGATGTCTTCGGGCTCTTCACCAAGAAGGACGAACCGCCGGCCGTCACCGCCGCGACCTTGCCCTATCGGCTCGAATTCGATCTCGGTCAGACCGACGAGGCCAAGGCGCTGACCCGCACCCTGCAGGACGCCTCTCTGCTCTATCGTCTGCGCCAGGACGCGCCGCCCGATGGCGAAACCCTGGCGCGGCGCATGGCCTCCGATCTCAACCCGCTGGTCGACGCGCTCTGGTCGCAGGGTTATTTCAACGCCGAGGTCGCGCTCGTCGTCGATGGTGTGACCCTCAAGGTCGGAGCCGAGCCGGATGTCCGCTTGATCCGCGCGCTCGAATCCCATCGCAACCGCGACGCCGTGCCGATCACGGTCAGCGTCCAGCCGGGCCCGGTCTTCGCGCTGCGCGACATTGCCGTCAGCGAGCGTAGCGCGACGGGCTCGCCCGCCATTGCCGAGCCGGCCCGCGTCACGCGGCTGAACCCCGGAGACCCGGCGACCGCGTCGGCCCTGCGCGCGGCCCAGGCGGCCCTCGTCGATCATCTGCGCGCCCAGTCGCGCCCGCTCGCCAAGGTGGTGGAACTCCGTCCCGTCGTCGATCACGCCGCGCGCATCATGGACGTGACCTATGTCGTCGAGCCCGGCCCGGTTGCGGGCTTCGGCGATGTGGCGCTCGGCGACACGGCCGGGATCCCGCCCGCCGTGGTGCGCTCCTTCATCTATCTCGAGCCGGGCGATCCCTATTCGCCGAAGGCGCTGACCGACACGCGCAAATCCATCGCCACCATTCCCGCCATCGCCTCGGTCCGGATCCGGGAGGCCGAAAGCCTCGACGCCGCCGGAAACCTGCCGATCTTCGTCGAGGTCACCGAGCGTCCCAAGCGCCTGATCGGCTTTGCGGCGCGCTATTCGACGATCGACGGCCCGGCGGTGAAGACCTATTGGGAGCATCGCAACCTGTTCGGCGGCGCCGAACGTCTGCGGCTGGAGGGCGATATCTTCCTCGCGCCCCGCATCGACGGCACCAAGATCACCAAATTCGAGGATTTCGAGCGCTCCGATCTCGGCGGCCGTTTCTCCTTCAGCTTCCTCAAGCCGGCGCTCGGCGGCAGCCGCTATGACTGGCTGCTCGACGGCGTCGCGACGCGCCAGCGCGTCGGGACCAACCGCTTCGGCGGCTACACCGCCCGCTACGGCAACGTCACAACCGCGATCCAGCGCCGCTTCAGCGACACCTTCTCGGTTCAGGCCGGTCTCGAGGTCGAGCGCGGCCAGACCAGCGACGTGCTCGGCCAGGTCGACTACACCCTCGTCGGCATCCCGCTTTCGGTAAAATACGATTCGACCGACAGCCTGCTCGACGCGACCCGCGGCATCCGCGCCACGGCTTCGGTGGCGCCTTATCCGACCTTCCTCGGCTCGACCGTCGGCATCATCCAGAGCAAGGCGGCGTTCTCTGCCTATTATGCGCTCGATCGCGACGCCCGCTATGTGCTCGCCGGGCGGGTCGGGCTCGGCTCGATTTCGGGCGCCGATCTCGACGACATCCCGGCGACGCGTCGCTTCTATGCCGGCGGCGGCGGCTCGGTGCGCGGCTATGCCTATCGCACGCTCTCGCCGCTCGGCCCGCTCAACCGGCTGACCGGCGGGCGCAGCCTGTTCGAGGGCTCGGTCGAGGCGCGCATCAAGGTCACCGACACCATCGGCGTCGTGCCCTTCTTCGATGCCGGCACCGCCTTCGAGGGCAGCCTGCCCGACTTCAAGCAGCGCCTGCAGATGGCTGCCGGCCTGGGCCTGCGCTACTACACCGCGATCGGGCCGATCCGCGTCGACGTCGCCGCGCCGCTCAACCCACGCAAGGGCGACAAGCCCGTCGCGCTCTATGTCAGCATCGGGCAGTCCTTCTGATGCGCCGCGTCCTCACATCGCTGCGGCTCCTGACGCTGCGCCTGGCGCTCCCGGCGCTGCTGCTGCTGGCCGGCGTGCTCGCCTTCGCGCCCTTCGGCGGCTTCGCCCAGAACGCCCAGACCGACCGCGGCATCGTCGCCGATCTGATCTCCAAGGCCCTGTCGAGCGACACCAGCCAGGTCTCGATCGGCGCGGTCAACGGCGCGCTCTCCTCGGATGTCGAGATCCGCGACATCATGCTGTCGGATCGCGACGGCCCCTGGCTGCGGCTCGACCGCGTGCGCCTGATCTGGACGCGCAGCGCGCTGCTGCTGCGCCGGCTCGACGTCGACCGGCTCGAGATCGGCCGGCTCGAACTCTTGCGCCGTCAGGCGCCGCAGCCGGCGGGCGCCGCCCCGCCGAGCGACCAGCCGATCCTGCCGGAACTGCCGCTCAAGGTCATCGTCCGCGCCTTCCAGTTGAACGAGCTTGTGTTGGGCGAGCCGGTCCTCGGCGTGCCCGCGACGCTGGGGGCCACTGGCTCGGCGACGCTGGGGCCTCCGAGCGAAGGGCTCGACCTCAAGCTCGCGGCGCGCCGCCTCGATGCCGGCGGACAGTTCGACGTCAACATCGCCTTCGTGCCGGACACCACGCGGCTGCAGCTCGACGTCAAGCTCGACGAGCCCGCCGGCGGACTGATCTCGAAGGTCGCCGGCTTGCCGGGCGAGCCGCCGGTCACGCTCGATCTCGGCGGCGACGGCCCGCTCGATTCCTTTGGCTCGACGCTGATCTTTAATGCCGGCCCGACCATCGGCGCGCGCGGCGATGCCAGGCTCGACCGCACCGGGACCGAGCGCAAGCTCAACCTCGCGCTGGATGCCCGCATCGAGGGGCTGATGCCGGCGCCTGTCGCGCCGGTCTTTGCCGGTTCGACCCGCCTCGACGGCTCGGTCGGCTTCGCCGATGCCGGGGGCATCGACATCCGCAACATGGCGCTGGTCTCGGCGCTGGCGCGGCTCGACGTGCTCGGCCGCTACACCGCCGACAAGCAGCTAGATCTGCGCGTCACCGCCGCCGCCCGCCCCAATGCGGAGGGCAAGACGGTCGCCTCGGGCACCGAGATCGGCAAGCTCGCTTTTGATGCCACGATCAAGGGCCCGGTCGCCGGGCCGATCATCGTCGCCACGCTCGACGCGCAGCAGGCCAGGCTGCCGGCCGGCGGCTTCGCCAGCCTCGGCCTCAATTTCAATGCCACGCCGACGGGGACGATCGGCGAGCCCGGCACGCGCATCGCCCTGACCGCCGACGGTCAGGCCACCGGCGTCACGCTGGTCGACCGCGCACTCGCCCGCGCCGTCGGCGAGCGCGTCACCTTCAGCCTGCGCGGCGTCGCCCAGGACGATGGCACGGCCGATTTCGAAACGCTGCGGCTGGCGATGTCGGGCGTCGAGCTCGACTATCGCGGCAAGGCCGGCAATGCCCGCATGCTCGGCCGCCTGCAGGCCGTGCTGCCCGATCTCGCGCGCCTGAGCGGCCTGGCCGGTCGCCCGCTCGCCGGCCGGGCCGAGTTCGGGGCCGAGATCGACGCCACGCCCCGCCGCAACGACTATGGCGCGACCCTGAGCGGGCGAGGGGACCGCCTCGCCACCGGCGATGCCCGGCTCGACCGGCTGCTCGCCGGCAAGCTGACGCTCGAGGGCGGGGTCCGGTCGCTAGCCGGCGATCTCACGGTGTCCGGCCTGAGGCTGGCCGGTGAGCACGCCGCCATCACCGCCGAGGGCGGAATCGGCCAGCAGGCCTCCGATCTGAAGCTCGCGCTGTCGATGCCCGACCTCAAGCGCGCCGATCCGCGCCTCTCGGGTCGCGGCGACGTCACCGCGCAGATCACCGGCCCGCGCGACCGGCTCGACGCCACCGCCCGCATCGCGGTCGCCAACGCCACCGCGCTCGCCCGGCCGATCCCGCGTCTGGCGATCGACGCCGTGATCAAGGATCTACAAGGGGCGCTCGATACGCGCCTGACGCTCGACGGCGAGATCGACTCCCGGCCCGCCACCGGCACGCTCGCTTTGGCGCGCCTGCCGGGCGATGGCTGGAACCTGTCGGCGCTCGACATCGCCATCGGTACGGTGCGCCTCAACGGCGCCGTGACGCTCGATCAGACGAGCCGCGCCGATGGCCGCGTGACGCTGGCCGCTCGCAATCTCGACGATCTCTCTGCGCTGGCCCTGACCAAGCTCGGCGGCCAGCTCGATGCCGACATCCGCCTCGCTGTGGTCGAAGGTCGCCAGAACCTCGACCTCACGGCGAAAGGCGCCAGGCTCGCTGGCCCCTCGGTCGCGATCGACCGCCTCGACGTCACGGCCGCCGCAACGGATGTCTACGGCAAGCCGAGGCTTGACGCGGCTCTCGCCATCGACCGCGCCGTCGTCGCGGGCGAGGCGATCAGCGCCATCCGCTTCGAGTCGAAGGGCGCCCCCGAGGCCAGCGCCTTCACCCTGAGCGCCGCCGCACGCGGCTTTGCCCTGAACGGTGCCGGCCGGCTCGTGCCCGCCGAACCGCTGCGTCTCGAACTCGCCGCCTTCGAGGCGCGCCGCGACGGGCGCCGCATCGCGCTCGCCAACCCCGCGACCATCAGCTTCCCGGGTGGCGGCGTCGAGATCGCGGGTCTCGCGCTGGCGATCGAAAAGGGGCGCGTCACGCTGGACGGGCGCGCCGGAGAGGCGCTCGACCTCAATCTGACCGCGCGCGACGTGCCGCTCTCGGCCGCCCGCATCCTCGCCCCGTCGCTCGACCTCGCCGGCACGCTCAACGCGCAGGCCCGCATCGGCGGGGCTCCCGGCGCATTGAGCGGGCCCTGGAGCGTCCGCGTCAGCCGGCTCGTCACGCCGCAGACGCGCCAGGCCGGCCTGCCGCCGATCGAGATCACGGGGGAGGGCGCACTCGCCGGCGACGAGACCAGCGTCAACGCTGCGATCAACGCCGGCCGCGGCGCCAGCCTGACCATTCGCGGCACCGCGCCGCTCGATGCCATCGGGATGCTCGACCTGACCGCGCAGGGGCGGCTCGACGCCGGCCTCGCCAACCCGCTTATCGGCGTGCAGGGCCGGCGCGTCACCGGGGCGGTCGCGCTCGACATGCGCGCGGCCGGCTCGTTGTCCGCCCCGCGCCTGAGCGGCTCGGCGGCGCTGAGCAATGGCAGCTTCACCGACGTGCTGCAGGGCATCCGCCTGACGGCGGTCGAGGCCCGCATCGCCGCCAACGGCGAGAACCTCACGATCGAGCGCGCCAGCGCCGCCACGCCCAATGGCGGCACGCTCCAGGCGAGTGGCCGGGTCGCGCTCGATCCCGCGGCCGGCTTCCCGGGCCAGATCCGGATCCAGGGCAATCGCGCCCAGCTCGTCTCCAGCGACATCGTCACCGCGGTGGCGAATCTGAACCTCGAGCTTGCGGGGCCCCTGGCGCAACGGCCGCAGATCGGCGGGCGCATCGACGTGCTCTCGCTCGAGGTCGCGGTGCCCGACCGTCTGCCAGGCTCCCTGCGTCCGGTCGATGGCATCAAGCATGTCGGCGCCAAGGGCACGGCCGCGGCCCGTCTCGCGGCGCAGAAGCGCGCCAACCGCCCGGCGCGCGGCGCGCGCCCGGCCCCGGCCTTCGACGCGGCGCTGGCGATGACGGTCTCGGCGCCGGGCCGCGTCTTCGTCCGCGGCCGCGGCATCGATGCCGAACTCGGCGGCCAGCTCCGCGTCGGCGGCACCCTGGCGGCGCCGCAGCTCGATGGCGGTTTCGAACTCCGGCGCGGGCGCCTGACGGTGCTGAGCCAGCGCCTTGATTTCAGCCGCGGACGCCTGGCCTTCACGGGCGGGGTGATTCCGGAGCTGGATTTCATCGCCGAGACGCGCGCCGCCGACGTCACCGCCCGCATCCTCGTCAGCGGCCCGGCCGACCAGCCCGAATTCGCCTTCACATCGACCCCCGACCTGCCGCAGGACGAGGTTTTGTCGCGCCTGCTCTTCGCCAGGGCGTCGGGCTCGCTCTCGCCCTTCCAGGCGCTGCAGCTGGCGCAGACGGCGGCGCAGTTCGCCGGCGGCGGCGGGGACGATTCCTTCGAGCGCCTGCGCAAATCGCTCGGCGTCGACAATCTCGACATCCAGGTCGGCGCCGGCGGGCCCACCGTCGGCGTGTCGCGCGCGATCAGCGACAATGTCACGGTCGGCATCAAGGCCGGCGCAAAGCCGGAGGACAGCGGCGTTTCGGTCGGCATCGACGTCACCCGGCGGATCAAGCTGCAGGCCGACACCAATGCCGATGGCAGCGCCTCCGTCGGTGTCGGAGCCGAGTGGGAATACTGACCCGCCCGGCGCCGGTTCGGTCACTCCCGCCCTCATCCTGAGTCGCCGCGAAGCGGTGTCTCGAAGGACGCCCCGGATATCCCCGGAGTCTGCCCGAGCCTCGTTCGAGACGCCGTTCCTTGCGGAACGGGGCCCCGGGATGGGGGCGGAGGGATGGTCCAGAAAGCCTTCTGACGGCAGCGGCAGAATCGCTGCGCCGCGACGCCCCCTCCGCTGCAGGGTGATTCCGCTCTGGAATGGCTCCAAAAACGGCCAGCCGTCGGGATGCGGTTAACGGTCGGTAAATTTCCTCGGTCAAAGCGTGGCTTGCCGGCAACACCGGGGTCCAAAGCACCCCCCGGGACCTCTCGGCGGCGTGATGAAGGTTGATCGCCCCCCGGGCATTCGTATGGTTGTCCTGCGTCGGGACGTTCCCGGTCGCTGTTTTTCGTCTTCGCCTCTGAATGGTCAGGGACGCGGGCGAAAGACCGGGAACAAGCAGGTTCGGTGGTTGGGTCTCCTGGGGCCAGCCACCAATGAGCCGGCCGAAAGCCCGAGGGTCTCGAAACTTTTTTTGGAGGTTACCAATGAAGCTCGTCAAGAGCCTCCTCCTCGGTTCCGCCGCCGGCTTCGCCGCGGTCTCCGGGGTTCACGCTGCCGATCTTCCCTCGCGGAAGGCGGCCCCCGTTGAATACGTCCGCGTCTGCTCGGCTTACGGCGCTGGCTTCTTCTACATCCCCGGCACCGAGACCTGCCTCCGCGTTGGCGGCCGTGTTCGCGCCGAGTACACCGTCGGCACCCGCTACGGCGAAGGTCAGGACGCTTACGGCACCCGCTCGCGCGGTCGCTTGAACGTCGACGCCCGCACCGCGACCGCCTACGGCACGCTGCGTACCTTCTTCCGCTACGAGCTGACGGTTTCGTCGGGCTTCTACGCCGGCACGACCAACGGCAACCAGGGCATCATCGCTCCGGGCACCGGCCGCAACACGGCTTCGGGCACCGCCTCGAACCTCGACCTGGCCTTCGTCCAGTTCGGTCCGATCACCGCTGGTCGCGCGCAGTCGTTCTTCGACTTCTACGCCAACGACTTCGGCTTCTCGACCCTGCGCACGGCTGACAGCCGTCTGAACCTGTTGGCCTACACCGCCACCTTCGGTTCGGGCTTCTCGGCCACCGTCTCGCTCGAAGACCGCAACACCGGCACCGGCACCCGTGAGAACACGGTCATCAGCCCCGGTGGCGTTTCGAACCTGCTCGGCCAGGACTTCCCGGATGTCGTCGCCTCGCTGCGCGTCGATCAGGGTTGGGGTTCGGCTCAGCTCTCGGGTGCCATCACCCAGCGCAACATCTCGAACGTCGGCCCGCTCTTCAACGCGTCGAAGGATGAGATGGGCTTCGCCGTTCAGGGCGGTGTCAAGATCAACCTCCCGATGCTGGCCGCTGGCGATCACCTGTTCCTGCAGGCCGCCTACGCTGATGGCGCGCTCGGCTATCTCGGCTGGGGTGGTCAGTTCGGTGCCGGTCGTCAGACGACTTCGGTCGCCGGCAACCAGCTCACCGTCGGCGATATCGGCGTGAACGCGCTCGGCAACACGAAGACCGCCACCGGCTGGTCGCTCGTCGCTGGTCTGCGTCACTTCTGGACCCCGCAGCTGCGCACCGAGATCTACGGTTCGTATAGCGAGCTGAAGCTGGGCTACACCCTCGCCGCCCAGGCGGTTCCGGGTGTTGTCGCTCGTCCGCTCGATCCGAAGGAGTTCATCGTTGCTGGTAACCTGATCTGGTCGCCGGTTTCGGGTCTCGATATCGGTGTCGAAGTGGTCTACACCCGCACCGAGCTGAAGCAGGCTGTCCTGGCTGCCAACAACGCTGGCGCTCGCCCGACGTTGGCCAATGGTGGTCGTCTCGTGAAGTCCGACGACGCCGTCGCCGCGCGCTTCCGCATCCAGCGCGACTTCTGATCGCTTCACGCGGTCCTAGTCGGAAAGCCCCGGGGAAACCCGGGGCTTTTTTTATGTTTGTGGCGGATGAGGGCTCCCGCTCGATTGGCGGGCCGGTTGACAGCCGGCCTGCGAGACGCCTTCTAGAGATCGCTGTCGTTTGTTCGCCACAAGCCATCTCGCCTGCGCGGGTCGCGGCGCGCTGGCGTGTGGATGGTGGCGGAATGGGGTGGGTTCTGGAGCCGAGACGCGGAATGCGTTCGCTCCCAGGCCTGGGGTTTCGGGGGAGGGGGCATGTCGCAGCCGGGACGTTGGCTTTGGGGGCTCGTGCCGTTGGCGCTGCTCTGGGGCGCCGGTAACCTCTTCCTCGACCAGGCGATCGAGCGCGATGTCGGCCGCCGTGCAGTCGAAGCCGCAGCGGCCGTGGCCGGTCAGGCGCCGGGCGCGCGTCCGGTGACGGCACAGATTGACGGCCGCGACGTCACGATCTCCGGCGAGGCCCTGTCGGCCGATGGTGCCGCTCGCGCGATCGCGCGGCTGCGCGGCGAGTTCGGCGTGCGCCGTGCCCTCGGCGGACTTTCGCAGGTCGTCGCCCAGAAGCCCTATAGCTGGTCGGCAAGCCGTGATGGCGATGCCGTAACGTTGAATGGCTTCGTTCCCGACGAAGCGACCGCCCGCGCTTTGGTCGCGGCGGCCGAGAAATCCCTGCCGGGCTTGCGCATCGTCGATCGCCAGAGCCTCGCCTTCGGCGCGCCTGCGGGCTTCGAGACGATGGCCGGCTCTGTGCTGACGGAACTGCCGCGGCTTGCAACCGGCAAGGTCGCGCTCGACGACATGCGCTTCTGCATCGAGGGCAGGGCCGACACACCGAGCCAATTCCTGTCGCTCCAAGCGGCTATCGCCGGTTTGCCCCGCGACGGCTTCCAGGCCGTGCCCTGCGCGCTCGAGCCTCCGGTCGTCACGCCCTATCGCTGGAGCGTTGAGCGGCTGGCCGAGGACAGGCTCCAGCTCGAGGGCTTCTACCCGTCGGAGGCCGTCCGCCAGCAGATGCTGGCCTTGCTCCGCAGGACCTTTCCGGGTCCGATCGCCATCGACGACCGTTTGCTGCCCGGCGCGGGAGAACCGTCCGGCTTTCTGGCGCGGGTCGGCCGCGCGATCGGCGATCTCGCCCGGCTGCGCCAGGGTAAGGCGATCCTGAACGGCGACTCCTATGCGCTGTCGGGAGAAGGGCCTGCGACCTATGAAGCGTGCCGCGCCGCGCTCGTGCAGATCGCACAAGGCGATGTGAGCGGCGCCGTCGCTCAGGCGGTAATCGCCTGCCCGCCGCCTCCGCCGCCGGTCGAGAGCCTGATGCCGCCGCTGCCGGAGATTCCGGAGCCGGTTTTCGTGCCGTCGGACCTGCCGTCGCTGCCGCCGGTCGAAAGCCTGATGCCGCCCTTGCCGGACATCCCGGCTCCGATCTTCCTGCCGTCGGAACTGCCCGCTCCGAGGGCGCCGATCGAAGCCGCAGCCCCGCCTGCGCCTCCGCCGCCTCCACCGCCGCCGGCCGTCGCGCTCGGCTGGAGCGCGATCATCGGCGAACAGGGTGTGACGCTTCAGGGGCTGGTGCCCGACACGGCGGCCCGCGAGGCGCTGCTGGCGCGGGCGCGCGCCCTCACCCCCTCGGGCGCTGTCTCCGACCGTCTGACGCTGGAGCCCAACCTGCGCGGCGAGCCCGACTTCGCCGCCGCGACAGGCTTCGCGCTGGAACTGCTCGGCACCTTGAAGCGGGGTTCGGTCTCGCTCGCCGGCGCAGCGCTCGGCCTCGCAGGCGAGGTCGCGGACGGCGCGGCGTGGTCGCGGCTCGATGCGGCGCTGCGCAGGCAGCCTCTGCCGGCCGGCCTGAGCCTGGCCGGCGAAGGCGCGGCCGCGATCGCGGTGCGCCCATATGTCCTGTCGATCATCGCCGACCGCACCGGGCTGACCCTGACGGGCTCGCTCCCCGACACCCGCACGCGCGACGCCTTGCGGGCGCTGGTCGAGGCCTCGCCGCTGCAGGGCAGGCTGCACGACGAGACGCAGATCCTGCCCGGCGCGCCCGAGGGCTTCGCTGCCGCGGCCGCCGTCGCGGTCACCAATCTGCTGCGCCTCGATCTGGGGACGGCCCTGCTCGTCGATGGTCTCGTGACGCTGCGCGGCCTGACCTGCCGGGACCTGATCCAGCGCGAGGTCGAAACCAGCGCCGGAACCGGCCTGCCCGCCGGCTTCCGGGCCGATACCGCGATCGGCCTGCGCCAGACCGGCTGCGTCGTCGATCCGCCGGCGACCTGCCAGAACGATCTCGACGCCTTGACCAAGCGCAATACCGTGCTGTTTGCGCAAGGAACGGCCGTGGTGGCGCTCGATCCGCAGACGGAGCGTGTGATCGGGGAGGCGGTCGCCATCCTGACGCAATGCCCGGCCGCGCGCATCACCATCGAGGGGCACGCCAACAGGGACGGCGAGCGCGGCGGCTTCAACAATCTCGATCTCTCGGCGCGCCGCGCGCTGCGCGTCCGCGACGAGCTGGTCCAGCGCGGCATCGATCCGGCGCGGCTGGAGACGCAGGGCTTCGGCAGCGCGCGGCCGCTGGTGCCCCATGGCGCGCCCGAAGCCCGGTCGCTGAACCGGCGCGTCCAGTTCACGGTCGCGAAGTAAGGGGGGCCGACATGCTGTATCTCGCCAGCCAGTTCGTCTGGTTTCTCGCCGCCGCCTTCGTCCTCGGCCTCGTCATGGGCTGGATCGGCCATGATGGTGGCAAGCTCAGGCTCGGCGGCGCTGTCGCCGGCTGGTTTGCCGCGCTCTGGGGGCTCGGCGCCGCGCTGACCTGGCTGCAGTTTTTGAATGGCGAGCCGGCGATCTGGGTCGAGACCGCGCTGTTGTTCACCGGCGTCTATGTCGCCGGCTGCATCGTCGGGGCTCTGCTGCGCGGCGCCGGCGCTCCGGTCGCAACCGGCCACGCTACCACGGCGGCCCCCGCAGCCACGCTGCCCCCCGTCGCCGGCGAGGCCGACATTGCCGGGCAGCGCCCGGCCGGGCTCGTCGCGGCCAGGGATGACAAGCCCGACGATCTCAAGCTGATCAAGGGCATCGGCCGCCAGAACGAGGACCGGCTGCAGGCGCTCGGCATCTGGCATTTCCAGCAGATCGCCGCCTGGACGCCGCAGAATGTCGAATGGGTCGGCAGCTATCTCGCCTTCCCCGGCCGGATCGAGCGCGAGGACTGGGTCGGCCAGGCCATGACGCTGGCTGCCGGCGGCGAGACCGAGTTCGCCACGCGGGCCCGCGCCGGTCTGGTCGAGACATCGCGCGACGAGGGCGAGCCCGCGAAGGCGTGAGCGGCGTCAGGCGGCTCGGCGTTCGGCGCGGGCTATCAGCCGGCCGATCCGGCGCACCATGTCCTTGGCGCCGAGCAGGGGCGCATGGCCCTGGCCCGGCGCCGTGAAGGTCTCGCAATCGGGGTGGCGTTCGCCCATCTCGGCGAGCGTCTTGTCGGCGAGCAGGTCGGAATTGGCGCCCCGGATCGCCAGCATCGGCACGGCTTTGAGACCGTCGAAATAGGGCCAGAGAATCGGCAGGGGTGCCTCGAGGTCGAGCTCCTCCAGCACCTTCATCAGGTTGGTGTCGTAGTCCGGCCGCAACGGGCCGTCGCGGTCGGTCCAGGTCCGGCGCGCCATGACGTCCCACTCCGCCTCGCCGAAGAGCGGGAACTGCTGGTCCGAGAGCCGTTTCAGGATTTCGGCGCCCTCGGCGAAGCTGCGCGGCAAGGGCAGCTTGCCGACATAGCCACGGATCCGCAGCAGGCCGCGCGCATCGATCACCGGCCCGATATCGTTCATCACCACGCCCTTGATCGCGGCCGGCCGCGCGGCGCCCATCGCCATGGTCAGCAGGCCGCCGCGCGAGGTCCCGACGAACACGGCCGCCACGATGCCCGCCGCGACCAGCACCTGCATCAGATCGTCGAGTTCGATGCGGATGTCGTAGTTCTTCCAGTCGCGGTCATAGCCCGAGAGGCCGCGCCCGCGATAATCCAGCGCCAGCACGCGCCGGGGTTTGGCTTCGTCCTGCGACAGCGCCAGCGCGAGTTCGTGGAAGTCGGCGGCCGTGCGCGCGAAGCCTGGCAGGCAGATCACCGGCAGCGCGGTTGCCGCCAGCGGCCCATAATCGCGCGCATGCAGCCGCAGACCGTCGCGGGCGCTGGTGTAGAGCGAGGTGAAGCCGGTTTTTGTTTCTGTCGCAGTCAACACTCAGCCCTCATCCTGAGGAGCGCCGCCAGGCGCGTCTCGAAGGATGGTTCCAGATCGCGCTGGAGCACCCTTCGAGACGCCGCTTACCGCGGCTCCTCAGGATGAGGGCTGCGCGACACCAGCGATCTCCCCGCGAACCTAATCCCGCCGCCCGCCGCGCTTCAAGTCGTGGTCGATCAGATAGGCCGTGCGCTGGTTCAGCCGCTGGCGATAGACCTGCAGGTTCTCCATCACCCGCTGCACATAGTTGCGCGTCTCGTAGAACGGAATGCGCTCGACCCAGTCGACGGCGTCGACCTCCGGCAGGCGTGGGTCGCCATAGGCTGCGATCCACTTCCTGACATTGCCGGAGCCCGCATTGTAGGCGGCGAAGGTCAGGATGTAGGAGCCGCGCCACTCCTTCAGCAGGTCGTTGAGATGGGCGGCGCCCATCTGCGCCGAATAGAGCGCGTCGCGGCCGAGCCTGGGCCAGTCGAAGGGCAGGTTGGCGCGCCGCGCCGTTTCGCGTGCGGTCGCCGGCATCATCTGCATCAGCCCGCGCGCGCCGGCATGCGAGATCGCGGTCGGGTCGAAGGCGCTTTCCTGCCGGGCGATGGCGTGGACGATGGCGCGCTCCATCGGGTCCCCCAGGACCGCAAACTCCGGCACCCCTGTCGTCGGAAAGGCGGCGGCGTCGAGCGGTAAGCCACGCTGCAGCGCAGCCTTGCCGAGCGCGAGCAGGGCGCGGGTGTCGCCCTCGCGCTGGGCGATGGTCGCCAGGGCCTCGAGCGCCGGCGTCGTATGCAGGCGCTGGGCGAGGTCGGTCAGCATCTGCACCGCGAGATCGCGCTCGCCGATCCCGTAGAGCAGGCGCACGCCGCGATGGCCCGGCAGATGCTGGAGCGCGGCGGCGACCGAGCGCCGCAACGGCAGGTCGGGCAGGCGCAGCCGCGCCCGCGCCAGCTGGCCGTAATAGGCGATCGGGTGCTCGGCGGCGCGCTCATAGGCGGATTGGGCCTCGTCGGCCTTGCCGATCGCCTCGAAGGCGCGGCCCTGCCAATAGGCCGCGCGCGACACCGAGATCGGCGTCTCGGCATGGCGGGCGGCTTCGTTGAAATGTTCAAGCGCAATGCCGGGCTGGTCGCGGAAACGCAGGGCGATGAAGCCCGAATGCCATTCGGCGTCGATGCGCTCGGCGGCATCCTCGGCGCCATGCCCGGCCGCGACGCCGTAGGCCCGGGCCGCGTCGCCTTCGTCGAGCAGTTCGCGCGCGATCAGCCGTCGCTCGATCCACCAGCCGTCGCCATCGCCGAGCAGGGCCGGGTCGCGGGGTACGTTCGCCAGCGCCGCGGCGGCCTCAATGGGCTTGTCGGCGCGCCTGGCCTGCTGCGCCTGCAGGAAGGCAAAGGAGATGTCGCCGCGTAGCGAGGCCGGCACCGCCGCGATCAGCGCCGGTGCGATCGGCCGACGCGCCGCGCCGCTGGCGAGCCGCGCCCGCGCCAGCAGGACATAATCGGGCGAGACGCGCGCCGCGTTGCGCAGCGCCGCCGCCGAGTTGCCGCGGAAGATGTAGCGCTCGGCCCGCAGGCGGTGATCCGCCGGGGACAGCGCCGCGCCGAAGGCGTCGAGCACGATGGCCTCCAGTGGCCCGCCGAGATGGTCCTGCAGCCAGCTCTGCCGCGCCAGGGTGTTCGCCTCTTCGATCCGGCCCTCGGCCTTGAGCGTCAGCGCCAGCGCGATCCGCCCGGCCGGGCTGACCGGGCGCTGGCCATGGAAGAAGGCGCGGATGACGGCCGGGCTCTTCTTCTCGGCGATCAGCATCTCCTCGGCCCGGCGGCGAAACAGGCTCGTCGCCGGATAATTTGGATGCGCCTTCAGAAACGCGTCGATCCGCGCGAACGGGATCAGGCTGGCGCCGCTGCGGATCGCGACCCATTCGAGCAGGGCCCGGGCCGTCCGGTCGTCGATCGTCTGCGCGATGGCGTCGCCGTCGCGCAGGGACCCGCGCCGATAGGCTGTGACCGCGCTCTTCAGCCGGTCCATGTCGACCGCCTCGGTGCGCAGCGCCTCGCCCGGATAGGGCGGCAAGGCGCCCGTGGTCTCGACCTCGATGCCGGCGATATCGTCGCGCTGCAGCGCATGCGCGCTGTCGTCGGCCGCCCTGGCCGGCATGGCGGCGGGCAGGGCAGCGAAGATCAGCGGCACAAGAAGGCGGATCATCCGCAAGCGGATGGCAGGCGAGGCCATGGCAGGCTCCACGGTCGGACGCGTAGCCTGTGATGCTCGCGGAAGCGGGTTTATGAACTCTTAACCATGCGCCGCCGCGTTTTTATGGCGAGCCGGCTTTGCCTGCCGCAGGGGACAGTTTATGTGTGTCGCCCTCTCCACGCCCGTTTCGCGCCAGGACGCCGCTGTCATGACCAAGCATTCCGCCTTCACCGGTTCGCTTCCCGCGCTGGTGACGCCGTTCAAGGGCGGCCGGATCGACGAAGACGCGCTGCGCGCGCTGGTCGCCTGGCAGATCGAGAGCGGCTCCTCGGGGCTCGTTCCGGTCGGCACCACCGGCGAAAGCCCGACGGTCTCCCATGACGAGCACAAGCGCGTGGTCGAGATCGTGGTCGCGGAGGCGAAGGGCAAGGTGCCCGTCATTGCCGGCGCGGGCTCGAACAACACCACCGAGGCGATCGACCTCGCTGTTCATGCCGAGAAGGCTGGCGCCCAGGCGGTCCTGGTGGTCACGCCCTACTACAACCGGCCGACCCAGGAGGGGATGTACCAGCACTTCAAGGCGGTGAACGATGCGGTCGGGATCCCGATCATCATCTACAACATCCCGCCACGCTCGGTCGTGGACATGTCGGTCGAGACGATGACCAGGCTCTACGAGTTGAAGAACATCGCCGGCGTGAAGGACGCCACCGCCAACCTTGCCCGCGTCTCGCAGCAGCGCCACGCCATGGGGCCCGATTTCATCCAGCTCTCGGGCGAGGACATGACCGCGCTGGCCTATATGGCGGCCGGCGGCCATGGCTGCATCTCGGTCGTCGCCAATGTCGCGCCGCGTTTGTGCGCGGAGTTGATGCAGCATTGCCTCGAGGGTGACTATACGGCGGCCCTCAGGTTCCAGGATCGGCTCGTGCCGCTGCATGATGCGATCTTCAAGGAGCCAGGGCTCGCCGGCGCCAAGCACGGGCTCGCTTTGCTGGGCCGTATCCAGGAAGAGGTTCGTCTGCCGCTGCTGCCGGTGACCGCGCCGACGGGCAAGATCATCCGCGACGCCATGGTGTTCGCCGGCCTGTTGAATGCCTAGATAGGAGCGTCGCGTCCGTCCGGTCCCCCCGGCCGACGCCAGGGAACCCGACGATGTACGAGCCCAGCCATTTCAAGGTCGATGATCGCGAGGCGCTGTTTGCGGTCATGCGCGCGCATCCACTCGCGACGCTGGTGACGGCGGGCGAGGGCGGGCTGATCGCCAACCCGGTGCCCTTCGTCCTGCATGCCGAGGAGGGCGAGCAGGGGGTGCTGCGCGCCCATCTCGCGCGGCCCAACCCGCAATGGAAGGCGATCGCGGCCGGCGCCGAGGTCTTGGTGATCTTCACCGGCACCGAGCGCTATGTCACGCCGGCCTGGTATGCGTCCAAGCAGGAGCACGGCAAGGTCGTGCCGACCTGGAACTACGTCACCGTGCAGGCACGCGGGCCGGCCCGCGCGATCGAGGACGGCGCCTGGTTGCGCGCGCAACTCGACGCGCTGACCGCGCAGCAGGAGGCGCCGCGCGCGCAGCCCTGGAGCGTCGGCGATGCGCCCGAGCCTTTCGTCGCAGCCCAGATGCGCGGCATCGTCGGCATCGAGATCGACATCGCCTCGCTGGTCGGCAAGTTCAAGCTCAGCCAGAACCGCCAGGAAGCCGACAAGCTGGGCGTTTTCAACGGCCTGGCGGCCGATCCTGAATCGGAATCCCAGGCCATGGCCTCCCTCGTCAAGGCGCATGCGCTCGGCCGGACCCAATGAAAAAGCCAGATCCAGAACGCTACAAGCTCGCCGCCGACAACCGCAAGGCGCGCTACAATTACGAGATCATCGAGACGCTCGAGGCCGGCATCGCGCTTCAGGGCACCGAGATCAAGTCGCTGCGCGGCGGCAAGGCGACGATCGGCGAGAGCTATGCCGGGCCGATGGGCACCGAGCTCTTCCTGTTCAACGCCCATATCCCTGAGTATCTCGAGGCCAACCGCTTCAACCACAACGTCAAGCGGCCGCGGAAGCTGTTGTTGCACCGCCGCCAGATCAACAAGCTGATGGGCGCGATCCAGCGCGACGGCTACACGGTGATTCCGCTCAAGGTCTATTTCAACGACCAGGGCCGCGCCAAGGTCGAGCTCGGGCTCGGTCGCGGCAAGAAGCTGCACGACAAGCGCGAAACCGAGAAGAACCGCGACTGGAACCGCGACAAGGCGAGGATCATGAAGACGGGTGCGTGAGGCACGACCTCCCTTCTCCCCTCGCGGGAGAAGGTGGCGGCGCGCAGCGCCGACGGATGAGGGGGCGCCGTGAGAATTCCACCGACCGCGACGCTAACCGGAGGGGGCACGGCGCCCCCTCATCCGCCCCTGCCGGGGCACCTTCTCCCGCGAGGGGAGAAGGGAAGAGGCGTCGCGGTTCCGCATCCCGTCATGCTCGGGCTTGTCCCGAGCATCCACGTCTTGAACGCCGCCCTCGACCCGCGAAGACGTGGATGGTCGCCACAAGGGCGACCATGACGGTGCGGCCGGTACAAGGCGCCCACAATTCGACAAGAGGAACGCGGGGAACCCCTCTCCTGTAAGGAGAGGGGCAGGGGAGAGGTGTCGGCCCCTTGACCCGTAAGACGCCGCGCCAACCGCAGCCGGCGGGGAGGGCTCGCCCTCTGCGGCGAACGGCCGACACCTCACCCTGCCCTCTCCTTACAGGAGAGGGTTCCCCGCGCCTTGGCCGGGCACGTTTGCACCCTTCGACAAATCTTATCCCCGCGCCCCCAACGCGACCCTATTCTCCGCGCGCTTTCCCCGACCAAGGGGGCTGACGCGAGGCGTCGTGCGGCCGGGGGAGGTGCGGTGTTCATGGGGGAAGGCCGTCGCGGGCCGGACGCCATGGAGGTGCCGTCGATCGTCAGGGCCGAAACTGGGCAGGCCCGAGCCCGTGCCTGGACGTAGGGACGACGAGGGACCCCCAGATAACCGCGTGCGGGACGGGGTGGCGGCTGTTGGCGCTGCTTCGACACGACACATCGACACCGACACCGGCACGCAGTCGTCGGCTGCGACGCTACCATCGTCCCGCGCATCCCCTTGGATTCGCTTCAAGGCCCGAACCCCCGCGGCGCGAGCCGGCCGGGGCTTTCGGTGCGTGAGGCTCAGCTCTCGACCGGTTCGTCGCCCTGGCGGATGCCGTAGCGCCGCTCGAGGCCGGGATTGCCCGGCGTCACCGGGGCGCCCGGCGCGGAGCTGGTGCGGGCGTTGCGCTCGGAGGGGTCGCGGCCGATCTTCTGCATCAGCTGCGCGAGGTCGATGAACTCGTCGCATTGCCGGCGCAGGTCGTCGGCGACCATCGGCGGGCTGGTCGAGACGGTCGAGACCACCGAAACCTTGACGCCCTTGCGCTGCACCGCCTCCACCAGCGGGCGGAAATCGCCATCGCCCGAGAACAGGTAGATCTGGTCGAGATGGGGAGCGAGCTCGAGCATCTCGATCGCCAGCTCGATGTCCATGTTGCCCTTGATCCGCCGGCGCCCGGTGGCGTCGGTAAACTCCTTGGCCGCCTTGGTGATGACGCGGTAGCCATTGTAGTCGAGCCAGTCGACCAGCGGCCGGATCGAGGAATACTCCTCGCTCTCGATCAGCGTGGTGAAATAGAAGGCCCGGATCAGGTTGCCGCGGCCCTGGAATTCCCGCAGCAGCCGGCGGTAATCCATGTCGAAGCCGAGCTGCTTCGAGGTCGCGTAGAGATTGGCGCCATCGATGAAAAGGGCGATGCGCGGGTCGGCCGCCATAGAAATCACTCCGTCTGAAATCGCTTTGAAAAACTCAAATGAAAAGCAAACACGGTCGAACCATGTCGGATCGGCCGAAATCGTCGTCCGGCAGCCATCGCGGGCTGTGACCTCTCGCCGCAGCCGGCAAAACGGAAGTCGTTCAGGCGCTCAGGCCCCGGCTGCCCGGCTTGGTCGCGGGAATCGCTGCGAGCTCCGGCGGCAGCGCGTCGGGCGCATAATCCGGCACGGCGTATTCCATCAGGCTGACCAGCTCCATGCCGAGTTCGGCGCGGCCCGCCGAGCGGTCGATCAGGCAGGCGGCGCCGACGATGGTGCCGGGCTCGTTCATCACCGAGTCGCGGCATTCGCGCAGCGACAGCCCCGTGGTGATGATGTCCTCGATGATGATGCAGCGGGCCCCTGCCGGCAGGGTGAAGCCGCGGCGCAGCCTGAAGCTGCCGCCCTCGCGCTCGACGAAGACAGCCTTGGCACCGAGATGCCGCGCGGTCTCGTAGCCCGGCACGATGCCGCCGACCGCGGGCGAGACGACGTAGTCGATTTTGCCGAAGCGCGCCTCGATCTTGGCCGCGAGCGCTTTGCACAGGCGCTCGGTGCGCACCGGGTCCTGGAAGACGAACATCTTCTGCAGGAAGACGGCGCTGCGCCGTCCCGACGACAGGATGAAATGCCCCTCGAGCAGCGCACCCGCCTCGCGGAATTCGGCGAGAACCTCGTCGTTGGTCATGGTTGGCTCCTGAACAGAACGGTCGGCGGCGTCTTTGCGTCGGATCACGGGTGGGCGCAAGGCGTGAGGAGCCCCTCATTCACAGCCCTCATCCTGAGGAGCGCCAAAGGCGCGTCTCGAAGGATGCTTCAGGAGGTTCCGGAGACATCGGAAGCATCCTTCGAGACGCCGCGTGCCGCGGCTCCTCAGGATGAGGGCTTGGTAACGTTACGTCATTCTCGGGCGGAGCGAAGCGCAGACCCGAGAATCTCGTGACGAGAAGACGCTGGGTTCCGAGATGGTCGGGTCAAGCCCGACCATGACGAGCGTCCCAGCTACCCCTTCGGAAACTCCAGCCCCATCTCGCGATACCGCGCCGGGTCGTCGCTCCAGTTCTCGCGCACCTTCACGAACAGGAAGAGATGCACGGTCGCCTCGGCGGCTTCCGCGATCTCGATGCGGGCCTTCTGGCCGATCGCCTTGATCGTCTGGCCGCCTTCGCCGAGCACGATCTTGCGCTGGCCCTCGCGCTCCACATAGATCGTCTGCTCGATGCGCACCGAGCCGTCGGGCCGCTGCTGCCATTGCTCGGTCTCGACGGTCGAGCGATAGGGCAGTTCATCGTGCAGCCGCTCGAAGATCTTCTCGCGGGTGATCTCGGCGGCGAGGAAGCGCAGCGGCGCATCCGAGATCTGGTCCTCCGGATAGAGCCAGGGGCCCAGCGGCAGCCGCGTCTCCAGCCAGGTCAGGATGTCCTTGACGCCATAGCCGGTCAGGGCCGCGATCATGAACGTCGTCTCGAAGGTGCCCAGCGCGTTCACCTTGGCGGTGATCTCGAGCAGCTTGTCCTTGGCGATGACGTCGATCTTGTTGAGGATCAGGAACTTGGGCTGCTTCAGCTCGGCGAGCTTTTCGAGCAGCCGAGTGTTCTCCTCATTGTCGAAGCGCTCGACATCGATCAGCACGCCGATCAGGTCGGCATCGGTGGCGCCGCCCCAGGCACTCGTCACCATCGCGCGGTCGAGCCGGCGCTTGGGCTGGAAGATGCCCGGCGTATCGACGAAGATCACCTGCATCGGGCCCGACAGCGCGATGCCGCGCACCTGGGTGCGGGTCGTCTGCACCTTGCGCGAGACGATCGAGACCTTGGCGCCGACGAGCTGGTTCAGCAGCGTCGACTTGCCGGCATTGGGCGCGCCGATCAGCGCGACGAAGCCGCAGCGCGTCGGCCCGCGGGCGGGCGCGCCTGTCTCCGCTTCAACCATTGTCGCTCTCCATCGTTTCGCTCCACAGGCCTTCGCGCCGCAGGAAGGCTTCCGCCGCCGCCTGCTCGGCCAGTCGTTTTGAGGGCCCCAGCGCTTCCGCATCGACAAGGCCCGTGATGCGGGCCGCGACGCGGAAGACGGGAGCGTGATCGGGGCCGGAACGGTCCCGCTCGGTATAGGTCGGCGTAGGGTAGCCCTGGCCCTGGGCCCATTCCTGCAGCGCGGTCTTGGCGTCGCGCAGCGGCCGCACCGGCTTGAGCAGGCGCTCGCCGAAGCCGCGCTCGACGAGCCCGCGGGCCGCCTCATAGCCGCCGTCGATGAAGACGGCGCCGATGATCGCCTCGCAGGCATCGGCCAGGATCGCCTTGTTCTTGCGCGCGCCGCCGAGGATCTCGCCCTCGCCCAGCCGCATGAAGGCGCCGAGATTCCAGGCGATCGCGACCTCGGCGCAGGTCTCCTTGCGCACGAGATCGGCGAGCCTCCGCGACATGTCGCCTTCGGCGGCGAGCGGATAGCGCGCAAACAGCATGTCGGCGATGCTCAGGCCCAGCACCCGGTCGCCGAGGAATTCGAGCCGCTGATAGCTTTCGAGCCGCGGCCCCTCCGCGCTCATATGGGTCAGGGCGGTGATCAGCAGGGTCTGGTCCGCGAAGACATGCCCGAGCGTCGCTTGCAGCCGGGCCGTGTCGGGCGGCTTGCGCGCGTTGTCGCTGGCCTTGCTCACGGGTGTCTCTGGCTCACGTGCTGATCTTCTTCACTGGCGGGTGTTCTTCATTGCGGATCGTCGTCATCGGATCGCGCTGAACAGGCGGTTCCAGCGTACCGTCCAGGGCCATTCCCACAGCTTCCAGGCCGATTCACCGTCCTCGATCGAGAAGAAGATGATCTCGGCCCGGCCGACGAAGTTCTCGAACGGCACGAAGCCGACGCTGCGGTCGCGCGAATCGAGCGAGTTGTCGCGGTTGTCGCCCATCATGAAGAAGTGCCCGGGCGGCACGACGAAGACCGGCGTGTTGTCGAAGGTGCCCCTGTCGCCCTCGCGTTCGATGATCTGGTGCGAGACGCCGTTGGGCAAAGTCTCGCGATACTGGATCGCGGGCGAACTGCGGCCCCAATTGTCGGTGGTGACGAAATCGGCGATCCGCTCCCGTTTCACCGGCTGGTTGTTGATGTGCAGGATGCCGTCGATCATCTGGATGCGCTCGCCCGGCAGCCCGATCACACGCTTGATGTAGTCGGTCGTGTTGTCGGTTGGCAGCTTGAACACGGCGATGTCGCCGCGCTTGGGCTCCGCCGCCCAGACCCGGCCCGAGAACAGCGGCGGGCTGAACGGGATCGAGTGCTTGGAATAACCATAGGTGTATTTCGAGACGAACAGGTAGTCGCCGATCAGCAGCGTCGGAATCAGCGATCCCGAGGGGATGTTGAACGGCTGGAACAGCAGCGTCCGGATCACCAGCGCGATCAGAAGCGCCTGGACGACGACCTTGATCGTCTCGACGATCCCGCCCTCGTCCTTGACGGTTTTTTTCTTGGAATCGACGTCGTTGGCCACGCGGGCGCTCCTGGGACGGGGGTCCGACCGGCGGTCTAGCGGAATGTTGGCCGGCAGACAACGTCGGGACAGTGCGGCCGGCCCGATCGTCTCTTGCGCACCCATTTTTTGACATGGAGGTTGCGTGAAACCGATCTAAGAGGTCAATTCGCGCGGGATGACACTGTCCCCGGGGTGTCTGCCAGGATGCCTGCCCCTCGCAACCCTCTCGACCGTTCCGACCAGGCACCTGTGAAACTCCTCGACCGCTTCAACCCTCTGCTCCCCCATGCCCGCAGCGCGATGGAGCCGCTTCCGGCGCTCGTGCTGGCCTGCGCGATTTCGGCGGCGGCTGTCCTGGGCCGCTTCGCGCTCGAAGGCACGCTGCCGCCCGGCTATCCCTTCCTGACCTTCTTTCCGGCGGTGATCCTGACGAGTTTCGTCGGCGGGACCGCGGCGGGCTTGGCCTGCGCGCTGCTCTGCGGGCTGGCCGCGTGGTACTGGTTCATTCCGCCGGCCGGCTTCGCCATGGATTTCCAGAGCGGTTTCGCGCTGCTGTTTTATGTCTTCATCGTCGCCGTCGACATCGCCCTGATCCATGCGATGACCCGGGCGATGCGCCGGCTCGAGGTCGAGAAGGGCGTGTCCACCGCTCTGGCCGAGCAGCAGCGCACGATGTTCGAGGAGTTGCAGCATCGCGTCGCCAACAACATGGCGTTCGTCGCCAGCCTGCTGAACATGTCGCGCCGGCGCGTCCTCGCCGATCCCGCCGCCGCGCCGGCGATCATCGACGAGGCCCGCAACCGGATCGAGACGATGGCGCGCATCCACAGGCGCCTGCACGACCCCCATCAGGTCGATCTGCCGATCGGGCGCTATCTCGAGGACCTCTGCGCCGACGTGATCGAGGCGAGCGGCGTGTCCGGCGTGTCCTGCCATGTCGATGTGCCGCCGATGAGCTTCGACATCCGCAAGCTCACCACGATCTCGATGCTCGTGTCGGAAATCGTGACCAACTCGCTCAAGCATGCCTTTCCGGAGGGGCGCACGGGGCGCATCGCTGTGACGATCGTGCGCGCGGACGACGGGATGGCGGTCCTCACCGTGACCGATGACGGCGTCGGTCTGCCACAGGCGCCCGAAGAGGCGCAGGCCGGCCACGGGCTCGGCAACCGCATCATCGAGGCCCTGGCCAAGCAGCTTAAGGGAACGAGCGAGCAGGTCTCCCAGTCCGGCCTCTCGACCCGGATCGCCTTTCCGCTCTGACCCGCCTCGCGCCGCGGCTGGATCCTGCCGTTTGAAGGTGCGGCCCGATTGACGCGAAACCGCTCCGGATGCACGATCTTCCCCTACGTCGGGGGGCGATCATGAACAGCAAGAAATACGTGGCGGAAGCGATCGGCACCTTCTGGCTGGTCTTCGCGGGGTGCGGCAGCGCGGTCATCGCCGCCGGTTTTCCGCAGGTCGGCATCGGCCTGCTCGGCGTCTCGCTCGCCTTCGGCCTGACGGTCGTGACCATGGCCTACGCGATCGGCCACATCTCGGGCTGCCACCTCAACCCGGCCGTGACGGTCGGGCTGGCGGCGGGCGGGCGCTTTCCGGCCAGCCAGATCCTGCCCTATGTCGTGGCGCAGGTGATCGGCGGCGTCGTCGCGGCGGGTGTTCTCTATCTCATCGCCAGCGGCGCGCCGGGCTTCGACCTCGCCAAGGGCTTCGCCTCGAACGGCTATGGCGAGCATTCGCCGGGCAAGTACAGCCTGTTCGCGGGCTTCCTCACCGAAGTCGTGATGACCATGATGTTCCTCTTCATCATCATGGGTGCGACCCATGGCAAGGCGCCGGCGGGCTTCGCGCCGCTGGCGATCGGGCTCGGCCTGTGCCTGATCCACCTCGTCAGCATCCCCGTCACCAACACCTCGGTGAACCCCGCGCGCAGCACCGGCCCGGCGCTCTTCGTCGGCGGCTGGGCGATGGGGCAGCTCTGGCTGTTCTGGCTCGCGCCTCTGATCGGCGGCGCGCTCGGCGGCATCGCCTATCGCTGGCTCAGCGAGGAGCCGAGCGGCCAGGTCGTGGGAACCGCGCCGGCGGAGTGAGGGCTGGAGCAACGCCGCGTCGCATTCGTCATTGCGAGCGTAGCGAAGCAATCCAGACGGAAATGCTCTGCCGCCCTGGATTGTTTCGTCGCGTCGCTCCTCGCAATGACGGGGCTGCGCCTTGGTCTCGGGCGCAAATGTCAGCCGCCGGACAGAGGCCGCGCCTCGATCACGACGAAGGCCTGCGCCATCGGCGGGTCGTCGGTCATCGAGACATGCAGGATGGCCTCGTGGCCGGCCGGCGTCATCGCGGCTAGCCTCAGCGCGGCGCCGCCGGTGAGCTTCATCGTCGGCGCGCCGCTGGGCAGGTTGACCACCTCCATGTCGCGCCAGAACACGCCGGCGCGCAGGCCGGTGCCGAGCGCCTTGGAGCAGGCTTCCTTCGCCGCAAAGCGCCGCGCATAGGATGCCGCCCGCGTCGCCCGCCGATCGGATTTGGCGCGCTCGCTTGGCGTGAAGACGCGATTCGTGAAGCGCTCGCCGAACCGGTCGAGCGATTTCTGGATGCGGTCGATGTCGCAGAGATCGGAGCCGATGCCGAGGATCATGCTGACGATTTACGTCGCGATGCGGCCTTCGTCCATCGCCCGCCGCATCGCGCCGATCGCCGCATCGAGCCCGACGAAGATCGCCTCGCCCATCAGGAAATGCCCGATGTTGAATTCGACGAATTCCGAAACGGCGGCGAGCTGGCGCGCCGTGTCGTAGTCGAGCCCATGCCCGGCATGGACCTCGATCCCGAGCGATGCCGCGAAAGCCGCGCCCCTGGCGAGACGTGCGAACTCGGCCTGCGCCTTGTCGTGATGTCCGTCTGCGACCGCATGGCACCAGGTTCCGGTGTGCAGTTCGATCACCGGCGCGCCGAGCTTCGCCGCCATGCGGATCGGCGCCTCGTCGGCCTCGATGAACAGCGAGACGCGGCAGCCGGCCGCCTTCAGCCGCGCGATGAAGGGCGTCAGCGCCGCCTCCTGGCCGACCACGTCGAGGCCGCCTTCGGTGGTCCGTTCCTCGCGCTTCTCCGGCACCAGGCAGGCCGCATGCGGCTTCAGCCGTTCGGCCAGCGCGACCATCTCCTGCGTCGCGGCCATCTCGAAATTCAGCGGCTTGGTCAGTTCGGCGGCGAGGCGCTCCATGTCGGCGTCGCGGATATGGCGGCGGTCCTCGCGCAAATGCGCGGTGATGCCGTCGGCGCCGGCCGCCACGGCCTGATGCGCGGCGCGCACCGGATCGGGCAGGGCGCCGCCGCGCGCATTCCTGATGGTCGCGACATGATCGATGTTCACGCCCAGTCGCAGCCGGTTCGCCATGGGTCACCTCTCCTCAAAGCCGGCCTGTGCATAGACGAGAACGCAAGCCGCGCTCAAGGCAGGGATTGTCATGGCCGACACCACGCAAGCTGATCGGTCGCGCGGCATTGGCCGGGCCGCCTTGGCGATTTGGTAACCGCGTCAGCACGGGGGGCGCGCATCCAGCGCCGGATAAGGCAATCGTAAGGGCTTCCGCCCTAGCGTCACCTTTGGGGATCGAGGGGTCGATGGGGCTTAGATCGTGCAGCTTGCGGTGAAGACGGCGACGTTCGAGAACAATTTGACGCAGGACCGGCGCGACCAGACGCAGGATCTGCAGCGTGCGCTCGGCCGCGTCGTGTCCTGTGACGGATCGCGCGCGACCATCGCCAGCACGGTCGGCGGCATGGCCCATCTCGGCCCCGATTCCTGGACCGTGGGCCGGATGATCTCGATCAATCTCGGCAGTTCGCGCATCGTCGGCCTCGTCTTCGAGATGGCGGCCGTCCAGGCGGTCTGGGACGAGGGCTCCGACAACGCCATCCACGTCCAGGTCGAGCTGCTCGGCGAGGTCTCGGAAACCGCCGACGGCCGCACCAGCTTCCAGAGCGGCATCTCGACCTATCCGCCGATCGGCGCCGTGGCCCATCGAATCCGCGCCAGCGATCTCGCGCTCGTCCATGATCTCGGCACGCGCAAGGCGGTCGCCATCGGCACGCTGACCCAGGATCCCTCGATCCCCGCGACGGTCTGCATCGACGACATGCTGGCGCGGCATTTTGCCTTGCTCGGCACCACCGGCGTCGGCAAGTCGAGCGCGGTGGCGCTGCTGCTGCGCCGGGCCATCGCGGCCCGCCCGCGGTTGCGCGTGCTGATCCTCGATCCGCACAACGAATACGCCTCGGCCTTCCCTGACCGCGCCTTGACGATCGACGCCGAGGGGCTCGACCTGCCGTTCTGGATGTTCAAGCTCGAGGAGTTCGCCGAGGTCGTGTTCCGCGGCCGCTCGGCCTTCGACGAGGAGGCCGACATCCTGCGCGAGGTCGTCGGCGTGGCCCGCGAGCGCTATCGCTCCGGCAGCCTGCGCAGCTCGATGCGCGATCTCAACTCGACGCTGCTGAAGCGCCCCCTCGATGTCGGCCAGGGCCGCCGGGAGGACAGCGCCGGCAGCGCCGGCGACATGCCGACGCCGTATCGGATCATCGATGTGCTGGCCATCATCGACGATCTGATCGGGATGCATGAGAAGCGCTGGCCGCATGCCTCGCTGCGCTCGCTCAAGGTCCGGCTCGAGGCGCTGCATGGCGATCCGCGCTACCAGTTCATGTTCGCCCGCGCCAACATGATGGAGACCATGGCGCCGGTGATCGCCCAGATCTTCCGGGTGCCCCATCACGGCCGGCCGATCACGGTCTTCCAGCTCGGCGGACTGCCCTCGGAGGTCGTCGATGCGGTGGCCTCCGTGTTGGCACGGCTGGCCTTCGACCTCGCCATGGCGAGCCAGGGCACCTACGAGATCCTGCTGCTCTGCGAGGAGGCGCATCGTTACGTCCCCGCCAACCCGACGCTCGGCTTCCTGCCGACCCGCCAGGCCATCGCCCGCATCGCCAAGGAGGGCCGCAAATACGGCGCCTATCTCGGCGTGGTGACGCAGCGCCCCGGCGAACTCGATCCGACGATCCTGTCGCAATGCTCGACGATCTTCGCGATGCGGCTGGCCAACGAGGTCGACCAGCAGATCATCCGCTCGGCGATTTCCGACGCCTCGGCGAGCACGCTGAAATTCCTGTCCTCGGTCGGCAACCGCGAGGCGATCGCCTTTGGCGAGGGCGTCGCCACGACGATGCGGATGCGCTTCGCCGAGCTTCCGCGCCATGAACTTCCGGCCATGGACGTCGTCGCCGGCGTCGAGGGTCGGCGCGAGCCCGGCCTCGACGACATGGTCCGGCGGATGCGCGGCTGAGCCGGGCGAGGGCGGCAGGCAAATCTTGCATCTCCCGCGCTTTGGCTGTAAGGCCGGCTCACATCATCTTCCCTGCATCGCTAAAGATCAGAAGGAGCCGCGCCATGGCTCGTGTCACCGTTGAGGATTGCATCGACAAGGTCGACAACCGCTTCGAGCTGGTTCTCCTCGCCAGCCATCGCGCGCGGATGATCCAGTCGGGCTCGGCGATCCTCGTGTCCCGCGACAACGACAAGAATCCGGTTGTCGCGCTGCGCGAGATCGCCGACGAGAAGCTCAAGCCCGAGGATCTCAAGGAAGACCTGATCCACTCGCTGCAGAAGCATGTCGAGGTCGATGAGCCCGAGGCCGAGACCGTGCCGCTGCTCGCCGCGCCCGGCCAGAGCGCCTCGACCCCCGATTCGGAGGTCCAGTTCGATCGCATGAGCGAGGACGACCTGCTGCGCGGCCTCGACGGTCTCGTGCCGCCGACCGAGAGCGCCGACGACGAGGACTGATCCCGCGCGCGGGCGTTTGGAACGCTCTCTTCACCTATTCCGCTAAAGCCCGGCCCCGCCGGGCTTTTTCGTGCCTCCGACAGGGAATTCGCCTTGCTGCTCGCTCTCGCCGCGCCGATATTGACGGACTCCGGAGCAGGCAGGCGTGACAGAGGGCCCGCATGGGCATGATGCGGCAATACGAACTCGTCGATCGGGTTCGCAGCTACAATCCCAACACCGACGAGGACCTCCTCAATCGGGCCTATGTCTATGCCATGCGCGCCCATGGCACGCAGAAGCGCGCCTCGGGTGATCCGTTCTTCGCCCATCCGCTCGAGGTCGCAGCCCTCCTGACCGATCTCAAGCTCGACGATGCGACGATCGTCGCCGCCGTCCTGCACGACACCGTCGAGGACACCGAGGCGACGCTCGAAGAGATCGAGAGCATGTTCGGCCCCGACATCCGCCGGCTGGTGGACGGGCTGACCAAGATCAAGAAGCTCGACCTCGTCTCGAAGAAGGCGGCCCAGGGCGAGAATTTCCGCAAGCTCCTGCTCGCCATCGTCGACGATGTCCGCGTGCTCTTGGTCAAGCTCGCCGACCGGCTCCACAACATGCGCACGCTGCATTTCATGGCGCCCGAGAAGCGCCTGCGCATCGCCGAGGAAACCGCCGAGATCTATGCCCCGCTCGCCGGCCGCATGGGCATGCAGGAGCTGCGCGAGGAGCTGGAAGAGCTCGCCTTCCGCCACATCAAGCCCGAGGCCCACGCCACCGTCACCAAGCGGCTGGAGGAGGTCACCGAGCGCGAGGGCAGCGTCATCGGCGAGATCGAAAAGGACCTCAAGGACAAGCTCGCCGCCAGCGGCATCCAGGCGGACGTCTCCGGCCGGCGCAAGCGGCCCTATTCGATCTGGAAGAAGATGGAGCGCAAATCCATCTCCTTCGAGCAGCTCTCCGACATCTTCGGCTTCCGCGTCATCGTCGACACGCCGGAGGATTGCTACCGCGTGCTCGGCATCGTCCACATGACCTGGCCGATGGTGCCGGGCCGCTACAAGGACTACATCTCCACACCCAAGCAGAACGACTATCGCTCGATCCACACCACCGTGGTCGGGCCGGGCCACAGCCGTGTCGAATTGCAGATCCGCACCGACACGATGGATCGCATCGCCGAATTCGGCATCGCCGCCCACGCCCATTACAAGGACGGCCGCACCACCGAACTGACCAATTATGCCGATGAGAGCCGCGCCTATCAGTGGCTGCGCCGCACGGTCGACCTGCTCGCCGAGGGCGACAGCCCCGAGGAGTTTCTCGAGCACACCAAGCTCGAGCTGTTCCACGACCAGGTCTTCTGCTTCACGCCGAAGGGCCGGCTGATCGCGCTGCCGCGTGGCGCGACCCCGATCGACTTCGCCTATGCGATCCACACCAATGTGGGCAACAGCGCGGTCGGCGCCAAGGTCAATGGCCGCATCGCGCCGCTCCTGACCGAACTCGCCAATGGCGACGAGGTCGAGATCACCCGCGCCGAAGGCCAGACGCCGCCGGCTGCCTGGGAATCCCTCGTCGTCACCGGCAAGGCCCGCGCCGCGATCCGCCGCGCCACCCGTGCCGCCGTGCGCCGGCAATATTCCGGCCTCGGCCGCCAGATCCTCGAGCGCGCCTTCAGCCGGGTCGAGCGGCCCTTCAACGACGAGAAGCTCAAGGCCGCCCTCAAGCGCCTCGCCCGCACGGCGGTCGACGACGTGCTGGCGGCGGTCGGACGCGGCGAGATGTTTTCCGGCGACGTGGTCAAGGCGGTCTACCCCGACCTCGAACCCGAGAAGCGCGGCGCCTCCGATCCGAAATCGGCCGGCGCCACCACCGGCAATGCCAAGGGCTGGTTCGAACTGCGCCAGGGCGAGAATCTGAAGTTCAAGCTCCCGGGCGAGACACCGGGAGACGACGGCCCCGGAAAGGACGCGATCCCGATTCGCGGTCTCGGCGGCGACCTGCCCGTGCGCTTTGCCCCCAATGGCGGGGCGGTGCCGGGGGATCGCATCGTCGGCATCCTGACATCGGGCGAGGGGGTGACGATCTACCCGATCCAGTCCTCGGCGCTGGCGGCGTTCGACAACGAGCCCGAGCGCTGGCTCGATGTCCGCTGGGATCTCGACGACAAGGCCCCCCAGCGCTTCCCCGCGCGCATCTCGCTGCACTCGATCAACGAGCCAGGCTCGCTGGCGCAGATCACCACCACCATCGCCGAGCATGACGGCAACATCGACGCGGTCGCGATGCACCGGCCGAACCCCGATTTCACCAACGTCACCATCGACCTGACGGTCTGGGACCTGAAGCATCTCAGCGCCATCATCAGCGAACTGCGCGAGAAGCGGGTGATCAGCCGGGTCGAGCGGGTGGTGGGGTAGTTTGAGTGTATTGTCGCGGGAGGCCCAATCACTAAGGGATCGACATGGCGCGAGAGACCGATTGTGAAGCCGAGCCGGTAGACAAAGAGCATACGTCGCCATTTTGGCTTCAGGCTACCGTCGACGACGTGCAGGAGGTTGACGTCGATCAGCCGCTGTCTGAGTCAAACTCAGCGGACTATCATGAGGCAGCAACACTCTACCGTGGGGCTTCTGAGCGTTCATCCGCCGATCAAGATCACAAATCGGCGCGCATTTTCGCAATGCTAGCTGCTGCCCTCGACATCCGACTTACAGTCGGAAATCCGAACGATCCATATGCGCCTATGGCAGTTTTCGGTGACCGTAGAAGCGCAATTCCAACGGACTTCAAAGGGAGCGTCGACGCGTTGTCCGCGATTGCCGGTAAGGCAACAAGCGCTGTCGTTCGTTCTCGATTGTCTGACCTCTGCTGGCATCTGGAGCGCAAAAGGCGCGTTTCCGCACTGGCTGGAGTGACAGCATATGTTGAACTCGTTGAAGCGCTCGCGTCGGGCGAATTGCACATTGGATCTGCGAAAGACCTCCCCGCCAACGCCTTCAATTCGGATGCGGCTCGGCTACTGCGACGATGCCTACAGATAGCTCGGTGGCTCAAAGGCGAAGAGCCGATACTCAAAAATGCTCAAGCGCTTGCAGTTCGATTAAGGGAGCAGGCCTTTGCAGCCAACGATCCCGCAGCGCTACGACGTTTTGCCAATATCGATCTGGACTTCTGTCTGTCTGATCCGGCGGCCGTCGCCGAGGATGTTGAAGGCCTCATCGGCGCAGTGGCACCGTCGCTCGACCTGGATACGGAAATCGAACTCTGGCGCGTCGCCGCGAGAGCCTACCAAATGGCGAAGCGTGACGATGACCGGCACCGGACACGGGCATTGGCCGCTGAGACGCTGGTCAAGCTAGCGGAGGCGCGAGGCTCCGCCTTTGTCGCATCAAAGTTCCTTGCTGATGCAATTTCGGAACTTCATGGAGTCCCAGGCAAGAAAGAAAGGCGCAAGGAACTCCAACATCGGCTGGTCGATGTGCAAGCGGCGATAATGGACGAGATGTCCAGCTTCAGCCATCGAACGGACATCCGCGACCTCGTCGAGGCGACGGTGTCTACCTTCGAAGAACTCGGCCTCGTCGATATGCTATTTACCCTGATGGGCTTGGCCTCGTCGCCGCCTCCCGACAAGCTCATTCAGGAAGCGGAAGCTCAGATACGCGCTTACCCACTTTCCTCTATTTTCGGAACGTCGCACCTTGATCACGATGGCAAGGTCATCCATCGGACGGACTGCGCGAGTTTTGGCGAAAGAGGGAGCGATGGGGCCGTTGTCGCTCAGATCGTAAAAGCTGAGTCGTTGCGTCGTAGTATGGTTGTCAGTGGAGCGATTGAACCGGCTCGACAGATCATTGTTTCGCATCATTTAATATCGGACGATCTCATCGAGACGTTGACCCGAAACAGTGCGTTTGTTGATCCTCGGCAAGAGCAAACCTTCGCCAAAGGCATTTCGAATTTTTTCCAAGGCGACCGTATCGGGGCGACCTATATTCTGACGCCGCTGCTCGAAAGCTGCCTGCGATATGTCCTGAAAACCGCAGGTCACGACGTGACTACCTTCGATGCAGCCACGCAAACTCAGCAGGATCGAATGCTGACATCGCTGTTCGCCGATATGCGGGGTGCCATGGAAGAGATTTTTGGCGCTGAGATCGTTCATGACCTGGAGTACGTGTTCTTGCGGAGGCCCGGTCCCGCTCTCCGCCACTCGGTCGCGCACGGCCTCCTTACGGATAATGGTCCTTATGGAGCGGACGCGATTTACTCCTGCTGGCTGCTCTTCAAGCTGATGATGATTCCGCTTTATCCGCTGCGAGAAGACCTGCGTGGTGCGCTGGATTGCGCATCCTGAGTGTAAGACGTCGGAGCCCTCCGATGGATCCCGGCGCTCCGCTTCGCTGCGGCCGGGATGACGTCGCGCCCGAAATTGCAGCCTCGCGCGAGCCGCCCTAAACCCATCCCATGGAATGGACCGACGAGGCCACGATCATCGGCGTCCGCAGGCATGGCGAGAGCGCCGTGATCCTCGAGGCGATGACGCGGGACCATGGCCGCCATCTCGGCCTGGTGCGCGGCGGCCGCTCGGCCAAGCAGCAGCCGGTGCTCCAGCCCGGCAACGCCGTGTCGCTGGTGTGGCGCGCCCGGCTCGACGAGCATCTCGGCGAATACAAGGTCGAGCTTCTGGCCTCGCATGCGGCGCGCCTGATCGAGGCGCCGGTGGCGCTCTACGGGCTCGCCACCATTTCGGGCCTTCTGCGCCTGCTGCCGGAGCGCGATCCTCATCCCGGCCTGCATGAAGCGCTTGCCGTGATGGTCGAGCATCTGCACGAGCCGGGGCTGGCGCCGGCCCTGGTCGTGCGCTTCGAGGTCGCGATGCTTTCGGAGCTCGGCTTTGGACTTGATCTCGCGCGCTGCGCCGTCACCGGCTCGCCTGACGATCTCAGCCATGTCTCGCCGAAATCGGGCAAGGCCGTCAGCCGCAAGGCCGCCGAGCCCTATCGCGACCGCCTGCTGGCGCTGCCGCCCTTCCTCAGCGAGGGGCAGGGCGCCCGCCAGCCCTCAGCCACCGATCTCGCAGCCGGCTTTGCGCTGACGGCGTATTTCCTGCGCCGTCACGTCTTCGAGCCGCGCGGTTTGGCCGAGCCGCCCGAGCGGGCGCGCTTGGTCGAACTCGCGGCGCGCGCTTCGCTCGCGTCGGAAGCCTGAGCGCTGCGCAGCTCCTGCAGCAGCTCGATCTGCACCTCCTGGATCTCGGCGAGCCTCTGCCATTGCCGGTTGACCAGATGGTCCATCTTCTCGTGCAGGTGCCGGATTTCCAGCTCCGCCTTGAGATTGACCTGGTAGTCGTTGCGCGAGCGGGCGCGGTCCTTCGCCTCCTGCCGCTGCTGGCTCATCATGATGACGGGGGCCTGCACGGCCGCGACGCAGGACAGGATCAGGTTGAGCAGGATGAAGGGGTAGGGGTCGAAGCGGGTCGCGCCGCCCATATTGATCGTGATCCAGAAGGCGATGACGACGCCGAACGAAATCAGGAAGGCCCAGCTTCCGCCAAAACTCGCGACATGGTCGGCCAGGCGCTGCCCGAAGGTCCGGTCGCGATCGAGTTCGTCGTCGGTGTTGCTGGTGATCAGCTCGGAGGAGGCGAGGCTTTGCGCCACCTGCCGGTCCAGCTCGGTCATCTCGCCGCGCTCGCTGGCGAGCAGCGCGTTGACATAGCGCGAGCGATAGCTGGCGACGGCGTCCTGCGAGACCAGCGCATGCGCCGGGAGATCGGGGTGGTCGCGGCGGATGGCGTCGGCGAGCGCCGGCCGCAGCGCGTCGAGGCCGATGAGGTGGCGCCGGGGCAGCGTGCGCCCGGTCAGCGCGCAGACGCCGTCTTCCGCGCTGGGCTCGTGGCTCGTCATGCGGCTCTCCATCGGTTTTGGGCGCGTCTGCGTCGATTGCGTCGCAGTGTCTCGCCCGCCATCGTTCTAGCGGGGCGAATCGGGCCGTGCGATAGAGGCGCGGACGAAATCGCAATGGGGGTTAGCAAGCCATGGGGAAGCCGGTCGATCCGCCGCCGGAGGATGAATCCGAGCGTATCGATCTGAAATCGGCGCTCGAAGAGCGCTATCTCGCCTATGCGCTCTCCACCATCATGCACCGCGCCCTGCCGGATGCGCGCGACGGCTTGAAGCCGGTTCACCGCCGAATCCTGCATGCAATGCGCCTGCTGCGGCTCGACCCCGGCCAGGTCCACAAGAAATGCGCCCGCATCGTCGGCGACGTCATCGGCAAGTTCCACCCGCATGGCGACCAGTCGGTCTATGACGCGCTGGTGCGCCTCGCCCAGGATTTCGCCCAGCGCTACCCGCTCGTCGACGGCCAGGGCAATTTCGGCAATATCGACGGCGATAATGCGGCTGCCTATCGCTACACCGAAGCCAGGATGACCGAGGTCGCCCGTCTTCTTCTCGATGGCATCGACGAGGACGCGGTCGATTTCCGCGAGACCTATAATGGCGAGGATGAGGAGCCGATCGTGCTCCCCGCCGCCTTCCCGAACCTGCTCGCCAACGGCTCCCAAGGCATCGCGGTGGGCATGGCGACCGCGATTCCGCCGCACAACGCCGCCGAACTCTGCGATGCCGCGCTTTATCTGATCCAGCATCCGGAGACCTCCTCCGAACAGCTGATGACCTTCGTGCAGGGGCCGGACTTTCCGACCGGCGGCGTCATCGTCGAGACCCGCGCCTCGATGGCCGAGACCTACCGCACCGGGCGCGGCGCCTTCCGCACGCGGGCGCGCTGGGCGGCCGAGGATCTCGGGCGGGGCACCTGGCAGGTCGTCGTCACCGAGATCCCCTACATGGTCCAGAAGGGCCGGCTGATCGAGAAGATCGCCGAGCTGCTCAACGACAAGAAGCTGCCGCTCGTCGGCGACATCCGCGATGAATCGGCCGAGGATATCCGCGTCGTCATCGAGCCGCGCGCGCGCAATGTCGATCCGGCGCTGATGATGGAATCGCTGTTCCGGCTGACCGAGCTGGAATCGCGCATCTCGATGAACATGAACGTGCTGACCGGCGGTCTGGTGCCGCGCGTTCTCGGCCTCAACGAGGCGCTGCGCGCTTGGCTCGACCACCGCCGCGACGTGCTGCTGCGGCGCTCGCGCTTCCGGCTCGGCCAGATCGAGAAGCGGCTCGAGATCCTGCGCGGCCTGTTGATCGTCTATCTCGACCTCGATCGCGTCATCAAGATCATCCGCGAGGAGGATGAGCCCAAGATCGAGCTGATGCGCTTCTTCGAGCTGAGCGAAGTCCAGGCCAACGCCATCCTCGACACCCGCCTGCGCGCGCTGCGCAAGCTGGAGGAGATGGCGCTGAAGACCGAACTCGACGAACTCACCGTCGAGAAGTGCCAGATCGAGGAGCTGTTGGCGTCGGAACCCGTGCAGTGGAAGCTGATCCAGCACGATATCCGCGCGGTGAAGAAGCTGTTTGGGCCGGAAACCGCGATCGGCAAGCGCCGCACCACCTTCTCGGACATGCCCGACACCACCGACATCGACCTGACCCAGGCGATGGTCGAGCGCGAGCCGGTGACGGTGGTGATCTCGAAGAAGGGCTGGATCCGGGCGCTCAAGGGTCATGTCCAGGACCAGTCGACCCTGACCTTCAAGGGCGATGACGGGCTCAAGACCGCCTTCTTCACCGAGACGACCGCGAAGATCCTGGTGCTCGCCACCAACGGCAAGGTCTTCACGCTGGAGGCGGCCAAGCTGCCCGGCGGCCGCGGCTTCGGCGATCCGATCCGGCTGATGATCGAGCTGGAGGAGCACGCCGAGATCATCGCCGCCTTCCCCTACCGCCCGGGCCTCAAGCTGCTGATGGTGACGACCGACGGCCGCGGCTTCGTCGCGCCCACCGACGACATCGTCGCCAACACCCGCAAGGGACGCCAGGTCCTCAATGTCGACATGCCCGTCGAGGCGCTGCTGGCGACGCCGGCCGAGGGCGACCATGTCGCGATCATCGGCCAGAACCGCAAGCTGATCTGCTTCCCGCTCTCGGAGGTCGCCGAGATGAGCCGCGGCAAGGGCGTCCGGCTGCAGCGCTACAAGGATGGCGGCGTCTCCGACGCCAAGACCTTCAAGCTCGCGGACGGCCTGACCTGGCGCGACACCTCGGGGCGGACCTGGACCGTGGCGCAGGGCGAACTCCTGGAATGGCTCGGCCATCGCGGCGAAGCCGGCCGCCTGCCGCCCAAGGGCTTCCCGAAGAACAACAAGTTCGGGGGGTAGGCGCTCACCGTCATGATCGGGCTCGACCCGAGCATCCCTCAAACCAGAGGTCTCTGGTCATGAGATTTTCGGGCCAAGCCCGAGAATGACGCGTGTGGTCAACGGCTTGGGACGATCGCCTGAATCAGCCCCGCAACCGCCTGAATCAATCTCTCAGCGGATTGCCTGGCCGACGACGCCGACTTCGAGGCCGAGCGTCAGATTGTTGGTCACCGCCCATTCGACGCCGGCGCGCGCCTCGGGCCGCACCGCGATGTCGCTGCGCGAGAACGGCGCCGACCAAGGCGTCGCGCCATAGCGGTAGGTCTCGTTGGCCGCCATCATGCCGACCTTGGTGTAGACCAGCACCTCGGGCGTCAACAGCACGCCGGTCTTGATCTGGAAGGCGCCGGAGAAGTCGCGCGTATAGGAGGCCTGGCCGAAGCCCGGCGTGCCATAGCCACCGAAGGCGGGCATGTAGTCGAGCGCGCCGACGATCCCGTAGACGAAATCGCCCTCGCGCTTCATCACGCCCGCTTCGAGACCGAAGGTCGGCCCCGCCGTCGTGCCCATGCGCCGGGAGGTGGTGACGTTGAAGCCGGTCGAGATCCGGGCGTAGGAGCCCTCCCATTTGACCCCGCCGGGCGCCACGGTCGGCTCCGACCAGGCGAAGGAGGGCAGCGGCGCAAAGCCGCTGAACGGCAGCCAGGATTGCGCCTGGGCCGGGCCCGACATCAGAACGGCGGCGCAGAGCGCACCGGAAAGCAGCGAAAATCTCACCTTCAGGCCATCCTCGCCATGCCGCCGCAGGTCGAACATCCTGCGCATCGCATCCATCAGACTAGCATTGAGGCCTGCGAATGTCGCGGATTTGTGGCGGTTCGCGCTCAGGATAGCTTGGTCTTGAGCTTCAGGAAGCGCATCGTCCGCTCGGCCATGGCCGGATCGAGCGCCGCATAGGCGCGCAGATCGTCGTCGGTGGCGCTCTTGGCGAACATCATGCGCCGCGCGCGGAGCTCGAGCACGGCCTTGAAAGCGTCGCTGCCGATTCCCAGCGCCCGGCAGGCGACGGCGATGCCGCTGGCATCGCGCTGCATCAGCACCCGCAGGGCCTGGTCCGTGCTCAGGCTCGCGACCTGGGCGAAGACGAGCGCGAGATGGAAGGCCCGGTCCTCCTCGGCGAGCATCGTCGTGATCTCGTCGAGCGCGCGCGCCCCGGCCGCGAGATCCGCGAGCAGCAGCTTGATCTCGAGACGCTGTTGCCGGGCCTGCCGCGCCAGGGTCAGCGCTTCGCTGTTGGGCTTGGACCAGAGCCCGCCCTCGTCGCTGAGCTGCTCGACGATACGCATCACACGCTGCGCCCGGTCGGGCGTCAGGTCGGAGCGCGTCGTGATTGCCAGGTTGATCTCGCTGTCATGTCCGCCGCGTTCGACGAGGCGGTCGAAGCCCTTCTCTGACAGGCTCGCGCCCTCATTGGCGCTGACGGTGTGCAGTACCTCGCGGTCGCCGCGTTCGACCAGGATCTCCGTGACGCTTTCCGACAGCCGCGCCCGCTCGGCAATGGCCACCAGGTGGCGCTGCGACTGGGTCACGGCGATCGCCGCCAGATCGGTGTCGGTCAGCACTGGGGACAGCTTGAGGACGAGCCGCGCGACATCCGCGTCCGGGTCGGAGGCCAGCGTCACCGCGACCTCGCGCGGCAGCGAGGGCGTCTCGGCGACGCGGTCGGCATAGTCCCGGCGGGCCTCGGTTTCGAGATGGGGCAATGAGCGCAGCGCGATGTCGCCATAATGCGCCTGGACCGCGTCATTGGGCGCCTCGTCCAGAAGGAAGAGATCTGTGACCGCATTGAGAAGCTGTCGCCGTGAATCGGACGACATTTCCGCAGGCATCCGCGTCAGTTGGCTGAGCATCATTCGATCCAGGAGGAACCCATGACGCAACCTACCGCGAAGCGATTGAGCGATGATTAAGATGACCCTGCGTGATCCGCGACAAATGCCGCTTCCGCTGCGCCGAGCACACGGGCAACCGAGGTCGAAATCGCGCGGCGGCAGAGCCGCGGCGAGGGTCAGGCGACCTTCGCCTTGATCCGGATCAGGCGCATGCCGCGCTTGGCGGCCGTGAGGTCGATCTCGGCGTAGCGCCGCAGATCGTCTTCCGTGTCCTTGTTGGCGAACATCAGGCGTCGCGACCGCAATCCGAGGATCGCCGCGAAGGCCGCGAAGCCGACATCGAGCCCGCGGCAGGCCAGGGCGATGCCGCTGACATCCCGCCTCAACAGCACACGCAGCGCCTGCTCGACGCCGATGCCGGAGGCTTGCGCGAGGACCTGGGACAGATGATAGGCACGATCCTCCTCGGCGAGCATGATCACGACGTCGTCGATGACCCGGGTCTTCGCTTTCAGATCCGCGACGAGCTGGCTGACCTCGAGCCGCTGCTGGCGGGCCTGCCTGGCGATCGTCGCAGCCTCGCCGACGGGGGCGAAATCGATGTCGTCATCCTCGCCGAGCTCGGCCAGCATGCGCATCACGCGTGTGGCGCGCGCTTCTGTGAGATCCGACCGGATCGCCACGGCGCGCGGAATCGCCACCTCCTCGCGGCCGCGTTCGAGCAGACGCTCGAAACCCGTCTCGGAGAAGGCCGCCCCCTCATTGCCGCCGACGGTCTGCAGCACGCCGTTGTCGCCGCGCTCGACCAGGATATCGGTGATCTTCTCAGACAGCCGCACGCGTTCGGCGATGGCGGCCAGATGCTCCTGCGACTGGTTGAGCGCGATCGCGGCGAGGTCGCGGTCGGTCAGGACCGGCGACAGGCGCAAGACCAGCCGCGCGACCTCGCTGTCGGGGTCGCCGGCCAGCGCATTGGCGACGCTGCGCGGCAGGTTCGGCTCTGCCGCCACCTCGTCGGCATAGCCCTGGCGCGCGCCGACATCGAGATGCGGCAAGGCGCGCAGCGCGATTTCGCCATAGTGATGCTTGGACATGCCCGTGGGCTCGGGATCGTAGAAGAACAGATCCGTCACCGCATGCAGAAGCCGCCGCCGTGAATCGGAGGAGGTTTCGGCAGCGAGCTTGAACAGGGAGTGCAGCATGACGCCCCCAGGGCCTTTCTCATCACGGGCAGGTCTGCGCGAGACCGTCGGCCAATGTGGCGCAGCCTCGTCACCACGAAAACCACTGTCATGGATTGATATGAACAAAACCTATTGCCGCAGGGGCAATGGGCGGTGGTCCGGTTGAGCGGGGCGGCACCTCAGTCGGCGCGCTCCCAGCCCTGCGGCGTCAGGCGCTCCTGCGGCTGGTATCGCTCCTTATAGGCCATCTTCGGCGAGCCATCGACCCAATAGCCCAGATAGACGTAAGGCAGACGCAGGCGCCGGGCCCGCTCGATATGGTCCAGCACCATGAAGCTGCCCAGCGAGCGCGCCTCGAGCGAAGGGTCAAAGACCGAATAGACCATCGACAGGCCGTCGCTGAGCGTATCGGTCAGCGCCATCGCGAAGAGGTCGCCCTGGCCCCTCCCGGTGAAGCCGCTGTCGGGGCCGCGCCGACGATACTCGATCAGCGTCGTCTCGACATGGGTGTCTTCCACCATCATCGCGAAATCGAGCGCCGACATCGTCGCCATGCCGCCATCGGGATGGCGCTCGTCGAGATAGGTCCGGAACAGGGAGTAGTGTTCGGAGCGGGGCCGCGGCGCCAAGGTTTCGCCGATGAGATCGCTGTTGCGCGACATCACCTTGCGGAAGCTGCGCGACGGCCGGAACTCGTCGACGACGACGCGTACCGAGACGCAGGCCCGGCACGTCTCGCAGGCCGGGCGATAGGCGATGCTCTGCGAGCGCCGGAAGCCGCCCTGGCTCAGCACGTCGTTGAGGTCGCGCGCGCGGGCGCCCACCAGATGCGTGAACACCTTGCGCTCCTCGCGCCCGGGCAAATACGGGCACGTGGTCGGCGACGTCAGGTAGAATTGCGGGGCATCCCGCAACGGGCGCGTCACGTCTGGTTCGCTCCGGCAACGGTCTGAAGCGCCAGTGTAGCAGCAGCGCGGCCGGCAACAAGAGCCGCGCAGGGCGCTCAGGCGCGCACGATGACCAGCCCGGTCAGCAGGTCGTGACCGAGCCTGCGGTCGCTGCGCACGATGCCGCACAGGATGTCGAGCACCCACAGCGCCACCGTCGAGGCCGCGACGTAGAACAGCAGCGCATGAACCGCCGCCGCCAAGCCGTCGGGCCGCCCGCCGGAGGCCGTCTCGACGCGCAGGCCCGCCATCCGCATGCCCCAGGTCGCCTGGCGCGGTCCGCCGATCGTCAGCGCGGCATAGCCCAGCGCCGTGGCGACCGTCGCGATCGGGATCAAAAGCCAGGTCGCGCCGAAGGTGACGATGCCGAGCACGCCGAGCGCGACCCAGACCAGCGTGCCGAGAATGGCCAGCACGATGATGTCGCCGATCCAGGCGAAGATGCGCGAGCCCAGCACGCCGCTGACGTCCTGAAGGGGGCGCTCGCCGACCGAGACGATCGGGGGCTGGCTGTAGCGTGAGTCGGTCATCGGCGGGTCGGGTCCTGTCTGGCGGGGTCCCTGCGGCCCCTCGCCATTATGTTTGGTCAGCGACCCGGTTCTTCAAGGTCGCGGCCGGCGAGACCGCGCGGCAGGACGCGATGGGGCGCAAATCCGCTCTCGCGCAGCGCCGTCTCGATCGCGACCGCATGCGCGCTGCCCCGCGTCTCGACGGTGACGTCGAGCGTCACGCCCTTGGCGGGCACGTCGAGGAAGAGCCGGCCGTGGTTGACCTCGAGGATATTGGCGCCCTGTTCGCCGAGCAGGCTCGCGACCTTGCCGAGCAGGCCCGGCCGGTCGCTGGTCGTCAGGCGGAAGGCGACGATCCGGTCCTCGCGCTCGAGTTCGCGCACCATGATCGCCGCGAGCAGCCGCGTGTCGATGTTGCCGCCGCAGAGCACGAGCCCGACCTTGCGCCCGGCATAGCGCCCCGGCTCCTTCAGCATCGCGGCGAGCCCCGCGGCGCCGGCCCCTTCTGCAAGGCTATGTTGAAGACTTGCGTAAGCATAGACCGCGCGCTCGATCAGGTCCTCGCCGACCAGCACGATGTCGGACACCAGGCTGGAGACGATCGGAAGGGTCTGGACGCCGACCGTCTTGACCGCGATGCCCTCGGCCAGCGTCGCGCCGCCGACCGGCAGGTCGTCGGCGTTGATCGCATTGAAGAAGGAGGGGTAGAGCCCGGCCTCGACGCCGATCAGCTCGATGCCGGGCTTCAGCGCCTTGGCGGCGATGGCGTTGCCGGCCATCAGCCCGCCGCCGCCGAGCGGAATGATCAGCACCTCGAGATCGGGGTCGTCGTCGAGCATCTCGCGGGCGATCGTGCCCTGGCCCGCCATCACCGCCGGGTCGTCATAGGGGTGGACGAAGACGAGCTCGCCGTCCTGCGCCAGTTCGCGGGCCTTCTGCGCCGATTCGTAGAGCGTCTCGCCATGCAGCACGACGCGGGCGCCATGGGAGCGGGTGTTCTCGACCTTCACCAGCGGCGTCGTCTCGGGCATCACGATCGTCGCCGGGATGCCGAAGCGCCGGGCGTGATAGGCGACGGCCTGGGCGTGGTTGCCCGCCGACATGGCGATGACGCCGCGCTCGCGCTCATCCTCGTCCAGTGTCAGCAGCTTGTTGACCGCGCCGCGCTCCTTGAAGGACGCGGTCGCCTGCATGTTCTCGTGCTTGACCAGCACGGTCGCGCCGGTCAGGGCCGAGAGGCGCGGCGCCGGCACCAGGGGCGTGCGCAGGACATGGCCCTCGATGCGCCGGGCCGCTTCCTCGACATCTGCGGGCGTGATCACGAAGGGCTCGCTCATATCCGGGGTCCCCTTATCGTTCGGATGGTCGGTTGCGGTCAGGGCTGCGCAGGGCCAGCGTCGCGTGCTCGCAACCCCCACCTAGAGACACCCCGCCCGGAGACAGGGGCGATGCCACGGTCACGCCGGTCTTCGGGCATGGGCACGTCGCTGCCCCGCGATGGCGTGCGCGCAACGCCGGTCCCGGCTCCGCGCGCCCCTGCACGGCGGGCGCGCCGGGGTCGGGCGGCGGCTCCTCGCGGTTCTCCAGATAGAAGCGGCGCAGCAGATAGAAATTCGCATCGCTCATCGGCCGGCCGTCGGAGGCGATGCCGATCAGCGCGCCGCGCCGCTGGCCTTGCCCGTCGCCGGCGAACAGGCAGTCGATGCTGCGCCGTCGCGCCGGGCCCGACGCGGGGCCGGCGACATAGTCGATGCGCAGCGTATGGGGCCGCGGTCCCGGCCCGGTGGCCTTGATCGCGATCGGGGTCTCGGGGCCGTTGAGCGCCGGTATCGCCTGCCGGCACAGCTTCACCTGGGCGGGCTCGAAGCGCTCGCTGCACGAGGCCAGCGCGAGGGCCAACAGAATCGGGAGCAGGAGAGCGCGCATGCGGCGGGAAGGGTAACGCAGAACTGTGGGCGCGCCATTCGTCATTGCGAGGGAGCGCAGCGACGAAGCCATCCAGGGAACGTAGAGCGCTAGGCCGGCTGGATCGCTTCGCTGCGCTCGCAATGACGGGAAGAGCGAGCCCTCAGCCCATCGCCTTCAGCGCCTGCGCCACCTTCGGCGCGAAATAGGTCAGCACGCCGTCGGCGCCGGCGCGCTTGAAGGCCATCAGGCTTTCCATCATCGCGCGGTCGCCGTCGAGCCAGCCATTGCCGGCCGCCGCCATGATCATCGCGTACTCGCCGGAGACCTGGTAGGCGAAGGTCGGCACCCGGAAATGGTCTTTCACCCGCGCGACGATGTCGAGATAGGGCAGGCCGGGCTTGATCATCACCATGTCGGCGCCCTCTTCGAGGTCGAGCGCGACCTCGGCGATGGCTTCGTCCGAATTGGCCGGGTCCATCTGGTAGGTGCGCTTGTCGCCGACCAGCGTGGCGTTGGTGCCGATCGCGTCGCGGAACGGGCCGTAGAAGGCCGAGGCGTATTTGGCCGCATAGGCCATGATCTGCACGTCTTCCTGGCCGGCGGCGTCGAGTGCGGCGCGGATCGCGCCGACGCGCCCGTCCATCATATCGGAAGGCGCGATCACGTCGGCCCCGGCATCGGCCAGCGCCAGCGCCTGCTGCACCAGGATATGGACGCTGGCGTCGTTGAGGATGCGCTCGCCGTCCATCACGCCGTCATGGCCATGCGAGGTATAGGGGTCGAGCGCGGCGTCGCAGATGATGCCGATCTGCGGCACCTCGGCCTTGATCGCCCGCACCGCGCGGCACATCAGGTTGCGCGCGTTGAGCGCCTCGGAGCCGGTCGGATCGCGCAGCGCCTTGTCGACGAAGGGGAAGGGGGCGATCGCGGGGATGCCGAGCGAGGCGGCATGGACGCTCTGGCGCACGGCCTCCTCGATGTTGAGGCGCTCGACGCCCGGCATCCAGGCCACCGGCGTCCGCGCTTCGCTCGAATCCATCAGGAACAGCGGCCAGATCAGATCGTCCGTGGTCAGCCGGGTCTCCCGCACCAGCCGCCGCGACCACTCGGCCTTGCGGTTGCGGCGCAGGCGACGCGTCAGCCCCAGCGAAGCGGAGGGCGCATCCTGGCGCATCTGCGGGGTCGGGAAAGGCCGCACGATCCGGTTGTCCAATGATGCCTCCGTCGGCCTGCTGCTGCCGGCGGTGCCGGAGCGACACTCCTAGCACATCGGAACGGTTCCAAAAAAGGGGCTGTGGTCGCATGCCGGACCCGGTGGCGGCGCGCGCACCGTTGCGTCCGCGTTGACAAGCGTCGCCACGCCAGCCCAGAACCGAGCCGCGCGACAGGGGAGCCGAGCCGCATGTCCCAGAACCCGGAGATCCTGTGCGCGGTGCGCGGCGCCGCCGGGATGGTGATCCTCGACCGGCCCAAGGCCCTGAACGCGCTGACGCTGCCGATGGTGCGCGAACTGAGCCGGGCGCTCGACGCCTGGGAGAACGACCCGGCCGTCGAACGCGTCGTCGTCACCAGCACCAGCGAGAAGGCCTTCTGCGCCGGCGGCGACATTCGCGCCCTGCACGATCTCGGCCGGGCCGGCCGACATGACGAGATGCTCGCCTTCTGGGGCGAGGAATACATCCTCAATGCCCGCATCAAGACCTACCCCAAGCCCTATGTCGCGCTGATCGACGGCATCGTCATGGGCGGCGGCGTCGGGATTTCGCTGCATGGCAGCCACCGAATCGCCGGCGAGCGCTATCTCTTCGCCATGCCCGAGGTCGGGATCGGGTTCTTTCCGGATGTCGGCGCGACCCATGCGCTGCCGCGCCTGCCGGGTGCGGCCGGCATCTATCTCGCCTTGACCGGGGACCGGGTCGGCGCGGCCGACGCGCTTGCCTTCGGCCTTGCCACCCACGCCGTTCCCAGCGCGCGCATGGCGGAACTCGTGGATGCGCTGACGCGACGCGGTTCGCTGGACGATATCCTCGCCGCCTTCAGCCATGATCCGGGGCCAGCCAAGCTCGCAGGCGAGCGGCAGACGATCGCGGACTGCTTCGGCGCCGCGAGCCTGTCCGAGATCCTCGCGCGCCTTGCTGCTGCCGCCGCCGCCGGCAGCGCCTTTGCCGGCAAGCTGCGCCAGACGCTGGCCGTCAAGTCGCCGACCAGCGTCGCCATCGCCTTCGAGCAGATGCGCCGCGGCGCGAGCCTGGACTTCGCCGAGGCGATGCGCACCGAATTTCGCATCGTCTCGCGCATCGCCCGCGGGCATGACTTCTACGAGGGCGTGCGGGCCGTCGTCATCGACAAGGACCATGCGCCGCAATGGCGTCCGGCCTCGCTCGATGCGGTCGATCCCGCCGCGATCGCAGCCTATTTCGCGCCGCTGGGCGCCGACGAACTGGCGCTGGAGGCCTGAGCTTGCCCGTGGGTGGAGACAGTGACGCCCTGCGCGGGACCCGCGGCGACGACGTCTCCGGCGGCGGTGTCGGTGCGGCGCCGACGCGATGGCGGACCGTCCTGGTCTGGATGTTGCGCCTTCTGTCCGTGCTCTGGCTCGCCAAGGGCCTGCTCGCCTGGGCGGTGATCTTCGGAATCGGCGGCGAAGGCCAGCCGCCGTTCGAGGCCCGCCTGCTCTCCTTCCAGGCGATCACGGTCTATTTCGCGGTGATCGATCTCGTCGCCGCCGTCGGGCTGTGGCTGACCTCGACCTGGGGCGGCGTGCTCTGGCTGCTGGCGGCGATCAGCCAGTTGCTGCTCGCCTTCTTCTTCCCGCTGCTGCTGCCGATGACGCCCTGGCTGGCGGGCGCCTACATCGCCGCGATCCTGGCTTATTTCCTGGCGACCTGGGCGGCCGACAACGAAAGCTCCTGAGCGCGCGAGGCGCGGCGGCGGCGAGTCATGGTAACAAACGCTTTAGCTTAAGCGTTTCTGGCTTCATCTTGCATTCACCCAAAGGGGTAAATCCCTGATTCATCCTGATATTTAAACTCGTTTTCATCCGGCCCGCCTATGGTGTTTCTCAGAAGCGGATCGGGAGATCAATCCCGACCGACAGTCAACAGGCGGGATATACCATGAAAGCGAGCGTCAAGACTTCGGTCGTCGAAAGGTCTGAAGAGGCTGATCTCAAGGTCAAGCCCCTCTACCTGGAGTCACTCACCCTCGTCGAGCGGCTGCATCGCCGCCTCCTCGACGTGATCAAGGACGAGTTCGAGCGTCGCGGCCGCGACGACGTCAACAGCGTGCAGGCCCTGCTGCTCTACAACATCGGCGATGCCGAGCTCAGCGCCAGCGAGCTGCGGACACGCGGCTACTATCTCGGCTCGAACGTCTCCTACAACGTCAAGAAGCTGGTCGAGCTCGGCTATCTCCACCATGCCCGCTCGCGGATCGACCGCCGCTCGGTGCGCATCAGCCTGACCGAGAAGGGCGCCGAAGTGCACAATCTCGTGAAGGGCGTCTACGACAAGCACGTCCGCACGGTCGAGCAGATCGGCGGCATCGCGGCCGACGACTTCGAGCGCATGAACAACGCGCTGCTGCGCCTCGAGCGCTTCTGGACCGACCAGATCCGCTACAAGCTCTGAAAAGGGCGGGATCGCGCCCGCTCCGCGCCTTTCGCATGCTGTCGCCGCTTCCGCCCACCGGGCCGGGAGCGGCGTCGCGTGGCGTCGCTGCCACAATCGCGCCCTGCATGTTGCAGAACGGTGCCATGCCCTAAATTCGCCGCGCTCATCACGCCTCGTTAATTGTGTTACGGCAGCTTCGCCCGTTATGAGGCCTACCGCTTATGCGGATGGCACGACGGGGCGTTAGGGCCGGCCCCGCGCGCAATAAACGAGTTCGAGAGGGACGTGATGCCGACGATGAGCCTGACCCGCCGCGAAACAGTGATGGCGCTGCTTTCCGGCGCCGCTGCGACCACGGCCGTGCCGGCCTTCGCCCAGCAGGCGGAATGGCGCCAGAGCTATGATGCGGGCGCCCGCAACGCGGTGGCCCGCTCCCACACCCCGATGCTCTCGCCGGAATCGCTGCAGGCGACCGAAGCCGCGATCGTGGCCTATCGCGATCTCGCGGCCCGCGGAGGCTGGCCGTCCATCCAGCTCGGCGGCAAGATGGCGGTGGGCTCGAAGGGCCCCGGTGTCGTGGCCCTGCGCCAGCGCCTGATGATCACCGGCGACCTGCCCGCCAATGCCGGCACCAGCAACGTCTACGATTCCTATGTCGAGGCGGGGGTGCGCAACTTCCAGGCCCGGGTCGGCCTCTCGACGACGGGCGCGATCAACCGCGCCACGGTGACCGCGCTGAACGTGCCGATCGACATGCGGATTCGGCAGCTCGAGACCAATGTGGTGCGGCTGCGCTCCTGGTCCGGGAGCCTCGGCAACCGCTATGTCGTCGCCAACATTCCCGCCGCGATGGTCGAGACCGTCGAGAACGGCGTCGTCGCCACCCGCCATGCCGCCGGCGTCGGCAAGGTCGACCGCCAGTCGCCGCTGCTCTCGACCAAGATTCCCGAGGTCAACTTCAACCCGACCTGGACCGTGCCGGCTTCGATCATCCGCAAGGATCTGATCCCGAAGATGCGCAAGGAGCCGACCTACCTCACCGAGAACAAGATCCGCATCATCGGGCCGCAGGGCGAGATTCCGCCCGAGCGCGTCAACTGGAACTCCGACGAGGCGACCCGCTACACCTTCCGGCAGGACCCGGGCGGCGAGTTCAACTCGCTGGGCTTCGTGCGCATCAACATCCCCAGCCCGCACGGCGTCTACATGCACGATACTCCGGCCAAGGGCATCTTCGGCGACGATTTCCGCTTCGTGTCCTCGGGCTGCATGCGCGTCCAGAACGTGCGCGACTACATCGCCTGGCTGCTCAAGGACACCCCCGGCTGGGACCGCGCCAAGATCGACGCCACGATCGCCTCGGGCGAGCGCGTCAACGCCCGCATCAGCAATCCGGTGCCGTGCTACTGGGTCTACGTCACCGCCTGGGCGACGCCCGATGGCGGCGTGCAGTTCCGCGACGACATCTACAACAAGGACGGCCTGGGACCGGTGCCCGTCGCCGCCTTGCAGGGCGATCAGGACATCTGAGCGGCTGAAACAGGCTGCGTGAGACGAGGAAACCCGCCGGAGACGGCGGGTTTTTTGTGGAGTGGCGTGCGAGTTTACGCGCGCGCGACGGAGTGAGGTTGGGTCGGAAACGGACGCTAGCTGGCCACTACCCCGCCGCCGGAGTGCGAGGCGCCGCGGCTTCCCAAAATCGCCGGTCATGGCGACGGGGTGATGCCGCCACGCGTCACGCCTCGTGCTCGCCCGCGAGATCGCCGAGGGCGGCATCGAGGACCGCACCGAGATCGCGGTCTGCGGCGTCCGCGGCCGCAACCAAACGGGACTGGCGGCGGCATTCTTCGCCGAAGCCGGGTCGGCGCGTATCCGGAAGCCAGATCTGCACAGGACGGAGTCCGGCGGCCCGCAGCGCATCCCGGCGCTTCCGGCCCTTTGGATTGACGGACACGGGCATGGCGGCCTCCCGATCGTTGAATATCACAGCTGAACCTCACGCCCAGAGCCGTCAAGTTGTCTCGGCCTGAGACGGCGCGGGCTTACGTCCCCGTCACACCGGCGAGGTCTCGTCTCGGGACGCCGCCCCTGTGCCCACCCGCGCGCTCATGTCGCCCGCTTCGCGCTTGTAAAAGGCGCGCGCCGAATGCTACGGGACCGGCCATGGCGGGATCGCGCGCGCGGATTCCGCAAGCCTTTGCAACCGCATGCCGCTTCGAGGGCGAAAGTCCTCCGGGCCTGCGACGATCCAGCGCCGATGGAGCCTCGCCATGAGCCATGACGCCGCCGCCGAAAAGCACTTCTCGAACTCGTTCTTCGCCGCGTCGCTGGCCGATGCCGACCCGGAGATTGCGCGCGCCATCGAGCTCGAACTCGGCCGTCAGCGCGAGGAGATCGAGCTGATCGCGTCGGAGAACATCGTGTCGCGGGCCGTGCTCGAGGCTCAAGGGTCAGTGATGACCAACAAATATGCCGAGGGCTATCCCGGCCGGCGCTATTATGGCGGCTGCCAGTTCGTCGACATCGCCGAGAAGCTCGCCATCGAGCGCGCCACGCGCCTGTTCGGCTGCGGCTTCGCCAATGTCCAGCCCAACTCCGGCAGCCAGGCCAACCAGGCCGTGTTCATGGCGCTGATGCAGCCGGGCGACACCTTCATGGGCCTCGATCTCGCCGCCGGCGGGCATTTGACCCATGGCGCGCCGGTCAACCAGTCGGGCAAATGGTTCAACGTCGTCTCCTACGGCGTCTGCGTCGTCGACCAGCTCATCGACTATGACGCGATGGAGCGGCTTGCCCGCGAGCACAAGCCGAAGGTCATCGTTGCCGGCGGCTCGGCCTATGCCCGGCACTGGGACTTCGCCCGCTTCCGCGCCATCGCCGACGAGGTCGGTGCGTATCTCTTCGTCGACATGGCGCATTTCGCCGGCCTCGTCGCCGGCGGCGCGCATCCCTCGCCGTTCCCGCACGCCCATGTCGCGACCACGACAACCCACAAGACCCTGCGCGGCCCGCGCGGCGGCATGATCCTGACCAATGACGAGGCGCTGGCCAAGAAGTTCAACTCGGCCATCTTCCCGGGCATCCAGGGCGGGCCGCTGATGCACGTCATCGCCGCCAAGGCCGTCGCCTTCCAGGAGGCGCTGCAGCCGGAATTCAAGATCTATGCGCGGGCCGTCGTCGAGAACGCGAAGGCCCTGGCCGACACGCTCAAGACCAGGGGCTTCGACCTCGTCACCGGCGGCACCGACAACCACCTGATGCTGGTCGACCTTCGCTCCAAGAAGGTCACCGGCAAGGCCGCCGAGATCGCGCTCGGCCGCGCCCACATCACCTGCAACAAGAACGGCATCCCCTTCGATCCGGAAAAGCCGATGGTGACGTCGGGCGTCCGGCTCGGCACCCCCGCCGCCACCTCGCGCGGCTTCGGCGTGGCCGAGTTCAAGAAGGTCGGCGAACTGATCGCCGAGGTGCTGGACGGGCTCGCAGCCAACGGCGAAGAGGGCAACGCCGCCGTCGAGCAGGCGGTCAAGGCCAAGGCGCATGAGCTGACCGGGCGCTTCCCGATCTATTGAGGGACGATCCGGGCAAAAAGCGCGACTTGAATTGGTTGCCCTACAGGGTTACATACCGAGTTGGGCCGCAGACGGACTCTCGCTGGAGGGCGGTATGAACAAGCAAGCCGTGACGATGCGTGAGTTGCAGAAGATGTCGGCTGCGACGATCAAGGCGCTGCCGCATGCTGTTCCGATCCAGAGCGACGGGGAAACCGTCGCCTTTCTGACACCGCTGCGGATGCCCGATCCCGAGGCCTGGATGCGCGTTCTTGACCAGATCGAGGCGCACCATGCCCAGCTGAGTCCAGACACGAAGGCCTGGCTGGAGAACTTCCTCGACGCGCGCGAACAGTGACGATCGCTCGCAAGCCCTCGGCCGCTCTGGTTGTCGATACCAACATCGTCCTGTCGATGGTTTTGGGCTTCAGGCTCCGTGGGATCTGGGACAGGGTCGCAACACGCAGGCGCCTGCTCTTTTCAGTCGAATCGGTCGCAGAACTGATGGCTGTGATCTGGCATTTGCGCGATCGTGCGCCGGACGCGGAACACGACGCGAAAATCGTGTTGCGGCTGATCGAGGTCCCGCCGGAAGCGCGCTATCGCATGTCTCTGGTGCCGGCAGCAGACGCTCTCCGCAACGCGCCCGCGTCCCGAAACGGCAGCGTCGCCGACGCCCACATTCTTGCGTTGGCCTGGGCCTATGAAGCCGACATCTGGTCGCATGACCGGGATTTTGCCGGCACCGGCTGGCCGTCATGGTCCAGCGCCAATCTCGCCGCGGCCCTCAGCGCGGAGGCCGCCGCCTCCGCCGCGAACCCCTGAAAGCCCGCCATGCGCTGCCCCTATTGCGGTTCCCTCGATACGCAGGTGAAGGATTCCCGGCCGACCGACGATTCCGCCTCGATCCGCCGCCGCCGCGTCTGTCCCGATTGCGGCGGCCGCTTCACCACCTTCGAGCGCGTGCAATTGCGCGAGCTGACCGTGGTCAAGCGCTCGGGCCGGCGCACGGTCTTCGACCGCGACAAGCTCCAGACCTCGATCGAGGTCGCGCTGCGCAAGCGCGCGGTCGCGCCCGAGCGGATCGAGCGCATGGTCAACGGCATCGTGCGCCAGCTCGAAAGCTCTGGCGAAGCCGAGATCGCGAGCTCCGCCATCGGCGAACTCGTCATGGAGGGGCTGAAGGCGCTCGACGATGTCGCCTATGTCCGCTTCGCCTCGGTCTACAAGAATTTCCGCGAGGCCCGCGATTTCGAGGAAATCCTGGGCCAGCTCAGCAGCGACGAGGAGGGGGGCGATCAACCCGTCCCGCCCGCCCGCGCCGATGACTGAGACCGGCGGCCGGCAGGCCGCGATCGACCGGGCTTTCATGCGCCAGGCGCTCGCCTTCGGCGCGCGCGGGCAGGGCACGACCTGGCCGAACCCCTGCGTCGGCGCGATCGTGACGCAGGATACGCCCGATGGCCCCGTCATCGTTGCACGCGGTCACACGCAGCCCGGCGGCCGGCCGCATGGCGAGGCCAACGCCTTCGACCGCGCTGGGCCCAATGCCGCAGCCGGCGGCACGCTCTACGTCACGCTGGAACCCTGCTCGCACCGCACGATCCGCGCCGCCACGCCTTGCGTCGAACGCACCATCCTGGCCGGCGTCCGGCGCGTGGTCGCGGCCATGGCGGACCCCAACCCGCTGTTCAGGGGCTTGGGCTTCGCGCTGCTGCGCACGGCTGGCATCGCGGTGACGACGGGCGTTTGCGAAGATCAGGCGCAAGCCGCCCATCGCGGCCATGTCCTGCGGGTGACGCAAGGCCGGCCTATGGTGACCTTCAAGATCGCCCGCACCGCCGATGGCTATGCCGGCGGGCCGGGCGGCGCGCGACTGGCGGTGTCGTGCCCCGCCGCCAATGGCTGGGTCCAATTGCAGCGCACCCATTACGACGCAATCATGCTGGGCATCGGCACGGTGCTGGCCGACGACCCGCTGCTGACCGTGCGTCTGCCCGGCCTGGCGGAGCGTTCGCCGGTGCGGGTCATCCTGGATACGCATCTGCGGCTGCCGCTCTCCTCGCAACTCGTGAAGACCGTCGCGCAGGTTCCGGTCTGGGTGATCGCGGCGGAAGCCGCTCCTGTCGAAAACGAGATGGCGCTGGTCGCCGCCGGCGTCGAGGTCATGCGGGTTTCAGCCGATCCGCAGGGGCATCTCGATCTCGCCGAGGCGCTGCGCCTTTTGGGCACGCGCGGCATCACGCGCATCTTCTCCGAAGGCGGGCCCACCGTCGCCGAAAAGCTCGCGCTCGCCGGGCTGCTCGATGAGGTCGTGGTCTCGACCTCGCCGAACGCGCTGGGGCAGCCCGGCGTCGTCGCCGTGCGCCCGGGCCTTGCGGCGGCGCTGGCCGACCCCGATCTCTACGCCCTTGCCGAGACCGGGCTGATCGGTCACGACCATTTCGAGCATTTTACGAGGACAGGCTGATGTTCACCGGCATCGTCACCGCCATCGGCACCGTCGTGGAGAGCGAGCGCAAGGGCCCGAGCCTGAAGCGGCTGGCCATCGCCTGCCCCTATGAGGCTGCCGGCATCGAGATCGGCGCCTCGATCGCCTGCGCCGGCGTCTGCCTGACGGTGACGGCGCTGCGGCCGCGCACCGATGGCGAGCCCGGCTGCATCTTCCAGGTCGAGGCCGCGGCCGAAACCCTGTCGAAGACCCTGGTCGGGGAATGGGAGGTCGGCAGCGCGATCAACCTCGAACGCTCGCTCAAGGTCGGCGACGAGCTTGGTGGGCATCTCGTCACCGGCCATGTCGACGGCGTCGGCCAGATCATGAAGATCGAGCCGATCGCGCCCGATCCCGACGAGCCCTGGGGCGCGACGGCGCGCTTTCATATCCGCGCGCCACAGGGACTGCCGCGCTTCATCGCCGCCAAGGGCTCGATCTGCCTCGACGGCACCTCGCTGACGGTCAACACGGTCGAGGACGACGTCTTTACCGTGCTGCTGATCCCGCATTCCTTCGCGGTGACCACCTGGGGGCAGCGAAAGCAGGGCGATCCCGTCCATGTCGAGGTCGATCTGATGGCGCGCTATGCCGCGCGCCTTGCGGAGGCGCGCGGCTAGGTCTAACCAGCGGCCTCATACTTTCGACAAGGACAAGAACCATGGCCGGACCCCGGCAAATCTCGGCCGACAAGGCCGCAACTCCTGCCGTCCCGCTGGACGGCGCCCGCGTGCTCGTGGTCGAGGCGCGCTTCTACGACACGCTTGCCGACGAATTGCTCGAAGGCGCACTCGCCGTGCTCGACAAGGCCGACTGCCGCGTCGATGTCGTCACCGTGCCCGGCGCGCTCGAAATCCCCTCCGCAATCATCATCGGCATGCGCGCGGCCGACGAGGCGGTCGATCCTTACGAGGCGGTCGTCGCGCTCGGCACCGTGATCCGCGGCGAAACCGGCCATTACGACATCGTCGCCGGCGAAAGCTCGCGCGCGCTGATGGACATCTCGGTTGCCTTCGCCCTGCCGCTCGGCAACGGCATCCTCACCGTCGAGAACGAGGCGCAGGCCTGGGCCCGCGCCAACCGCTCCGAGATGGACAAGGGCGGCGGCGCAGCCGAAGCGGCGCTGTCGGTGCTGCGCTACAAGCGCGCGCTCGGGGAGCAATCCAAGTGAGTGGGTCAGGGGCCGGCCGTCCTGGATCCAACCGCGCCGAGATGCGCCGCGGCGCGCGGCTCTCGGTCGTCCAGGCGCTCTACGAGATGGAGATCGGCGGGCGCGGCGTGGTCGAGGCCATGGCCGAGTTCGAGGCCTTCTGGATCGGCAAGCTGGTCGAGGACATCGAGCTTCCCAAGGCCGAGATCGCCTTCTTCCGCGATCTGCTGGGCGGTGTCGTGCGCGAGCAGCGCCTGGTCGACCGCTCGGTCGACGAGACGCTCGCCGCGGGCTGGCCGCTCAAGCGGGTCGAGGCCGTGGTCCGCGCGATCCTGCGCGCCGGGGCCTATGAACTGTCCTTCCGCAAGGACGTGCCGGCGCGCGCCGTCATCTCCGAATATGTCGCGGTTGCGCGGGCCTTCTACGAGGGCGAGGAGATCGGCATGATCAACGCCGTGCTCGACAAGCTCGCTCGCGACGTCCGCTCCGACGAGTTCGACGCGCCGGCGGCGTGACGGCTTTTCCATTGCTCGGGTCATCCCGGGCGACCGAAGGGAGACCCGGGATCCATTCCGGAGCGCCGATCGGTCAGGCTCCGGAATGGATCCCGGATCGGCGCGGCTGCGCCGCTTGTCCGGGATGACGCGGGAAGGTGGAAAAGGGCTGCTCGGATGTCGGAAACGGAACGCCCCGGCGAATTCGAGCTGATCGCCCGTCATTTCGCTCCGATCGCGGGACCTGGCGGGCTCGGGCTTGTCGATGATGCCGGGCTGCTGCGACCGGCGCGCGGCTACGAGATCGTGGTCACCGCCGATGCGCTGGTCGCCGGCGTGCATTTCTTCCCCGATGACCCGCCGGGCTCGATCGCCCGCAAGGCGCTGGCGGTCAATCTCTCCGATCTTGCGGCCAAGGGCGCGCGGCCCGAGGGGTTCGTGCTGGCGCTCGCCTTGCCGAAGGGCTGGACCGACAGCTGGCTCGCCGCTTTCGCCGCTGGGCTGAAGCAAGCGGCCGATGCGGGGGGCTGCCCGCTGATCGGCGGCGATACCGTCTCGACGCCGGGCCCGCTGACGCTTTCGATCACCGCCTTCGGCAGCGTTCCGGCGGGCCGGATGGTGCGGCGCGCGGGCGCCAAACCGGGCGATCTGCTCCTCGTGTCCGGCACGATCGGCGATGGCGCGCTTGGGCTCAAGGTGCATGGGCCCGACAAGCCGGGCTGGGTCTCGCAACTGGGGGAGCGTGACCGCGCGTTCCTGACCGATCGCTATCTGCATCCCCAGCCGCGTCTCGATCTCGCCGCAGCCCTGCAGGCGCATGCCAGTGCCGCGATGGATGTCTCGGATGGGCTCGTCGGCGATCTCGCCAAGCTGCTTAAGGCCTCGGGCGCCGGCGCCGAGGTCGATCTCGACGCCGTTCCGCTGTCTGATCCGGCGCGCGCTGCGATCATGGCCGCTCCCGCGCTGGCGGAACTGGCCTGGACCGGCGGCGACGACTACGAAATTCTCTGCACGGTGCCGGAAAAGGAATATCCTGCTCTGACCACGGCGGCGCAGGCCGCCGGGATCGCGCTCACCCGGATCGGGTTCGTAACCGAGGCGGCGGGCGTGGCCAGCCACCGCGAACAGGGCAGGGCACGGGACTTCACGCGCGGCTCCTTCGCGCATTTTTAAGAAGGCGGCCCGCGCCGCCTGATCAAGGACGGCAGACGCATGAACCAGCATGTCCCGGTCGCTGACGGCGACGCGCCCGCCAAGCGCAACGCCGTGGTTCTCGCCTGCGCCCAGGCGCTGGGCGGATCGAGCCCGCCGATCGTCATCTCGCTGGGCGGCATCGTCGGCTCGCAGCTGGTCACCGACCAGACCTTCGCCACCGTCCCCGTCAGCCTGATGCAGCTCGGCATCGCGGTGGGCGTCATTCCCGCCGCGATGCTGATGCGCCGGCTCGGACGCCGCAACGGCTATCTGATCGGCGCGCTGATCGGGGCCGCAGCCGCCAGCATCGCTGCCGCCGGCACGAGCACGCGGCTGTTCTGGCTGTTCTGCCTCGGCACCTTCGCCTGCGGGCTCTATGGCGCCTTCGTCCAGAGCTACCGTTTCGCCGCCGCCGACGCCGCGACCGAGAGCTTCCGGCCCCGCGCCATCTCCTGGGTCATGATCGGCGGCATCGCTGCCGGCGTGATCGGCCCGCAGACCGTCTATTGGACGCGCGATCTGACGCCCGACGCCCCGTTCGCCGCGAGCTTCCTCGCCCAGGGCTGCCTGGCCTTGCTGGCCATGCTGGTGATCCTGATGCTGCGGGCGCCGCCGGTGGCGAAGGCTGCCATGACCGGCGGGCGGCCGCTCCCCGAGATCATGCGACAGCCGAAATTCATCGCCTCGGTCACGGCCGGCCTCGTCACCTATGGGCTGATGAGCTTTCTGATGACGGCCGCCCCGCTCGCGATGATCGGCTGCGGGCATTCGGTCGGCGACGCCGCGCTCGGCATCCAGTGGCATGTGCTGGCGATGTTCGGGCCGAGTTTCTTCACCGGGCGGCTGATCGCCCGCTTCGGCAAGGCGCAGGTCACCATGGCCGGGCTGGTGCTGACGGCGATGGCTGCCATCATCGGCCTGCACGGCCTCACCGTGGCGCATTTCTGGACCGCGCTCGTCCTGCTCGGCATCGGCTGGAATTTCGGCTTCATCGGTGCGACCGCGCTGGTGACCGACTGCTACCGCCCCGAGGAGCGCGTCAAGGTCCAGGCCGCCAACGACTTCCTCGTCTTCGGCTCGGTCGCCATCGCCTCCTTCTCCTCGGGCGGGCTGCTGCATGCCGGCGGCTGGGAGAGCGTCAACTGGCTGGTCTTCCCGCCGGTCGCGGTGGCACTGGTGCTGGTCGCCTGGCAGGCGTTGTCGAAGCCGGCCGTCCCGGCCTGATCTTTGCCCGGGCGAGCCGACCGAGAGGAGAACCCGCCATGCGTCCCCATCAGTTGCCTCAGATCGCCGGCAGGCCTCCCGTCGGCGCGATCGGCCACAACCGCGGCATCGTCACCAGAAACTATGCCTTCATGCCGCCGGAAGGTGTTCTCGTCAGCCGTCTGCCGCATCTGGAGAAGACGGTCGTGCGCACTCTCGCTGCGCCCGTGCTGGGCGCGGCGTTCGCGCAATATGTCTTCGAGATCGAGCCAGGCGGCGGGACACGTGTCCCCTTCGCCGAGGACGGCATTCAGCATTTCTACTACGGGCTGTCCGGCGAGGCCGCCTTTGCCGTGGCGGACGGCGCGCCCGTCGCGTTCGGGAAGGGCAGCTTTGCCTATCTGCCTCCGGGCACGTCGTTCAGCCTGCGCAACGAGAGCGCCGCGCCCGTTCGCGTGCTCGCACTGCGCAAGCGATACGAGCCCGCGCCGGGGCTGGCCATGCCCGAACCGATCCTCTCGCATCAGGATGCGGTGCCGGTCACCAACCACACGGGCATGGAGGGGCGGGGCTTCCAGTTCCTGCTGCCCTATGGCGATCTGCGCTTCGATTTCGAGATGAACCTGATGTGGTTCAAGCCGGGTACCTGTTTCCCCGATGTCGAGACCCATGTCATGGAACACGGGCTCTATATGCTCGAAGGGCAGGGGCTCTATTTCCTCGGCCGCGACTGGCACGAGATCTGGGCTCAGGACTTCATCTGGATGGGCGGCTATTGCCCGCAGCAGTTCTATCCCACCGGCTTCGACGACGCCTGTTACCTGCTCTACAAGAACGTCAACCGCGACGTGGCGTTGTAAGGCGCCTGTGACGGGCGTTGCACGCGCGACAATATTGCGTCCTCGGTGCCCCTGGCCGTTTGCGCTTCCCTGCGAAACTTGCCACAAATTCGCCTGACACTGGCGACGCGACGCGGGCCGAACCGTCATTCGGTCCAGATTTCCTATGCCTGGCGTCCAAAACGGCAAATGAGGAGCGAAAGCGCTCCCGATCGGTCGGAAGCTCAAGGTCAGGAAACCGCATGTCAGCGCTGCTCATCATCATTCTTTTAAGTGCATTATCGATCGCCTATGGCGTCTGGGCCTATGCCGACGTCATGAAGCGTGACGCCGGCAACCAGCGCATGCAGGAGATCGCAGCGGCGGTGGCTGAAGGCGCGCAGGCCTATCTGAAGCGCCAATACATCACCATCGGCATGGTCGGCGTCGTGCTCTTCGTCGCGCTCGCCTATCTGCTGGGGCAGTGGGTCGCGATCGGCTTCCTGATCGGCGCCGTGCTCTCAGGCATGGCCGGCTTCATCGGCATGAACGTCTCGGTGCGCGCGAACGTCCGCACCGCGCAGGCCGCCATGCAGTCGCTGGGCGAGGGGCTCGACGTCGCCTTCAAGGCCGGCGCCGTCACCGGCATGCTGGTCGCCGGCCTCGCCCTGCTCGGCGTTGCCGTCTATTACGGCGTCCTGACCTCGATGCTGGGCTTCTCGCCCTCAAGCCGCGTCGTCATCGACTCGCTCGTTGCGCTCGGCCTCGGCGCCTCGCTGATCTCGATCTTCGCCCGTCTCGGCGGCGGCATCTTCACCAAGGGCGCCGATGTCGGCGCCGACCTCGTCGGCAAGGTTGAGGCCGGCATTCCCGAGGATGATCCGCGCAACCCTGCGACCATCGCCGACAACGTGGGCGACAATGTCGGCGACTGCGCCGGCATGGCGGCCGACCTGTTCGAGACCTATGCGGTGACGCTGGTCGCCACGATGGTTCTGGCTGCGATCTTCTTCGCCGGTCAGGCGACGCTCGGGACGATGATGCTCTACCCGATGGCGATCGGCGCCTCGTGCATCGTGACGTCGATCATCGGCACCTTCTTCGTCAAGCTCGGCGCCAACCAGTCGATCATGGGCGCGCTCTACAAGGGCTTCATCGCCGCCGGCGTGCTCTCCATCGGCGCGATCGCAGCCGTGAACTATCTGATGTTCGGGGGCTTCTCGGCCTCCTTCACCACGGTGCAGGGCGTCACCTTCACCTCGGGCGGGCTCTTCGCCTGCGCGCTGGTCGGCCTCGCCGTCACGCTGCTGATCGTCGTCATCACCGAATACTACACGGGCACCGGCAAGCGCCCGGTGGTCTCGATCGCCCAGGCCTCGGTCACCGGCCACGGCACCAACGTCATCCAGGGCCTCGCGGTATCCTTGGAATCGACCGCACTGCCGACGATCGTGATCATCGCCGGCATCATCGTCTCCTATGGCTTTGCCGGCCTGTTCGGCATCGCCATCGCCACCACCGCCATGCTGGCGCTGGCCGGCGTGGTCGTCGCGCTCGATGCGTTCGGCCCCGTCACCGACAACGCCGGCGGCATCGCCGAGATGGCCGGCCTGCCCAAGGAGGTGCGTCACTCCACCGACGCGCTCGACGCCGTCGGCAACACCACCAAGGCGATCACCAAGGGCTATGCGATCGGCTCGGCGGGGCTGGGCGCGCTGGTGCTGTTCGCGGCCTATACCTCGGACCTCAATTTCTTCATCGCCGAGGCCAACAAGGCGGGCTCGACCACCTTCCAGTATTTCAGGGGCGTGGTCGTCGATTTCTCGCTGTCCAACCCTTACGTCGTTGTCGGCCTGCTGCTCGGCGGCCTGATCCCCTTCCTCTTCGCCGGCATGGGCATGACGGCGGTGGGGCGCGCGGCGGGCTCCGTCGTCGAGGAGGTCCGGCGCCAGTTCAAGGAGAAGCCGGGCATCATGGACGGCACCGAGCGGCCCGATTATGCGCGCGCCGTCGACCTCCTGACCAAGGCGGCGATCAAGGAGATGATCATCCCCTCGCTGCTGCCGGTTCTGGCCCCGATCGTGACCTTCTTCGCGATCAACGCCATCGCCGGCAAGAACCAGGCCTTCGCGGCCGTCGGCGCCATGCTGATGGGCGTCATCGTCACCGGCATTTTTGTGGCGATCTCGATGACCTCGGGCGGCGGCGCCTGGGACAACGCCAAGAAGTCCTTCGAGGACGGCTTCGTCGACAAGGACGGCGTGCGCCACATGAAGGGCTCCGAGGCGCACAAGGCCTCGGTCACCGGCGACACCGTCGGCGACCCCTACAAGGACACGGCGGGCCCCGCCGTGAACCCGGCGATCAAGATCACCAACATCATCGCGCTGCTGCTGCTGGCGATCCTGGCTCACAGCTGAGGTGATCAGCGGCCATGCCTAGACCTCTGTGATCTGGGCGTGGCCGCAGATATGTTAATGTTGTTCGAGAAATTTAATCGGCTTCCCGATAAGTGGGATGTCAAGAAACGTAATCCAGTTTGTTTCGAAATTTACTTCGTAGGTTATAGTCAAAGACCTCGTCGAATAATAATTTATCAGCTCAAGCTTCCTGTATGCGTCACTCATTTGCAAATTTAATTTGATTATTTCAGGCTCTTCTGAGGCTGTATTTGTGATGTCAGGATTTTCGCTGATCAAGAAAGCCTGCTGCGTTTCGTCGGTTGAGATCATGTAGAGTGCGCTGGCCCTGATATGTCCCTCTGGGTAACCGCACGTCTGGACGATTCGTAGCTCAGCGCTCGCAAGTTCGGCAATGAGTTCAAACGGCAGCGCGCGCCGAAGAGCGTGATAGCGGCGGCTGTACCGCTGCGCAATTTGGCCTAAGCGCTGATAAGGGCTCATTCTCCAGTCCCATGTTGGCAATTTGCGGGTACTGGATGTTAACCAGATCGTCAATATTCCTTGTATGGATTTCATATGAATGTTACATAGATGCCACGATGTAGGCGCGATTGGGGTGGATGTAGAACCTTTCGCGTTCAGGTTCCCTTAATCGGAGGATGACTTTCGTGGCCCAGACAAGTTTCGAGATCGACGAAAAGACGGCTAAAGCTCTTGAGGAGTTGAAGCGTGTTTACGGCGTTTCGACGAATGCGGCTGTTCTAAAGAGAGCGCTCGCGATTGCCATGATCGCCTCGGAGGAGGCCGACGAAGATAATCGGATTCATCTTTTGAGGAAAAAAGATGATGGAACATATGCGGAAGTAGTTGTTCCTCAGTCATTTTAGTCGTTGAGCTGACGATTGTCTTAGATTAAGCGCACCCGCCAGATTTGGCGGGTGTTTTTATAAATCGAGAGGATGGCGGTAATGAAAGATCGTCAAGTTAGTGAGACAGAGGAGAGGAGTCCCTATAAAACTGAGGAGCGTTTCGAAGTTAGGGAGGTCGAATACTCAAAATTATCGCGTTACATGATGATTATAAATGCGGCTGTCACAATCTGGATCGCTGCGCTTGCGACCATTGAGGTGATGTTCGTTCTAACCGGAAAGCTCCCTCATGAAAGTCGCCTGATCGATTCAAAAGTGATAATAGCGTTCATTTCCGCTATTACTCTCCAAGTCGGTACCATGGCGATCACTGGATCAAAGTGGTTCTTTCGTAAGTAGTTTCTCCGGCCTCACACGCCGAACAGACTGAACTTCGTCACGCCCCTGAATAGGTTGCGCAATAAGCTCTGCTCCTCGCCGATATGACCGCGAGCATTCCCAAGCTGAATGCAATCCCATGGGACGTCCGCTGCCCGAACCGCCCTCGACACTACCGCCATCCCCGTAGCGTTCCCGCAAGCCATAACCCGCGCCGGCGGGCATGACGTCTCCCATCACAGGAGACCTCCCATGGCCCCATCCACCGCCGTTGTCGCACCCCGTTCCGGGGCAGGGCGCTTCATCGATCTCGCCCTCTTGCTCGTCCTCGCCACGCTCTGGGGCGGCTCCTATACTTTCATCAAGGTCGGCGTGGAGACGATTCCGCCGGTGACGCTGATCGCGGCGCGCACGCTGCTGGCGGGTGCGATCCTGCTCGCGGTGATCCGCTGGCGCGGCCTGCGGCTGCCGCGGGACCTCGCGACCTGGCGGCTCTTTCTCGTCCAGGCCTGCCTCAACAGCGTTCTGCCGTTTACGCTGATCGCCTGGGCCGAGCGCAGCGTCGAGGCGGGGCTTGCGACCATCCTGAGCTCGACCAGCCCGATCTTCGTCGTGCTGCTGGGGCTGCTTGGGGGCACCGGCGAGCGAGTGTCGCTGCTCAAGCTCGCCGGCATCGCGTCGGGCCTGGCGGGAACCCTGCTGATCGTCGGCGTCGAGGCGATGGTCGGCTTTGGGGCCGATCTCGCAGCCCAACTCGCGCTGGTCGCGGCCAGTCTCTGCTATGGCGGTGCGGCGCTGTTCGGGCGCCACTTCAGGGGGCTCGACCCGAGCATGCCCGCCGCCGGCTCGCTGATCTGCGGGGCTATCATTCTGATCCCGCTGAGCCTCATGCTCGACCGGCCGTGGACGCTGGCGCCCTCGGTGGCCTCGATCCAGGCATTGCTCGCGCTCTCAATCTTTTCGACCGCCTTGGCCTTCGTGATCTATTTCCGCCTGATCGCCCGGCTGGGCTCGGTCGCGACGACGTCGGTGGCCTATCTGCGGGTGCCCACCGGCGTGCTGATCGGCATGATCTTCCTCGGCGAGAGCCTGGCGCCGACGGCCTGGGCGGGCCTCGTCCTGATCGTCGGCGGCGTACTGGCGATGACGCTGCCCGTCCGCCGCCCGCGCAATCCCACCTGAGCCTGCCGACGTACCCCAACGAAAAAGCCCGCGGCGTAAGCCGCGGGCGTCATGCTGTCTCGATGATGGCGAGGCCGTCACGCACCCAGCGGGTTGAACCGGGTCACGCCGCGGAAGAGGTTGCGCAGGAAGCTCTGCTCCTCGCCGCCGGTCGCTGTGGTGCGGCTGATGAAGTCGAAGATCACGCCGTCCTTCAGCCCGTAATTGGCGATGCGCTCGACCTTGAAGCCCTTGTTGAAATAGATCACCAGCACCTGCTGATCGACCACGCTCAGATCCTGGAACTGGAAGCGGCGGCGCATGGTCTGGCTGATGTAGTAGAAGGTCCGGTTGCCGACCGTCGACGTCGTCGAGGGCGTGCCGAGGATCGACAGCACCTGCTGCACATCCATGCCGACCTTGATCTGCGCGATCAGCGCCTCGTCGGCGACGAAACCGCGATGGATTTCCTCGTTCATGCCGGCCGAGGTCGCGAGCCGGAAGCCGCCGGCATTGGGGCCGCAGCCGGCGAGAGCCAGGGAGGTCGTCGCGAGGAGGCCGAGCAGGGCAGTACGGCGGGAAACGGCGATCATGCGGACGGCATCCAGTGGCGCTGCGGCAAAGGGCCAAAGCCCGAGCCGCTTGTCAAACGGGTGGAGGTTGGCGTAACGCCCGAGGATGGCTTTGGCAAGGCAAGGACGTTCTCTGCGCCGCCGGCCGGGAAAGTACCCGCCCCATGTTCGGTTTGTTCGGCAAGCGTGAGGTCCGGCAAGCGCCCGTCGAGGCGCTGTTCGCGCGCGTCGCGGAAGCGTCGCGCCTGCCGGCCTTGTATCTCGACGGCGCCATCGCCGACGATTTCGAGGGGCGCTTCGAATCGCTGACGCTCCATGTCTTCCTGGTCCTGAGGCGGCTGCGGGAGCTGCCGTCGCCCGCCGACGAGGTCGCGCAGGATCTGGTCGACGCCAATTTCGCCTATCTCGAGCTGGGTTGCCGCAATGGCGGCGTCAGCGACACCGCCGTCCCCAAGCGCATGAAGAAGATCGGCCAGATGTTCTACGGCCGGGTGCGCGCCTATGAGGCTGCGTTCGCCGGGGAGGAGGGCGACGGCCTGACCGAAGCCCTGGCCCGCAACGCGACGCCTCAGGACGCCTCCGGCGAGGGCGCGGCCTTTCTGGCGGCCCATGCGCGCCGCCTGCAGGCCGTTCTGGAGCAGCGCGATCTCGAAGAGATCCTGACCGAGGCCACCCTGTTTGCCATTCCCATGGCCGGTGGAGAGCGTTGATGACATCTGAAACCCCGCCAGCCCTGCCGCCCGAAGCCCTGCAGCCTATGCCGCCGCTGCCGTTGCAGCGGCCGATCCGCGTCGACGAGATCAAGTTGAGGGGCTCGCATGTCGCCGTCCGGGCGGAAGCGGCCGAACTGGCCGGCATCGCCGCGATGCTCGACCTGCCGTCGGTCGAATCGCTCGAGGCGCGCTATGTCCTGTCGCGCAGCGGAACCCGGGTGAAGCTCGAGGGCGAGATGAAGGCGACGCTGCACCAGATCTGCGCCGTGACGCTCGATGCCTTCCCCGTGACGCTGACCGTGCCGCTCAAGCTCGACTTCGCGCCCGCCGACCAGCCGAACCCGCGGCGCAAGAGCGCCGATGACGACGGCGGCGCGATCGATGTCGAGGTCCGGCTGAACGAGGAGGATCCGCCCGAGCCGATCGTCGACGGCATGATCGACCTCGGTGCCGTGACGCTGGAATTCCTGGCGCTGGGCCTCGATCCCTATCCGCGCAAACCCGGCGCGGTCTTTGCCGAGCCGGCCCCCGAGCAGCCCCCCGAATCGCCCTTTGCGGCGCTGGCGCGGCTCAAGCGCCCCGAATGAGACGTGCAGCGGGGCGGGTAGCGGCTTGCGGCGCGCGCCCAAGTCGCTATTGTCCCGCCCGCATCGAGCCGCCGCGGACTGCAGGTCGGCCGCTCCTGGGAACAACCAAAACTCCATGACACGACCGGTTACAATCGCGCTCGATGCGATGGGCGGGGATCACGGCCCCGCCATCGTCATCCCCGGCGCCGCGCTCACGCTGGAGCGCCGCCCCGATGCGCGTTTCGTGATCTTCGGCGATGAGGCGCAGGTCCTGCCGCTGCTCGACCAGCACCCCAAGCTGAAGGCTGTGACCACCTTCCACCACACCGAGGTCTCGGTGAAGATGGACGACAAGCCGAGCCAGGCTCTGCGCTATGGCCGCTACAAATCCTCGATGTGGCGCGCCATCGACGCCACCAAGACCGGCGAAGCGGACGTCACCGTGTCCGCTGGGAACACCGGCGCGCTGATGGCGATGTCGAAGTTCTGCCTGAAGTCGATGCCCGAGGTCGACCGGCCCGCCATCGCCTGCCTGTGGCCGACGGTGCGCGGCGAGAGCGTGGTGCTCGATGTCGGCGCGACCATCGGCGCCGACGCCCGCCATCTCGTCGATCTCGCGGTGATGGGCGCGGCCATGGCCCGCGTCATCTTCGATCTCGACCGGCCGACGGTCGGACTGCTCAATGTCGGCGTCGAGGAGATCAAGGGCGTCGAGGCCGTCAAGGAGGCCGGGCGCATCCTGCGCGAGCTGAACCTGCCGAATATGAGCTATCACGGCTTCGTCGAAGGCGACGATCTCGGCAAGGGCACGGTCGATGTCGTGGTCACCGAAGGCTTCACCGGCAACATCGCGCTGAAGACTGCCGAGGGTACCGCTCGCCAGATCAGTTCCTATCTGAAGGCGGCGATGAGCCGGTCCTTGATGGCCAAGATCGGGTATCTCTTCGCGCGCGGCGCCTTTGCCGCGCTGAAGGACAAGATGGATCCGCGCAAGGTCAATGGCGGCGTGTTCCTCGGCCTCGAGGGCATCGTCATCAAGAGCCATGGCGGCACCGATGCCGTAGGCTTCGCCAGCGCGACCGAACTCGGCTACGAGATGGCGCGCGAGAACCTGATGGCCAAAGTCCGGGAGATGGTCGCCGCCTCCGCGCGTCAGGAGGCGTCCGCCCAGCAGGAGGCCGCAGCGCAAGCGGCCGCTGCCCAGTAAGGAAACGTCCTTGTCTATGCTGCGTTCTCAGATCATGGGCTGCGGGTCCTATCTTCCCGCGCGCATCGTCACCAATGCGGAGCTCGCCGAGCGCGTCGACACCACCGATGCGTGGATCGTCCAGCGCACCGGCATCCGCCAGCGCCATGTCGCCGCCGAGGGCGAGACGACCTCGGCGATCGGCCTGAAGGCGGCCCAGGCGGCGCTCGCCGACGCTGGCATGGACGCCTCCGAGATCGACATGATCATCGTCGCGACCGCGACGCCCGACCACACCTTTCCCGCGACCGCGACGCAGATCCAGGCGGCGCTCGGCATCGCCGGCGGCGTCGCCTTCGATCTCCAGGCCGTCTGCTCGGGTTTCGTCTTCGCGCTCGCCACCGCCGACAAATTCCTCAGCACCGGCTCGGCCAGGACGGCGCTGGTGATCGGCGCCGAGACCTTCTCGCGGATTCTCGACTGGGAGGATCGCACCACCTGCGTGCTCTTCGGCGACGGCGCCGGCGCGGTCGTGCTGAAGGCGGCGCCGGGCGAGGGCACGCTGGCCGATCGCGGCGTCCTGACGACGCATATCCGCTCGGATGGCCGCTACAAGGACAAGCTCTATGTCGACGGCGGGCCGGGCTCGACGAAGACCGTCGGGTTCCTGCGCATGGAGGGCAAGGAGGTCTTCCGCCACGCCGTCCAGAACCTCGCCGAAACCGTCCGGCACACCTTCGAGGAAACCGGGCTGACGGGGGCGGACATCGACTGGTTCGTGCCCCACCAGGCCAATCGCCGCATCATCGACGCGACCGCCGACAAGCTGGGGATCGCTCATGAGCGGGTGGTGATCACGGTCGATCGCCACGGCAACACCTCGGCGGCCTCGATCCCGCTGGCGCTCGCGGAGGCGCATCACGATGGCCGCATCAAGCGTGGCCAACTCGTGCTGATCGAGGCGATGGGCGGGGGCTTCACCTGGGGCTCGGCGCTGATCCGCTGGTAGGCGCCGGGAGCGGATTTCCGGTCAATTTTCCGGATTATCGCGCTGTTTTCATTTAATTTTCATAGGGCGGGCGCATCAGCGCGCGCTCGAGCATTGACCCGGACTGCGGCTGCGCCTAGCGTTCATCGTCCGGAATGGCGAAAGGCAGGTGGCATACCCGCCAGCCGAGATAACGCCTTGGAGGATATGGATGGCGGGGCACACGGTTACGCGAGCGGACCTCTGCGAGGCGGTGTATCAGAAGATCGGCCTTTCGCGGACGGAGTCGTCGAAGCTCGTCGAGGCCGTCCTCGACGAAATCTGCGATGCCGTCGCCCGTGGCGAGAACGTCAAGCTGTCCTCCTTCGGCTCCTTCGTCGTGCGTGACAAGGGCGAGCGGATCGGCCGCAACCCCAAGACGGGTGTCGAGGTGCCGATCGAGCCGCGGCGCGTGATGGTTTTCAAGCCCTCGAATGTGATGAAGGCCCGCATCAACGGTCAGTTGGGTGAGGGCGACGACGCGTGAGCCTGGAGTTCCACACCGGCGACACCGAGGCCGACATGGACACCAAGAGCCCAGATGCCTTCCGAACCATCAGCGAAGTCGCTGACGACCTCGATATTCCCCAGCATGTCCTGCGCTTCTGGGAAACGCGCTTCTCGCAGATCAAGCCGCTCAAGCGCGGCGGCGGCCGCCGCTATTATCGCCCCGACGATGTCGCGCTGCTGAAGGGTATCCGCCGGCTGCTCTACGGCGAGGGCTACACGATCAAGGGCCTGCAGCGCATCCTCAAGGAGCAGGGGCCGCGCCACGTCCAGGCGATCGGACGCGGCGGGCCGATCGGCCCTGCACCCGCCGCGCCGGGGACGGCACGTCATCGCGACGAAGCCTCGTCTCGTCCGGCTGGCCCATCCCGCGCGCCGGTCCCGCCCGGCCTCGACGACATCACCTTGCTGACGGCGGTGTTGGCCGAACTTGGCGAATGCAAGCGCATTCTCGATCGGGCCCTGCAACCGCCCGCCGAAACGGGCTGATGCGGTCGCCACGCCGGCCGGCTGCGGCTTGAAATGCGGTGCGCGTCGCTCTAGATCGGCCGCGAGGACGACCTCGGCGGCGCCGCCGCTTTTCTTCCAGGCGTGGACGACCTCGCCCCTTTCCCAAGGAGCGCCGCCATGGCCTGGTTTTATCTCTTCATCGCCGGTCTGTTCGAAATCGGCTGGGCCATCGGCCTGAAGTACACGCAAGGCTTCACCAGGCTGGTGCCGACGGCGCTCACCCTCGCCAGCATGGCGGTCAGCCTCGGCATGCTCGGACTGGCGCTGAAGACCCTCCCGGTCGGCACGGCCTATGCGGTCTGGACCGGCATCGGCACGGTCGGGACGGCCGCGCTCGGCATGATCCTCCTCGGCGAGCCTGCGACGGCGTTGCGTCTGGCATGCATCGGTCTGATCGTAGCCGGCATCGTCGGGCTCAAGCTCGTCGCCTGAGCGGGCGCGCGCTCAGGAGCGGCGCCAGTCTTGCGGCCAGTAGCCGCCGCGCTCCAGCATCACGATGAGCACGATCACGGCGAGCGTGACGACGAGCGTCATCAGCTTGGCGTTCCACGGCACGCCGCGACCGATCAGCCAGATCAGGGTTGCGCCAACCAGCAGGGGAATGAGCATCTCCATGGCGTCAGCCTAGCCCAAGCCGAGCCCGGGCGGAACCGCCCCATGCCGAGCGTGTGCGAACGGACGCAGACGCGCCGACCTGGGCGAGGCCGCCGCAGATGACGCTCATGCGCCGGCGGCGGCTGCACGCGCCGCCTGCGGCTGCACACCCTCGATCAACGGCCTCATGCGTCCGAGTTCCGCCGCCATGAAATCGAGGAACAGCCGCACACGCGGCGAATGCCGCAGATCGGGGTGGGTCAACAGCCACAGATCGGCGGAGAAGCCCGGATCTGGTTCCGCCAGCCGGGTCAGGCCCGGCCTCGTATCGGCGATGAAGCAGGGCAGGAAGCCGATCCCGATGCCGGCCTCGACGGCCTCGGTCAGCCCCAGCACCGTGTTGACCTTGTAGACGATGCGCTCGGGCGCGACATGCTGGACGAGGTAGCGCACCGCCCTCAGCCCGGCGAACCCGTCGCCGAGCGAAACCCAGTTGCGCTCCCACAAGCTCTCGACCGGCACCGGAACGGCCTCGGCGAAGGCCTCGGCGCGGCCATAAAGCGCCCAGGCGATCCGGGCGGCCTTGCGGCCGACCAGCGTTTCGGGCGGGTTGTCGGTGGCGCGGATCGCGACATCGGCATCGCGCTTCGACAGGTTCAGGGCCTGGTTGCTGAGCAGCACATCGAGCCTGATCGCGGGGCATTGCGCCAGGAATCCGGCGAAGACCGGGGTCAGCAGGTCGATCAGCAGGGAATCATTGGTGGTGACGCGCAGTTCCCCGGCCGGCGTGATCTCCTGTCCGGCGAGTTTCAGCGCAAAGGCGCTGATGTCGTCGTCGACCCGTCCGGCGAGCTGCGCCATCTCGTCCCCGGCGGGCGTCGCGACATAGCCGCTGCGATGGCGCTCGAACAGCTTGACGCCGAGCGCCGCCTCGATCTGGCCGAGGCGACGAAACACCGTCGAATGGTTCAGGCCGAGCGAGATCGCTGCGGCCGGCAGGGCCCGCCGCTCCGCGATCGCCTTGATCAGCCGGAAATCGTCCCAGGCCAGCGTCTTGCTCGACAGCGCCGGGGGCGAGGGCTGTCCCTTGGCGGCGGTCTTCATGAGGGAGGGCGTGCGCGGGCGGGTCTTGCCGGGGTCGGTCTGGGTCGGCTCGGTCATGGCGATACTGTCGGCCAGGACGCCGCCGCCATCAAGGCCACGAGGCCGAATGGCGGCGGCGGACGACAGGGCGCGCGTGCCGCCGGTCAGGCCGTCAGAAGGCCGCGCGCGGCCGGCAGCCGGGCGCCCCGCACTGCGAGCGCGCCATCGCCGATCAGGCCATGGGCCAGGGCGGCCAGCGCCAGGAAGGCGGGGTATTCCCAGCCGCCATTGGGGGCGTTGAAGACCCAGCCATTGGGGGCATGCACCATCAAGGCGCCGAGCAGGATCGGCAGCAGCAGGAGCGAGACGAAACGGCCATAGAAGCCGGCCAGGATCGCGAGGCCGCCGAGAAGCTCGGCAAGGATGATCGGCCAGGCGAGGATGGCCGGCAGGCCGACCTGTCCGAGGAAGCCGGCAAAGCCAGCCGGCGTGAAGACCGCGAGCTTGAGATAGGCATGGGCGATGAACATGGCACCGAGCGCGACGCGCAGGGTCAGGGCGCCATAGGGAGCGAGGCGATGGTCGATCATGATGGCAGTTTCCAGGAAGCGGGACCGGCTTGGTCTCGGCATGAGAGATCGCTGCCACTCCGAGGCAATGCAAACGGCGATTGGTCAACGATTGCATTGCGTAGATGCAATGTTCCGGCTCTGGCGCTTTGGGCTGGGCGGACCGATCTTCCTCGCCAACAGGGCGGTCACCCCGCCTCATCGCATTGGAAGGATCGTAGTCATGCAGATCAACGGCATTCATCACGTCACGGCGATCTCCGGCCCGGCCCGCCGCAATCTCGATTTCTACGGGCGTGTGCTCGGCCTGCGCCTGGTCAAGAAGACCGTGAATTTCGACGATCCCGGCACCTATCACCTCTATTACGGCGATGCCGATGCAGCGCCGGGCTCGATCCTGACCTTCTTCCCCTGGGAGCACGCTGCACCGGGCCGGCTCGGCGTCGGCGAGACGCAGGAGACGGTGTTCCGCGTGCCGGCCGGCGCGATCGGCTACTGGACGCATCGCTTCGTCGAGCAGGGCGTGCCCCATGATGCGCCGCTGAAGCGTTTCGGCGAGACGGTTCTGGCCTTCCGCGATCCCGACGGCATGCGGCTGGCGCTCGTCGGCGTGGCCGGCATCGAGGCGCAGACCGCCTGGGCCGGCAGCGATGTGCCGCTCGAGCACGCCATTCGCGGCTTCCACGGCGTCAGCCTGCTGGTCGACGATGCCGCGCCGACGGGGGCGATCCTGAGCGACGTCTTCGGATTCCGCGAGATCGGCCGCGAGGGCACGCTGGTCCGCTATCGCGCGGACGGCGCGCCGTTCGGCGACGTCATCGACCTGCGGGTTGCTGGCGGCTTCCTGCCGGCGCGGCAGGGGGCGGGCTCGGTCCACCATATCGCCTTCCGGGCGGCCGACGATGCGGCCCAGGGGGAGATGGTGCGCAAGCTCGCGGAGAACCACGGCATCCGCACCACGGAACAGCGGGATCGGAACTACTTCCGCTCCGTCTACTTCCGCGAGCCCGGCCGCGTGCTCTTCGAGATCGCGACCGACGTGCCGGGCTTTGCCGTCGACGAACCCGCCGAGAGCCTCGGCCAGGCGCTGAAGCTCCCGGCCGGGCTGGAAACGCAGCGTGCCCGAATCGAAGCCGTGCTGCCCGCGCTGGGCTGATCGCGTTGCCCTGCCCGGCCTGCAAGCCGGGCAGGGCCGTCCGCTAACCCTATCGAACAGGAGGTTTACGATGGACGCTCCCGCGACCACCGACTTCATTCACGTTTACGAGCCCGGCGCCGATCACCACAGGCCGCCGCTGCTGCTGCTGCACGGCACCGGCGGGGACGAGCGCGATCTGCTCGGCCTCGGCCGGGCGGTGGCGCCGGGCGCCAGCCTGCTCTCGCCGCGTGGCCAGGTGCTGGAAGGCGCGATGCCGCGCTTCTTCCGGCGGCTGGCCGAGGGCGTCTTCGACGAGGACGATTTGCGTCGGCGCACGCAGGATTTGGCGGATTTCGTCGAGGACGCCCGCCGCCGCTACGGGCTCGCGGCGCCGGTCGCGGTCGGTTTCTCGAACGGGGCCAACATCGCGGCGAGCCTGCTCCTGCTGCGGCCTGGCGTTCTGGCGGGCGCGGCGCTGCTGCGGGCGATGTCGCCCTTCGTCTCGCCGCCACAGGCGGATCTGGCGGGCCAGCGCGTCCTCATCCTCTCGGGGGCGATGGATCCGATCGTGCCGGCGGCGGACGCCAGGCGGTTGGCGCAGACACTGTCGGGCCATGGCGCCAGCGTCGATCATCGCGTGCTGCCGGCCGGTCACGGCCTGTCGCAGCCCGATATCGGGCTGCTGCAGAACTGGCTGGCGGGAGCCTGAGGCCCCCATCGGCGGCGCGCATGGCGCCGCCGAATGGCTGTGGAGTCAGGCCGTCGGGGCCGTGGCCTTGCGCCTCGTCTTCTTTTCGGGAGCGGGCGGCGCCGGCGGCTCGGCCGCCTGCTTGGCCATGCGCAGGGCCTTCAGCCCCTCGATCTTCTTGCGGGCGGCGGCCTCCTCGGCAGCGATGCGGCCGCTCGACTTCTGCTTTTCGCGGGGCGCTTCCTGGACGTTGTTCACGTCATGCCAGGCGCGTGTTCCCCGGTTTTCCCCTGCCATCGCTCTCATCCTTCTGTCACACGCGGAGAGTGAAGCTTACCCCCGATTGCGCGCCGATACGAGCCGCATCGCAGGGGCGGTGATCGCGGCCCGACGCCGCGCTCAGGCCAGCAGGGGCAGGGTGATCGCCATGGCGATCGCCAGCACGACCAGGGCGCGCAAAAAAATCGCCGACTGGCCTGAAACACGCCATTCGAGACAACGCGACAACATACGCATGATGACAGCGACCCCGGCGACCCTGAACGTCACGTTGGGTCATCGGGGAGGGGGCTGCAAGAGACGCGCTTCGAGCGCTGTGGACAACCTGCCCACTCGACCGCGAAAGACCGCCATGGGGAGGGCGGGGGCGGTGAGGTAATGGTCGGAGCGAGAGGATTCGAACCTCCGACCCCTTGTCCCCCAGACAAGTGCGCTAACCGGGCTGCGCTACGCTCCGACGGGTCGGCTTATAGGGGCGGGTGGCCGCGGATGCAATCGGCTTCGCGGGCTTGTTTCGCAAGACGTGCGGGATAATCGGTTTTTGTGTCGAACGGGCACAGCAGCGCCCCCTCGCGATTAACCCTCGATTTACTCTTCGATTGCGGGCGGGGCGCGATGCCGGCATCTCTTGGGGCGGGATGGGGAGGGCGAGCAGGCGGAGACCACCATGTCATTGGCGACAGTCACGGCGAATCCGATGCGCCCCGCGATGCGGGTTTCGGCGCCGACGTCCCGTAGCGTCGAGGGCTTCTTTCGCGAACTCGCGCCCGACTGGCATTCGCAATGGGCCTGGGAGAACTACGAGGCGACGATCCTCTCCCTCTCCCAGCAATACGGCCTGCGCCGCGTCTGCGAGATCGGCGGCGGGCGTGATCCGCTCTTCACCGCCGAGCAGGCGAGGCGCCGCGGCATCGACCTCGTCGTCAACGACATCGATGCCGGCGAACTGGCGCTGACGCCGCCCGGTCTCGAAACCGCCCGTTTCGACATCGCCGGCGACCTGTCCGAGCCCGACATCGCCCGCGGGGGCTACGACCTGATGGTCTCGCGCATGGTTTTCGAGCATGTCCGCGACGTCGAGCGCGCCTGGACCAACATCCACGCCCTGCTCGCGCCCGGCGGCGTCGCGCTCGCCTTCTTCCCGACACTCTGGGCGCCGGTCTTCGCGCTCAACCACATCCTGCCGGAGAAGGCCTCGCGCGCCATCGTCCATGCGCTGTTTCCGGCGCGGCGTGACGGCGGCGGCGATCCGAAATTCCCGGCCCATTACGACTGGTGCCGCGGCAGCCGCGCGATGCTGGAGCCGATGCTCAACCGCGCCGGCTTCAATGACGTCCACATCCAGCGCTTCTGGGGCCATGGCTATTTCGACCGCATGCCCGGTCTGAAGCAGGCCGACCACGCCTTCAACGCATTGGCCGCGAAGATCGGCTGGGACTTCGTGACGACCTACGCCTATGTCGTCGTCCGCAAGGACCGCGGCTGAGGCCGCGCAGCGGGCGGCGCCGGCAGCGCGGCGAGCCCCCAGACCAGCCCGAGCATCAGATACATGTGGCGCCAATGGTCGGTGTCGATCTGCAGCCCCTGCAGGATCGTGACGAACAGCACCGACCACAGCACGATCGCATGGTTCTGCCAGGGCGAGCGCTGGAAGACGAGGCGCCAGCCGACGAGGCAGGTCGCCGCCATCAGCGCCAGCCAGGAGAAGCCGCCGAGCCAGCCATAGGAGGCGAAGGCGTTGATGTAGACGTTGTGCGGATCCTCCGGGAAGAGCCAGCGGAAGCGCAGCGGGCCGAAGCCGTTGGGCTCCTCCAGCAGCAGCGGGATCGAGCGCAGCTGGTTGCCGAAGCGGCCGGTGACGCCCTGATCATAGCTCTGGTCGAGGCTGGCGCGGACCTCGAAGACGCTGCGGATGTTCTCGAAGGAGAGCGCGAAGAGCAGCGCGACCGTCAGCAGGCCGATTGCCGTCAGCGTCAGCGCGACGACCCTGGCCCGCCGCGCCGCATTCGGGGCGGTCAGGAAGGTCAGCGCGATCATCAGCAGCGCGGCGGCGACGAGATTGCCCCAGGCGCCGCGCGAGAAGGTCAGGAACAGCGCCGCCAACGGCACGCTCATCAGCAGGAGCCCGCGCATCAGCCCGAGCCGGCCGGTCAGGATGTGATGCAGCACATAGATGATCGGCAGCACCAGGAAGGGGCCGAGCACGTTGGGATCCTTGAAGGTGCCCGAGGCGCGGCCATAGAGGGTGAAGACAGACCCCAGCCCCGCCACGTCGAAATAGCCCAGCAGACCGGCCAGGCCCGCGCCCCAGGCGGCGAAGAGATAGCCCCGGCGCAGCGTTTCGAGGCGTCCCAGCGCGTCGTCGGCCATGATCGCGGCCAGAAACACCGCGGTCACCATCAGATAGACCGACACGGCGGTGAAGCGGACCGAGGCCGATTCATCCATCCAGGGGATCAGCGAGAAGGTGCCGCCGATATTGTAGAGCAGCAGCAGCAGCGCCAGCGGCAAAAGCTTCTGCGAGAAGCGGATGCCGGTGATCATGAAGACGAAGACGGCGAGCAGGAACACGACCTCGTAGGGCGAGGGCTCGATCAACGCGAGCCCGCTCGAGGCGGTCAGCAGCCAGAGCGCGCCGCGCTTGAGCGCGGCATAGGAGATGCGCAGGCCGCCGCGGCGCGCCGGCTCCGCATGGCCCCTGTCGGCCAGCGCGCTCAATAGGCGTTCTCGCTCTTGGTCATCAGCGAGAACGGTGTCTTGATCAGGATGTAGATGTCGAGCAGCACCGACCAGTTCTCGATGTAATAGAGGTCGTGCTCGACGCGGCGCTGGATCTTGTCCTCGGTGTCGGTCTCGCCGCGCCAGCCATTGACCTGCGCCCAGCCGGTGATGCCGGGCTTGACCTTGTGGCGCGCGAAATAGCCGTCGACCACCTGCTCATAGGCGCGGTTCGAGGCGGTGGCGTGCAGCGCATGCGGCCGCGGGCCGACCAGCGAGAGATTGCCCTTGAAGACGACGTTGAAGAGCTGGGGCAGCTCGTCGAGCGAGGTCTTGCGGATGAAGCGGCCGACGCGGGTGACGCGCGGATCGTCCTTCGTCACCTGCTTGGCGGCGGTGTGGTCGGTCATCTCGTGGTAGAGCGAGCGGAACTTGAAGACCTCGATCTGCTCGTTGTTGAAGCCGTAGCGCTTCTGCCGGAACAGCACCGGCCCCTTCGAGTCGAGCTTGATCGCGATCGCGGTGGCCAGCATCACCGGCGAGAGGACGATCAGCGCCAGCGCCCCGACGACCTTGTCGAAGGCCCATTTGACGACGATGTCCCAATCCGCGATCGGCCGGTCGAAGACGTCGAGCACCGGTACCGCGCCGAAATAGGAATAGGAGCGCGGCCGGAAGCGCAGCTTCGACATATGCGCGGAGAGGCGGATGTCGATCGGCAGCACCCAGAGCTTGCGCAGCATCGCGAGCAGGCGCGCCTCGGCCGAGATCGGCAGGGTGAAGATCACGAGATCGAGCTTGGTGCGCCGGGCGAACTCGACGAGGTCGTCGATCGTGCCGAGCTTGGGATAGCCGGCGACGAGATCGGGCGAGCGGTCGTCGTTGCGGTCGTCGAAGACGCCGCAGATGCGCAGGCCCGTGTCGCGCTGCGCCTCCAGCGCCTTGATCAGCGCCTCGCCGCCTTCGCCGCCGCCGACGATGGCGGTGCGCCGTTCCAGCCGCCCGCTGCGCGTCAGGTGGCGCACGCCCAGCGTGACGATCAGGCGCTCGAGGAGCAGCGCCGCGCCGCCGACGCCGTAGAAGCCCAGCAGCCAGACACGCGAAACCTGGTCGCCGGTCTTGAGAAAGAAGAAGGTCGCGAGCGTGATCAGGAACAGCAACGTCCAGCCGCTGGCGAGCCGGACCGCCATGGCGATGAAATTCCTGAGCGCGCCGACATGGTAGAGATGCAGCGCCTGGAAGACCGCCAGGGCTCCCACGGCCAGCGCCGGTATGGTGATCTGGTAGGGCAGGACGTTCTCGGCGTTGCCCGCGACATAAAGCCAGTAGACCAGCCCGCCGGCGCCGACCACGGCCAGGACGTCGAGCAGGCGCACCAGCCCCTCGATCATCACCGGCGAGAGCGTCGGCTTGACCGGCATCGCGGCGATCCGCTCCGCCAGCGGATGGAAGATGCGCGTCCCGCCGCCGGCCCGCCCGAACATCTCCGGCGTGGCGGAGGCGGCGGCGTCGGCCTTGATCAGATCGCGGACATCGAAGGCACCCATGACGTCACATCCCTGGTCTTCGCAACCGTGGTCGCTGTCGGCGCCGCCTGACGATTGGCCTTCGCCGGCCGCCGATCTTGCTGTGGAACTACCCGAAAATGCTCACGGAAGGCTTAACCGGACGGGTCGCTGTTTCCGCAGGTTCCCCGACGCGCCGGCGCGGAATCGACGGCCGACGTCGCCCACGAAAACGGCTGCGTAGAAAAGCCGGTTTTCCTTGGCCGATCAACGTATTGTTGCAGATAAACGGCCATCGATTGCCTCGCTGGAAAAGCGTGCAAACCGTCACGGAAGTCGTTTCGGGTTGACGAAAAGAACAATTGAGGCTATATCTGACGACGATGAGTGTCTGAGAAGCACATTGCTGCGCGATCGTATGTCCGGCCCTGGTGGCCGGTTTATGATTGCATTGCTGCTTTCGCGGTGATCCCGCCGGAAGCCTGTTCGCTCCGGACTCTGATTTCAAACTCGAACATTTGCTGAGCCTCGTCGCATCGCCCCCGCGATGCCTCTCGTCGGCTTCGCCCCGTGTGCTCCATGTCTTCCCATTGGTTCTTCCTGCTCGCGGCCATCGCCGTCGAGATCGCCGCGACGGCCGCGCTGAAGTCGGTCGTCTCGGCCCCCTGGCTGGTGGCGCTTCTGCCCCTGGTCCTGATCGGCCTGTCCTTCGCGCTGCTCTCGATTGCGCTGCGCGTCATCCCGCTGGCGGTCGCCTATGCGGTCTGGGAGGGGCTCGGCATCGTCGGCATCGCCGTCATCGGCCATCTGCTCTTCGGCGAACATCTGACGCCCGAGCGCATCCTGGCGCTGGCGGCGATCCTGTCCGGCATTCTGCTGCTCGAACGCGGCGTCGGCGAGAAGCCGGCCCAGCGTGCGGCTGGCGGCTCGCATGAGGGGAGGCCGGCATGATCTCCCCCCTGCTTCCGCAGTCGCTCGCCATCGCCTGGCTGGCGCTGGCGGTGGTGCTCGAGGTTGCCGGCTCCTGCCTGCTGAAGCTCTCCGACGGCCTGCGGCACCGGCTCTACGGGCTTCTCGGGATCGTCCTGGTGATCGGCGCCTTCGCGGCGCTGGCCCAGGCGATCCGTGGCATGGACCTCTCGGTCGCCTACGCCGTCTGGGGCGGGGCCGGGCTGGTCATCACCGCCATCGTCGGCGCGCTCGCCTTCGGGCAGCGCATCCGGCCGAGCGGCTGGGCCGGCATCGGCCTGGTCATCGCCGGCGTCGTCGCGCTCAAGATGGTCTGATCGCAACGCGGCCTCTCAGGCCCCGGCGCGCCTGGCCATGGCATCGCGATAGGCGGTGAGGACACCGTCGATCATCGCGTCGAGCTGGAAGTTCTCGCGCACATGCCGGGCGAGATCGGTCGCCTCCGCCGCGCGTTCGGCATCGGGCCGCGCGAGAATCGTGGCGATCGCGCCCGCGAGGACGACCGGGTCGTTGGTCGCGATCAGCCGGTCGCGATGGCGCGGCCCGTAGATCTCGTTGATGCCGCCGACATCGGTGGAAACCAGCGGCTGGGCCGCCGCTGCCGCTTCCAGGATGACATAGGGCAGTGATTCCGCCCGCGAGGGCACCACCATGACATGGGCGCGCGACAGCGCCTTCCGGATCGGGCCCGGCGGTTCGAAGACGCATTGATCGGCGATGCCGCGCGACACCGTCAGCGCCCGCAGCGTCGCCTCGTCGGGGCCGGAGCCGACGATTAGGGTGCGCGGTGTCAGCCGGTCGCGGGTCTTGAGCAGGCTCAGCGCATCGATCAGCGTGTCGATGCCCTTCGCCGAGCGCAGTTCGCCGAGATAGACGAGGTCGAACGTCGCGCCGCTATGGTCGATCGGCTCGAATTCCGGCTCGGAGATGCCGTTCAGCACGATGCGGTGGTCGGTCTTCGGGACATGCCCGATATAGGCCTCGAAGCGGCCGGCGATGAAGCGGCTCTCGAACAGGAACATGTCGGTGGCCGGCTCGAGCAGACGCTCGACCGCCATATAGACCTTATGCTCGGTGCCGCCGGGCTTGTAGTTGAAGCTGCCGCCATGAGGTGTATAGGCGGTGACATAGCGCCGCCCCGGGGTCAGCAGCGCCGGCAGCCGGCCGTAGAGCCCGCCCTTCGAGCCGTGGCAATGGACGATGTCGGGAGCGAGGCGCGCGCGCAGCGCGATCGCGCTCATCTGAGCCTTCGCATCCGTCAGGCTTGGATAGCGCGACATCGGCACGCGGGTGATGCCGAGCGCCAACTGGTTGGCGAGCTCCGCGAAGACATCTTCGGCGCGGGTTCCGCCGGTGGTGGAATCGCAGAAGATGCCGACCTCATGGCCGCGCTGTGCCTGGCCGCGGGCGAGGTCGAGCACATGCCGGAACAATCCGCCGAGCGGCGCCCGGAAGACATGCAGAATCCGCAGCCGCGGCGAGGCGTCCGTCATCGGGGTCCTCCCGCGTGGATCAGAACCAGCGTTCCTTGATGACGATCGTGTCGCCGGGCTGCACAGGGTAGGTGATCGGGACGCTGGCGGTGACGAGCTGGCCTTCGATCAGGCGGGTCACCTCGGCCGAGCTGCGCTGGCCACGCGGGGTGAACCCGCCGGCGATGGCGACGGCCGTTTGCACGGTCATGCCGGGGACGAAGGGGAACTGGCCGGAACTCGTGACCTCGCCGAGGACGAAGAACGGCCGGTAGGTGTCGACCTCGACCGAAACCTTGGGCTCGCGCAGGAAGCCGGCGCGCAGCTTCGCCGCGATCGCCGCCTCGAGTTGCTGGGTTGTGCGGCCCTGCGCATCGACGGCGTCGATCAACGGCATCGAGATCCGCCCCGAGCCGTCGACGGTATAGATGTTCGAGAGATTGTCCTGTCCGAAGACGATGACGCGCAGGCGGTCGCCGCTGGCGAGGCGGTAGGGCCCGGTCGGCTGCGACAGCGCATAATCGGACGGCGCATAACGCGGCGCACAGGCACCGGCGGTCATGGCAACGGCCAGGACGAAAGAGGCGAGACGGCGACTCATCACAAGCGATACCCATGCGAAGCTTGGCGTGAGCATGGGCGCGACATGGTTAACAAAGACTTCAGCGCAAAACCGGACGCTCCGCATCGGTACGCCGGGCAGGCGGCCTCTTAACCCCACACTAACCTTACTGAGCTTTCATCAAGACTGCGTCCTGTTCAGGGCGCGAGAGTTTTGCGTGGATGGATGGATCATGACCGCTCAGACCGAGAGCCATGTCAGGGAGCAGTTCCGCGAGCCGGCGGCGCGCGATGACGGTCGCGGCGACATGCTCGACCTCTCGGCGCTCTGGCTTGCGATCAAGCGGCGCAAGGCCTGGATCATCGGGCCGACGCTGGCGGTGCTGGGCCTGTCCTTCGTCGCCGTCAACCTGGTGACGCCTCGCTACACGGGCGAGGCCCGCATCCTGCTGGAGAACCGCGGCACGTTCTTCACGCTGCCCGGCCAGTCCTCGACCGACAGCGTCGGACAGTTCGACTCGGAGGCGGTGCAGAGCCAGGTCCAGATCATCATGTCGCGCGACCTTGCTCGCGAGGCGATCAAGCGCATCGGGCTCGTCGGCAACGCCGAGTTCGATTCGGGCGCCGGCGCGCTCAACGCCCTGCGCAAGCTCGGCGTGCTGATCGGGTTTGGGGCCCATCCGGCCGACCGCTCGCCCGAAGACCGCGTGCTGGAGAAATACTACGACCGGCTCCTGGTCTATCCGGTCGGGCGCTCGCGCATTGTCGCGGTCGAATTCACCTCGCAGGATCCGGAGCTCGCCTCCCGCGGCGCCAACATCATCGCCAGCGCCTATCTGGAGCTGCAGGAGGCCGCAAAGCAGGATTCCGCCCGCAGCGCCTCGTCCTGGCTGTCCACCACCATCGAGCCGCTGCGCCAGCGTCTGGCCGACGCCGAAGCCAAGGTCGAGAACTTCCGCTCGCGCAACGGCCTGCTGGTTGGAGCCAACAACACCACGATCAACGCCCAGCAGCTCGGCGATCTCTCGACCCAGCTCTCCGCCGCGCGCAGCCAGCAGGCCGAGGCGCAGGCCAAGGCCGGCCTGATCCGCGACGCGATCAAGCAGGGCCGCACCTTCGAGATCCCCGACGTCGCCAACAACGAGCTGGTCCGCCGGCTGATCGAACAGCGCGTCAATCTGCGCGCCCAGCTCGCGCTCGAATCGCGCAACCTCCTCTCCGAGCATCCGCGCATCAAGGAGCTCAACGCCCAGCTCGCCGATCTCGAAGGCCAGCTTCGCGCCGCCGCCGAGCGCACGGTCCGCACGCTGGAGAACGAGGCCAAGATAGCCGGCCAGCGCGTCGAGAGCTTCACCGCCGCCCTCGACGGCCAGAAGAAGAGCGTCTCGACCGGCAATGACAGCGAGGTGCAGCTGCGCGCGCTGGAGCGCGAGGCGCGCACCCTGCGCGAGCAGCTCGAGCAGTACATGCTGCGCTATCGCGAGGCGGTCGCCCGCGACACCCAGAACGCGACGCCCGCCGACGCCCGCGTCATCTCGCGCGCCATCGAGCCGACCGAGCCGTCCTTCCCCAAGAAGCTGCCGACCGTGCTGGTGGCGACGCTGGCGACCTTCCTCGTCTCGCTGGCGACGGTGGTTTCGCGCGAGCTGCTCAACGGCCGCGGCGAGACGCCCGCTCCCCAGCCGCGCCGGGCGCCGGGCTGGGTCGGCGGCGGCGCTGCCGGTGCGCCGCGCGGTGACGAGACCGAGAGCAATCTGCGCCGCGAACGGGTCGCCGGGCTTTTGACCCATGGCGGCCGCCTCGGCCAGATCACGCTCGATCTCGCCCACCCCGAACAGACGCTGGCCGATCTCGCCGAGCGCATCGAGGAGCCCGCCCGCGGCATGGCGCCGATGGTGCTGGTGCTCGACGGTGCGGGCGAGGGCGCGACCACGCCCCATGATCTGGCCGATCTGCTGTCGCAGCGCTGCCGCTGCATCATCGTCGATCTCGCGGCCGACGAGGGCCGCAGCCAGCCCGGCTTCTCCGAGCTGCTCGCCGGCGAGGCCCTGTTTTCCGACATCATCACCCGCGAGCCGGGCTCCAGGCTGCACCGCATCGGCCCTGGCCGCGCCGGCCGCGATGCCGTGCTGGCCGCGCCCGATCTGGTCGAGGTCGCGCTCGACGCGCTCTGCGAGACCTATGACTGGGTCCTGGTCGCCGCCGCCTCGAACGATGCCGCCCCGGTTCTCGCGCCTCTGGCGAAACGCGCGCAGGGCGGCCTTGTGATGGCCGGCCAGCTCGGCAATGGCCATGCCGTCGAGGCCGCCTATCGCCTGGCCGATCTCGCCAAGGCGCCGGTGACGCTGATGCTGGACGCGCCCGACACCATCCCGATGCGCGACCTGCGCGAGCGCGACCCCGCGCCGATCTGACGCGCCCTAGTCGTCGCTGGTCCGGCCACGGCCGCGGTTGAGCCAACCAGAGACGCGGTGCGCGAGCTTTAGCGCCACCGGCGAGGCCTTGATGCGGCGCTTGGCCTCGCGCTTGGCCCGGCTGAACCAGGCGAAGGCGTGTCCCTTCGCCGTCAGCGGCAGGAAGCTGTCGACCAGATCGTCGCGCTCGTTGCAGATCGTCGTCTTGTAGCGCGCCTCGCCGACGCCGAGATCGAAGATGGTGATCCCCTCGCGGCATTTCAGCTTGATCAGCTCGATCAGCAGGATCTCGCCCGGGCTCGTCTTGGCGACCTCGCTGTCCATGGCGAAGGACGTCGCCATGCCCGAAAAGCGCCCGGCCTGCACCGCGCCGACATAGGTTGCGACCGACTGGCCGCCGACATCCAGCGAGTACAGCTCCAGAACCGGCGGCCGGTCCGCAGTCCCTTGCGCGCCCTGTTCCAGGAAGCGCCGGACGGCAGGGAGCGCAAACGGGTCTGGCACGCCCATCATCGCGAAGCGCGCGGCCTTCTGGCGCAGGAACGCGTCGATCACCCGCGCGATTTCGCCCGGTGCGCGGGCGCGGAGCACCTCGGAGGGGCCGAACGTGGCGAAACGGTTGCGCTTGTTCTTGAGCTTCTTGTGCGCGTGGCTGCTCATCGAGCGCCGCAACGAGCCTTCGCCATCGCCGGGCTCGAGGGCGAGCTTGTAGGCGCCGCTGGGGCTCGGCCCCGCCGCCAGCCCCGCCAGCGGATTGGCGATGCCCTGCCATTGCGTCGGCTGGTTGACGAAGATGAAGGCGTCGAGCCCGCCGATCGCGGCGCCGATCTCGGCGAGCATCCGGCGGATCGCCTCGGCATCGAGCGCGGCCGCAAAACCGGGCGCATAGATACCCATATGGTAGTTGGCGTGCTTGCCGCCGACGAACTCGGCAAAGCGGATGCCGTTGCGGCGGGTGATGACCAGCGGCAGGATCGCCAGCGCGGCGCCCGACGCATCGCGCAGAACGGCATGGCGGAACACCATGCGCTGCGCCGCGCCGACGGTCTCGACGAAGGGCCGCACCCAGCCATAGGCCTGATAGGGCGTGACCAGCGCCTGGGCTTCGAGCCCGCGCCACTCGGCCTCGATCGTGGCGATGTCGGCGGTGACCGAGAGGCTGTGCCAGGCTGCGGCGCTCAGGCCGTCATCGCTTCGCGCGGGCGACGCGATGCGATGCGTTCCGGCAGAACCGGACGCGGCAGTGGCTGACGACTCGGCAAGGGCTGACATGGACGGGCCGGACCTCGGATGGGCGACGATGCATGTCCTTAACCCGCTATTGTGAACGGACTGGGCAAGATCGCGGCGCTGCGAGGGCGGGATTGCCCAACAGCGTTAGCGAGCGGTTGCCGCGGAACGGACAGATGAACCTGCGCCACCATGCCTTTTCGGCGATCTTCCAGGCGATCGCGGCCACCCGCGCCGATCGCTGGGGCAGGGGGCTGGCGCAAGGCGCGGGCGTGATCCTGACGCTGCACCATGTCAGGCCGCCGGCCGCCGGCAGCTTTCAGCCCAACGGCCTGCTCGAGATCACGCCGGATTTTCTCGACCGCACGCTCGCGCTGATCCGCGCCGAGGGGTACGACCTCGTCTCGCTCGACGAGGCGGTTCTGCGCCTGTCGGCGCCGCGGACGGGCCGCTTTTTCGTCGCGCTGACCTTCGACGACGGCTACCGCGACAACATCGAGCACGCCTGGCCGGTGCTGGCGAAACATGGCGCGCCCTGGACGCTCTTCGTCACGCCGGGCTTCGCCGACCGCACGGCGCGGCTCTGGTGGCTGGAGCTCGAGGAGGCGATTCGCGCGTTGCCGGCGCTCTCGCTGACCCTTCCGGACGGCCCCTTCACGGCGCGGACGGACAGCGACACCGACAAGCAGCGCGCCTTTGAGGCACTATACTGGCGTCTTCGCAAACAGCCGGAAGCGATTCTGCTGTCAGTCATTTCCGATCTGGCGACGCAGGCCGGCATCGACCGCGCGGCCTTGGCCGAGCGCGAATGTCTGCCCTGGGAGACGCTGCGCGCTCTGGCCGGCGCGCCTGGCGTGACCATCGGTGCGCACACGCTGACGCATCCGATGCTGGCCAAGCATGACGAGGCGTTCGCGCGGGCGGAGATCGTCGAGGGCAAGGTGAGGCTGGAAGCGGAACTCGGTGTTCCCATCCGCCATTTCGCCTATCCCGTCGGAGACCCGAGTTCGGCCGGGCCGCGCGATTTCGCACTGACGCAGGAGGCGGGCTTCGCCAGCGCGGTGACGACGCGGCCGGGCCATCTCTTCGCTGAGCATGCCGACCACCTCCACGCCCTGCCGCGCGTGTCGCTCAACGGCCTGCACCAGAGCGATGCGGCTGTGAAAGCGCTGCTCTCGGGCCTGCCGTTCTGGCTCTGGAACCGGGGCAGGCGGGTGAATGTGGGGTAGGTCAGCGCGTCATCCTCGGGGCTCGACCCGAGCATCTCCGGCAAGGGATTCTCGGGTCTCTGCTGCGCTCCGCCCTAAAATGACGGCAGATTTTCAGGCCCGGTCCTTCCGCTCCATCCACTTGATCAGCGGCAGCAGCGGCAGCACCCAGGCCAGCCCGAGTGCGATATAGGCGATGGTCTGGACGAGCTTCGGCGCCGTGGTGATGCGGCCCTGCGCCAGCGCCATCGCGACCAGCGCATAGACGCAGACGAAGACGAGGATGACGACGGCGCCGATCAGCTTGCGGTGGGTCTGTCTCATCGGGGCGGGATCATCCTGGCTGTCGGCGCGGGCGCCGGCCTGCGGCAATGCGGGCGTTGTCGGGCTGGGGCGCGCCGACTATCTGTCACCTGTCATCCCGCTTGTGAAGCGCAAGCTCTTGCGACCGAAGGCCCCGCTCCCGTGACGATCGCCCTCGACCGAGCCCGACCCGCCGCCCTGCCGGCCACCAGCCATGCCGGCATTCGCCGCTGGCTCTGGACCGTGGCCGCCCTCGTCTTCGTGATGGTGATCGTCGGCGGCGCGACGCGGCTGACCGGTTCGGGGCTCTCCATCACCGAATGGAAGCCGATCACCGGCGCGCTGCCGCCGCTCTCGTCCGAGGTCTGGGCCAGCGAATTCGCGAAATACCGCGCCAGCCCGCAATACCAGCTGCTGAACCAGGGCATGAGCCTGGGCGAATTCCAGTTCATCTATTGGTGGGAATGGGGCCACCGCCAGCTCGGCCGCTTCATCGGGCTGGTCTATCTCGGCGGTTTCCTCATCGTGGCGGCGCTGCGGCTGCTGCCCTGGCGCCAGACGCTGGTCCTGTTCGGCATGGGCCTGCTCTTGGCGCTGCAAGGGACGATCGGCTGGATCATGGTCGCCTCGGGCCTGCAGCCGGGCATGATCGCGGTCGCGCCAGTGAAGCTGACGCTGCACCTGACCTTTGCCGCCCTGTTCTTCGCCTCGGTCGTCGCCTTTGCCACCTGGATGACGCCGGCGCGGCGCATCGAGCCCGCACAGGGTCGCACCCTGGCCTGGGTGCTGCTGGCGCTGCTCTTCGGCCAGATCGCGCTCGGCGGGCTGGTCGCCGGCTCGCGCGCCGGCTTCATCTACAACACCTGGCCGCTGATGGACGGTGCGCTGGTGCCGGGCATGGATACGCTGTTCGTGCGCCCGGCCTTCTGGGAGAACTTCGTCGACAACGCGGCGCTGGTGCAGTTCAACCACCGCATCGGCGCCTATCTGCTGCTGGCACTGGCGCTCTGGCACATGCTGGTGCTGCGCAAGATCGCGCCGGGCTCGGGCGGGGCCATGCGCGCCACCGCGATCTCGGGCCTCGTCCTCGTCCAGTCGGCGCTGGGCATCGTCACGCTGCTGCTGGTCGTGCCGCTCTGGGCCGGCCTCGCCCACCAGGCGCTCGGCTTCCTGGTGCTGGCGATGGGCGTCGTGCATGTGACGCGCACGGAAGGTGCCGCGCGGGGCTGAACCTCCCACCAGTCATTCCGGGGCACGCCGCAGGCGTGAACCCGGAACCCACGACCGGGTGACCGCTCGTGGGTTCCCTGTCGACGCAGCGGTGTCGAGGACAGGTTCACCCGGTCGTGGGTTCCGGGTACGTCGCTGCGCGACGCCCCGGAAAGACAGCGCTCAGACCAGCGCCTGATCCAGATCGTCGATCAGGTCAGCCACATCCTCCAGCCCGATCGACAGGCGGATCACCTGCGGGCCGGCGCCGGACGCCGTCTTCTGCGCGTCGCTGAGCTGGCGATGGGTGGTCGAGGCCGGGTGGATCACCAGCGAGCGCGTGTCGCCGATATTGGCCAGATGCGAGAACAGCTTCAGCTCGGTGACGAGCTTGACGCCGGCGTCGTAGCCGCCCTTCAGCCCGAAGGTGAAGACCGCGCCCGCGCCCTTGGGGCAGTAGCGCTTGGCCAGCTCGTGATACCGGTCGCCGGGCAGGCCGGGATAGCTGACCCATTCCACGGCCGGATGCTGCGAGAGATGCGTCGCGACCGCGAGCGCGCTCTCGCAATGGCGCTGCATGCGCAGCGGCAGCGTCTCGATGCCGGTCAGGATCATGAAGGCGTTGAAGGGCGAGAGCGCCGGGCCCATGTCGCGCAGGCCGAGCACGCGGGTCGCGATGGCGAAGGCGAAATTGCCGAAGGTCTCGCCGAGCACCATGCCGTTGTACTCCGGCCGCGGCTTGGAGAGCATCGGGTAGCGGTCGTCGCCGACCCAGTTGAACGAGCCGCCATCGACGATGATGCCGCCGATCGAGTTGCCGTGCCCGCCGAGGAACTTGGTCAGCGAATGCACGACGATGTCGGCCCCGTGCTCGAAGGGGCGGATCAGGTAGGGCGTCGCCATGGTGTTGTCGACGATCAGCGGGATGTTGTGCTTGCGGGCGATCTTCGAGATGCCGGCGATGTCGACGATCACGCCGCCCGGATTGGCGATGGATTCGATGAAGATCGCCTTGGTCTTCGGCGTCACGGCGGCGGCAAACGCCTCGAGATCGTCGGAATCGGCCCAGATCACGTTCCAGCCGAAGTTCTTGTAGGAGTGGTTGAACTGGTTGATCGAGCCGCCATAGAGCTTCTTGGCGGCGACGAACTCGTCGCCGGGCTGCATCAGCGCGTGGAAGCAGAGGAACTCGGCCGCATGGCCCGAGGCGACCGCGAGCGCCGCCGTGCCGCCCTCGAGCGCCGCGACGCGCTCCTCCAAGACGGCATTGGTCGGGTTGCCGATGCGGGTGTAGATGTTGCCGAAGGCCTGCAGCCCGAACAGCGAGGCGGCATGGTCGACATCGTCGAAGACGAAGGACGTGGTCTGGTAGATCGGCGTGGCGCGCGCGCCGGTGGCCGCATCGGGCGCGGCGCCGGCATGGATGGCGAGCGTATGGAACCCTGGGGCGCGGTCGGTCATGGTCAACTCCCTGCGATCTTCTGAATGCGAGACATTGCGTTCGTTTTATCGAACGGTCCCGATGGCGTCAAACAGGATCCGGTGTTTCTTGAGCCCTTGATCTGGTTGGGGTGGACTTCGAACCGCAGCGCCAGATCGGCCAGCGCTGTCTCGCCCTCGATGGCAGCCGGCGCGACCTGCGCCTTGAAAGCCGGGCTGTGGTTCCGGCGCATGCGTCTCGACAGACCCGCTCCTGTCCACGGCAATCATGCCGCTTTCCGGCCGAAAATCCACCTATGCCCGATGTCCGAATTTTTCGAATCGGTCCTCGTCGAATCCGGAATGCATCACTATACAGTGTCGCCAGGGGGAGACGAGAGAACGATCAATGACTGTGTTAAAGCGTAATAATGTCACGGTACATGGCGCTCAGGGGCCGTTCATGGTGTATGCGCATGGGTTCGGTTGCGATCATACCATGTGGAAACGTGTCGCGCAGCAGTTCAGTACGACCCATCGCGTGGTCCTGTTCGATTATGTCGGCAGCGGCAGGTCAGACATCAGGGATTTCGATGACGAACGTTACGGCACGTTGAATGGGTATGTGCAGGACCTCCTCGATGTCTGTGATGCGCTTGAGCTGACATCCGGCGTGTCGTTCGTCGGCCATTCCGTCAGCTGCAGCGTCGGGCTCCTGGCGTCGGTCAAGCGACCTGGCCTGTTCGATCGACTGATCCTGCTGGGGCCGTCGCCGAGCTTCCTCAACCATCGCCCTGAGTATGAGGGCGGCTTTGAGCGGGAGGATCTGGAAGGTTTGCTGGCGCTCATGGATCAGAATTACATGGGCTGGGCAAATTATCTCGCTCCTGTCGTGGCCGGTTCGGACGGCGCGGGAACCGTATCGGCTGAACTGTCAGACAGCTTCTGTTCAACCGATCCGGTGACGGCACGGGTTTTTGCGCAGACGACGTTCTTCGCCGACAATCGAGCCGACCTTCAATATGTGACGACGCCGAGTCTTATTCTTCAACATCGAAATGATGCTCTGGCTCCCCTGTCGGTTGGCACGTATATGCACGAGCGTCTCGTGGGCAGCGAACTTGAAATACTCGATGTGGCCGGCCATTGCGCGCACATGACCCACCCGGATCTCGTCGTTGCGGCCATCAGACGCTATCTCGCCTCCGACGACAAACAGCGCTGAAAAGAAGACAATCGGTGATCCTCGTCGATAAGCTGCCCTGTTCCGTTCTGATAACCGATGTCGGCGGGACCATCCTCGGGCTGAACCGCCAGATGACAGCTGTGACCGGGCTCGATGCTTCGGATCTGCAGGGTCAGTCCATCGACAGAATCCTCCCGCCGGCCAGCCGGATCTTTCTGCAGACCCATGTTTTTCCGACATTGTTGCGGAATGGGACGATTTCTGAATGTTTCTTTCAGTTGATCGGGGCTGATCGGCAAGCCGTACCCGTATTGGCAAACTGCCGGTCGGATATCTACGAAGGCAGCGAAAGCTACGTCTGGACATTCTTCGTCGCATTGGAGCGCACCCGCTTCGAGGCGGAGCTGATCGGCGCGCGCTCGCGCGCCGTGGAATCGGCGCTCGCGGTGACCACGAGCGAGCGCTTCCTGCGATCGATGGCGGACGCGCTCCCGGGCCTCGTCGCCTTTTGGTCCAACGACCTGATCTGCAAGTTTTCCAATCGGCACTATGCCGACTGGTTCGGCCGGAACGCCGACGAAATGGCCGGAGTACACATCCGGGATGTTTTGGGAGAAGAGCTTTTCCATCTCAACGACAAACACATCCAGGCGGCGCTTGCGGGTGAGCCGCAGCAATTTGAACGAAATATGCTCAGGCGGGATGGTTCGATTGCGTTCACCATCGCCCATTACACACCGTTTTTCGTCAAGGGGAAGGTCGAGGGTTTCATTGCTCAGGCCAGTGACGTAACGGAGCTGAAGCTCTCTGAGGTGGCACTCAAAAAATCCCAGGAATTCCTGAATCGCACGGGAAACCTTGCGGGAGTAGGCGGCTGGGAGTTCGATATACCCACCGGATCTTTGACGTGGTCGGATGTCATTCGCGACATCCATGGACTGCCTGCCGGCTTCACGCCTGATCTCAATGAAGCCATCGGATTCTACACTGCGGAATCGCGACCCGTCTTGGAAGCCGCCGTCAATGAAGCTTTTTCGACAGGAAAGAGCTTCGATCTCGAGTTGTCGATCCATCGCGTTGACGGCGTGCAGCGTTTTGTGCGCGCTGTTGGGTCGGCCGAGTTCTCCGACGGCCGCCCGGTCCGTCTCTCCGGTGCCTTGCAGGATGTGACCGAGCGTCGGAAACTCAGTGCTCAACTTGCCGAGCAGCACGAGCTGATGCGCGTGACGCTGCAGTCGATTGGTGATGCGGTCATTACCACGGATGCCACGGGCCGGATTACATGGCTGAATCCAGTCGCTGAGCGAATGACGGGCTGGCGACAGGACGAGTCGCAAGGCAAGGCTCTGGAAGAGATTTTCAGGATCGTCGATGAGACCACGCGGGCTGTTGCCCCCAACCCGGTTGCGGCGTGCCTTGCCGAGGGACGTATCGTTGGCCTCGCCGACCATACCATCCTGATTTCGAAAGACGGCACCGAATTCGGAATTGAGGATTCCGCCGCCCCGATCGTGCGGAATGACGGCGTGGTCCTCGGCGTTGTTCTGGTGTTTCATGATGTATCGGAACAAAGACGCCTCTCCAAGGAGATGAAGTATCGTGCAACGCATGATGCTTTGACGGGGCTAAAAAACCGCACCGAATTCGAAGCGCGCTTGAAGCTCTTGCTGGGCAAGTCCCGTGAGGACAGGTCCTGTCATGCGCTGCTGTATCTGGATCTCGATCAATTCAAGATCGTGAATGATACCTGCGGACATGCCGTGGGCGATATTCTGTTACGGCAGGTCAGCAAACTGTTTCGCGGGGTCGTTCGAAACTGCGATACACTGGCCCGTCTCGGCGGTGATGAATTCGGCATCATTCTCGAAAACTGTTCCGTTGAACTTGCCGGAAAACTGGCGCAGCGAATTTGCGATGCCATGGACGATTTTCGGTTCGTGCACGATGGCCGGAAGTTTCGCGTCGGTGCCAGCATCGGACTGGTGCCGATCGACGCCCGCTGGGGGGATATCGCCGCTTTGCAAAAGGCTGCGGACTCGGCCTGCTACGCCGCGAAGGAGGCGGGACGGAACCGCTTTCACGCCTGGCTCGAGACCGATGTGGCCATGCAATCACGTCAGTTCGAGGTGCAATGGACAAACCGGATCGAACGGGCGCTGGACGATGGCGGCTTCGTCCTGCATGCACAGACGATTCGTGCCCTCGCTGCCGATAAACCCGGACTGCATGCCGAACTTCTGCTTCGCATGAAGAACGATGATGGCTCGCTGGCAGTCCCAGGTGCTTTTCTGCCCGCAGCCGAACGGTTCCATCTGATTTCGCGCATCGATCGCTGGGTTCTGCGCGAGGCAACCAGGTGGATTGCCAGCGTCATTGTGGTTCAGGATATTCGGCTGATCAGTTTGAACCTCTCGGGACGGTCGACTGGCGACCGGGCCTTTCACGCCTGGGCGTTTGACGTCTTGGAACGCGCCGGGCGAGACATCTGCTCGAGGATCTGTATCGAGATCACCGAGACCGAAGCGATTACCAATCTTGCGGATGCAGCCGCATTCATCGAGCGCGTGCGATCGATGGGAATCAAGGTCGCACTGGATGACTTCGGTGCGGGAGCTTCGTCGTTTGGCTATCTGAAATCGCTCCGGGTCGATTTCATGAAAATCGACGGACGCTTCATCCGCGATCTCGTCACCGATAAGCTGAACGACGTCATGGTTCGCTGCTTTGTCGATATTGCGAAAGTCGTCGGCGTCCAGACCGTTGCGGAGTTTGTCGAGACGAGCGAAACGCTAGACCGTCTCCGCATCATCGGCGTCGACTATGCGCAGGGGTTCCTGCTCGGCAAGCCGGAACCGCTCGCTCGCATCTTCGATGGCGTGCCGGCCATCCTGGAGCCGATCTGACCTGCCACGGGTTCGTCGCCCAGCTGAGGCCGACCCGCTGCGCTTCGATTTCGCGCGCGAGATGGAGCGGTTGAGCCGTGCCGCCTGAGGTCTCACGTCCCCGGGCGGTGGATCGTCAGCTTCTGGAAGCCCTTGCCGGCGAGCACCGGCTTCTTCGAGGAGAGGATGCGGGAGTTGATGCCCTGCCAGCCGATCTCGCCCGACAAGCGGCCATACTCGATCTTGGGGCAGCGGTTCATGATCACGGTGACGCCCTTCGCGTCGGCGCGCGCTGCCGCATCGTCATTGCGCACCGAGAGCTGCATCCAGATCACCTTCGGCAGCGGCTCGAGCGTCAGCGCCTCGTCGGTGAGCGGCCCGGCGGCCTCCGAATTGCGGAAGATTTCGACCATGTCGATCGCGCCGGGGATGTCCTTCAGCGAGGCATAGACCGTCTTGCCCAGCAGCGTCTGGCCGGCGAGGCCTGGATTGACGGGGATCACGTCATAGCCGCGGTCGAGCAGGTATTTCGTCACGATCCAGGAGGGCCGCGCCTCGCTGGAGGAGGCGCCGACGAGCGCGATGCGCTTCACGCTCTTGAGGATGTCGCGGATCTGGGCGTCGGGGTAGGCGTCGTGGGACATGGAATTCCAAGGGTGAGGCGGGGGATGAAGGCACGTCATGCTCGGGCTCGACCCGAGCATCTCCGGCCGGAGATTCTCGGGTCTGCGCTTCGCTCCGCCCGAGAATGACGCCAATGTAGCACCCGCGCTACCCCTCCCACACCGGCGCACGTTTTTCCACGAAGGCCCCGATGCCTTCCTCCGCATCGCGCGCCAGCATGTTCTCGACCATCACCGCCGAGGCGTGGTCGTAGGCCGCCGCCAGGCCCATCTCGCGCTGCGCATAGAAGGCGCGCTTGCCGACGCGGATCGTGCCTGAGGATTTCGAGGCGATCACACCGGCGAGACGCTTCGCCTCCGCCAACGCGCTACCCGCCGGCACGACGCGGTTGAGCAGTCCCATCCGCGCGGCCTCGTCGGCGGGCACCATCTCGCCGAGCAGCAGCATCTCCATGGCGTGCTTGGCGGAAAGGTTGCGCGTCAGCGCCACCATCGGCGTCGAGCAGAACAGGCCGATATGTACGCCCGGCGTGCAGAAGCGGGCGGCATCCCCCGCAACCGCGAGGTCGCAACTGGCGACGAGCTGGCAGCCGGCGGCGGTCGCCGTGCCCTCGATCGCCGCGATCACTGGCTGGGGCAGGGCGGTGATCTGCTGCATCACGCCTGAGCAGCGTGCGAGGATGTCGCTGAAATAGGCGCGGCCGCGATCGGGATCGGCGCGGTGCGCGCTCATCTCCTTGAGGTCGTGCCCGGCGCAGAAGACCGGGCCTTCGGCTGCCAGCACCACCGCCTTGACGCTCCGGTCGGCGCCGATGGCGGTGAAGCTTTCGGCCAGCGCGGCCAGCATCGCCTCGCTCAACGGATTGCGCGATTGCGGGCGGGCGAGCGTCAGCGTGGCGATGCCGTCGGCATCCGCGCGCCGCAGCGCGGGCGCCGCTTCGGGGGGGGCATGGGCGTTCATGGCGGTGACCTTCGGCGTTTCCCTGTGCGTTTTGCCGTATTGTCCGCCGCGCTCCCCCATGCTGCAAGGGGCATGTCCCCACTTGGCATTTGCCGGATCGCCCGCATGACCTTCCGTGACAAGACCTTGCGCGACAAGACCCTGCGCGACACCACGCCCCGGATGAACGCCGCGCAGATCGAGGCCTTCCTCGACGAGGTCTTCCCGCAGCTCCATATCGGCGGGCGCACCTATTTCGTCGAGGAGGTCGGCGCCATGAGCGCCCGCATGCGCTGCGACTACCACGAGAAGCATCTGCGCCCCGGCGGCACGATCTCCGGCCCGACCATGATGGCACTCGCAGATCTCGCGCTTTATGCGGCGATCCTCGGCCAGATCGGCCCCGTCGCGCTCGCCGTCACCACGAGCCTGTCCTTCAACTTCCTGCGCAAGCCGGGTCCCGCCGCACTGATCGGGGAGGCGAGGCTGCTCAAGCTCGGCAAGCGACTGGCGGTGGGCGAGGTCTCGCTCTACTCGCAAGGCGAAAGCGAGATGGTCGCCCATGCGACGGGGACCTATTCGATTCCCGCGGAGCGCTGAGGCGGACGCGTCGTCATTCTCGGGCTCGACCCGAGAATCTCTGGCCTGAGATGCTCGGGTCGAGCCCGAGCATGACGAATGGGGCAGCGCGGTATCTGGGTACCGTTTTCGGCATTCCGCTGAAAACAATGCGTTTTTCGGGATCGTGAGCATCGGGTAGTGCTTGACACCGGCGCGGCCTGCCCCTATCCCCCGCTCACACCGCCGCCGGTCCTCCGGCGGCTTGTCCTTTTTTCAACGCTCCGAAGGGTGCCCGCGATGAAGACCATCTCGCTCAAGCCCGCCGATGTCGAAAAGAAGTGGGTTGTGATCGACGCCTCCGGGCTCGTCGTGGGTCGTCTCGCCGCGGTTGTGGCGTTGCGTCTGCGCGGCAAGCACAAGCCGGCGTACACCCCCCATGTCGACTGCGGCGACAACATCATCGTCATCAATGCCGACAAGGTCGTCCTGACCGGCCGCAAGCGCGACCAGAAGGTCTACTACCACCACACCGGCTATGCCGGCGGCATCAAGGAGCGTTCGGCCAAGTTCATTCTCGAAGGCCGCTTCCCGGAGCGGATCGTCGAGAAGGCTGTCGAGCGCATGCTGCCCCGCGGCCCGCTGTTCCGCCAGATCCTCGGCAATTTGCGCGTCTACAAGGGCGCCGAGCATCCCCACGCAGCCCAAATGCCGGAGGCGCTCGACGTCGCCGCGCTCAACAGCAAGAATGCGAGGGTCTGACCATGGCCGAGGTTCTTCAGTCTCTCGAGCAGCTCGGCCAAGTCGCGAAGTCGACCCAGCCCGACGCCCCCGTCCACGTCAAGAAGGTCGATGCGCAGGGCCGCGCCTATGCCACCGGCAAGCGCAAGAACGCCATCGCCCGCGTCTGGATCAAGCCCGGCACCGGCAAGATCACGGTCAACACCCGTGACCAGGTGGTGTACTTCGCGCGCCCCGTGCTGCGCATGGTCCTCCAGCAGCCGCTGCAGCTCGTCGATCGCCTGACCCAGTACGACGTCGTCGTCACGGTCAAGGGCGGCGGTCTCTCCGGCCAGGCCGGTGCGGTGCGTCACGGCATTTCCAAGGCCCTGACCTTCTACGAGCCCGAGCTTCGCGGCCCGCTCAAGAAGGAAGGCTTCCTGACCCGCGATTCGCGCGTCGTCGAGCGCAAGAAGTTCGGCAAGGCCAAGGCCCGCCGCAGCTTCCAGTTCTCGAAGCGCTGATCGTTTTCCGATCACCCGGTATGTGGAAAGGGCGGCTCGCAAGGGCCGCCCTTTTCGTATTCTCTGTCCCTTCGTCATCGCGAGCGCAGCGAAGCGATCCAGGATCGTGCGCTCGGCCTTTGTCTGGATTGCTTCGCTGCGCTCGCAATGACGGGTTCGGCACCGCTCGAGGAGAGACACCATGACCGCCGCCCGCCCCGTCCTCCTCGTCACCGGCGGCAGCCGGGGCATCGGCGCCGCCATCTGCGTGATGGCCGCACAGCGCGGCTATGACGTCGCGGTGAACTACCAGAGCGCGGCGAAGGCTGCCGCCGAGGTCGTGGCGGCCTGCGAGGCCGCTGGGGCGAAAGCGGTCGCGCTGCAGGGCGACATGGCCGTGCAGGACGACATCGCCCGCGTCTTCGCGGAAGCCAAAGCGGCGCTCGGGCCGCTGACCCATGTCGTCAACAATGCCGGCATCACCGGCCCGGCGAGCAAGCTGGCCGAGGCCGACCCGCAGACCATCCGCACCTGCATCGACGTCAACGTCACCGGCGCGATCCTGGTCGCGCGCGAGGCGACGCGCGCGCTGATGGCCAATCCGCAGGCGAAGGGCAGGGCGATCGTCAACATCTCCTCGATCGCGGCCGGGCTCGGCTCGCCCGACGAGTTCGTCTGGTATGCGGCCTCGAAGGGCGCGATCGATTCCCTCACGCTCGGCATGGCCAGAGAGCTGGCGCCGGCCGGCATCCGGGTCAACGCGGTGGCGCCGGGCATGACCGAGACCGAGATCCACGCTTTGTCCTCGGGCGAGCCCGGCCGCGTCGCCCGCATCGCGCCGACGATTCCCATCAAGCGCGCCGCCCAGCCCGAGGAGGTCGCGGAGGTCGTGCTCTTCGCCCTGTCGGACGCCGCGTCCTATGTCGTCGGCTCGATCCTGCGCGTCGGCGGCGGGCGGTAGCCTTTGCCGCAATGCCGCGATCGCCGCGATGGCCGCAGGCGGCGACGCGTCGGTTTGCCCTTAGGCGCGCGGCGGGTATAGCTCCGCCCCGCAGCCTAGCAGCAGGGACATGAACGAAGCGATGGCCGCGTGGCTCTATCAGATACACTCCACCGTGCTGATCAGCCTGGCGGTGACGCTGGCGCTCGGGATCTGCGTGGCCGCGCCCTGGGTCGCGCATCGCATGTTTCGGCTGAAGCCGAACCTGGAGCGGTCTGCGGCCGCGCTCGATGCGTTCAAGCTGATCGGCCCGCTCACCGGCATCTTCACTGCCTTCCTGCTGCTGCAATCGGTCAATCGCCTTCATGATGCGCGCCGACTGGTCGAGAGCCAGGCGATGAACCTGCTGCAGCTCGACCGTGCGCTGGGCCGCATCGACTCCGCCGAGGCCGCCGATGCCCGCCGGGCAGTGCGTGATTATGCCCGCATCCTGGTCGATCGCGGATGGCCGGCGATGCGCGCTCAGAGGCCGAGCCCCGATGTGGCGACGGCTCTGGGCGCTTTGTCGGGGCACGTCGATGTTCTGGCTCAAACCATCAAGGGAGACGGGAGTACGCTCGAACTGATCTCGGCCGGCGTCGAATCCATCGGCGATACTCAATCGCAGATCGAGGCTTCGGCGGCCGGCGGTCTGCCAGACACCTTCTGGCTCGCCGTGATCCTGCTTTTGCTGCTGATGACGGCGGAGGCGGCGATGATTGTGCCGCGATGGGTGGTGATCCTGCCGCTGGCCGGCTACTCCGGCGCGATCGGTCTCCTGATCGGGCTTCTGTTCGTCATGGACAGGCCCTTTCTCGGTGACCAGAGTGCCGATCCCTCTCCGATCGAGCGCAGCATCGCCACTCTCGATCTGCGGGCCCAGCTCATGTCGCGCCCACCTCAGGCCAGGCCATGAGGGGCTCATTCACCGTCCCGGACTCCGACCCATGCGCGTTCTCCTGATCCTCATCGCCTTCGGCATGATCGCCGTGCCCGCCCTGATCGCGCTGGCGCGGCGCGATTTGCCGCGCGGCCGCCGCATCGGCAATGCGCTGGTGATCTTCCTCGCGCCGGCCTTCGCGCTCGGCCTGATCCATGGCGTGCCGGAACTGGACGGCCGCGCCCTGCAGAACCCGGTCGCCTGGACGGTGCTGCGGCTGGTGCTGTCGGGGCTCGCCCTGATCCTGCCCTGGTGCCTTTATGTCTGGCTCGTCGGCCGCAAGCCCTGACGTCACGGATCATCCCCATGAGCGCACCCGCCGAGACGCCCCCGATCGACCACGCCTTCACCGGCGATCGCCGCGGCGGCGCGGCGGACCCGACCTATGCCGGCGCGCTCTCCTTCATGCGGCGGCGCTATTCCAAGGACGTCTCCGGCTGCGATCTGGTGATCTGGGGCGTGCCCTTCGATCTCGCCGTCTCGAACCGCCCGGGCACGCGCTTCGGGCCGCAGGCCCTGCGCCGCGCCAGCGCGATCTTCGATGGCGACGCGCAATACCCCGCGCGGATCGACCCCTTCGCCCATCTCGCCGCCGTCGATTACGGCGACTGCCTGCTGCCGCGCGGCGATCTGCAGGGCTGTGCGCGGGCGATCGAGCGGGAGGCGGCGGGCATCATCGCCGCGGGCGCGCATCTCGTCACGCTGGGCGGCGACCATTTCATCACCTTGCCGCTGTTACGCGCCCATGTCGCCCGCCATGGCAGACTGGCACTGGTCCAGTTCGACGCGCATCAGGACACCTGGGATGACGGTGTCGGCGCGGTCAGCCATGGCTCCTTCGTGCTGGAGGCGGTGCGCGAGGGGCTGATCGACACGGATCGCTCGATCCAGATCGGCCTGCGCACGGTCGCCCCGCGCGATTGCGGGATCGACGTCCTCGACGCCTATGTCGCGCATGAACTCGGCGTCGCCGGCACCATCGCCCGCATCAGGGAGCGCGTGGGCACCGGGCCGGCCTATCTGACCTTCGACATCGACGCACTCGATCCCGCCTTCGCGCCGGGCACGGGCACGCCGGTCGCCGGCGGCTTCACCTCGGATCAGGCGCTGCGCATGGTCTGGGGCCTGCGCGACCTCGACTTTCGCGGCATGGACGTGGTCGAGGTCTCGCCGCCCTACGACCACGCCGACGCCACCGCGATCGCCGGATCGGCGCTGGTCCAGCATTACATCCAGGCGCTGGCGCTGAAGAAGGCGGGGTGAATCAGGGTGTGAGGGACTGGAATCGGTTTGGCAGCCTCCCGGTGCAAGCGGTTCAAATCCTTGACCGTAACGCCCGTCAGGCTCGGGCTCGACCCGAGCATGTCGATCCGGAGATTCCCGGGTCGCCGCTTCGCGCCGCCCGAGAATGACGGCGTGCAATTGACAGCGCCCCCTCCCTCGCTCATATCCCGCTCATGACCGTGAACCACGCCCGACGTCGCTCTGTCTCGGCCGCCCCTGCGCGACCGCGATGACGCTCGGCTTGATGTCCGAACGCCCGCGACCGCGCCCGAAGCGCGGTTTTTTTGTGCCTGAAGCCGACCAAGCATTTCGTCCATGCCGGTCTCGGAGGTCCCGATGAGCCAGAACCCGAAATCCATCTTCATCGACGGCGAAGCCGGCACGACCGGGCTCGGCATCCGCGACCGGCTGGCGGCTATGCCGGGCGTCGTCGTCAGGAGCATCGACCCCGAGAAGCGCAAGGACCCTGCCGCGCGCCGGGAGATGATGGCGCAGGTCGATCTCGTGGTGCTCTGCCTGCCCGACGACGCCGCCAAGGAATCGGTCGCACTGGCTGACGAACTCGGCGACGCCTCGCCCAAGATCGTCGATGCGTCGACCGCCTATCGCGTCGCCCCGGACTGGGTCTACGGCTTCGCCGAACTCGAGCACGGCCATGCCGCGACGATCGCGAAGGCCACCCGCGTTTCCAACCCGGGCTGCTATCCCACGGGCGGCATCGCGCTGCTGCGGCCGCTGGTCGATGCCGGCTTCATCCCGCCCGATCACGCCGTCACCATCAATGCGGTTTCCGGCTATTCCGGCGGCGGCAAGAGCATGATCGAGGCCTATGAGGCCGGCACGGCGCCGGCTTTCGAGCTCTATGGGCTCGGCCTCAAGCACAAGCATCTGCCCGAGCTGCAGCAATATGCCCGGCTGACTCGCCGGCCGATCTTCATTCCCTCGGTCGGGAATTTCCGGCAGGGCATGCTGGTCTCGGTGCCGCTGCATCTCGACACGCTGCCGGGCAAGCCCAAGGCGGCCGATCTCGCCGACGCGATGGCCGAGCATTACGCCGGCTCGACCTATGTCTCGGTCGTTCCGGCCGTGCAGGCGGGCGGCAAGCTGGAGCCCGAAGCGCTCAACGATACCAACCGGCTCGAACTGCGGGTCTTCGGCGACGACGATTTGCGCCAGGCGGTGCTGGTGGCGCGGCTCGACAATCTCGGCAAGGGCGCCTCGGGCGCCGCGGTGCAGAACATCCGGCTGATGCTCGGCCTGCCCGAGAAGTGATCCGGCACTCGCTTTGACGGAGGCACAAAAAAGGGCCGCGCGAGCGGCCCTTTTCCATGTCGGCGAGGAGCGATCTCAGCCCTGATAGGCCTTGAAGTGCTGCTGCTGCTCGCCCAGGCCCTCGATGCCGAGCTTGACGACCTCGCCGCCCTTCAGGAAGCGCGGCGGCTTGAAGCCGAGGCCGACGCCGGGCGGCGTGCCGGTGGTGATGACGTCGCCCGGATCCAGCCGCATGAACTGGCTGATGTAGTGGACGAGATAGGCGCAGCCGAAGATCATCGTCTTGCTCGAGCCGTTCTGGACGCGCTCGCCATCGACCTCGAGCCACATGCCGAGATTCTGGACGTCCGCGACCTCGTCGGTCGTCACCAGCCAGGGGCCGAGCGGGCCGAAGGTCGGGCAGCCCTTGCCCTTGGCCCACTGGCCGCCGCGCTCGATCTGGTATTCGCGCTCCGAGACGTCGTTGCAGACGGCGAAGCCCGCGATGGCGGCCATCGCCTTGTCTTCGGGGATGTAGGAGCCGCCGTCGCCGATGACGATGGCGAGTTCGACCTCCCAGTCGGTCTTCTTCGAGCCCTTGGGAATGATCACGTCGTCATTCGGACCGACGATGCAGTTCGGCGCCTTGTTGAAGAGAATCGGCTCCTTGGGGATTTCGGCGCCGGTCTCGGCCGCGTGGTCCGCGAAGTTGAGGCCGACCGCGATGAAGTTGCGGACGTCGCCGACGCAGGCGCCGATGCGCGGCGCGCCGGAAACCGCCGGCAATGATTCGGGGTCGATTGCTCGAATTTTGGCCAGCGAGGCCGAGGTCAGCGCCTTGCCGGCGAGGTCGGGAAGGCTGCCCGAGAGGTCCCGCAGGACGCCCTTGGAATCGAGCAGGCCGGGCTTTTCCTGGCCAAGAGCGCCATAGCGTAACAGTTTCACGTCGTTTCCCCCGTTTTCAAACGATCTAATTGGGTGGCGAACCTGACAAGATGCAGCCGCCGATGACAAGCCCGTTCCGACGCATGGCGCGGGTGCATGTCGCGGCTCCGGGCAATGTTGCGTGAATGCAACGGCGTCGGTGAAAGCTTCCTGCCTTCCGATTGGGCGAGGGTGCCGCGGTTTGATCCAAAATCCTGAAAACCCGCAATAGTTCGTATGTAAACGATGTGATCGGCCTGGCATGAAGCCGGCAAGGGAAGAAAACGCGGCCGTTTCGCCTGTTTTTGCGGTTTCCCTAGCGGAATAGCTTCGCACACAGCCTCACAAACGAACTTCAAGGCGGGATTGCGGCCAGAAACGGCTCGGGTCATGTTCGTCATCGAGCGGGACGGATCAGTCCCGAAGAAACGACAGACGGGATGGACTTCCATGATGGGCATCGTTCGCACGGCCGCAGTGGCCACGGTTTCGGTCGCGGCGCTCCTCGCCGCCGGCGCGGCCCAGGCCAGCTCCTTCGCGATCCGCAGCGGCCAGAGCGCCGAGGGCCTCGGCATGGCCTATGCGGGTGCGGCCTCGGGCGGCATCGGCATGGGCGCCATGGCCTGGAACCCGGCCACGATCACCATGTTCCCCGGCCGCAACAGCCAGTGGAACTTCACCTATCTCAACGCCAACGCCTCCTATGAGCCTACCGGGGCGACGCGCCTGGGCTCCCCGGTCGGTCCGCTCAGCCCGATCCAGAACGGCAGCGGCAACATCGGCGGCGACGGCGCCTTCATCCCGGCTTCCTATTCCGCCTGGCAGCTCACCGACCGGTTCTGGGTCGGCCTGACCACGGGCGCGCCCTTCGGCCTGCGCTCCAAGCCCGAGAATCAGGTCTATGCGGGGCAGGTCTATGGCCGGTCCGCGACCCTGCGCACGATCAACGTCTCCCCGACGATCGGCTACAAGGTCAATGACTGGCTCTCGGTCGGCGCCGCCTTCCAGGTCCAGTATCTGAACACCAGCCTGAAGAACGCCACCGGCGCGGCGCTCGCGACCGCCATCGGCCCGGCCGCCCCCAACCAGGTCCTCAAGGGCGATACGATCGATTACGGCTTCCGTGTCGGCGCGACGCTGACCCCGCTGCAGGGCACGACCATCGGTCTCGCCTATCGCTCCTCGATCCGGCAGACCCTGGAGGGCACGATCTCGACCGTGGCCGGCGTGTCGCCGATCAAGGCGAATCTGAACCTGCCCGATTCCGTGGTGTTCGGCGTCTCGCAGGTCATCAACGACCAGTGGCAGGCCCATCTCGGCGTCGAATGGACCAACTGGAGCCGCTTCCGCCGCATCCCGATCGTCAGCCAGATCAGCGGCCTGCCGATCTCGAGCCTCAACTTCGTCTATGACGATAGCTGGTATTTCAGCGGCGGCGTCGAATACAAGTACAACCAGGCTCTGACGCTGCGCGCCGGCGTCGCCTACGAGCTTTCGGCGGTCAACGACACCAACCGCACCGTCTTCGTCTCCGACAACGACCGGCTCTGGCTCTCGGCCGGTGCGAGCTACCAGGTCACGGACAAGCTGAAGCTCGATGTCGGCTACACCTTTATCCACGTCACCAAGGCGTCGGTGAACTATGGCGGTGCCCATCCGCAGCAGGGTCCGGTCATCTTCACGGCCGAAGCCAAGCCCTACATCAACATCGTCTCGGCCGGCCTGACCTATCGCTGGGACAACCCGGCGGAGGCGATCCCGGTCCGCCCCGTGGTGCGCAAGAACTGATACTCGCTGCAAGGCGAGACAAAGAAGCCGGCCCTCGGGCCGGCTTCTCGGTTCAATGGATCGGCCTTTTTATCGACTTGGGCGAGTGTGTCAGCGCGTACTAGACTAAAGATCCTTTTCCGATCTTACATAAAATATAAAAATGCAATCACATTGCCCGCGACCCGCGCTGCGGTATAAATTCTTGACTCACATAAACCATTGATCGAGCGTTGGTTCCATCACTGAATACTTGTCGCAAGTGCGATGCAGGTGGGAATCTTAGGCATAATTAGGCCGATTTGATAGTCGTTGTCATTTAATCTTTTTTGTATTCGCACTTTAAATCCAATTGAGTCAGTATTTTTTATTTTAATGATTTCATCAAAATCGCCATCTCTATTGTAAAAAGTATTGTTCCACTGCTCTATTAGTTTATTATTTGATCCTAGTCTTGAAGTAATTTCTTGCCCAGAGGTATCATTTCTGATTAAAATATCTTTTATATCGCGCTGTTCGTTGTATTTTGCATAATTTTGAGACACTGCGGGCGAAATTTGAACGAAACTATAATACGATTCATCGCAATTGTGATTAGAACTGATTTTAATTTGATATTTACTGCCATCAGTATTCTTAAAGTATAACTTGTTTTTATTAGAAACAGAATAATTTATCAACCGGGATTTTAGAGCTGATTCGGATTCTGGTGTCCATTTGGATTTTTTGTATAAATATTCTCTTATAAGTTCTTTTTCAGTCAAGTAGTCTCCATAAATCAATTTATCTCTAACGGTACTGTACCAATCAATCAATTGTATTTCTGATAGAGCTGAAATTTCTGTGTTTCCTCCCGCCTTGAAGGCTGAATTGGAAGATGTTCCGATCCGAAATTGGTAATCAACTGTGCCACCTTTATTAATAGTTTCGGACGCAACGTCGTGTGTTGCCGATATAGCTTTCGCGCCAAGCCAAGTGATCATGCCGGCGATTGCCAGCGAAAAAGCGAACAGCAGCATCCTGTTTAAGGTCTTTGATGTCTCTCTTTTTGTTGGAGTAGGCCAATCGACATTTTGAAGCATTGCCTTGCAGACAAAAAGAAAAGTTACGACGGAAATACCGGCAATTCCAGCAATTTGACCTACGCTTGATAGAATTGTCTCCATCACTTTTCTCCTGGTTTCTATCTAAAAAGTGATTCCTCAGATGAGCTGATCTACAAGCTTAAGTTCGATGTGCCCCAAAGCTTCGTCGCGAACTCGCCTTAAACCCTCACTTTCACATAGGTCCCCGGCGCATCGCCCAGCGCCGGCAGCTTCCCTGAGCCCGGCACCCGCGCCTTCACCCGCTTGGGCGCCTGCGCCTCGACCCAGGAGAACCAGTGCGGCCACCAGGAGCCCGGATGCTCGCGGGCGGCGGCGATCCAGCTCTCATAGGTGCCGGTGGGTGGCCCGCCGGTCCAGTACTGGTACTTCACCTTGCCCGGCGGATTCACGACGCCGGCGATGTGGCCCGAGCCCGCGACGATGTAGTCGACCGGGCCGCCGAAACACTGCGAGCCGGTGAAGACCGACTGCGCCGGGGCGATATGGTCCTCGCGCGTGGCGAGATTGTAGATCGGGATCTTCACCGCCCCGAGATCGAGCTGCTTGCCGCCGATCACCATCTCGCCCTTCGAGAGCTTGTTCTCGAGATAGCAGTTGCGCAGGTAAAAGGAGTGGTTCGCCGCCGGCATCCGCGTCGAATCGGAGTTCCAGTAGAGCAGGTCGAAGGGCGTCGGCGCCTTGCCCTTGAGGTAGTTGTTGACCGCATAGGACCAGATCAGGTCATTGGGCCGCAGCATGTTGAAGGCGCCGGCCATACGCGCGCCGTCGAGATAGCCGCTCTTGGTCATCTGCTCCTCGACCGCCCGGATCTGCTCCTCGTCGACGAAGACGGAGAGTTCGCCAGCCTGCGAGAAATCCACCTGCGTCGTGAAGAAGGTCGCGCTGGCGATGCGCTTGTCCTGCGTCGCGGCCATATAGGCCAGCGTGACGCCCAGCAGCGTCCCGCCGACGCAGTAGCCGATCGCGTTGACCTTCTTTTCGCCCGTCGCCTGCTCGATCGCCTCCAGCGCGGCGAAGATGCCCTCGCGCATGTAGCTTTCGAAATCCTTGGCGGCATGGCGCTCGTCCGGGTTGACCCAGGAGATGCAGAACACGCTCAGCCCCTGCGCCACGGCCCAGCGGATGAAGCTCTTCTCGGCGTTGAGATCGAGGATGTAGAACTTGTTGATCCAGGGCGGCACGATCAGGAGAGGGCGCTTCAGCACCGTCTCGGTCGAAGGCGCATACTGGATCAACTCGATGATGTCGTTGCGAAACACCACCTTGCCGGGCGTCGAGGCGATGTTGACGCCGACCTTGAAGGCGCTCGGGTCGGATTGGCGGATCTTGAGTTCGCCATGGCCGGCCTCGATGTCCTCGGCCAGCATCTTCATGCCGCGGACGAGATTTTCGCCGTTTTGGCGCAGCGTCTCGCGCAGCAACTCGGGATTGGTGGCGACGAAGTTCGACGGCGAAAGCGCGCTGGCGATCTGCTTGACGTAGAATCGCGCCTTCTCGCGCGTATGCGGATCGAGATCCTCGGCCTTGTCGACCATCGATTCGGCCCAGCGCGAGCCGATCAGATAGGCCTGCTTGATGAAGTCGAACATCGGATGGCCGGACCAGTCCGGGTCGGCGAAGCGGCCGTCGCGCTTGTCGGGCTCGGCGACCGGGGCGGCCGGCTCGCCGCTGGCGCGCTTGAGCATTTGGCTCCACAGCGTTAGGAACTCGCCGGTGAGGGAGGCTTGGGCCTCGATGATCTTGCGCGGGTCGGACACCCATGTCTCGGCCACGCGGCCGAGCGTCTTGACCATTTCGCTGGCCTCGTCGGCCTGGCCGCCCTTGGCCTCGCCGCGTTCGATCGGCTTGAGATAGGCCGCCGTGACCTTGCCGTACTCCTCGACGAGCCGGCTCATGTTCTGCGCGAACTGGTCGAGATCGGGAGCCTGCGCCTCGTCCGAGGCCGTCGCGTCCGCCGGCTTCTTGTCGGTTTGCCGGTCCATCGCGTTCTCCCCGTCGCAAATCTTCTCTGGGGGACGCTGTTGGCTCCCCAATTTGGTCCTATTAAGGACGTAACGGATATCGATTACAAAGAGAATTCCGCAACCTGCCGGATGCCGCCATGCCCGTCGCCGCCCCCAAGACAATGCCCCTCCCGACGCTGCTGCTGCTGGCCGTTATCGGGATGGGTGCCGCCGGTTGCGCGGGCGAGGCCGGCAAGGCGGTCGCGGAGGCCGCGGGCATGGCGACCACCCCGCAGGAGGCCAAGCCCTTCGTCCAGGAAACCCGCCCGGTCGATCCTGCATATGTCCCGGTCGGCTCTGTGGTGACGCGCGAGGCCCCGCGCAAACCCGTCGCGGATTTCAAGACGATGGAAGCCGAACTGGAGGCGAAGCGGATCTCGAACGAGGCCGCCGGCAACCAGGCGAAAGCCCTGGGAGCGACGCCGCCGCCCGCACCCGCGCAGCTGCCGACGAACTGAGCGCTCGGTCGCCAACCGGCCGTTTCGCGATGCAGCAATTGCCCTGATTGAATCTTGCGTTTTTTACGCTGTCGTGACCAAAGATGCCGCGCAGGGCGCATGCGACGCAACGATCTGAATCGCGCGCCGGGCTGACGAGCATGCGCGAAGCCGAAGGCCTGCCGCGCTTGCGATGCAATATGCCGGATCCGGCGAGGGAACTGTTCGAATGGCCGATTTTCACCGCATCAAGCGTCTGCCGCCTTACGTTTTCGAGCAGGTCAACAAGATCAAGGCCGCCGAGCGCGCCAAGGGGGTCGACATCGTCGATCTCGGCATGGGCAATCCGGACCTGCCGGCGCCGAAGCATGTCATCGAGAAGCTGGTCGAGACCGCCGGCAAGCCGCGGACCGACCGCTATTCGGCTTCCAAGGGCATCGGCGGCCTGCGCCGCGCCCAGGCTCACTATTACGAGCGCCGCTTCGGCGTGAAGCTCAATCCCGACACCCAGGTCGTCGCGACACTGGGGTCCAAGGAGGGCTTCGCCAACATGGCGCAGGCGATCACGGGCCCCGGCGACGTCGTGCTGGTGCCCAATCCGAGCTACCCGATCCACGCCTTCGGCTTCCTGATGGCGGGCGGCGTGATCCGCTCGGTGCCGGCCGAGCCGACGCCGGCCTTCTTCCCGGCGCTCGAGCGGGCGATGATCCATTCGGTGCCCAAGCCGATCGCGCTCGTCACCTGCTACCCGGCAAACCCGACGGCCTACACCGCCTCGCTCGATTTTTACCGGGACCTCGTCGCCTTCGCCAAGAAGCACGAGCTGATCCTGCTGTCGGACCTCGCCTATGCCGAGGTCTATTTCGACGAGAACGACCCGCCGCCCTCGATGCTGCAGGTGCCGGGCGCGATGGACGTCACCGTCGAGTTCACCTCGATGTCCAAGACCTTCTCGATGGCCGGCTGGCGCATGGGCTTTGCCGTCGGCAACGAGCGCCTGCTGGCGGCGCTGGCGCGGGTGAAGTCCTATCTCGATTATGGCGCCTACACCCCGATCCAGGTCGCGGCGGCGGCCGCCCTCAACGGCCCCGACGACTGCATCCGCGAGATGCGCGACATCTACCGCAAGCGTCGCGACGCGCTGGTCGAGAGCTTCGGCAAGGCCGGCTGGGAGTTCCCGGCGCCGGCCGCCTCGATGTTCGCCTGGGTGCCGATCCCCGAGAAATTCCGCCATCTCGGCTCGCTGGAGTTCTCGAAGCTCCTGATCGAGAAGGCCGAGGTCGCGGTCGCGCCCGGAATCGGCTTCGGCGAGCATGGCGACGACTATGTCCGCATCGCCATCGTCGAGAACGAGCAGCGCATCCGCCAGGCCGCCCGCAATGTCGGCCGCTTCCTCAAGGGCGCCGATCACACGCTCCACAACGTCATCCAGATGCCCAAGGCGGGGTAGGGGGGCGGACTGGCCACGCCGCTCAGGCGTCATGCTCGGGCTTGACCCGAGCATCTCGTGACACGCCGCGCTGATGCTCATCCTGCCGGAGATTCTCGGGTCTTCGCTGCGCTGCGCCCGAGAATGACGGCAGGCTTCCTCTGGACCGCGACCCCAAAACATGGGAACCCGTCGGCACGGACGATCCCGTCCGGAATGGGGCTCCAGCACGCGATGATCAGCAAAGGCCGTTTGCTCGCGGGGGGCGTCATTCTCTTCGCGCTCGTCTGCCTGGTCAGCACCGTTGATTTTTCGCGCGGGCGCGTGCCGGAGACGAATTCGCCGCTCGTCGGCGACGTGCTCGCCGCGACCACGGCGCGCGAATGCGGCCGCGATGCCACCGAGGTCGTGGCCCGCCACCTGCCGGCCGGCATGGAGCAGGCGGCGGCGGAAGCCATTCTGAACGCCGCGACGATCGTGGCGCCCCGGCCCTGGTTCTGGACGCCCGCGATGGAGACCTCCACGATCTGGACCGGCGACACGCTGGAGGCCCTGCGCACGATCAAGACGACGGCCTTCGGCACCAATCTCCTGCGTGTTCACATGACCTTCGGCGATGGCAAGCTGCGGCGGCTGGCGGCCGAGGTCGTCTGCCGCTTCGGCTGAGCGAGACGGGGTTGCGCCGTTGACTCGCAGCCCCCCTCATGCGACCCCGCGCCCATGACAAGCGCGACCGTTGAAACCCCTTCGAAGCCCCTGCGAATCGGCTTGGCCGGGCTGGGAACCGTCGGCGCCTCCGTGCTGCGCATCCTGCGCCGCCAGGAGAATGCGCTGAGCGAACGCTGTGGCCGGGCCATCCGCGTCACCGCCGTCAGCGCCCGCGACAGGACCCGTGATCGCGGCGTCGATCTCGGCGGGCTGACCTGGTTCGACGATCCCGTCGATCTCGCGCGCTCGCCCGAGATCGATTGCCTGGTGGAACTGGTCGGTGGCTCCGAGGGCCCGGCCAAGGCCGCGGTCGAGGCGGCGCTGTCGGCCGGCAAATCGGTCGTCACCGCCAACAAGGCGCTGCTCGCCCATCACGGCGTCGCGCTCGCGACGCTGGCGGAAGAGAAGGGCGTCGCGCTCGCCTTCGAGGCCTCGTCGGCCGGCGGCATCCCGATCGTCAAGACGCTGCGCGAAGCGCTCGCCGGCAACACCGTGACGCGGCTTTATGGTATCCTCAACGGCACCTGCAACTACATCCTCTCGCGCATGGAGCTGGAGGGGCTGACTTTCGAGGCCTGCCTGAAGGATGCGCAGCGCCTGGGCTATGCCGAGGCCGACCCGACCTTCGATGTCGAGGGCTACGACACCGCCCACAAGCTCGCCATCCTCACCAGCCTCGCCTTCGGCACGAAGATCGACGCCGAAGCGATTCATGTCGAAGGCATTTCCTCGATCACCCCGCTCGACCTGAAGATGGCCGACGAACTCGGCTACCGGATCAAGCTGCTCGGCGTCGCCGAGCGGACGAAGACCGGCATCGAGCAGCGCGTCCACCCGACGATGGTGCCGAAATCCTCGGCCATCGCGCAGGTGATGGGCGTGCTCAACGCCGTGACCGTCGATGCCGATGCGGTGCGCGAACTCACCCTCGTCGGCCCCGGCGCCGGCGGCGACCCGACGGCGTCTGCCGTCGTCGCCGATATCGCCGACATCGCCCGCGGGACGGCGGGGCTGCCCTTCGGTCTGCCGGTCGCGCGCCTCGAGATGGCGGCGCGCGCGCCGATGCAGCGCCATGAAGGCGGCTACTATGTCCGCCTCTCGGTCATCGACCGTCCTGGCGCGGCGGCCGGCATCGCCACCCGCATGGCGCAGGCGGACATCTCGCTGGAGAGCATCGTGCAGCGCCGCTCGGCCGCCGCCGCGGCGCAGGACCCCGCCGGCCGCTCGGGCGCGCCGGTGCCGGTCGTGCTGATCACCTACGCCACCAGCGAGGCCGCCATCCGCGCCGCGCTGGACAAGGTCTCCGCCGACGGGCATGTGGCCGAACCGCCGCAGGTCATCCGGATTGAACGGGAATAGGCAAGCCGCGTTGTCGTGGTACCGGCTCGCTGCCGACCGAAGACTCAAAGGGAACCGCTCATGTCCGACGATCTCCGCATTTCCTCTTCCCAGATCATCGAGCGCTATCTCTCGATGGAGCTGGTGCGCGTCACCGAGCGTGCGGCCGTCTCGGCGGCGCGGCTGCGCGGCCATGGCAATGAGAAGGCGGCGGATCAGGCGGCGGTTGACGCCATGCGCCGCGAGCTGAACCGCCTGCCGATCGACGGCGAGATCGTCATCGGCGAGGGCGAGCGCGACGAGGCGCCGATGCTCTTCATCGGCGAGCGGGTCGGCACCCGGCAGGGGCCGAAGGTCCATATCGCCGTCGATCCGCTCGAGGGCACCACGCTCTGCGCCAAGGACATGCCCGACTCGATCGCCGTGATGGCGATGGCGGAGGCCGGAAAGCTGCTCAACGCGCCCGACGTCTACATGGACAAGATCGCGATCGGCCCCGGCTATGCCCGCGGCGTCGTCGATCTCGACGCCTCCGCCACCGACAACATTCATGCGCTGGCCAAGGCCAAGGGCGTCAAGCCCAGCGAGATCTCGACGCTGATCATGGACCGCCCGCGCCATGCCAAGCTGATCGAAGAGGTCCGCAAGACCGGCTGCTCGATCCGCCTGATCACCGATGGCGACGTCGCCGGCGTGATCTATTGCACCGAGCCGCACAAGACCGGCATCGACCTCTATCTCGGCATCGGTGGCGCGCCGGAGGGCGTGCTGGCTGCAGCCGCGCTGCGCTGCGTCGGTGGCCAGATGCAGGGCCGCCTGATCCTCGACACCGAGGAGAAGCGCGCGCGGGCCCTGACCATGGGCATCACCGACCCCAACAAGAAGTACAGCATGGAAGAGATGGCCTCGGGCGACACGATCGTCTGCGCCACCGGCGTCACCAATGGTGGCATGCTCAAGGGCGTGCGCTTCGGCAAGGACGTGATCGAGACCGAAACCATCGTCTACCGCTCGATCACCGGAACGGTCCGTCGCATCCAGGGCGAGCATCGCGATTTCGGCAAGTTCAAGCTGGATTGAGCGGGGCCGGCGCAAACCCTGCGCCTGCCCATTTCGCTTCGATCGATATCAGGGCGGCCGGGTTTCCCGGTCGCCTTTTTTCGTGTCGGCGTGGGAAAGGCTGTTCCGCCGCTACGGCAGCAGCCCTGCGGCCAGGGTGTGTTCGACACAGCCGTCGACATGGCGTGTGAGCACGGCGACGGCGCCCTCGATGTCGCGCCGCAGCGCGCAGTCGAGCAGCGCCTCGTGCTCGCGGGCGGCGATCTCGCCCCGGAAGACCACCGCCACCATCTGATAGCGCAGATATTTGTCGTAGATCGCGCCATGGGTCTCCAACAGCACCTGCGATCCGCAGGCCGAGATCAGCGCGTGGTGGAACTCCCAGTCGTAGCGCTTCCACAGTTCGGGTTCGTCGCGGTCTCGCGCCAGCATGCGCCGCTCCATCAGGGCGAGCTTGTGATGGGCCGCCACCACGCGACCTTCCCATTCCATGTCGCCGGCAGCGAAGGACTGGGCCAGGGCATGGCCTTCGAGCAGCAGCCGCATCGCCGCGATCTCACACAGATTGGTGGCCGAGACGGGCGTGACGACGAAGCCCTTTTGACCCTCCGCCTCGATCAGCCCCTCTGACGCCAGGCGGCTGAGCAGTTCGCGCAGCGTGCTGACGCTCGCCTCATAGCTTTCGCGCAGCGCCTCCAGCTTCAGCTTCTGGCCCGGCGCAAGACGGCCGAAGATGATGTCGGCCCGGATGCGTCGATAGGCCGTTTCGCCGACGGAAGGCGGCGGCGGCGTGAGGCTGAGCATGAGAGGATCCCTGCTGTGCGCGCCGCGGAGCGGCGCAGCCAGCGGCATCATAGCCGAAGCAGAATGCAGGGCAATCGATATGACGAAATCAAAAATCTCATAGGAAATGAAAAATCGATGTTGCGCGCCTTCGTCCCTGCAGCAATAGTGCCGCCCATAGAGCGGCGTCACAGTCCGCTCACGGGGGAGGTTTCGTCATGGTTCAATCGATCGACAGGCGTGCACTGATCGCGGGCGGCGCGGTCGTCGCCGCAGCCGGCTTCAGCGGTGGGGCTTTCGCCCAGGCCAAGCCCAATCTGCGCTTCTCGGCAGTGTTCTCCGAGCAGGACATCCGCGCCGAGATGATGAAGCGCTTCGGCGAGGCGATCAAAGAGGACTTCACGCTCCAGCCCTATTACGGCGGCAACCTCTTCAAGCAGGGCACCGAGCTGGTCGCCATGCAGCGCAACAATCTCGAGATGGGCAATATCGCGCCGCAGGACATCTCGAACCAGATCCCGGAATGGTCGATCGTGACCTCGGCCTATCTGTTCCGCGACGCCGACCATCTCAAGAAGGTCTTCGCCAGCGAGGTCGGCGCCGATCTCAAGAAGGCGGCCGAGGACAAGCTCAACATCAAGATCCTCGGGCCGACCTATTTTGGCGCCCGCCAGGTCGGCCTGAAGCCGAAGAAGAAAATCACGACCCCCGCCGATATGGCCGGCGTCAAGCTGCGCATGCCGGGCGGCGATGCCTGGCAGTTCCTCGGCCAGTCGCTCGGCGCCAACCCGACGCCGATGGCCTATGCCGAGGTCTATACCGGGCTGCAGAGCGGCGCGATCGACGGGCAGGACAATCCGCTGCCGAACGTCCAGAACATGAAATTCTACGAGGTCTCCTCGCAGATCGTGCTGACCTCGCATCTCGTCGGCTTCGACCTGCTGTGCGTCACCGACCGGGTCTGGAAGGCGATGTCGCCGCAGAAGCAGGCCGCCTTCCAGGCCGCCGCGGACGCCGCCATGGACTGGAGCGCCAAGACGCATCTCGACAAGGAGAAGGAGCTCGTCGACTTCTTCAAGAAGCAGGGTCTCGAGGTCTATGTGCCCGATGTCGCCGCCTTCCGCGACTTCGCCCAGAAGAAGTATCTCGCCTCCGATCTCGCCAAGAGCTGGAAGCCGGGCATGATCGACAAGATCAACGCGCTCTGAGCCGGCCGGAAGCGGGCCGGTGGGCGGGGAGGGCTGCGGTTTTGACGGATCGTCTGCGGTCGCTCGGCGGGTGGTTGGCCCGCCGTGCGGAGAATGTCCTGGTGCTGATGCTCGGGGCGATGTTCGCCGTGTTCATCCTCCAGATCGTCTTCCGCTATCTGCTCAACCTGCCGATCGGCTGGACGCATGAGATCAGCGTGATCCTGTGGCTCTGGATCGTGCTGTTCGGGGCCGCCTTCGTCACCCGCGAAAGCGACGAGATCCGCTTCGACATCCTCTACGGCTCGGTCGGTCCCCGCGCCCGGCGCGTCATGGCGGTGGTTACCGCGGTCGCGCTGGTCGTACTCTACACGGTCTCCCTGCCGGCGATGGCCGACTACGTGACCTTCATGAAGGTCGAGCGTACGGCCTATCTGAAGCTGCCCTTCAACTGGGTCTACGCGATCTATCTCGCCTTCGCGGTGGCGGCGATCATCCGCTATCTCTGGCTCGGCTGGCGGGCGCTGCGGGGCCCGGCCCCCGAGGCCTTCGATCCGACCAAGGCGGGATCGGGCGTATGACCAGCCCGTTTTCGCTCTGCATCCTCGCGATCGTCACGCTTTCGCTGCTCGGCCTGCCGATCGGCCATGCCATGATCGCGGGCTCGATCTTCTATCTGCTGCTCGCCGGCCAGGACCTCAGCATCGCCGCGGAGCAATTGCTCAACGGCATGTACACCAACTACGTCATCCTCGCCGTGCCGCTGTTCATCCTCGCGGCCGAGTTGATGAACATCGGCTCAATGACGGAGCGCCTGCTGCGCTTCTGCGATGCGCTGGTCGGGCGCTTTCGCGGCGGGCTCGCCCAGGTCAACATCGTCCAGAGCGTGATCTTCGCGGGCATGTCGGGCTCGGCCATCGCGGACGCGGCCGGGACGGGCCGCATGATGCAGGCGATGATGACCAAGGACGGCAAGTACCCGGCGAGCTTCGCCGCGGCGCTGACGGCGGTGTCCTCGGTGATAGGGCCGATCATCCCGCCCTCGATTCCGATGGTGCTCTACGCGCTGGTCTCCGATGCTTCGATCGGATTTCTCTTTCTGGCCGGCGTCGTCCCGGGTCTCCTGATGGCCGGGGTCCAGATGGCGATCGTCGGCTACACGGCGAAGGCTCGAAACTTCCCGGTCGAGCCGCCGATCCCGCTGCGCGCGCTGCCGGGCATCACCTGGCGGGCCCTGCCGGCGCTGCTGATGCCGGTCGTCCTGCTCGGCGGGATCTATGGCGGCGCGACCACGCCGACGGAGGCGGCCGCCGTCGCCGCGGCCTATGCGCTCGCGATCTCGGTCGTGCTCTATCGCAGCGTCTCGCTGGGAGGCTTTTACACCTCGCTCGCCTACAGCGCCCGCACCACGGCCTCGATCGGCATGCTGATCGCCGGCGCGCTGGTGTTCAACTATGTCGTCACGATCGAGAACATTCCCGACAGCCTGAAACTCCTGCTCGCCGGCTGGAACCTGTCGCCGCTGGGCTTCCTGCTTCTGGTCAACGTCGTCCTGCTGGTGCTCGGCTGCCTGCTCGAAGGCACCGCGATCCTGCTGATCGTCGTCCCGGTCCTGATCCCGACTGCCAAGGCCCTCGGGATCGACATGGTGCATTTCGGCGTCGTTGTCGTGGTCAACATCATGCTCGGGCTGATCACCCCGCCCTACGGGCTCCTGCTCTTCATCATGAACACCATCACCGGCGTGCCGCTGCGCGACATCGTGCGCGAATGTCTGCCCTTCCTCGTCGCGATGATGGCCGCGATGGCCCTGATCACCCTTTCGCCCGGCCTCGTCCTCTGGCTTCCCCGCCTCATGGGATATCCGGGCTGATGTCCACGACATGGAAGATGCACGCGTGACAAAGCCGATTTACGTCCTCAATGGCCCCAATCTCAACCGCCTCGGCACGCGCGAGCCCCATCTCTACGGCTCGACCACGCTTTCCCAGGTCGAGGCGATGTGCCGGGCCGCCGCGGGCGACCTCACGGTCGTGTTTCGGCAGTCGAACCGCGAATACGACCTCATCGACTGGATCCACGAGGCGATCGACGAGGGCTGCGCCATCGTCATCAACCCGGCCGCCTTCACCTTCACCTCGATGGCGATTCTCGATGCCTTGAAAATGTTTCCCGGCCCCATCATCGAGCTCCACATCACCAACATCCACCGCCGCGAGCCGATCTACCACCGCTCCTATGTCTCGCTGGTGGCGACCGCGATCATCGCCGGGCTCGGCGCCGGTGGCTATGGCGTGGCGGTTCGCGCCGCGCTCGATCTCGTTGAGCCGAAGCCGGCCTGACCCGGGGTATCCCCGCACCATTCGTCCCGCTGCACCCCGGCGAGGTTGACGAAAGCCTGCGCCTGCGCGACGCCCTGCCACCATGAGTCTCGATCCCCCGCGCGCCTTTCTCGGCGTTACCCGTTCCGCGCTGGGAAGGCCCTGGCGCGACCGGCTCGATGCGGCAGGCCTTGGCCGTGCCGAGGCCCTGTCGCAGATCGAGGGCATCCCCGACATCCTCGCCCGGCTCCTGGCGGGGCGCGGCGTCGAGGCCAGCCAGGCCGCGCTGTATCTCGAGCCGAAGCTGCGCGATCTCCTGCCCGATCCCGGCACGCTCGTCGGCATGAAGGCCGCTGCCGAGCGGCTTGCGCGCGCCGTCACGCAGGGCGAGCAGGTCGCGATCTTCGGCGATTACGATGTCGACGGCGCCTGTTCGGCGGCGCTCCTGGCCGGCTTCCTGACGGCGTCGGGCGCCCGTCCGCGCATCCATATCCCCGACCGGCTGATCGAGGGCTACGGGCCCAACAGCGAGGCCATCCGGCAACTTGCCACTGAGGGCGCGACGCTGCTGGTCACGGTCGATTGCGGCACGACCAGCCATGAGCCCCTGGCCGAGGCGCGGCGGCTGGGGCTCGACGTCGTCGTGCTCGACCATCATCAGGCGCCCGAGCGGCTGCCGGAGGTCGAGGCGCTGGTGAACCCCAACCGCCAGGACGACCTATCGGGCCTCGGCCATCTCTGCGCGGCGGGCGTCGTCTTCCTGGCGCTGGTGGCAACCCGGGCGGAACTGCGCCGCCAGGGCGTCTGGGCGGCGCGCGGGGCCGAGCCGGATCTGCTGGCGGCGCTCGATCTCGTGGCGCTAGCGACGGTGGCGGATGTCGTGCCGCTGCAGGGCCTCAATCGCGCCTTCGTTCGCCAGGGGCTTGCCATCCTGCGCGGAAGGGCGCGACCGGGGCTGGCGGCGCTGATGGACGTCGCCGGGCTCGACGGACCCGTGCAGCCCTGGCATCTCGGCTTCCTCCTCGGTCCGCGCATCAATGCCGGCGGCCGCATCGGCGATGCAGGCCTCGGCGCGCGGCTCCTGCTCACCGGAGACGAGATCGAGGCCCGCGGCATCGCCGCCGAACTCAACCGCCTCAACCAGGAGCGCCAGGAGATCGAGCGCCAGGCCGTGATCGAGGCGATTTCGCAGGCTGACCATGCGCTGATGCGCGACGCCGACCTGCCCGTCCTGCTGGCCGGTTCGCCCGACTGGCACCCCGGCATCGTCGGCCTGGTTGCGGCCAGGCTGAAGGAGCGCTTCCGAAAGCCCGCCTTCGCGCTCGCGCTGAACGGGGAGGGCGGCGCCACGGGCTCGGGCCGCTCGGTCGCGGGCGTCGACCTGGGCAGGGCGGTCCGCACCGCCGTCGAGGCCGGGCTGGCGGTCAAAGGCGGCGGCCACGCCATGGCGGCCGGCGTGACGCTGGCGCCGGGGCAGGACGCGGCCTTCCACGCCTTCCTGGTCGAGCGCCTGGCCACGGAGGTCGCGGCGGCCGGCGATTCGGAGGCGCTGCTGATCGACGCCGCGCTGAGCGCGGGCGGCGCCAATCCGCGGCTGCTGGCCGAGATCGACAAGGCCGGGCCCTTCGGCCAGGGCAGCCCGGAACCGGTCTTCGTGTTTCCCGCGCACCGCCTGACCGACGTGGTCGAGATCGGCAGCGGCGGCCATGTCCGCGTCAAGCTGCGCGGCGGCGACGGCGCCAGCGTCGGCGGCATCGCCTTTCGCGTCGCGCAGGAGCCGCTCGGCCGCGCCCTGTTCGCGGCGCGCGGCGAGAGCGTCCATCTCGCGGCGACCCTCACGCTCAACCGCTGGGGTGGCAACGAAACGGCGGAACTGCGCGTTCTCGACATCGCCAGGCCGACCTGACGCCGGCTGCCGCCATGACGGGTCCGACGGCGCGCAGGCCGGGGAGGGCCCTGTGTCGCAGCATGAGCTGGGCAGAACGCGAAACAGACGCTTGCGGAGCGGGAAGCCTGCCACTATACCTCGCCCCGCTTCGACACGAACCGCTCGCGGTTTTGAAGCCCGCGACCTTCGTCTATCGGTTAGGACACCAGCCTTTCACGCTGGGGAGACGGGTTCGACTCCCGTAGGTCGCGCCACTTCGGTGGCCACGTCAGTTTTTCTCAATCATGCAGAAACCTGGAAGCCGCCCGTCGGATCGTTCGCGGGAGCGCAAGGCTGTGCGTTCGCCTGCGAAGAGACACCATGCGGAATCGTGTCCGGCCTGCCGTTACGAGACGGTGCGAGCGAGCTACGGACAGGGCAGGGAGCCGCTCTCGGCTCCCCACCACGTCGCCGCCGAGCGGACAGGCGCCGCAAGGGGCCGGTCCGACGAACCCGGCGCCGGCAAGGGCAGGTCCCAGGCCGGGGCTCAGCCCTCGCGATGAACCTGGAAGCCGCCGAAGGACTGGCTCACCGGCATGATCTCGAGGCTGTTGATGTTGACATGCGGCGGCAGCGTCGCGACCCACAGGATCGTCTCGGCGATGTCGTGCGGCTGCAAGGCGTTGGCGCCCTTGTAGAGCGCGTCATAGGCGGCCTGGTCGCCGCCATTGCGCACCAGCGTGAATTCGCTCTCGCACAGGCCGGGTTCGATCGAGGTGACGCGCACGCCCTTGCCATGCAGGTCAGAGCGCAGCCCCAGCGAGAATTGCTGCACGAAGGCTTTGGTGCCGCCATAGACGTTGCCGCCGGAATAGGGCCAGTTCGCCGCGACGGAGGCGATGTTGACGATCGCGCCCCGGCGCTCGATCAGCCCCGGCAGCAGGTGATGCGTCAGCGTGGTGAGGCCGGTGATGTTGGTCGCGATCATCGTGCGCCAGTCGGAGAGCGAAGCCTGGGGCACGGGCTTCACGCCGAGCGCCAGGCCGGCATTGTTGACCAGCACGTCGATCGCGCGGAACGGCTCGGGCAATGCCGCCAGCGCGGCTTGCATCGCCGCCTCGTCGGTAATGTCGAAGGCGGCGGGGCAGAACGCGTCGCCCAGTTCCGCCTGCAGCGCGGCGAGCCGGTCCGCGCGTCGACCGGTGCCGACGACCCGCCAGCCCGCCTGTACAAAACGCCGCGCGGTGGCGGCGCCGAAGCCGGCGGTGGCGCCGGAGATCAGGATCGTCTTCGTCATGCTGTCCTCGTCAGGCTCACACAGGCGCGCAAAGGAGCGTGCCTGATCTCGCCTGCCGGTTTGCAGCACAACCACCGGCCATGACAAGGCGATGAAGGCCCGCCTGCGTCCTGGCTCGCCACACTGTCCTGCTGGGCGGCGTCAAACGCCCCACGGAAGGGCGGCGCGACCGGGACGGACTGCAGCCGGGATGGTCGTCTCAGCGTCCCATCACGAGGTTCGGCAGCCATGTCGTCAGCGGCGGCCAGAGCGTGATCGCGACGAGAACGGCAAGCAGCGGCATCAGCCAGGGCACGATTGCCCGCGACATCGACTCGAAGCTGATATTGGCGACCTTTGCCGTGACGAAGAGGACGACGCCGACCGGCGGCGTGATCGTGCCGATCATCAGGTTGAGCACGAAGATCAGCCCGAACTGGATCGGGTCGATCCCGAACTGCGCCGCCGCCGGTGTCAGGATCGGGATCAGGATCAGCATGGCGGCGAGCGCCTCCATGAAGCAGCCGACGAAGATCAGGAGCAGGTTGACGATCAGCAGGAAGACCAGCGGGTTGCCGGCGAGATCGACCAGCATCGGGCCGACCACCTGCGGGATGCGCGAGATTGACAGGCACCAGCCGAGCGCGGCCGCTGTCATCACCAGCGCCAGCACGACGCCGGTGGTCTCGACCGTCTGCACGACGAGCTCCGGCAGGTCGCCGAGATCGAAGCTGCGATAGACGAAGAGCCCGAGCGCCAGCGCATAGGCCGTGGCGACAGCGGCCGCCTCCGTCGGCGTGAAGATGCCGGCCATCATCCCGCCGAACAGGATGACCGGCGTCATCAGCGCCCAATGCGCCTCCTTGTAGGCGACCCAGAGTTGCGCGGCGCCCGGGAAGGGATGGCGCGGCAGGTCGCGCTTTTTCGCGACCTGCACCACCATCGCCATCAGCCCACCGGCCATCAGCAGCCCCGGGATGATTCCGGCGAGGAACAGCCCGCCGATCGAGACATCCGCCGACACGCCATAGATCACCATCGGCAGCGAGGGCGGGATGATCGGGCCGATCGTCGCGGACGCCGCCGTGATCGCGGCCGCCGTCTCGGCATCGTAGCCCTCGTCCTTCATCGCCTTGATCTCGAGCGTGCCGACGCCGCCGGCATCGGCCACCGCCGAGCCCGACATGCCCGCGAAGATCACGCTGGCGAGGATGTTGGCGTGGCACAGCCCGCCGCGCAGCCAGCCGACGCAGGCCGTGGCGAAGGCGAAGATCCGGTCGGTGATGCCGGCCGAGTTCATGATGTTGCCCATCAGGATGAACAAGGGGGCCGCCAGCAGCGGGAAGGAATTGGCCGATTGGGCGATCTTCTGCGGCACGATGCCGAGCGGGAAGCCGCCGAGGAAGGCAAACGCGATCGCCGCCAGCCCCATCGAGACGAAGAGTGGCACGCCGATCAGGAGCGCGGCGAACCAGACGGGCAGGATCTGAACCATCAGCATCGTCACAGCGGCTGGCTCCCCGGCTCGGCCGTAACGTGGCGGCGGCCCGCCACGACATCGCCGATCTCGGCCAGCGCCTGCAGGATCAGCGCGAGGCCCGCCAGCGGCATGACGATGTAGAGCGCCGCCCCCGAGATCGGCAGCGCGATCGACTCGACGTCCCAGTTGCGCTCGATCAGCGCGAAGGAATAGCGGATCAGCACCGCCGCGAAGGCGATGATGGCCAGTTGCGTGACGACCTCCAGCACCCGGCCGGCGCCCGCGGGCAGCTTGTCGGCGAAGACGGTGATGCGGATATGCGAGCGCCGCCGCGCCGCGATGATCCAGCCGACGAAGCCGGTCCAGACCAGCAGGTACTGCGCGAGTTCGTCGGTCCAGGCCAGCGGCGCGTTGAGCTGGCGCGACAGCACGCCGAGCAGCACCGCGACCAGCAGCGAGAGCAGCAGCGCCACGGCCGCCATGCGCACGATCCGGTCGGAGAGGTGGAGGAGGGATTTCAAAACATCAGCCTCATTGACGATGACGTCAAAAACACCCGGGTCATCCCGGGCGCAGCGAAGCGGAGACCCGGGATCCATTCCGGAACGGTTCAGGCATGGATCCCGGATCAGCGCCGCTCCGCGGCTTGTCCGGGATGACCCGGAGGTGGTGGAACCGCTTCAGATCACAGCGCCGCCAGCGCGTCCCAGGTGCCCTTGCCCCATTTGCCCTCGAACTGCTTGGGCAGTGTCGCCAGAACCGGCTTCGAGAAGCTTTCGAGGTCGGGCTCGGTCACGCTCATGCCGGCGGCCTTGAGGGTGGCGACGAGGCTGCCCTCCTGGCTGGCGAGTTCGGCGTCCTGCCAGGCAACGCCCTCGGCGATGGCCGCCTCCAGCAGGCTGCGGTCGGCGTCCTTGAGGCCCTTCCAGAAATCGCCGTTCACGATGACCAGCCGCGGCGTGATGATGTGGCCGGTCAGGATGAGGTGCTTCTGCACCTCCTGCAGCTTGGCGCTGTGGATCGTCGGCAGCGGGTTCTCCTGCCCGTCGACGGCGCCCTGGCTCAGCGCCAGGTAGAGCTCGTTGAAGTTCACCGGCGTCGCCTTGGCGCCCCAGGCCTCGACCATGGCGCGGAAGGTATCGACCGGCGGCACCCGCAGCTTGAGGCCCGCGACGTCGGCGACGCTCTTCACCGGCTTGGAGCCTGTGGTGAGGTGGCGCTTGCCGTAATAGGTCACGGCCGCCATGCGCATGCCGCGCTTCTTCTCCAGCTCGGCATTCATCTGCGTGAACACCGGCGCCTTGGCGACCTTCGCCATATGGGCGGCGTCGCGCCAGAGATAGGGCGCCTCGACCACCGAGAGCTGCGGCAGGAAGGAACCGAGCGCGGCCGCCCCGTCCGTGGTCATGGTCAGCGCGCCGGAGGCGACCGATTCCATCATGTCCTTGCCGGAGCCGAGCTGGCCGGCCGGGAAGGTCTGGATGTCGATGCGCCCGGAGCTTTTCTCCTTCACCTGCTTGGCGATGCGCTCGACCATCTGCACCTGCGGGTGCGTGACGGGGAGCATCTCGCCCCAGCGCAGCACGGTCGCTTGCGCGCGCAGGACGCTCGGCATGGCGATGGCCCCGCCCGCAAGAGCGGCGGAGCCGGCGAGAAAGTCGCGTTTGGTCAGCGTGGTCATGGTGGTTCCTTCCCTGTGCGGACCGCCGCCTCGATCCACAGCCCTCATCCTGAGGAGCGCCCCGCAGGGGCGCGTCTCAGGATGAGGGCTGTGGGATCTCGACGCTGGTCCCTCCCGAATGACGGCCGGTTCGCCCGGCTCGCCTGCTTGACGTCCTCAGTAGCTCATCGCCCGCGTACGGGCGTTGCCGATATGGATGCTCATCTCCTCCGCGGCGCGGACGGGGTCGCGCGTCTCGATGGCCGTGATGATGTTGAGGTGGTCGCGCATCACCGGCACCAGGATGTGGTTCTGGATGCGCGTCTCATATTGCCGGATCAGCCTGATCTTCAGCCAGGTGACGCGGAAGGCCTTGGAGACGATGTCGTTGTCGAGATGGTCGATGATCGCCTCGTGCATCAGCCGGTCGACATCCTCCGCATCCTCGATCAGCTGCGGGTCGCCGCCGGCCTCGGCCCGGGCGATGATCGCCTCGTGCCGGGCGCGCTGCTCTGCGATCTCGTCATCGGTCGCATTCACCGCGTAGAGCGCGGTCGCCTCCTTCTCGAGGAAGAGCCGGAACTGGAAGGCGTTGCGGATCAGGTTGAGATCGACATGGGCGACCTGCATGCCCCGCTGCGGCACGGTCTTGATCAGCCCTTCCGCCTCGAGGCGGGGGATCAGCTCCCGGATGGCGCCGAGCGGCAGGCCGGTCAGCGCCACCAACTCGCGCTGGGTCACGAACTGTCCGGGCTTGATCTCGCGGGCCAGCAACCGCTCGGTGAAGGAGGCATAGGCGCGCTCCCTCAGCTTCAGCGGCTCGCCCTCGCGCGGATCCTGCTCGGACTGGTTCAAGACATCCTCCTTCAGGCCGCCCTGGCCTGCGTGATCCGGTCATAGGCCGCAAACAGCCGCTGGCGCCTCGCCTCGTCCAGCGCCTCCAGCGGCGCGCGCATCGCGCCATAGCCGGCGTCGCCGTGCAAGTGGCCGACCAGCGCCTTCACCGCCGCCAGCACCGGATGCGAGCAGATTTCGTCGACCAGCGCGTTGACGGTCGGGTCGTCCTTGCCCTCGTAGACGATCGGGCGCAGCAGATGCGGAACGAGATTGGCGACGCCGCAGATCGAGCCCTGCGCGCCGTTGCGCACCGCCTTGGCCAGCAGGCGCTCGTCGCCGACGAGGATGGCGAGTTCGCCATGCGCCTTCAGATAGGCCTCGGTGTTGGCATAGTCGCCCGACGAATCCTTCACGCCGGTGACCACGCCGGGAAACGCCTTCTTCAGCCGGTCGATCAGCCCGACGCTCAGGCCCACCGCCGTGACGGAAGGGATGTGGTAGAGGATGACGTTGCACACGGAGGGGCCGAGCGTCTCGAACAGCTGCGAGAACCAGCGATAGAGCCCCTCGTCGCTGACGCCCTTGAAGTAGAAGGGCGGCGCGACCAGCAGCCCCTTGGCGCCGGCCTCCAGGGCGAGGCGGCCCTGATCCACCGACTCGTTGAGTGAGGCCGCCGCGACCCCGGCATAGACCTGGCTCGCGTCGATTCCGGCTCCCATCAGCGCGCCCAGCATCGCCGCCCGCTCTGGCAGGCCCAGCGCCGCCCCTTCGCCGGTGGTGCCGTAGAGCGTGACGCTGTCGCAGCCCTCTGCGAGGACATGGCGGGCATGGGTCACGAGGCGCGGCAGGTCGACGGCGCCGTCCTCATGCATCGGGGTGGTGATGGCGCAGGAGAGGCCGAAACGCTTGGGATCGATGGACATGGAGAACCGTCTTTCAGAGCGAGAGATCAATGGGCTTGTTGGGGGCTATACTGTCGGGCACGCATGTTGCCGTCATTGCGAGCGCAGCGAAGCAATCCAGGGAGACCTTGAGCGTTTGGCTCTGGATGGCTTCGCTGCGCTCGCAATGACGGAAAGGGTCAGCCATCCTTGAGCCCTCCGGCCGAGAGCCCGGCAACGATCTGGCGCTGGGCCAGCACCGTCACCAGCAGCACCGGCAGCGTCACCAGCAGCGCGGCCGCCGCCAGCGGGCCCCAGGAGATCTGCTCGAAGGTCAGCGAGTTGTAGACCGCCGAGGGCAGCGTGCGGCTGTTCTTGCCGCCGAGCACGACCGAGAAGATGAAGTTGTTCCAGGAGAAGATGAAGGCGAGGATGCCGCCGACCGTGACGCCCGGCATTGCCAGCGGCAGCGCGACATGGCGGAAGGCCTGCCAGCTCGAGGCGCCGTCGATGCGCGCCGCATCCTCCAGCTCCATCGGGATGTTCTCGAAGTACCCGATCATGATCCAGACGATGATCGGGATGGTGATGACGAGATGGGTGATGACGAGCGCCGTGATGGTGCCGACCAGCCCGGTCATCTGGAACAGCAGGAACAGCGGGATCAGGTAGGACAGCGCCGGCGTCATCCGCGCGACCAGGATCAGGATGGCGAACTTCGTCGCCTTGCCGCGCGCGATGCCGTAGCCGGCGGGCACGCCGACCGCGAGCCCGATCAGCACGGCCCCGCCCGTGACCAGGATCGAGTTCCAGAGATAGAGCGCGAAATTGTTCTGCGCGAAAACGTCGATGTAGTTCTTCAGCGTCGGCGGATCAGGGATGAAGACCGGCGGGAAGGCGGTGTTGTCGAGCTCGTTCTTGAACGACAGCGAGATCATCCAGAGGAAGACCAGCACCGCCGGCGAGACCAGCACGAAGACGGAGGCGTAGAAGCCGAGTTTCTTGGCGAGGCGGGTCATGGGCGCACCCCCGCGACTGAAGGAACGCCGTCATCCTGGGCGGCCGCAGGCCGTCCCGGGATCCATCGGAGGGCTCGGCGCCCCAGCATGGATCCCGGGACTTCGCTGCGCGAAGCCCAGGATGACGGGGAGCGTGCTCGCAAGGCCCCCATCACGCGTTCCATTTCGACTTCTGCCGCGCATAGAGCAGCAGCAGGGAAAGCATGATGACGATGACGAAGAAGATCACCACGACGGCCGAGGCGTAGCCGATCTTGTAGAACTGGAACGCCTGCAGATAGAGGAAGATGTTCAGCGTCTCCGACGCCGTGCCCGGCCCGCCCTGCGTGATCACGAAGATCGTGTCGAAGGCCTTCAGCGCGTCGATCGTCCGGATCACGATCGCCACCATGATGAAGGGCCAGACAAGCGGCAGCGTGATGTGGCGGAACATGTGCCAGTCATTGGCACCGTCGATCAGCGCGGATTCGTAAGGCTCCCGCGGCAGGCCGGCGAGCCCGCCGAGCACGATCAGCATGACCAGCGGCGTCCAGTGCCAGACCTCGACGAGGATCAGCGTCGGGATCACCGTATCCGGCGAATAGACCCAGGCCTGCGGCCCGATACCGAGAAGGGACAGCAGATAGTTCAGCACGCCGAGCTGCGGGTGAAACATCATCGTCCAGACCAGCGCGACCGCCACCGGCGTCGCCATCATCGGCATCACGAAGACCGTGCGCAGCAGGCCCCGGAACGGGAATTCGCGGTGGAAGACCAAGGCTGCCGCCGTGCCGAACAGGATCGGCAGCACGACCGCCAGCACGGTGAAATACAGCGTATGCCCCATCGACTCGATGAAGCGCGCATCGCGGAACAACTCGGCGAAGTTCTGCAGCCCGACGAACTCCGGCCCGCCGCCGATCTTCCAGTCATGGCCGGACATGTAGAGCGTGAACAGCCAGGGGAAGACGATCACCGTCCCGACCACGAGCACGGCCGGCGCCGCGAACAGCCAGTAGCGCGGCGTGAAATCGGCCGAGTGGACGAAGGGCGCGGGCTGTGCCGGCTCGGTCCGTTCTACGGGAAGGGTCGTCGTGGTCATGCCAGGGCCGTCATGCCCGGGCCTGACCCGGGCATCTCCATGAAACCGCACATTCGTCGCGAGATGGCCGGGTCGAGCCCGGCCATGACGCGTCGACCTCAGCCCTGCTCGCTCTTGGCGAGCACCGGCGCGAAGGCTTCCGTCGCCTTCTTCAGCTCGGCGGCGACATCTGACCCGCCGATCATGTTGGTCAGCGCCACGCCGAAGACGTCGCGGAACTCGGTGACCGGCACGATCTGCGGCAGCGCCGCCCGGGCGATCTTGGCCGAGGCCAACAGGCAGTCGAAATACTGCTTGCCGAACTTCGACGCCTGGATCGTCGCGGTGTCGAGATAGGCCGAGGAGCGCGCGGGCGCGCCGGCGCCGGCCTTGAGCATGGCGAGCTGCTGGGCCTTGTTGGTCATGTGCTGGATGTAGAGCCAGGCGGCCTGCTTCTTCTGCGAGCCGCGCGAGATGCCGATGCCGTCGCCGAACATGCCGGCATGATGCGCCTTCGGCCCCGGCGGCGTCACGCCATAGCCGACCTTGCCGACGATGCGCGACTTCGACGGATCCTCCAGCGGTGTGGCGAAGCCGATGCCGTCGAGCCACATCGCGGCGCGACCCTGCATGAAGGTGGTCTGGCACTCGTTCCAGTTGAAGCCGACGGAGCCGACCGGGCCGGTTTCCTTGTTGAGCTTGCGGTAGAGATCGGCCGCCCAGATCGCCTCCGGCGTATCGGTCTGCAGCTTGCCCGCCGCCGAGGTCGCCTCCATGCCCTGGCCGAGCATCAGGCAGGACCAGACCGGGACGTTGGCGTTCTTGAGGCCGCGCGAGACGAAGCCGGCGACGCCCTTGGCGGGATCGTGCAGCTTCTGCGCCGCGGTGAACATCTCTTCCATCGTCTTGGGGAAGGCGACACCCTTCGCGTCGAAGAGCTCCTTGTTGTAGTAGACCATCCAGTAGTCGACGAAGAAGGGCAGCGTATCGAGCGCCCCGTCGGCCTGCCGCGCATAGGCGACCGGGCCGGCGCCGAAATCCTCGAAAGCGAAGTCCGGCGAGGTCAGCGAGGCGTCCTTGATATAGGGGTTCAGATCCTCGAACCACTTGCCCTTGGCGGCCATGCGCTTCTGCACATGCAGCGAGATGCCTGACACGTCGAAGCTCGGCTTGCCCGAGGCGAACTCGATCACCGCCTTCTGGCGCTGCTGCTGCTCCGGCACCTGCTCGGAGGAGACCTTGATGCCGGTGAGCTCGGTGAACTCCTTCTCCGCCGCCTGGAACATCTCCGAGCGCGGATTCTTCACCAGCAGCACGTCGATTGTCGTGCCCGAGAAGCGCTTCCAGTTGAAGGCCGCCTGGGCGCGCGCCTCGCGCAGCACCAGGGGCGAGCCGATCGCGCCTGCGGCGGCGAAGGCGGCGGTGCCGCGCATCAGCGCGCGGCGACTCGGCTTCAGAAACGGATCACTCATCTCTCGTCCTCCCTGGACTTCTCGCGAATCGCCCGTTCCGGGCTATTTTGCGGCGCCGTCCGCGGGAACTGTCCCTCGTCTCCGGCAGCCATCTTGGAGAGGACGCTAATCCCGTTCAAAGATGGTTGCAAGCTAACATGTCGGTGTGCACATACTCCGCGCAACGAGAACGGAATCGCCCGATGCCGCCCGCCTTTGCCCTCGCGCCGCGCCCACTCGGTCGCAACGGTCTGCCCGTCTCGACGCTGGGATTCGGCGGCGCGCCGCTGGGCGATCTCTATGCCCATCTCGACGAGGCGCAGGCGGTTGCCACCGTCGAGGCCGCGATCACGGGGGGCATCACGCTGTTCGACACGTCCCCCCTCTATGGCCACGGCCTCTCCGAGCATCGCATCGGCGCGGCGCTGCGGCGGGTGCCGCGCGACGGGCTCGTGCTCTCGACCAAGGTCGGGCGCGTCGCGGAACCCTTTGCCGGACGTGGCGACGGCTCGGGCTATCGCGGCGGTCTGCCGCACGGGATGCGCTTCGACTATTCCTATGACGGCGCGATGCGCTCGCTCGAGCAGTCGGCCCTGCGGCTCGGCGTCGACCACCTCGACATCGTCCTGATCCATGATGTCGACATCTGGACGCATGGCGCGGCGATGATCGAGCAGCGCTTCGGCGAGGCGATGGACGGCGCCTATCGCGCGCTGGAAGCCCTGCGGGCGGCGGGTGCCGTCAGGGCGATCGGCGTCGGCGTCAACGAGGCCGAGATGTGCGAGCGCTTCGCCCGCGCCGGCGATTTCGACACCATGCTGCTCGCCGGGCGCTACTCGCTGCTGGAGCAGCCGGCGCTCGCCTCCTTCATGAAGCTGGCGCTGGAGAAGGGCATCGGCCTGATGCTCGGCGGCGTCTTCAACTCCGGCATCCTCGCCACCGGCCCGGTCCCCGGCGCGCGCTACAACTACAACGCGGCCCCGCCCGAAATCCTCGCCCGCGTCGCCGCGATCGAGGCCGTCTGCACCCGCCATGGCGTGCCCTTGCGCCGCGCCGCCCTGCAGTTCCCGCTCGGCCACGAGGCGGTGGCGAGCCTCGTCATGGGCGCGGTCTCGCCCGCCGAGGTCGCCGACCAGATCGCCGAACTCGCCCAGCCGGTCCCGGCCGCGCTCTGGACCGCGCTGAAGGCGGAAGGCCTGCTCGCGGCCGATGTCCCGGTGCCGGCATGAAGCACTTCATCCTCACCCGAGCCCTCATCCTGAGGAGCCGCGCAGCGGCGTCTCGAAGGATGCTCCAGGAGGCTCCCGAGAGAGCTGGAGCATCCATCGAGACGCGCTCCTGCGGAGCGCTCCTCAGGATGAGGGCTGGAGGATGCCGGCGATGAGCGAGGCACGGCTCCTGCGCATCGACGCCCACCAGCATCTCTGGCAGATCGCGCGCGGCGACTATGGCTGGCTGACGCCCGCGCTCGGGCCGATCCACCGCGACTTCGCGCCCGAAGACCTCGCCCCGCTGCTCGCCAGCCACGGCATCGACCGCACCATCCTCGTCCAGGCGGCTCCGACCGAAGCCGAGACGCGCTTTCTGCTCGCCATCGCCGCCGAAACGCCCTTCGTTGCCGGCGTCGTCGGCTGGGCGGATTTCGAAGCGCCCGATGCGCCCGCCCGCGTCGCCGCGCTCGCCGCCGACCCGCTGCTGGTGGGGCTGCGGCCGATGGTGCAGGACATTCCCGACCTCGCTTTTCTCGCACGGGACTCGCTCGCCCCGGCCTTCGCGGCAATGGTCGCCCACGGCCTCGTTTTTGACGCCCTGATCAAGACTCCGCATATCCCCGCAACGCTGGCGCTGCTCGCCCGCGAGCCGCGGCTCACCGTCGTCATCGACCACGGCGCCAAGCCCGATCTGGTCGCCGACGATCTCGCCGCCTGGCGCGAGGGCATCATGGCGCTCGCCGCCCATCCAGGCACCTTCTGCAAGCTCTCCGGCCTCGTCACCGAGGCCGGGCCGGGCTGGAGCCTCGACACGCTGCACCCGGTCGTCGACCACCTGCTGATGACCTTCGGCCCGGACCGCCTGATCTTCGGCAGCGACTGGCCCGTCGTGACGCTGCGCGCGTCTTACGAGCGCTGGTTCGACGCCGCGCAGACGCTGCTCGACGGTTGCAGCGAGGCACAGCGAGCTGCGATCTTCGGCGGCACGGCGCAACGCGTCTATCTTGCCCGGCGGGGGCGGCTGTAAACCCGCCTTTCGCCTGACAGGACGAACCCGCCATGCTGAAGAACCTCGACCCCGTCCTCTCCGCCGATCTGCTCTGGATCCTCGCCGCCATGGGCCATGGCGACGATCTCGCGCTGGTCGACGCCAACCACCCGGCGCAAACCATCGCCGCCGCCACCACCAGCGGCCGCCTGGTGCGGCTGCCGGGGCTGAGCATGGAGCGCGCGGCGCGCGCCATCCTCTCCGTGTTGCCAATCGACGATTTCGAGCCCGAGCCGCTGCGCCGCATGCAGGTCGTTGGGGACGCCGCCGCGATTCCCGCCGTGCAAAGCGCGGTGCAGCGCGAGATCGACGCGGCGCTCGGGGCGCCGACGCTGCTCGCCGGCATCGAGCGGTTCGCCTTCTACGATCAGGCGCGGCGCGCCTTTGCCGTGGTGCAGATCGGCGATCCGCGCCCCTATGGCTGCTTCCTGCTGCGCAAGGGCGTCATCAGTGGCCAGCCCGGCTGACGACTGACGCGAGAACGGGCGATGTCCCCGGGCCCTGTCAGCTCCGGTTGATCGCGCGCCGGTGCAACCGCTCCAGAGCCGCGGGCTGCGTCGGTACGCCGGGTCAACCCAGCGCCACGGCGATCTCCGCCACCGTCGAACGGGCGGTGCGCATCACGCCGATCAGCGTCGCCGAGGCCGCTCCGGTCCAGTCGCCATAGCCGACGAGCCAGAGCCCCGGTTCCTCGACCGAGCGCGTGCCGTTCGTGACGACGCGGCCATCCTCGCCGACCACGCCGAGCCCGGCCAGATGCGACAGGGCAGGCCGAAAGCCGGTACACCAGATCACGGCATCGACAGGGGCGCGCGTCCCGTCCCGCCAGATCACCCCGTTAGGTGTGAAGCGGATGAAGGGCGCGACCGCGTGCAGCACGCCGCGCTCGCGCGCCTCCCGGACGGGCGGCACCATCACCACGTCGCCGAAGCCCCCGACCGGCATGTCGATTGTGCGGCCCTCCTGCGCGGCCTGCCAGCGCGCGGTTGCGCGTTCGAACAGCACGCGCCCATCGACCTCGTCGGGCAGGAAGGACGGCGGCGTCGCCGTCACCCAGGTGGTTTCGGCCAGCCGCGACACCTCCGCCAGGATCTGCGCGCCCGAATTGCCGCCGCCCACGACGAGAACGCGCTGGCCGGCGAATGCGCCCGGTGTGCGGTAATCCGCCGAATGGATCTGGCGCCCCGCAAACAGCGCCTGGTCCGGATAGTCAGGCCAGAACGGATGGCGCCAGGTCCCTGTCGCGCTGACCACGACGCGGGCGCGCCGCGTGCCGGTGCTGGTCGCGATCGAGAACCCGGCGCCGTCGCGAGTGAGCGCCTCGACCTCGACCGGCCGCTCGACGGCGAAGCCGTAGCGCGCCTCGTAGCGGGCGAGATAATCGATCACCGCATCGCGCTGGGGGTAGCCGTCGGGACTGGCGGGCATCGGCCAGCCGGGCAGCGAACTCCACTGCGCCGGCGAGAACAGGCGCAGCGAATCCCAAGCATGGAGCCAGGCGCCGCCGGGGCTTTGTTCGCCGTCGAGGATGGTGAAGCGCAGGCCCGCCCGGCGCAGAAAATAGGCGCAGGCGAGCCCGGCCTGACCGCCGCCGATGACCACCACATCCAGCGGTTCGTCCATGCCGGCTCTCCAGTGCGACGCTGCGCGCAGCCTCAGCCGAGGTTTATGACACCACCGGCAGCCAGAGCCAAAGCGCCACCAGCGTAGCAAAGAGGACCGGCGGTGTGATGACGAGCCCGACCTTCATGTACTGGCCCCAGGTGATGGTCTGGCCCTTGCCGGCGAGGACATGCAGCCAGAGCAGGGTCGCCAGCGAGCCGATCGGCGTGAATTTAGGGCCGAGGTCGTTGCCGATGACATTGGCGTAGACCATCAGTTCCTGGGTCAGCGGCGCGACGGCGGCGCGGTCGATGGCGAGCGCGCCGACCAGGGTGGCCGGCAGGTTGTTCATGATCGAGGCCAGCACGGCGATGACGAAGCCGGTGCCGATGGTTGCGATGAAGGTGCCCTTGCCGGCGAGCCAGACCAGGACGCCGGCTGCGATGTCGGTCAGCCCCGCATTGCCGAGGCCGTAGACCACGAGATACATCCCGATCGAGAACAGCACGATCTGCCAGGGCGCGCCGCGCAACACGTTCGGGACGGACACCACCGCGCCTCTTCCGCCGTCGAACCAGCGCCCCGCGATAGCGACGAGCACGAGCGCAGCCGCCCCCGTCACGAAGGCGATCGGTATGCCGAGCGGCGCGGTGGCGAAATAGGCGACGAGCAGCAGCCCGAGCAGCGGGAAGGCGGCGCGGAAGACGGCCTTGTCCCGGATCGCGGAGGCGGGCGCCTCGAGATCGCCGACAGCATAGGACGCCGGGATGTCCCGGCGAAAATACAGCCATAGAACCAGGAGCGTCGCCGCCAGCGAGACGAGGTTGACCGGCACCATCACCGCCGCATAGCGGTCGAAGGCGATCTGGAAGTAGTTCGCTGTGACGATGTTGACGAGGTTGGAGATCACCAGTGGCAGCGAGGTGGTGTCCGCGACGAAGCCGCAGGCGATGATGAAGGCCATGGCGCCGGTCGGCGGGAAGTTCAGCCGCAGCAGGATCGCCAGCACGATCGGGGTGAGCAGCAGCGCCGCCCCGTCATTGGCGAAGAAGGCGGCGATGACCGCGCCCAGCAGGATGACCAGCGGAAACAGGCGCCGCCCGTGGCCGCCGCCCCAGCGCGCGACATGCAGGGCCGCCCAGGCGAAGAAGCCGGCCTCGTCGAGGATCAGCGAGATGACGATCAGGCTGACGAAGGTGAAGGTCGCGTCCCAGACGATGTGCCAGACCGTGATGAGATCCGCCCAGCCGACGACGCCGGCCAGCAGGGCAACCGCAGCCCCGCCAAGTGCCGACCAGCCGATGCCGAGCCCTTTCGGCTGCCAGATGACCAGAATCAGCGTGGCCACGAAAATGGCGAGTGCAAGCATGGACGATGTCCGTAGAAAGCGCAGCGTCGATCGCGCGGGGAACAGGTGGTCGGTTCCGGGATGATCCACGCCTGCGCGCGGGCATCCGGCCGGCCGGATGGCCGCGGAGCGCAGGCCATCACCGAGGACGACTATAGCGCCCAACCGACCAACTGGCGAAACCCGCGCCGGCCATGCCCTGTCGGTGACGGAGGGCAGTCAGGCCAGGATCATGACCCGGTCGTTGCGAAACGAGAGGGAGACGGGGTCGCCGGCGGCAAAGGCGTCGGTCGCCGACATCGCATTGATCGGCCCCCAGGCGGTTTCGATTTCGAATTCGCGCCAGTCGCCGACATAGGTGGCGCGCACGACCTTGCCTGGCAGGCCGGCTTCGCTCGCCATTCCCATCTCGACCGCATAGGGGCGGATGGCCAGCGTCGCCGGCCGCTCCGTCAGGTCCGGCCGGTCGCCGAGTGCGATCGTTGCGCCATGGCGGCTGAAGGCCCAGCCGGCGTCGCTGCGCGACAGCGTGCCCTCGAAGAGATTGGCCTCGCCCATGAAGTCGGCGACGAAGGCGTCTGCAGGTTGCTCGTAGATCGCGCGCGCCGGCCCCATCTGCGCGATCTTGCCCCGGTTCATCACGATCACCGTGTCCGACACCGCCAGAGCCTCGCTCTGGTCATGGGTGACATAGACCACGGTCAGCGCCAGATCCTGCTGCAGCGCCCGGATGTCGTCGCGGACCTTGCGCCTGAGGCGGGCATCGAGATTGGAAAGCGGCTCGTCGAACAGCAGGATCGTCGGTTCCAGAACGAGCGCGCGCGCCACCGCGACACGCTGCTGCTGGCCGCCCGAGAGCGCCGAAGGCAGCCGCTCTTCCAGCCCCGCCAGACCGACCAGTTCGAGCTTGGCGCGCGCCAGCCGGTCCGCCTCGCTCCGCGACTGGCCGGAGGCGAGGAGCCCATAGGCGACGTTGCGCAGCACGCTCATATGCGGAAACAGAGCATAGGACTGGAACACCATGCTGACATTGCGCTCTGCCGCCGAGAGCCGCGTCACATCCTCGCCGCCGATCAGAATCCGGCCGGCGCTCGGCAGTTCGAGCCCGGCGATCATGCGCAGCGTCGTGGTCTTGCCGCAGCCCGAAGGGCCCAGAATCGTGGTCAGCGTACCCGCCTGGACGCTGAAGCTGATGTCGTCGACCGCGGTCACCGAGCCGTAGCGCCGGCTGACGCCCAGGAATTCGAGTGCGCCGCCGCTCATGCCGGACCTCCTGATGTCGCCTGTGGCTCGGCGACGCGCCGGCCGAGTGTTTGCTCGCCGACGACGAGCCGGACGGCCCAGATCACCATCAGCATGAAGGCGATCATCAAGGCGCAATAGGCGATGGCGAGCGAATACTCACCGGCCTCGACGCGCCCCACCACATAGGCGGTCGCGAGATTGTACCGTGCCGTCACCAGGAAGATGACGGCCGAGACCGCCGTCATCGCCTGGATGAAGCTGTAGATCAGCGTCGCCACGATCGCGGGCTTGATCAGGGGGAGGATCACCAGGACGAGCGTGCGGGCCGTGCTGGCGCGCAGCGTGGACGATGCTTCGTCCAGCGACTTGTCGATCTGGCTCAGCGCCGCCATGCCGGCGCGCACGCCCACCGGCATGTTGCGGAAGACGAAGCAGGCAATCAGGATCGCGAGCGTGCCGGTGATCTCGACCGGGGCGACGTTGAAGGCGAGGATGTAGGAAATGCCGATCACCGTGCCGGGGATCGCGAAGGACAAAAGTGTCATGAATTCGAAGGCGCGACGTCCCCTGAACTCCTGGCGCGCCAGGACATAGGCCGTCAGCAGCCCCACCATGGCGGTCAGGGGGGCCGAGATGCCGGCGACCCAGACCGTGACCCAGAAGGAATCCCAGGCCGAGCCGAGCCAGGTCAGCCCGCCGGCTCCCACCCCGACGGCGAAACCGGTCTCGAAATGCGCGAGCGTCGGCGTCAGGTCGAAGCGGCCGATATCGACGACGAAACCGCCGATCAGGACGACGCCGTAGACGGCGATGGTCAGCGCGATCCAGGGCGCGGCGATCAGCCAGAGCCCGGCCGGCATCGCGGCGGGCAGCGGCGAGGGCAGGCCGGAATCGCCCTTGCCCGAGACGGTCACGAAGGAGGTGCCCGCCAGCAGGCGCATCTGCAGGGCAAACGCTGCCAGCGTGAAGGCGAGCAGGATGAGGGCGAGAACCGCCGCCCGGGCGGGCTCGTGCTGTGCGCCGGCGATGGCGAAGAAGATCTTGGTCGACAGAACCTCGAAGGAGCCGCCCAGAACCAGCGGATTGCCGAAATCCGAAAGGCTCTCGACGAAGGCGAGCAGGAAGGTGTTGAGCAGTGCCGGCGCCAGCAGGGGCAGCGTCACGGTCGTGAAGATGCGCAGGCGCGAGGCGCGCAGCGTCTGCGCCGCCTCTTCCAGCGTCGGGCTGAGCGCCTTGAGCGCACCCGACAGGATGATGAAGGACAAGGGCGCCTGGCTCAAAACCTGCGCGATGGTGACGCCGGGCAGGCCGTAGATCCAGCGCGTGCGCGGCAGTCCGAACCAGTCGTTCAGGGTCACCGTGACGATGCCGGTGCGCCCGAACAGCACGATCAGCGCCAGCCCGACGACGAAGGGCGGGGTGATGATCGGCAGGATCGCCAGCGCGTCGAAGAGCTTCGGGAGCCGGACATTGGTGCGCGTCGCCAGCAAGGCGAAGGTGAGGCCGAAGACGGTCGACAGACCCGCCACGAGCAGGCCGAGCCCGAGCGAGTTCACCGCGACGCCGCAGGCCTGCCCGCCGCCGAGACAGCCCAGGCTCCAGATGTCGCGCGCGCTCAGCCGATCGAGCAGTTCCCCGGCCGAGACCAGCCCGGATTTGCCGGCAAAAGCCTCGACCAGCATCCGCGACACCGGCCAGAACACGAAGATGATCACGAGCGCGCCGATCAGGGCGACGCAGGTCGCCACGAATCGGTCGTTGCGGAAGGCCCCGAGACGGGCCGAGGAGCCCGCCGCGAGCGCCACCAGCGCGACGGCCGCCACGGCGAGCCCGGGACCGACATTGAGAGGCTGCTGCGACGGCAGCAGGCCGAAGCTGGTCAGCGCCTGCGGGCGGAAGCCGGCGAACGCGATCACGAGCAGGGTGAGCACGGCCAGGCCGAGCCCCGCCCAGGAGATGGCCCGTCTGGACGGCGGAAGGGCCGCGGTCGCCAGGACGGCGAGTGCTACCAGGACGACGCCATGCCCGGAGAGCGCGAGCGCCAGCCCCGAGCGTGAATCGCCATTGAGCCCTGGCAGCACGGCGAGAGCGATCAGCCCCGCCATGCTCCAGAACAACGAGAAGCCGTCTAGCCTCATGCCGTCTGCCGCCGCCTCCTCAGCCGCGCCTTCAGTTCTTCGGCGCGGTCTTGACCTCGGCGTCCCACTTCTTCAGCAGGCGGCTACGTTCCGCCGACGAGCCGTATTTGGCGAAGTCGTAGTCGATCAGCTTGGTCTCGGCGAGATTGGGAGCGCCGGGCGGAGCCTTGGCGGAAAGATTGGACGGGACCTGGAAGGCCTTCGCCTTTTCGCCGATCTCCTGGGCCTCGGGGGTGAGCGCCCAGTCATACCACTTCTTGGCGTTGTCGAGGTTCTTGGCGCCCTTGATCAGCGACATCGAGCCGATCTCGTAGCCGGTGCCTTCGCAGGGCGAGACGACCTTCAACGGCGCACCCGAGGCCACCTGGGTGACGGCGTCGTGCTGGAACACGATTCCGATCATCGATTCGCCCGTTGCGGCCGCGCGCGCGGGCGCCGCGCCCGACTTGGTGTACTGGTTGATGTTCTTGTGCAGCGCCTTGAGATAGGCGAACGCCTTGTCCTCGCCCATCAACTGAACGAGCGTCGCCAGCATGGTGTAGGAGGTGCCCGACGAATTCGGGTCGGCGACCTGGATTTCGTCCTTGAATTCGGCCTTGATCAGATCGGCCCAGCATTTCGGCTCCGCGATCTTCTTGTCGGCCAGCATCTTGGTGTTGAAGCCATAGCCGAGCGCGCCGGCATAGATTCCGACGGTGCGGAACTTCGACTGCTCGGCCTGCTTGATGGCCCAGGGCTGCAGCCGCGCCAGCATGGGCGAGCGGTATTCCTCGGTCAGGTTCTCTTCCGCCGCCTGCAGATGCGGGTCGCCGGTGCCGCCCCACCAGACGTCGCCCCGCGGATTGGCGGCCTCGGCCTTGATCTGGGCATAGGTTTCGCCGGAGGATTTCCGCGTCATCGAGACCTTGATGCCGGTCTTCGCCTCGAAGGCCTGGACCATCGGACGGCACCATTCCTCCTGGACGGTGCAGTAGACGACCAGCTCGCCCTGCTGGGCCTGGGCGGATGGCATGGCGTATGCGCTGAGCGCGCCGGCCACAGCAAGGCCGAGCAGATGTTTGTTCATGGCGTTTTCCCCTGATGGCACCGCCCATTGCTTGGACGGCATTTATGACAAGGCGTATACGGCCCGGATGGTCGCATTGCGAGTCCTTAGCCGGAACTCCTTTTCTGAGGATGACGCTGACGCGCATGGCCAGCAAGAGCAATCTGACCTTAAGTCAGAGATCGGTCCGTCCCCACTTTCGTCGCGCCTGACCGCGTCCAGAATGAGCGCTGACGGGCAGGGCGCCCCGGTCGATCGCCGCCATCACCGCCATCGCGGGCTGGTGGCTGGGACTGTCATGGGCTGTGGCCCTGCAGCTCAAAGCGGCACTGGCGCCGACCCTGCTCGACCGCAGCCATGGCCGGGACCCGGATGGGGTGGCCCGATCGAAGGATCAACAGAACTCGGCGCGGCGGTGACGCGGCCGGTCCTGCGAACCGGACCGGCGCGAGCGGTGCCAGGCGCGACCAGGCCCGCCGGATGTCGCCGGGGGCCGTGCCGAGCGATGCGAGACCCACGGCGGGGTGAGCAGCCGTCGCGAGGATCGCCGGCAACAACCGCTGGAGCGAATACGGGGCCTGCATGCCTCAAACTGAAACGAGTTAAGGCTAAGGAGCGACCTGACTGGACGGCGCTCGCTACGCTGTGTCAATGCGTCAGCCGCTTGTAGAGCGTCACAGCTTATCTTGTCGGCGACGTGGATGACGCAAGGGAACGATCTTCGATGGTTGTGGTGATCCAGTACCTACGCGGCCTGGCGGCGGCACTGGTGGTCTATACCCATCTCGATACGCAGATTCTGAGACTATCGCCCGATCAAGGCCTGCCTTTGGCCAACCTCGGCAACTGGGGCGTCGATATCTTTTTCGTCATCAGCGGCTTCATCATGTATGTCGCCGCGATCGATATCGATGCCCGGCCCGGCGATTTCCTGCTGCGGCGGGTGATCAGGATCGTGCCGCTCTACTGGCTGTTGACGGGAGCGATCATCGCCGTCGCCGCGGTGGCGCCGTCCCTGCTGTCCAGCACGCGCCTCGACCCGAGCCATATCCTGGCGTCGCTTCTGTTCCTGCCCTGGCCCAACCCCGCCTATGCGGGATACTGGCCGGTGCTGATCCCGGGCTGGACCCTGAACTACGAGATGTATTTCTACGCTACGGTGGCGATCGGCCTGTTGGCGCCGCGGGGTTTCAGGGTCGCCGTCACCTCCGCGATCGTCATCGGGATTCTGGCCGCGCTCCAGATCAGCAAACCGGCCGGGCCGATCGCCTTCTATGGCGACGACATCGTCCTCGAATTCCTGATGGGTCTGCTGGCGGGTTATCTGTTCAGGAAGACGAGGCCGCTGGGTGTCCCCCTCGGTGTGATCCTGATCGTCGCGTCGGTCTGCCTGGTCATGTGGATGGCGACGATGACGGCGGTTCCCAGATCCATCGCCTCCGGCATCCCGGCCCTGATGATCGTGCTGGGCAGTCTGCAACTCGAGGCGAGGGCCAGGCAGGCAGTGTTTCGCCCGGCGCTCTATCTCGGCGATGTGTCCTATTCGCTGTATCTGACGCATGTCATCGCGTTGCCGATGGTCACGGTCATCTTCATGCGCCTGGGCGCCGATCTGGGCATCAATGCAGCGCTGGCCTATCCCGTCGTGGCCTCGCTCTGGGCCTTGCTGATCGCCGCGCTGGTCTATCGCGCGGTCGAGAAGCCGGTGACACGGACCTTGCGGATCGTCACCGGAGAGCGCCGCGCGCTCAAGCCGGCACCTGACGGCGGCCCGACATGACCGAAGACGATGGCCGACGGCCCCATCATGGGAGCGTCGCCACAGCGTCATTAGCGATAACGATCGTCGGCCATGGAATCCGCGGGGCCGCTATGCGATCACATCGCCGACGGAGGCCGTGAAGCCAGATGGATTCGAGCGGGCAGGGCGGTTTGCTCCACAGGGGAGGGCCGGTGACGACGATCGGCGGGCTGCCCATCACGACGCTGGGTCGCCAGGCCTCCGCGCAACTGTTCATCGACACGGCGCTGCGCGCCCGCACAGCGCCGCAAAGGCCGTTCTACTCGACCTCGGCGAACGGCCACGTCATCGCGCTGGCGCGCAGCGACGCCGCCTTTCGCGCGCTTCTCCTCGAGGCCGACCAGATCCATCCCGACGGGATGCCGATGGTTCATCTGTCGTCCTTCGTTGCGAAGACCCCCTTGAAGGAGCGCGTCGCGACCACTGACCTCATTCATGACGTCGCGGCCCTCGCGGAGAAAGCCGGGGTCAGTTTCTACTTCCTGGGCGGCACCGACGAGGTCAATCGCGCCGCCGTCGCGCGCCTCGGCCAAGCCTATCCAAAGCTCGCCTTCGCCGGCGCACGATCGGGATACTTCACGGCCGACGAGGAGACGGAGGTCGTCGCGGAGATCGCGCGCCTGCGGCCCGACATCCTCTGGATAGGCCTGGGCGTTCCGCTGGAACAGTCCTTCGTGGCCCGCAACATCGACCGGCTTGCCGGGGTCGGCGTGATCAAGACCTCCGGTGGCCTGTTCGACTTTCTGTCGGGGCGCAATTCGCGCGCGCCGGGCTGGATGCAGGCGGCGGGGCTGGAATGGGCCTATCGCACCCTGCTGGAGCCGCGTCGGCTGTTCGGCCGCTATTTCAGGACGAACGCCGTCGCGCTGTGGCAGATCCTCCGGCACTCCAAATGACGCAGCCGGGGTGACGTCGGCGGCGATCCCCGCTTCGCCTGCGGCGACCGGCACGTGATCAGCGGCAGATGGCGCTTTCGACATCCCGCCAGACGGCGTCGATTTCGGCGGTGAGAGCGACGGGCTCCGGCGCGAGCGTGGCGGCAGCCCAGACCGCATCGGCGAAGCCGTCGTCGTCGGCATCGGTGGGGACGAGACGAAGCGCGCGCGCGTCGATCAGCCTTCGGTAGAGGGCGTGATGTGCCAATGAATCGGCGCGGGCGGGCGCGTTGACGACGACCGGTTTGCCGAACAGAGCGGCGGCCAGCACGCTCCCGCGACGGGAGGTCAGGCCTTCGGGGAAGACGTAGCAGAAGACGTCGACGGCCTCGAACATCGCGAAGAGCTCGCGTTCATCGCCGACATAGCCACTGACGAGCACGCGGTCGGTGAGCCCCGCCGCCTGCACGGTCCTGAAGAAGTCCTGCTCGACGTCGTCATTGCCCTTGATGAACGAGCCGATGAAGACGACGAAGACGTCATGTCCTCGGGCGATCAGCCGCTCGGCGACATGCAGCACCGCTTTCGACTGCTTCTTCGGGTAGATCGAGCCGAACTGCCCGAGGATCAGGCGGCCCCGGCCCCGCTCCGCGATCAGCCGCTCGCTCACCGCCGACGGTTGCAGATCGGGCGGCGCCAGCAGGTTCGGCGGGATCGGGATCAGGTCGCGGTCGCCTGTCGCGACGCTCGACAGCCGGCTCTGGCGGAATTCGTCGGCGATCTCCGGCGCCGAGAAGACGATCCGGGTGGCCAGCGCCACGACCGGCGCCAGCACCACCCGCCTTTTCCAGTCCAGCGCCGTCCATTCGTGCAGGACGACGACGACCTCCTTGCGCATCAGCCGGGTCGCCAGGGCGATCAGCGCCGGCCAGACGAGCCGGCGCTTCCAGGCGACGATCGGGAAGTTCAGCACGATGCCGTCGAAATCGCGCAGTCGGGCGAAGAACCGGGCGCCGCCTTCGCCGAGAACCCAGGTGCCGCCTCGGACGGACAGGCGCCGGGCGAACTGCCTGGCGAACTCTTCGACCCCGCAGGTCTCCGCCGCCGAGGAGAGGAGGATGAGATAGCGCTTTGACATGCTGGGGAGGGCCGTTCCGTCTCGCACTGCTGCAACCTCAAATTAGGATTGTCGCGTTAACGGATCGCTCTGTGAGCGGCGATGACGCGTTGCGCGAGACGGCTGTTTCGCCGGCAGAGGACGGCAGATGATCGGTGACCTTTCCGTGGTGACGCCGAGTTACCACGGCGATCTCGAGCGGTGCAGGCTGCTCTGCGACTCGATGGACCGCTTTTGCACGGGGCATGCCCGGCACTACATCGTCGTCGACGATGAGGATGTTGGCCTGTTCGCGCCATTCGCCGGGCCGGGGCGGGAGGTCATCGCCACATCGGCGCTATTGCCGCCGTTCTGGGCCGTCGGGCGCTGGCGGGGGCGCCGGTACCGCTGGCGCCCGGGGATCGGGCTGCCGATCTATGGCTGGCATCTCCAGCAGCTGCGCAAGATCGCGGTGACGCTGGCCCAGCCGGCCGAGCGCGTCATCTGCATCGATTCCGACATCTGCTTCTGCCGGCCGGCCGATCTCTCCGGGCTCGCCACCTCGCCGCGCGTCCCGCTCTTCCTCAGCCCTGCCGCGATCACCGCCGAACAGCCCCGCCACGTGGAGTGGCGGGAAAAGGCGCACGCGGCGCTGGGTCTTGAGGCTCCGCCCCTGCCGGGGGACGATTTCATCGGGCCGATGATCACCTGGGAGCGCGCGACGGTTCGTGCGATGGCTGACCGGATCGAGGCTGTGAACGGCCAGCCCTGGTGGCAGGTGCTGGCCCGCCAGCGCGGTTTCTCCGAATATCTGACCTATGGCGCTGCGGTCTCGAACGACCCGGTCCTGGAGCAGCGGCATGAGCGGGTCGAAACATCCCCCTGCCTGACCTACTGGACCGGCCCCGCGCTGGACGAGCAGGGCCTCGACGCGCTGATCGGCCAGCTGCGCCCCGATCAGTTCGCCCTGACCATCCAGTCCCATACGCAGACATCGATCGCGACCATCCGGTCGGCGGTCATGCGCCGGTGATCGAAGGGGGCGGCGAGGTCGAGGAGCGATAGGGCTTCGGCAGGAGCCCCAGGCTCGCGACGATTCGGCCGACCGGCATGAGCAGCGGATGGCTCGCCAGCAAGGGCGAGCCGGTTCGCATGAGCACCTTCAGACCGCGCAGCACGCCCATCACGAGACTGGCGGCGTTCTTCGCCAGCGCGATCGGCAACGGCTTGTGCAGCCGATCGATCATGTAGTTGATGCTGCCGGTCCGCACCGAGCGTTTCATCAGGAAGGACGACGTCGTGCGGTCGGGCGCGACGAATTCATGCGCCACGGCCTCCGCGCACCACCAAGTCTTGAAGCCCGCGAGACGGCAGCGGGTGAAGAACTCCATGTCGCCCCCGCCAAGATAGTTGAACCGGGTGTCGAAGGGCGGTGGGGGCAGTCTCTCGAAGACGCGCCGGTGGATCAGGCAGTTGCCCGAGCCGTGGAGCTGGTCGATCTGACGGGTGACGCCGTCGATCGAGACGAAGAGCGGGTGCTGCATCACGGTGGCATCCGGCTGCACCTCGAACTGGCGTATCACCGGTCCGCCGACGAGATCGGCCCCCTGGTCGCGAGCCAGTCCGATCATCGCTTGCAGCCAGCCCGGCAGCGCGATTTCGTCGTCGTCGATCATGAGAACGTATGACGCCGCGGGATAGGTTGCGAGCGCCGTCTCGAAGGCCCGGTTGATTGCGTGACAATTGCCCTGCCGATGCTCGACGACCACCGTATGCGGCAAGGCCGTGGGCGCCAGAATCGCGCTGGCCAGGGCGGCGCCGACCGGGTTGCCGCCGTCATTGTCGACGACCACGATGGCAAACCCGCTGTCGCAGTGCTGTGCGAGCACTGAATCCAGCGTCCGACGCAGCCACGCCGGGCGTCGGAACGTCGGAATGCAGATGACGGCGTCAACAGAGAGCGGGCGCTGCGGATCGGTCATGAGGAGCCGTTTGTGATCACCGACCGCGCGTGGCGTCAGAGGGCGGGCTGAATGCGGGTTGGAGCCCCTGCATAGCGGGTTGCCGTCAAATTTCCGTATGCGAGCATCCGCAAGCCGAAGACCGAGATCAGCATGGTGAACCAGACCGGACCGCGATTGTCGAAAAACGGGCTCTCGAGGCACGACAGAAACAGCATGAACAGCCAGCAGCGCATGAAAAGCCGCACGAGGTCGGGATGCTGCGCCCGCTTGAACGCCAATCCGGCGTGGCGACAGGGGAGGATCACCAGCCAGACGATCATCAGGAACAGCAGCGGGAAGCCCCCATTGATGACCTGGTCGAGGTAGCCGTTATGGGCATTGGCCGCCGTCACGGCCCAGCTGCTGTCGGCCACCTCGCCGTTGACGAGCCCCTCCATCTGCCAGAAGCTCTGGAAGCCGTGCCCGAGCCAAGGCCGCTCTGCGATCGCGTCCAGCGCCAACCGCCAGACCGAAGCGCGGTCCGTGAATGTCGGGTCGATCCCCCACGAAACCAGCAGATCCTGCGTCTCGCGCGATACGGCCGCCGACAACAGGAGGTAGTTCATCATCGCCAGGCATATGAGCAGGAACGGGGCGCGAAACGGCCCGATCCGTTCGAAGATCCAGGCCACGGCGAGGATGGCCGGCAACATGGCCGCGGAGGTCTTGCCGCCGGAGTTCAGCAGGAACACCGTGGCGCAGATCACGATCAGCGCGCCCTGCCAGAACACCCTGGTTTTCATGAAGAAGAGGCCGAAGAAGACGGCAAACACCATCGCCGCCGCGGCGACGTTCTTGTGGCCGAAATGGCCGCGCCAGGCGCCGGCCAGTTGGTGCTCCAGCGCATCGGAGCCCTGGTGGATGGCGCGCTGGGGCAGGGCGAACACCCCGAGAAATGCCAGCAGCACCGCCGTCAGCACGCAGGCGCCGAGCAGCTTGCCGAACTGGTCGGTGTCGCGGGGCAGCAGGAGGACGCTGCTGGCGCACAGGCAGACCAGCATGGCGTAGACGATCCGTCGAAACGCCGTCGCCGGAACCTCGGAAAACAGGCTGGTGAACAGGAGCCAGCAGAGGATCACCGCGAGCGGGCCAAACGAACGCAGGAGGAGCCCGCGGGCCGGGTGCTGGGCGATCGCTCCGAAAACCAGGCCCGCCAGCGTGATGACGATGATCTGGTTCACCACATTCGAAGACGTGCCATACGCCGTCAGCAACCCCGACGCGTTGGGGTTGGGAAACGGCTCGAGGCCGATCCAGAAGAAGCAGAACACCACGACGAGCAAAAGCGAGGACAACCCGCCGCTTTCGGCACCGTGGACAGAATGCGTCTGCGACACGCTGAGGCCTCTCGTCACGCGCACGGACCAACCTGTATCGGGCTCATCGATCCCTGTCGGCGCTTGTGGTTTTCGCTGTCGCCAACAGAAATGGCGAAAGACAGACTCCGCAGCATGAGACGGCGATCACGTTAAGTATGCCATAACAGACCGCTGATCTGCGCCGGATTTGCAGCAATTTCTATGTTATTTCAGAGACCGTGCCTTTGCGGGCCGCGTTGTTTTGCCGTGTCGAGGGAGCGTCCAGTGCGCAGGAGGCAGTTTGTCCTTGGAGGCTTGAGCGCGGGGCTGGGCGCGGGGGCGACCCCGGCGCTGGCGCTGTCCAAAGCAAAGCCGTCGCCGCGTGCGGCAATTCCCTTCGGCGCCGCGATCAGGGTCGACCTGCTGCGCGATGATCTCGATTATCGCCGGGCGGTTCTCGGCAACTGCCAGTTGGTGGTCGGGGAGGGGGGGCTGAAATGGATCGACCTGCGCCCCCAGGAAAACCAGTTCGTCTTCGACCATCCCGATCGCCTGCTCGCCTTCGCGGATGCCAACGGCATGCGGATGCGCGGCCATACCCTCGCCTGGTATGCCGGCATGCCGAAATGGACCGAGGCGATCAAGACGAAGAAGGCGGCCGAGCACGCGCTCTACGAGCATATCGACACGGTTGTCGGGCGCTACAAGGGACGGATTCCGAGCTGGGACGTCGTCAATGAGGCGATCAGCGACAATCCCGCCATCGAAAAGCCGATGCGCAGGTCGATCTGGCAGGATCTTCTCGGCACGCAGCATATCGACATGGCCTTCCGCCGGACGGCCGCCGTCGATCCGCAGGCGCAACTGGTCCTGAATGATTTCGGCTTCGAGAATCCGACCGATCAGTGCCGGGCGAAGCGCACCGCCTTTCTGCGGCTGGTGAAGGAGCTGAAGGATCGCGACGTCCCGGTCCACGCCATCGGCCTGCAAGGCCACCTCCCGGGCGAAAAAGAGATCGACCGGGACGGCATCTCGCGGTTCGTCGCCGAGCTTCACGGCATGGGGCTGGCGATCCTGGTGACGGAACTCGACGTGATCGACGACAAGCTGCCGGCCGACAGCCTCGTGCGCGACGAGATCGTGGCGATGCGCGCCGAAGCTTTCCTGCAGGCGATCGGCGATGTCTGCCGCCCCGAGGCGGTGCTGACCTGGGGTATCACCGACAAGTTCACCTGGGTCCCGATCTGGTTCAGCCGCAAGGATGGCAGGCCCAACCGGCCGTTGCCGCTCGACGCCAATTATCGGCCCAAGCCGATGATGCGGGTGATCAACGAGTTCACCCGCGCAAGGCCCTGAAGCGCCGGCGTCGCTGCCTCAAACCTCGATCGGCTGGCCGCGCTCGTCACCCGCGGAAGACGTCAGCCTCGTCATCGGGCCGCGACGTGCATCTCCCAGCAGGCCGAGAGCGCGACAATGCGTCGGCCGGCCAGGGCTGGGGCATAATGCTCGGCCAGAAGCGCTCGCGCCGGCGTTTGCGGGCATTTCGGTGCCAGGATCGCATCGGTTTGCGCCAGCGCGGCGAGCGTGTCGGCCGTCAGCGGCGGCAGGTTTCGCCCCGGCGTGATGCCGATCGGCACGAGGCGCGGCGCGCTGCGGTCGAGCAGCGCGTTGAAGGGATCGACGAAGTCGAGGGTGAAGACGCCGTTCAGCCGGCGTCCTTCGCCCATTTCCCACGCGCGCAGGGCCAGCAGCCCTTGCCGGACTGCCAGCAGCCACGTCGCCTGATAGTCGATCTCCGCCGTGAGAATGGCCGAGGGCTCCTGCCCGGCATCGGCCAGGGCGCGAAAGGTCTCGGCATGCTTCGGATAGAAGTCGATCATGAAGCTGGCGCGCTCAGCGAGGCCGCGTTTGACACTGACGCGCCCCAGCGGCCCCAGTTCCGACGCCGGCAGCGCGACGACGTCGCCGGTTGCACCGCCCAGCGCGCGCGCACCGCGTTCGATGCACAGCAGCAGGCTGGGCAGGGCCACCGCCAGCGTCAGGGCCAAGACCGCCGGTTTGAAGGGATCGGACCGCGAACGCCATTGCAGCAGGATGAGCAGCAGCACCGGCCAGAGCGCGATGAACTCGAGCGACCCGGTGTTCTGCGTCTCGAAGAGGGCCGTCGCGAACAAGGTCACCGCCAGCCAGCCCGCCGGTCCTTCGATCAGGCGTCGCGCGTTCTGGAGCAGCGTGCCGTCCTGCTCGCGCCATGAGGTCCAGATCAGCAGGGCGACCAGAGCCGAAGCGGGAAGCACGACACCGAATTTGGCGGATGCGACCGTCAGTAGCCGCGGCAGGAGCGTATCCGTGTTGAGGCTAAGAAGGGTGAGGATGTCGCCCAGATAGGCGCGGACCAGACCCGTTGCTCCATCGAGGGCCGCCAGCGCGAGGATGCACGCCAGGGCCGCGGCCGCGGCGTCCTTGAGGCGCAAGCGCCCCGCCAGGCAGGCATAGCCGACGAGAATCGCGCCGACGACGGCCCCGGTGATCTTCGTCAGGAACAGCGCCAGCATGAAGGCCGCGATGAGCGCGGTTTGCGTCCGCGAACGCGGCACGAACAGCAAGGTCGCCGCCAGCCAGTACAGCAGCAGGGCGGCGTGGCGGTTGTAGTTGCCGAATCCGTCGAGCCCGGGGGCAGGGTAGAACACCGACAGATTGATCGGCAAAGCTGCAAAGATCAGGAACGGGATGAGCAGCGCAACGGCATGCTCCTTGGCCCCGCGCTGGGCGAGGATCACGAGCGCCAGCGGCAGGAGGACGGGCAGGACCGCCCAGTTCACCACCAGCATTGGTTGCGCCATGGGGAATGCCTGGTGCAGCAGCGCGCCGAGATAGTAGCCGAGCGGGCCCACCGGGGCGAAAAAATCGGCAGCCGGCATCTGGCCGACCCGAATCCGCTGAAACGCGTCCAGATAGACAGCGACGTCCCAGTAGAAGGCGCCCAACGGCAGCCGCAGGGGAAGCGACAGCGCCAGGAGCGCGGCAGCCGCGAAGGTCAGCACGAGAAGCGAGGGCAGGATTTGCGCCGTCAGGCCAGGCGCCTGCGGTCCACTCAGGCGAGGCGCGCTTTGCTTCATCGTCATCGCATTGATCTGTCTAGCCGCGGTCTTCAATTCGAAGACGATACTGCAATGGCTTGCGATATCGGGGGATCTGCTGGCCGGCGCCGGCCGTTCGACGGACATGGTGGTGTCATGGCGCCCCGTCGGCTGTCAACGAGACTCGACGGACGGCGCGGGCGATCGCGAAGAGCCGTCAGTCGACCTCGGTTGCCGCTGGACTTCGGGTTGCAGGGTATCGCATCCTGATGCGCCTCGATCAGCCCCTCCTCAGTTTGGATCCAAGACATCTTATGCAGGCCAGACGGATCCGCATCGCCGTGGATATCGGCGGAACCTTCACGGACCTCGAATTCCTCGACGAGGCGAGCGGGCAGACCCAGAGCTTCAAGGCCGCGACGACACCCGACGACCCGTCGCTGGGCCTGATGAATGCGATCAAGGGCGCGGCTTCGCGCTTCGGCTTCGCGCTGGCCGATGTCGGCCTGCTGATGCATGGCACCACGATCGCGACCAATGCGGTGCTCACCCGCAACCTGCCCGAGGGCGCGCTGATCACCACGGCGGGCTTCGAGGACGTGCTGGAGATCGGCCGTCACGCCCGCAAGGAGATCTACCGCCTCAAGCCGGAGCCGCAGGCCGTTCTGGTGCCGCGGCGGCGGCGTTTCGGCGTGGTCGAGCGCATCGGACCCGTTGGCGAGGTGCTGACCGCTCTCGACGCAGCCAGCGTCGAGGCGGCGATCGACCGCGTCGCCGCCTCGGGCGCGAGCGTCTGCGCCATCGCGCTGCTCAACGGCTTCACCAACCCGGCCCATGAGATCGCGATCCGCGACCGCCTGCTGGCGCGGCTGCCGGATCTGGCGGTGTCCTGCTCGCACGAGGTCTCGCCCGAGATTCGCGAGTTCGAGAGGACCTCGACGACGGTGCTCAACGCACTGCTCATCCCGGTGGTGCGGCGCTATATCGACGCGCTGCTGGCGCGGATCGCCGCCGAGGGGCTGACCGCGCCGCTCTATCTCGTGCAATCCAATGGCGGGGCGACCACGCCGCGTGCGGCCGGCGAGGCGCCGGTCAAGCTGCTGCTCTCGGGGCCGTCCGGCGGCGTGCTGGCGGCCGAGGGCGTCGCGCGCCAGCTCGGTTTTCCGAATGTCGTGGGCGTCGACATGGGCGGCACCAGCTATGACGTCGCCGTCATCCGCGAGGGCCGCCGCGCCGTCGTCGCGCAGGGGGATATCGACGGCCTGCCGGTGCGCGTGCCGATGGTCGACATGCGCACGATCGGTGCCGGGGGTGGCTCGATCGCCTCGCTCGACGCGTCGGGGCGGCTCCAGGTCGGCCCGCGCAGCGCCGGCGCCAGGCCCGGCCCGGTCTGCTATGGGCGCGGCGGCACCGAGCCGACCGTCACCGACGTGAACCTCATCCTCGGGCGGCTCGACCCCGTGACCTTCCTCGGCGGCGAATTTGCGCTCGATCTCGACGGCGCCCGCACGGCACTGGAGACCCGCATCGCCGGACCGCTCGGACTCGACCGCGATCGCGCGGCGGCCGGCATCCTCGCCGTCGTCGTCGCCAAGCTCGCCGGGGCGATCAAGCTCTCGCTGTTCGAGCGCGGGCTCGATCCGCGCGATTTCGCGCTGATGTCCTTCGGCGGGGCGGGCGGGCTCCATGCCGTCGAGGTCGCCGAGGAACTCGGCATGACCACGGTGATCTTTCCCAAGGATCCCTCGACGTTTTCGGCCCATGGCATCCTGCAATCCGACATCGTCCATGACCTTGCCCGCACCCGCGTCCTGCCGCTGAAAGCCGGCGCCGCTCCGGCTTTCGCCGTGCTCGCCGGCGAACTGCTGGCCGAGGGCGAGGCGCTTTTGGCGGCCGACGGCCTGCCCACGGAGCAGCGTCGCCTCGAACTCGCGGCCGATCTGCGCTATCGCGGCCAGGCCTTCGAGCTGCTGGTGCCGCTGGACGAGGTCCCGCAGGACGACGCGGCTCTCGCGCGGCTCTGCGAGCGCTTCCACGAGGCGCACCGCCAGCGCTTCTCCTTCGACGACCCCGACGAGACGGTCGAGCTGGTGACGATGCGGCTGGCGGCGGTCGGGCTGCTCGGCGGCATGGCGACCGCCAGTGCGCCGCTGGCCGGCCAGGCAGACACTGCCCGACAGCGCCAGGTCCATCTCGGTGGCGCCTGGACGCAAGCCCCGGTCCACGAGCAGGGCAAGCTCGGCGCCGGCACGGTCGTCGATGGCCCGGCCATCATCGAGCAGGCCTACACCACGCTGATCATCCCCGCCGGCTGGCGGCTCGTCGTCCGGCCCTCGGGCGATCTCGTCGCGACCCGGGAGACGCTGTCATGAGCCAGGTCGATAGCAAGGTCGATCCCGTCCTCCTCGAAATCGTCTCGCATGCGCTGGTCTCGGCGGCCGAGGAGATGTCGATCACGGTCTGGCGCACCAGTCGTTCGACCACGGTGCGCGAGCTGCTCGACTATTCGACGGCGGTGTTCGACGGGGAGGGCCGCAACATCGCCCAGGCGGCGCGCATGCCGGTCCATCTCAATTCGATGGAGCTCTGCCTGCAGGAGATCATCGCCCGGCATCTGCCGCTGGAGCGCTGGCGGGAGGGCGACGTCGTCGTCACCAACGATCCCTATTGCGGCGGCCAGCATCTGCCGGATTTCCTCGCCTTCAAGCCGGTTTTCGTCGAAGGCGCGCGCATCGCCATCACCTGCGTCCTGATCCACCATGTCGATGTCGGCGGCGGCGCGGCCGGCGGCTACAACGCCCATGCCGTCGAGATCTTCCAGGAGGGCCTGCGGCTGCCGCCGGTGAAGATCGTCCGCGAAGGCGAGATGCAGGACGATCTCTTCGCCACCATCCTGCAGAATGTCCGCGAGCCCGAGACCTTCCGCGGCGATTTTCTCAGCCAGATTGCGGCGCTCGAGGTCGGCGCCAGGGCGATGCGACAGCTCGCGGCGCGCTATGGCGTCGAGACGCTGCGCGAGGTCGGGCAGGCCCTGCTCGACCATTCCGAGACGGCGATGCGCGCCGCTCTGACCGCGCTGCCCGACGGCGTCTACCAGGCGGAGGATTTCGTCGACGGCGACGGCATGGAGGCCGGGCAAAAGCGCATCGCGGTGACGCTGACGATCGCGGGCGACCGGCTCACCGTCGATTTCGAGGGCTCCTCGCCGCAGGCGCGCGGGCCGATCAATGCGACGATGGCGACGACGCGCTCGGCTGTCTATTACGCCGTGATTGCGGCGTCCGGCATCGAGGCGACCGCCAACTCGGGCTGCTACCGGCCGATCACCGTCAGCGCGCCCGACGGTCTTCTCGTCAGCGCCCAGTTTCCGGCACCGGTTTCGATGCGCATGCTGACCGGCCACCGGATCGCGACCGCGGTGCTGAGGGCCTTCGCGGAGGCGATCCCCGAGCGCATTCCTGCCTCCTATTACGGCGTGACCTTCAACCACGCGGTCAATATCCGCCATGCCGATGGCCGCCGGCAGGTCTATTTCGACGCCGAGATCGGCGGCTGGGGTGGCCATCCGGAGGCTGACGGCCCCTCGGGTCTCTCGGCCGGCTTCCACAACGGCCAGAACACGCCGATCGAGATGATCGAGGCGATCTTCCCGCTGCGCTTCACGCATTACGGCTTCCTGCCCGGTTCAGGCGGCGCGGGTCGGATGCGCGGCGGCCTCGGGCTGGTCAGAGAATGGCGCTTCATCGCCGAACACGGCCTGCTCAACGCCTCCTTCGACGCCTTTGCCTCGCAGCCTTACGGGCTGGCCGGCGGCGAGCCCGGACGCGGCGGGCGCCTCAGCCTGATCCGCGACGGACAGGTCACGGAACTGGCGGCCAAGACGATCGGCTGTGTGCTCAGGGCCGGCGACATCGTCCGCATGGAGACGCCGGGCGGCGGCGGCCATGGCGACCCCCGCGAGCGCGATCCCGCGGCCATCGCCGCCGACAGGGCCGATGGCTACGTCTCGTGACCGGCGCGCCGTGCTGGCGGGACTATTGCATGGCGACCCTGACGCGTGGTCACATGCGAAGTGACGCGCAGCGGGCGCCCGGAGACCGGCCTTGATGAAAATGACAACCCGCCCGCGCAGCCCGGCGCGTCCATGAGCGACCTCTCCCGTCTTCTTCCCGACGAGCCGCTGCCGCAGCGCATCTCGCGCATCCTGGCCTGGGCTGCGGGAGCGATCGTCCTGGTCGGCTGCAGCTTCCTCATCACCATCGACGTGATCACGCGCTACCTGTTCAAGCGCGGCATGGTCGAGAGCTTCGAGATCTCCGGCTACGCGCTGGCCGCCTGCATCGGGCTGGGACTGGCCTTCACCGTCACGTCCAAGGCCAATATCCGCGTCGACATCCTGCTTGGCGTGCTGCCCGGCAAGGCCCGCATCGTCTGCGACATCATCGCCTCGCTGGCGCTGGCGCTGATCGCCGTGGCGCTGGCCTGGTTCGCCTGGGGCACGCTGGCCCAATCCTGGGCCTTGAACGCCAAGTCGGTGTCGCAACTGCAGACGCCGATGGTGCTGCCGCAGGGGATCTGGTGCGTCGGCCTGGTGTGGTTCGCCTGCATGGCTGTGCTGATCCCGATCCAGGCGATCGCCCGGCTGATCGCGCATGACCGCGCTGGCTTCGACGCGCTGATCGGTTCGCTGCGGGTGACCGAGGAAATCGAGCAGTCCGGCGTCGAGAACCCGGCCGCCGGCGCGGAGTCCCGCTCGTGATCGGGACCGCGGTTTCCCTGCTCGTCGCGCTGGTGGGGCTGAGCATCCCGGTCGCGGCGGCGCTCGCCCTGATGGCCTATGTGCTGCAGGCCAACTATGCCTTCTTCCCCATGACCGGCGCGGTCGGCGAGCTGGCCTGGAATTCGTCGAACGACTTCATCCTGATCGCCGCGCCCATGTTCATCATGATGGGCGAGCTGATGCACCGGTCTGGCATGAGCGAGCGCTTGTTCACAGCGCTCTCGCCCTGGTTCGCCCGCGTTCCCGGAAGGCTGATCCACACCAACATCGCGGCGAGCGCGATCTTCGCGGCGACCTCCGGCTCGTCGGTGGCTACCGCGGCGACGATCGGTACGGTCGCGATCCCCAACATGGACAAGGGCGGCTACAACCGGCCGCTGTTTCTGGGCTCGATCGCGGCCGGCGGCACGCTCGGCATCCTGATCCCGCCCTCGATCAACATGATCATCTACGCCGTGCTGACCGACACCTCGGTGGCCGATCTCTATGCGGCGGGCTTCATCCCCGGCTTTATGCTCGCCGGGCTGTTTTCGCTGATGGTGCTTGGTCTGGCGCTCTACCGGCCGGACTGGGCTGGACCCAAGGTCGACACCAGCGATCTCTGGCGCCAGCGCGTCGCGGGCCTGCGCCATCTCATCCCGCCGCTGGGGCTCTTCCTCGTCGTCGTCGGCTCGATCTATGCCGGCATCGCGACGCCGACTGAGGCGGCTGCGCTGGGCCTGATGGCGACGCTGCTGCTTGTCGCGGCCAACCGGCAGCTCACCCTGCCGGTGCTGCTGCGCGCCTTCGAGGGGACGGTGCGCACGACCTGCATGGTGATGCTGATCGTCATCGCCGCCTTCTTCCTCAACTTCGTGATGGTCTCGATCGGGCTGGTGAAGGCGATCACCGATCTCGTCCTGTCGCTGGGCTGGCCGCCGCTCGGCATGCTGGTCGCGATCGTCGTGTTCTATCTCGTCCTCGGCTGCTTCATGGAGACGCTGTCGATGATGATCGCGACGACGCCGGTCGTCCTGCCCGTCATCACCGCGCTCGGCTACAGCCCGGTCTGGTGGGGCATCATCTTCGTGATCCTGATGGAGGCCGCGCTGATCACGCCCCCGGTCGGCCTCAACCTCTACGTCGTCCAGGCCGTGCGCGGGAAAGGCAATTTCGCCGATCTCTGCCTGGGCGCCTTGCCCTTCGTGCTGGCGATGCTGCTGATGATCGGGCTTCTGATCGCCTTTCCGCAGCTCGCGCTCTGGCTCCCGACCCTGCTCAACCCGAAAGCCGGCGGCTGAAGCCGCCATGCCCCGCCCGACCATGACCCGCCCTACAGAGGAGAAGCCTGCGATGAAACGCCTGGTCCCGATCGCCGCCCTTGCCGCCACTCTCCTCGGGGGCGCGGCCCACGCCCAGGGGCTGCCCGCGACGAGCTTCAATGCCGTCGGCAGCATCGGCAATCTGTCGATGTACACCAACCGCGAGGTGCCGTTCTGGAATGAGACGGTGCCGAAGGAATCGGGCGGGGCGATCAAGGTTCAGGTCAAGCCCTTCACCGAGCTCGGCTTCAAGGGGCCCGAGATCTTCCGCCTCGTCTCGGCCGGCACGCTGCAATTCGCCACCACGGTGCTGAACTACAATTCGGGCGAAGTCCCGATGAACGAGGCGACCGATCTCGTCGGCCTCGTCGGCTCGGTCGAGGAACTGCAGAAGGTCGTCGAGGTCTTCCGCCCGACCTACGCCAAGTTTCTCGAGGAGAAGCACGGCCTCAAGCTGCTCGGCTTCGGCACCTATCAGGCGCAGGTGATCTATTGCCGCGACGCCTTCACCAAGGTCTCCGACCTCAAGGGCCGCAAGGTCCGCGCGTCGGGCGCCTCGCAGCAGGCCTTTGTCGGCCATATCGGTGGCTCGCCGATCAACCTCGCCTTCGCCGAGGTCCAGCCGGCGCTCGCCAGCGGCGTGATCGACTGCGCCATCACCGGCGCGCTCTCCGGCTATCGCTCGAAATGGCATGAGAGCGCGAAGTTCATCTCCCCGATGCCGATCAATTTCGGCCTCTCGGCGCAGCTCGCCAATCTGAAGTGGTGGAACACGCTCGATCCGAAGGTGCAGGCCTTCCTGACCACCAACCTGCGCAAGCTCGAGGATTCGATCTTCGACCAGGCCAAGACCGAGACCCAGACCGGCCTCGACTGCAACACCGGCAATGCCTGCAGCGAGGGGCCGCCGGCCGCCATGAGGCTCGTGCCGGTGACGCCGGAGGATGAGGCGCTGCGCAAGGATGCGCTGACCAAGGTCATCCTGCCCGCCTTCGCCAGCCGCTGCGGGGCGGAGTGCGTCACCACTTGGAACGGCACCATCGGCGAGTTCCTCAAGGTGAAGATCGGTCAGTAGGCCGACGCCGCCGACAGCCTGCGCTCGCCCCGGCGGACCCGCTCCGACGGGGCGGGTCCGCAAGCGGGCGTCCGGAACGACACCGGGCGGGGGCCGCATAGCCCATCGACGCGCGCCCGTGCTTATGTCGCCGGCTCCGATCTCCGACGGGACCGTGCGATGCCGACACCGCTTCCGCCTTTCGACCTCGACCTGCTGCGCAGCTTCACGGCGATTGCCGATTGCGGCGGCTTCTCCCGGGCCGCCGAGCGGATCGGGCGCACGCAATCGACGATCTCGCTGCAGATCAAGCGCCTCGAGGCCGGGCTTGGCCAGACGCTGTTCCTGCGCGAGGGCGGGCGCGGAGGGCGCACGGTCCTGACGCCGCAGGGCGAGATCCTGGTGACCTATGCCCGACAGATCCTGCAGATCAGCGACGAGGCGCGGGCGCGGTTGATGGAGCCGGAGGTCGGCGGCATCGTCCGGCTCGGCACTCCCGAGGATTTCGCCACCGTCCATCTCGCCGATGTGCTGGCACGCTTCGCGCGGGCCTATCCGCAGGTCGCGCTCGCCGTCCATTGCGACTTCACGGTCAATCTGCTCGACGGCTTTTCGAAGGGACAATACGACCTCGTCCTGTTCAAGCGCGCCCTCCAGCCCGATCAGGCGCCCGACGCGGCCGATGCCGGCGGTGCCGCCGTCTGGCGCGAGGCCCTGGTCTGGGTCGCGGGCGCGCGGCTGGTTCTCGCCGCGGGCGAGCCACTGCCGCTGGTGCTGGCGCCCGCACCGGATGTCTATCGCCGCGGCACGCTGGCGGCGCTCGATGCGGCGGGCCGTCCCTGGCGCATGGTGCTGACCAGCCCCAGCCTCGCCGGGCTGCAGGCGGCCGTGCGGGCGGGGCTGGGCGTCACGGTGCTGCCGCGCGAGATGGTCCCTGCCGATCTCGTCGTCCTCGGCGAAGCGGAGCATCGCCTGCCGGTTCTGCCGGCGACCGAGATCGTCCTCTACCGGGCGCCGGGGGCGCGCGCGCCCGCGGCGGAGCGCCTGGGCGACCACATCGTACAGTCCCTGGAAGCGGCCGCCGCACGGGGGTGACCGGCTGCCGCCCCTCGCTGCGTCCGGTGGGACGTTCGATCGATTGAATTTATCAATCGTTTGGATTGGTATTGGCGTGTTTGCGCAATGCAATCGGTGCGTTATCGGCAGCAGCCTCCACCTGGAACCTGCCGATGACGTCGCTGCAACTGGCCGCCGCCAACCTGTTTTCGCCGATGACCCTGTGCTTCGTGCTCGGCGGGTTCGCGGCCCTCATTCGCAGCGATCTGCGCCTCCCGGAGCCGGTTTTCACCGCCCTGTCGATCTATCTGATGCTGGCGATCGGGCTGAAGGGCGGGGCCGATCTCGCAACCGTCTCGCCCGCGACGATGGCCCTGCCGATCCTGGCGGCGCTGACGTTGTGCATCGTCATTCCGCTTTGGTGCCATGCCGCTTTGCGCCGTCTGGTCGGGCTGGCGCCACGCGACGCGGCGGCGCTGGCGGCTCATTACGGCTCGGTCTCGGCGGTGACCTTCCTGGCCGTGCTGAGTTATCTCGATGCGATCGGCATGCGCTATGAGCCCACCGTCACCGCGCTTCTGGCGCTGATGGAGGCGCCCGCGATCGTTGTCGCGCTGTTGCTCGCCGGGCGCGGGCAGAAGGACGGCCAGGCGCTCGGTGCCGTGCTGGCGCGGATTCTCTCCAGCAAGAGCATCGTCCTGCTGTTCGGCGGCCTGATCATCGGCCTTGTCGTCGGCCATCAGGGGCTGGCGCCGGTCAAGCCGCTGTTCGGGGATCTGTTTCGCGGGCTGCTCTGCCTGTTCCTGCTCGATCTCGGGCGGCAGGCGATGGAACGGGCGGAAGCCTGGCGCGAAAACGGGCCTGCTATTGCGGTCTTCGCCATCGTCGCGCCGGTTCTGAACGCGGTGCTCGGCGTCACGGCGGCGTGGCTGGCGGGCATGTCGCAGGGCGGGGCCGTCGTCATGGCGACGCTCGCCGCCAGCGCCTCCTACATCGTCGCGCCCGCAGCCGTGCGCATGGCGCTGCCCGACGCCAATCCGGGCCTCTACCTCACCGCCGCGCTGGCGCTGACCTTCCCCTTCAATCTGATCCTTGGCATTCCGCTCTACGCCGCGATGGCGCGGATGCTCTACGGTTGACGCACGCAGGAGCGATCCGGCCGGGGGCGTTCAACTGTCGAGCACGGTCTGAAAGCCCATCCTGACGGCGGCCAGCAGCGCGGTGGCGGATGCCAGGAGCGCGGCGCGCGCATTCAGGATCTGCGTGCGGTTGAGAGCGGTGACGATGCGGTTCATGTCGCCCGCCTCGAGTTCGTCGAGGCGGCTGAGCCGGCGCAGGCGCTGCCGGCTGGCGAGCCACCAGACGAAGGAGGAGGCGAGCGCGCCGAGGCCGATCAGGCTGTCGAGAAACGCGAGCATGGATGAGCGGCCGGGTTTCAGACCTTCGCCGCCAAGGGGAAGGCCCCTGCTTCCACCGGGTCGAGCCCCAGCTGCCGGCAGATCTTCACGAGCGCCGACTGCTCCTCGACGATGTATTGGCCGTCGGCTTCGCCGATCAGCCGGCAGGTCTCGATCAGGGCGCGGCCGAAGCGCGCCCTGCCGCGCAGGCGGTCGATCGCCGCCAGCGCGGCGCGCTCGCCGGTCGACGGATCGATTTCGAAGCGGGCGGTCGCATGCTCGAATTCGGCAAGAAGCTCCTGGCGCGAGCGCTCGTCGACCAGCCCGAAGCGGGAGAGCGAGGCGGCCATGCTGTCATGCTCGGCAGGGCGCACGATGCCGTCGGCATAGGCGATCAGCGCGCAGGCTGCGGCGATCGTCTCGATCTGGAGGCTCGCCTCCTCGTCATGCCAGAGGTCGAGATCGCGTTGGAGGTCTGCTTGCGTCCGGCTTTGGCGGGTCGGCATGGCCTATCCTTTCCAGGTCTTGAGGTCTCGGAACTTGGCGTTGCGCTTGGCGAGAAATCGGTTGGCGAGTCCGGCCACGCCGATGATCAGGATCGCCCCCAGCGCCCAGACGATCACCACGATGATCTCGCTGGCGTTGCCCAGGCTGCGGAACGCCCAGGAGACCGTTTCGACAATCGCGGGGACGGACGACACCGCATCGGCGTTGACCGCCGCCCATTCGCTCGTCCAGTCGAGCAGCGAATGCCCGATCCAGGCGAACAGGCTCCAGATGGCGAGCGCACCGCATGCGGCAATCCAGACGGACATCCGCATGGTTCAGCGTCCCGCGCCCGAGACGGCGGCGGAGCGAGCGCCGTCCGTCGCGCCGAGATGGCGGCGCAACTCGTCGATGTTCTTGAGGTTGGCGCGATAGAAGGCGTCGCCGAACCAGCCGACCACCGGGACGGCGCTGATCGCCAGGTCGATCCCGACCCGACCCGCCATCCGGCAGATCGTCAGCGTCGGCAGGCCGTGACGGCGGGCCTCGAAGATCAGATAGGCCGAGACGCCCTTTGCGACGGCTGTGCCGATGCCGGGGATGACGTTCAGCAGCGCGTCGGCGCCGACGCGGACATTGGTGCCCGGCACGCGGATGGCTGAATCGAGCAGCCTTGCGATGGCGTCGAGCCGCTCGAGCGTCTCGGCGCGAGAGCGCTGGGGTGACAGGTCGTAGGCGATCGACATGGCGTCGGTACTCCCAAGATCGGAGCGCGTGAGCGCTCGTCAGGTGGAAGAGTCCGACATCGCAGCGTCGCTGCCAGAGGGGCCCGGACCCGGGTTCTGCCTTGAAATTGGGAGTCGGATCGCATGCGTCAAGAGCGGGTCAGAGTAAATATTTTTGCATGTCGACTCTTGACCGGTGACAATCCGGTTCCCACCTCGGGCGCACCCGCTGATCCGGGCCCCTCTGGCGAGCGCTGCCGGCGCGTTCGCGATGTCGGATCGTTTTCCGATGTCGCGCCCGGCTGACGGTCGATCATGGATTTCGCTTTCTTCGCCGCCGACTGGCTCGGCAAGCCCGCCTGGATGTGGCTGGCCTTCATCGGCATCGTCGCGGCGCTGCTCGCCTTCGATCTCGGCGTGCTCCACAAGGAGCACCGGCCGATCGAGGTGCGCGAAAGCCTCGTCCTCTCGGGCACCTATATCGGGCTGGGCCTCGCCTTCGGCGCCTGGGTCTGGTGGTATCTCGGCGCCGAACCGGGCATGAACTACCTGACCGGCTTCGTCGTCGAAAAGACGCTGGCGCTCGACAACGTCTTCGTCATCGCGCTGATCTTCGCGTTCTTCGCAGTGCCGCCCAAATACCAGCATCGCGTTCTGTTCTGGGGCATCCTCGGCGTCATCGTGCTGCGCGCGATCATGATCGGGCTCGGCGCGACGCTGGTCTCCCAGTTCGGCTGGGTGCTCTACATCTTCGCGGTCTTCCTGATCGTTACTGGCGTGAAGATGCTGGTGATGGGCGACAAGCCGCCTGCGCTCGAGAACAACGCCCTGATCCGGCTGATGCGGCGGCGCTTCAACGTCACCGACGAGCACCATGGCGAGCGCTTCTTCGTGAAGCAGCCCGATCCGGCGACCGGCAAGCCGGCCTGGTTCGTCACGCCGCTCTTCATGGCGCTGATCGCGATCGAGATCGCCGACCTGATTTTCGCGGTCGACTCGGTGCCGGCGATCTTCGCGATCACGACCGACCCGTTCATCGTCTACACCTCGAACATCTTCGCCATCCTCGGCCTGCGCGCGCTCTATTTCGCGCTGGCCGCGGTGATCGAGCGCTTCCGCTATCTCAAGCCGGCGCTGGCGATCGTGCTGGTCTTCATCGGCTCGAAGATCTTCATCGCCGACCTGCTCGGGCTGGAGAAATTCCCGCCGGCCGTCTCGCTGAGCGTCACGCTCGGCATCATCGCCGCCGGCATCGTCTGGAGCCTGTTCAAGACGCGCGGCGGCGCCGCCCGCGTCGGCGAGGCCTGAGCCGCCGGGTGGTCGCGGCGCCTCAGGCCGCGATCGCCCGCTTCAGCCCGCGGATTGCGGCTTCCGGCGTGGTCACGACGCGAAGACCGGTCGCCGCTTCGATGGCGGGCCGGGCGCGGGCCAGCGAAAACTGCCCGAGGATCAGCGTGTCGACCCCCGAAAGCTGGGCAGCCGCCTCGGCCGCCAGCCGGTCATGGGTGGCTCCGTCGCCCGCCTTCAACGCCGCGAGCGCGCCCTCGACCATGACGCCGGTCACCTCGACGGGCGCGCCCGCCATCTCGCGGATCTCCTGGGTCAGCGAGGGCAGGGAGGGGGCGAAGGTCACCATCAGTCCGATCCGCCCGCCCAGGGCCAAGGCTTCGGCGAAGGCGGATTCGTTGGGCCGCAGCACCGGGATCGGCAGGGCGCGCTTCACCGCGTCGATGGCCGGGCCGAAGGCCGAGCAGGTGAAGAGGATGGCCTTGGCCGGGCCGTTGGTGGCTTCCGTCGCCGCCGCATAGCGCCCCAGCGTCAAAAAGCGCTCGGTCATCGCCGCGTCGAGGCTGCCCCGCGCCGCCAGATCGGTGGCGAGCGAGGTGTCGAGCAGATCAAAGGCTTTGGCTTCCGGCCAGTGCGCGGCAAAGGCGGTCCGCGCCGGCAGCACGGATTCCTCAAGCGCGTGAATGAGCGCGATGCGCGGGGCGGCGTCGGTGATCGGGGTCATCGGGTCGTCTGCCTCGTCACTCGCTGACCAGCGTGCGGGCCTTCAGCACGGCCAGAAGCCCTTCGTCGCGGCGCGACTCGAGCTCCGCGATGCTGCGCCCCTGCGCCTCCTCGGCGACGCCGGCGACGATCTTCGCCTGCGTCTCGGCGTCGAGCGACGGATCGCCGAGAGACTGCCAGCGCCGCACCTGGCTGGGGCCCAGATGGGCGAGATAGCCGGCGATGCCGCCTTCGCCGCCGCCCAGATGATAGGTCATGTGCGGCCCCATCAAGGCCCAGCGCAGGCCCGGCCCGTTGCACAGCGCCGCGTCGATGTCGGCGACGCTCGCGACGCCCTGCTCGACGAGGTAGACCGCCTCGCGATAGAGCGCCGAGGCCAGCCGGTTGGCGATATGGCCTGGCATTTCGCGATTGAGCACGACGGGCCTGCGCCCGAGCCCGCGATAGAACGCGGCGGCCCGTTCGACGACGCCTTCATCCGCGCCGACGATCTCGACCAGCGGCACGAGATGCGGCGGGTTGAACGGATGCGCCACCACGACCCGCTCCGGCCTCGCGCAATCGGCGACGATGGCGCTGCGCACCAGAGCCGAGGTCGAGCTGGCGATGATCGCGTCCGGCGGAAGAAGGACGTCGATCTGCGCCAGCAGCGCGCGCTTGACCGCCTCGTTTTCCGGCCCGTTCTCCTGGACGAAGCCGGCGCCGGCGAGCGCTGTGGCGAGGTCCGTCGAGAACGCGACCGGACCGTCGCCGGTCAGGCCGAGTTCGGTCAGTTGCGCGCGCGCCCGCTCGACATGGCCGAGGAAGCGCTCGCGCGCCGCCTCATGCGGGTCATAGGCGCTGACGCTCAGGCCATGGGCGCTGGCAAGCGCCGCCCAGCTCGCGCCGATCATGCCGGCGCCGACGATGGCGAGATGCTGGACGGGCTGGTTCATGATCGATGGATCCCAACCACTCACTCGGCCTTGATGCCGCTGCTCTTGATCAGATCGCCCCATTTGGCGATCTCGCTGTCGATGCGCGCGGCGGCCTCCGCCGGCGTGCTCGGCTTCGGCACGACGCCCTGCAGCGCGAGCGCCTCCTTGAGCTTCGGGCTCTGGAGAGCCCTGTTCAGTTCGGTGTTGAGCTTGTCCAGGATCGGCTGCGGCGTGCCGGCCGGCGCCAGCATGCCGAACCAGGACGACACCTCAAAACCGGCGAGGCCCTGCGAGATCGCCGTCGGCGTCTCCGGCATGAAGGGCGAGACCTCCGTACCCGTGGTCGCGATCGCCTTGAGCGAGCCGCCCTTCACATGCTGGAGCACGGCGGGGATGGTGTCGAACATGATCTTGACCTGGCCCGCGACCATGTCGGTCATCGCCGGGCCGGAGCCGCGATAGGGCACGACCGGCATCTTCGTGCCGGCCTTGAGGTTGAAGAGTTCGCCCGAGAGATGCTGCGGCGAGCCCTGGCCGGACGAGGCATAGGAGTAATCGTCGGGCTTGGCCTTGATCAGCGAGATCAACTCGGAGACCGTCTTGGCGGGCACGGATGGGTGGACGACGAGCGCCAGCCCGACATTGCCGGCGAGCCCAACCGGGACGAGGTCCTTCTTGAGGTCGAAGCCGGGCTTGGCCTGCAGGCTCATATTGATCGAGTGGCTGGTCAGCGCGCCGAGCAGCAAGGTGTAGCCGTCGGGCTGGGCGCGCGAGGCCGCCGCCGCCCCGACGCTGCCGCCGGCACCTGGCCGGTTCTCGACGACCATGCGCTGTCCGAGGCTGTTCGACATCTCTTCCGCGACGACGCGGCCGATGATGTCGGTCGCGCCGCCCGGCGCATAGGGCACGACCAGCGTGATCGGCTTTTGCGGATAGGCCTGGGCGAAGGCCGTTGCCGGAACGACGAACGACAGGCTGGCCAGCAGTCCGACGAGATGACGACGGTTGAACATGCAAAAATCTCCTAAGGGGCAGGCGGCAGGCGAACGGCCGGGCCGAGTTTCGCTCATCAAGCTTGAGCCGGGCTGGCTGATCAGCAGAAGTCGAAGTCGCAACCTTCGTCGGCTTGCAGCACGGTTGTAAGATAGAGATGACGGTAGCCGCGCGAGGCTTCGGCCAGATGCGCAGGGGGCTGCCATTCGCCCTTCCGCCGCTCCAGTTCGGCTTCGTCTACCAGCAGCGCAATCTCGCGCGCCTCGACGTCGAGCCGGATCAGGTCGCCGTCGCGCACCAGCCCGAGCGGGCCGCCGACGGCCGATTCAGGCGTGATGTGCAGCACGATGGTGCCGAAGGCCGTGCCGCTCATCCGAGCGTCGGAGATGCGGACCATGTCCTTGACGCCGGCCTGGGCCAGCTTCTTGGGGATCGGGATGTAGCCGGCCTCGGGCATGCCGGGCGCGCCCTTGGGCCCTGCATTGGTCAAGACGAGCACGTCGTCGGCCTTCACGTCGAGCGCCGGATCGTCCATGCGCCGCACCATGTCCTCGACCGAGGCGAAGACGACGGCGCGGCCGGTATGCGTCAGCAGGGCAGGCGAGGCGGCCGAATGCTTGATCACCGCGCCGCCCGGCGCGAGATTGCCGCGCAGCACGGCCATGCCACCGGTCGGCTTCACCGGGCTCGCGGCGGTGCGGATGATCGTCTGGTTCGGGATGTCTTCGGCCGCATCGGCGATCTCGCCGATGGTACGCCCGTCGATGGTCGGCGCCGAGCGGTCGAGATGGTCGCCGAGTTCCTTCATTAGCTTGGGCACGCCGCCGGCCCAGTGGAAATGCTCCATGTAATGGTCGCCCGACGGCTTGAGGTCGATCAGCACAGGTACCTTGCGGCCGATCGCGTCGAACTCCTCGAGATCGATCGAGAGCCCGGCGCGCCGCGCGATGGCGGCGAGATGCACCAGCCCGTTGGTCGAGCCGCCGATCGCCTGCAGCACGGTCAGCGCATTGCGGAAGGCGGTCCTGGTCAGCAGTTCGCTCGGCTTGGGCCCGCCCTGCGCCAGGCGCACGGCCTCGCGCCCACTGGCTTCCGCGGCGCGGATGCGGTCGGCATGGGTGGCGGGAATGGTGCCCGAGCCGGGCAGCGCGATGCCCAGCGCCTCGACCAGGCAGCCCATCGTGCTCGCCGTGCCCATCACCATGCAGGTGCCCTGCGTTGGCGCGAGCCGCCCGCTCAGCACCTCGATCTCGGCCTCGTCGATCTGGCCGGCGCGATGCTGGCCCCAGAGGCGGCGGCAATCGGTGCAGGCGCCGAGCACCTCGCCCTTGTGGTGGCCGACGAGCATCGGCCCGGTGATGAGCTGGATCGCGGGAACATCGGCGCTCACCGCACCCATGAGCTGGGCCGGAACGGTCTTGTCGCAGCCGCCGATCAGCACCACGGAATCGCAGGGCTGGGCGCGGATCATCTCCTCGGTGTCGATCGCCATCAGGTTGCGAAGGAACATCGAGGTCGGATTGGCGAAGGATTCGTGGATGGAGATCGTCGGGAACTCCATCGGCAGGCCGCCCGCCAGCATCACGCCGCGCTTCACCGCCTCGATCAGCCGCGGCACGTTGCCATGGCACGGGTTGAAGTCGCTGAAGGTGTTGGTGATGCCGATGATCGGGCGGTCGAGCGCGTCGTCGGAGAAGCCGGCCGCCTTGATGAAGGCCTTGCGCAGGAACAGCGAGAAGCCGGGATCGCCATAGGTCGCGAGATTGCGGCGCAGGCCGCGTGCCGCAGGAGCCGCGGATGGGATATCGTCGTCGGAAGCGCTCATGAGGGGCAGCATCATGGCTGTCGCCATGATTGTCAACAATCCTGGCGGGGGTTACGATCGCGCATGCCGGAGACCGCCCTGAAGGCCCAGACCGCCGATCGCGTCCGCACCGTTGCCGCCAGGCTGGAGGAGGAGATCGTCCTCGGCTGGCTCCTGCCGCGCGAGCGCCTCGTCGAGGAGGAGCTGGCGGAACGGCTCGGCGTGAAGCGCCATGTCGTGCGCGAGGCGCTGGCGGAGCTGGAGCGGGTCGGGCTGGTCGAGCGCATTCCCAACCGCGGCGCCGTGGTGCGGCTGCTCGACCCCGCCGAGGTGCGGCAGATCTACTCCGTCCGCGAGGTGCTCGAGACGCTCGCCGCCGAGCAGATTCCGCTGCCCGTTGCACCGGAGGTTTTGGCGCCGCTGCGCGCTTTGCAGCAGCTCCATGCCGAGGCCGTGGCGGCCGGCGATGCGCGCGGCGCCTTCCGCGCCAATATCCGCTTCCACGAGACCTTGTTCCGCGCCTGCGGCAACCCTCATCTGGTCGAGCTGATCCAGGGGCTCGCCCAGAAGGTCCATGGCGCCCGCTCGATCACCGCCGCGAGCCCCGAGCATCTCGCGCTCGCGCGCGACGAGCATGCCGCGATGGTCGAGGCGCTGGCCGGAGGCGACCGCAGCCGTCTCGTCGCGCTCTGCCGCCAGCATCTCGGTCCGTCGCGCGACGCTTATATCGCCGCCGTCGAGGCCCGCTTCATGCGTCCGGGAGGAGGCGCCTGACCCCGGCGACCCGGCCTCCCGACAGCTCTGGCCGGGATTGATCCTTCGCAAGGCGGCGCTGCGCCGGCCGGGCTAGCGTTGCCGGAGGCATCGTCCGACGCGGCACGGGTCATGGCGGCCAGGCGGCCGCCGAAGCGGAGGATGCATCCCATGGCGACGCTCGACAGCCAAGCCGCCATACCGGAGCGGCCCGTGCCAGGCGCGCGACGCCGGGCTCACGACGACGTTCATCAACACGACCCGTTCGAACCTGTTGCGGTCATCCGCATCGCGATCGCGGCGCTGGGGGCCGCGGCCGTCTGGTTCCGCGTCTACGAGCCCGTTGAGCAGGTCAGCGTGATCGGGCTGCTGGCGCTCGCCTTCAGCGTCTGGCCGGTGCTGCGGGAGGCGCTCGCCAATCTGCTCGCGCGGCGCATGACCATGGAACTCTCCATGCTCATCGCCATCGTCGCCGCAGCCGCGATCGCCGAGATCTTCACGGCGCTCGTCGTCACCCTCTTCGTCCTCGTCGCCGAGGAACTCGAGCATCTGACGATCGCCCGCGGCCGTCGTGCGATCGGCGATCTCGTCGCCTTCATCCCGCGCGAGGCGCGCATCCGGCGCGGCGGCGACACGGTGATGGTGCCGGTCGACGAGGTGGCGCTCGGCGACATCGTGCTGGTCAATCCCGGCGAGAAGCTTCCCGTCGACGGCGACGTCGTCGCCGGATTTTCCTCGGTCGACCAGTCCCGCATCACCGGCGAGTCCATGCCCGTCGACAAGACGGTGGGCGGGGCGGTTTATGCCGGGTCGATCAACCACATGGGCGCGCTCGAGATCCGGGTCGAGCGCGTCGGCCGCGATACCAGCTATGGCCAGATCATCGAGGCGGTCGAGGCGGCCGAGCACAGCCGTGCGCCGGTGCAGAAGCTCGCCGACCGGCTCGCCGGCTACCTGGTCTACGTTGCGGCGATCTGCGCTGCCCTGACCTGGCTGATCACGCGCGACATGCGCGACACGATCTCGGTGATCATCGTCGCCGGAGCCTGCGGCATTGCGGCGGGCACACCGATCGCGATCCTCGGCGGGATCGGCCGCGCGGCGCGCCTGGGCGCGATCATCAAGGGCGGCATCCATCTCGAAACGCTCGGGCGCGTCGACACCCTCGTCCTCGACAAGACAGGCACGCTGACGCTGGGCGCGCCGGGCGTCGAGCAGATCCTGCCGGCGCCGGGCGTCGATCCGCTCGAACTGCTGCGCCTGACGGCGGCCGCGGAGATGCGTTCCGAGCATCCGCTCGCCCGCGCCGTCGTCGAGGAGGCGAGCGCGCGGGGCCTGTCGGTGCCGGAGCCATCATCGGCCGAGTTCAAGGTGGCGCGCGGGATCACCGCGGTGGTCGAGGGCCGCACGGTGCTGGTCGGGAACCGGGCGCTGCTGGAGGAAGCCGGCGTCGCGGTGCCGGGGCGCGACCACCCGGTGATCGGCTCGGATATCGTGGTCGCGGCGGATGGGCGCTTCATCGGCGAGATCATCGTCGCCGACGCCCTGCGTCCCGAGGCGAAGGCGGCGATGGCGGCGCTCGCGGCCATCGGCGTCAGGACCCTGCTGTTCTCGGGTGATACGGCCGCGGTTGCGACGAGCGTCGCGCGCGAGATCGGGATCGCCGAGGCGGTCGGTGACATGCTTCCCCAGGACAAGCTGTTGCGCGTGCGTGCGCTGGTCAAAGAGGGCCGCGTCGTCGGAATGGTCGGCGACGGCGTCAACGACGCGCCAGCCCTCACGGCCGCAAGCCTCGGCATCGCCATGGGCGCCGGCACGGACATCGCCAAGGACAGTGCCGACATCATCCTGATCGGCAACGACCTGCTGAAGCTCGTCGACACGCTGCTGATCGCGCGGCGAACGCGGACGGTGATCTGGCAGAATTTCGCGGGAACGCTCACCGTCGACGCGATCGGCATCGCTCTCGCCGCGACCGGCTTCCTCAACCCGGTCATCGCCGCCTTCATCCATGTCGGTTCGGAACTGGTGTTCCTCGGCAATTCGGCGCGCATGCTGCCGCGGGGCGAGGACGAAACCCCGGTCGCCGCCAAAGCCCCGGCCACCGGCAAGGCGGCCTGAGCCGGTCGCCACGCTGCCTCAGGCGGCGCTTTCCAGCCCGGCCTGCCACCGCGAGATGTCGATCCGCGCCGTCAGCGGCAGGTGGTCCGACGCCTTGCGCGCCAGCGTGCTGTCATGGATCGCAAGTTCGGAGATCAGACCTTCCGGCCAGGCCAGGATGCGGTCGAGCGGCAGCATCGGCCGGCGCGAGGGAAAGCTCGGCGGGTGCTTCATATCGGCGAAATGCGGGACGAGCACATCCAGAGCCGAGCGGCGGCCGCGGCGCCATTCGTTGAAGTCGCCGAGCAGGATCGTCGGCATCGGGGTGAGTTCGAGGAAGGCGTGCAGCAGCGTCGTCGCCTGGTCGACGCGCGAGCGCCGCAGCAGGCCCAGATGGGCCGCGATGACGCGAAAGCGCCCCTCGCCGAGGTCGAGTTCGGCGACCACCGCGCCGCGCGGTTCGATGCCGGGCAGCTTCAGGCGAAAGCGCCGGTAGGAGAGGGGCTCACCGCGCACCAGCAGGGCATTGCCATGCCAGCCATGGCCGTCGACGACGTCAGACTGAACCAGGAGATGCAGCCCCGTCTCGCGCAGGATCGCGGCGGGGTCGAGCAGGCCGGTGCGCTGCCCGAAGCGCCGATCGACCTCCTGCAGCGCCACCAGGTCGGCGCCGATTTCCGCCAGCACCGAGACGATCCGGTCCGGTCTGACGCGACGGTCGGTGCCACGGCATTTATGGATATTGTAGGATGCGACCTTCACGCGACCTCGCTCATCACCATCACAGATAGGGCATCAGCAGCCTGGCAGCCGCATCACGAATTTTCACGATCGGCCACCGCGCGTCGATCTGCTCCAGCGTCACAAGGGCGCCGCGCTTGGCGTCGATCAGGCCGCCGATGCGTTTGGCCAGATCGGCGGCATAAAGCTCCATCGTGATCTCGAAGTTGAGGCGAAGGCTGCGCGCATCCCAGTTGGCGCTGCCGATCAGGCACCAATGCTCGTCCATGGTGACGAGCTTGGAATGGTCGAACGGCGCAGGCGAGCGCCAGATCCGGCATCCGGCCTTGAGGAGGGGCCGGATATGGGCCTGCATCGCCCACCCCATCAGCCGGTGGTTGTTGCGGGCCGGGATCACGACATCGACCTCGACACCCCGCAGCGCCGCCAGCTGCAGCGCCGTGATGACCTGCTCGTCGGGCAGGAAATAGGGCGTCGCGATGCGCAGCGAGGATGCGGCGGCGTTGATCGCCGAGAGCAGCACCAGCATCAGCTGGTCGACGCTCTGGTCGGGCCCCGAGGAGATCACCCGCGCCGGCGCCGTGCCAGCCGCATGCGTTACCGGCAGCCAGAGGGCCCCGTCGAGCAGCTCGCCGGTCGAGAAGGCCCAGTCGTCCTGGAAGCTCTCCATGACCTGCCGGACGACCGGCCCCTCGACGATGAAGTGGACATCGCGCACCGGCTCGCGCGGCCGCGTCGCCAGGACATTCTCGGCGCCGATGTTGAGCCCGCCGAGAAAGGCGGTCCGGCCGTCGATCAGCAGGATCTTCTTGTGCAGGCGCAGATCGAGCAGCGGCATCTTCCATGGCAGCAGGGAATGCAGGTAGCGTGCCGCCGGCACGCCCTCGCGTCTCAGTGCGTGATAGGCGCGCGAGAACAGGAAGCCGCCGCCGAAGCCGTCGATCAGGACGCGCACCGCCACGCCGCGGCGATGCGCCCGCACCAGCGCCGCGATGAAGCTCTGGCCGAGCGGGTCGGTGCGGAAGATGAAGGTCGAGAGCGCCACGCTGGAGGTCGCGGCCTCGATCGCCGCCAGCATCCGCGGATAGGCCTCGTCGCCGCATTCCAGCACGGCACAAACCGTGCCGAGCTCGGTCGCCGAACGGGTGATGCGGCCGACCGCCCGCTCGAGACTGCCGGTCGGACCGGCAGGCGCGAGCGCCCGGTGGCGCGCCGTGCCGCTTTCGTCGACGCCACGCAGACGCCGCGCCCGCCGTTTCACGCGGTTGATGCCGAAACCGAGATAGAGCAGCGGCCCGAAGAAGGGCGACAGCCAGGCCAGCCCGATCCAGCCGATTGCGGCCGGCACGTCGCGTTTGCGCAGCAGGGCGTGGATCGTCACCGTGCCGGCGGTGGCGACATGGATCGCCGTCAGCAGCAGCGGGCCGTGAGCGGCGAGGGAGGCGAGCAGCGCGGCGGGATCCATGCCGCTCCCGATACTATGAAGCGCCGCGTTTTGACATCGCCAAAGCCGCGCGCGCGATGCCGCGGCCGGTCAGCCCTGCGCCCGCGCGGCAGAGTTTCCTCCCGCCCGCACGCTCGCCGATGCGACGTTGCCGGCATATGATGATACGGTCACCGCAGGGGCGGTCATTCAAGGAGCCTGGTCTCCCGCGAACCACACATTCGTCCTGCCCCCATGCCGCAACCGCGTTCGCCCGGCCGCGCCGCCCTGTGCGATGCGCCGGCCCGGCGCCCTCACCAAAGGACGCCACGATGACAAGCCTGCTCCGTTCCCTGCTCATGGGGCCCGTTTGCCGCTTGCCGGTCACGGGAGGCGTGTTCGCCTCATGACAATCCGCATGGAGGAGATCGCCAGCGAGATCGTTCGTCTCCAGGGAGAGCTCGATCGTGAGATCGAGGCGCGTCGCAAGGTGTTGGGCTGGGAGGTCAGAAAGCGCATCGTCGCTTTCGAGAAGGGCATCGCTCTTGACCACCGGCGTCTGCGTCTGGGCGTGGCGAGCTTCCTCAGGCGCTCCGCCCTGCTGACCATCCTGACGGCGCCGGTGATCTACTCGCTGATCATCCCGATGGCTCTGCTCGATGCCTGGGCGAGCCTCTACCAGGCGGTCTGTTTTCGGGCCTATGGCATCCCCCGTGTCCGCCGGAGCGCCTACATCTCGCTCGACAGGCGCCATCTGAAGTACCTCAACTGGATCGAGGCGCTGAACTGCCTGTATTGCAGCTATGCGAACGGCGTCGTCGCTTATGTCCGCGAAATCGGAAGCCGCACCGAGCAATACTGGTGTCCGATCAAGCACGCGCTGCGCGTCAGCGATCCTCACCGACGCTACCATGAATTCCTCGAATATGGCGATGCCGAAGGCTATCGCGCCAGGCTCGACGCGTTCCGAAGCGCCTTGCAAGCCGAGGACACACCCAAAACCGACACGCGCGCCTGACGGCTGGGCCTCCTCGCCTGCCTCAGCCGGCCGACCCCTCATGGGGCCAGCGCCAGTCGCGGATTTCGGGCATGTCCTCGCCATGCTCGCGGATATAGGCCGCATGCGCGATCAGCCGGTCGCGGAAATGCTGCCGCGCCCGCGCCGCATCGGAGCCGAGCTCCGGCAGACGGTCGATGGCCGCGATGGCGAGATGGAAGCGGTCGAGCTCGTTCATCACCAGCATGTCGAAAGGCGTCGTGGTGGTGCCTTCCTCGCGGTAGCCGTGGACATGCAGGCCGGCATGGTTGGCGCGGCTGTAGGTCAGCCGGTGGATCAGCTGCGGATAGCCGTGGAAGGCGAAGATCACCGGCTTGTCCGCTGTGAACAGCGCGTCGAAATCAGCGTCGCTGAGCCCGTGCGGATGCTGCTTGCGGCTCTGCAGCGTCATCAGATCGATCGCGTTGACGACGCGGATGGACAGCTGCGGCAGCGCCTCGCGCAGCAGGGCAGTGGCGGCCAGCGTCTCGATCGTCGGGACGTCGCCGGCGCAGGCCATGACGATGTCGGGCTGCGCGCCGCGACGCTCGCTGCCTGCCCAGTCCCAGATGCCGATTCCGGCGGCGGCATGGATGGCCGCATCTTCGATGTTCAGCCATTGCGGCGCCGGGGCCTTGCCGGCGACGATGACGTTGATGCGGTCATAGGTCCGCAGGCAGTGGTCGGTGACCCAGAGCAGGGTGTTGGCGTCCGGCGGCAGATAGATCCGCGCCGTATCGGCCTTCTTGTTGGCGATCAGGTCGAGGAAACCGGGATCCTGATGGCTGAAGCCGTTATGGTCCTGCTGCCAGACATGCGAGGTCAGGAGGTAGTTCAGCGAGGCGATCGGCTGCCGCCAGGGGATCTCGCGCGAGACCTTCAGCCATTTGGCATGCTGGTTCACCATCGAATCGACGATGTGGATGAAGGCCTCGTAGCAGGAGAACAGGCCGTGCCGGCCGGTGAGCAGATAGCCCTCGAGCCAGCCCTGACAGAGATGCTCGCTCAGCACCTCCATGACACGGCCCTCCGGCGCGAGATGCACGTCCTCGGGCAGGATCGCCTCCCGCCAGACGCGCTCGGTGACGTCGAAGACGGCGTCGAGCCGGTTTGACGCCGTCTCGTCGGGGCCCATGATCCGGAAGTTACGGGCCTCCGCATTGAGCGAGACGACGTCCTTCAGGAATTTGCCCATCACCCGCGTCGCCTCGGCGACCGCGCCTCCGGGGCCGGGCAGGGCGATGGCGAAGCGGCGATAGTCGGGCAGCTTCAGCTCGCGCTTCAGCAGTCCGCCATTGGCATGGGGATTGGCGCCCATCCGGCGTGTCCCCGACGGCGCCAAGGCCTGCAACTCCGGCTTCAGGCGCCCGTCGCCGTCGAACAGCGTCTCGGGCGCATAGCCGCGCATCCAGTCTTCGAGCAGCTTCAGATGCTCCGCATTGCCGCGTGCATTGGCGATCGGCACCTGATGCGAGCGCCAGAAGCCCTCGACCTTCTTGCCGTCGACGGTCTTCGGCCCGGTCCAGCCCTTGGGGCTGCGCAGCACGATCATTGGCCAGCGCGGCCGCCCCGCGACCCCGGCCCCGGAGCGGGCCTGCGCCTGGATCGCGCGGATGCGGTCGCAGACCAGGTCGAGCGTCCCGGCCATCTGCTGGTGCATCAGGTCCGGCTCGCTGCCCTCGACGAAGAAGGGCTCATAGCCATAGCCGACGAGCAGGCTGCGCAATTCGTCGGCCGGCATGCGGGCGAGGATCGTCGGGTTGGCGATCTTGTAGCCGTTGAGATGCAGGATCGGCAGGACGGCGCCGTCATGCACCGGATCGAGGAACTTGCTCGAATGCCAGGCGGCGGCGAGCGGCCCGGTTTCGGCCTCGCCATCGCCGACGACGCAGGCGACGATCAGATCGGGATTGTCGAAGGCTGCCCCGAAGGCATGAACCAGCGCATAGCCGAGCTCGCCACCCTCATGGATCGAGCCCGGCGTCTCCGGCGCGGCATGGCTGGGGATGCCGCCGGGAAAGGAGAACTGGCGGAACAGCTTGCGCAGGCCCTCCGCGTCCCGCGTGATATCGGGATAGGTCTCGCTGTAGGTGCCTTCGAGATAGGTGTTGGCGACCATGCCCGGCCCGCCATGGCCCGGGCCGCAGACATAGAGCATGTCGAGGTCGCGCGCCGCGATCACCCGGTTCAGATGGGCGTAGATAAAGTTCAGCCCCGGTGTCGTGCCCCAATGACCGAGCAGGCGCGGCTTGACGTGTTCGGGCGTCAGCGGCTCGCGCAGCAGCGGATTGTCCAGCAGATAGATTTGGCCGACCGAGAGGTAATTCGCCGCGCTCCAGTAGCGGTGGAGGAGCGACAACTCTTCGGGGCTCAGAGGGCTCGGGCTCGGCGTTGCTTGGCTCATCGGAGGCGTCCTTCGCGGTTGCCGGCGGAAGGGACCACGCCGTCTGGCCGCGCGCCCTGATCGAGCGCAAGCGATCTCGAAGTTTTACGATGCGGGTCGCGCCGCCGGCAGGTCCGGGGCAAGGTCAACCGAGGCAGGTCAACCGAGACAGGTCAACAGAACGGCGCGTCCGTCGTATAGCTCACGAACTTCAGCGAATCGCGAGAGTTCCATGGCCAAGCTCTGCCAGTTCACCTCGCCGGCCGACGGCAAGCCGGTTTACGTCAACCCCGACCAGGTCAGCGTCGTCTACGCGTTCAAGGGCGAGCCGCCGGACACGATCATCGCCTTCGGCAAGGACTTCATGCTCGGCGTAGCGGAGAGCCTGGAAGAGACCGTGGCCCGGCTCGACGCCGCGACGGCGCCGCCGCCCTCCATCGGCTGATCAAGGCCTGCAGCCTCAAGCCGGCATCGGCCGCGCATGCGGGGGCACGTCGCTGCGGTCGAACACGTCGGGAAAGCGGTCGGCCAGGCGCGGCAGCGCGCTCAGGATTTCCCGCAGATGGGTCCGCATCGCCGCCTCGGCCCGCTCGGGATCGCGCGCCTTGATGGCCTCGAGAATGGCCTCGTGCTGGGCGATCAGCAGCGCCAGCGGCGAGGCGTCCGGCAGGCTGAGATAGCGCACCCGGTCGGTCTGGGCGCGCGCGCTCTCGACCACGCGCAGCGCCGGGTCGCATTCGACGCAGTCGGCAATGGCGCGGTGGAAGGCCTCGTCGAGCGCATAGAAGCGAGCTGAATCGCCGGCCTCCGCGGCCTGCTTCTGGTCGGCGACGAGCTGTTCGATCCGCGCCACGCCGGCTGAATCGATCAGTTCGGCGGCGCTGCGCACCAGCGCGCATTCGATCGCCTCGCGCACGAAGCGGGCGTTGAGCACCTCCCGCACCGAGATCTTGACGACATAGGTGCCCCGGCTCGGCAGGACCTGGAGCAGGCCGGCCTCCGCCAGCTTGATGAAAGCCTCGCGCACCGGCTGGCGGCTGACGCCATAGCGCAGGGCGACCTCTTTCTCCGAAAGCGCCTCGCCGGGCTTCAGGCGCATCTCGATGATCGCCTGCCGCAGGATCTGGATGATCTGCGGGACGATGGGGTCCGCCAGTTTCAGCGCAACAGGGCTGTGCATACGGCTTGCCTTCTCCCAAGGTAGGGGTATCATACCGGTATGGTGCCATACATCAATGCGTCCCGAGACGCGTCGAGCACCGCAAGGGAGGGTATCAGATGTTTACCGTGAACAGGCGCACGCTGTGCGCGCTCGCAATGGGGGCTGTCGCCCTCGCGCTGCCCGCCGCCGCCCAGGCGCAGGCCCAGCTCAACGTCAACACCGCGTTGACCCGTGACGACCCGCTCTACAAGGGTCTCGAGCGGATGCGCGACCGTGTCGCCGAGCGCTCCAAGAACCAGCTCACCATCCGCATCTTCCCGGGCTCGCAGCTCGGCAAGGATGAGGACGTGCTGGAGCAGGCCCGCGCCGGCGCCAATGTCGCCGTCGTGGTCGATGGCGGCCGGCTGGCCGTTTTCGTCAAGGAGTTCGGCGTGCTCAGCGCGCCCTATCTCGCCGATGGCTTCCAGGGCGTCCGCAAGGTCGTGACCTCGCCGCTGTTCGAGACCTGGGTCGCCAAGCTGAGGACGACCTCGGGCCATCAGGTCCTGTCGTTCAACTGGTGGCAGGGGGATCGCCACCTGATCACCAACAAGCCGGTCAAGGTCCCCGCCGATCTCGCCGGTGTGCGCATGCGCACCCCGGGCGCACCGGTCTGGATGGAGACGATCCGGGCCATGGGCGCGACCCCGACGCCGATGGGCTGGGGCGAGGTCTATCCCGCCATGCAGCAGAAGGTGATCGACGCCGTCGAGGCGCAGCACCCCGCCACCGTCGGCTCGAAGCTCTTCGAGGTCGCCAAGCACGTCACCAAGACGAGCCATTTCAACCTGATCACCGGCATCGTCACCAGCGCCGCCTGGTTCGACAAGCTGACGCCCGAGCTGCAGACCATTCTGCGCGAGGAATCGCTCGCCGCCGGTGATTTCGCCTCCAAGCTGACCGAGGACTCGCTCGCCGGCTTCGAGGAGACGATGAAGAAGAACGGCATGACCATCACCGAGGTCGACAAGAAGCCCTTCATCGACGCGACCCAGGGCGTCTACGAGAAGCTCGGCTACAGCGATCTGCGCGCCGAGGTCCTGAAGCTCCTGAAGTAACGACGCCGGCGTCTCGCCAGCTCCCACCCGGCGGCGCGCCTCCGCGCGCCGCCGCCTTTCCGCGCGCATCGAACGGACGAAGCCGCCATGTCGCAATTCCTGATCTCGGCCGAATTCCTGGTAGCCAAGGTGCTGCTGGCGGCGATCGTGGTCCTCGTCTTCCTCGCCGCGCTCGGCCGCAGTTTCGGCTACCCGCTGATCTGGTCGATCGATATGGCGCAGCTGCTGTTCATCTGGGTCTGCTTCCTCGGGGCCAACCGGGCGATGCGGCTCAAGGCGCATATCGGCGTCGATCTGTTCGTGCGGAAGCTCCCGCGGACGCCGCGCTGGTTCATCGAGATCGGTCTCGCCTTGCTGGCGCTCGCCTTCCTCGTCGCGCTGGCCGTCTCCGGCTACCGCCTGACCCTCCTGAACTGGCAGCGCGTCTATGGCGACAGCGGCATTTCCTATGCCTGGGTCACGGCGGCCGTGCCCGTGGGGGCGGCACTGCTGGCGGTCACCATCGCGATCAATCTCGTCCATGCATTGCGGACGCGTTCGCTGGTCTTCGCCACCGACCGGAGCCCTGGCAGCTCCAACAGCCATCTCGGGTGAGGCGTAACCAATGTTGATGCTCTGGGGTCTCTTCTTCCTGCTGATGTTCCTGGGCATGCCGGTGGCGCTGGCCATCGGTATGTCCGGCTTCTCCTTCTTCGTGTTCTCCGGCTCGATTCCGCTCGGCATCGGCGTCCAGCAGATCGCTACCGCCTCGCAGAGCTTCCCGCTGCTCGCCGTACCGTTCTTCGTGCTGGCCGGGCACATGATGAACAAGACCGGCATCACGCACCGGCTGATCGCTTGCTCCAACGTGCTGGTGTCCTGGATGGCGGGCGGTCTCGCCCAGGTCTGCATCCTGCTCTCGACGCTGATGGGTGGCGTCTCCGGCTCGGCCGTGGCGGATGCGGCGATGGAAGCGCGCATCCTCGGCCCGGACATGATCCGCAAGGGCTATTCGAAGGGCTTCACCTGCGCGGCCATCGCGGTCGGGTCCCTGATCACGGCGACGATCCCGCCGAGCCTGGGCCTGATCCTCTACGGCTTCGTCGGCAACGTCTCGATCGGCCGCCTCTTCCTGGCGGGCGTCATTCCCGGCCTGCTGATGATGGCGGCGCTGATGACGGTGGTCTGGCTGGTGGCGCGCAAGCGCGGCTACCATTCCGCGACGAAGGAACTGCCCACCCGGCAGGCCGTCTGGCGCGCCGTCGTCGACGCCAAATGGGCACTGCTCTTCCCCGTCGCGCTGCTGTTCGGCATCCGGGCGGGCATCTTCACCCCCTCCGAGATCGGCGCCTTCGCCGTCGTCTACGCCGTGGTCGTGGGCATCTTCCTGCACAAGGAGTTGACCTTCGAGAGCTTCATGGAGGCGCTGGGCGAGGGGGTTCTCGATGTCGGCGTGATCATGCTGATCATCCTGCTCTCGGGCATGGTCGGCTACGCGCTGATCTTCGAGCAGGCGCCGCAGGAGGTCGCCGAATGGATGCTGGGCCTGTCCCAGAACCCGCTGGCGATCGTGCTGCTGGTGCTGTTCTTCTTGCTGGTCGCCGGCTTCTTCGTCGAGAGCACCGTGCTCGTCCTGCTGCTGACGCCGATCTTCGTGCCGATCATCACCAAGCTCGGCGTCGACCCCGTGCATTTCGGCATCCTGATGATGTCGATCGTGACGCTCGGCTCGATGACGCCGCCCGTCGGCGTGGCGATGTACACGGTCTGCTCGATCCTCGATTGTTCGATCGAAGAGTATCTCGTCGAATCGCTGCCCTTTATCGCCGCGATCCTCGTCGTGGTCGGCTTCCTGGCGCTGTTCCCCGGCGTCGTGCTGTTCCTCCCCAACCTCCTGATGTGATCCGAGATTGATCCGATGAAACAGACCTGGCGCTGGTTCGGCCCCGACGACGCCGTCACACTCGCCGCCGCCCGCCAGGCCGGCGCGAGCGGCATCGTCACCGCCCTCCACCACATCCCCTATGGCGAAGTCTGGAGCGTCGCCGAGATCGAGAAGCGCAAGGCCGAGATCGCGGCGCCGGGCTTCGGGCTCGACTGGTCGGTGGTCGAGAGCCTGCCCATCCACGAGCGCGTCAAGCTCGGGGAGGGCGATCTCGAGCCGATCTTCGCCAATTACCGCCAGTCGCTGGCGAACCTCGCCGCCTGCGGCCTGAAGACGATCTGCTACAACTTCATGCCGGTGCTGGACTGGACGCGGACCGAGCTCGACCATCCGCTTCCGGCCGGCGCGCGCGCGCTGCGCTTCAACGCCCATGAATACCTCGCCTTCGACTGGCTGATCCTCGAGCGGCCCGGCGCGGAAGAGGGCCAGTCCCCGGAGCTGCGCGCCAGGGCGAAGGCCTGGTTCGAGGCGTCGTCCCAAGCCGACCGCGACCGCCTGCTCGCCAACATCATGGCCGGCCTGCCGGGCGCCTATGACCGCTACGACGTGCCGGCCTTGCGCGGCATGCTCGCGCGCTATGCCGGCATCGACGCGCAGGCGCTGCGGGCGAACTTCGCCCGCTTCCTGCGCGCGGTCATCCCCGCCGCGCAGGAGCTCGGCATCCGCATGTGCGTGCATCCCGACGACCCGCCGCGCCCGCTCTTCGGCCTGCCGCGCATCGTCTCGACGGAAAGCGACATCGAAGCCGTCCTCGCCATGGTCGATCTGCCGGCGAACGGGCTGACGCTCTGCTCGGGCTCGCTCGGCGCCCATCCCGACAACGACGTTCCGGCCATCGCGCGCCGTTTCGCCGACCGGATCTGGTTCGCGCATCTGCGCAACGTCGCCAAGGACCCCGATGGCTCCTTCATGGAAGCGGAGCATCTCGGCGGCGACACCGACATGGTCGCGCTGATCGCGGTGCTGCTCGACGAGGAGGCGAGGCGCCGCGCCGAAGGGCGCGACGACTGGGAGATCCCGATGCGGCCTGACCATGGCCACGAGATCCTCGACGACATCGGCCGTGGCAGCTTCCCCGGCTATCCGGCGATCGGCCGCCTGCGTGGCCTGGCCGAACTGAGGGGCGTCATGACGGCGCTCGCGCACCGGCCGACGGGCCGGCAGGGCTGATCCCGCCGTCCTGCCGCCATAAACACGGGCGGCCCCGCAGGGGCCGCCGCTGTCTGTTGCCGCTAGAGGACCTCGCGGACCCGCAGCAGGGTGGAGTCCATGTGCTGGCCGATGATGCGGCTCAGCTCCGCGGCATCGCGCTTGAGCAGGGCGGACATCATCTCCTCATGCTCGGCGACCGCGCCGGCCCATTTGACCGGGCCTTCATTGCCGACGAATCGCAGCCGCTTGATTCGCGATTGCAGCGTCCCGTGCATTTCGATCAGAGCGGCATTGCCGGAGGCCGCGACGATCGCGCTGTGGATCGCCTGGTTCAGCTTGAAATATTCGAGGCGGTTGCGGGTCTGATAGAGCGCCATCATCTCGCGATGCAGCGCATGGATCCCCTCGATCGTCGCATCGCTGGCGGTTTCACAGGCGATGCGGCCGCCGAGCTGCTCCAGCGCTTTCAGGACCTCCAGCACATCGGCGAGATCACGGGCCGAGAAGCGCCTGACGATCGCGCCCTTGGCCGGGAGGATCTCGACGAGACCTTCGCTGGCCAGCGTCTTGATCGCCTCCCGCAGCGGCGTGCGCGAGACGCCGAGCTGCGCCCCGACCAGACCTTCGTTGATGCGCTGCCCCGGTTCGAGCCGCCCCTCGATGATCATGTCGCGAACCCGCTCCAGCACCTCGTCATGGAGGGTCCGCCGCGTGATCCGGGGATAGTCGATCGCAGGCTCGCTCATCGCTTGTGTACCTGTCCTGTCTGCGCCGGTTACGACATGCGCACCGCGCGCTGTCAAACGCCGGACGCAGCCCGCGCTGTCCGAAAGTGCCCAATCACCTTGCCTGCCGGGGGAGTTGAATATGCTGCATGCAGCATACTTGCCGGCAAGAAAGTCCTGTGTTAGCCAGATGGCCTCGCAGCGACAAGGCAGGAAATGGAGCAGGGCATGAGCGAGCGGATGGAGGGCGGACTGCCGGTGATCGCCGTGGCGATGGGCGACCCTTCGGGCATCAGCCCGGAACTGACCGCCCGCATCCTGGCCGAGCCCGATCTGCGCGCTGCCGCGCGCTATGTCGTTTTCGGCGATGCGCGGCTGCTCGCGCTCGGCATCGAAGACGGCTCGGTGGATCCGCAGGTGCGGCTCGTGCGGGACGGCGAGCCCCTTCCGCTTGGCGACCGGCCCGTCTTCGTCGATCTCGGCAATCACGATCCAGCCGATTTGCAGCGTGGCAAGGCGACGCTCGCGGGCGGCAAGGCCGCGACCGAGAACTTCCGCCGCGCGCTCCAGTTCGCAGCCGCCGGCCAGGCCGATGCGGTCTTCTTCACGCCCTTCAACAAGGCGGCGATGCGTTTTGCCTATCCCGGCTATGACGACGAAATCCGCTTTGTGCGCGACGCCATCGGCTTCGAAGGCCCTGCCAGCGAGTTCAACATCCTCGGCAAGCTCTGGAATGCGCGGGTGACCTCGCATATTCCGCTCTCGGAGGTTGCCGCCAATGTCACGCAGGAGCGCATCCTCAAGGCGTTGACGCTGGCCGACGCCAATCTGCGCCTCGCCGGCTTCGAGCCGCCGCGCATCGCGGTCGCGGGCATCAACCCCCATGCGGGCGACGGCGGCAATTTCGGCCGCGACGAGATCGACACCATCGAGCCCGCGGTGAAGGCCGCAAAGGCGAAGGGCTTCACCGTCGAGGGGCCGTTTCCCTCCGACACCGTGTTCCTGCGCGCCCGCAACGGCGATTTCGACGCCGTTCTCACAATGTATCACGACCAGGGCCAGATCGCGATGAAGCTGATCGGCTTCGACAGCGGCGTCACCTTGATCGGTGGCTTCCCCTTCCCGATCTGCACCCCCGCCCATGGCACCGCCTACGAGATCGCCGGCAAGGGCATCGCCAATCTCGGCGCGACGCGGGCCGCGCTCGCGCTCGCCATCAAGATGGCGCAGGACGGCAAGGCGAGGGCCAAGGCCGCCGCCTGAGCCGGCCATCCTTTCAAAAGCCGCCATCCAAGAGCGGCCGCGAAAACCGATCATCCAGGGAGACAACGCATGAAGAGCTTCAGCATCACAGCCGCACTCGCCGGCGCCATCGCGATCAGCGGAGCCACTGCCGCCCATGCATGGCAGCCGACCAAGCCGGTCGAATTCGTCGTCACCTCGGGCGCCGGCGGCGGCACCGACAATTTCGCCCGCATGATCCAGTCGATCATCAGCAAGCACAAGCTGATCGACCAGCCGATCGTGGTGGTGAACAAGGGCGGCGGCTCGGGCGCCGAGGGCTATATCCACGGCAAGGCCGGCAAGGGCGACGCCCACCGCGTCGTCTTCGGCACCAACAACGCCTATCTGCTGCCCTATGTCGCCAAGCTCGGCTACAAGGTCTCCGACCTGACCCCGGTCGCGGCGCTGGCGCTCGACGAGTTCCTGCTTTGGGTCAAGGGCGATGCGCCCTATGCCGATGCCAAGAGCTACATCGAGGCGATCAAGGCCAAGCCGATGGGCTTCAAGATGGGCGGCAGCCAGTCCAAGGACACCGACCAGACGCTGACGATGATGATCCAGGAGGCCACTGGCGCCAAGATGATCTACGTCCCGTTCCAGGGCGGCAGCGCCGCGGCCGTGCAGCTCGCCGGCGGCCACATCGACTCCAACGTCAACAATCCCAACGAGAACATCGGCCAGTGGAAGGCCGGCCAGGTGAAGCCGCTCTGCGTCTTCTCGCCGGTGCGCCTCGCCAAGGGCGAGCCCGTCTTCGAGGGCAAGGGCTGGGGCGATATTCCCACCTGCAAGGAAGCCGGCCTGCCGATCGAGACCTTCCAGATGCCCCGCACCGTCTGGCTGCCGGCCGAGGTGCCCGCCGATGCGGTCGCCTTCTACGAAGGCGTGCTGGAGAAGGTCTCCAAGACGCCGGAGTGGCAGGAGTTCGTTACCCGCACGGCCCAGACCGCCCGGTTCATGAAGGGCAAGGAGCTTGCCGATTTCGTCGCCAGGGACGATGCGGCCAACAAGAAGGTCTTCCAGGCCGAGGGCTGGGTCGTCAACTGACGCAGCCCGGCCGATGCCTCTCCGGACGGCCTCCCGGCCGTCCGGCTTGTCTTCGAACACTCCCTGCCAGTTTCGAGCGGCCGCTCCGGCCGGGAGGAAACGCTCCATGATCACGCGCTTCTGGGCGGAAACCGCGACCGCGCTCGTCACGCTCGCCTTCGGGCTGGTCGTCGTCTGGGGCGCGCTCGAATTCGGGATCGGCTGGGACTCGTCGGGTCCGCAGCCCGGTGCCTTTCCCTTCTACACCGGCGCCCTCGTGGCGCTCGCCAGTGTCGGGACGTTGGTGGTCACCTTCGCCCAGCGCCGGCGCGGGGCGCCCATCGTCGGGGAGATCTTCCTAGATCGCGAGCGGGCCGGCCGCGTGATCGCCTTCTTCGCGCCGCTCGTCGGCTTCGTGCTGATCACGGCGTTCGCCGGCATGTATGTCGCCACCATCGCCTATCTCTTCTACGCGATGCGCTTCCAGGGCGGCTATGGCTGGCTTGTGTCGGTCGCCAGCGCGCTGGGCGCGGCGCTCGTCTTCTATCTCGTGTTCGAGCGCTTCTTCCAGATCGGGCTGCTGAAGGGCCCGGTCGAGCGCCTGATCGGGCTTTAGAGCCCGCCGTTCGCCAACGAGGACGCCGCCATGGACAACATCGCCTCGCTGATGCACGGCTTTTCGGTCGTGCTCACCACCCACCATATCATGCTGATGATGGCGGGCGTGCTGCTGGGCATCCTCGTCGGCGTGCTGCCGGGCCTCGGCGCGCCCAACGGCGTCTCGCTGATGCTGCCGCTGACCTTTACCATGGACCCGGTCTCGGCGATCATCCTGCTGACCTCGCTCTACTGGGGCGCGCTGTTTGGCGGCTCGACCACATCGATCCTGTTCAACATTCCCGGCGAGCCCTCCTCGGTGGCGACGACCTTCGACGGCCACCCCATGGCCAAGCAGGGCCGCGCGACGGAAGCCCTCTCCTTCGCCTTCCTCTCGGCTGGCATCGGGGCGCTGGCCGGCGTCATCCTGATCACGCTGCTCTCCGGCTGGGTCGCGAAATTCGCGCTGCGCTTCTCCTCGCCGGAGTATTTCGCCGTCTATTTCATGACCTTCGCGAGCTTCATCGGGCTCGGAGGCGCCTCGCCCTTCAAGGCGGTCGTCGCCATGGGCGTCGGTTTCGCGCTCGCCTCGGTCGGCATGGACTCGGTCTCCGGCAACATCCGACTGACCTATGAGTTCGACATCCTGCTCGGCGGCATTTCGTTCCTGATCGCGGTGATCGGCCTGTTCGGTATCGGCGAGTTGCTGCTGACGATGGAGGAGGGGCTGCGCTTCGAGGGCGTCGCCGCAAAGGTTCGCGTCCGCGATGTCCTGCGGACCGCGGCGAAGCTGCCGCGCTACTGGGTCGCCCTGTTGCGCTCGAGCGCCATCGGGATCTGGATGGGCATCACGCCGGGCGGTCCGACGGCGGCCTCCTTCATGAGCTACGCCATGGCGAAGCGCTCGTCGCGCAACCCGGAGAAGTTCGGCAAGGGCGAGCCCGAGGGCGTGATCGCGCCCGAGACGGCCGACCATGCCGCCGGCTCCGCCGCGATGCTGCCGATGCTCGCGCTGGGCATCCCCGGCTCGGCCACCGCCGCCGTGATGATGGGCGGCCTGATGATCTGGGGGCTCAACCCCGGCCCGATGCTCTTCATCGAGCGCCCGGACTTCGTCTGGGGGCTGATCGCCTCAATGTACCTCGGCAATGTCGTCGCCGTGGTCGTGGTGCTCGCCACGGTCCCGCTCTTCGCCTCGATCCTGCGCATCCCCTTCTCGATCGTCGCGCCGCTGATCGTGATGATCTGCTTCATCGGCGCCTACACGGTCGCCAGCAAGGAGTTCGACATCTGGGTCGCGCTCGCCTTCGGCATTGTCGGCTATATCTTCAAGAAACTCGACTATCCGATCGCGCCGCTGATCCTGGCCATGGTCATCGGCGACAAGGCCGAGGATGCCTTCCGCCAGTCGATGATCTTCAGCCAGGGCTCGCTCTCGATCTTCTGGTCGAACCCGCTGGTCTCGACGCTGATGGGCATCGGGCTCGCCCTGCTGCTGCTGCCGCTGATCGGCTCGGCCGTCCGCACGTTGCGCGGCCGGACCGTGACGGTCGCGGCCAAGGGCTGAGCCGCCCATGCCGCTACCGATTGCGGGTCCTGGCGTAACGCGTTACGATCTCCGCTCGAAACGGGAGGCCGTCTCATGTCCGCGGTCGCAGAACGGATGCGCGAGATGCGGCAACGTCGGCGTGAGCAGGGCTTGCGCGAGGTGCGCTTGCTGTTGCCTGACGCGCGCTCGCCCGCGGTTCGCGCCCGGATTGCCGAACAGGTCGCCCGCCTCGATCCCGATGACGAGCTGGCAGCGCTGCGCTGGATCGAGTCGGTCTCCGAATTCGACAATCCTGACGAACCCGAATGAGCCTTCGCCGCGGCGACGTCGTGATCGTCTCGGCCGCCGGCGACTATGGCAAGCCGCGACCGGCGGTCGTGATGCAGAGCCGGGCCATGCCCGATGCGCACGCTTCCGTGGTCCTTTGCCAGATGACGTCCTTGCTGATCGATGCTCCGGATTTCCGCATCACGATAGAACCGACGCCAACAAACGGATTGCGCGAGCGCTCGCAGGTCATGGCCGACAAGCCCGTCACGCTGATGCGCAGCCGGATCGGGGACCCGATCGGGCGCCTGAGCTCCGACGAGACGACACGGATCGCCGCCGCGATTGGCTTCGTCATCGGCCTGTCCGACTGATCATGCCGCCGCCTCGATGCCGCGCGGCCGAATCCATCCCGCTCTTCCCGCAACGATGAGACCCACCATGACCGAACCCTACAAGGGCATCCTGCCGATCGCTCCGACCATCTTCCACGACAATGGCGACCTCGATCTCGACGGCAACCGCCGCGTGATGGATCTGATGGTCGACCAGGGCGTCGACGGCATCTGCATCCTCGCGAACTTCTCCGAGCAGTTCCTGCTCACCGATGCCGAGCGCGAGCAGGTGATGCATCTCTCGCTGGAGCAGGTCGCCGGGCGCGTGCCGGTGATCGTCACCACCTCGCATTTCTCGACCCGCATCGCCGCCCAGCGCGCCAAGGCCGCCGCCGATGCCGGCGCCAAGATGCTGATGATGATGCCGCCCTATCACGGCGCGCTCCTGAAGGCCGACGAGCAGGGCATGATCGAGCATTTCAAGCAGGTCACTGAGGCCTGCGGCTTGCCCGTCATCCTGCAGGATGCGCCGCTCTCGGGCGTCACGCTGACCGTGCCCTTCATGATCAGGCTGGCGAAGGAGGTGCCGCTCGTCCGCTATTTCAAGATCGAGGTGCCCGGCACGGCCAACAAGCTGCGCGCGCTGATCGAGGCCGGCGGCGATGCGGTGGTGGGCCCCTTCGACGGCGAGGAGGCGATCACCCTGATGGCCGATCTCGACGCCGGCGCGACCGGCACGATGACATCAGCCATGATCCCCGATCTGATCAAGCCGATCCTCGCCGCCCATGCGGCGGGTGACCGCAAGCAGGCGGCGGCCCTCTATGCGAAGGTCCTGCCGATCATCAACTTCGAGAACCGCCAATGCGGCCTGCGCTCGGCCAAGGCGGTGATGAAGGAGGGCGGCGTGATCAAGTCGGAGGCCGTGCGCCATCCGCTGACGCCGCTGCATCCCAAGACCCGCGAGGGGCTGATCGAGCTCGCCCGCGAACTCGATCCGCTCGCCCTGCGCTGGGGGAAGTAACCCAGACCCTGGCGACACGCTCTCCAGGACGAAGCAGCAAGGGTCTGCCGCCGCGTCTAGAAATTGACCTTGTCGGCGCCTTTGAGCTGAAGCACTGCGCGGGCGTCGTCGGGGGTGGCGACTTCGAGGCCGAGTCCCTCGATGATCATCCGCGCCGCCCGGACCTGGTCGGCGTTCGACTTGGCGAACTGACCCGGGCCGAGCCAGAGCGAATCCTCCAGGCCCACCCGCAGATTGCCGCCCATCGAGACCGCCATGGCGGCGATCGGGAGCTGATGACGTCCCGCGCCCAGCACCGACCACTGGTACTGATCGCCGAAGAGCCGGTCGGCCGTGCGCTTCATGTGGATGACGTCTTCCGGGTGCGGCCCGATGCCGCCAAGGATGCCGAAGACCGACTGCACGAAGAAGGGCGGCTTCACCAGTCCGCGATCGACAAAATGCGCCAGCGTGTAGAGATGGCCGATGTCGTAGCACTCGATCTCGAAGCGCGTGTTGTTCTCCGCGCAGGTGGTCAGGATGTTTTCGATGTCCTGGAAGGTGTTCTTGAAGATCCGGTCCTTCGAGCCTTCGAGATAGGGCCTCTCCCAGTCGTGCTGGAAGTCCTTGAACCGCGCCAGCATCGGATAGAGCCCGAAATTCATCGAGCCCATGTTGAGCGAGGCGACCTCCGGCTTGAAATGCGCGCAGGGGCCCAGCCGCTCCTCGACGCCCATCGTCGGCGCGCCGCCGGTGGTGATGTTGATGACGCAGTTCGAGCGCTGCTTGATCACCTTCAGGAAGGGCTCGAAGGCCTCGGGCGACTGGTCGGGCTGGCCGGTGACGGGGTTGCGCGCATGGACATGCACCAGCGCCGCCCCGGCCTCCGCCGCCCCCACCGCCGCGTCGATGATCTCTTCCGCCGTCACTGGAAGATGCGGCGACATCGACGGCGTATGGATCGCGCCGGTGACCGCGCAGGTGATGATGACTTTGCGGTTCTTCGCCATGGCAGAGGTGTCCTTTCGGCTGTTCGTATCGTCTGTCGGCTCATCGTCATTGCGAGCGGAGCGAAGCAATCCAGGAGGACATCGAGCGCGGCCGCCCCTGGATTGCTTCGCTGCGCTCGCAATGACGGCTAAGGCTCTTCATTCCGGCTTGCTTTTCGAGGCGCGCTTGTGCGCCTGCAGTGCCGCCAGCCGCGTGTCGCGCCAGTCGCTCAGACGCTTGACGCGGTCGGGCGACTGCGCGCCGCGCCATTCGCTCATCACGGTCTCGACCGTCGCCGTGTCGAACGGATTGCCGAGCCCCTCGGACGACTTCACCATGCGGTCGAGCGAGGCGGAATAGCGCGCGCAGTAGTCGGGGATGCCGCCGGGCGCGTTGAGCTCGATCGTCTCGAACGGCCCCATGAAGGACCAGCGCAGGCCCAGGCCATCGCGGATCGTCTTGTCGACATCCTCGGCGCTCGCGACGCCCTCGCCGACGATGCGGAAGGCCTCCGCCAGCAGCACGGCCTGCAGCCGGTTCAGAACGAAGCCGGGCTTTTCCTTGCGCAGCACGATCGGCACCTGGCCGGCCTGCTCGTAGATCGCCTTGGCCCGCTCGACCACCGCCGGGTCGGTCCAGGGCGCCGGCGCCAGCTCGACGATCGGCACGAGATGAGGCGGGTTGACCGGGTGTGCGACGAGGCAGCGCGACCGGCCCGCCAGGGTCTCGCTGAACACCGAGGCCATGATGAAGGAGGTCGAGGAGGCCAGGATGGTGGATGGCGGACAGAGCGCATCCATCTCGGCGAAGAGCTGCTGCTTGGCCGCGACGGTTTCCGGCCCGTTCTCCTGCACGAGGTCGGCGCCGGTCAGCACGTCGGCGAGGTCGCCGGCGACGCGGATGCGGGACAGCGAGCCCGCCGGGTCGGCGACCAGCCCATGGCCCGCGAGTTCCTCGAGATTGGTGCCGATATGGGCCCGCGCCGCCTCCGCCGCGCCGGGCGCGACGTCATGCAGCGCGACGGAACAGCCATGGCTGGCGAAGACGGTGGCCCAGGCGCGGCCGATCAGGCCCGAACCGACGATGGCGATGCTGGTCATGGGAGGTAGTCCTTCGGGCAAGTCATGTTTCGGCCCTCATCCTGAGGAGCGATCCGCAGGATCGCGTCTCGAAGGATGCTCCAGATGCTTCCGGAATCTCCTGGACCATCCTTCGAGACGCCGCTGCGCGGCTCCTCAGGATGAGGGCTGAGAAAGAGAACGGTTTGGCTCACAGCCACAACACCTGCCGCCGGAGCGCGAGATCCTGGCTCAGCGCCCGCGAGGGGCCGGTGTGAACCACCGTGCCGCGCTCCAGCACGACGGTGCGGTCCGACAACGCCAGCGCGAGGTCGAGATGGTGGTCGACGATGACGATGCCGATCTCCTGGCGGAGCTTGTCGAAGGCCTCGAACAGTTCCTCGACGACGGCCGGCGCCAGCCCCTCGAAGGGCTCGTCGAGCAGGAGCACGCGGGTGTCGCCCGAGAGCGCGCGCGCCACCGCCACCATCTGCTGCTCGCCGCCAGACAGATAGTCCGCCGGCGAGTGCCAGCGCTGCTTGATGCGCGGGAAGAAGGCGAAGATCTTGTCGTCGTCCCAATGCGTGCCGTTGCCGGTGACGCGCTTGAGCCGGCCGAGCTCCATATTGTCCTTGACGCTCATGCCAGCGAACAGCCCGCGGCCCTGCGGCACATAGGCGATGCCGGCGCGCGCGATCGAGGCCGGTGGCTGGCCGGCGATGTTCTGGCCCGCCAGCGTGATCGTGCCTGTCGCCGGCGGGGCGATGCCGGTGATGGTCTTCAGCAGGGTCGACTTGCCGGCGCCGTTGCGGCCGAGCAGCGCGACGATCTCGTTTTCATGCACGTCCAGCGAGACCTGCCGCAGGATGTGGCTCTTGCCATAGAAGGTATCGACCTTGTCGAGGCCGAGCAGAACGCCCGATCGCGCCGCGCTCTGGCGCGGTTTCTCGGCGAGTGCATGGGCGCCCGAGCCGATATAGATCTCCTGCACGCGCGGCGATGAGCGCGCATCCTCGACCGTGCCGTCGACCAGCACCGAGCCCTCGTTCATCACCGTCACATGGTCGGCAATGGCGAAGACACGGTCGATGTCATGCTCGACCAGCAGCACCGGCAGGTCGGTCGAGATCGACTTGATCAGATTGCCGACGCGCTCGCGCTCGGCCGCCGCCAGGCCCGCCAGCGGCTCGTCGAGCAGCAGCACGCGCGGCTTGGTCGCAAGTGCCAGGCTCATGTCGAGCAGCCGCTGCCCGCCATAGCTCAGCGATCCCGCCTCCGCCGTCTCGATGCCGCGCAGGCCCATCGTGTCGATCACGGTGGTCGTCTGGGCGTTGACTTCGTCGAGCGCCCCGGCCGGCCGCCAGAAGCCGAAGCGTGCGCTGGCGCGGGCCTGCACGGCGAGCCTGACATTCTCCTCGACCGACAAGGTCGGGAACAGGTTGGTGATCTGGAAGGCGCGCCCGATCCCGGCCTGCGTGATCGCCTCGGGCGACATCCCGCCGATCGAGCGCTCGCGCAGCCGCACCTCGCCGCGATCAGGCGGGAACAGACCGGAGATCAGGTTGAAGGCCGTGGTCTTGCCGGCGCCATTGGGGCCGATCAGCGCATGCAGCCGGCGGTCGGCCATGGTGATGTCGACGCCCTCGACCGCCTTGATGCCGCCGAAGCTCTTGGCCAGCCCCCGCGCGGTCAGGATCGGCCCGTCGGTCGGGTCGCTCGGCTTCATGAAGGCCGGCAGCGTCACAGTGCCGGCCTTGCGCTCCGACATCGCGGCATCGCCCACGACTGATTTGCGGAAGGGCCGCAGCAGGCGCTCGCCGAAGCCGACGATGCCGGTCGGCGAGAACACGATGAAGCCGACGAAGAGCAGGCCGAACCAGAACAGCCAGTTCGGCGTGATGCTGGAGAGGTAGTCGCGGAAGATCACGAAGAACAGCGCGCCCAGCGCCGGCCCGAGGAAGGAGCGCATGCCGCCGATGACGACCATCGCCAGCAATTCGCCGGAGAAGGCGACCGAGATCGGCTCGGCCGAGGTCATCCGGTTGTTGAACAGCAGCAGCGAACCGGCCAGCCCCGTCAGCGCGGCCGACAGCGTGAAGGCGATCAGCTTGTAGCGGTCGGTGGCATAGCCGAGGAAGCGCGCCCGCTGCTCGTTCTCGCGGATCGCCACCAGCACGGTGCCGACGGGCGAGCGATGGAAGCGCCAGAGGCCATAGACCACCGCCATGCCGATCAACGCGACGAGGACATAGAAGCGCGAGGCCTGCTCGAAATCGATGCCGAGGAACAGCGGCCGCTTGATGCCGCCGAGCCCGTCCTCGCCGCCGGTCACTGCCGTCCAGCGGAAAGCGACCGAGTAGGTCATGGCGGCCAGCGCCAGCGTCAGCAGCGAGAAGTAGACCCCTTTGCGGCGCAGGATCAGCGCCCCGAACGCAAACGCGATCAGGCCGACGAACAGCACAGCCAGGAGGATCGGCAGGGCGAACTGCCCCGGCAGCCAGTTGCGCTGGATCAGCCCGGCGGCATAGGCGGCAAGCCCGAACCAGGCGCCATGGCCGAAGGAAACCAGTCCCGTCGTGCCGACGAGGATGTTCAGTGCCATGCAGGCGATGGCGAAGACGACGATCTCGGTCGCCGACGTCGTGCCGAGCCCGATGACGTCCATCAGGAAGGGCAAAGCGAGGAGGCCGGCAGCGGCGATGAAGAGAGGCGCGTGGTCGCGCTGGAGGGGAGTCATCGCGTCCTCACTCGAAACGCTGGATGCGTTCGCCGAACAGGCCGCGGGGCCGGAACAGCAGGACGAGCAGCATCATCAGGTAGATCACGGCGGTCGACCATTGCGTGTAGCCGAGACCGATGGTGATGCCCTTCACCAGCCCGACCATCAGCGCAGCCACCACCACGCCCCAGAACGAGCCCAGGCCCCCGATGACGACGACGACGAAGGCGGGGGTGATGATCTCCTGCCCCATGGCGGGATGGATCGAATAGATCGGCGCCAGCAGAACGCCGGCCAGCCCCGCCAGCCCGATGCCGATGCCGGCGACCGCGACCATGTAGGGTTGCAGCGAAATGCCGAGCGCGCCGACCATGTCGGGATTCTGAACGCCGGCGCGCACGACGCGGCCGAAGGCGGTGCGCTGCAGCAGGAACCAGAGGCCCAGTACGCAGGCCGCGGCGATCAGGAGCAGCATCGCCCGGTAGCGCGAATAGATGAAGTCGCCGATGAAGATCTGGCCGCGCAGCGCCGGCGGGATCGAGAAGGACAGCGGTGGCGCCCCGAAGATCATCCGCAGCGACTGCTCGGCGACCATGGCGAGCCCGAAGGTCAAAAGCAGCGAGAGGATCGGGTCCGAGCGGTAGAAGCGCTGGAACAGCCCGCGCTCGACGACGATGCCGATCAGAGCGACCAGCACCGGCGAGACCACCATGGCACCGCCGAAGCCGATATGCGGGGCCAGCACGATCGTGAGATAGGCGCCGATCGCATAGAAGGCGCCATGCGCCAGGTTGACGATGCCGCCGAGCGAGAAGATCAGCGACAGGCCGAGCGCGATCAGGAGGTAATAGACCCCGTCGAGCAGCCCGTTCAGCACCTGCTGGATGAAGAGGGTGAGCAAGGAATGACTTCCGGTCGGACATGGAGGCTAGGAAACGCGCGGTCATCCCGGGCGGAGCGAAGCGGAGACCCGGGATCCATGCCTGAACGGTTCAGGAATGGATCCCGGATCGGCGCCGCTTCGCGGCTTGTCCGGGATGACGGCGCGGGTGTCAGGGGCGAATAAGCCCGATCAGCTCATCTTGCAGACGGCCTCGTCGCCGCTGGTGGCGATGACCTCCATGTCCTCGTTGGGGCCGGGCACGGCGGCCGAGGAGGTGAAAAGATCCCACGGGTTCTTGACCTGCGCGGCCGGCAGCGCCGTGATCGTGTACATCTCGCTGATGAGCTGGTGGTCGGAGGCGCGGAAATAGCCCGGCCGGCCCTTGAGCACGTCGAACTTCGCGCCCTTCTCCCAATGCTCCAGGATCTTGGCCGTCTCGGTCGATTTCAGCTCGTTCATCGACTGCGCCATGATCTTCACGGCCATGTAGTCGCCCCAGGCCTGGTTTTCGGGCGGCTTGCCGTATTTCTTGGTGAAGGCAGCGACGAAAGCCTTGGTGCCGGGGGTGTCGATCAGATGGTGCCAGACGCAGGGCCAGATGCCGGCGAAATTGTCCTTGCCGGCGGCCCAGGCCAGCGCCGTGTCGAAGCCGAAGCCCGCGACCGGGAAGGTCAGGCCGAACTCCGAATACTGCTTCAGGAAGTTGGTGATCTGATTGCCGGCGAGGTTCGAGATCACGAGATCGGGCTTGGCGGCGCGGATTTCGAGCAGCAGCGCGGAGAAGTCGGTCGCGTCGGTCGGCACCAGCTTGTCGGCGGCGAACTGGCCGCCATTGGCCTCCATGAAGCGCTTGGCGACCTTCAGCAGGTCATGGCCGAAAGCGTAGTCGGCGGTGAGCGAGAACCACTTCTTGCCCTTCACCAGCCCCTGCGCCATCAGCGAGCGGCCGCAGCTCTTCACATACATCGAGTTCTGGTGCTCGACATGGAACATGTAGCGGTTGCAGCTCTCGCCGCGCAGCGCGTCGGAATTGCCGCCGGTGTTGACGAAGAGCGTCTTGTTGCGCGCCGCCACCTGCGAAATCGTCAGGCAGGAGGCCGAGGAGATCTCGCCGAGGATGCAGGTGACCTTGTCGCGCTCGATCATGCGCTCGGCCTTGGTCGAGGCGGTCTGCGGATTGACCGAATCCTCCTTGAGCGCCTCGAGCTTGCGGCCGTTGACGCCGCCCGCCGCGTTGATCTCCTCGACCGCGAGATCGACCGCCATCACGCCATATTCGCCGAGCGGGCCGAGAAAGCCCGTCCGCGGCGTCAGATGGCCGAAGCGGATCGCGTCGGGCGTCTGCGCCAGGATGAGCGAGGGGCTGGCGATCAGGCCGGCGGCGGTGCCGGCGCCGAGTCCGGCCAGCGCCTGCCGGCGCGAGAGTCGGGTCGTCTTCAACAGGTCTGACATGGACGTTCCTCCCAGAACGAGTGCCGCGCCGTTGGGGCGTCGGCGGATGGTGTTTAGCGGTCTGATGCCGCTTGTCGTGATCTGTGATCACAGTTAGGTTGGCAGACATGAACGCCGCTGTCCAGCCCTTGCGAACCGCCTCCGAGCGGTCGGCTCCCCCGGGGGAGACCGACGCCTCGGCGCTCGACGCCATCGGCGCGCTGCCGCGCGAGACGCTGGGCGAGCGCGTCACAGGCGAGCTGCGCACGCTGCTGGTTGCGGGCCGTCTGGCGCCCGGCGAGAAGCTGTCACTGCGCCGCGTGGCCGAGGCGCTGGGTGTCTCGATGATGCCGGTGCGCGAGGCGGTCAGCCGGCTCGCGGCCGATGGCGCGCTCGAGGTGCTGCCCGGCCGGGCGGTGCGCGTGCCCGTGCTCTCGCTGGCGCAGTTTCGCGAGCTGACGCGGCTGCGCCTCGTCGTCGAGGGCTTCGCGGCGGAGGAGGCGGCGCGGCAGGCGACGCCGGCAGATATCGACCGGATCGTGGCTTTTGATGCGGCCTTTCGCCAGGCGGCGAGCGCCGATCCGCCCGACAGCGCCGCGGCCGTCGCCGCCAATCGCGACCTTCATTTCGCGCTTTACGAGGCGGCCGCCATGCCGAGCCTGATCGAGATGATCGAGCGGCTCTGGCTCAAGGCGGGCCCGATCCTCAATCTCGACATGCGCCACGAGCCGCGCCGGCTGGAAGGCGGCAGCGCCATGCAGGCCCATGCCCGCCTGCTGGAGGCCGTGCGCCGCCGGGACGCGCCGGCCGCCCGCGCGGCGCTCGAAGACGACATCGCGGCCGCCGCCGCGCATATCGCGGAAACGGGCCAGCTTCGGGCCTGACGGGGAGAGACGCAATGGATCTGCAGATCGAGGGGCTGCGCGTGCTGGTGACGGCCGGCGCCAACGGCATCGGCCGCGCCACGGCGCGCGCCTTCGCGGCCGAGGGCGCGAAGGTCCATATCTGCGATGTGGATCGCGCCGCGCTAGCCGACATGGCGAAGAGCGATCCGGCGATGACGCAGTCGGTCTGCGACGTCTCCGACCGGGCCGCCGTCGCGCGGCTGATGGAGGAGGCGCTGGCGGCGCTGGGCGGGCTCGACTGCCTGGTCAACAATGCCGGCATCGCGGGCCCGACGGGACGCGTCGACGAGATCGCCCCCGAGGACTGGGATGCTTGCGTCGCCATCGACCTCACCGGGCAGTTCAACTGCACCAGGCTCGCCGTCCCGCATCTCAAGCAGTCGACAAACGCCTCGATCGTCAATCTCTCCAGCCAGGCCGGCAAGCACGGCTTCCCGCTGCGCTCGCCCTATGCCGCGGCGAAATGGGGCGTCATCGGCTTCACCAAGGCGCTCTCTGCCGAACTCGGCGAATTCGGCATCCGCGCCAACGCGATCTGCCCCGGCCTTGTCGAGGGGCCGCGCATCCAGAGCGTCATCGCCAACAAGGCACGCAGTTTCAACGTCTCGCATGAAGAGATGACGCAGCGCCTCTTCGCCGGCGTCTCGATCAAGCAGTTCGTCGATCCAGCCGACATCGCCAAACAGATCGTCTTCCTCGCTTCGCCCTTCGCCAAGACGATCTCGGGACAGGAGATCTCGGTCTGCGGCGACACCCGCATGCTGGCTTGAGCGCATAGAGCGGGGTCGCCTGATAGGGCTTGCTTGAATTTAAGGCATTCGCTCGCAAAGCGGGCGAATTGGCCCGGGGACGGGAGAGATATCGAGGCAGAAGGCCGCGACGGCAGCGTCCCGCCCTCGAAAGGCGTCCGGCGATCTGCGACGGGATCTGCGGAATCCGGTTGGCATGGCAGTTGCTCACGAGGCGGCTCTGGCCCGCCTGAGGATCGTCGCCATCACGATGTCTGCGCCTGCCCCTTCCGCGACCATGTCCGCCCAGCCGCTGACGCTCGACGGCATCACGCACAGCTATGGCGGCGGGCTGGCGGTCGACAACGTCACGCTCGAGGTCAAGGGCGGCGAACTGGTCGCGCTGCTCGGCCCCTCCGGCTGCGGCAAGACCACGCTGCTGCGGATCGTCGCCGGCTTCATCCAGCAGGGCAACGGCAAGGTCCTGATCGATGGCCGCCCGATCGACACCCTGCCGCCCAACCGCCGCGAGATCGGCATCGTCTTCCAGAACTACGCGCTGTTCCCGCATATGACGGTGGCCGAGAACATCGCTTATGGGCTCGCCGCCCGCGGCGAGAGCCGCTCCGTCCAGACGCAGCGTGTCGAGGAGATGCTCGCCACCGTGCAGATGGCGGGCTTCGGCGACCGCAAGCCCAAGCAGCTCTCCGGCGGGCAGCAGCAGCGTGTCGCGCTGGCACGGGCACTGGCCATGCGGCCGCGCATCCTGCTGCTCGACGAGCCTTTCGCGGCGCTCGACAAGAACCTTCGCCTCGACATGCAGATCGAAATCAAGCGACTGCAGCGCCAGTTCGCCCTGACTGCGATCATGGTCACGCACGACCAGGACGAGGCGATGGCGATCGCCGACCGCATCGCCGTGATGAGCCAGGGCAAAATCGAGCAACTCGGCACGCCGGTGCAGATCTATGACGAGCCCGCCACGCTCTTCGTCAACAGCTTCATCGGCTCGAGCAACCTGCTGAGCGGGCAGATCGCGGCGCCTGTCGAGGGCGGCTACGCGGTGACGCTGGGCAACGGCGCCGCCTGGACCGTGCCGTCCGCCGCCCGCTTCGCGCCGGGCCAGCCGGTTCTCGTCTCGGTCCGTCCCGAGCAGATGCGGCTCGCCGACGAAGCCGGCGAGGGCCGTTTCCCGGTCGAGCTCAAGCTGAGCCTGCCGATCGGCGGCGAACTGATCCATGACGTCACCAGTGCCGATGGCAGCTCGCTGAAGATTGCCATGTCGCGCCGTCCCGGCATGGCCTCGGGCCGCTCGGGCACCGCCTATTGCGGGCTCGCCGACCACGCCCGCCCCGTTCTCTTTCCCGCCTCTCAACCCTGATCCGGAGCCCATGCCGATGACACAGATGAACCGTCGAGATCTCCTGGCCGGCGCCGGCGCGCTCGGCCTGGCGTCGCTCCTGCCGCTGCGCGCCAGCGCCTCCGGCAGCCTCACCGCCGCGATCTATCCCGGCACCTGGGAGGAGGCCTATCGCGGCGTCGTCGCGCCTGCGCTGAAGAAGAACGCTGGTGTCGACGTCGCCTTCGACGCGCTGTTTGCCGTCGATCAGGTCGCCAAGGTGCGCGCCGCGCGCGGCGTGCCGCCCTTCGACTGCTTCGTGCTCGATCCCGGCCCGGCCGCGGCGGCGCAGGCCGCCGGCCTGTTCGAGCCGATCGACCCCGCCAAGCTGACCAATGCCGCGAAGGTGCCCGCGGGCCTGATCAAGTCGCATGGCGTGACCTGCAACGCCCAGGTCGTCGGCATCGCCTACAACCCCAAGAAGTTCGCGACCCCGCCCAAGGGCTGGGCCGACCTGTTCAAGAGCCCCTATGTCGAGCGGCTGGGCCTCACCGGCTTCCAGACCACCTTCGGCACGGTCTCGATCATCGAGATGGCGAAGGTCTTCGGCGGCTCCGCCACCAATGTCGAGCCGGTCTTCGCCGAGCTGAAGAAGGCTGTGTCGAAGGCGGCCGCGGTCGCCGCGCCCGCCGCCATGCCCGGCCTGTTCCAGCAGGGGCAGATCGACATCATGTATACCAACACCAACACGGTCGCGACGCTGAAGGGTCGTGGCGTCGATATCGAGTTCATCAAGCCCGAGACCGGCGCGATCACCTTCCAGACCACGCTGCACATCGTGAAGGGCGCCGACAACGTCGCCAACGCCTACAAGTACATCGACACCGCGATCTCGTCGGATGTTCAGGCCGAGCTGCAGAAGCAGCCCTACAACATGGTCCCGATCAACAAGGACGTGAAGCTGGTCGAGACGCTCGACATCAAGTCGCTCGACGAACTGGCGACGATGGTCACGCATGACTGGACGGTGATCAACCCGCAGCGCGCCGCCTGGATCGAGCGCTTCAACAAGGAAATCACCAAGTAGGACGCCACGATGGCAGGCATGGCTGCAGCGGCCGCCGGGAGCGGTGGTGTTCCGGGGGCCAGGGTCGACTGGCGTCTCGCGGCGCCGCTCGGCCTGACCTATCTCGCCTTCTTCGCAGCCCCCTTCGCGATCCTGCTCGGCATCAGCTTCTATGCCGATGCCGAGCAGACGCGGCTGGGGCTCGATTCCTGGACCAAGTTCTATGGCGATGCCTTCTACCGGAAGGTGATCTTCGACACGCTCAAGCTTGGCGTCTTCGCCGTGCTGGCGACGACGCTGCTCGCCTATCCGCTCGCGCTGGTCTTCCGGGCGTCGAGCCCGCGCGTGCAGCGGCTGCTGATCTTCATCATCCTGATGCCGCTCCTGACCTCGGTCGTGATCCGCACCTTCGCCTGGATCGTCATCCTGGCGCGCGAGGGCGTGCTCAACCAGACGCTGATCGGGCTCGGGCTGACCTCGACCCCGCTCAATCTGCTGCAGACCGAACTCGGCCTCGTCATTGCGCTGACGCAGATCGAGATGCCGCTGATGCTGCTGCCGCTTCTGACCATCATGAACCAGATGGACCAGAACCTCGTCGATGCCTCGCGCGCGCTCGGTGCCTCGAAATGGCGGACCTTCTTCCGGGTGATCCTGCCGCTGACGCTGCCGGGCTGGATCGCCGGTGCGACGCTGGTCTTCGCCTCGGCGACCACCGCCTTCATCTCGCAATCGGTCATCGGCGGCGCGCGGCTGGTCTATTTGCCCTCGCTGATCTGGCAGCAGTCCATGGTGGTCTACAACTGGCCCTTCGCGGCGGTCGCCTCGCTGACGCTGCTCTTCACCGTGCTGGCGGGCATCATGGCGCTCGGCTGGCTCGGCCGCTTCGCCAGGACGAGCTGATGATTGTGATGATCCTGCACAGCTGTCTTTCCGGGGCATCGCGCAGCGATGAACCCGGAATCCACGACGGGGCGAGCCGAGAGACAACCTGCACGATTGACCCAGTCGTGGGTTCCGGGTTCGCGCCTGTGGGCGCGCCCCGGAATGACAAGGGGGAATAGGCCATGCAGCGCTCCACGCTCGGTGACGTCGGCTATTCCTGGATCATCGGCCTGCTCGCGGGGCTGGGCATCCTGATCCTGATCGGGCCGGTGCTGGTCGTGATCGCGACCTCCTTTACCACCTCGCAGACGCTGAAATTCCCGCCGCCCGGCCTGTCGCTGCGCTGGTACGGCGAATTGTTCAACCCGGCCCGCTCGGCCCAGATTCACACGGCAGCGCTCAACAGCCTCTGGGTCGCCGCCCTCGCCACCGCCATCGGCGGCGTGCTCGCCGTGTTCGCGGCGCTGGCGATTTCACGGGTCGCGCGGCCCTCGGCGCGCGTGCTGGAGGCGAGCTTCCTGTCGCCGCTGGTGCTGCCGACGCTGTCCTACGGCCTGGCCGCGCTGATGTTCTTCTCCGTGCTCGGCATCAGGCCCTCGCTCAACCTGCTGATCGCGGGCCATCTCGTGGTGATCGCGCCCTTCGTCTTCCGGACCACGCTGGCGAGCCTGTCGCAGCTCGATCCGGCCCTGCTCGAGGCCTCCGCCAATCTCGGCGCGAGCCGCCTCTATGGCTTTCGCCGGATCACCCTGCCGCTGATCGCGCCGGGCATCGCGGCGGGCTGCTTCCTCGCCTTCATCTCCTCGATGGACAATGTCCCGGTCTCGCTCTTCCTCTCGACCGCGCGCACGGCCATGCTGCCGATCCGGATGTGGGGGATGATGGAGACGACGCTCGACGTCCGCATCGCCGCCATTGCCGGCGTGCTGATCCTCGCGACGCTGATCCTGATGATCGTGATGGACCGCCTGACCGGCCTGACGCGGCGGATGAGCGGGTGAGGCTTCGCACGGCGATATGGCGCGTCATGCTCGGGCTCGCCCCGAGCATCTCTTGCCGGAGATTCTCGGGTCTGCGCTTCGCTCCGCCCGAGAATGACGTGTTCGGTAGAATGCCTGCGGGATGGAGGCTGACATGACATACGACCGCGACCTCATCGGCTACGGCGCCAACCCGCCCAACCCGCAATGGCCGGGCGGCGCCCGCATCGCGATCAACTTCGTGATGAACTACGAGGAAGGCTCCGAGCCCTCGATCCAGGACGGCGAGGGCTACACCGAGCTCGGCCTGACCGAGGCGAACGGCCTGCCGACCGGGGTCAAGGGCCGCGACCTCGCCGGGGAGGGCATGTTCGCCTATGGCAGCCGCGTCGGCTTCTGGCGGCTGATGCGGCTGTTCCAGGAGCGTGGCCTGCCGATGACGGTGTTCGGCTGCGCGCTCGCCATCGAGCGCAACCCCGACGCCGCGGCCGCGATCCGGGCTTCCGGTTTCGACGTCTGCTGCCATGGCTGGCGCTGGATCAAGCATTACGACCTGACGGAGGCCGAGGAGCGCGAGCATATCGCCAAAGCGATCAGGTCGCTCGAAGCCACGGTCGGCGAGCGTCCGCTGGGCTGGTACTGCCGCTATGGGCCGAGCGTGAACACCCGCAAGCTGATCGTGGAGGAGGGCGGTTTCCTCTATGATTCCGACGCCTATGACGACGAGTTGCCCTATTGGAAGGTGGTCGACGGCAAGCCGCACCTCGTCGTGCCCTACTCGCTCGTCAACAATGACGGCAAGTTCGGCTCGGGCTTCTTCGGCACCTCGAACGACTATTTCGACTGGCACAAGGATGCCTTCGACATGCTCTATGCCGAGGGCGCGACCCAGCCCAAGATGATGTCGGTCGGCCTGCACATGCGCCTGATCGGTCACCCGGCCCGCGCCGCCGGCCTCGCGCGCTTCCTCGACTATGTCCAGAAGCACGAGAACGTCTGGGTGACCGGCCGGCTCGATATTTCGAAGCACTGGGCGAAGACGCATCCTTTCCAGCCGGCCTGACGCGCGTCATGCTCGGGCTTGACCCGAGCATCTCCTGCCGGAGATTCTCGGCTCTTCTCTGCGCTCCGGCCGAGAATGACGCCGGGCGCAGCCCTTTCACGATAGGATGCCCCCTTGCCCAAGCCCGATTTGATCGTCGCCCTCGGCGATGCCCGCTACCTGATCGAGCGGCCCTTCGGCTCCTGGCCGCAGAATGCCGGCTTCGTCACCGATGTGACGGTCGACGCCCGCGGGCACATCTTCGTCATGCTGCGGCACGACCCGCTGACTCAACCCGACGATCCGCGCGTCGTCGAGCTGTCGGCAGAGGGGGAGTATCTCGGCGGCTGGGGCGGCGACCTGATCGCCGATTCCCACATGCTCACCGTCGATGCGCAGGGGCGTCTCCTCTGCGTCGACCGCGACATGCATGAGATCGTCATCTGCTCGGCGAGCGGCGAGCGCCTGGGCGGCCTCGGCCAGCGCGGCGAGCCGCTTTCGCCCTTCAACCATCCGACCGACGTGCATGTTTCGGCCTGGGGCGACATCTATGTCGCCGATGGCTATGCCGCGAGCCGCATCCACCGCTTTTCGGCCTATGGCGTCCATCTCCACAGCTGGGGAGAGCACGGCTCGGGCGAGGGCCAGTTCGGCTGGCCGCATGCGCTCTGGACTCATGCCGATGGCCGTGTCGTCGTGGTCGACCGCACGTACAACCGCGTTCAGGTCTTCGACCGCAACGGCCAGCACCTCGCAACCTGGAGCCATTTCCGCGACCCCGTCGCGATCTGGGGCGACGAGGACGGCAACACCTATGTCACCGACACCCAGCCGACCCTGCAGAAGATCGGCCCTCATGGCGAGCGCCTCGGCCGCTGCCGGCCGTTCCTCAATGGCGCGCATGGCATCTACGGCATGCCGGGCGGCGACATCCTGCTCGCCGAGAGCAATCCGAGCCGCCTGACGCGGCTGCGGCTGCTGGACGAGTAGGCATGACCACACAGATCATCTGGGGCGGGACGCTCCTCACCGGCTTCGACGCCGCAGGCGAGCCGGTCGTCCTGCAGGACGCCGGTGTCGCCTGCGAGGGCGGCATCATCGTCGCGACCGGGCCGCTCGCCGATCTGAAGGCGGCCTATCCCGAAGCGACCGTGACCGGCGGGCGCGAGTTCGCGATCACGCCGGGCTTCGTCAACGCGCATCACCATGTCGGCCTGACGCCGCTGCAGCTCGGCTCGCCCGACCACCCGCTGGAACTCTGGTTCGCCAGCCGCATCGCGCTGCGCGATGTCGATCTCTATGCCGACACGCTGTTCTCGGCCTTCGAGATGATCGAGAGCGGCGTCACCACCGTGCAGCACCTCCACAGCCGCGCGCCGGGAACGCCGGCCGACATTCTCGCCGCCGCCGAGAAGGTCATCAGTGCTTATCGCGACATCGGCATGCGCGCCTCCTATTCGATGGCGCTGCGCGACCAGAACCGGCTCGTCTACGAGGCCGACCAGGATTTCGTCGCCCGCCTGCCCGAGGAGCTGCGTCCGGCGGCCAGAGCCTTCTTCCAGCGCTTCACCGTGCCGCTCTCCGACCAGGTCGCGGTCTTCGACGAATTGCTGTCGCGCCATGGCAACGGTGACCGAATCCGCATCCAGATCGCGCCCGCCAACCTGCACTGGCTCTCGGAGGAAGCCCTCGACGTTACCGGCGAGCTGCAGCGCCGCACCGGGCTGCCGGTCCATATGCATGTGCTGGAGACGCCCTATCAGAAGGCCTATGCCCGCAAGCGCACGGGCGGCTCGGCGCTCGCCCATCTCGACCGGCTCGGCCTGCTCGGCCCGCATTTCACCATTGGCCACGGCGTCTGGATGAGCGAGGCCGATATCGAGCTCGCCGCCGATCGTGGCGTCTGCATCTGCCACAATTGCAGCTCGAATTTCCGGCTGAAAAGCGGTGTCGCGCCGGTCAACCGCTTCCTCGCCCGCGGCATCCCCGTCGCCATCGGCATCGACGAGGCCGGCATCAACGACGACCGTGACATGCTGCAGGAGATGCGGCTCGTCCTGCGCGCCCATCGCGAGCCGGGCATCGACGCACCCCATCCCTCGCCGGCGCAGGTGCTGCGCATGGCGACCGAAGGCGGCGCGCGCACGACGCCTTTCGCCGGCCGCATCGGCCGTCTCGAGCCCGGCATGGCCGCCGATCTCGTGATGTTCGACTGGCCGGCGGTGACCTATCCCTATCAGGACGATGGCCTCGGCTTCGTCGAGGTGCTGGTCCAGCGCGCCAAGGCGAAGGCCGTCCACAGCGTCATGATCGCCGGCGAATTCGTCTATCGCGAGCGCCGCTTCACGAGGCTCGACCGGGATACCGTTCTGGCCGGCCTCGCCGAGGCGCTGGCGAAGCCGAAGACGCCGGCCGAGCAGGACCGCATCGCCCTCTCGCAGGCGCTGCTGCCGCATGTCCGGCGCTTCTATGACGGCTATCTCGACGGGCAGGGCGACGAGCCCTACTACCGCCCGAGCGGGCGCTTCTGACGGGCTCACCTGCTGGGGTACCGGGCTCAGCGATCGCGGCCGTCATCCTGGGCGGCCGAAGGCCAACCGGGATCCATCATCGAGCGCAGTCGGAGCCCTATGATGGATCCCGGCCTGCGCCGCTGCGCGGCCGGTCCAGGATGACGGTGGAGGTTAGGCCCGCCACCTGGGATGAAGCTCAATGCCCCCGCGAAACCCGCTTCTGCGCCAGCCGCACGGCCGCGGGGATCGGCGCGATCACCGGCACCGAGAAGCGCAGATTGAGTGATTGCGCCGCCTGGCCGAGCGGGCCGCCGCCGATCACCAGCGCCTGCGCCCCCATCGTCTCGATCGCCTCCGCGCAGGCTTCGGCCAGCGCCTCCACCAGCGTGGCGTGATCGGCCATGATTGCATGGACGTCGCCCTTGGTCAGCGCGACGCCCCGGAACGTCTTCTCATGGCCATAGGCCTGTGCCAGCCCGGTGATCGAGCCGACGAGATCGGGCGTCGTCGTCACCACCGCGAAGGGCCGCCGGCCCGCTCCGGCCTCGGCCATGCCGGCCTCTGCGATGCCGGTGACCGGGCAGGAGAGGCGCAGCCGCAGCGCCGCCAGGCCGGGATCGCCGAAGGCGGCAATGATGACGCCGTCGGGCGGCGCCGTGGTGATCGCCCCCGTCAGCGCCTGCACAGCCTTGGCCGACTGGGCCAGTGCCTCTTCGTTGGTGATGAGCGGCACGCCATAGGGCGCGCTCATGGCGTCGATGACGGTGCCGGCCGATGCCGTGGCCTGGGCGATGCCGCGCATCATGCTGGTGGTGCCGGCATTGGTGTTGGGGTTGATCAGCAGCAGGCGCATCAGGGGCTCTCCGGCACGGCAGCGATGAAGGCTCGCGCAATCTCGGCGCGGCCCGCGATCCAGAGTCGGTCGCGCCGGGCCGCCAGCAGGTTCATGATGTCGCGAAAGGCGGCGAAGCGCGCCGGGCGCCCGACGATCCGCAGGTGGAAGCCGAGATTGAGCAGCCGCGGCAGGCCGCGCGCGGCCTCGGCCTCCAGCACGTCGAGCGCGTCGGTGACGTACTCGACCATCTCGCGGGCTCGGACGAAGCCGTTGGGGTGGAAGAACTTCATGTCGTTGCTGTCGAGCGCATAGGGCACGACGAGCAGAGGCGGGCGCCCCGGTGCGCGATCCCAATAGGGCAGGTCGTCGTCGAAGCCGTTGGAGGTGTAGAGAAAGCCCCGCTGTGCCAGAATCTCCCGCGTCCAGGGGCTCTCCCCGCCACGGCAGAAGAAGCCGACAGGCGCGACCCCCGTCGCGGCCGTGATGGTGGCGACACAAGCGTCGATGTCGGCGGCCTCCGCCTCGGCGGTTTCGTAGTCGGCATGGGGCCGCCAGCGCCAGCCATGCACGGCCGGTTCATGGCCGCGCGCCACCACCGCCTTCGCCAGCGCGGGCGAGCGTTCGACCGCGCGGCCGCAGAAGAAGATCGTCGCGCGGATGGCGCTGTCGTCGAGCGCGTCGAGCATGCGCCAGAGCCCGGCGCGCGTGCCATAGCCGAAGATCTGCTCCTGGCCCTGGTCGCGCTTGCCGGCGGGGACGACGCTGATCACCTCGCCCGTGCTCTCCGAGCGCGCATCGCCGTCGCCGACCTGAAGCTCCGCACCCTCCTCGAAATTGATCACGACCGAGACGGCAAGCCGCCGGCCATTCGGCCAGGAGAAATCCGGCCAGGCGCCGGCATAGCCTTCGAGGTCGCGGTGGGTCATGGCTCAAAGTCCCCGATGCCATCATAACCTAGCAAGCCCTCATCCTGAGGAGCCGCGGCACGCGGCGTCTCGAAGGATGATCCAGGAGGCTCTTGAACCATCTGGAGCATCCTTCGAGACACGCTCCTGCGGAGCGCTCCTCAGGATGAGGGCTCGTTCTATGCCCGCCCATGACGGGGCGGGCTTGAACATTCACCCTCTACCCAGCTCCGCCAGCCAGTGTCGCGCGATCGCGTCGCGCCGCGCGAACCAGACGCCGGGCTTCGACGCCGCATGCGCCAGGAAGCGCTCGAGCCCCCCGATCCGTCCGGGCCGGCCGATGATGCGTAAGTGCAGCCCGACCGACATCATCCGCGGAGCCGTGCCGCCTTCTTCATAGAGCCGGTCGAACGCATCGATGCAGTAGCGCGCGAAATCGTCGCTGAAGACGAAGCCACCGCCGCGCTGGAAACGCATGTCATTGGTGTCGAAGGCATAGGGCAGCACCAGATGCGGCCCGCCCTCGACATCGACCAGAAAGGGAAGGTCGTCATTGTAGGCGTTGGAATCATAGAGGAAGCCGCCATGCTCGCGCAGGAGCCGGCGGGTGTTGAGCGAGGTCGCCGAGCGCGTGTGCCAGCCGACCGGTGGCATGCCGGCGGCCTCCGTGATCGCTTCAACCGCGCGCGCGATCGCCTCGCGCTCCTGCGCCTCGTCCATATGGGCGTGGCGCTCCCAGCGCCAGCCATGGGCGGCGACCTCGTGCCCGTCGGCCACTGCCTCCTGCGCCAGCCAGGGCGAGAGCGCCACGGCACGGCCATTGGCGTTCAGCGTCGCGGCCACGCCGTATTGCCTGAGCAGCGCGCGGATGCGCGGCCAGCCGGCGCGCGGGCCATATTCGAAATGCGATTCCATGCAGAGATCGCGCACGCCAGTGATCTCCTCGACCACCTCGTAGACGCTCTCGTTGCGCTCGTCGCCCTGGCCGATCGAGAGCTCCGCGCCCTCCTCGACATTGACCACGACGGAGACGGCAAGCCGCGCGTCGTTCGGCCAGCGGATCTCAGGCGGGGTGTCGCCATAGCCGCGGAAATCGCGGTCGCTTTCGAGAGCCGCCATCAGAGATCGGCCATCCGACGTAGCCCCACCAGCCGGTCGCCGATGACGAGCACGGCGGCGGCGAGCAGGATCAGGAGCGCGGAGATCGCCGCGATCGTCGGATCGGGGCTTTCCTCGACATATTGCAGCATCTGGATGGGCAAGGTCTTGGTCCAGGCGTCGGTGAAGAAGATCGAGATCGGATAGTTATCCATCGACGCCAGGAAAGCGAACATTCCCGAGGTGAGGAAGGCCGGGGCGAGCGAGGGCACCAGCACCTTGAGAACAGCCTTGGGATAGGACAGCCCGAGCGTGCGGGCGGCGTCGATCAGCGTGAAGTCGAACAGTGAGAGCGCCGCATAGACGGTGCGCACCACGTAAGGCAGCGTGATCACGACATGGGCCAGGATCAGGCTGGCCCACACGTCGCGCAGGCCCGCCGCCCGGAAGCTCTCCAGCATCGCGATGCCGATGACGAGGCCGGGCAGCATCAGGGGCGAGACCAGGAAGGTGACGATGCCGTCGCGGCCGCGGAACTGGCCGCGCAGCAGGCCGATGGCGCAGAGCGTGCCGAGCCCAAGCGCGATTGCGGTGGACAGCGCCGCGAGCTGGACCGAGGTCGCGACGACCGGCCAGAGCTCGCGCGAACGGCCGAGCGCCTGGTACCAGCGCAGCGACCAGCTCGGCGCCGGCAGCGTGAAGACGGCGCTCGATCCGAACGACACCAGCACGGTGACGACCAGCGGCGTCAGCAGGAAGACCACCGTGAAGGCGGCCAGCGCCCAGACGACGGCCGAGGCGATGCGCTCGATGGCCGTCACGACGCGCCTCCCAGCCGCTTCGAGAGCGCGGCGCTGCCGACCACGACCGCCACTGTCAGCACGAGCAGGACAACCGCCGTCGTCGATCCCAGCTGCTCGTTGCGCATGAACAGGAAGGAGCGGCCCGTTAGCGTCGCCAGCGTCTGGAAACGGTCACCGATCAGCAGGTTGGGGATGACGTACATGGAGGCCGCCATCGAGAAGACGAAGGCGACGCCGGTGACGATGCCGGGCAGCGAGAGGGGCAGGGCGACCTTGAAGAAGCGGTAGAGCGGCGAGGCGCCGAGCGTCGCCGCCGCCTCGCCGAGCCGCGGATCGACCAGCTTCAGGACGGAATAGATCGGCAGGATCATGAAGGGCACGAAGACGTTGGCCGCGCCGATCACGAGGCCGGCCTCGGTGAAGAGCAGGCGCTGCGGCTCGCTCCACAGGCCCAGGCCCATCATCAGTTGCGAGACTACGCCGTCGCGCCGCAGCACGATCTGCCAGGCGAAGGCCTTGACCACGACGCCGACCGAGAGCGGCAGGATGATCGCCACCAGGATCAGCGCCTGCGCCGCGCCGCGCGCCCGCGCCAGCGCCAGGGCCGTCGGATAGCCGATCAGCAGGCACAGCAGCGTCACCAGCACCGCGATCCGCAGCGTGTTGCCGATCACAGTCCAGCTGAAGGGGTCGGACAGGAAGGCCACGAAGGGGGCGAGCGACGGGGTGCCGCCGTTGAGGATGCTGCGGCCGAGCAGCATCATCAACGGGACGCCATAGACGATGGCGAGATAGAGCACCGCCGGCAGCGCCAGCAGCAGCACCGGGTCCAGACGTCGCGACGCGCTCATGCCGCGGCGCTCGGTGCGGGGTAGACCAGCGTATCGTCGATCGCCCAGGACATCTTCAGCGACGTGCCGGGCCCCGCCGCGGCAGGCAGGGACGGCGTCTCGACCAGGATCTGCCCGTCGGGCGGGGCCTGGAAATGCAACTGCACCCGCGCGCCCTGGAAGGCGGCGTCCGCGAGCGGGGCCTCGATCCGGTTGGCGCCGCCATGGTCGAGCGCGATGCGCTCAGGCCGCACGCCGAGCAGGACGGGGCTGCCGGGCAGGAAGTGGCCCGGGCCGCGCAGCGGGCCGGCCTGCGTCGCCACCGTGACGATGCCGTCGGTGGAGTCGGTCACGGTGCCGGGAAGCCGCGTCGAGAGGCCGACGAAGCCGAGCGCGAAGGGCGTCGCCGGCTTGGCATAGATCGCGGCCGGCGTATCCAGCTGCTCGATCCGGCCGCGATGCATCACCGCGATCCGGTCCGACATCGTCAGCGCCTCGTCCTGGTCATGCGTGACGAAGATCGCGGTGGTGCCGACCTCGCGCAGCAGGCGCTTCAGGTCGATCTGCATGGTCTCGCGCAGCTTGCGGTCGAGCGCCGAGAAGGGCTCGTCGAGCAGCAAGAGCTTCGGCCCGACGACGAGCGCACGCGCCACGGCCACGCGCTGCTGCTGGCCGCCCGACAGCGCCTTGATCGAGCGCTCGGCATAGGCGCCCATCTGCACGAGATCGAGAAAACGCGCCACCGCCGGCGCGACCTCGCCTGAGGGCGCGCCGCGCGCCCGCAAGCCGAAGGCGACGTTCTCCGCCACCGTGAGATGCGGAAACAGCGCATAGCTCTGGAACACGACGCTGACGTCGCGCTTGTGCGGCGGCAGCCGGGTGATGTCCTGCCCGTCGAGCGCGACGCGGCCCTGGTCGGGCCGCATCAGCCCGGCCACGATCCGCAGCAGCGTGGTCTTGCCGCAGCCCGAGGGACCCAGCAGCGAGACGAACTCGCCGCGGTCCATCGACAGATCGACGCCGTCGAGCACGGTGGCGGCGCCGAAGGTCTTGGCCGCTCCCGCGACGGACAGGAAACCCTGGCTCATGCTCAGATCGCCATCTCGCGATCCCAGCGCTTGATCCAGTCGCCGCGCTGGGCCGCGACATTGGCCCAGTCGATCTGGTGGATCTTCACGTCGGCCCCGAGTCCCTCGGGCTTCGGTACCGCCTTGTTGGTGCCGATCGAGAAGGTCGGCCCGGCCAGCCGGTTCTGCAGCTCGGCGCCCAAGAGCTCGTTGACATAGGCGAAGGCGAGCTCCTGCTGCGGCGAGCCCTTCACGACCGCAATGCCCGACGGCATGGCGAAGACGCCTTCCTTCGGCGCGGCTAGATCAATCGGCGCGCCGGCCGCCTTGCGCTCCAGCGCATAGGACGACATCGCCGGCCCGATCATCCAGGCCTCGCCCTGCTCGAGCAGATTGAAGGCCTGCGGCTGCTGCGTATAGATCGTCAGCAGGTTCGGCTTCAGCGAGGCGAGCTTCTTGAAGCCGGCATCGGTGTCCTTCTGGACGCTCTCCATCGTCCCGCCCGCGAGCAGGCCGGCGACGAAGAGCGAGGGCAGGCCTTCCGTGTTTTGCAGCGAGGGAATAACGATGCGGCCCTTGTATTTCGGCTCGAACATCTCGGCCCAGGACGAGGGCGGGGTCTTCATCGCAGTCTTGCTGTAGGCGACGCCGAGCCAGGGCTGGAGGTAATTGGCCCACATGCCGTCCATATGGGTCGAGCCCGGCAGCAGATCGGCCATGTTCGGCGCCTTGGCGACGGTGAGCGGCTCCAGCAGCCCCTCCTTGACCGCCAGGATCATGACCGGATCGTCCATCTGGACGACCGACATGTAGGGCTTGTCCTTGTTCTTCTGCATCTTCTCGAGATTGACGAGAGACCGGGTGCCTTCGAACAGCACCTTGCAGTTATATTTCTTCTCGAACATCGGCACGACGGTCTGCTCGACCCAGGGCTTGTGCCCGGCGGCGCCGCCGATGACGAGCTCCTTCGTCTGGGCCCGCAACACCGAGGGAGCGGCGACCAGCGCCGTCGCGACGGCGCCACCCTTGAGGAGGGCGCGGCGGCTCGGCATGCCTGCGAACGGCTTATCCATGGTCGGACCTTTCGAACATTGGGCGCGCTCTCCAACGGCGCGGACGGGAACCGTTGTCAGCAACCCGCATGCCAGGACGGACCCCAAGTAAAAGTTGCGACAAAAATATATATATATAACAGATACCTATAGTCTTTCTCGGAATCTGTTCCTCGATTGGCCCCTGTGCTGCCCGAAGAGGCTCGGGCGTCAAATTTGTGCACAATCGCTTCCTGAATGTGCATAAAAATTGTCCCCACCAGTGGTAGGATAGGGCTCCGAGACGGCCGCCTCCGGCCGAGCCGGCTCTGCTGTCGAGACGAGCGGGAATGAACGAAGCGGCGATCCACACGATCCTCTCGCGCCTGCTGCTGGGGGGCTCGCTGCCGGGTGGCACCAAGCTCGGAGAGCATCGTCTCGCTGAGATCTTCGGCGTCAGCCGCGAGCGCGTCCGCAAGGTGCTGCACCGGCTCGGCCATGAACGGCTGCTGGAGATCGTCAAGAACCGCGGCGCCTTCACCATCGAGCCGGACCTGCGCGAGGGCAGGGTCGTCTACGAGGCCCGCCGTATCCTCGAAAGCGGCATGGTTGCCCATCTCGCGGATCATCTCAGCGAGGCGCAGCTCGCGCGGTTGCGCGAGCATGTCGACGCCGAGGGCGAGGCGCTGCGGCGCGGCGACCAGCCGACCTGGCTGAAGCTCTCGGCCGAGTTCCATTTCCTGCTGGCCGAGATGGTCGGCAACCCGATCGTCCAGCGCCAGGCTCATGAGCTGATCGGCCGGACGATCATGCTGGTGAAACGCTACGAGACGACGCTGGGCTCGGCCTGCGGCTGCGAGGAGCACCGGCTGATCTTCAAGGCACTGGCGGGCCGCGAGCGCGGCAGGGCGGTCAAGGCGATGAGCAGCCATCTCTCGCTGGTCGAGACGCGACTGCGCCCGATCGTCTGTGACGATGCCGGACCGTCGCTCGAGGCCTTGCTGGCGGAGGCTATCGCCGCCTTCCGGGCGGAGCAGGGCGAGGGGGCGAGCCCGCGCCATGAGGCGCTTGCGGCGCCCGCCCCGCGCTGAGCGCGCGGTCTCGATGCGCCTGGAGCGGCGCGGGCGCGATTGCGCGGCCGGGCGGCGCGACTATCTCCCGGTTGATCCGGCGCCCGTCAGCGGTGCCGTCCCCCTCCCGGAGCCCGCCATGGCAGACCTCTCCGCCTTCCAGATCACGCAGCGCTGGCCGGCCCAGCACCCCGACCGCATCCAGCTCTATTCGCTGCCGACGCCTAACGGCGTGAAGGTCTCGATCGCGCTGGAGGAACTCGGCCTTCCCTACGAGCCGCACACCATCAATATCGGTCAGAACGAGACCTGGGGCCCGGAATTCCTCTCCCTCAACCCCAACGGCAAGATCCCGGCGATCATCGACCCCGACGGGCCGGGCGGAAAGCCCTTCGGCTTATGGGAATCGGGCGCGATCCTGATCTATCTCGCCGAGAAGACCGGCAAACTGCTCCCGGCCGACCCCGCCGCCCGCTACGAGACGATCCAGTGGGTGATGTTCCAGATGGCCGCCGTCGGCCCGATGTTCGGCCAACTCGGCTTCTTCCACAAATTCGCCGGCAAGGACTACGAGGACAAGCGCCCGCGCGACCGCTATGCCGCCGAGAGCAAGCGTCTGCTCGGCGTGCTGGAAGCGCGGCTCACGGGTCGCGACTGGATCATGGGCGCCGACTACACCATCGCCGATATCGCGCTGCTCGGCTGGGTCCGCAATCTCGTCGGCTTCTACGGCGCGGGCGAACTGGTCGATTACGCGAGCCTGAAGGCCGTGCCGGCCTGGCTCGAGCGCGGCCTGGCGCGGCCGGCCGTCCAGCGCGGGCTCGAGATTCCCAAGCGGCCCTGATCCCGTTCAGCCTATGACAGGCTCCTGCGGTGGCACGGTCGCCACCGCATGGGTCGCGATGCCGGCCCGAGCCAGCAAGGCCCGGCCACCGAGCCCTTCGATCTCGAAGGCGAACAGCGCCTGGTCGCAATGCGCCCCGAGGTCGCGCAGCAATCCCGCCGCGGCGAGCACCGTCGCGCCGCTGAGCAGGCAATCGTCGATGAGGGCGATGCGCCGGCCGGAAATCTTCAGGCCTTTCGTGAGGGCCAGCCCATGCCCGATATCGTGGCTGGCGACGACGGTGCGGACGATGTCGGTCCGCAGCGAGCCCACCTTCCTGATGTGTATGAAGCCGAGGCCGCGGGCGCTGGCGACCGCCCCCGCAAGCGCCGCGCCCCCCAGATCGATGGCGGCGACGATGGTGACGTCATCGCGGAGCGCACTGACCAGCGCGGCCACGGCGCGCTGGATGACCGCCGCGTCCTCCGCCACGGTGTTGATGTCGGGGAAGTCGATGCCGGGGCGCGGATGAGCCTTCCAGCGCCGATGCGGCAGGCCGGTTCCACGCGCTTGGGGATCCGTGCTATCCGCGAGATCGAGCGTCGCCATGCAAAATCTCCTCGATTCCGGGAGCCTGGGCCGGGCAAAGGCGCGGGGCCGTCTGGCCGACGAATCCTCACCCATCGGGGCTGGCATGATCACCATCTACGGCATCAAGAATTGCGACACGATGAAGAAGGCGCGCACCTGGCTCGACGGGCAGGGCGTCGCGCATGCCTTCCACGACTACAAGGCGAGCGGCATAGACCGCGCCGCGCTCGCGCGCTGGGTCGGCGAGCATGGCTGGGAGACGGTGCTGAACCGGGCCGGCACGACCTTCCGCGCTTTGCCGGAGGCCGACAGGCAGGGTCTCGACGCCGACAGGGCGATCGCGCTGATGCTGGCCCAGCCATCGATGATCAAGCGCCCGGTTCTCGACCTCGGCGACCGCACGATCATCGGCTTCAAGCCGGAGATCTATGCGGCGGCGCTGGCGAAGGCCTGATGTTGCTCCAGCGCGGGTCGCACTTCCCTAATCGCCCGCGCTCCTCTACCTCGCAGCGCATGAACGAACAGCATCCCATGCCGTCGGACGCTCCCGCTCCTGCGACCGACTTCACCTTCCATCTCCACGCCCGCGACGGCGCCGCCCGGACGGGCGAGGTCCGCATGCCGCGCGGCGTCATCCGCACGCCGGCCTTCATGCCGGTGGGCACGGCCGCGACGGTCAAGGGCATGTATCCCGACCAGGTGCGGGCGCTCGGCGCCGATGTCGTGCTCGGCAACACCTATCACCTGATGCTGCGCCCGGGCGCCGAGCGCATCGCCGGGCTCGGCGGCCTGCACCGCTTCATGAACTGGCCGCACCCGATCCTGACCGATTCCGGCGGCTTCCAGGTGATGTCGCTCGCCAATCTGCGTAAGCTGACCGAGGAGGGCGTCGCCTTCCGCTCCCATATCGACGGCTCGAAGCACATGCTCTCGCCGGAGCGCTCGGTCGAGATTCAGAACCTGCTCGGCTCCGACATCGTGATGCAGCTCGACGAATGCGTCTCGCTGCCCTGCGAGGACGCCGTCGCCGAGAAGGCGATGCGCCTGTCGTTGCGCTGGGCGCAGCGCTGCAAGGATGCTTTCGGCCACCATCCCGGCCGCGCGCTTTTCGGCATCGTGCAGGGCGGGGCGGTGCCGCATCTGCGCGTCGAGAGCGCGCGCGAGCTCGCGGCGATGGACCTCAAGGGCTATGCGGTCGGCGGTCTGGCGGTCGGCGAACCGCAGGAGATCATGCTGGCGATGATCGAGACGGTCGAGCCGCATCTGCCGGTCGAGAAGCCGCGCTATCTGATGGGCGTCGGCACGCCCGACGACATCGTCCAGGCCGTCTGCCGCGGCATCGACATGTTCGACTGCGTGATGCCGACGCGGGCCGGCCGCCACGGCCAGATCTTCACCCGCTTCGGCCGGATGAACCTGAAGAACGCCAAGCACGCCGATGATCCGCGCCCCGTCGACGAGGGCTCCTCCTGCCCCGCCGCCAATGGCTGGTCGCGCGCCTATCTCCACCACCTCGTCAGGTGCGAGGAGATGCTCGGCAAGATGCTGCTGACCTGGATCAACCTGGCCTATTATCAGGAGCTGATGGCCGGGCTGCGCGCCGCCATCGCTGAGGGGCGGCTGGAGGATTTCGTCGCGCAGACCAAGGAAGGCTGGGCGAGGGGCGAACCCGCCGCCGTGCCGTGACCGATCTGCGCGCATGATCGATCCCTGGCTCCTGATGCTGGCCTTCAAGATGGCGACGGCGGCTGCGGTCGTCGTCGGCTGCTCGCTGCTGGCCGAGCGCAGCGGGCCGATGATCGCCGCGATGATCGCGACGCTGCCGATCTCGGCGGGGCCGGTCTTCGTCTTTCTGGCGCTGGAGCACGATCGGGCCTTCATCGCGCAGGGTGCGCTCGGCGGCATGGCCTCCAACCTCGCCAATGCGGGCTTGAGCCTGGCCTATGTGCTGCTGGCGCAGCGCTTCGGCACGCTGCTCTGCGTCGCGGCGGCGCTCACGGCCTGGGGCGCGACGCTTGTCCTGCTGCGCTGGCTCGAGCCGTCCTTCGCCGTCATGGTCGCCGCCACGATCGTCTTCTATGGCGGGCTTCATGCCCTGTTTCGCCCCTATCTGGCGGCCAGGCCGAAAACCCCGCCGACGCGGCCATGGTTCCTGATCCCGATGCGCGCGGCCTTCGTGGCGACGCTGGCGGGCACGGTGACGACGCTCAGCGCCCATGTCGGGCCGACCTGGTCGGGCTCGCTCGCCGCGCTTCCCATCGTCCTCACCAGCATGATGGCGATGCTCCAGCCCCGGATCGGCGGCCCTGCGACCGCGGCCGTCATCGCCAATGGTGCGCTTGCCCTGATCGGGTTCGGGCTGGCGCTGGCGTCGGTTCACCTGACCGCGGTTCCGCTGGGGTCGGCTTGGTCGCTGGGCTTGGCGCTGGCGATCTGCGTCGCCTGGAATCTCGGGTTGATGCGCCTAAGCCGGGCTGCGCGCTGAGCGCCGCCAGGAAGCGATGAACAGCCCGCCGATGATCAGGCCGATCCCGGCCACCTGCAGCCCGCTCGGGATCTCGCCCAGCACGGGAATGGCCAGCAGGGTGCCGATCACCGGAATCGTCGGAGGGAAGCGCCCGGCGACTGCCGGGCCCAGCCGCCGCGCCGCGACGCTCCACAGCCACAGGCCGAGGATGACGTTGAGCACGCCCTGGTTGATGCCGTGCAGAACGATGACCCACCAGGGCGCGACATCGAAGCCGCGGAAGAAGAACAACGCGTAGAACGGCAGATAGACCATGGACAGCACGGCGACGACGCTGGTGGCCTTCAGCGCGTCGAGCCGCCAGAGCTGGACCAGCAGCGGATACATCCCCCAGATCAGCCCGACGCCAACGAAGCAGAGGTCCCCGAACAGGATCGACGGGTTGGTGTGCGTCGTGCCGGCGATGCCGAGCGCGACCAGCCCTAGCAGCACCGCCACGATGCCGATGACGAGCTGGCGCGTGATGATCGCGCGGAACAGCACGACGCTGCCGATGATCGAGATCACCGTAACCAGCCCGGGCCCGATCGTCGCGCCATGGGCGGCGGGCGCATAGGTCACGCCCGTCAGGAGCAGGAAGCTCATCGGGAAGCCGCTCATGATGGCGAGCAGGATGCCGCGCCCCCAGCCGATGCCGTTGCAGGTCGCGGCGCCGCCCGCCAGGAAGCCGGGCAGGAGCAGAAGCCCGGCGATGCCGAAGCGCATGGCGAGCAGGTCATGCGAGGTCAGCCCGTTCAGAACCGCATGGCGGCTGACCACGAAGTTCGCCCCGAAGATCAGCATGGCGACCACCATGCCGCCAAAAGCCAGCCGCCAGAGCCGCCGGTCGCGAAGCTGGGTCGTGTCGGGCGGCGGCGTGATCGGATCCATCCGTCCGGTATCGCCCGATTGCAGGCGCGCCGTTAGCGCTGCCGCTGCATGGCGCCCGCGCGCGCCGTTCGCAGTCGCAACATCGGCAGCCGCGGATGGCGCCGGAAGCACTGCGAAACAATGCGTCGCAAAGGCACCTTGGTTCAGCCGTTCTGGCGCCGGGCCGCGAGGTTCTAACGGACGCCGTTCGAGGAGGATCTTCCGATATGACGGGTTCCGTTTTCAAGGCCGCGACCGGATTTCTGCGCGGCGTCGGTAGCCAGGCGGCTGTCTCGCTCGCTGCCTCTGCCATGGCGGCAGCGTTTCTGGCTCTGCCGGCCGGTCTGACCCTGCCGTTCTTCACCGGCGGGCAGGATGGCGGCAAGACGCAGGAGGCCACCGAGCGCTGGGTCTTGCCCGTCGCGCCCGACGGCAAGATCCGTGTGCGCCATCAGGATGCCGGCAGCGCAGAGGCGCCCCTGCGGGCAACCCATTTGCAGGGCCTGATCAGCCCGGCGGCCATCGTGATGCCGATGACGCTGGACTGGGAGCGGCCGACAGCCGCGATCGTGGCGCTGAAGCCGGACCGGTCGGTCCCCGGCGAAACAGCGGGCCGCGCCATGCAGGCACAGGCTTCCGTGCCGGCGCCGCCCCGCCGGCCCGTCATCGAGCGCGCCGTTGTGACGGTTGAGGCTGCGCCGCTCCCGATCGCTCCGGCCGTTCAGGCGGCTGCGGTCGAAGGCGACGCGCGGTCCCAGCCACCGCTGCGGCTGCTCGGCGTAACCGTGCCCACCCCGGTCGCCCGCGTCGGCGACGCGATGTCCGGGGCGGTCGGTATCGTCGGCGCGGCGGGCATCTGGACGCTGTCGCGCGCCTCCAGCCTGCTGCCGCGCCTGTGACGGCTCAGGCCAGGGCCTTCAGCGCGCTGCGGCCGGCATAGACCGCCTGGGCGCCGAGCTCCTCTTCGATGCGCAGGAGCTGGTTGTACTTCGCGGTCCGGTCCGAGCGGGCGAGCGAGCCGGTCTTGATCTGCCCGCAATTCGTCGCGACCGAGAGGTCGGCGATGGTCGAATCCTCGGTCTCGCCCGAGCGGTGGGACATCACGGCAGTGTAGCCGGCGCGCTGCGCCATCTCGACGGCCGCGAGCGTCTCGGTCAGCGAGCCGATCTGGTTGACCTTGACCAGGATCGAGTTGGCCGTCTTCTCCTTGATGCCGCGCGACAGGCGCGTGACATTGGTGACGAAGAGGTCGTCGCCGACGAGCTGGCACTTCGAGCCGACGAGGTCGGTCAGCGCCTTCCAGCCCTCCCAGTCGTCCTCGGACATGCCGTCCTCGATCGAGACGATCGGGTAGCTGCCGACGAGCTTGGCGAGGTACTTCGCCTGCGCCTTGGGATCGCGCGTTTTGCGTTCGCCCTCGTAAACGTAGGAACCGTCCTTGAAGAACTCGGTCGCGGCGCAGTCGAGCGCCAGCGCGATGTCCTCGCCCGGCTTGTAGCCGGCGGCCTCGATCGCGGACATGACGAAGTCGAGCGCGGCTTCCGCCGACTTGATGTTGGGGGCGAAGCCGCCCTCGTCGCCGACATTGGTGTTGTGGCCGGCGTCGTGCAGCTTCTTCTTCAGCGTGTGGAAGATCTCCGAGCCCATCCGCAGCCCCTCTGAGAAGGAGGGCGCGCCGATCGGCATGATCATGAATTCCTGGAAGTCGATCGGGTTGTCGGCATGGGCGCCGCCATTGACGATGTTCATCATCGGCACGGGCAGGACGCGGGCCGAGGTCCCGCCGACATAGCGGTAGAGGGGCAGGCCCGCCGCTTCGGCCGCGGCCTTGGCGACGGCGAGCGAAACGCCGAGGATCGCGTTGGCGCCGAGCTTGCTCTTGTTGGGCGTGCCGTCGAGCGCGATCATCGCCTCGTCGATCGCGACCTGGTCCTCGGCGTCCATGGCGACCAGCTGCTCGGCGATCGCGACATTGACGGCCTCGACAGCCTTCAGCACGCCCTTGCCGAGATAGCGGCTCTTGTCGCCATCGCGTAGCTCGACCGCCTCGTGCTTGCCGGTGGAGGCGCCCGACGGAACGGCGGCGCGGCCCATCGAGCCGTCCTCCAGCACGACATCGACCTCGACCGTCGGGTTGCCGCGGGAATCGAGGATCTGGCGGCCGATGATGTCGATGATCGCGGTCATGGAAGGGCTCCGTGGCGGGCACAGGGGAGGGTGTCAGCCGCGCTTCTAGCCAAGGGGCTTGCGCGCGGGAAGCCTCAATCGCGGGGGCAGGCGATGGTCGCGTCCTTCCCGGGTGCCGTGCGCGATGCCGGGGCGCAACGGCGTGTGCCCGACTCCGTCCCGGAATCGGGACGGCCCGACGAGGCGTGCGTCTTGCGGTTCTGCCGGTGCGGCCGCGAGGGCTGTTTCATCGGGAGACGACAATGTTCCAGATCATGTCCAACGGCCGCCGGCCCCCGCTGGCGCTTGTGCTGGCTTCGATCGCCGCGACCGTCACGTATTGGGTCGGGCTCTGCCTGGTGGCAGGAAGGCCGATCTGGTTCTGGTGATCAGGAGCGCTCTTGCGTGCGGACATAGCCCCCGACGAGGAAGCCGCTCTGCAGCGCGAAGAGATAACCCAGCCCGATCAGGATGCTGAACAGGCCGAGTTCGCCGCGCATCGCCAAAAGCACGATCATCACCAGTGTCGTGACGAGGCTTGCCGCGATGAGCCCGAAAGAGCTGCCGAACAGCCCGATCAGGATCCCCGACAGGAACAGGATGCCCGCGACGGTCATCGTGTGAAGGACGCTGCTCTTTCAGGGTAGGGGGAGATGTCGCCGGCCCTCGGTGCCAGCCGACGGCGGCTCCATCCGGCTTATCCTTGCGATGTGAGTCGGGTCAAATCCACTCGCGATGCCGTCCGGGGAAGCCATCTGGCGCCCGGCCCCGGTTCCGTTCGGGAGGCTGCCGGGCCGTGGCGGCTGGGCCTGCGTCATCGCAGCTCGCGAAAAGCCGTTTCCCCGGTTTCGTCCGATGCTCTAGAAGGCGCCAAACCTCAGGAGCCTGCGATGTCGCTCGACGCCTCGACCCTGCAGCTCGGTCAGCAGACCGGGTTGCCCACCTCGCCCGCAGAGGCGCGCCTCGACCGCGTGCCCAATCCGCACCAGGGCACGTCCTATCTGGCGCGATTCACCTGCCCGGAATTCACCTCGATCTGCCCGGTCACCGGCCAGCCGGATTTCGGCATCCTGGTGATCGACTATCTGCCCGGCGCATGGCTGGTGGAGTCGAAGTCGCTGAAGCTTTATCTCGCCGCTTTCCGCAACCACGGCGCCTTCCATGAGGACTGCACCGTCGGCATCGGCAAGACGCTGGTCGAGTTGCTCGCGCCGGAATGGTTTCGCATCGGCGGCTACTGGTATCCGCGCGGCGGCATCCCGATCGACGTCTTCTGGCAGACGGGCGAGCCGCCCAAGGGCCTCTGGCTGCCCGACCAGGGCGTCGCGCCCTATCGCGGGCGCTGACGGCCCCGGCCGGACGGCCGGGCGCCAAGCCTCACTGCGACAGGCGCAGGCTGGTCAGCGACTGGCCGATCGACTGGAAGGCGGCGGAGAGCGCAGCCGAGTCCGTCGCGTCGTAGTAATTGGCCGAACCGCTGGCGCAGCCCTGCAGCATGGTCTTGGCCGCGACGTCTGTCACCGCGAAGGCGACGGTGAACACCTCGATTTTCTTGGATTTTGCATAGTCGCATAGCTTCGATGTGTCGTTGTTGGTGGTCGTGACGTGCCCGGCGTTTGTCGCGTTCTGATGGGTCCCGTCCGAGGCCCTGAAATACATGGTGTTCGCGCCGTCCGTCATGAGCACCAGCGCCTTGCGCGGCATTTTGTTGGCGGGATCATAGGTCTTGCCTTCGGCGAAGGGCGCCGTCGGCGACAGCACGTTGACGCCCCAGAGCAGACCGGCAGGAATGTAGGTCGAGGGCTTGTAGCCGCCGATGTTGATGATCAGGTTATCGATAGCGCTGGTCAGCACGGTCTTGTCTGATGTCAGCGGTACGATTGGGTTAAGGCAGCGCTGGCTGGTCTCGGGAAATCCCAGGTATGGCGTCGTCGGCTCGCTGTCGTTCAGGCGCAGTTCTCCGGTCTTCCGTGAACGCACGCAGCCATACCACTTGTAGTTGGTATAAGTCGTCTTCTCAGGCGTCCCGCCGCTGCAGGACTGGTAGGGCGTCACCGGCTGCTGGACGCAGGTCTGCGGCGTGCAGTCATAGCTCGTGACGACGCCGTCGGTGGTCGAAGTGCAGGTCTTGGGGGCGCCCTTCGTGCAGACCTGCTTCGTCGAGACGGTTTTGCAGGTATAGGGCACGGCCGGCGTCGTTTTGGGGACCGAATAGTCGGCGGGAACCGACATCCAAGGCTGGCTGCGGTTGCCGACGCCGACATTGACGTAATCGGCGAAGGGAACGATCCCGATTTTCACATTCGTGCCACCCTGCGTGAGGATGGTGTTGATCAGGTTCTTGGCCGCGGATTTGAGCACCGTGATCTTGGAACCACCGCCGCCGGCGCTTTCCGACATAGACCAGGTGTTGTCGAGCACGAGCGCCATCTCGACCGTGCCGGTCACTTCCTTCACCGCAGCCGAGCGCGAGCTGTAGCCCATCGTCTTCACGCCGGCGATCGACATCAGCGACGTATCGAGCGCCCCGCTGGCCTCCACCGAGACGGTGCCGGTCGATTCCTCGAAGCCGAATTTGGTGATCTGGATGTTGCTGCCGTTCAGGTTGGCGGTGTTGGCGACGAAGAACTTGTTCGCCGCCGCCTGCATCGCGGTCGCGTCCTTGCTGGGCAGACGCGCCGCGGCCAGCGCGGCGGCGTCGGTCGCTGCCTGAAGCGAGGTGTGTTCCTTGGTCAGTCGGCCATAGTCGATCACGACGCCGGCCATGCAAACCAGCGCAACGCCTGCAATGGCAAACAGGGTGAGGGTGGCGCCGGACTCATGGCGCCTGAAACGGCGGGCAGGCCGAACAAACAGATCCATTGCGGACGGGCTCATCGCTGTATCTCTCTTGACGCAAAAGCCATGCACACCGTGACGCGCGCGGATTTTGGGCGCGTTTACTCACGACAGCGCAGGATTGACGTAGAGATATTGAGATTCCGTTCCGGTAACCGTCGAAACCTCGGTCTTTTCCGGAAAATGCGTCTGGGGCGCCTCAGGTTCGGCTGCCCGCGATCGGCATGATCCGCGGCGTGGCGTAGCCGAACACCGCGATCGCGACGGCAAACAGCAGGATCGCGGCGCTGTTGCCGAGCAGGTGCATGGCAAACCCCATGACCAGCGGTCCCGTGGCCTGGCCAAGGAAAAAGCAGCAGGCAAACAGTGCCATCGCCGAGCCCCGCGCCGTGGGCGCCAGTTCGGTGGCTTGCGCCTGGAAGGTGCCGTGCAGCAGGAAGAAGCCGAAGCCCTGCAGGGCAAATAGCGGGATCGCGCTCCACCATGGCCAGTCGAAGGCGAACAGGGCCAGTCCCAGCGCGCAGATCAGGCCGCCGGTGCGCGTCATCAGGGTCGGCCCCAGCCGCTCCATCAGGATCCGCGTCAGAAGCCCGTAGACGAGGCAGCCGAACCCCATGCCCGCAATGGCGAGCCCCGCCTGTGCGGGGCCCACGCCCGAACGCTCGAACAGGATGGCGGCGACATAGGCCGGGATGCCGAACAGCAGGATGCCCTCGACGATGACGAGGCCGTAGAGCAGTTTGGTGCGGGGGTTGGCGAAGACGGTCCGGTAGTTGGCCAGCGCCCCGGCGATGCTGAGGGTCTTCCGTGTCACGTTGCGGCGCGGTTTCAGCACGATCGCCACCAGAATGGCGGCAAGCGTCGCGACCAGCGCGGCCGCGATGAACGCCGCGCGCCACCCGGCCTGCGTCGCGATCAGGCCGGAGCAGGCCGAGCCCGACATCTGGCCGATGATCATCAGCACCAGGAAGCGGCCGAGCGCGATCTGCCGCTCCTGCATCGGCGCCCGGTCGCCGATCGCCGCCATCGCGATCGGGATGATGCCGCCCGAGGCGATTCCGGTGACGCCGCGCACCACGGCCATGATCTCGTAGGACTGCGACAGGGCAGCCAGGGTGGAAAACAGCGCCAGCGCCAGCAGGCAGATCAGGATCGTGCGGATCTTGCCGATCGCGTCGGCGATCGGGCCGAGAAAGGGTTGGCCGAGCGCATAGGCGAGCGAAAACCCCGTCACCATCATCACGATCTGCGGCACGCTGCGGCTGAATTCGCCGGCCAGCGTCGGGATCAGCGGGTCGATGATCCGCATCGTGAAGGTCGAAGCGAAGCCGCAGGCGCCGAGGACGAGGATGAGCGGGGTGAGCGAAGTGGGAGCCGGCGCGGGGGCCGGCGCCGGTGACGGCGTATCAGACATAAGCCAGCGTAGGCTTGGCCTTGGCTTTGGCAAGGCGATCAAAGCTTTGCAGCTCTGCAATCAGCGCAGGGAAGGCGGAGAGCGGCACCATGTTGGGGCCGTCGCAAGGGGCGTTGTCGGGGTCCTCATGCGTCTCGATGAACACGCCCGCGACCCCGACGGCGACCGCCGCCCGCGCCAGCACGGCGACGAATTCACGCTCGCCGCCGCTCGATGAGCCCTTGCCGCCCGGCTGCTGCACGGAGTGGGTGGCGTCGAAGATCACGGGCGCGCCGATCGTCTGCGCCATGATCGGCAGCGCCCGCATGTCGGAGACCAGGGTGTTGTAGCCGAAGGAGGCGCCGCGCTCGGTCACCATCACATTGGGGTTGCCGCTCTCGGTGATCTTGGCGGCGACATTGACCATGTCCCAGGGCGCCAGGAACTGCCCCTTCTTGACGTTGACGACGCGCCCGGTGCGCGCCGCCGCCACCAGCAGATCGGTCTGGCGGCAGAGATAGGCCGGGATCTGCAGCACATCGACGCATGCGGCCACCGCCGCGCACTGGCTCGCCTCATGCACGTCGGTCAGGACGGGCAGACCTGTCTGCTCCCGGATTTCGGCGAAGACCGGCAGCGCCGCCTTCAGCCCCATGCCGCGCTCGCTCTTGACGCTGGTGCGGTTGGCCTTGTCGAACGAGGTCTTGAACACGAGGCCGATGCCGAGCGACTCGGCGATCTCCTTCAGGGCGAAGGCCATTTCGAGCGCGTGGTCGCGGCTCTCCATCTGGCAGGGGCCCGCGATCACCGCGAGCGGCAGCCCGTTGCCGAAGCGGACCGGGGAGGCGAGGTCCGCGCCGACGGAGACGATGGCATTGGCGGTCATGGGAGGCATCTCCGTGGAGGTGAGGCGCCGGGCTTAGGTCCGGGAGGGGCGGCGGGTCAAGCCGCCGCTTCGGGGCGCCCCGCCGACCGGACGGCTGACGTTTGGGCATCGCTGTGCTCGCTTTTCGACGCTCCTTCGGGGTCCGCGCCCCTGCGACGGCGGCGAGTTGCGTTATCGTACCGAACGGGCTGGCGAAGCGACCACAAGGTCTGTAAATTCGCTCGCGAAGCACTATCTCGGTCTGGACACCAGGGATCGATCTTGAGAGCGACGGCAGCCACCACGATGCAGACGAGTGAGGCCAAAGGGGCGACCGACGCCAGGTCGGCGCCCTCCGCCTTCGCTCGCCCGCATGCGATGGCCGACCGCCCGCGCCGGGCCGCCCCGCCCAGCGATGGCGGGCGCGACGGCACCGGAACCGCCGTCCTCACCCGGACCCGGACCCGCAAGCCCAATCTCTACCGCGTCCTGCTCCTCAACGACGACTACACCCCGATGGAGTTCGTCGTTCACGTCCTCGAACGCTTTTTCCAGAAAGACCGCGCCGCCGCGACGCAGATCATGATGCATGTGCATCAGAACGGCGTCGGCGAGTGCGGCGTCTTCACCTATGAGGTCGCCGAAACCAAGGTGACCCTCGTGATGGACCTTGCGCGCAAGCACATGCATCCGCTCCAATGCGTGATGGAGAAGAAGTAGCGTTTTGAGTTCGCTCACCCTTTTGACATCGGAATAGGAGCGCAATCCGTGCCGAGTTTCTCGCGCAGTCTCGAACAGGCGCTTCACCGGGCTCTGGCGCTCGCCAATGAGCGCCACCACGAATATGCCACCCTGGAGCATCTGCTGCTCGCCCTGGTCGACGATCAGGACGCGGCGGCGGTGATGCGCGCCTGCAGCGTCGATCTCGACACGCTGCGGCGCAACCTCGTCGACTACATCGACGCCGAACTGGCCAATCTGGTCACCGACGGGCGTGACGATTCCAAGCCGACGGCAGGTTTCCAGCGCGTGATCCAGCGCGCGGTCATCCATGTCCAGTCGTCGGGTCGCGAAGAGGTGACCGGCGCCAATGTGCTCGTCGCCATGTTCGCCGAGCGCGAGAGCCACGCCGCGTACTTCCTGCAGGAGCAGGACATGACGCGCTATGACGCGGTCAACTATATCAGCCACGGCATCGCCAAGCGCCCGGGCGCCAGCGAGCCGCGCCCGATCCGCGGCGCCGAGGAGGAGCCCGAGCAGCAGCGCGATTCGCGCGCGGCCGACCCCGGCAACGACGCCGACAAGGACAAGAAGAAGAAGGAAAGCGCGCTCGACGCCTATTGCGTCAATCTCAACCGCAAGGCGCGCGATGGCCGGATCGACCCGCTGATCGGCCGCGAGGCCGAGGTCCAGCGCACCATCCAGATCCTCTGCCGCAGGCAGAAGAACAACCCACTGCTGGTCGGCGACCCCGGCGTCGGCAAGACCGCGATCGCCGAGGGCCTCGCCCTCAAGATCATCCGCGGCGAGGTGCCCGAGGTGCTGGAGGACGCGACCGTCTTCTCGCTCGACATGGGCACGCTGCTGGCCGGCACGCGCTACCGCGGCGATTTCGAGGAACGCCTCAAGCAGGTGATGAAGGAGATCGAGGCCCACCCCAAGGCGATCATGTTCATCGACGAGATCCACACGGTAATCGGCGCCGGTGCGACCTCGGGCGGCGCCATGGACGCCTCCAACCTGCTCAAGCCCGCGCTTGCCTCCGGCGGCCTGCGCTGCATCGGTTCGACCACCTACAAGGAATACCGCCAGTATTTCGAGAAGGACCGGGCGTTGGTGCGCCGCTTCCAGAAGATCGACGTCAACGAGCCTTCGATCCCCGATACGATCGAGATCCTGAAGGGGCTGAAGCCCTATTTCGAGGAGTTCCACAAGCTGCGCTACACCAACGACGCCATCAAGGCGGCGGTGGAGTTGTCGGCGCGCTACATCCATGACCGCAAGCTGCCCGACAAGGCGATCGACGTCATCGACGAGACCGGCGCCTCGCAGATGCTGGTGGTCGAGAGCAAGCGCAAGAAGACGATCGGCGTGAAGGAGATCGAGGCGGCGATCGCGACCATGGCGCGCATCCCGGCCAAGACCGTCTCGAAGGACGATGCCGAGGTCCTGCGCAATCTCGAGACGACGCTGAAGCGCACGGTCTACGGCCAGGAGAAGGCGATCGAGGCCCTGTCCTCCTCGATCAAGCTCGCCCGCGCCGGCCTGCGCGACGGCGAGAAGCCGATCGGCTGCTATCTCTTCGCCGGCCCCACCGGTGTCGGCAAGACCGAGGTCGCGCGCCAGCTGTCGGTGTCGCTGGGCGTCGAGCTCGTGCGCTTCGACATGTCGGAATATATGGAGCGCCACACCGTCTCGCGGCTGATCGGCGCGCCTCCGGGCTATGTCGGCTTCGACCAGGGCGGCCTCCTGACCGACCAGATCGACCAGCATCCGCATTGCGTGCTGCTGCTCGACGAGATCGAGAAGGCCCATCCCGACCTGTTCAACATCCTCCTGCAGGTCATGGACCACGGCAAGCTGACCGACAACAACGGCAAGCAGGTCGATTTCAGGAATGTCATCCTGATCATGACGACCAATGCCGGCGCCGCCGACATGGCCCGCAACGCCTATGGCTTCACCCGTCAGAAGCGCGAGGGGGACGACACCGAGGCGATCAACAAGCTGTTCGCGCCGGAATTCCGCAACCGGCTCGATTCGGTGATCTCCTTCGGCCATCTGCCGAAGACGGTCGTTGCCCGCGTCGTCGATAAATTCGTGCTCCAGCTCGAGGCGCAGCTCGCCGACCGCAACGTCACGATCGAGCTCTCAGACGAGGCGCGCGAATGGCTGGTCGAGCATGGCTATGACGAGGCGATGGGCGCGCGACCGATGGCCCGCCTGATCCAATCGACGATCAAGACGCCGTTGGCCGACGAGGTGTTGTTTGGGCGCCTCAAGAATGGCGGCGCGGTCAAGGTCGTGGTCGTGCAGTCGGAAACCGGCATCAAGGTGCTCGGCCTCGAATTCCCCGACGGGCCGGTCAAGCCCAAGCCCGAGAAGGATGTCGCGGCCGCCGGCGAAAAGCGCGAGCGCAAGCCCCGCGCCAAGGCCTCTGCCGCGGGCAAGCCGGCCACCGACGCCCCGCGCCGCGGCCCTGCCGCGGCGGGTGGCAAGCCCGGCAAGGGCGATGGCGGCGGCAAGGGTGATGGTGGCGGCAAGGGGCCCGAGGCGCCCAAGGCGCAGCGTCCGGTCCGGTCCGTCCCCAAGGTCCCGCTGACGAAGGCTTGAGACCGTGTTGTTCAGGCGCAAGACCGATACCCTGCTCGCGCATGGGGCCGAGCCTGCGCCGGAGCAGGCTGCTCCGGCGCGAAAGCAGAAACTGAGCTGGTTCGAGAAGCGCGACCGGCGCCGGCGTCGGCGCAAGGTCTTCGAGGAGGTGCTCGGCTGGATCTTGGTGCCCGCCTTCATCTACCTGATCTATCTCGGTGTGAAGGCGATCGGCGGCATCCCCAAGGAGCTGATCGACTTCGGCAACGAGTTGATCGGCATCGTCTTCAAGGGCGCGCGCTGAGACGCGATCGACCGTTCCGCAGCCATTGCGACCGACGCAATCCCGTAGGCTCGTCACCGGGGCTCGGTCTTGCGCCGCGGACGCGTTAGGAGAGGGCGATGGCTCGCCCTGAACGGGGCCGGCTGATCCCCCCGGAAGCCGAGCCGCCCGCGTGCTGATCCCATCATGAGCGTGTCCGTCGAGTGGAGTTCCTGGCGCGTGGCGCTGGCCGGGATGCGCGACGCGCTGTCGCTGCCGGCCTGGGTCGTCGGCTTCGGCCTGATCGGCGTCGGCTCGCTGGCGCGCGACGTCGGCTATCCCGTCGAGGTTGCCGTGCTGTCGACCATGCTGGTCTGGGCCGGCCCCTCCCAGGTGATCTTCTTCGCCTCGATCGCGGCCGGCGCAGCCTGGAGCGCGATCGCGATTGCCGTCGGTTTCGCCTCGCTGCGCTTCCTGCCGATGACGGTGGCGATCCTGCCGCTGCTGCGCCGCCCGGGCCAGAGCGTCTGGATGCAGCTGTTGCTTGCGCATTACGTCGCCGTGACCGCCTGGACGGAAGGGCTGCGGCGGCTGCCGCATGTGCCGCCGCCGCAGCGGGTCGCCTATTTCCTGGGGTTCGCCAACACCTGCATGGCGACGAGCTCGATCGGCACCTTCCTCGGCTATTACCTGATCGGCGCGCTGCCGATCCCCTTCGCCGCCGGCTTGCTCTGCCTGACGCCGATCTTCTTCCTCGCATCGCTCACGGCGGGCCTGCGCCATCGCGGTGATGCGGCCGCGATCATGCTCGGCCTTGTGCTGGCGCCGATCTGCGACCGCTTCATCGGCGGCGGCTTCGACCTGATCGTCGCCGGGCTGATCGCCGGGACGATCGCGTTTGCGCTGCGGCCGAAGAAGGCTGCGCCATGACGCCCGTGATCACCCAGCCGATCGCCTGGCTCGACGGTCCGCTCTGGCCCTATCTGGCGCTGGTTCTCTTCGCAGTGCTGCCGACCGAGATCTGGCGCTGGCTCGCGGTGGCGTTTTCGCGCCGGATCGACCCGGATTCGCCTGCGCTCGAATGGGTGCGGGCGGTGGCGACCGCGCTGCTGGCGGGAATCGTCGCCAAGCTGATCGTGTCGCCGCCCGGCGCGCTCGCCGCCGTGCCGCTGGCGCTGCGCGTCGGGGCGCTCGTGGTCACGCTCGCGATCATGCTGTTCGACCGGCGGCGGGTCCTGCTGGCGGTGCTGGCGGGGGAGGCGACGCTGATCGGCGGCGCCTACTGGCTGCTGGCGTGAGCCGCCCGTTCAGAGCGCCTGCAGAGCGGTCCTGATCTTTTCGGCATTCGCCGCCAGAACCTCCGGCTTCTCCATCGCACCGGTGTGGGGCCGCAAGCTCAGCCCGTCATGGCGCGGCATGACATGGACGTGGAGGTGAAAGACCACCTGTCCGCCCGCCGCCTCGTTGAACTGTTGGATCGTCACGCCATCGGCATCGAAGGCTGCGGTGACCGCGCGGGCGAGCTTTTGCGTCGTCAGCGCCACGGCCTGCAGGGCGTCAGCGGGAGCATCCAGAACATTGCGGCAGGCCGCCTTCGGGATCACCAGCACATGCCCGTCGGCACGCGGCATGATGTCCATGATCGCCAGCGTCTGCGCGTCTTCATAGACGGTCTGGGACGGCAGCTCGCCGCGCAGGATCCTGGCGAAGACATTGGCGGGGTCATAGGCGGTCATGCGCAATCCAGGGCAGGTGAGGGTGGGGGCGGCTTCAGCCTGTCGCGAGCGGGCCGGTTCCGTCAAGGCCGCCCTTGTGGGCCGGACCCGGAGCGCCGCCATGCAGCGGCAGAACGGCCGCGATCTCCGCATCGAGCACGAGGTCGTCGCAGGCGCCCAGAATCTGAAGGTCCCGCACCGTCCAGCGCAGCAGCGGCACGTCCCACCAGCGCCCGATCAGATCCGACAGCGCCGCGGTCTCGCGCGCAGCGAGATCATCGGTTAAATTGTAGAGCCCGACCAGATAGAGGTCGCCCGCCGGGCGGCCGAACGCCGCCTGAATCGCATGGATCGGGTTCGATCCGTCCCGCTTTTCGGGATAGACCCGCAGATAGAGCCGGCCGAGATTGACGTTGCCCGAGAAAAGCCCGCGCAGCTCGACTTCAAACGGCCCGATCTCCGCGATCGCCTGGACTATGGCCGCGCCGATGGCCGGCGCGTCTGCGGTCGACAGCGTGCCGCACAGCGTCGCATGCAGCCGGTCGGCCCGTCGCGGCAGGATGTCCCAAGCGATCTTGTCCGCGAAGGGCGCGCGCCGCATCGCGCCGTCGAGCTGGAGGAAGGCTTCGGACTGAGCCAACCCCGCGCCATCGACCGGCAGCACCAGCGAGAACACGCGCGGATGTCGGCCCATCTCGTAGAAGCGGCCGTCCTGCCGCGCGATCGCGCCGGGATGGTCAGGCGCGACCAGTGGGAGATGCGCGAGCCGGTAAGGCTCGTCGAGCCTGAGCGCGGCGCCGTCCGCGAAAACGGTGCGGCTGCGCCGATAGCCCAGCTCATCGTCGCTGCAGAAGGCGAGCGGCCGGGCCGCCGCCGTGCTGCGGTCCTCACTCATGCGAGTCGCCGGCCTTGCGGAACGGGCTCTCGGCCGCGAGCGCCTCTTGCGCCTGGGCGATCTGCTGCCGCTCGCTTGTGAGATAATGCGCCACCGCGCGCGCCAGGCCCGGATCGGCCAGGTGATGCAGCGAGCGGGTGAGCACGGGTCTGTAGCCGCGCGCGAGCTTGTGCTCGCCCTGCGCGCCGGCCTCGACGCGGGCGAGCCCATGGGCGATCGCGTAATCGATGGCCTGATGGTAGCAGAGCTCGAAATGCAGGAAGGGGTGGTCCTCGACGCAGCCCCAGTTGCGGCCATAGAGCGTGTTGGCGCCGCGGAAATTGATCGCTCCGGCGATATAGCGCTCCTCGCGCCTGGCCATCACCAGCACGATGCGCTCGCCCATTGCCGCGCCCACGGCCGAGAAGAAGGCGCGGTTGAGATAGGGCCGGCCCCATTTGCGCGCGCCGGTATCCTCATAGAAGGAATGGAAATCATCCCAGACCGCTTCGGTCAGGCCGTCACCGGAGAGAACCTCGACCGTGATCCCGGCCGACAGCGCCTCGCGGCGTTCGCGCTTCAGCGCCTTGCGCTTGCGCGAGGCCAGCGTCGCCAGGAAGTCGTCATAGGTGGCGAAGCCCTCGTTCTGCCAATGGAACTGCAGGTCGTGGCGTTCGAGATAGCCCGCCTCGCGCAGGCTCGCGATGTCGGGCTCCTGCGCAAAGGTGACATGGATTGAAGACGCTTCGGTCTGGTCGCGAAGGGCGTCCAGCCCCGCGATCAGCCCGGCCCGCGCCTCGTCCGCCCGAGGCCCATCGGCGACCAGAAGGCGCGGCCCCGTCGCCGGGGTGAAGGGCGCCGCGACCTGGATCTTGGGGTAATAGCGCCCGCCCGCCCGCTGATAGGCGTCGGCCCAGCTGTGGTCGAAGACGTATTCGCCCTGGCTGTGGCTCTTCAGGAAGCTCGGTGCGGCGGCGAGCAGCCTGTCCTCGCCATCCTCGACCAGCAGATAGGCCGGCGACCAGCCCGAGCGCCCGCCGACGCAGCCGCTCTCCTCCAGCGCGCGCAGGAATTCATGGCTGACGAACGGATTGGCGCGGTCGTGCCCGGCCGGCACGCTCGCGATGGCGGGCGGATGGGCGCAGGCGTTCCAGGCATCGGCCGGCACGGTCTTGAGCGAGGTCGCGACGCGAACCCGCAGGCCGCCGTCCTCGCCACTGCTCAAGGCGTGAAGCCCTCGAACACGATCTGGTCGGCATGGCGCGCCGCCATCTCGCGGTCGGCTGGCGTGCGCACCGTCCAGCTCATCAGCGGCAGGCCGAGCGCGGTGCGGCAGAGATAGGGCGCGGCGCTCTGCAGATCGACGACCTTCCACGATACGAAATCGGGCCGGCTCTCGCCGAAATGCAGCAGGTTCGCCATCGCGTGGCGCTTGCCAGCATCGAGATGGGCATAGTCGGGATAGGAATAATCGTTCATCGCGACGATGCCGCGCGGGACCGCGGGAGCGAGATCGCGCAGCGCCGTGACGATGTCCGGATCGAACGACTTGAACACGATCGGCTGGCCGCTGCGGCCGGCGACGATCTCGGCGGCGCGGCGGGTGAGGGCCAGGTCACCGTCGAAGCGGCTCTTGATCTCGATCACGACAGGCACACGTCCGGCGATCAGGTCGAGGAAGGCCGAGAGAGTCGGAATCCGCGCCTGGCTGCCCTTCAGGGCGATCGCGGCGAGGGCTTCGGCCTTGACGGACGAGACGGCGCCGGACTGCCCGGTCAGCCGGTCGAGCACGAAATCATGGAACACCATCGCCTCGCCATCGGCGCTGAGCTGGACGTCGCATTCGATCCCGAATCGCCCGGCGATGGCGGCCTCTGCCGCCGGGATGCTGTTCTCGATCACGCCCGAGGCGACATCATGCAGGCCGCGATGCGCGATCGGCCGGGCGATCAGCCAGTCGAGGCCGGAATGGGCGTGGTCGTGCAGGGGGCGGTCGCGCATCAGGCGATCTCGAACATCGCTTCGACCTCGACGGCGGCATCGGCCGGGAGCTGCGCGACGCCGATGGTCGAGCGGGCGTGGCGGCCCTTGTCCCCGAGAACGTCCACCATGAGGTCCGATGCGCCGTTCATGATCGCCGGGAGCGCGGCGAAATGCGGCGCGGCATTGATGAAGCCGCCCAGGCGCACGCAGCGCGTGATCCGGCTGAGATCGCCGTTCAGCGCGGCCTTGGCCTGCGCCAGGACGTTGATCGCGCACAACCGCGCCGCTTCGAGCCCGGCCTCGTTGAAGATCTCGACGCCGAGCTTGCCCTTGTGGGCGTCGGAGAGCTTGCCGTCGAGCCCGAAGCAGAGCTGGCCCGAGATCACCAGCAGATTGCCGGTGATCACGGACGGCACGTAGTTCGCGATCGGCGCGGCCGGCGTGGGCAGGGTGATGCCGAGTTCGGCGAGCTTGGTATCGACGGCATTCATCTGGGCAACTCCACCGGGGGCTGCCGTCGCATGGCATCACGCGCATCGACGGCAAAGCCACGCTTCCTGCAGGTGTCTTTCATGGCCGATGCCCGGCGCGCCCGCAAGCGCGGCCATGCGCCACGCAATCCGCTCGTACGAGCCCCCTGGCCGAGAGGCGACCGCCTTGTTTGCGCCACTGCGGCGTTGCACCTAGATTCGACGCACCATCAACGAAAGCGGCGTGCCCCATGACGACGAACGCTCCAGGCCTTGCGGGTCTCATCGCCGTTGCTGTGCTCTGCAGCGGAGCGGCCCTGGCGCAGCCGCAATCGGCCGATCGCGTGGTCCTGGTGCCCCACCGTGCGGTGTATGATCTCGTTCTCGACGGCGGCAAGGCCTCCAAGAACGTCGAATCCGCCCGCGGCCGCATCGCCTTCGATTTCACCGGAGACGCCTGCGACGGCTATGCGCTGTCCTTCCGCCAGGTGACGCAGCTCCAGAGCGGCGAGGGAGGGCCGCGCGTCATCGACGCCCGCACCACGAGTTTCGAGGCCGGCGACGGGGCGAGCTACCGCTTCAAGACGGAAAGCTCGGCCAGCGGCACGCCGACCGAGACGGTCGACGGGATCGCCACCCGCAAGGATGGCGGCTACGAGGTCAAGCTGACGGTTCCCAAGCCCGAGACGCATCGCGAAGCCGTTGCGGCCCTGTTTCCCAACGCCCAGATGAAGGCGGTGATCCAGGCCGCGCGCGCCGGCCAGACCACGCTGAGTGTGCGGCTCTATGACGGGGCCAATGGCGGCAAGGACGTCTATGAGACGCTCTCGGTGATCGGCAGGAAGATCGAAGCGAAGCCGAGCGAGACGCCGTTGCAGCGGCCCGAATTCGAGAGTTTGGCGCGCTGGCCGGTCACGATGTCGTATTTCAAGGTCGGCTCGGGCGAGACGACGCCGAGCTATACGATTTCGTTCGAGCTCTACGAGAACGGCGTGACCGGCGCGGTGAGGCTCGATTATGGCAGCTTCGCGCTGCGCGGCACGCTCACACGTCTGGATCTTCTGCCTCAGGCGGCGTGCGCGAAGTAGGAGCGCCCTCCGACGCCCGTTGCGGCAGGCGCAGGCTCAAGCCCTTGCCGATCGCGGCATCGCCGAAGCGGGCGCGCAGCGCATCGAGCGCGCCTTCCATCGCTTTCAGCCGCGGCGTCGCGACATCGGCGAGGTCGCCATGGTCGGCGTCTTCGGGCGAGGCGAGATCGGTCGCGCCGATCCCGATCAGCCGGTAGCGAGCCCCGGTGCATTCGCGCCGCAACAGCTCTCGACCCGCCGCAAACAGCCTTGCGGCGAGTTGCGTCGGCTCCGGCAGGCGGCTGGCCCGCGTGATCGAGTGAAACTCCGCCGTCTTCAGTTTCAGCGTGATCGTCCGCCCGGCGAGCGCCTGATGCTTCAGGCGCTTCGAGGTCTTCTCGCAGAGCCGCCAGAGCACCGGCTCCAGCTCGTCGAAGCGTGAGAGATCGACGTCGAGCGTGGTTTCGCTGGACACGCTCTTCGTCTCCCGGTCGGGCGTGACGCGGCGCGGATCGATGCCATTGGCCAGGCTCTTCAGCCGCGGCCCGTCCTTGCCGGCCAGCCGGAAGAGCTTCTCGACCGGCGCCTCGCGCAGATCGCCGATCAGGCGGAAGCCGGCCTCTGTCAGTTTCGCCGCGCTGGCCTGTCCGATGCCGGGAATGAGACCGACAGGCTTGGCGGCGAGGAAGGCCACCGCCTCGGCCCGGCCGATCACCGAGAAGCCGCGCGGCTTGTCCATGTCGGAGGCGACCTTGGCGAGGAACTTGGCATAGGACAGGCCGACCGAGACGCTGATGCCGATTTCGGCCTCGATGCGCCGGGCGAACCGCGCCAGCGTGATAGCAGGGCTGGCATGGTGCAACAGCTCCGTGCCGGAGAGGTCGAGGAAGGCCTCGTCGATCGAGATCGGCTCGACCAGCGGCGTCAGCTCCTGCATCAGCCTTCGCACCTGGCGCCCGACCGCGACATATTTCGCCATGTCGGGCTTGACCACCACGGCCTCCGGACAGGCCTTGAGCGCCTTGAACATCGGCATGGCCGAACGCACGCCATAGGTCCGGGCGATGTAGCAGGCGGTCGAGACCACGCCCCGCCTGCCGCCGCCGATGATCACCGGCTTGTCCAGCAGGGACGGATCGTCGCGCTTCTCGATCGCCGCATAGAAGGCGTCGCAGTCGATATGCGCCAGGCTCAAGGCATCGCGCTCGGGGTGTCGCAGCAGCCTTGGCGAGCCGCAGGCCGGGCAGCGGCGCGGCTCGGTGGCGTCGCCGTCATGGTCGCTCAGGCAGTCGCGGCACAGGACGCGCCGCACTGCCTCTGGCGGTGCCAGCGTCAACCCGGCTCACCGGGCACCGGCCCGCTCAGCCGCTCGCGGGCCTGAGCGACGAGCTCGGGACGCACCCCGAGATTCCCCGCGAACTCGAGCAGCAGCGAATCGCTGCCGCCGATGTGGTCCAGTACGGCGGCGAGAAACCCGGGGTCGCTCGCGGCCGCCCGCAGGGTCGCGGGCCCGAGCCCCGTGGTCGCCAGAAACGGCTCCAAGCGCTCGGGCTCGGCGGCGAGGAAGCCGAGCGCCCGCAGCGCCAGCGTTTCGGCATCCTCGAAGCTGGGAGATCTGGCCATGGCGCTCGAAAGGCTCCTGTCGGAAATGGGCATCGGGTTTGCGTTTCGTCAACGGCTTGCATGCTACGCATCATCAATGGACGAGGCTGCCAGCTTGGACAATCGGGGATCGGTCCCGATCATCCGTGGCGCAACCGAAGGGCGGCATCATGAAGACGGTTCTGATCGTCGAAGACAATGAGCTCAATATGAAGCTCTTCAACGACCTGCTCGAAGCGCATGGCTACGCCACGCTGAAGACCGCCGACGGCATCGAGGCGATCGAGCTGGCGCGCGCGCACCGTCCCGATCTGATCCTGATGGACATCCAGCTTCCCGAGGTTTCGGGGCTCGAGGTCACGAAATGGATCAAGGAAGACGACGACCTCAAGTCGATACCCGTCATCGCGGTCACGGCCTTCGCGATGAAGGGCGACGAGGAGCGGATCCGGGAGGGCGGCTGTGAGGCCTATCTCTCCAAGCCGATCTCGGTCGCGAAGTTCCTGGAGACCGTCCGCGCCTATGCCGGCGCGGCCTGAGCGTCCGAAAGCGAACCCATGTCAGCGCGCGTTCTCGTCGTCGACGACATCGTCACCAATGTGAAGCTGCTGGAAGCGAAGCTTTCGGCGGAGTATTTCGACGTCGTGACCGCGCTCAACGGGCCTGACGCGCTCGCCATCTGCGAGCGCGGCGAGGCCGACATCGTCCTGCTCGACGTGATGATGCCCGGCATGAACGGCTTCGACGTCTGCCGCCGCCTCAAGAGCGAGGCGACGACCGCCCATATCCCCGTGGTGATGGTGACGGCGCTGGACCAGCCGGGCGACCGGCTCAAGGGGCTCGACGCCGGCGCCGACGATTTCCTGACCAAGCCGCTCGACGACACCGCGCTGTTTGCCCGGGTGCGCAGCCTGGTGCGGCTGAAGTCGATGACCGACGAATTGCGCAACCGGGCGCTGGCGTCGCGACGGCTGGGGATCGCCGATCCGCTGGCGGCCGCCGCCTCCGAGACCGGCCTGAACGGACGCATCCTGCTGGTCGAGGACCGGCCGCGCGTAATCGAGCGGCTGGAGAGCGCGCTCTCGGCCTTTCACGTCGTCGAAACCGAATCCGACCCGCAACAGGCGCTGCTGCGCGCCGTCGAGGGCGACTTCGACAGCGTCATCGTCAGTCTCGATCTGACCGATTATGACGGGCTGCGCCTGTGCAGCCAGCTGCGCTCGCTGGAGCGGACCCGAAACGTCTCGGTGCTGATGATGGGCGAGGCCGAGGACCGCACCCGCATCCTGCGCGGGCTCGAGATCGGCGCGCATGACTTCCTGATCCGGCCGATCGACCGCAACGAGCTCTTGGCGCGGGTCCGCACCCAGGTTCGCCGCAAGCGCTTCACCGAGAAGCTGCGCGACAGCGTGCAGTCCTCGATGGAGATGGCGGTGATGGACCAGCTCACCGGGCTGCACAACCGCCGCTACATGGACACCCGCATGGCCGCGATGTTCGACGAATCCGCGCTGCGGGCGCGTTCGCTGGCGCTGCTGGTGCTCGACATCGACCACTTCAAGACCGTCAACGACACCTATGGCCACGATGCCGGCGACGAAGTGCTGCGCGAATTCGCCGATCGCGTCCGCGCCTGCACCCGGGGCATCGATCTGGTCGCGCGGATGGGCGGCGAGGAGATCGTCGTGGTGCTGCCCGATACGGCGCTCGATGCCGCCTACGCCGTCGCCGAGCGGATCCGCGAGCGCGTCGTCGCCGAACCCTTCGGAATCCAGGGGCAAACCCGCGCAATCCCTGTCACCGTCTCGATCGGCGTCTCCAGCCGCCGGGCCGGGGATGCGTCGCCGGCCGAAATCATGAAGCGCGCCGATGACGCGCTCTACCGGGCCAAGGCAAACGGTCGCAACCGGGTCATCGCCGCCAACGCCGCGTAGGGTGACCTGCCACCGAGGGCAGGTCTGTCATCTGTCCGCCCGGCATAGCTCGACTGGTTACGCGGTAAGGTTAAGCATCGATGAACATTGGTGAATCGACGGTATCCCGTTGATTCGTCCGCGGCCCGGCTGCAAGGGTTTGCGCGACGCAGCGACATCCGCTGCCTCGCGACGCCCCTCGGGTGCTCAGGTCCGCCGCATCTCCTGGGAAACCGGAGGGCTCGGCCGGCCGGTTGCGGACACTCTGGCCTCCTCAGACCCGCCGCCGGCCGGCCACCTCTCTGCGTTCAGAAGTACTGCGAGAGCAGGGCCGGGACCCCGTAGCCGAGGCCGGCGAAGATCGCCAGGATGCTGATGAGCGCGATCGCGGCCCCGATACGGGTGCGCAGCAGGCGCGCCGAATCGATCTCGACGAGCATCTTCAGCATGCGCCGTCCGGGCCCGTGGGGGGTGCTGCGCGGTTCTGGCTGGGGGCCGTCGGTGGTCACGATCGGGTTTCCGGGACAGGAGAGACGGATCTCACGGCGGTATCGGTGACCGCCCTAGGTGGCCATCATGCGGATCGGTCGCCATCCTTGCACCAAACGGCGCGCGTCGCCGTGACAAATCCGCCGCAGAGGCGTGGTCATGGCGTCGCCTTGCTTGCCGTGCTGCCGGGTCTTTTCCGGGGCGTCGGCCTTACAGGCCCGACGCGCGCCGCAGCGCATCGTTGATGCGGTCCTGCCAGCCCGGTCCGCCTTCCTGGAAATGCTCGAGCACGTCGCTGTCGATCCGCAGCGAGACGAGTTCGCGTGCGCCGGGGACGGCAGGGCGCTTCACGGCCGGCGGCGCGACCTTCGGCGCAGCGGCGCTGAACAGCGCCTCGGCCTTGTCGCGGGCGCTCACGGGGCGGCGGGGCCGATCGTTGCTCATGGCGTGCGGACGTTCCCAGAGTGAGCGGATCAGGGCGAGATCCGCACTGTCGCGACAACAAAAAACCGCCCCGGAAAGGGCGGTTTCGAATCGTGACCGAAGATCGACAGGCGAGGGCGCCTTACTTGATCTTGGTTTCCTTGAACTCGACGTGCTTGCGCGCGACGGGGTCGTACTTCTTCATCGACATCTTTTCGGTCATCGTACGCGAGTTCTTCTTCGTCACGTAGAAATAGCCGGTGTCGGCGGTCGAAAGCAGCTTGATCTTGATGGTCACGGCCTTGGCCATGGGGATATCCTCGAACCATGCGGGGCTGGTGAGGCCCACGGGAAATGATAAAGGCCGGGCGAACCCGGCAAACCGTCAAGCGGGGGAATGCCGGAAAGGCCCGTCGAAGTCAAGGTCGAATGGCGGCCCCGTCGGCCGTTTTCACGGCAGGAGCGGCTTCACAGCTCCTCGCGTACGAAACTGCCGTTCTTCTCCCAGAAGAACGGCACAGGGAGATAGGGCGCAAAGCCCGCGGCGATGCGCGCCTCGACCTCATGGATGATCACCTTGGTGATCGTCGGCAGGTCCAATTGCTTGGCCTCGTCGAAATCGACCCAGACGAGATCGATCAGTTCCGAATCGGGGCCGACGACGTTCTCGATCCGTTTGGCGCTGGCGGCGGCGTCGATGGTGAAGAATCGGGTGTCGAAGCGCTTGGGCCGGCGCGGCGGAGTGATGGCGCGCGCCACATAGGAGACGGCCGAGAGATCGGGGAAGATGCCGTGCCCGGCAAAGTCGCTCCAGCTGCCTGCAGGCGGATGGGCCGGCGCGCCGTACTCGTCCGAGCCGAAGAGCAGGCCGGTCTCCTCGAAGGTCTCGCGGATCGCGGCCAGCGCCAAGGCGCGGGCCTTGGACACGGTCGGGCGAACGGTGCGGGCGCAGAGCCGGTCTTCGCAGATCTGAGCGAGCGCGCCGGTGGCCGCCATGTGCCGGTCGCCGGGGTCGACCCGGCCGCCTGGAAAGACATATTTGCCCGGCATGAACTTATGACTGGGATGGCGCTTGCCCATCAGGATGCGCGGCTTCTTCGCCGTCCGGTCGAGGATCATCATCGTCGCGGCATCCCGGGGGCGGATGTTGGTCGCGACGCGGACGCGCTCGGCCTGGGTCAGGGTGACGGCGTGATCGTTCATGACGGGCGCCCCGCAGGCGGCAGGGGTTGGCGTTCCGGCAGGTCGGGCATCCCGCCGAAGCCGTGCATGCGCATCGCCCATTGCAGCCCGATGACGCCGCCCTTCACCGGCTGCATCAGGATCAGCGAGAGGACCACCGTCAGCGCCGGCCAGATCGCCATGTGCAGGCCCATCGACCAGTCGGCGTATTTCTCGGCCATCAGCAAGCCGCCGACGACGATGTGGCCGACGATGGTGATGACGACATAGGGCGGCAGGTCATCGGCGCGCTGGTGGTGCAACAGCTCGCCGCAGGCGGCGCAGGCATCCACCGGCTTCAGAAAGCCCTTGAACAAACGCCCTTCGCCGCAATGCGGGCAGCGTCCGCGCAAGCCACGGCCGACCGCGCTGCGCCAGTCGCGCGCAACCGGCTCGTCGAGGATCGTGTTCATCTGAACGGGCATCAGCGCCTCTTGCCGGGTTTGGACTTGCCGGATTTTGCTTTGCCGGAGTTCGGCTTGCCGGATCGGCCCGGTCCGAAACGGCCCGGGCCACCCCCGCCGGGTCCGCCGAACGGCGATCCGGCTCGGCCCCGTCCCGCAAATGGGCCGCGGCCGGGCCGTTCGCCAGAGCGCTGCGTTGTCACAGCCCGGCCGTCGGAGAGCAGTTCGAAGCGCAGCGCGCCTGCAACGGGGGCCGCTTCGACCAGCCTGACATGGACACGGTCGCCGAGGCGGAAGCTCTCGCCCGTGCGCTCGCCGATCAGGGCGTGGATGGCCTCGTCATAGCGGTAGTAGTCGGCGCCGAGCGTCGAGGCCGGGATGAAGCCGTCCGCCCCGGTGCCGTCGAGCTTGATGAACAGGCCCGCCCGGTTGACCCCGCCGATGCGCCCGTCGAAGGACGAACCGATCTGGTCGGCCAGGAAATGCGCGATCAGCCGGTCGACGGTTTCGCGCTCGGCCGCCATGGCGCGCCGTTCCGCCGCCGAGATCCGGGTCGAGACCTCGCGTAGCGCCTCCAGCGTCGTGCCCCTGGGCAGCCCGTCATCGCCGAACTTCTGCGAGGCGATCAACGCACGATGGACGACGAGATCGGCATAGCGTCGGATCGGCGAGGTGAAATGCGCGTAGCGGCGCAGGTTCAGGCCGAAATGCCCGTAATTCTCCGCGACATATTCGGCCTGCGCCTGGCTGCGCAGCACGACCTCGTTGATGAAGGTCTCGTTCTCCGAGCCTTTGATCATGCCGAGGATGCGGTTGAACAGCACCGGCCGCAGCGCGCCCTCCTTGGGCAGCTTGATCCCGATCGAGGCCAGGACCTCGCCCAGCGCCCGCATCTTCTCGACAGAAGGCTCGTCATGGCAGCGATAGATCAACTGGCTGCCGGCCTTTTCCAGCGTTTCGGCGGCGGCGACATTGGCGAGGATCATGAACTCCTCGATCAGCTTGTGCGCCGCCAGCCGGTCCGGCACGACGACGCGATCGACCGAGCCGTCGGCTTTGAGGATCAGCTTGCGCTCCGGCAGGTCGAGATCGAGCGGCTGGCGCCCGTCGCGGCCGCGCGCCGCGATGCCATAGGCCGCCCAGAGCGGCATCAGGATCGTGTCGCGGATGGCGGCCGCCTTCTCGTCGCCCTGGCCGTCGATGGCGGCTTGTGCCTGCTGGTAGGACAGCTTCGCCGCCGAGCGCATCAGGATGCGGTGGAAGGAATGCCCCTTCTTGGAGCCGTCGGCCTTGAGCACGAGCCGCACCGCCAGCGCCGGCCGGTCCTCGCCCTCGCGCAAGGAGCAGAGGTCGTTGGAAATTCGTTCAGGCAGCATCGGTACGACGCGATCGGGAAAATACACCGAATTGCCGCGCTCCAGCGCCTCGCGGTCGAGCGCCGATCCCGGCCGGACATAGGCCGCGACATCGGCGATGGCGACCGTCACGACATAGCCGCCGGGGTTCTCCGGGTCCTCGTCGGGGGCGGCATGGACGGCGTCGTCATGGTCCTTGGCGTCGGCAGGGTCGATCGTGATCAGCGCCAGCGCGCGCCAGTCCTCGCGCCCCACCGTGCCGGCCGGGCGAACGGCGTCGGCCTCCGCGATCGTTGCGGGCTGGAAGACATGGGGGATGCCATGGGCGTGGATCGCGATCAGGCTGACCGCGCGTTCCGATTTCAGCGAGCCCAGCCGTTCGCGCACCTGCGCCTCCGGCGGGCCGAAGCGGCTCTCGCTGCGCAGCGCGACTGAGACGAGGTCGCCATCCTCGGCATCGCCGGTCTGGCCCCTGGGGATCAGCGCCTCGCGGCCTTGCGCCTTCTTGTCGATCGGGATCAGCCGGCCCGAACCATCGGGCATGGCGCGGAAGATGCCGAGCACCTGGGCCTTGCCCTTGCCCATCACCTTCAGCACGCGGCCGGAATAGGTATAGCCATCCACGCCCTTGAGGCGCGTCAGCTTGAGCAAGACATGGTCGCCGATCCCCGGCGCCGGCGCGGCGTTGCGCTTGGCGCGGAACTCGCGCTGCCGTTCGATCAGGATCCGCGGCGGGGTGCCCTGGTCGGCCGCGTTCCATTCCAGCGGCACGGCATGGGGGTCGCCGTCGCGATCCTTGCCCTTGATCTCGCAGAGCAGAACGGGGGGCAGGGCCCCGCGCGGATGCACCGGCCGCTCGACGCCGTCGCCGCCGGTCTCGCCCTCTTCCTCGAGCTCCTTGAGGAGGCGCTTCAGCCAGATCTTGCCGGCGCCCGAAAGCCCGAACGCCTTGGCGATCTCGGAGCGCCCGACGGCGCGGCCGGCTTCGCGTTCGGAGTCGATGAAGGCGAGGATCGCCTCGCGGCTGGGTTCAGGCGCGGACAAGGCTGCAGCTTTCGATCGGGCTTGGATTCATCATCATGCCTTGATGTGGCATGCGCGCCGTCGCGACGCCAGAACCACAGCCGATGGGCTCGCCTGCAACGGAAGAAGGGCCGCCCTTTCGGGCAGCCCTTCCATTGCCGTACCGCAGCCCCGGTAACCGGGCCTGAAGGTCAAAAGCTCACGCGTAACAAGAACCCCACATGGAAAGAGTCCAGGTCCGCCCGCTTTGAACCAGCGGTTGATGACAATGAGACACTGGATCACCTCCTTTCAGTTGTTACCGACACCGGCAGGCTAGGGCGATTCCCGCGGCGGCGTAAATGTCAAAAAACACGCTGCGAAAAAGCGCCCGATCGCTGCTGGCAGCGGGGCGGGCGGGTGCAGTGCAGCGAGCTGCCTCAATTGCAGGCAGGCGGATTGCCCAGGAATTCACCATGGCAGCGTCGCCGCACGATTTTTGCGTCCGGGCGGGCTGGCGCGGCAGGAAATCGCGCCGCCCTGCGCTCAACAGCAGAGACTTGTGAGGGGCTTTACGCAGGGTTGTGGTGTTGGCACGTCGCTTGCGAGCCCGTCGCTCTGGGCCGGGGAGGCCTGCCGACGCCTGCTCCAGGGCGCGGCCAACCAGGGTCGGTTCGGGGGATTATCCGTGAACACCACACGTCGCGTTGTTTTGGGCGCCGCACTCGCGGGCGCCACCATGCTTGGGTCCTATCTGCCGGCGGCGGCGCAGGAGACCATCAAGGTCGGCATCCTCCACTCGCTCTCGGGCACGATGGCCATTTCCGAGACGACGTTGAAGGACGTCATGCTCATGCTCATCGAAGAGCAGAACAAGAAGGGCGGCGTGCTCGGCAAGAAGCTCGAGGCGGTCGTGGTCGATCCGGCTTCGAACTGGCCGCTCTTCGCCGAGAAGGCGCGCGAGCTGATCACCAAGGACAAGGTCTCGGCCGTGTTCGGCTGCTGGACCTCGGTGTCCCGCAAATCCGTGCTGCCGGTCTTCAAGGAGCTGAACTCGATCCTGTTCTACCCCGTCCAGTACGAGGGCGAGGAGAGCGAGCGCAACGTCTTCTACACCGGCGCCGCGCCGAACCAGCAGGCGATTCCCGCCGTCGACTATCTCGCCAAGGAAGAGAAGGTCCAGCGCTGGGTGCTGGCCGGCACCGACTACGTCTATCCGCGCACGACCAACAAGATCCTCGAGGCCTATCTGCTCGCCAAGGGCGTGGCCAAGGAGGATATCATGATCAACTACACGCCGTTCGGTCATTCCGACTGGCAGACGATCGTCTCCGACATCAAGAAGTTCGGCACAGCCGGCAAGAAGACCGCCGTGGTCTCGACGATCAACGGCGACGCCAACGTGCCGTTCTACAAGGAACTCGGCAACCAGGGCGTCAAGGCCACCGACATCCCGGTCGTGGCCTTCTCGGTCGGCGAGGAAGAGCTGGCCGGCATCGACACCAAGCCGCTGGTCGGCCATCTCGCCGCCTGGAACTACTTCCAGTCGGTCAAGACGCCGGAGAACGAAGCCTTCATCAAGCAGTGGAAGGCCTTCAAGAAGAACGACAAGGCCGTCACCAACGACCCGATGGAGGCCCATGTCATCGGCTTCGCCATGTGGGTGAAGGCGGTCGAGAAGGCCAAGAGCTTCGATCCCGACAAGGTGATCGACGCGCTGCCGGGCATCACCGCGCCGAACCTGACCGGCGGCATCTCGACGATGCTCCCCAACCACCACATCACCAAGCCCGTCCTGATCGGCGAGATCAAGGCCGATGGCCAGTTCGACGTGGTGTCGAAGACCGATCTCGTGCCCGGCGACGCCTGGTCCAAGCACCTCGACGGCTCCAAGGACCTGATCGGCGACTGGGTCGAGAAGAAGTGCGGCAACTTCAACACCAAGACCGGCAAGTGCGGCGGCGCCTGACGACTTGAGAGGGGGAGGGCCGGCACGGGCGCAAAGTCCGGCCGGCCCTCGCAATCAGCGGCACCCCCGGCTCGGGCCGGGGGTGTTCGCGACACCACGACCCGGCGCTGCGCTCCGCCCGCCGACGGATCATTCGAAGCGAGCCCATGCGGATCCTGTCCTGCCTTCTGCGCATCCTGGCGCTGGCGATGCTGCTCGCGCTCCAACCGGGTGCGGCGTCCGCCCAGAGCGCCGACGACGCCTTCGTCCGGCTCGGTGCCGACAGTTTTTCCGAGACCAACCGCGCCATCGAAGGGCTGATCGCCCAGGCGCATCCACAGGCGGCCGTGATCATCGAGGCGCTGGCCGAGGGCCGGCTGCTGGCCGGCGGCGGCGCCGTCGTGGTGCGAATGCCGGATGGCCGCATGCTCGATGCCCGCACCGGCGCGACCCTCGCCGCGGCCCCCGCGGGCCTGGCGGCGGTGCGCCTCAACAACAGCGTCCGCCGCACCATCCAGGGCGCGCTCGGCGGGCTTGGCCTGCTCAATCCCGATGCCGGCAGGCGCATCGCTGCGGCCGAGGCCGTGTTCAAATCGCGCGACGCCTCGCTCCTGCCCGTGCTCGAAGGCGCCATCGCCAAGGAGAGCGATCCGCGCGCCAAGGCCGCGCTGCGCCAGGCGCAGGCCGCGATCCTCGTCGCCAAACCGGACGCACCGCCCTTCGACCGGATCGCCGCCATCGACGTGCTGCGCGAGCGCGGCGACCAGGATGCGCTGGCGACACTGCGCTCGCTGCCGGCCGACGCCTCCGCCTCGCTCAAGGAAGCCCAGGCTCGCGCCGTCTCGGACATCGAGGGCCGGCTGGCGCTGTGGCGGGCCGGCCAGAACCTCTGGTACGGGCTGTCGCTCGGCTCGGTGCTGCTGCTGGCCGCGATCGGGCTGGCCATCACCTTCGGTGTGATGGGCGTCATCAACATGGCCCATGGCGAGATGGTCATGATCGGCGCCTACACGACCTTCATCGTCCAGGAGGTCATCCGCACCAGTGCGCCGGGCCTGTTCGACTATTCGCTGCTGATCGCCGTGCCGCTCGCCTTCCTGGTGGCGGGGCTGGTGGGCATCGCCATCGAGCGCGGCGTCATCCGGTTCCTCTATGGCCGGCCGCTGGAGACGCTGCTGGCGACCTGGGGCATCAGCCTGATCCTGCAGCAGGCGGTCCGCACCGCCTTCGGACCCACCAACCGCGAGGTCGGCGCGCCCGCCTTCATGTCGGGCGCCTTCGAGATCGGCGAGATGGCGATCACCTGGAACCGGCTCTGGATCATCGTCTTCGCCGGGCTGGTTTTTGCCGCCCTGCTGGCGATCCTGAAGCTGACGCCGATCGGCCTGCAGATGCGCGCCGTCACCCAGAACCGGCGCATGGCCTCGGCCATGGGCATCCGCACCGGCCGCGTCGACGCGCTCACCTTCGGGCTTGGCTCCGGCGTGGCGGGGCTGGCGGGCGTCGCGCTCTCGCAGATCGACAATGTCAGCCCCAATCTCGGCCAGAGCTACATCATCGACTCATTCATGGTCGTGGTCTTCGGCGGGGTCGGCAATCTCTGGGGCACGCTGGTCGCCGCGATGACGCTGGGCGTCGCCAACAAGCTGCTCGAGCCCTATGCGGGGGCGGTGCTCGGCAAGATCGCGCTGCTCGTCTTCATCATCCTCTTCATCCAGAAGCGCCCGCGCGGCCTGTTCGCGCTCAAGGGCCGGGCGGTGGAAGCATGATCGCGCGCTTCCTCCTGCAGGACATGGACCGGCGCGGCGCGGTCTTCCTCGCCCTCATCGCCGGCCTCGCCATCCTGATCCCGGCTTTGAACCTGCTTGTGCCGGCCGGCTCGCCCTTCCATGTCCCGACATCGACCATGTCGCTCTGGGGCAAATATCTCTGCTACGCGCTGCTGGCGATCTCGCTCGACCTCGTCTGGGGCTATTGCGGCATCCTCTCGCTGGGCCATGGCGCCTTCTTCGCGCTCGGCGGCTACGCGATGGGCATGTACCTGATGCGCCAGATCGGCTCGCGGGGCACCTATGGCAACCCGATCCTGCCGGACTTCATGGTCTTCCTGAACTGGAAGGAGCTGCCCTGGTACTGGTACGGCTTCGACTCCTTCCCCTTCGCGATGCTGATGGTGCTGCTCGCGCCGGGGCTGCTCGCCTTCGTCTTCGGCTGGTTTGCCTTCCGCTCGCGCGTCACCGGCGTCTATCTCTCGATCATCACCCAGGCGCTGACCTACGCCCTGCTGCTCGCCTTTTTCCGCAACGACATGGGCTTCGGCGGCAACAACGGCCTGACCGATTTCAAGGACATCCTTGGTTTCAACGTCCAGGCGCAAGCGACTCGTGCGGCTCTGTTTTCCATGACCTGCGTCATGCTGATCGCGGGCTTCCTGATCGCGCGCGGCATCGTCGTCTCGAAGCTCGGCAAGGTCGTCATCGCGATCCGCGACGCGGAGTCGCGCACGCGCTTCCTCGGCTACCGGGTCGACCGCTTCAAGCTCTTCGTCTTCACCGTCTCGGCCTGCATGGCGGGTGTCGCGGGCGCGCTCTACGTGCCTCAGGTCGGCATCATCAACCCCAGCGAGTTCGCCCCCGCCAACTCGATCGAGACCGTGATCTGGGTCGCAGTCGGCGGGCGCGGCACGCTGGTGGGCGCGGCGCTCGGCGGCGTCGTCGTCAACTACGCCAAGACGATCTTCACCTCGGGCTTCATGGCGCCCTACTGGCTGTTTGCGCTCGGCGCGCTCTTCGTCTTCGTCACCATCTTCATGCCCAAGGGCATCCTCGGCACGGCGCAGGACTGGTGGGAGAAGCGGCGCAGGCCTGCTCCCGCGAAGACGCCCGAACCGGCCCCGGCGGAGTGACGCACATGAACGCTCCCACCCCCGGCCAGCTTACATCGTCACTGCTCTATCTCGACGGCGTCAGCGTCTCCTTCGACGGCTTCAAGGCGATCCGCGGCCTCTCGCTGACGATCGAGCCCGGCGAGATGCGCGCCATCATCGGTCCCAACGGCGCCGGCAAGACGACGATGATGGACATCATCACCGGCAAGACCAAGCCCGATGTCGGCACGGTGATGTTCGGCGGGTCGATCGACCTGACGCGGCTGGACGAGGCGGCGATCGCCAATCTCGGCATCGGCCGCAAGTTCCAGAAGCCCACGGTCTTCGACTTCCACACGATCGAGGACAACATCCTTCTGGCGCTGAAGGCGCAACGCACGGTGGCGCGGACCCTGTTCTGGAAGACGGCGGCCGCGCAGCAGAAGCGCATCGACGACATCCTCGGCATCATCAAGCTGGGCGATGCGCGCGAGCGGCTCGCCGGCTCGCTCTCGCACGGCCAGAAGCAGTGGCTCGAGATCGGCATGCTGCTGGCGCAGGACCCCAAGCTCCTGCTCGTGGACGAGCCCGCCGCCGGCATGACCGACGGCGAGACCGCCGAGACCGCCGTGCTCCTCAAGGAGATCGCCAGGGACCATTCGGTCATCGTCGTCGAGCATGACATGGGCTTCATCCGCGAACTCGGCGTGAAGGTAACGGTGCTGCACGAGGGCTCGGTCCTGGCCGAGGGGCCGCTCGACCAGGTCAGCGCCAATGAGCGCGTCGTCGAAGTCTATCTGGGGCGATGAGCATGCTGACCGTCGACGCCATCGACCTGCATTACGGCGCCGCCCAGGCGCTGCGACGTGTCTCGATCACCGCGCAAGCCGGCAAGGTCACCTGCGTGATGGGCCGCAACGGCGTCGGCAAGACCACGCTGATGCGCGCCATCGTCGGGCAGCAGGCGATCAGCGCGGGCAAGATCTCCTTCGGCGGCGAGGACATCTCGACATTGCGCACCGAGGACCGGGCGCGGGCCGGCATCGGCTTCGTGCCGCAGGGCCGCGAGGTCTTTCCGCTGCTCAGCGTCAAGGAAAACCTCGAGACGGGCTTCGCGCCGCTGCCGCGGCGGGAGCGCTATGTCCCCGACGAACTCTTCGACCTGTTCCCCGTGCTCAAATCCATGCTGGGCCGACGCGGCGGAGACCTCTCGGGAGGCCAGCAGCAGCAACTCGCCATCGCGCGGGCGCTGGTGACCCGACCCAAACTGCTGGTGCTGGACGAGCCGACCGAGGGCATCCAGCCCTCGATCATCAAGGATATCGGCCGCGCGATCGACTATCTGCGCTCCAGGGGCGACATGGCGATCGTGCTGGTCGAGCAGTATTTCGACTTCGCCCGCGACCTCGCCGACACGATGTTCGTGATGGACCGCGGCGAGGTCGTGCTCTCGGGCGCGATGAAGGACCTCGACGCCAATCAGGTCCAGCGCCTGATCCAGGTCTGAGCGTCGCCCGCGGCGGATTGATCCAGATCATGGCGACGCTGCGTCAATTACAGGGACACTCCTCGAAAGCGGGCCGGCGGCCCATGCGAGGGAGATTGATCGTGGCGACCCGTCGACAGCCCTCAGCCGGTGCCGCGCGTCGGCAGCCCCGCCCAGCGCCGAAATCCGTCGAGCCCGCCATGACCGCCGACGGCATCGAGGCCGGGCTGGCCGCGGAACGGACGGAAGCGGTCCAGGAAGCGCAGATCGCCGCCATCGCCTCGGTGTCCGGCGAGGCCGATGCGGCAGAGGGAATCGATGCCATCCTCGCGGGCGCCGCTCCCGACGACGCGCGCCGAATGCGCAGCGCGCTCGGCCTGCCGAAGGCGCCGGGGAAGACGCGCGAGACCAGCGACGAATTGTCGGGCGACTGGCGCCAGGGCGCCTATCCCTATCGCTACAAGATGCTGCGCAAGGACTATGAGCGCGACAAGTTCAGGCTGCAGTCCGAACTGCTCAAGCTTCAGACCTGGGTGAAGGAGTCGCGCCAGCGCGTCGTCATCCTGTTCGAGGGCCGCGATGCGGCCGGCAAGGGCGGCGCCATCAAGCGCTTCATGGAGCATCTGAACCCGCGTGGCGCCCGGGTGGTGGCGCTGGAGAAGCCCAGCGAGGTCGAGCGCGGCCAGTGGTACTTCCAGCGCTATGTCCAGCATCTGCCGACGACCGGCGAGATCGTCCTGTTCGACCGCAGCTGGTACAACCGGGCCGGCGTCGAGCGCGTCATGGGCTTCTGCTCCGACACCGAATACCGCGAGTTCCTGCGCCAGGCGCCGGAGTTCGAGCGAAACCTGGTGCGCAGCGGCATCCATCTGATCAAGTTCTGGTTCTCGGTCAGCCGCGACGAGCAGCATCGGCGCTTCAAGGAGCGCGAGGCCCATCCGCTGAAGCAGTGGAAGCTCTCGCCCGTCGATCTCGCCAGCCTCGACAAATGGGACGACTACACGGCGGCCAAGGAGGCGATGTTCTTCGCCACCGACACGGCGGATTCGCCCTGGACGGTGGTGAAGTCCGACGACAAGAAGCGGGCGCGCCTCAATGCGTTCCGCTATGTGCTGCGCTCGCTGCCCTATGCCGGCAAGGACGTCGACCGCATCGGCGCCGTCGATACGCTGCTCGTCGGCCGCGCCAATTTCGTCTACGAGCGCGACGAGCAGGTGCCGGGCCAGCCAGGCTGAGGTCACGCTCGTCCGTCGGCCCCGCCGCCACCTCGCCGACTCGATGTTGGTGAAGGACCGCGCCGAGGTCGTACTGTCGGGGCCGCTGAAGGAGCGCGGTGCCCATCAGGTTCAGCGGCTGATCCGGGCGTAGGTGGTGCCTGAGGTAGTTCCGTCAGAATCGACCGCCACATTTGCCGAAAGCTTATGTCGGGGCCGTAGGGTACTGCTGGATGACTGTCTGCTCCAAAGGTGGCACTGGGTAGCGTTGACCACTACATGGGTTGATCCAACATCCTTCCGTGCTCAGTCTCACTTCGTGGAGGGCGATTCGATGCAGGTAGATTGGGAAAGCGAAGTGAGAGCGGTGTCGGCTGTGGCCTTAGCAACCTCAGTAGCAGCGCTTGCAATGCAGGTTTTCACGCTTTCTGGAACACATCCGAATGGCGAGGTTTCTCTAAGAAATATGCTTAAACGTGTTGCTCCCGACGGCATCAGCGATCATGTCCTTGAGGCTGCAGAGGGGCTACTTGCAAATGCGTTGTTGGAAGCGGAGGCCCTAAAGGGCAGGTTCGTTGCCAAGCAGTAGTGTAACATAAGAATATGATTTTTAATTGTGGTTTTTTATCCTTGTAGTATTTCTAAAAGGATATGTGTTGAATGAAGCGTCGGCGTGGGGACTGGCATTTGGTGCATGTTGCATCCAAAAAATCTTCTCTGTCTATTAATTTTATATGCGTGCTTGGCGCTGAGGATTCGCAGCAGATAATTGAAGATTCTCAATCGGTTCATAGAGCTTTTGCCTCAATGGCTGTCTCGCGTTCCGTTATTGCAAACCGGAACGAATTGCTAAAGTCAGTTGTCGATATAGCAAGTAGATATTTTGATGGCGGACGCGATCAAAAAGAAATACTTAGCGATGCGCATTTTGAGATATCGAGGCAGTTCTCGAATATGTGCAGCATGTTTAGATCGTTTATAGACCATTCCGATAGATACATGTTGTACCGATTTGGAAGGGAATCAATTGAATTTGAGGCATGGAAGATTATATTAAAGGATGAGTATGATAAAAATTTAAGCTATAAATTGATGTATTATATGAGAAATTACATTCAGCATTATGATATGCCTCCAATTTCAATAAATATATCTCAATCTAAGTCAAAAGAAGGTTTGATATTAAGTATAATATTCAAATTAGAGAATTTGTTTGAAGATGATTTTATCAGAAGGAAGCTTTCAGGTTATATTGGGAATAAAAAGACAATTCCACTGCTTAACCTAATAAAAGAGTGGGAGAATTGTTTTTTCAAGTTGGAGAAGTATATAGAGAATTCCAGAAGGCGTGATTCTCTTGAGAATGCTAGACGCATAGTTGCGATCCGAGGTAAATTCGCGATCCCGGATGGCGGTAGTATTGGAGTTTGTTTGCTTCCAAAAAATAAGAATAAATCTTCAGTTCTTAAATTGTCTATAAGTTGGATTGATGAAGATAAGGCCGATTATGTTTTGGATGTTGAGGGTGTGACGAATTAAAGTTCGATTTTATATATTTTTTGGTGAAATCGTCAATTGGGTGATGGTCGGATTATAAGATTTATAATTCAGAACGCCAGCGGCGCGTTGTCGACGACCTCCTTCATCACAAAGAAGGTCCGCGTCTGGCGCACGCCGGGCAGCGCGATCAGCTTGTCCCCGTGGAGCTTGTTGAAATCCGCCATGTCGCGCACGCGGATCTTCAGGATGTAGTCGAAATCACCCGCGACGATGTGGCAGTCGAGCACGACCGGCATCGCGCGGATCGCCGCCTCGAAATCCCCGAAGCTCTCCGGCGTCGAGCGGTCCAGCACCACGCCGACGAAGGCGAGCGTGCCCATCTCGACCTTTTGCGGCGAGACCTGCGCCCGCACACCCGTGACGTAACCCTCCGCGAACAGGCGCTGGATGCGCCTGTGGCAGGTGGCAGCGCTGGTGTTCACGCGCTTGGCGATCTCGGCATTGCCCATCCGGCCATCGCTCTGCAGCAGCCGCAGAATCTTGAGGTCGGTCCGGTCGAGTTTGGGCTCCATGAAAGGATCTTCCGAAAAAGGGGATCAGTCAGAGAGCTATAACAGACAATGGGATCAAACGCGGCGTCAAGGCGCCATTCCAGGCCCCAACTTCGGAAGCACCTTTCAGGCGATTTTCGCTAGTTTTTCCGGAGTTCAATCTGGAGCAGGCAAGAATCATGCTGTCGAAATTCGAGCGTTACCCGCTGACCTTCGGCCCGACGCCGATCGAGCCGCTGCCGCGTTTGTCTGCCCATCTCGGCGGCGAGGTCGAGCTCTTCGCCAAGCGCGAGGACTGCAATTCCGGTCTCGCCTTCGGCGGCAACAAGCTGCGCAAGCTCGAATACATCGTGCCGGATGCGATCGCGTCCGGCGCCGACACGCTGGTCTCGATCGGCGGCGTCCAGTCGAACCACACCCGCATGGTCGCCGCGACCGCCGCCAAGATCGGCATGAAGTGCCGTCTCGTACAGGAAAGCTGGGTTCCCCATGAGGATGCCGTCTACGACCGCGTCGGCAACATCCTGATGTCGCGGGTGATGGGCGCCGACGTCCAGCTCGTCGACGAGGGCTTCGACATCGGCATCCGCCAGAGCTGGGAGAATGCGCTGGCCGATGTGAAGGCCAAGGGCGGCATGCCCTATCCGATCCCCGCCGGTGCCTCCGTCCACAAGTTCGGCGGCCTCGGCTATGTCGGCTTCGCCGAGGAGGTGAGGGCGCAGGAGGCGCAGCTCGGCCTCCGGTTCGACTACATCGTTGTCTGCACCGTGACGGGCTCGACCCATGCCGGCATGGTCGTCGGTTTCGCGAAGGATGGCCGCCAGCGCAACGTCATCGGCATCGACGCCTCCTTCACCCCGGCCCAGACCAGGGCGCAGGTGCTCGACATCGCGCAGAAGACCTCGGCCCTGATCGGCGGCAAGGACATCGTCGCAGACGACATCGTCCTGAACGAGGACTACGCCTACCCGGTCTACGGCGTCCCCTCGCAGGAGACCATCGAAGCGATCCGCCTCTCCGCCCGGCTCGAGGGCATGATGACCGACCCCGTCTATGAGGGGAAATCGATGCAGGGCATGATCGACCTCGTGAAGAAGGGCTTCTTCCCGGCCGGATCGAAGGTGCTCTACGCCCATCTCGGCGGCGTGCCTGCAATCAACGGCTACAGCTACACCTTCCGTAACGGCTGACGGCGATGGAGGTCGTCCTCCTCATCGAGTTCGAGGCCGCAGCGCCCGGGCGCGCCGCCCTGCTGGAGCGGGTCGGGGCGCTCGCCCTCTCGGGACAGGCCAGGCTCAGCTTCGTCGGAACCGAAGCCGGAGGCCCGGGAGAGGCCGGGCGCGACATCGTCGCGATCGGGCTGCAACGCGCGGCCGCGGCCGCCGGTCTGATCGAGCGCTGGCGCGGCGAGGGCGTCCTCACGGACACGACCCGGACGCGCCTGCTGCGCGTCCAGCCGCTCTGGTCGATCGAACCGCTCGCCCTGATGTTCCCCTGACACCCTGCCCCGGCGCGCCTTCGCGCGACGGGGCAGGGTGTCAGTCCTCACTTGCCTTCGTTGACCGTGATCTTCGGCAGGGCGCTGGTCTGCAGGCCGTACTTCACGAAGATCGCGTCATAGGCGCCCTTGGCCTTGAGCCGGTCGAGCGCGCCCTTGACCGCGTCGCGCAGCTGGTTGCCCTCGGCCGTCTTGGCGAAGGGGATGCCGGCGCGGACATCGGTGAAGGGCGTGCCCAGCGGCACATAGGTGTTGGGCTCGAGCTTGAGGAAATAGGGCATCGTCTCGCTGCCCTGGACGGCCGCCTGCAGCCGCTGCGTCTTGAGCTGCGTGCGGGCGTCGACCGAGCCTTCGGTGCCGACGACGGTCATCGGCGGCTTGCCCTTGGCGACGCAGTTGGCCTGGCTCCACTTCTCCATCTCGGCCGGCCAGGTGGTGGACCGGCTGGCGCCCACGCTCTTGCCGCAGAGGTCGTCGGTGGTCTTGATGCCGCCGGCGGCCAGCGCCGTGATCGTGTAGAACTGCGCGCCCGACGAGAAATAGTCGACGAAATCGACGGTCTCGCGCCGCGCCGGATTGTCCGACATGCCGGCCATGACCATGTCGACGCGGCCCGTCTGCAGCGAGGGCAGCATCTGCGCGAAGGCGGTTTCCTGCCATTCGATCTTGACGCCGAGTTCGGCGCCGATCGCCAAGCCGAGCTCGATATCGAGCCCGGTCAGCGTGTTGGTCGCCGGATCCTTGAAGGTGATCGGCGGGTAGTTCGGCTGCGTCGCGACCATGATCTTGCCGGCGGTCTTGATGCGGGCGGGAAGTTCCTGGGCCGACACGGCGGCAGGCAGGACGAAGGCAAGCGCGGCGATCAGGCTGCGGGTCATCTGGGACATGGGAAACTCCTCTGGCGGCGGCTCGAAAAGGGGTGGGTCAGCTCAGGACGGCGGCGATGAAGTCGCGGGTGCGTTGCTGTTGCGGCGCACCGAGCACCTGGGCCGGCGGCCCCTGCTCGACGAGCCGGCCCTGATCCATGAAGACGACGCGGCTGGCGACCTCGCGGGCGAAGCCGAGCTCATGCGTCACCACGATCATGGTCATGCCGCTCCGGGCGAGGTCGCGCATCACGGCGAGCACCTCGCCGACGAGTTCGGGATCGAGTGCCGAGGTCGGCTCGTCGAACAGCATCAGGCGCGGCTGCATCGCCAGCGCGCGGGCAATGGCGACGCGCTGCTGCTGGCCGCCGGAGAGTTCGGACGGGTAGGCGTCGCGCTTCTCGGCCAGGCCGACACGGGAAAGCAGCGCCTCGGCTTCGGCGATCGCGTCACGCCTGGGGCGCTTCAGGACCGTCACCGGCCCCTCGACGATGTTCTGCAGCGCCGTCATATGGGCAAACAGGTTGAAGCGCTGGAAGACCATGCCGCTCGCCAGCCTCTGCCGGGCGATGTCGCGGTCGGTCAGCTCGACCAGCCGGCTGCCATCCTGCCGGAAGCCGGCGAGGTCGCCATCGACCCAGATCGCGCCGGAATCGATGCGCTCCAGCTGGTTGATGCAGCGCAGGAGCGTTGATTTGCCCGACCCGGACGGGCCGACGATGCAGACGACCTCGCCCTGGGCGATGTCGAGCGAGACGTCGTCGAGCGCCGCCAGGGTGCCGAAGCGCTTGGTGACCGACAGGGCCTTCACCATCGGGATCGTGGTCTCAGCCATGTCGCCCTCCCGCGCCGGCGCGCCCCTTGGCGAAATGCCGTTCGAGCGCGATCTGGCCCAGCGACAGGATCGACACCACGATCAGATACCAGCCTGCGGCCACGATCAGCAATTCGATGACGCGGGCATTGGCGTAGTAGATCGTCTGGGCGTTGCGCAGGATCTCGGAGAACTGGATCACGCTGGCGATCGAGGTCAGCTTGACCATGCTGACGACCTCGTTTCCGACGGGCGGGATGATGACCCGCATCGCCTGCGGCAGCACGATGCGGCGCAACGTCGTCAGCCGGGTCATGCCGATCGTCTTGGCGGCTTCGGTCTGGCCATGATCGACCGAGAGGATGCCCGAGCGCACGACTTCGGCCGTATAGGCGCCCTGGTTGATGCCGAGACCCAAAAGCGTCGCCATGAACGGCCCGATCACGTCGATGGTCCGGGCCGAGAACAGGCCGGGGATACCGATGGTCGGAAACACCAGCGCGAGATTGAACCAGATCAGCAATTGCAGGATCAGCGGCGTGCCGCGGAAGAACCAGATGTAGAAGGCGGCGCAGCCGCGCATCACGCCATTGGGCGACATCGCCATGATCGCGAAGACGACACCGAGCGTGATGCCGAGCGCCATGGCGCAGATCGTCATGATGACGGTGTTGACGAGCCCGCCGAGGATCGCGGGTGCGGTGAAGAACTGGCCGACGACCTTCCAGGCGATGTCGCCCTCGGCAAAAGCCTTGATCACCAGCGCCAGCGCCAGCAGCACGAGCGCAGCCGACAGCCAGCGCCCGAGATGCAGGCGCCCGACGCGGGGAAGGTTCAGGATGGCGGGGTCGAAGGCCGGAGCCTGCCGCGCGGGCTGCGTCATGGCGTCGGTCCCCGATAGTCCTGCGCCCAGGCGCGCTGCCGGGCCAGATCGCGCGACAGCCGCTCGATCTGCTCGGCCACCCGTGCAGGCGACGTGCCACCCTTGGCCATGCGCGCCTCGAGCGCGGCCTCCAGGGTGAGATGCTCTCGGATATCGGGCGTCAGGCGCGGATCGATAGCTGCCAAAGCGGCATCGTCGATCTCGTGGAGTTCGCAGTCGCGCTCTTCGCAGAGCCGGACCAGCGCGCCGGTGATGTCATGTGCCGTGCTGAAGGGCACGCCCTTGCGCGCCAGGAAATCGGCGACCTCGGTCGCGAGCGTGAAGCCCTGCGAGGCGGCCTTCCGCATCGTTTCGGTGTTGACGGTCATCGTCGCCATCATGCCGGCCATCGCCGGCAGCACCAGAGCCAGCCCGTCGACGGCCTCGAAGGCCGCGCGCTTATCCTCGGCGAGGTCGCGGTTGTAGGACAAGGGCAGGCTTTTCAGCGCCGCCAGCATCGTTGTGACGCCGCCGATCAGCCGGGCCGAGCGGCCGCGCGTCAGCTCGGCGATGTCGGGGTTCTTCTTCTGCGGCATGATCGAGGAGCCGGTCGCGAAGGAGTCATGCAGCGAAATCCAGCGATAGGGCTGCGTGCACCAGATCACGACCTCCTCCGCCAGGCGCGAGAGATGGACCGCCAGCATCGCCGCGACGAACAGGAACTCGGCGACATGGTCGCGAGCACCGACCGCGTCGACCGAATTCTCGAAGGAGGCGTCGTAGCCGAGCTCCTCGGCCGAGAGCTCGGGATTGAGCGCGATCGCCGAGCCCGCCAGAGCCGCCGCGCCCAGGGGCGAGACGGCGTTGCGCGCGTCCCAGTCCATCAGCCGGCTGGCATCGCGTGAGAATGCCTGGGCATGGGCCATGAGATGGTGGCCGAAGGTGATCGGCTGGGCCGCCTGGAGATGGGTGACGCCGGGCACGGGCGTCGCCTTGTGGGCCTGCGATTGCGCGACGAGCGCATCCTGCAGCGCCAGCAGATCCGCCATCAGGGTCCGGGCGCGGTGGCGCAGGAACAGCTTGAGATCGTTCGCCGCCTGGTCGTTGCGCGAGCGTCCGGCGCGGATCTTGCCACCGAGCGGCCCGAGCTTCTGGGTCAGCACCCTCTCGAGGAAGGTGTGGACGTCCTCGTCCTCCGGCCAGGGCTCGATCAAGCCGGCGGCATGCTGCTGCGCCACCTCGTCGATCGCGCTCAGGATCGTCGCGATCTCGGCATCGTCGAGCAATCCGGCGCGGCCGAGCTCGCGGATATGGGCGCGCGAACCGGCGAGGTCATAGGGCGCGAGCCGGAAATAGCTCGGCTCCGAGCGCGAAAGCCGGGTCAGCGACGGATCGGGCTCGGCGCTAAAGCGGCCGCCCCAGAGGCGCAAGGGCTGGTTCACGGGTCCACTCCGGCACGATGTCTCTGCGCATCAGCCTAGGGCGAGGACGGTCACGCCGGCAAAGGAGATGATTTCCCACCATCATTCCATTTCGGAATACCACTTTGCCTGATCCGCCGAGTCTTCTAGGGTGGGGCATGACCGGGCTTTCGCACCCTTTGCCATCGACCACCGGCCTGCGCGTCGTCGAGGCCGTGGCGCGCCACGCATCCTGCTCGGGCGCGGCACTCGAACTCAACATGACGCAGAGCGCGGTCAGCAAGCAGCTCAAGGCCGTGGAGCAGATCGTCGGCATGCCCCTGTTTCGGCGCAACCGTCGCGGGCTGGAGCCGACCGAGGCCGGCCGCGCCTTCATCGCCCCGGCGCGTGCTGTCCTGGCCGGGCTGGTCGCCGCCGTCGCCGGGCTGGCGCCGTTTCGCCCGGCGCAGCACCGCGTCAGGCTGCATGTGCTGCCGATCCTCGGTGATCGCTGGCTGGTGCCGCGCTTCTCGGGCTTCTCCGACCGCCACCCCGAGATCGACGTCCAGTTCACCACCTTCGTCACGCAGGACACCAGCGAGCCGCCCGACGCCGTCTTCCGCTTCGGCGAAGGCGACTGGCCCGGCCAGGTCTGCGACTATCTCTTCGGGCGCGACGTCGCGCTGGTCGGCGCGCCCGATGCGATCGCACGGTTCGGCGGCATCGCGGGCGCGGCCGATGTGGCGCGTTTCCCGGTGCTCGACCATTTCCAGACGCCGCTGCGCTGGAGCGAATTCGGCGAGGCCAACGGCGTCGCAGGCCTCGCGCCGCAGCGCGTGATTCGCTTCGGCTTCTACGCGCTGGTCATCCGGGCCGCGATCGCCGGACAGGGGCTCGCCCTGGTGCCCCGGTCGCTGGTCGGCGACGAACTGGCGAGCGGGCAGCTCGTCAACCCCGCCAGCCTCGGCTTTCGCAGCCGCAACGGCTATTGGCTGACGTTTCCCGCGGAGCGACCGCCGAGCCCGGCTTTCGTGCTGTTGCGGGACTGGCTTGTCGCGGAGGCAGCAGGGATGCGAGAAGCGCGCTGAACGGCCGTAGCCTCGCATCGCGAGGGCGGCGACGAAAGGGTCTCTCGATGCAGCTTGGAGTGATCGGCCTCGGCCGGATGGGTGGCAACATCGTGCGCCGGTTGATGCGCGCCGGTCATGATTGCGTGGTCTATGACCGCGATCCCAAGCCCGGCGCAGCGCTCGCCGCCGACGGCGCCGTGCTGGCATCCGACCTCGCCGATATGGTCGCCAAGATGGCCGCGCCGCGCGCGATCTGGGTCATGCTGCCAGCGGGCAAGATCACCGAGGCGACGCTGACCGAGCTTTCGGACCTGCTCTCCCCGGGCGACACGCTGATCGACGGCGGCAACGCCTTCTGGAAGGACGATGTCCGCCGCGGGCGCGAGCTGGCGGCCAAGGGCCTGCACTACATGGATGTCGGCACCTCGGGCGGCGTCCATGGCCTCGATCGCGGCTACTGCCTGATGATCGGCGGCGACAAGGCGGCGTTCGAGCGGCTGGAGCCGATTTTCGCGACGCTCGCGCCCGGCAAGGGCGAGATCGAGCCGACCAAGCATCGCGACGGGCGCAACCCCACCAGCGAGGAGGGCTATCTGCATTGCGGCCCGGTCGGCTCCGGCCACTTCGTCAAGATGGTCCATAACGGCATCGAGTACGGCATGATGCAGGCCTTCGCGGAAGGCTTCGACCTGCTGCGCAACGCCTCCGCCAAGGAGGGCCTGCCGCCCGAATACGGCTTCGACTTCGACACTGCCGAGATCGCCGAGGTCTGGCGTCGCGGCTCGGTCGTGACCTCCTGGCTGCTGGATCTCACCGCCGAGGCCCTGGCCGCCGACGAGGATCTCTCCGCCTATTCCGGCAATGTCTCCGATTCCGGCGAGGGCCGCTGGACCGTCGACGCTGCCGTCGAGACCGCGACCCCGGCCGAAGTCCTGACCTCGGCGCTGTTTGCCCGCTTCCGCTCGCGCGTCGACCACACCTTCGGCGAGAAGGTGCTCTCGGCGATGCGCGCCGGCTTCGGCGGCCATGTCGAACCCAAAAAGCAGGGCTGACGCCGGATGGTTGCCTCGAACACGGCCGTGGAGCCGGCCGTCATCGTCGTCATGGGCGTCGCCAGCTCGGGCAAGACTTCGCTCGGCGAACGTCTCGCCGGCCAGCTCGGCTGGCCCTTCCGCGACGCCGATTCGTTCCACCCGCCCGAAAACGTCGCCAAGATGGCCGGCGGCACGCCGCTGAACGACGAGGACCGCAAGCCCTGGCTCGCCGCCATCGCGGCCTGGATCGACGATCTGCGCAGCACCGGCCGCAACGGCATCGTCACCTGTTCGGCGCTGAAGCGCGCCTATCGGCTCGTCATCGTCGGCGATAGGCAGGATGTCGCGCTGGTCTATCTGAAGGGCTCACGCGCATTGATCGGCGAGCGCATGGCCTCCCGCCAGCACCATTTCATGCCCACCGCCTTGCTCGACAGCCAGTTCGCCGCGCTGGAAGAGCCGGGCGCGGACGAAAACCCGCTCGTGGTCTCGGTCGAATCCTCGAAGGACGCGATCGTGTCCGATGTGATGACGCGGCTGGGGCTGGGCTGACGCCCAGGCGCTCATCGCCGCCGCCACGGCCAGTCGATGACGCCACCGGCATAGAGCGCCCACCAGATCAGAACGGGCTGCAGCGCCAGCCTCGGGCCGTGATACCACCAGCTTGAGGGAAGCGCTTCGAGAGCAACGCCTTGGAAGGCGTGCTTGATGTTGGCCGGGAAGACGCAAAGCGCATAGAGCGCGAGCCCGATCCCCGCCGCCCGGCGCAGCCGCGGGACGAGGAGTCCGATCGCGCCGGCGATCTCGGCGAGGCCCGTCAGCAGGATGACCTCACGCGGCGCCGGCACCCAGCCCGGCACGATCGGCAGGAACGAGTCCGGCCTCGCCAGATGCAGCAGACCGGCGGCGAGATAGAACGCCGCCATCAGCCACCGCATCGCGCTTCGCAGGGTGACCGTCGGCCTCACGTCACCTCGAACCAGGTCCACAGGCCACGGTCGAAGCGCTCCAGCACCGTCGACGAGATCAGCCAACGGCCGGGATTGGCGGCGATGAAGGCGATGTGCAGCCGCTTGCCGTCGGGAATCTGCACCGTGTCGAGGAAATAGGGCTCCCAGCCGTCGTCGAGCGGGTGCAGCAGCCGGAAGCAATGGCCATGCACATGCAGCGGCTGGAAGAACGCCGTGCGGTTGTCGATGGCCAGCACGATCGGCGTGCCGCGCTTGACGCTGAACAGCGGCTTGCCGGCGCCGTCGCCGATCCCGCCATTGATCCGCCACGGCCGGGCAGGATCGATGCCCGTCAGGTCGAGCTTGAAGTCGGGCGCGACCCTGGCCCCGCCCTCGATCACGATCTGCGGGCGCAGGGCATCCTGCAGGCGCACGGCCGCCGGCAGGGACGGGTTGGACTTGAGCGCCATCGGCGCGGTCGAGGGCGGTTTTGCAGCGCCTTCGGCGACCAGCCGCACCAGCGGCACGCCGGAGCCGACCAGCGCCGTGACGATCGCGGTCGCGCCGGCTTCGCTGGGCATGTCGATCAGCAGATCGTAGCGCGTGCCGGGCGCAAAAGGCAGCTGCGCGCGCACCGGCTCGAAGGATTCGGTCGGCTGCCCGTCGACCGCGATGACCACGGCTTTGATGCCGTCGAAGCGCAGCCGCATGATCCGGGCATTGCAGGCATTGGCAAGGCGCAGGCGAATGCGGGCGCCCGGCAAAACCGCGACGCGCTGCGGCGGCGAGCCGCCATTGACCGTGACCCAGCTGCCCAGCCGTCCGGCCGCGGCCCCCTCCGGGCTCGCCGGCGCAAAGGGCTGGAGCGCGTTGTCGTCGCCGAGCAGCCAGTCCGTCACCAGCACCGGAAGGTCGAGATCGACCGGCGGCGGCTCCGCCTCCTCGACGATCAGCATCCCGCTCAAGCCGCGCGCCGCCGGCTCGGCGGCGGCGCCGACGACGAGCGGCCGGTACAGGATCGTCCCGGAATCGGGTGGTGTCAGCCGGTATTCGAAGCTCGCGCCCGGCGCGATCGGTGCCTGGCTGAAGCCGCCGACCCCGTCCATCGCGGCCTCGCCGCGCAGGCCGTGCCAATGCAGGCTCAGCGGGGCGGTCGTTTTATTGGTGACGGTCAGGCGCAGCGTCTCGCCGAGCTTGATTCGCAGGGCGGGCCCGGGCGTGGCGCCGTCGAAGGCCCAGATCTCGGTGTCCAGGGCCGGTGCCGGCCTCAGCCGAGCCCGGGCCGGGCCGGCGGTGAGCGTCCGGGCCTGGGCCGCCGGAGCGGCCGGCATGGCTGTCTGAGCCAGGGCAGGGGCGCTGCGGACAAGCAGGCCCGCGACGCCCAGGCCCATCAGGGCGGCGCGGCGGCTCAACAGGGCGGGGCGGCGGGATCGCTCGGTCATGACGACGGCATAATCGCCGCGGCGGCCGATGGCGAGAGGGCGCTCCTGCGCGATGCCGTGAGCGGCCGCCCGGCGTCTTTTGCAGAACCGTCATTTTTTTGCTGCATGGCCAGCCCGAAATGCGTATAGCACCGGCGCCCCATGATGGCCGCGCTGCGTGTTTGCGCGTGCGAACGCCATCGGGCCGGCGGGCGTGGCGGAACTGGTAGACGCACTGGTTTTAGGTACCAGCGGCGAAAGTCGTGGGGGTTCGAGTCCCTCCGCCCGCACCAGTCAGCGTGCGATCGCATCGGGCCCTCGGCTTTGATGCATAGGTCGTGTGCGGCGGGGCATAGGTTTTCGCGAGCGCGGCGGCGGTCTCCCGACGCCGCGCTTTGGACATTGAAATAACGAGCTGTTGACGGATCGAAAACGATGAACGTGACCGAAACCCTCTCGCAGGGCCTCAAGCGCGAATTTCAGGTGGTGTTGAACGCCGCCGACCTCAAGACGCGGCTCGATGACGGCCTCCAGGGTCTGCAGGGCAAGGCCAAGATCAACGGCTTCCGCCCCGGCAAGGTGCCGGTCGGCCATCTGCGCCGGCTCTATGGCCGCTCGGTCATGGCCGATGTCGTGCAGAACGCGGTCAACGAGGCCAACCAGAAGATCGTCGCCGACAACGGCCTGAAGCTCGCCTTCGAGCCGCAGATCAAGTTCCCCGAGAACAAGGACGAGATCGAGGCCGCGATGGAGGCCAAGGGCGATCTCGCCTTCACCGTCGCGCTCGAGGTCCTGCCCAAGATCGAGCTGGTCGACCTGTCGGACATCGCACTGGTCAAGCCGGTCGCCGAGGTTCCCGATGCCGATGTCGACGCCGCTCTGGAGCGGATGGCCGGCTCGAACCGCAGCTTCTCCAACAAGGGCGAGAAGGCCAAGGCCGAGAAGGGCGACCGCCTGATGATCTCCTTCGTCGGCACGCTCGAGGGCAAGCCCTTCGACGGCGGCACGGGCGAGGGCATCGCGCTGGACGTCGGCGCCGGCCAGTTCATTCCGGGCTTCGAGGAGCAGCTCGAGGGTGCCAAGGCCGGTGAAACCCGCACCGTCAAGGTCACCTTCCCGGAGAACTACACCGCCGAGCAGCTCGCCGGTAAGCCGGCCGAGTTCGAGGTCACGGTCACCGAGGTTCAGGCTCCCGAGCCGGTCAAGATCGACGACGAACTCGCCAAGGCCTTCGGCATGGAGTCGCTGGATGCGCTGAAGACCGCGATCCGCGAGCAGATCGGCCGCGATTTCGGCCTGCAGTCGCGCCGCAAGCTCAAGAAGAGCCTGCTCGACGCGCTCGACGGCAAGTACACCTTCGAACTGCCGCCGACCCTGGTCGAGCAGGAGTTCGCCAGCGTCTGGAGCCAGGTCGAGGCGGATATGAAGGACGCCAAGAAGTCCTTCGAGGACGAGGGCACGACCGAGGACGCCGCCAAGGCGGACTACCGCAAGATCGCCGAGCGCCGCGTGCGCCTCGGCCTCGTGCTGGCTGAGATCGGCGAGCAGGCCAAGGTGCAGATCTCGGATGACGAGGTCACCCAGGCGCTGGTCGAGCGCGCCCGCCAGTTCCCCGGCCAGGAGAAGCAGGTCTGGGAGTTCTACCGCAAGAACCCGCAGGCCCTCGCCGAGATCCGCGCCCCGATCTTCGAGGAGAAGGTCGTCGATCATCTGCTCGGTCAGGTGAAGGTCGAGGACCAGAGCGTCTCGCGCGAAGCGCTCTTTGCCGACGAGGATGCCGAGAGCGGCGCTGATGCCAAGCCGAAGAAGGCCGCAGCCAAGAAGGCGAAGAAGGCCGACAAGGCTGAAGGCGAGGACGCTTCGGTCTGACGATACGGAAACCTTAATCGTAAGATTTGCGCCGCTCGGCCCCGTGCCGGGCGGCGCTTCTCTTTTCAGCCGCCTTTGGCGTGCTTATGTGGATGCCTCACACGACATCTGCGATTCGACCGACCGCCGGTTTCCGGCCTTCCGCCCCCCGGCCTCTTCCATCCAAGGATACATTCATGCTGCGCGATCCGATCGAGACCTACAACAATCTCGTCCCGATGGTGGTCGAGCAGTCGAGCCGCGGCGAGCGCGCCTTCGACATTTATTCGCGTCTGCTGCGCGAGCGCATCATCTTCCTGACCGGCCCGGTCGAGGACTATTCCGCGTCGCTGATCGTCGCCCAGCTCCTGTTCCTCGAGGCCGAGAACCCCAAGAAGGAAATCTCCTTCTACATCAACTCGCCGGGCGGCGTGGTGACGTCGGGCATGTCGATCTATGACACGATGCAGTTCATCCGTTGCCCGGTGACGACCCTGTGCGTCGGCCAGGCGGCGTCGATGGGCTCGCTGCTGCTCACCGCCGGCGCCAAGGATATGCGCTTTGCGCTGCCCAACGCCCGCATCATGGTCCATCAGCCCTCGGGCGGCTTCCAGGGCCAGGTCACCGACATTCTCATTCACGCCCGCGAGGTCGAGAGCCTCAAGCGCCGCCTGAACGAGATTTACGTCAAGCACACCGGCCGCTCCTATGCCGAGATCGAGGCCGCGCTCGAGCGCGACAACTTCATGACGGCCGAGGCGGCGCGCGATTTCGGCCTGATCGACAAGGTCATCGACAAGCGGCCGGAAGAGGCCGCCTGATCGGCTGCGACCAGTGGGCGCGCCACCTGTGGGTTGGCGCGCCGGCGGTCACCGCGCATATTGCAAGGTGGCCGGCCCCATGTTTGCATGGGGAATCGGACGAAGGCGGGATGATCCCGCAGGTGTTTCAGCCTGATCCGATTGTGGATCGGCCGCGATTTCAGGCGTTTCGGAACGAGCCGTTAACCGGATGCTCGTGAACTGAAGGCCTATGATGACGAAGAGACGACGGTTGCATCCGCTCCAGGCTGATGTGGTCTCCGGCTCCGAGAATGGAGATGGACGATGAGTAAGGTCAGCGGCGGCGATTCCAAGAGCACGCTCTACTGCTCCTTCTGCGGCAAGAGCCAGCACGAGGTTCGCAAGCTCATTGCGGGGCCAACCGTGTTCATCTGCGACGAATGCGTCGAGCTCTGCATGGACATCATCCGCGAGGAATCGAAATCCGCGCTGGTGAAGTCGAAGGACGGCGTGCCCACGCCCAAGGAGATCCGCAAGGTTCTGGACGATTACGTCATCGGCCAGGAGCACGCCAAGAAGGTGCTCTCGGTCGCCGTCCACAACCACTACAAGCGGTTGTCGCACGCGACCAAGCACAACGACGTCGAGCTCGCGAAGTCCAACATCCTGCTGATCGGGCCGACCGGCTCGGGCAAGACGCTGCTGGCGCAGACGCTGGCGCGCATCCTCGACGTGCCGTTCACCATGGCCGATGCGACGACTCTGACCGAGGCCGGCTATGTCGGCGAAGACGTCGAGAACATCATCCTCAAGCTGCTCCAGGCCTCCGACTACAATGTCGAGCGGGCGCAGCGCGGCATCGTCTACATCGACGAGATCGACAAGATCAGCCGCAAGTCGGACAATCCCTCGATAACCCGTGACGTCTCGGGCGAGGGTGTCCAGCAGGCGCTGCTCAAGATCATGGAAGGCACCGTCGCCTCCGTGCCGCCGCAGGGCGGGCGCAAGCATCCGCAGCAGGAATTCCTGCAGGTCGACACCACCAACATCCTCTTTATCTGCGGCGGCGCCTTCGCCGGCCTCGACAAGATCATCGCGGGACGCGGCAAGGGCACCTCGATCGGCTTCGGCGCGATGGTGAAGGGACCCGACGAGCGTCGCACCGGTGCGATCTTCCGCGAGGTCGAGCCGGAGGATCTGCTGAAGTTCGGCCTGATCCCGGAATTCGTCGGTCGTCTACCGGTCCTGGCGACGCTGGAGGATCTCGACGAGGCCGCGCTGAAGACCATCCTGACCGAGCCCAAGAACGCGCTTGTCAAGCAGTACCAGCGCCTGTTCGAGATGGAGGACACCGAGCTGACCTTCACCGACGAGGCGGTGAGCCTGATCGCTCGCAAGGCGATCGAGCGCAAGACCGGCGCCCGCGGGCTGCGGTCGATCATGGAGAGCATCCTGCTCGAGACCATGTACGAACTGCCGGGCCTCGAGGGCGTCGAGCAGGTCGTGATTGGGCCCGAGGCGGTGGAATCCAAGTCGCGGCCGCTGTTCATCTACTCGGAGCGTGAGGAAGAGGCGAAGTCGGCCTCGGCCTGACGGGGATCGCGTGGCGGCAGTCCGCAGGACCCGGCGATGCTCCAGCAGCGCAATCCAAGATGTGGTTTCGTCGAACGCGCGCCAGATGGCGCGCGTTTTGCGTATCGGGGCGTCGATCAGCTGTCGACGATCAGGCGGATGCTTGGGCCGTTTCGCTCCAGGCGTGGGGCGGTGGCGCGAAGACATGCAGCCGTCTGCTCTGGTTCGAATTGACGCAGTGCAAACTTCTGGGGTCAACGCGTCGTAGATCGCTTGAAAGCTGTCGCGGAAGTCTCCACTTTAGCTTCACTCGCGAGAGTCGGGCGCCTATTGAGGGCCTGATGCGCGGGGCGGACGGGGTGAATGGTCACCTTGGACGTTTACGTTCGGCGCCTACGCCCATCGCGGGGTGACGTCGGGCGCAACCACAAAGGAATAGTCATGACTGGCTCGGCGCCCCGCGCTCCTTTCGTTGCCGGCGAGACCGGTGTTTATCCGGTTCTCCCCCTGCGCGACATCGTCGTGTTCCCCCATATGATCGTGCCGCTCTTCGTGGGCCGCGAGAAGTCGATCCGTGCCCTCGAGGAGGTCGTCAAGAGCGATGGCCTGATCCTGCTCGCCACCCAGAAGAATGCCGGCGACGACGATCCGGAAACCAAGGACATCTATGAGATCGGCACGCTCGCCCGCGTGCTGCAACTGCTCAAGCTGCCCGACTCCACCGTCAAGGTGCTGGTCGAGGGCGTCGGCCGCGCCAAGGCGACGGCCTATGTCGCCGACGAGGCCTTCTACCAGGCCGAGGCCGTCGGCATGGCCGAGGAAGAGGGCAAGAAGGTCGAGGTCGAGGCGCTGGGCCGTTCGGTCATCAGCGAGTTCGAGAGCTATGTGAAGCTCAACAAGAAGATCTCGCCCGAGATCGTCGCCGCGGTCTCGCAGATCGAGGAGCCGACCAAGCTCGCCGATACCGTCGCCTCGCATCTGGCGGTCAAGATCGCCGACCGCCAGGCGGTGCTTGAGATCACCCATGTCGCGCACCGGCTGGAGAAGGTTCTCTCGCTGATGGAAAGCGAGATGTCGGTGCTCCAGGTCGAGAAGCGGATCCGCTCGCGCGTCAAGCGGCAGATGGAGAAGACCCAGCGCGAGTATTATCTCAACGAGCAGATGAAGGCGATCCAGAAGGAGCTCGGCGACGGCGAGGAAGGCCGCGACGAACTGGCCGAGCTGGAGGAGCGCATCGCCCGGACCAAGCTCTCCAAGGAGGCCCGCGACAAGGCCATCGCGGAGATGAAGAAGCTGCGCCAGATGTCGCCGATGTCGGCGGAGGCGACGGTCGTCCGCAACTATCTCGACTGGATGCTCGGCATACCCTGGGGCAAGAAGTCGAAGATGAAGAAGGATTTGGCGGCCGCCCAGGCGGTGCTGGACGACGATCACTTCGGCCTCGACAAGGTCAAGGACCGCATCGTCGAGTACCTCGCCGTGCAGCAGCGCACCAACCGGCTCGCCGGCCCGATCCTGTGCCTCGTCGGCCCTCCGGGCGTCGGCAAGACCTCGCTGGGCAAGTCGATCGCCAAGGCGACGGGGCGTGAATTCGTCCGCATGTCGCTCGGCGGCGTGCGCGACGAGGCCGAGATCCGCGGCCATCGGCGCACCTATATCGGCTCGATGCCCGGCAAGATCATCCAGTCGATGAAGAAGGCCAAGACCTCCAACCCGCTGATCCTGCTCGATGAGATCGACAAGATGGGCCAGGATTTCCGCGGCGACCCGTCGGCGGCCCTGCTGGAGGTGCTTGATCCCGAGCAGAACGGCACCTTCAACGACCATTACCTCGAGGTCGATTACGACCTGTCGAACGTGATGTTCGTGACCACGGCCAACACGCTGAACATCCCGCCGGCCCTGCTGGACCGCATGGAGGTGATCCGCATCGCTGGCTACACCGAGGACGAGAAGACCGAGATCGCGCGGCGTCACCTGATCCCCAACGCGATCAAGAAGCACGGCCTCGAATCCAAGGAATGGTCGATCGACGACGACGCGCTGCAGACGCTGGTGCGCCGCTACACGCGGGAGGCCGGTGTCCGCAATCTCGAGCGCGAGCTCTCCAACACCGTCCGCAAGGCGGTGAAGGACATCGTGCTGACCAAGAAGAAGAAGGTCGCCGTCAACACCGAGCTGCTCGAGGAGTATCTCGGCCCGCCGCGCTATCGTTATGGCATGGCGGAGACGGAGGATCAGGTCGGTGTCGTCACCGGTCTGGCCTGGACCGAGGTCGGCGGTGAGCTTCTCACCATCGAAGGCGCCATGATGCCCGGCAAGGGCAAGATGACCGTCACCGGTAACCTCAAGGACGTGATGAAGGAATCGATCTCGGCGGCGGCATCCTATGTCCGCTCGCGCGCCGTCGATTTCGGCATCGAGCCGCCCTTGTTCGACCGGCGCGACATCCACATGCACGTGCCGGAAGGGGCGACCCCCAAGGACGGGCCTTCGGCCGGCATCGCGATGGCGACCTCGATCGTCTCGATCCTGACCGGCATCCCGACCAACCGCGACGTCGCCATGACCGGTGAGGTCACGCTGCGGGGCAGGGTGCTGCCGATCGGCGGCCTCAAGGAGAAGCTCCTGGCGGCCCTGCGCGGCGGCATCAAGAAGGTGCTGATCCCCGAGGACAACGCCAAGGACCTGATCGATCTGCCCAAGTCCGTGAGGGAGGGCATGGAGATCATTCCCGTCTCGCGGATGGAGCAGGTGCTTCAGCACGCCCTGACGCGGCAGCCGGTGCCGATCGTCTGGGAGGAGGACCTCAAGGCGATCCCCGCCAAGACGGTGGACGACGACGCGGCCGGCGTCATCGCGCACTGATCTCAAGCTCTGTCGATCGATCCATGAGGCCGCCGGGCAACCGGCGGCCTCTCCTATGGTAATGTGTTAACCGGGCGTGCTGCATGCTTCCGACGGGATCGGATGGCGTGTGGCGAAGAATGCTTGATCAGGCATCGGAGGAGGGCGCCGCTGCGGGTGGCACGGTGGCTGGGCTGCTCTCGCGGCGGTCGCTCGTGTGGTCGATCGTCCTGCCGGGCGTGGCGACGATCATCCTGTTGATGGTGGCGCTGGCCGCCTATCTCCCTGGCTCGATTATCGCGATCGAAATCCGCGCGTCGCGCGAACGGGCCGTCGTTGCGGCGATGCGGCTGGTCGAGCTCCGTGCCTTCTACTCGGAGGCGGTGATGGCGCGCCTCCCGCGCAAAGGCGCGGTGACGGCCACGGCTGACTATGCCGAACAGCTTCATGCCATTCCCGTTCCCACCAGCTTTGTCCTCGACTACGCCGCCCGGCTCTCCGCATCGGGCGATGAAGTCACGCTCGTCAGCCCGCATCCATGGCCGCAGCGCCAGTCGCGGCCTCCGCTGGACGATTTCCAGTCCAGGGCCTGGCAGGCCGTGTCGCAGGGAAGCTCGACCTCCTTCAGCGCGATCGAAGGCAGTGGCCCGGGGGCGGTGCTGCGTGTCGCGGTCGCCGATCGGATGTCGCAGAGCTGTGTCGACTGTCATAACGCCCATCCCGATTCTCCGGTTCGCACCTGGAAACTGGGAGATGTGCGCGGTCTGATCGAGCTGAGGCAGCCTCTTGCAGTTGCGACGAAGGAGGCGCGCGAGATCGCCTGGCGGTTGACGCAGTGGGGCATCGCCGCTGCGGTTGCGCTTCTCCTGGCCTTCTTTCTCGTCGCATTGCGGGTCGTGCGGCCGTTGCGGGACCTCAGCGGCGCGATCCGGCAGCTCGCCGACGACCGCAGCCACGTCGTCATTCCCCATGTCGAGCGGCGCGACGAGCTCGGCGTCGTCGCCAGGGCCCTGCTGAGCCTGAAGCGGGAACGCCAGAAGTCGCTGACCCTCCAGCAGGAGGCCGAAGCGGACGCGCAGGATCGCCTGGTGCGGGCGAGCCGGCTGCACAGCTTCAGCGCTGGGCTTGGTCAGGATCTCTACAGGCTGCGCGCCGAAGTCGCCTCGTCCTCGGGGGCGATCCGCGCCGCCGTCGACGAGGTCGCGACCCTGTCGTCCGTGAGTGGCGATCTGGTGCGCGATGCCGAAAGCCACGCCGCCCGGCTCGATGAGGCGGGGCAGGCGGTCGTCTCCCTCGGTGAAGCGATCGGCGCCGCGGTCGGCGCCGTCGAGACGCATCTCGATCTGGTCGGCCGGCATGCCGAGACGACCATCGGGCGTTCACGCGATGCCGAGGACAAGACCCGACGCCTCGCCTCGGAGGCGACGCGCGTGGGCGATGTCGTCGGCGTCATTCGCGACATTGCCGAGCAGGTCAATCTGCTCGCGCTCAACGCCACGATCGAGGCGGCGCGCGCCGGCCCCGCTGGCCGCGGCTTTGCCGTCGTCGCAGGCGAGGTCAAGGCGCTGGCGGAACGCACGGCCACGGCGACAGAGGATATCGCGGACCGGATCTGCAAGATCCAGGTGGCCTCCGGCGAAGTCGCCGCGCAGATCACCGCCATGACGGGAGGGCTCGTCGCCGATGGTGCGACGGCACGGGAACTGGCGCAAAGGCTTCGCGAGGATGTCGCCGTGTCGGCCGATATCGGGCGTCACATGCAGACGGTGTTCGAAGAGGCGCGGGCGATGCTCACGGCGCTCGACAGGGTCAGGTCGGAGACGACGGCCGCTCGCGGCTCGGTCCAGGCGCTCGACGAGGCCTCCCGTCGCGTCGCCACGGCCGTACAGACGCTGGACCAGCACGCGGCTTCGCTGACGCGGGAAATCGCGGCTCAGTAATCGCCAGGATAATGGTGGACATGGTGGGCGGTGACGGGCTCGAACCGCCGACCCTCTCGGTGTAAACGAGGCGAGGGCTTCGCTAACCCCGATCTCATCGGGACTCTCTCTCACCATCGTTCCCGGCACGTTCCGTGAAGGTTCGCGTCAATCTTGGGCATACCGTGGGCGCGTTCTTCAGCAGAAGGCGGTCCGCTGATGGAACAAGCGTCTTCACTGCTGGCCTCTTTTTTCGGACGGCCTTGGCCGCCCGACCACGCAAACGAAACTGCCGCGCCCTCTGCAAAGGGACACGGCAGCGATCAGCATAGCGATATTGAGCAGCGCCATCGTTACCATTACGGGAATATTGATCCAAGCGATTTTGATGATCTGCTGGGACCGACTTCGCCGCTCGACAAACCCATACATGTCACGCGATTCCCCACACAGGCAGCCTCCCGCAAGGCAGATCATCGTCTGTCACTACGCGACCTGGCGCGCGTGGTCGGTTCTGAGAGCGGGCGCACCAAGGCCGAACTCCCTTGGTTCAAGCTGGCTCGCTTCGGTGATCAGCGCACCGATAAGAATTGCCTCCGCAACAACGCAAATGTGCAGGCAGTCAGCGGCGTCGAAGCTGATTATGACGGCGGGGAAATCAGCCCATTGGAGGCGGAAGGGCGGCTGCAGGCTGCCAACATTGCCGCGCTGATCTACACGACGCCATCACACCGGCCCGAAGCGCCCCGCTGGCGCCTCTTCGTTCCGTTCGCAGAGGAGCAAGCGCCAGATCATCGCGAGCGCTTCATGATGCGCTTGAACGGTCTATTCGACGGTGCGCTAGACGGCGCCAGCTTCACCCTCTCGCAAGCTTACTATGGTGGGAATGTCGAAGGGCAACCGCCGATCGAAACGCGCCTGGTTGATGGGCGCCATATCGACCGCGCTGATGATCTCGACGCGACTGCGCTGCCGAAGGGAAAGCGGCGCAAGGCTGACGAGGAAGCCGAGCATGCGGACGATGCCAGCGCATCGGGAGAACTCTATCGTCTCGCCTGCCGGCTGAAAGCGGGCGGCGATGATAAGGCAGGTTTCGAGCTATCCGTCGCCGGCAATCCCAAAGCGCAATCGCACGTCGATAAAGAGGAGAAGGTCGCAAAGGGTAGGGGGCAACGCGCCATAGACCGCGCATGGAAGCGCGCGCCATCGCCGGAACCGATCGAATTCGACAATCTCGACGCCATAGATCCGGCATCGGCACCAAAGCCATCCCGCCTGACCTTTCTGACGCCCGATCAATGCGGCGATGCGCCGTCGCGGGGTTACATCGTCAAGGGATTGATCGCGCCGCGCGACGTGGGGTGCATCTTCGGTGCGCCTGGCGCCGGTAAATCCCTGATCGCCCCATATCTCAGCTTTAAGGTCGCACAAGGCGAGCGGGCGTTCGGTATGCGGACGAAAGCCGGAGGCGTCTTCTATGTCGCTGCTGAAGATCCCCATGGGATGCGAGGCCGCGTCACGGCACTTCGCCTCACTCATGGGCACGCTGATGGCTTCACCTTGGTCGAGGGCGTGTCCAATCTCCTGGCCAAGGACTCACCAGACCTTGCCGCGTTGCGGACGGCCGCTGCGGAACGAAGGCCGGCGCTGATCATCATAGACACGCTGGCCATGGCATTTCCTGGCTTGGAGGAAAATGCAGCGGAGGGCATGGGCAGGGTTGTAGCGGTTGCGCGTTCCCTGACGAAGCACGGCGCCGCTGTCATTCTGATCCATCACAGCACGAAGGACTCCAACGGCACGCCGCGCGGGCACTCCCTTTTGAACGGTGCGCTCGATTTTGCGATTGAGCTTCAGGCGCGAGACGAGAGCGGCATCATTCGCGGAAGGCTGACGAAAAATCGGAACGGCCCCTGCGATCTCGATTTGGCGTTCCGCATCGGCACTGTCGACATGGGCACGGATGATGATGGTGATCCCATATCGATCGCGCGTTGTGACGAGGTGGAAGCCGGAAGCGCGCCGAAGCCGATCAAACTGAACCCGCGTGAGCGCGAAGCCCTGAGAATCCTCCGGGACAAAGCGGGACATGTCCCGGACGAGTCCCAAGGTGTCCCATTGGACGAGTGGCGGGCGTCATGTCGCTCGTCACCTAAAATCTGCGCCAGCGAAAACCCCGAAACATGCCGCAAGGCAGTGCAGCGCGCCTTTGAAGGGCTTTTCCGTAGCGGCATTGTTTATCGCGTTGGTGAGGCCGTCTTTATCGACGATCCACACGCAATTCCCGATGGCGACTTTGACGACTTGGAGGCTGATCAATGAGCCTCGATCTCGCAGCGCGCCTTTTTCTGAAGGCCGATTCATGGGCGGGACATCCGGGACATGTCCGGGACATCTCCTACCCTGTACCCCGGAATACTGAGGGCGGGCAGCGGGACAGACAGGGACACACCCCTATAGGGGGTGTCCCATTGTCCCGGCCCTCAATTCCCCACTGCTTCGTAAGTGACGAGTGCGAGGCAGTGCATGGGCGCAGCATCGTGCTCGTCACAACGGACGCAATTCCAAGTCGATCACGTCAACAGGGTGTTGATGGGTCCCTCTCTGACGACGCCGATAGGGGGGCCACAGAGCCGCAGCATTTCGCTCGCTGCAGTATTTTCAGATTCGAGTTTCCGATATGAGCGACTTTGACGATTTGCTCGGCTCTGATGGGCCGAAGGACGCCAGCCCCCACGCTGATCGGCCAGATTTGGCCGGGGAGGGCGATCTTGCCACCTTCTGGGGGGTGAGCACCCGGCAGGTGCGAAGGCTGCTTAGCGAGAGTGTAATCCGCAAATCGGCTTGCGGCCGATACAGCACAACGGACGCCACGCGCGGCTATATCCAATATCTTATAACGTCCGCGAAAATACGCGGCGGCGCCGATCCTGAATTTAAAGCCGAGAAATTGCGCCTGGCAAAAGAGCAGGCCGATCACCTCGAATTGCGAAATCAGGAAAAGCGCGGCGAGCTTGTGTCCGTTGTGACGGTCCAAAACTCATGGGCCGAAATTCTGCGAACCGTCCGGGCTGGAATGCTTGCCGTCCCTTCGCGAGTCTCCGCCCGGTTGAATCTATCCGCCCACGATTTGGAAATTATCGATCGCGAGATCCGCGATGCTCTTACGGAGATTGGCAATGACGCTCGGAAATAACATGAGTTCGATATTTGATCTTTTCACCCTGATAGGTGGAAAGATTCAACATAAGAATTTCGCTGACAAAGAGCCTTGGTTGAGCGAGCCGGCAGGCAAAGGAGTTGGTTACTTGCTTCGCACGAGCAGTGAAAATGGCTTGGCGTCGGGAAAGGCCATTCAAGAACGTCTTATGGTGGAGGATCTAGATTCATTTCTATACCCCTCTAGCGGCTATGTCGTCGCTGATTTTGGCGGTGCATATTATGGTATTCATGGGTTCCTAAATGGGGTTGGAGACTGGACTCGTTTAGCGAGATACAAAAACGCGACCTGGCAAATCATCGCAGTTCTGGAAAGCGAATGCATGCCATCTGCGAATGGTGGCGCACATCGCGCGCCCCGTGGGTGGGTTGTTTATTCGGGTGATGCGGTCGGCGCGGTCATGTTCATGATCCCGCTGATGGCTCGCAAAGGGGTACTATCTGACTTGGCGAAGATACTTTGTGATGATGCAACGCCTAACGATGAAACGTGCACAACCCGCGCTCCGCAAAGCAGTGTGATTTCGGACGATAAACACGTTGCGGCTCGCGGCAGTGGCGGTGAAGCCTTTACAATCGGGAGCAATAGAAATGCCGTTGCGTTTGCGGGAGGTGCACACGCTTGGGGGAATTTTGGTTGCGCTGTCACAACGAACGGCGGATGGGCAGATGCTCGCGGACTGTGCGGCGATGCGATCGCCCGTAGAAGCGTCAGCCTCGAAATGCCGCAAGAAGACGCCTACGCGAGCGCTGGAAGATTTGGTATTGCCGTTGGTTTAGGCCCCAATGCTAAGGCCCAATGTGCTTTGGGTGGCGGTTTAATGTTGAGTGAATGGAGCCTTAGGGACGACGATGTTCCAGTTTTGGAGCATGTTGTTGCAGCTAAGACCGGAGATATTGTGAATGATGTCTTAGTGCTTCCTGGCGTGTGGTATACCCTGTCGAAGGGTAAACTTGTCAGAGCAATGGGGCCTCGTCGTGAGCGTCTGTCGATGATGGGTTATACACCAAAGCCATGAGCGCGATTTTCAAGGCTCGCGCTGCCGCATTGCGCTCGCTCATTCCGCCGCCGCGATTGCGGTTGTCGGAATGGATCGAAGAAAATATCCGCCTACCGGAGTCAGTCGCGGCATCCCCTGGGCCGATCCGACTGACTCCGGTGCAACGAGGAATTGCTGACGCGATCTCAGATCCTGCGATCGAGCGCGTGACTCTCGTGAAGCCGGTACGACTTGGCCTTTCGACGCTGATCACGGCGACAATCGCCAGCTATGTGGCGAACGAGCCGGCGCCCATCCTGGCCTTGCTGCCAACGGAGTCGGATGCGCGTGATTTCGTCGTCAGCGATATCGAGCCGATTTTTGATGCCAGCCCGATATTGCGCGGTCTGCTTTCTGCAGAGGCTGACGAGTCGGGCCGCTCAACGCTCCTTTCCCGTCGCTTCCCGGCCGGTAGCCTGAAAATCGTGGCGGCGAAATCGCCGCGCAATCTGCGCCGTCACAACGTCCGCATTCTGCTGATTGATGAAGCGGACGCTATGGAGTCAGGCCCCGAGGGCTCACCTATCACGCTCGCTGAGCGGCGGACACTGTCCTTCGGCAATCGCAAAATCATCATGGGCAGCACACCCATCTATGAGGAGACGAGTCACGTTCTTCGCGGCTACCGGGAGTCCGATCAGCGAATTTTCGAGCTGCGCTGCCCAAGCTGCGGTCATTTCCAGCAGATCCTATGGCGAAATATTCAATGGCCGGAAGGCCAGCCAGAACGCGCGTATTTCGTCTGTGAGGCTGCCGGCTGCATTGTCGAAGAGAGGCAGAAGGCCGAAATGGTCGCTGCAGGCCGCTGGCGCGCAACCCGCCCTGAAGTGAAGGGGCATGCGGGCTTTCGGTGCAATGTCCTGGTCTCGCATCTCGCGAACGCGGCATGGGGGAAAGTGGCCGTCGAATTCCTGTCTGCGAAGCGCAACGTCGATCAATTGCAGACTTGGACGAACACGCTGATGGCCGAAGGCTGGCGCGAGGCGGCCGAAGAGGTTGATGAAAACGAACTTGCCGCGCGAGCGGAGCCGTTCGGCTTGAATGCCATTCCTGCGGACGCGCTAATCGTTACGGGCGGTGTGGACGTGCAGCGCGATCGACTCGAGATTGTCTTTGTCGGTCACGGCCGAGATCAGCTTTTCATTCTTGCCAATGCCGTCATCTGGGGCAGCCCGGCAGAGGACACCACATGGGCCGAGCTAGACGAGTTGCTGCGATCGACCTGGTCCCATCCCAACGGCGGGACGCTTCGGGTTGACGCGGCTGCAGTGGACGCGGGCGATGGCGAACACATGGACCGTGTGATCTCGTTCTGTCAGCCGCGCTTTGCTCGCAAAATCGTGGCCATCAAGGGTGTTTCCGGGACTCGCCCTGCCATTGCGGCAAGCGTGACCAAGGGAAGCCGTCTATTCATCGTCGGCGTGGATGGGGAGAAATCACGCCTGATAGCTAAGCTAAGCCGGGGTCAGGGGATTCGGTTTTCGCAGGATTTGGAGCCGCGCTATTTCGAGGAAGTGGCATCGGAGCGCGTGGTCGTCCGATACACGCGCGGCGTGCCGACAAGGCTATGGGAGCGGAAGCCCGGACTGCGGGCGGAATGTCTCGACGCGACAATCTATGCGATCGCCGTGCGCGGCCTGATCAGCGTCAATCTCGACAGGCGGGCGGAAGAGGTGGCATCGGCAGGGCAGGCTTTGAACCCCACACCTGCCGTGATCCGCAGTAACTGGCTCAATCGGTAGGCTTTTGATCTGATTGAAAACCTGTTGCGGCCAATGAAGCTATTGCCTCAATGAGGTGCCAATTGAATTTTGAATCGTTTGTCGCGGCTAATCGGATACGATTAATACATTCGTCCAAATCACCATTGTGGACCAGGTCATCAATTATCCTAACGCCAGCTGATAGTCCGTTAATTCGGGCTTTCTCTAAGGGGTCAATTCCCATTTGATTCTATCCTATGATTAGATGGGTAGGTGCGATCATTTCACTAAGCCGCTGCAAAAAACCAATCTCAATTCCATCGCGTGGCCGCTCTCGTAGCAAGGTAATGGCGTGGCTGAGAAGGGGATAATTGCCGGTCATTCGGATGTTGGCTTGCAAGGCATCAGCACGCTGGCGGCCGATCGCATTGTCTTTAGCCCAATCACCCGTCAATCCTGCATTCCAGGCATCGGCGGAAATAAGAAAATCAGGAATAACTAACTGCATGACGCTCTCCTTTTCGGGTGATCGCATCATGAAGTCCTGTATTGATTATAGCAAATCACAATCTAATCCACCAAAAGTTGGATTTTCAACTTTGTGTTGATTTCTAATGCTATGAATAGCTTTCGCCAGATCAGACCGGCGAACTCTCCACCAGTGGCCCACAAAGCGTTGCGGTAGCTCCTCGATATGCGCGCGAGCTGCTGACTGATCGAGTCCGGCCCGAATGAGCACGGCCTCAGCGTGAACGGCTAAAAGATATATCGGCTTTCGGCACATCGGTTGGTTCCGGATGCAGCGGGGGCAAAGCGTAAGTTGCGCCTGTCCCCGCTGCTTGTCGGGAAGGAGACATACCCACGACCAATGGGCGCAATCATCATCGCAAATATCTCTGGACTCCACAACTCAAATCTGAGATATGGAGTCGAACCCTGGGAGTTACTCATGTTCTCACTCTCTGACGCCACCAAGATGTTCGCGCTGTTAGACGGCCTGCCTGACGAGAAACAACCGTCTCTCGACAAGGCGCTCCGCAATTACTCGGTGCGTTTTTATCTCCCACACGACGATCAGCGAGGTCGGGTTTTCCTGTACGATGAGGCCTCGATTTGCGCCCTTCGCATGATCTATCTCGCAAATGAGTGCGGGGTCGATCGTTGGCTTTGCGAGGCTTATGCCCGCTGGCTTCAGAAAAACTCTCACGAAGCGATCAGGCGCGTCGAGGCGGGGGAGGATTTCAGTTTTCATGTCGCTTTGGTGCGTGAGTACGGGGAGTTGTCGCCTCGCATTTTCGCAGATTGGGAGCGAGACACGCACGCAAGAGTTGAGGTTGCGGCTGCGGGATATCTCGCAAGTGTCGAGATGGGCCGGTTCACGGCGCCAGCGGCTCGCGAGATTCGCGGACTCTTGGCTTGCACGCGGAGTGGCGAATAATGCTCGACCGCGCCCGCAGCACCCTGGCCCGTTGGATAGCGCCTTCCCAGACTCGCCGTTTCGACGGCGCGAGCATGGGCAGGCGCATGTTCGGCGCCGGCACATTCGGGCGCGTCAATTCCGAGATTGGCGGGGCAGGGCAGACGCTCGCCAGCCGATCGGCCTATCTAGTCGCGAATAACCCTCTGATCGGGAATGCGGTCGGCAACATCGTCGGAGAGGCGATCGGGAGCGGAATTCGCCCGTCTTCTGCAAATCCCGATCTGGTCAAACGTTTCGACGAATGGTCGGAAGCCGCCGACGCTGATGGGCGCACTGATTTCTACGGACTGCAGGCGCTTATCGTCACAGACGTTGTGGTGCGCGGCGAGTCCTTCGTCCTGCTGCAATACGATGAGTCGGGTTCCACCCTCCGCGTGCTCGATGTCGAGCAAGTCGATCGCTCCGTAACGCGCGAACTCGGTAACGGCGCTCAGATCGTGCAGGGCGTTGAGTTCGACGCTGCCGGCAAGCGTGTCGCCTATTGGATATCTCCCTCACGGCTGACTGACACCTTTGCATCCTGGGCGCCCCCGGTGCGCGTCTCTGCCGATGATGTCTTGCATATCTTCCGGCCGCTGATGCCGGGGCAGGTGCGCGGCGTGCCCTGGACTGCCTCAATCATCTTGTCCGCTGGCGAACTCGACAAGCTGACGGATGCGCTCCTTATGGGCGCCAGCGTCGCTGCGATGTTCTGCGGCGTCATTACCGATCAAAACGATTTCGGCGGTGAAGATCCGTTCAAGGGTGAAGCTCAGCCGTCGCTTGAGCCGGGCACGCTCATTCGCGTTGGCGGTGGAAAGACCGTCACCTTCAGTTCCCCGCAGCAATCGCAGGCAGTCGCTCCGCTCCTGAAGGCGCAAATCCGTGCGCTTGCTGCCGGCATGGGGCTTCCAGCCTTTATGGTCGATGGGGATTTGACCGGCGCCAATTATTCCAGCTTGCGGGCTGGCCTCCTGCCGTTCCGGCGCCGGATCGAGGCGTTCCAATATCACTGTCTTGTGCCGCAACTGCTGGCGCCTGTCTGGCGCCGCTTTCTGACTGGCGAGATGTTGGCTGGAACGGTTGACGAGACCGCAGACCGCCGCTGCGATTGGATCACGCCGAAACCTCTGCAGGTCGATCCTGCGAAAGATGTTGAGGCGGATATCGCCGAAATCACTGCTGGCCTCGCATCCCGGCGCCAGAAGGTGGCCGAACGCGGTTGGAATATCGATGAGCTGGACTCGGAGATCGCCGCCGATCGCGAGCGGGAAAGCACGCTTGGCCTGACGTTCGGTGCTCCGCAGCCCGCCAAGACGGAAGACAAGCCGGCGACAGAGGATGAAGCCTCATGACGGTTCATTTCCGGTCTGACGATTTGCAGCTTCACTATCGCCGTGGTGGCGACGTGGCGCCGGCCTCATGGTCGGAGTCCGATTTCACCGTCGAGGCGGTGCTAACGACCTATGCAGACGTGCAGCGCCGCGATCATATCGAGCGTCTGGACCCTGCTGGCCTCGATATGCGCGGTTTGATCGGGACTCCGATTCTTGACGCTCACAACGCCACGTCAGCGCGCAACGTCATCGGCATCATTCAATCGGTCAGATCTGAAGCCGGCAGGCTTATCGGCGTGTTGCGCCTGGCACAGTCTGACGATGCTGCGCCCATCGTTGATCGAATTCGCAACGGCTTCCTTCGCGACGTGTCGATCGGCTTTCGCGTCCACCAATGGGCCGAGTCCAGAACCCCTGAGACCGGAGGGCGCATCCGCACGGCCGTCCGATGGTCAATTTTCGAGCTGTCCGTCGTGCCTATCGGGGCCGATCCTGGCGCCAGAATTCGGGGACTACCCATGGATAATGAGAACGAAATTCTCGATCGCACGCCCATCATGCCCGATGCGGATCAGGCGCGTATTCGCTCGATCGGCGAACTTGCCGACTTGCCGCCATCCTTCGCCGAAGGCCAGATTTCGGGCAACGCGACGATTGAGGAGGTGCGCACCGCAGCTCGCGAGGCCATGGTACAGCGTTCGGCTGGCACGCGGCAGATCCGCGCGACGGTGGTTCAGGAAGCGCCGGAAGCTCGTATCCGCGCCATGGGCGATGCTCTCGACGCCCGGCTTACCGGGACGGCTCCCAGTGAGGCTGGAAGGCAGTTCAGCGGCGCTAGTCTCCGCGACCTGGCAACCGAATGCCTTCACGTCCGGGGCATCTCGACGCGCGGCATGAATCCTGATGCGCTTTTCCGCGCGGCTCATACGACCAGCGATTTCCCTCAGTTGCTGCAGGGTGTCGGCAATCGCACGCTCATGGCGGCTTACACTGCTGCTGCGTCGCCGCTGAAGCAGATCGGCAGGCAGGGCTCGCGACCCGATTTCCGGGCAGGGACAGCGCTGAAGCTTGGCGAGCTTTCTGCGCTGTCGAAAGTGACGGAGTCCGGCGAAATCAAAGCGGTCTCACGCTCTGAGACCTCAGAGTCGTACGTGCTCGACACCTATGCCGGCATGTTCTCGATCACGCGCAAGGCGTTGATCAATGACGATCTGAACGCCTTCGGCGACTGGGCGCGCGTTGCAGGGCAGGCTGCAGCGGCAACAGAAGCTGAGGTTCTTTGGAGCCTCCTTTCGCAGTCGAGTGGCGCCGGTCCCGTGATGGGCGAAGACAGCAAGCGGCTCTTCCACGCCGATCATGGGAACCTGCTGTCTCCTGGCGCTGGACTGACCTTCATCGAGCTATCGGATGCTCGAAAGGCGCTGCGAACCGTGAAGGGGCTCGACGGCAAAACCGTTATTCAGGTCGTCCCGAAATACCTTCTGGTCGGTCCCGAGTTGGAAACGGCTGCAGAGCAGATCGTCGCACAGATCACGGCCAATACAGTGAGCGACGTGAATCCGTTCGCAGGCAAACTCATTCCGTTGATCGAGCCGCGTATCACGGATGATAGTTGGTATCTCTTCGCTGATCCGGCCACGGCTCCGGTGCTCGAATACAGCTACCTGTCGTCCGCGCCCGGCCCGCAGATGGCATCGCGGGAAGGTTGGGACGTGCTCTCGACAGAGTATCGCGTCGTGCTCGATTTCGGGGCTGGCGCGGTCGATTGGCGCGGCGCTGTCCGCAATCCGGGGCTCTGATTCCCATGGGTGTCAGCGTCGATCAACTTGCAACCTGGCGTGACAAGCTCTTGCGCGCTCGCCTCTCCGGGGTCCGGGAGGTGACGGACCAAAACGGTGAACGCATCCGCTACGGCACGGACTCGGAAATGGCCCGCGCCATCGCGGAAGCCGAACGGCGGCTTTCCGGCGCCCATCCGACAACCATCCGTTTCTCAACCTCGAAAGGGCTGTAAGCCATGAAAAACTATGTCCAAGCGGGGAAGAATTTGACCCTTCCGGCGCCCGCGAATGTGCTCTCTGGCGATGTCGTAATCATCGGCTCGATCCTAGGCATTGCAGCCGGCACAGCCGCATCCGGGAGCGACCTGGATCTTGTGACGGAAGGCGTTTTCAAGCTGCCCAAGGTTTCGGCTCTCGCCATCGCCATCGGTGACGCCGTTTATTGGGACAGCACGAACAAGCTCGTCACGAAAACCGCCAGCGGCAACACCAAGCTCGGCGTAGCGGTATCCGTCGCCGCCAATCCATCGGGCACGGTCAACGTCAAGCTCGGCCTGCCTGTCTGATTTTAGTAATCCGCGCCGTTTGCATGAGCGGCGCGGGGACTGTGGGGTTGGTGGTCTCCCGCAGTCGATTGCCCCGACCAATTGTAGTTCCTTCTCCGATTGGTCGGGGCTTGTCCTCTCTCGCAAAAAGTAAGTCTCGGAATGTTCGGCTCTGTCGACATTGATGCGGACGCTCCGATCACCTTAGAGGTGGCGGCGTCAAAAGCATTCCCAGATGGGACAATGACGGTCCGCACCTTGCGTGCTGAACGTGACAAGGGCCATCTCGATACCTGGATGATTGGAAAGCGTGAGTACACCTCACTCGCTGCCGTGAAAGGGATGATTCAAAAATGCCGCGCCGTGCAAAGGGACCGCGTCTCTATTTCCGGGAGCGGTGGGGCAGGGAAGGCGTGTGGGTCATCCTTGATCGTGGGAGAGAACACAGCACTGGTTGCGGCGAAAGCGAGCGTGAGCAGGCTGAAGGAGAGCTTGCGCAATACCTCGCGCGGACGCGCCTCAAGCAGGCCAGCCGTAGTGATCCCTCTCAAATCCTGATCGCCGATGTTCTCAACCTCTATGTTGAGACGAGGGCCAAAGATCTCGCGCGCGGCGATACGGTTGCCGGGTTGACGCTGCTACTGTTGCAACACGCGAAAGGCGCGCGCTGCGACGCAATCAACGCGGACTGGTGTCGTCGCTATGTAGATTTGCGGGTTGAAGGCAAGATTGCCCCCGATACGCTGCCTGGAAGAAAGCCCAAAAGGCCAAAACGATCGAGCGTGCGCCGGGATCTGGAACACCTCCGCGCCTGTCTCTCGCACGCGGTAAAGGAAGGCGTTCTCGCCTACGCGCCAGCAATCACATATCCGGCTGCGCCGCAGCCACGTCAGCGGTTTTTGACGCGAGCCGAGGCCGCTCGGCTCTTATGGACATGCTGGCGCTACAAACAGCACGGTCCCAAAAATCAGATCCTGCGACCGCTGCGCCATCTATGCCGGTTCATCCTCATCGGCCTCTACAGCGGCACTCGATCTTCAGCGATCCTTTCGGCGAGTTTCACGGCTGGCGCAGATCGTTCGTACATCGACCTTTCGCAAGGCACATATTTCCGTTTAGCCGAGGGCAGGGCCGTCACAAACAAACGGCAACCGCCAATCGGCCTGCCGGATCGGCTCCTAGCTCATCTGCGCCGCTGGCAGCCGAAGACGAATAGCGGATGGGTCATCACTTTCCATGGTGAGCCTGTCGCATCGGTCAAGAAGGGATTCTCGCGCGCCTGCAAGCTTGCGGGACTGGAAGGGGTGACGCCGCATGTGCTGCGGCATTCGTTCATGACGTGGGTGCTGACATCAGGAATGGATCTGCATACGGCGGCGAAGGTCGCAGGCATGTCAGCTAAGGTTGCAGACAGGGTCTACGGCCATCTCGATGTCAGTCGCCGCGATGGTCTCAATGCTGCGTTCGGACCGCGCAATCGTGGGCATATCATGGGCGCGGGAAGAACATCCGCTGCCCGTCAAATCTAGCAGAATGGAGATTTCGATTATGCGGCATGGAATTAGATATGGTGGGCGGTACAGGGCTCGAACCTGTGACCCTCTCGGTGTAAACGAGATGCTCTACCGGCTGAGCTAACCGCCCGGCGTCGTCGATGTAAGCCCTGGCGCCGCCGCCATCAAGCACTGAGTCGCTGCGGCAGCGCATGGTCTGGAGCGGGTGGGGCGGGTTTCGAGCCTGTCGGCGACTTTCCCGACCTCTCCGATCGTGCTCGCTCAGGCCGATCCCACAGCCAATTCGCAAGATCGTCATTTTGCCGGAGGCATGCGCTTGACACTTCCCGCCTGCCGCCATAATCCACACCTCGCTGACGGCCACCGCGCCTCGGCTGCCCTGCGCGGGCGTAGCTCAGTTGGTTAGAGTGCCGGCCTGTCACGCCGGAGGTCGCGGGTTCGAGCCCCGTCGCCCGCGCCATTTTTCCCCTGCGAAATCACAGTGTTGGATCCGGGTTCGAGCGCCGCTGTCGCGGCCCGACCGGAATGCTTGGCCGGTCAATCTGGAATCATGAACCCCGTTGGGGCGCGGAACGGGCCTGTCGGCCACGCCGGTTGACCGCCGTCATCGGCTCGGCCGGCCACGATCCGTCCGAGGCACCGCCATGGCCTGCACAGCACCCGGTCCCTTCGCGCGAAGCGACAGGGCCGAGCCTCGAGCGGGGCGCTTCGGGATCGCTCTAGCTTGCGCCCATCAGCCCCGCGCGGGATCGTCGCCCTTTCCCAGCCACTGCGATGCCGCCAGCAGCAGCGACGTGATCACGATCATGATCGTCGAGATCGCCGCGATGGTCGGGTCGATCTGGTCGCGAAGGGCCATGAACATGGCGCGCGTCAGCGTCGAGTTGTCCCCGCCCGAGACGAACAGCGAGACCACCACCTCGTCGAAGGAGGTCAGGAAGGAGAGCAGCGCCGAGGTGACGATGGCGAAGCGGATCTGCGGCATCGTCACCTGAACGAAGGCCTGCGTCCGCGTCGCGCCGAGGCTGCGCGCGACGCGCTCCTGGTCGAGGTCGAAGCTCTTCAAGGCCGATCCGACGATCATCATCACGATCGGCACGGCCAGGATCGTATGGGCCAGCACGATGCCGAGGAAGGAGTTGACCATCTTCAACTGCACGAAGGCGTAGAAGAGCGCGATTCCGACCAGGATCACCGGGACGATGGTCGGCGTCAGCAACGCCAGGATCGCGACGCCGGCGAAACGCAGCCGCGAGACGTGCAGGCCATAGGCGGCGAGCGTGCCGACCGGCGTCGCCAGCAGGGCCGTGCAGATTCCCGCCTTGAGCGAGGTCGCGGTCGCCGCCATCCAGCTTCCCGAGGAGAAATAGGCCTCGTACCAGCGCAGCGACCATTGCCGTGGCGGGAACTCGAGATATTGCGAGTGGGAGAACGACATCGGGATCACGATCAGCGTCGGCAGGGCGAGGAACGCCAGGACCAGAACGCCGACGGCGTAGAGCCAGAGCCGCGAGCGATGCGTGATCTGCGTGTCGCTGGCGGCACGGTCGAGCCAGCCCATGCTCAATGCCCTCCGCCGAACAGGCCGGCGCCGCGCGAGAGCCGCGCCGCCAGCATGAGGACGACGAGTGTGATCACCAGCAGCACGACGCCGAGCGCGCTGGCCGCACCCCAGTTGAAGAACAGCTCGATGTCGTTGGCGATGCGGTTCGAGACCATCGTCACCTTGCCGCCGCCGAGCATGGCCGGCGTCACGTAGAAACCCAGCGACAGCACGAAGACGAGCGCCGAGCCGGCGGCGAGCCCCGGCAGCGACAGCGGAAAGAACACGCTCCAGAAGCCGTGGGCCGGCGTCGAGCCGAGGCTGGACGCGGCGCGCAGCAGGTCGCGGTCGATGGCCCGCATCGTGCTGTAGAGCGGCAGGACGAGGAAGGGCAGCATGATGTGCACCATGCCGACCAATGTGCCGCCGACATTGTGGACGAGCTGCAGCGGCTCATTCCAGAGGCCGAGCTCGATGCCCCAGGTGTTGATCAGGCCTCTGCGCTGCAGCAGCACCAGCCAGGCATAGGTGCGCACGAGCAGGGACGTCCAGAACGGCAGCAGGACCGCGATCATGCAGAGATTGGCCGCACGCCGCGGCAGCTGCGACAGGAAATAGGCGAGCGGATAGCCGAGCAGGATGCAGATGACGGTGGTCGCGAGGCTGATCTCGAAGGTGGTGCGGAAGGTCCGGCCATAGGAGGGCTCGGCCAGCATGCGCCGGTAGTGCTCGAGGCTCAGTGCGCCCGCATCGTCCTGGAAGGACAGCCAGAACAGCCAGCCCACCGGCAGCAGCACCATGATGCCGACGAGCAGCAGCGCCGGCGCCGCCAGCGCGGCCAGCCCCAGCCTTTCGCGCCAATGGTCGCGGCGCAGCGCGGCGGCGTGGAAGTCGGCCCCCGCGTCCCGGGCAAGGTCGAGCGAGGGCGCCATCACGCCTGTGCCTTCGCTTCATCTGTGAGCAGGACCGTGTCGCCGACCGCGATGCCGACCGTGATGGGCGAGCCGCCGGCCGGCGGGGGCGCGTCGTCGCCGCGCGTGGGCATGCGCAGGGTCACCGGGCTGCCATCGTTCAGGACGATCTGCAGGAGCAGCGTGTCGCCCTGATAGATCGCACTCTGCACATGCCCCTCGAAGCGGTTCATCGCCTCGCTCTCGCTGCCGTCCAGAATGCGCAGCCGCTCCGGGCGCAGCAGCATCACACAGCGTCCCTGCGCCACCGGAACCTGCAGCGCCCGGATGACGGTGCCCGCCACCCGGCAGATCCCGTCCGCGACATCGACATCGAGGAACGAGGATTCGCCGATGAACTCCGCCACGAAGCGGCTTCCGGGGTGGTCGTAAATGGCGCGCGGCGCATCGATCCGGGCGATCTTGCCGCGGTCGAGCACGGCGATGCGGTCCGACATGGTCAGCGCTTCGCGCTGGTCATGCGTGACATAGACGGTGGTGGTGCCGAGCCGGTCATGGAGCTGCCTCAGCTCGATCTGCATGCGCTCGCGCAACTGCTTGTCGAGCGCCGACAGCGGCTCGTCCATCAGGATGATGCGCGGCTCGAAGACGATGGCGCGGGCCAGCGCGACGCGCTGGCGCTGGCCGCCCGAAAGCTGGGTGACGCTGCGCTCGCCATAGCCGCCGAGCTGGAACATCTCCAGCGCGGCCTCGACGCGCCGGGCGATCTCGGCCGCTGGCACACGCCGCAGCCGCAGCGGGAAGCCGATATTGCGGGCCACGCTCATATGCGGGAACAGCGCATAGTTCTGGAAGACCATGCCGATCTCGCGCTTGTGCGGCGCCAGCCGGACGACCTCGCGCTCGCCGAAGCGGATGCTGCCCTTGTCGGGGCGCAGGAAGCCGGCGATCGCCATCAGCAGGGTCGTCTTGCCCGAACCCGACGGCCCCAAAAGGGTCAGGAACTCGCCGGGCCGGACGTCGAGATCGACCTCGTCGAGCACGGTCACGGCGCCATAGGCCTTGCTCAGGCGCCGGACGGCGATGGGCAGCGCATTGCCCATCGCGGGAGCGGGAGAAGCCGCGGCGGACATCGCCATCGGCTTCCCGTGATCGGCCGCCTGCCTCATTCGGTCAGCATGTTCTGGTAGGCGGCCGAAGCCTGCGCCTCGAACTTCGTGTACCAGGCGAGGTCGATCGGCAGCTGCTTGGCGGCATTGTCGGGATGGGACGGCAGGGTCTTGGCATAGGCCGCCTCGATCAGGCCGAGATCGTAGGCCTTTTTGTTGGTCGGGCCGTAGGTGATGTATTTGGTGAACTCGGCCTGGTATTCCGGCTTGCTGATCTCGGCGAGGAACTTCATCGCCAGATCCTTGTTCGGCGCGCCCTTGGCGATGCCGTAGCAGTCATAGTCGAGCAGGCCCTGGTTGAAGGTGTAGGCGACTTTCGCCCCGTCCTTGGCGGCGACGTCGAAACGCCCGTTCCAGCCGGTGATCATGTCGACCTCGCCGTCTTTCATGAGCTGGGCGTGCTGGGCGCCGGACGCCCACCACACTGCGACATGCGGCTTCAGCTCGCGGATCTTCTTGATCGCGCGGTCGATGCCGCCGGGCTGCGACAGCACCTCGTAGACCTTCTCCGGCGGCACGCCGTCGGCCATCAGGGCCGGCTCGAGCGAACCGGCGACGCCCTTGCGGTAGGAGCGCTTGCCGGGAAACTTCTTCACGTCCCAGAAATCGGCCCAGCTCTGCGGCCCGTTCTGGCCATAGGTCTTGGTGTTCCAGGCCAGCACCGTCGAGAACACGTCGCCGCCGACGCAATGCTCCTGCGCCGTGCCGGGAATGAAGTTCGAGGTGTCGATGATCTTGTAGTCCAGTTTCTCGAGGATGCCCTCGGAGCCGGCGCGCGCCGCGCTGCCCGAGCCGCTGGCGACGATGTCCCAGGTCACGGCGCCGGCCTTCACCTTGAGGCGCAGATCGGCGATGCCGCTATAGGTCTCTTCCTTGAGCTTGATGCCGAGCTTCTTGGCGGCAGGGACGAACAGCGCCTTGCTCTGCGCCTCCTGGTAGGAACCGCCGAAGGAAACGACGGTGAGCTCCTGGGCGAAGGCGGGCATCGCGCCGGCCAGGCTGAGGAGAAGGACGAGGGTCGATCGCGACGGCAGGATCGGCTGGGGCATGTCATGTCTCCTGATCTGAACGACACAGTTGCATCGGCAGTCGGAAGGTCGCCGCGGCGCCCCGTCCCACCTCTGTCACGCTGGAGAGTTTGTTGGAATTGGTCTGCCCATAAGGTCCATTCTGAGAATTCGGGAAGGCCAATCCGGCTCGCTCATCGTGCCAGCCGGTCGCGCCAGCGGTAGAACAGCACGGATGGCGCCAGGAACCAGGGGTTGCCGCTGTAGAACGGCCGCGTCTGGAACGGCAGATCGTCGAAGGCGGTCGCGCCCTCCGCCAGGCCGAGCACCTGCTGGCCCAGCCGCATGCCGAGATAGCTCGCCATGCCGACGCCCGAGCCGCAATAGCCCATCGCGTAGTGCATGCCGTCATGGCGGCCGATATGCGCCAGCTCATCGAAGGTGTAGGCGACGAAGCCGCACCAGGAATGGCTGATGCGCGTCTTCGCCAGTTCGGGAAAGATCCCGGCGAGGTCGGCATGGAGTTTCGGCCCGCTGCGGCGCGGATCGGTCTCGCTCAGCGAGACACGCCCGCCGAACAGGATGCGGCGCCGGTCCGGCGAGGCGCGGTAGTAATAGACGACCTTGCGGGTATCGCTGACGATGCGGTTGCGGGGAATGAGCTTGTCCACGAGCGCCGGGTCGAGCGCCTCGGTCGCGATCACATAGCTTCCGATCGGGATGACGCGGCGGCGCATCCAGCCGGTGAGCGGGCCGGTATAGCCGTTGGTGGCGATGACGACGTCGCGCGCGGCGATGGTCCCGCGCGGAGTCTCGACCCGAAAGCCCTGACCCGTGGGCGCAATGGCGGTTGCCGGGCAGAACGGCACCAGCTGCGCCCCGGCGGCCAGGACGCGCTCCAGCAGCCCCTGATGGTAGCGCGCCGGGTCGATCGAGGCGTGCTCGGCGAAGATCGCGCCGCCATGATACAGGTCCGAGCCGATCTCGCTGTGCTGCTCGGCCCGCGGCACGATGTGGCAGGCGACCTCGAGACCCTTCGGCTGGTTCGCGACGGTACGCGCCAGTTCCTCGTATTGCCCCGGCGAATGGGCGGCGTGAAACCGCCCGACCACGCCGAAGTCGCAGTCGATGCCCTCGTCGCGAACGAATTCGCCGAGCCATGTCAGCGAGCGCCGGCCCTCCTGCAGGATCGCGACGGCCTTGGCCTCGCCGTGTCGGCGCGTCAGTTCCGCAAGGCCGGGCTTGATGCTGGTCGATATCTGGCCGCCATTGCGCGTGCTGCAGCCGAAGCCGGCGGCTTCCGCGTCGAGCACCACCGTGCTGCGGCCGCCGCGCGCGATCTGGAGCGCCGCCTGGAGACCGGTGTAGCCCGAGCCGACGATGACGACATCGACCTGCTGTGGCGGGTCCGAGGCCGGCAAATCGGGGCGCGGCACGCCATCCCACCAATAGGGCGCCGCCTTGAAATCGGCGCTGAACAGATCGCTCGACATACGGTCGTTTCTCCCCGGCCGCATCAGAGCCGCGCCACCACACTCTTGAGCTTGCAGTAGCTGCGCAAGCCCGCCATGCCCTTGGCCCGGCCGAAACCGGATTTCCGGTTGCCGCCGAAGGGCATGGCGACGCCGCCGGCGAAGAACTCGTTGATGTAGACCTGGCCCGCATCGACCGCCCGGGCGAAGCGCCAGGCTGAGCCGTGGTCGCGCGTATAGATGCCGGCGACGAGGGCGTAGGGCGTCGCATTCGCGGCCGCGATCGCCTCGTCGAGCCCCTGGACGATCTGCACGGTCAGCACCGGCCCGAAGATCTCCTCCTGGACCAGCGGATCGTCGAGGCCATCAGCGAGGATGATGGTCGGCCGGTAGAACCAGCCCCCGCCGCACTCGGCGTCCGGAACGATGCCGCCGCCGGTCAGGATACGGTTGCCGGCGGCGCGCGCCCGCGCGACATGGGCGTCGATGCGCGCCAGCTGCTGAGGCGAGTTGATCGGCCCGATCTGCGCCTCGCTCAGGCCGTGCCCGAGCGCCATGGCCTCGACCCGCGCCACGAGCCGCTCGAGCACCTCCTGCGCGATCGGCTTCTCCACGATCAGCCGGGAGCCGGCCGAGCAGATCTGGCCGGCATTCTCGTAGATCGCGCCGATCACGCCCTCGACGGCCGCCTCGATCTCGCAATCGGCCATCAGCACGACCGGTGACTTGCCGCCGAGTTCGAGTTGCAAACGCGTGACGTGCTCGGCCGCCGCCCGCATGACGCTCTGGCCGGTCGCGACCGAGCCGGTGAAGGTGATGTGGTCGATGCCGGAATGGGCGACGAGCGCGGCGCCGGCCTCGGCGCCGGTGCCGGCGACGACGTTGAGAACGCCCTTCGGCAGGCCCGCCTCGTGCAGCAGCTCCGCCAGCATCAGCGTGGTGAACGGCGTCTGCTCGGCCGGTTTGACGACGAGCGTGCAGCCGGCGGCCAGCGCCGGCGCGATGCCGCGGGCCGCGGTCGAGAGCGGATAGTTCCAGGGCACGATCTGCGCGACGACGCCGACCGGCTCCTCGATCGTCACGCCGAGATAGTCCGGCCCGAGCGGCACGCTGTCGCCCTGCAGCTTGTCGGCGGCCCCAGCGTAATAGGCGAGGCAGCGGACGACGCCTCCGACATCGCCCTCGGACTCGGCCAGCAGCTTGCCGGAATCGAGCATCTCGACGACGGCGAAGCGCGCGGCCCGCTCGCGCAGGAGATGGCTCGCCCGCATCAGGATCTCGCCCCGCGCCGCCGGTGTCAGGCGGGACCAGGGCCCCGACAAGGCTGCCCGCGCCGCCGCCACCGCCCGCGCGACATCCTCGGCAGAACCGGCAGCGAAAGTCGCAAACGGCACCCCGCGGCCGGGGTCGAAGCTCTCCATCTTCGCGCCCGAGATCGAGGCCACGAAGCGCCCGTCGATGAAATGCTCGGACGGCAGCCCCGCCAGCGTGCCGCTCCGCCGCGCCTCCGCGACCAGTTCCGCCCGGTCGAAGCTCACGTTGCGACCTCGGTCACCTGGTAGTCGGCCCGCTCGAGCCAGGAGGGCTCGATCTCGACGCCCCAGCCGGGCTCGGAGGGGATCGCGACCATACCGTCCCTGGCCGTGGGCGGGTTTCGCAGCAGGCCCTGCTCCCAGGGATAATAGTCGGGCCCCTCGATCGAGAACTCGACATAGGGCCCCGCATTGGCGAGCGCACCCATGACATGAAGCGTAAAGACCGTCACCATCGACTGGTTGGCCGAATGCGGCGTCACCGGCAGTCCGGCCTCCGCCGCCCAGCGCGCCACGGTCAGCATGCGCCCGACACCGCCGATATAGCAGATGTCGGGCTGGACCACGTCGACGACCCGGCCCTCGATCATCGCCCGCCAAACCGCGAGGTCGCAGTCCTGCTCGCCCCCGGTGACGTCGAGATCGAGCGCCTCGCGGACCTCGCGCGTCCAGGCATGTTCCCAGTAGGGGCAAGGCTCCTCGAAATGCACGACGCCATGGTCCTGCAGCATGCGGCCGACCGCAATCGCCCTGGCCGGCGAATAGCCGCTGTTGGCATCGACCAGCAGGGTCGCATCCGCCCCCAGCGCCGCGCGCACCTGCGGGACAATGGCGTCTGTGCGGCCCGGCCACTCGTCCCGGTCGCGGCCGCATTCGCGCCCGACCCGGAACTTGAAGGCGCGGAAGCCATGGGCGTCGCGCAGACGGGCGAGACGCTGCGCCTCCGCCTCCGGCGTGATCTCGCCGCGCTTCATGCTGGAGGCGTAGACCGGGAAGGGCCGCGGCGTGCCGCCGAGCAGTTCGCAGACGCTTTTGCGCTCCCGGCGCCCGCGCCAGTCCCACAAGGCCGTGTCGAGCCCGGTCAGGGCACGGCAGAGATAGGAACCTGGGAACTTGTGTTCGCGCTCGCCGATGGTGGCGACGAGTTCGTCGATGGCGAGCGCATCCTCGCCGATCGCCCAGCGCGCGACCTGGCGGTGGAAGACGGTGGCGGTGATGTCGGCATTGTAGGGGGAGAGCTGCCCCCATCCCTGGCTGCCATCCTCGCAGGTCACGCGGACGAAGCCGACATCCACCGTGGTGAAGCTTTCGAGCCGCGTGATCTTCATAGCCACTGCCAATGCTGACGCCGCGACGCCGCGCGATTGCGGCCTCCGGCATGTTCGGAGAGGGGGCTTGAATTGGTCTGAACCCAAGGTCCATTCTGATCAAAGCGGCAGTCCAATCCTCAGGGCGCGCCCTGAGGAGACGTCATGGTCAAGCGCGAGGAGGGCGTCCTGCTGCAGTCGATCGTGCTGGATCGCGACGGGCCGCACGGGCTGAGCGTGCAGATCTGCGTGGGCCTGCGCGAGCTGATCCTGAGCGGCGCGCTCAAGGTCGGCGAGCGCCTGCCGGCGACGCGCACGCTGGCGCAGGAGTTCGGTGTTGCCCGCACCACGATCGTCGAGAGCTTCGACCGTCTCGCGGCCGAGGGGCTGGTCGAGACGCGCGTTGGCGCCGGCACCTATGTCAGCCAGGCGCTGGCGAGCGAGCGGCCGGCGCCGGCTGCCGCCGCGGTGGCCGTGCCGACCGCGAAGCTGCGGCTGGCTCAGGCGATGGACTCCGCCTCGAAGCTGTTCGGCGCGCGCCTGCCGCACCAGCCGCGCGCCTTCACCACAGCGATGCCCGCCTTCGATGCCTTCCCGATGGCGCAATGGGCCAAGCTGTCAGGCCGGCACTGGCGCAGGGCGCGCCAGCAGGTGCTGGGCTATCCCGACCCCCATGGCGAGGCGGTGCTGCGGCAGGCGATCGCAGCCCATCTGCGCCTCAACCGGGGCATCGCCTGCGAATGGCAGCAGATCTTCATCGTCGCAGGCGCCCAGCAGGCCTTCCAGCTCCTCGCGGCGACCCTGATCAACCCGGGCGACAAGGTCTGGTTCGAGAATCCCGGCGCGATCGGCGCCCGCAACAGCCTGATCCTGTCGGGGGCCGACATCGTGCCGGTGCCGGTCGACGAGTCCGGGCTCGTCGTCGAGGAAGGGCTGCGCCGCGCGCCGGACTTCAAGCTCGCCTTCGTCACGCCGGCCCATCAGCAGCCGCTCGGCGCCAAGATGAGCCTCGAGCGTCGCCTCGCTTTGCTCGAAGCGGCCCAGGCGAGCGCGGCCTGGATCATCGAGGACGATTGGGACGGCGAATTCTGCTTTCAGGGCGCGCCGATGGCGACGCTGACCAGCATCGACCTGACCGGTCGGGTGATCTATGTCGGCACCTTCTCGAAGACGCTGTTTCCGTCGCTGCGCCTGGGCTTCCTGGTCGCGCCGCCGCAACTCGCCGGGCAGATCGGCATCTGCCTCGACGCTTACTCGCCGGGCGTGCCGACCGCGCTGCAGGGCATCGTCGCCGACTTCATCGTCGAGGGCCATTTCGCCACCCATGTCCGGCGCATGCGCAAGCTTTACCAGGAGCGGCATCAGGCCCTGCTGGAGGCGGCAGCGACCCATCTGGCCGGAGATCTCGACGTCGTTCCGACCCATACCGGCATGCACACCATCGCGTATCTGCGCGAGGGGCTCGACGCCATCGCGCTGACACGAGCCGCCGCGGAACGAGGCATCACGGTCGCGCCGATCAGCCGCTTCGGCCTGGAGCCGGTCGCGCGCGACGGTCTCGTCCTCGGCTTCAGCGGCTTCACGCCCGCGCAGATCTTGGCCGGTGTGATAGGCCTGCGACAGGCGATCGGCGATCTCGCGGCGCGCTGAACCACGACGGAATTGGACTGGCGAGCCGAACAGAACGGCCCTTCGTGACGAGCCCAATTCACCCTACAGCCTGTACGCCGCAAACGATCGAAGCCGGCAGGGAGTTCGCCTTGGAGGAGTGGGACGTCATCGTCATCGGCGCCGGTTCGGCCGGTTGTGCGCTGGCCGGGCGTCTGGCTCTGTCCGGGCGCGACCGCATCCTCGTGCTGGAAGCCGGCCCGCGCGACCTGAACCCGTGGCTGCATCTGCCGATCGGCTACGGCAAGACCTTCTACCACCCGCGCCTCAACTGGATGTACCGGACGGAACGCCAGCCCGGTCTCGCCGAGCGGGAAATCTACCAGCCGCGCGGCAAGGTCGTCGGAGGGTCGAGCGCCATCAACGCCATGGTCTACATGCGCGGCCAGGCCGAGGATTTCGACGGTTGGGCGCGCATGGGCAATCCCGGCTGGGGCTGGCGCGACGTGCTCGCCACCTACCGGCGCATGGAGGACCACGCGCTTGGCGCCTCGGCCTGGCATGGCGCCGGCGGCCCGCTGCATGTGGAAGACATCTCGAAAGCCGTGCATCCCCTGACGCCGCTGTTCGTCCAGGCGGCCCAGGAAGCCGGACTGCCCTTCAATCCGGATCTGAACGGCGAGACCTGCGAGGGCGCCGGCGTCTACCAGATCACCACACGCGGCGGCCTGCGCGAATCCGCGGCCCGCGCCTATCTGCACCCGGCCCGCCGGAGCGGACGCGTCAAGGTCGAAACCGGCATCCTCGTCTCGCGCATCCTGTTCGAGGGGACGCGCGCCGTGGGGGTCGAAGGGTGGCGAGGCGCGCAGCGCGTGAGCTACCGCGCCAAAGGCGAGATCGTCGTCGCCGCCGGCGCGATCAACTCACCCCAACTGCTGCAACTCTCGGGCATCGGCGCGCCGGACGCGCTCGCCCGGCACGGCATCGCGACCGTGCAGGCGCTTCCGGCGGTCGGCCGGAATCTGCAGGACCATCTCTGCTACGACCATGTCTACCGGTCGCAGCGCCCGAGCCTGAACGAGGACCTCCTGTCCTGGCCCGGCCGCATCGGCATGGCGCTGACCTATCTCCTGCACCGGCGTGGTCCGCTCTCGCTCAGTGTCAACCAGGGCGGCGGCTATCTGAAAACGCGGCCAGATCTCGACCGGCCCGACATGCAGCTCTATTTCTCGCCGCTGAGCTATGAGCGGGCGCTGCCCGGCGTGCGGGCGCTGATGAAGCCCGATCCCTTTCCCGGCTTCAGCACCAGCGTCTCCCCCTGCCGGCCCCACAGCCGCGGCCATGTCGCGATCCGCTCCGCCGACCCGCGCGTCGCGCCCGAGATCGCGCCGAACTATCTGTCCGACCCGCGCGACGTCGTCGACATCCTCGCCGGGGCCCGCTTCCTGCGCCGGCTCGCAGCGACGCCGACCTTCGCCGCCCTGATCGAGAGCGAGATCAAGCCCGGCCCGCACTGCGCCGACGATGCGGCGCTGCTCCAGTCGATCCGCCAGCAGGCCTATTCGGTCTTTCACCCCTGCGGCACCTGCCGCATGGGGCCCGACCCCGCCGACTCCGTGGTCGATCCGCAATTGCGGGTCCACGGACTTGAAAGCCTGCGCGTCGCCGACGCCTCGATCTTCCCCACGATTCCATCAGGCAACACCAATGCGCCCGCGATGATGGTGGGCGAACGTGCGGCCGACCTCATGCTCGCTCGCTGACGGCTGCGCATTGCCATCGGCGCCCGGATCGCGGACACAGGCGCCGGACCTTCGCCACCCCCCGCTTTTCCCCGAGGAGACCCCCATGATCACGCGCCATGAAATCACCGGACGGCTGAGCAAGGTCCTCGTCGCCAACGGCTTCGCCTTTCTCTCGGGCCTGACCGCCAAGGACCGCAGCGGCGGGGTCAAGGAGCAGACGGCGGACATCCTCGCGCAGATCGACGGCTATCTGGCGCTCGCCGGAACCGACAAGACCCGCATCGTCGTCGCCAATATCTGGCTCAAGGACATTTCGACCTTCGCCGAGATGAACGCAGCCTGGGAAGCCTGGGTGGACCGGACGCAGCCGCCGGCCCGCGCGACCGTCGAGTCACGCCTGGCCGCCGATGACATCCTCGTCGAGATCCAGGTTCAGGCGCTGGCGTGAACCATTTTGTATCGCTGCACTCCCCGGGGCTGTGAGCTCGGAAGCGGCCATCATCGCCTCCTGAAGGCGGTCGAGAGCCCAATCGAGTTCAGCGTCCGTGATGGTCAACGGCGGCGAGAATCCAAAGCTCGATGGATCCTTGGCCGTCGCTGACAGCCCGTGCTCGCGCAGAAGGTGGACGACGGTGGCAATCGGCAGGCGGGCCGCGTTCACGCGCTCGGGATCGAGACCGATGGCGAGCAGCAGGCCCTTGCCGCGGATGTGATCGACGAGGGGATTGTCCTTGCGCATCACAGCCACGCGCGAATGAAGCTCGCGTTCCAGCCCTGCAGCGCGTGCGATTAGTCCGTCCCGCTCGATGATTTCGATCGTGGTCAGCGCCGCCCGCGTCGTCATCGGGTTCTTCTCATGGGTGTAGTGGCCGAGCGAAAGCTCGGGCGCCAGGTTGAGGCGCGCATCGGCGATCACCGCTGCGATCGGCAGGATGCCGCCGCCGAGCGCCTTGCCGAGCACGACGGCGTCGGGCGTCGCGCCGACATGCTCGAAGGCGAAGAAGCGGCCGGTCTTGCCGAGGCCCGACGGGATTTCGTCGAAGATCAGCAGGACGCCATGGGCGTCGCAAAGCTGCCGGATCTGGGGCCAGAGCCAGGGCGGCGGCACATGGCAGTTCGAGCGGATCGGCTCGGCGATCAGCGCACCGATCCGGGAGGACGCCTCCAGGGCCCGCCGGACATCCGCGACCATCCGCAGGGCGCCGTCATCTTGATGCCAGTAGGGCGTGACATGGTGCCGTCCAGGCAGGAACGGGCCCAGCCTCGCGTCCGGCGCGGCGCGCGACAGGCCAAAGGCGCCAAAGCCATGCCCGTGATAGGAGCCCTCGATCGAGATCGTCTCGTGCTTGCCGGTTGCGACGCGGGCGAGCTTGAGGGCGATCTCGATCGCATCCGAGCCGCCCGTGGCGAACAGGGCGCGGGCCGGCGGCCCCGGCCATTTCGACAGGAGTGTCTCCGCCAGCGCCACCGCCGGCTCGTTGGTGAAGCGCCGGGGCGAGAACGGCAGCGTGTCGAGCTGGTCCTTGAGCGCGGCGATCAGTTCGGGGTGCGCATGGCCGATATGATGGGCGGTGTTGCCGTGCAGGTCGAGCAGCCGGCGACCATCTTCGTCCTCCAGCCAGACGCCATCGACTCCGTGCAGGGCGGAGACGCAGGGGCTGGAGCCATCCTGATGGAAGAAGGCAGCGGCATCGCGCGCGACGAGGTCTCCGCTCATCGCGCCAGGCCTTCCATGGCCGGCCGCAAGCTCGCATCCGGCGCGACGGCAGCAGGCTTCGAAGCCGCCCGCTCGCGGCGACGCTCAGGCTGGCGCTCGATCAGCCAGACCAGCGACATGGCCGCGAGCGCGAGTGCCAGCAGCGCGACGCTCTTGGCGCCGGCCTGCCCGAAATCGCCGGAGACCGCGTGGTTGAAGATCGCCACCGAGGCCAGCTTGTGATGGCCCGAGATCAGGAAGATCACCGACGAGAAGGTGGTCAACGCGTCGATGAAGACATAGAGCGTGCCGAGCAGCAGCGCCGGCCGCAGCATCGGCAGGGTGACGCGCCAGAAGCGCGAGACCAGTCCCGCGCCGAGGCTTTCCGCCGCCTCGTCGACGGCGGGATCGAGCCGCTGCAGGGCCGCGCGCGCCGCCAGGAAGCCGACGAACAGGTTCGAGAACAGCACATTGATGACGAGGATCGCCGAGGTCCCGGTCAGGGACAGGCTCTTGAAGCCCAGCGGCGCGTTGAAGGCGATGATGTAGCCGACGCCGAAGATGATGCCGGGCAGGATCGCCGGGATCAGAGCGAGGCTGGCGATCACGCTGCGGCCGGGCGGGCGCAGCCTTTCGACGACATAGGCGATGACGATGCCGAGAAGCCCACCGAGCGGCGCCGCCATCGCCGCAATCCTGAAACTGTCCCAGACCAGCCCGAGCCCGCGCTCGGAACTGCCATAGCCCGAGCCCGACAGCCCGGTATCGACGCCCGCGCCCGAGAAATGTCCGAGCGTGAGGCGCCAGTCGACGCCCCAGATGCGGGTGACCGCGCCAAGCGCCATCGTCACATAGATCGTCGCGATCAAGAGACCGACGGCGCCGGCCGCGATCGTCAGCGACAACCGCCAGGCGGCGGGCATCGCCAGTTCGGAACGGCCCCCGGCGTCGCTCACGGCGTAGCTCTTGCGCCGGCCGAACCATTCGAGCCCGGCATAGAGCAGGAGCGGCGGCACCAGCAGCCAGACGCAGAGCGCGGCCGCCAGAGGCGTGTTCCGATAGGCCAGGATCTGGTCGTAGACCACGCCGGCCAGCACCGGCATGTCGCCGCCGAGCAGGGCCGGATTGCCGAAATCGGTCAGGCTCAGGATGAAGACGAGAACGGCGGCGCGCTTGATCGCCGGCCAGGCCAAAGGCAGCGTCACCTGCGTGAAGATGCGGCGATGGCCCGCGCCGAGATTGGCGGCCGCCTCGTCGAGCCGGCCATTGGGCTTGCGCAGGACATTGTCGAACACGATCAGAGCCGCAGGCAGGCACGAGACGCTCTGCGCCAGCACGACTCCGAAGAACCCGTAGAGATTGGTCTCGTCCGCGTCGATCAGGCCCAGCGTCTGGTCGAGCAGGGAGAAGGTCACGAGCCCGCGCCGGCCGAACAGCATCAGCGTCGCGGTCGCGACCAGGACCGGCGGCGCGACCAGCGGGAGCAGCAGGAGCGAGCGCGTCGCGTTCGGCCAGGGAATGGCGCCGGCATTAATGCCATAAGCCAGCATCAGCGCGAGCGAGACGGTCGCCAGCACCGTCAGGCTGGCCAGCATCAGGCTGTTCAGCGCCGCCTGCCGCAGATAGCGCTCCTGCATCACCGCCAGGTAGTGGTCGACGCCGATCCGGCTCTCGCTGCCGCTGCGCAGCCGGTCGAACCCGGCGGGGCCGATGGCGTCGCGCACCTTGAAGGCGAGCGCGATGCGCTTGTGCAGCATGATGTGAGCCGTCGGATAGGCTGCGGCGACGGCCGCGCGTGTGTCGCCGCCCACGGCCTTCAGGACCGCCTCCATGTCGCGCGCCTGCTGCGAATAGGGCGCCTGCCGGTCCCAGGCGACGGGCTCGCCGACGAGGGCGAAGGCGGCGGCCGTGGCCTCGACATGCTCCTTTTCGGTCGCGGCGGCGACCCAGCGGCGAACCGAGGATTCGCGCTCCTCCTCGGGAAGCAGCGCCAGCGCCTCCGTCGTCACCGCCTGGAGGCGCGGCAGCGGCATCGGCCCCCTGACGACGAGGCTCTCGACTAGGACGGAACCGATCGGATAGGCGATGAAGATGCCGAGCAGCGCCGCCACGATGATCGTGACGACGAAGCCGGGCAGCGTTAGTGGCTGCGACCTCACGCGGCGGCTCGCGCCGGTGCCGGCACGGAGATCGCGCCCGCGCCCGCAAGCGGAACGGCATGGCGGGAATCGGGCAGGATCGCGACGGTGCGGCCGACGGGCAGCCTCGCCTCCGGCGCGAGCGAGGGCAGGTCGACGATGATCGTATCGCCCGAGCCCACCCGCAGATGGTGGCGCATGATGGCGCCCATGAAGGTCGAAGCGACGATCGTCCCGCCGATCCCGCGCGTCCCCCCGGCCTCGATCGCCAGATGCTCGGGCCGGTAGAGCACGGTGACGACCCTGCCGATCTCGGGCGGCGCCGGCCAGTCGACCGGCCAGAGCGCGCCGCCGCTGTCGACGCCGCCGGCCACGACGCGGCCTTCGATCAGGTTCGACGACCCGACGAACTGCGCCACGAACCGCGAGGCCGGGCGGTGATAGATCTCCGACGGCGTGCCGATCTGCTCGATCCGGCCCGCACGCATCACCGCGACCCGGTCCGACAGCGCCATCGCCTCGTCCTGGTCATGCGTGACGTAGAGCGTGGTCAGGCCGAGCCGGTGCACGAGGTCGCGCAGTTCCTGCCGCAGCTTGCCGCGGATGCGGGCGTCGAGCGCCGACATCGGCTCGTCCAGCAGAAGCGCCTCGGGCTCGCTGGCGAGGGCGCGGGCCAGCGCGACGCGCTGCTGCTGACCACCCGACAGTTCTCCCGGATAGCGCTGGAGCAGATGGCCGAGCTCGACCATCGCCGCCAGTTCGCCGACGCGCGCGCGGGTCTCGCCACGCGATCTCCCGTTCAGCGACAGCGCGAAGCCGATATTCTCCGCCACGGTCTTGGTCGGGAACAGCGCATAGGACTGGAAAACGAAGCCGAGCCGGCGCTTGGCCGGGCCGAGATCCGTGATGTCCTGCCCGGAGCGGCGGACCCGGCCGGCATCCGGCCTCGCAAAGCCGGCGATGATCCGCAGCAGCGTGGTCTTGCCGCAGCCGGAATCGCCGAGCAGCGTGACGAACTCGCCGCGCCGCAGGGACAGTGACACACCATCGACGGCGACGGCGTCGCCATAGGCCTTGCTGACCGCCTCGACGGCGAGATGGGGCGGCCCGCCTTCCGCGAGCGGCCCCATCGCCACCGTGTTGGTCGCATCCGTCACTGCTTCAGGATCCGGCTGGCGAAGGCCTTGCGGAACTCGGGCACATCGACGGGGCGGCGCATTTTCCAGAGCGTGATCTGGCTGAGATCGACCAGGCCGTGGCCGGGAACCGCCGTCGCACCAACGACCTTGCCGAGCACCTTGGCCGCGTCGTCGCTCGCCATGAAATCGAGGAAGATCTTGCCTTCCTTCGGGTTCGGTCCGCCCGCAACGAGCCCGCCGCCCTCGGTGATGTTGGGCGTGATGCGCCCGAACACGATCTCGACCGGCCGGCCGGCGGATTTGAGCTTGTAGCAGGTCGTGTCGAAGGACAGGCCGATGGCGATCTCGCCGACCGAGGCGAGTTCCGCCCCGCCCGAGCCGCCATCGGCGTACTGATAGACGTTCTCGTTGAGGTTCTCGACGAAGGGCCAGCCGAAGGCATCGACGAAGGTGGTCAGGATGGCGCCGCCGGTACCGGACTTCAAAGGCGAGGGCAGCGAGATCTCCTTGGCGTAGACCGGTTTGATCAGGTCTTCCCAGGTGGTGGGCATCGGCAGCTTCTTCTGCGCCAGCCGGTCCTTGTTGACGACCATGCACATCGTCGTGGCGAAATGCTTGGTGTAGAAGCCGTCGGGCTCGCGGAAATCGGCGGCGATTTTGGAGGCCTTGGGCGCATAGGGCTCGAACACGCCGGCCTGTTTCAGCTGCTCCAGTGCATCGTTGTTGACGAGATAGACGACGTCGGCCTGCGGATTGCCCTTCTCCGCGATGGCGCGCTCGGTGATGGGCCCGGTGGAGCCGGACACGAATTTGACGTCGATTCCCGGGTGCTTGGCCTTGAACGCCGCGACGAGGGCGGAGTTGACGCTGTCGGAGGCGTTGTAGATGACGACTTCGGCCGCCTGGACCAGGCTCCCTGACAGCGTCATCGCAAGGGCGGCGGCAAGACCGATGAAACCGGATGTCGAATTGGCCATGACGTGCTCCAGACGCATGCGGATGCCGGCTTGGGCCGACGGTCATATAAGTTATGCTTAAGTCTGTGACGGTCATGTGAAGTCAGGCTTATTCAAAAACAGGACATGCCGTGAATTTCGCCCAGCTCCGCGCCTTCCACGCCATCGCCACCCATGGCGGCTTCTCGGCCGCCGCCCAGGCGCTCGGCGTCAGCCAGCCTGCCATCACGCAGCATGTGAAGGCGCTGGAGCAGGCGTTTGGCGCACGCCTCTTCCTGCGCACCGGCACCGGCGTCGAACTGACCCGCGACGGCCGTGACCTGCTGCCCAAGGTCCGGGAGGCCATCCTGACGCTCGACGATCTCGGCGCGCGGATGGAGAGCGGACGGGCGCTGCGCTCGGGCCATCTGGCGCTGGGTCTCTGTGCGCCCTTCATCGCGATGCCGATCCTGCAGCGCTTCTCAGCGCTTCATCCGGGCCTGCGCCTCGACGTCCGCTTCGACAATTCCAGCCGCCTGCTGGGCCTGCTCTCCGACCATCGCATCGATGTCGTGATCGTGACGCTGACGGCTCCCGCAGATGGCTTCATCTGCGAAAAGTTGGTCGACCAGCACATCGAGATCCTGGTTCCGGCCGGCCATCGCTGGTGGGACAGCGCGAGCGTGAACCCGGCCGAACTGGGCGGCGAGCGCTTCGTTCTCAGGGAGGAGGGGTCGATGACGCGCCACCTCTTCGAGCGCGGGATGGCCGCACGCGGCGTTGAAATCACGCCGGCGCTGGTGCTCGGCAGCCGAGAGGCGGTCAAGGAGGCGGTCGCTGCCGGCCTTGGCCTCGGGGTCGTGCTGAGCCGCGAGCGCGGCAGCGATCCGCGCCTGCGCGGCGTGCCGGTCGATGAGGCGGCGATGGCGGCGGGGGAGTATCTCGTCACGCTCCCGGATCTGCGGCCGAGGGGGGCGGTGGCGGCGTTCTTCGAGGTGTCGCGACAGGCCTTCGCCTGAACGCCCTCTGTCCGCGTCGCGGGAACCAGGCCTCTTTCCCAGCCTCTCGCAGGGGCGCCCCTTCGACCATGATGTCGGTGAGGGGGCGGCGGTCCGTCCTCGTCAGCGCAACCGCAGATGTTGGCCGCTGCCGGGAGGGGCGGTGACCTGCCCGTCCTGCGCCACGCAGGTGCCGCGCACAAAGGTCATCGCGGCGCGGCCTTGGGTTTCGCGCCCCTCGAAGGGCGTGACCTTGCCCTTGGACTGGAAGGTCGCGCCGCGGATCGGCGCGCGATGGTCGAGATCGAGCAGGACGAGATCGGCATCGGCGCCGACCAGCAGGGCGCCCTTGCGCGGCCAGAGCCCGAAGGCGCGCGCCGGGGCCTCGCAGGCCAGTTTGACGTAGTGCTTCAGCGTCAGTCGCCCGGCGGCGACCTCGGTCAGCATCAGGCGCATCGAGGTCTCGACGCCCGGGAAGCCCGGCGAGGTCTCCCAGATCGAGGCGCGGTGCTTTTCCTCAACCGGATGCGGGGCATGGTCGGTCGAGATCATGTCGATCGTGCCGTCGAGAACGGCAGCCCAGAGCGCGTCGGCATGGCCCGCTTCGCGCACCGGCGGCTTGACCCGCAGCGCGTTGCCGCCGGCACGCTCGGCGTCGTCCATGCTCAGCAACAGATAGTGCGGGCAGGTCTCGGCGGTGATGGCGACGCCGTGCCGCTTGGCCGCCGCGATCACCGGCAAGGCGTGGCGGCAGTTCTCATGGGCGATGTGGACCTTGCAGCCCGTCCATTCCGCAAACAAGGCGATCCGCTGCACCGCCTCGACGGTGGCGATGTCGGCATGCTGGGCGAGATGGGCGGCGAGGTCGTCGCGACCGGCGGCCTTCATCTGCGCCCCGCGCCAGGTCAGGATCGGCGTGTTCTCGGCATGGACGGTGCAGCGCAGGCCGGTCTGCCGGATCAGCGCCAGCGCATCGAGCACGGCGCCGTCGTTCGGGCAGGGGACGAGCGGATTGTCGCTGCCGAGGAAGAGCTTGAAGGCGCTGGCGCCGGCATCGGCCATCGACTGCAGATCGGCGAGATTGGTTTCGCCGACATAGCCGTAGACGCCGAAATCGACATGAGCCTGCGGGGCGGCGATGGCGATCTTCTCCCGCACCGCGGCGGCATTTGCCGTCGGCGGGTCGGTATTGGGCATATCGAAGATCGTGGTGACGCCGCCCACCGCCGCCGCGGCGGTGGCCGTCGCCCAGGTCTCCTTGTGCGAGAAGCCGGGCTCGCGGACATGGGTGTGGACATCGAGCGCGCCCGGGATGAGCGGCCGCCCGCCGGCGTCGATGACCCGCCGCGCAGCCGGCATCGCCTCGCTGCGACCGATCGCGACGATGCGGCCGCCCGCGACCGCGACCGCGCCGGGGCGGCTCGCGTCGGGGGTGACAAGCAGCGCGTCGCGGATGACGAGATCGACGATCGTGCTCATCGGACGGCCCTCGCAATGGCATCGGCGGCGGCAAACAGGTCGGCGTTGCGCAGGCGCAGGGTTGCCTCCATGCCCTCGATCTCGGCGAGCGCGGCCTCGGCGTCGAAGGTCGTGATCCTGCCATCCTCGAGCACGACGCGGCCATCGACAATCGCAGTCGTCACGGCGGCGCCGGTCTCGGCGAAGACGAGCTGCGAGGCGGCGTCGTTGAGCGGGCGCCACCAGGGCGCGTCGAGCCGGTAGAGCACGATGTCGGCGAGCTGGCCCGGCGCGATCTCGCCCAGCTGCCCCGCCAGCCTGATCGCGCGAGCACCCTCCAGCGTCGCCATGCGCAAGGCATCGCGCGCGCTGACCCATTGGCGCCGATCGGGCAGGTCGGACCGGTGCAGCAGCGCGGCGGCGCGCATCGCCTCCTGCATGACGAGGTTGTCGTTGGCGCCGGAGCCGTCGGTGCCCAGCGCGATCGGCACGCCCGCCGCCAGCATCTCCGGCGTCCGCATCCGCCCCGTGCCGATGCGGGCATTGCTTTCGGGATTGTGGACGGCGATGGCCTGGCGCTGCGCCATCAGGGCGATGTCGGCCTCGTCGAGCCAGATCGCATGGGCGCAGGACCAGCGGTCGGAGAGGATTCCGAGGCGTTCGAGATGGGCCACCGTGCTCTCGCCATAGCGCTCCCGCGCGATCCGCGCCTGGGCCTTCGTCTCCAGCAGATGGGTGTGGATGGGCAGGTCGTGGCGCTGCGCCAGCTCGGCGCAGAAGAGCAGCGCCTCGTCGCTGCAGCGGTCCGGGTTGGAGGGGGCGGGGCAGAGCCCGATGCGGCCCGAGCGGCCGTGCCAGCGGGTGATGAGGTCAGGCATCTGCTCGCGCAGCTCGGCCAGCGGATGCGGCGCCAGCAGCCCGGAACCGCTGACCAGCGCCGTGACCGAGGCCGGCACCTCGATGCCGGCGGGGATGATGTCGGAAAAGACCCCATCGAAGAAGCGCATGGCCAGCGTCGTGCGCAGGCCGGTCTCCTCCCAGGCTGCGAGCACGGCGTCCATGTCGGCGGTGCTGAAGCGCTGTCCGGGGAAATGGTCGATCAGCGCGGTCGTGCCGGTCGTCAGCATCTGTGCCGCCGACAGCAGCACCGCCAGCCGGATCTCCTGCGGCGTGCGGCGTGAGGTATGGGCCTGCGTCAGCCACATGAAGGCCGGGTGGCTCAGCCCGTCGGCGAAGCCCGACATCGTCGACGACTGCGAATGCATATGCGCGTTGATCAGGCCGGGCGCCGCGAGCAGGCCGCGCCCGTCGATCTCGCGGTCGATCGATCCCGGCGATTGCGGCGGCACTTCGCCGACCGCGACGATGGTGTTGCCGCGGATCAGGATGTCGCCGATCGGCGTCGTCGCCGCCTGCGCGCCGGCCAGAATGCGCGCGCCGCGGATCAGGATCGTCGCTTCGGTCATGGCGCCCCCTGCAGGTCGACCGGCGTGCCCAGGCCGCAGGCCAGCGCCTTCGTCACCAGGGCCTCCGCCAGCAGCACGTCCTGCAGCGGCAGGCCCATCGACTTGAAGACCGTCAGGTCGGCGCCGGGGCTGAACGGCAGCGCGCCGCCCGGCAGCGCGCCGATCTCGGCGCGGATGCGGGCGGGGTCGAGCGCGCCGGAGGCCTTTGACTGGACGAGATCGCCCGCCTTCGCGAAGGCGTCCGCGCGGGCGTCGAGATAGATGTCGGCCCGCCGGATCAACTCGTCATCGGCCTCGCGCGCGCCCGGGCGGTTGGCGCCGCCGAGCACGATGCAGGCGCCCGGTCGGGCGGCCTTGCCGGGGAAGACGGGTTCCTCGGAGGTCGTGACGGTGACGACGATCTCGCTTGCGGCGACCGCTTCAGCCGGCGTCGCGGTGGTGATCAGCTCGACATCGGCCATAGCGGGTTCGCCGGCCAGGTTCGCTGCGAGGGCCGCCAGCCGCTGCGGCGAACGACCGACCAGATACAGGCGCTTCAGCGAGGGCCGCGCGATCTTGAGATAGAGCGCCGCGAGGGGAGCGCTGCGGCCGGCGCCGAAGATCGCGGCCGTCGTGGCGTCGGGGGCGGCGAGCCGGTCGAGGCCGGCGGCGAAGCCCGCCGCGGTGCGGTGCTCGTTGAACAGCCCGGCGGAGATCAGCGCGCGCGGTTCTGCACGCTGCCAGTCCCAGAGGGTGAGCAGGCTCGCCCAGCGGCGTGGCGCATCGGGCGTCTCGGGCTGGGCGTGGACATTGCTCTTGATCGACAGGCTGTCGGGCCCGGCGCTGCCGGTCAGCAGCAGGCAGCCCCGACGCGGCTCTTCGGCCCGCAGATCGCCGCGCAGGGCGAGAGCGCTGCCCGCGGCCGTCAGCCTGAAGGCCTCCACGGCCAGGGCCACGGCCTCGGTTGGGCGGATCAGGGCCCGGATGTCGGCCTCGCTCAGCACGATCATGTCGGGCCCGTCCGTTCGCGATGCTGCCGGGGAAAGGGCCGGGCGCCCGGTGGCGCGCCCGGCGAGGCTCCGCAAAGGGAGCTTGGCGGCGATGCTCAGCTCTTGGGCGCGGGCATCTTGCGCTCGGCCAGCGGCGGCAGGAAGGAGCGGTTGAACACGTCCTCGACCTTCGGCGTGCTCTTGAGCTCGAAGGCCTCGCCGATCTGCGCGATCGCCTTGGTCATCCGCGCATCGGAGACGTCACCGGCGCCGAGCTTTTCGGTTTCGGGTGTCAGCATATGCGCCTTGTAGGTGAAGGCGATGCGCTGGGCCTCGATCTCGGCATTTACCGTCGGCTCGACGCGGTTCATCACCTTGCCGCCCTCGGCCGGGTTGGCGGCGAGTTCGAGCATCGCCTTGTTGATGGCCCGGACCAGGCCGGCGACGGCCTTCGGGTTCTCCTTGATCAGCTTCTGCGAGACCATCACGCCGTTCGAGTAGGACTCGATGCCGTGGTCGGAATACATGATGAATTTGTAGTCCTTCTCAGGGTTCTGCTTCATCCCGATCAGGTTCATGTAGGAGGTCACGGTGAAGACGAAGCCGCCATCGACCTGGCCCTGCACCATCATCATCTCCTGGACGGAAGGCGTGATGTTGACGACCTCGACCTTGCTGGCGTCGATGCCGTTGAGCTTGGCGAAGATCGGGAACAGCCGGTGCGTCGCCGAGCCCGCCGGCGAGGTCAGCTTGCGGCCTTCGAGGTCCTTCAGCGTCTTGATCGGGCCATCGACCTTGTGAATGATCGCAAAGGGCGCCTTGTTATAGATCATGTAGACCATCACCGGCTGCTCACCCGGCTTGTTCACGGACTGCTGGATGATCGCGTTCATGTCGCCGAAGCCGGCGTCATAGGCGCCGCCCATGATGCGGGTCACGGTCGCAGCCGAGCCGTCGCCCTGGTCGATCGTGACGTCGAGCCCTTCGGCGGCGAAATAGCCCTTCTCCTTGGCATGGAAATACCAGGAGTGGACGCCCTGGTATTTCCAGTCGAGCGTGAAGCGGATCTTGGTCGGTGCCTGGGCCTGGGCGGGCAAGGCGAAGCCCAGGCTCGCGGTCATCACGGCGGCGAGTGTGGCTTTCAGGAAATGGCGACGCATGGCGGGCTCCTTCGGGCTGCGGGTGGGGGAGGTCAGGCGGAGGCGAGATCGGTCTTGCGATGGGCCCAGCCGGTGACGCGCCGTTCGATCAGCGAGAACAGCACGTAGAGCGAGACACCCAGGCCCGCGAGGACGAACAGACCGGCGAAGACGAGCGGCACGTTGAAGCTCGACGAGGCGATCATCATCATGTTGCCGATGCCGCGGTTGGAGGCGACCGTCTCCGCCACCACCGAGCCGACGAAGGCGAGCGTGATCGCGACCTTCAGCGCCGCGAAGAAATACGGCATGGCGCGCGGCAGGCTGACATTCCAGAGGATGTCCGTCTTCGACGCCTTCAACGTCTTCATCACGTCTTCCAGCTCGGGCTCGACGGTGGCGATGCCGGTCGCGACGTTCACCACGATCGGGAAGATGCAGATGATCATCGCGGTCAGGATCGCCGGGACCGTGCCGGCGCCGTACCAGAGCACGAAGATCGGCACGACCGCGACCTTGGGGATCGACGAGAAGCCGACGAGCAGAGGGTAGGCCGTGTCGTAGGCGAGCTTGGAAGAGCCGATCAGGATGCCCAGCAAAAGGCCGATGACGACACCGATGCTGAAGCCCACGATCGTGGTGTAGAGCGTCTGCCAGGTGTGCGGCCAGATCGCCGGCCAGTACTGGATCAGCGCCGCGATGATCTGCGTCGGGCGCGGCAGCAGGATGTCGGAGATGCCCGCCATCAGGCAGAACAGCTCCCAGAACAGGAAGACGCCGATGATGAGCGCCGTCGAGGCGCCCTTCTCGCGGATGATCTCGCCGAGACGTTCCATCAGAGGTTTCCCCTTATGCGTATCCCAACGAAGCATCTGCCAAGCGCCGTCATCCTGGGCGGATCGAAGCCGAGACCCGGGATCCATTCCTGAACCTCAATCGGCAAGGCTCCGGAATGGATCCCGGATCGACGCGGCTTCGCCGCTTGTCCGGGATGACGAGGAGGGTGTGACGAGCGCTGCATCTGGACGATCCTCACGCCGCGCCGGGCGCGTGGTTGACGATGCCGGTGCCGCCCCGCGCGCCGACGATCATCGCCCGCAGGCGCTGGTTCAGCGCCACGAAATCCGGTTCGAAGGTCATGTCGATGGTGCGTGGCCGCGCCAGCGCGACAGGTGAATCGTCGAGGATGCGGCCGGGCCTCGCGCTCATCACGCAGATGCGGTCGGCGAGATAGGCGGCCTCCTTGAGGTCGTGCGTGACCAAAAGCACGGTGAGCTTCTTGGAGAGCCAGAGGTCCTGCATGATCGCCCAGAGCTCCTCGCGGGTGAACTGGTCGAGCGCGCCGAAGGGCTCGTCCAGCAGCAGGAGGTCGGGATCGTGGATCAAGGCGCGGCAGAGATTGGCGCGCTGCATCATGCCGCCGGAGAGCTGCCAGGGATATTTGTCGCCGAAGCCGCCCAGCCCGACCTGCGCCAGCAGCGCCTCGACCCGGTCGCGGTACTCGGTCTTGCGCTTGGACCGGTAGCCCTGCCGGAAGGGCGGCACGATCTTGAGCGGCAGCATGACGTTGTCGCGGATGTTGAGCCAGGGCAGCAGTGTCGGGTTCTGGTAGGCCATGCCGATGCGGATCGGCGTCGCGCCGATTTCGCGGCCGGAGACGAAGACGTGGCCCGTCGAGGGGGCCAGCAATTCGCCGACCATCTTCAGGATCGTCGACTTGCCGCAGCCCGAGGGGCCGACCAACGCAACGAATTCCCCCTCGGCGATCTTCAGCGAGGTCGGCGCAAGCGCCTGGATCGCCTTGGGCCCGCGGCCATAGGTGATCGAGGCTTGCTCGAACTCGATGAAGGTCGAGGCCGGCCCGGTTTCGACCGGCCGGATGTCGGTGATGCCCATGTTCACGATGCCGCTCCCTTGGCGCTGCCGGCCGGCCCTTGCAAACAGGCGGCCAGCGTCTGGTCGGCGTTGCGGATGGTGGGTGTCGGCATGGCCTGGATGGCGGTGACCTGCCGGCCCCAGCCGCTCGTCTCGGGCACGAGCTGGCGGTCGCGCTGGACGAAGCGGCCGCGCACCAGCGTGTGGACGGGGATGCCGGTGACGGAGACGCCCTCGAA